>NZ_QEXL01000009.1 GCF_003311635.1 Novacetimonas cocois | reverse complement strand
CTCACGGTGACGTCACGAAAAGGGAGTGCCTCGGCACTCCCTTTTTTCTTGGCCGTTACGAAAGCGGGAATTCACTCCCGGCGTCCCAGAACGCCGCTTCCAGCCGTGTTGCGGTGCTGAACTCCTCCTTCAGCATGGGATAGCGGGCATCGGCCCCATATTGCTGCCCGATCCTGTCAAGCCTGCGGATTCCATCTTCCACCAGGGTGGTGAATTCATCACCGCCATACAGTGCGATCCATGACCAGTAGGGGTTGCCCTCCCGTCGGGTCGCGGGGGCGGCATGCAGGCGCGCGCCGATTTCGCCATATCCGATCATGCACGGCGCCAGCGTCGTCAGCAGGTCGAGCAGGTCCCCGGTCTGCGCCCGGTCAAGGATGAAACGGCTATAGGCCAGCAGTTGCAGCGATTCCGGGGCCTTGCGCAACATGTCCTCGTCAATGCCCCATCCCTTGCAGTATCCGACATGCAGGGGAAGCTCCGTATCAAGGATGCCCGAGACAAGGGCCGCCGCCTCGCGCATGTCCGCCACCGTCGTCGATTTATGGACCGACAGCGCGCAGGCACGGGTGTACTGGATCAGGTACAGGTAATCCTGGATCAGGAAACGCTGGAATACTTCCTGCGGCAATGTTCCGTTCGCCAGTCCCTTTACAAAGGGATGATGGATGAAGCGCGTCCATTCCTCCATGCAGTCACGGCGCAACCGTCCCGCCAGTCCCCATTCCAGAATGGGCCAGTCGCGTTGTGCATGCCATGCCATGTCCATTTTCCTTATCTTCGTACAGGGCTACATAGTGTTGACGATTCCGCCACACGACATCATGTGACGGACCGGATCATGTGTACCCTTCCTGTGACGTTCCGCCTGCGCTAGGTGAAGGGAACCGAGATCGCCATTTCTTTCACCACAGGATCGTCTGTTTTCCGCCATGCCAACAACAAATGACATTCGCGCCACATTTCTGGACTATTTCGCCGCGAACGGACACCAGATCGTTCCATCCTCGTCACTGGTTCCCAACAACGATCCGACGTTGCTGTTCACCAATGCGGGCATGGTCCAGTTCAAGAATGTCTTTACCGGTCAGGAAACGCGTCCCTATTCCCGCGCGACCACGGCACAGAAAGTCGTGCGCGCCGGCGGAAAGCATAACGACCTCGACAATGTCGGCTATACTGCGCGGCACCATACATTCTTCGAAATGATGGGAAATTTCTCCTTCGGTGATTATTTCAAGGCCGAAGCCATCGAACTGGCATGGAAACTGGTGACCGGCACGTTCGGCCTGCCCAAGGACCGGCTGCTGACCACCGTCTATTCCGAGGACGAGGAAGCCGCCGCCCTGTGGCGCAAGATCGCGGGCCTGCCCGACAGCCGGATCATCCGGATTCCCACCACGGACAATTTCTGGCGCATGGGCGATACCGGACCCTGCGGACCGTGTTCCGAGATCTTCTACGACCATGGCCCCGAGGTCGCGGGCGGCCCTCCCGGCTCGGCCGATGAGGATGGCGACCGGTTTACCGAGATCTGGAACCTCGTGTTCATGCAGTATTTCGAAAACCCGCCGGGCGTGCGCTCCCCCCTGCCCCGTCCGTCGATCGATACCGGGCTGGGACTAGAACGCTTTGCCGCAATCCTGCAGGGCAAGCGCGACAATTACGACATCGACACGTTCCGCGCGCTGATCCTTGCCTCCGCCGAGGTCACGGGACAGGACCCGGACGGCCCGTTCAACGCCAGCCATCGCGTCGTGGCGGACCATCTGCGCTCCACCTCCTTCCTGATCGCCGATGGCGTCCTGCCGTCCAAGGAAGGGCGCGGCTATGTCCTGCGCCGCATCATGCGCCGCGCCATGCGCCACCTGCACATGATGGGCACGACAGAACCCACCTTCTACAAGCTGGTTCCCGCGCTGATCCGCCAGATGG
This sequence comes from Novacetimonas cocois, assembly GCF_003311635.1. Classification (GTDB taxonomy): domain Bacteria; phylum Pseudomonadota; class Alphaproteobacteria; order Acetobacterales; family Acetobacteraceae; genus Novacetimonas; species Novacetimonas cocois. The sequence continues at coordinate 159,819 of NZ_QEXL01000009.1, read as the reverse complement.
GCGGCGCCTATCCCGAACTGGTGCAGGCCCGCGCCCTGATCGAGGAGACGATGCGTGGCGAGGAAGAACGCTTCAAGGCGATGCTGGAGCGCGGCCTCGCCCTGCTGGAGGACGAGACGGCACACCTGGCCGAGGGCGCGCCCCTGCCCGGCGCGGTGGCGTTCAAGCTGTATGACACGTTCGGCTTCCCGCTGGACCTGACGCAGGATGCGCTGCGCAACAGCAATCACGCAGTGGATGTCGCGGGCTTTGACGAAGCGATGAACGTCCAGCGCCAGCGCGCCCGCGCGGCATGGAGCGGATCGGGCGACAGCGCCACCGAAACCATCTGGTTCGAGGCACGCGACAGGTTCGGCGCGTCGGAATTCCTTGGCTACACGACCGAGGTCTCCGATGCCGAGGTCCAGGCCGTCATCGTGGATGGCGTCAGCGTGGAATCGGCCGGTCCCGGCACAAAGGTTCAGATCCTGCTGAACCAGACGCCTTTTTATGGCGAAAGCGGCGGACAGGTGGGCGATACCGGCACGATTACCGCCGCCGGCCTCGAAATCGCCGTCACCGATACCCAGAAGAAGCTTGGCGACCTGCTGGTGCATACCGGCACCGTCATCAAGGGCACGGTCCATCCCGGCGATGCGGTTACCGCGCGTGTGGATCATGAACGGCGCAGCGCGATCCGCGCGCACCATTCCGCCACCCACCTGCTGCATGAGGCCCTGCGTCGTCGCCTTGGCGCGCATGTCACGCAGAAAGGCAGCCTGAACGCCCCTGACCGCCTGCGGTTTGACGTCAGCCAGCCACGCCCGATCACGCCGGAGGAACTGGCCGATATCGAGGCGGAGGTGAATGCCCGCATCCGTGAAAACAGCGAGGTCACAACCCGCCACATGACGCCCGAGGAAGCCATCGAGCAGGGCGCCATGGCCCTGTTCGGGGAAAAATACGGCGACGAGGTGCGCGTCGTGTCCATGGGCGCGCCGGAGGAGGGACGCCCGGCATGGTCGATCGAACTGTGCGGCGGCACGCACGTACGCCGCACCGGCGATATCGGCCTGTTCCGCATCACCTCAGAAAACGGGGTGTCCGCAGGCGTGCGCCGGATCGAGGCCGTCACGGGCAAGGCCGCTGAAACAGCCGCCATCACCACGGAACAGCGTCTGGTGCAGATGGCCGCGATGATGCGCGTCACCCCCGCCGAAGCGCCAGAGCGCCTTGCCGTGCTGCTGGAGGAACGCAAGGTGATGGAACGCCAGCTTTCCGACCTGCAGCGCAAGCTGGCGGCAGGTGGCGATGGCACGCCCAAGGTCGAGCAGGTGGCCGGAACCAGCTTCGTCGGGCGCAATGTGGGTGACCTGCCGCCCAAGGAGCTCAAGCCGCTGGCGGATTCCCTGCGCAAGGAAATCGGCTCCGGCGTTGTCGCGCTTGTCTCCACCGCCGATGGCAAGGGCAGCATTGTCGTCGCCGTCACCACGGATCAGGCCGAAAAGGTCGACGCCGTGGCGCTGGTGCGGCTGGCGAGTGCCGTCATGGGTGGCAAGGGTGGCGGCGGACGTCGCGACATGGCGCAGGCCGGCGGCCCGGAGGTGGGCAAGGCGCAGGCGGCCCTGGACGCGATCCGCGCGGCCCTGCCGAAAATGCTGGAAAACTGACGGGACACAACGCCTGTTGGGGAAAATGCAAAAAGGCGGGGTCACATGGCCCCGCCTTTTTCATGCTTTGTCCAGCGGATGAATTATTAAATACTATACATCCAAACGAATGTGTTTTTATTGAAAAAATCCTTCAGACATATGAACATTTTTTAACTACATTAACATAGTATTTCCAGATCACTTCGCAATGGAACGCTTATTTACTTCGGACATTAAAATGTCTAGGAAACAGACAGACACTTCATATCAGGATCCCGTTCATGATTGAGTGTTACCGTTCCGGACATAACGTGACAGGAGTGCCGACATGACCGATACGAATGCCCGCGAAACCCTGATTGACCTTCTGCATGGCGTGGAACGTTTCAATACCGAGGTCTTCCCCAAGAACCGTGAGCTGTTCGCCAGCCTCGCGGACCAGCAATCCCCCGGCACCCTGTTCATCGCCTGCGCCGACAGCCGCGTGAATCCGGGCCTGATCACCCAGACGAAGCCGGGCGAGCTGTTTGTGCTGCGCAACATCGGCAATATCGTCCCTGCCTATGGCGAAATGCTGGGCGGTGTTTCGTCGGCCATCGAATACGCGGTCCTCGCGCTCAAGGTTTCGCACATCATCGTCTGCGGCCATTCGGACTGCGGCGCGATGAAGGCACTGCTGGATCCCGATCCGTCAAAGCTGGCGAAGATGCCCACCGTGGCGACATGGCTGCGCAATGCCGAGGCGGCGCGCGCCGTGCTGGAAGTCTCCGACGCGGGTCCGGCCTCGGTCCGCAGCCTGGCGGAACAGAATGTCCTGCTCCAGATCTCGCACCTGCGCACGCATCCGGCCGTCGCGGCGGGGCTGGCGCGCAATACGCTTACGCTGCAGGGCTGGTTCTATGACATTCCCAGCGGGGAGGTCGTGATCCTTGACGAGGCGGCGCGGCACTTCATCAGCGTCCATGACGCGATAGAGAAACTGCGCGCCGTCACGGCGCAGGCAAACACGCAGGCGGCACAGCCCGCCTGATCCTGCCTTCCGTCATTTCCATGCTGCCCGATGGCGGCGGGCGCGGTAAGGTCGGGCATGACCGTCCTGCCGCGTCCGTTCCCATCCCTGCTGATTACGGCGTTGCTGGCGGGATGCATGACAGGGCCTGCCCCCGCCGGTGCCGCGACGCTGCGCCTGTCCACGTGGAACCTCGACTGGCTGACGCAACGCAGGGCGGGCGACCCTTCCCTGCCCCGCGACGTGCATCCCCGCGACATTGCCGACATTGACCGGCTGGCACGTTATGCCGCGCGCCTGCATCCCGACATCGCGGCGCTGGAGGAAATCGACACGCCGGAACTCGCGGCGCGCCTGTTCCCCGCGCCACGATACCGCATCCTCATGTCCCATGACGATGTGGTACAGAAAACCGCCCTTGCCGTGCGGGCCGGGCTGAATGTAACCCGCAATCCCGACCTTGACGCGCTGGATGTCTATCCCCCCGACGCCCCCCGCCACCTGCGCGGCGGGCTGGATGTCACGATCGATGACGGGCATGCCAGCCTGCGCCTGCTTGTCGTGCACCTGAAGGCGGGATGTCGCGACGGCACCGCCGGGGACCGCCGTCCGGCCTGCCGCACGCTGTACCGGCAGGTCGCCGTCCTGACCGACTGGATCATGGAACGACAGGACGAAGGCGAACCATTCGCCGTGCTGGGCGATTTCAACCACATGCTGGGCACGGGCGATCCCATGCTGGGCATGCTGGCGGGTAATGGTCCGTTGACGGTGCCGACCGTGGGGGTGGCAAGTCCCTGCTGGGGTGGCGAATATTTCATCGACCATATCCTTCTGGGCGACCAGGCGCGACAATGGCTGCATCCCGACAGCCTGCGCGTCATGCTTTATCAGGAAGGCGATCCTGACCTGCAGTCGCGCCTGTCGGATCACTGCCCGGTTTCCATCGGGCTGAACATGCCATAACCCGGTGGCAGACAGCGTTTTTGGCTGGCATCGTCTTGGCTGGCATCGTTTCATGAAAGGGACATTGTATGCAGATGCGTCATCTGGGCCGATCCGGCCTGCGGGTTTCAGCCATCGGGCTGGGCTGCAACAATCTGGGCGGACGCATCGACCTCGAAACCTCCCGCGCAGTGGTGCATCAGGCGCTGGATTGCGGGATCACCCTGTTTGATGTCGCCGATGTCTATGGCCGTCGCGATGCTTATGCCGGTGCATCGGAAGAGGCTCTGGGCACGATCCTTGGCCCGCGTCGCCGTGATATCGTGCTGGCGACGAAATTCGGCATGCGGATGGACCCCGATGGCCGGCTGCAGGGTGCGTCACGCCAGTATATCCGCCGCGCGGTGGAGGACAGCCTGCGCCGCCTGCGTACGGATTACATTGACCTGTACCAACTCCACACCCCCGATCCCGACACCCCGATCGAAGAGACGCTGCGCGCGCTGGACGATCTGGTCCGCGCGGGAAAAATCCTTTACGCGGGCTGTTCCAACCTGCCCGCCTGGCAGGTCGCCGATGCGCAGCACACGGCACGCGCGGCAGGCGTCAGCGGTTTCATCAGCTGTCAGGACGAACTCTCCCTTCTGGCACGGGGCATCCGCCGCGACCTGATTCCGGCGATGCGGCATTTCGGGCTGGGGCTGCTCCCCTATTTCCCATTGGCAAGCGGCATCCTGACGGGAAAATACCGTCGCGACGTCCCGCCGCCCGCCGGCAGCCGGCTGGCGGCATGGACCTACCTGCGTGAATGTTACCTGACGGATGACAACTGGGCATTGCTGCAGAAGCTGGAGCATTTCGCGAAAGAGCGTGGGCTGGGCCTGACCGAACTCGCCTTCGGCTGGCTGCTGTCGCACGATATCGTCGGCTCCGTCATCGCCGGCGCGACCAGCCCACATCAGGTCAGCGGGAACGTCGCGGTGGCGCGTCCGCTCCCGCCCGAGGACTTCACGGCGCTGGAAGCCCTGCTCGGGGAAACGTCGTCAGCGTGAAAGACAGTTTGAAAACAGTAGAAGTTTCTGGGTGTCGCCTTTTTTTCGAAATGGCAACGTCTTTCGAAGCTTTTTACAAAAAGCTTCACCAAAAACTTTTATGATTTCAGTATATTAATTGATCCACCATCCCGGTTACGGAAAACCCGCCAAGGGGAAAGACCTGTTTTTCCCGTTGCGGTCCGGCTTATTCAGGCCAGATGCCGGATGCGTGGGCGGCGGCCCATCCGATCGCCAGAAGAACCATCACGAAGATGATCGCGCCCATCAGCTGCAGCAGTTCCTTGATCGGCATGAGTTCCGGCGCGGTGGCAACCCCGGCCCCTGCCGTCGCGCCTGTCGTCATCGCCACGGCGTCAGCGGCGTCGCCCGCGGCATCGCGCGTTTCCGGGGCCAGTGGCTGGGCACCCGGAACGGGACCGGGGTCGGGAACATCCGTCGAGGCCGCCTGTCCCTGTGCGATATCGGCGGCAACGGACTGGGGATGAGCGGACAGGGGATGATCCGCATGACTGTCGGCGTCGGGCATCTGCGTCTCTCCTGCGAGCATGAATCACCAAATGACGTGATGCAATATATCCCACCACCGTCAAAGCACCAACCGTATCCCCCGTCCGGGGAGGCATGATTTTTTTCATTTCAAAGCAGCCGGGAGCATCGCATACTCCCTGCCACACATCCGGGCGCATCGCCCTGTCAGGCCGTTGCCTATGGCCTGCGTCCCCATAATAACAGGATCAGGTACCGAGCCCCGATGTCTTTTCGTCCGCTGACCCGCCGCATGGCCCTTGGAACGTTCATCGGGACGGCTGCCCTGCTGTCCCGCGCGATCCGTCCCCGCAGCGCCCGCGCCACCGCGCCGCTGCGCATCGGGATGATCGGGTCGGGCCATGTGGGCGAAACGCTGGGCCGGTTATGGACACATGCGGGGCACCAGATCATGTTTTCCGCCCGCGACATGGCGGGCCCCAGGCGTCTGGCGCGGGAGATGTTTCCGCTGGCGCGGGCCGGAACCCCGCCGGAAGCCGCCAAGTTTGGCGATGTCATCGTACTGGCCGTGCCCTATGGCGCGCTGCCACAGCTGGCGCATGCGCTGGGCGGCTATGTCGCGGACAAGATCATACTCGATGCCACCAATCCCTATTCATGGCGCGACGGGAACATCGCGCGACTGGCGATGAAACAGGGGGCGGGCATCACCACGCGCGACCTGTTCCCCGACAGCGCGGTGGTCCGTGGCCTCAATTCCGAGGATATGAGCACCATTGCCGCGCAGGCATGGCGCAAGCCACCGCGTCTGGGCATCCCGCTGGCGGGGGATTCCCGCGCGGCGCTTCAGGTGGCGCAGGGGCTGGTATGGGATGCGGGCCTTGACCCGGTGATCGTCGGCCCCCTTGCCCTCGCGGGGGAATTCCAGCCCGGCGGCGCGGCGTTCGAGGCCGCGACCACGGCGGCCAACCTGCGCAAGATGCTCAATCTGCCACCCGATACGCAATCGGCCCCCGGCGGAAACGGGTAAGCCCCACCTTCCACTGGCGGCCCGTGGCACGGGACCGACCCTTCAGGGTGCCCATAAAAAAAGCCCCGTCCGGCAGATGGCCGACGGGGCCTGAACCGCTTGCCGGGGCGATGATCATGCGTCGATGATCATCGCCCCGGCCCGGAAATCCGGCATTGCCTACAGATCCCTGCCGGGCGGCAGATACACGGCCTGACGCAGGGCCAGCCCGAACTGGATCCAGCCGATCCCCGCCGCGATCAGTTCCACCGCGATGAACGTCCCGATCAGCCACAGTCCCGACCAGGGCAATGTGATGTACAGGACCACACCAACCAGAAGGCTGATGAAACCACCCATCAGGATCATCCACCATCCGCTCAGCCCGCGCTGCTGGATCGCCATGATGATGCGCCCGATGCCCGAGACGACAAGACAGGCCGACAGGAAGATGGTGATGACCATGGAGCCGGTGGCCGGTTCCTCCATCATCAGCGTGCCGCCAAGGATATAGAGCGCACCGCCAAGGATCGACATCAGCCGTCCGCCCCATCCCCGCACGACAAAGGCATGCACAAGCTGCACCGTGCCGCCAAGGAACAGCAGCAGGCCCAGCAGGATCGTGCTGGCCATCGTGACCGTGATGGCATCGACCCACGCCACGAATCCCAGCAGAACCAGCACCACGCCCAGACCGGCAAACAGGCCCCAGCGCTGCGTAAATGGCGTGTCCATCGTGAAAATCCTTCAACTTGCTGTACGCATCATGCGGATGCTGCGCCCACGCGGGTGCAGGAAAGCTGAAACATAACAGGCAACCCCACAAGGCGATACCGGGTTTTGACGGGACAGGGCCGCACGGGAATTGACATTGACATCCCGTACCCCTATACGCGCCCGACTGCCGGGAACGCGGACGGACCGGCTGGCGCCATGTGATGAAGGGGTGATTGCTCCCCCGGCGCCGGTTAATGCGGGACGCGCCCGTCCTGTTCATGGGGAACAGGACCTACCGGTGCCACACCATGACGCGGTGTTCATGGCCCATGCCAGACGCCACGCCATGCAGACGAAGAAAGAGAGCGCGCAATGAGCAAGCGCCTTGAGAGCAAGTACAAGATCAACCGCCGCCTTGGCGTCAACCTGTGGGGCCGTGCTAAGTCCCCGGTCAACAAGCGCGAATACGGCCCCGGCCAGCATGGCCAGCGCCGCAAGCAGAAGCCGTCGGACTTCTCCATCCAGCTGATGGCGAAGCAGAAGCTCAAGGGCTATTACGGCAACATCGGCGAAAAGCAGTTCCGCAAGTATTACGACGAAGCCGTCCGTCGCAAGGGCGATACCTCCGAAAACCTGATCGACCTGCTGGAACGCCGCCTGGACGCGGTGGTTTATCGCATGAAATTCGCGATCACCCCCTTCGCCGCGCGTCAGTTCATCAGCCACGGCCACGTCATGGTCAACGGCCGCAAGGTCAACATCCCGTCCTATCTGGTACGTGATGGCGACGTGATCGAAGTGCGCGAAAAGTCCAAGCAGCTGGCGATCGTGCTCGACGCGGCGCAGAGCGGCGAACGCGACGTGCCGGAATACATGGAAGTCGACCATCGCCAGATGAAGGGCACCTTCCTCCGCACGGCGAAGCTGTCGGACGTTCCGTATCCGGTCCAGATGGAACCGAACCTGGTCATCGAATTCTACTCTCGCTGATCCACACCCGGAACCGGGCTGTCATGGCGCCGGGCGTGGGGCATTGCCTCCACGTCCGGCGTACGTGTTTGTGGGGTCCCGTTTCGTGGCCCACGACATGCTGGCCCGCCATGCCCTGCCCCGGTATCCTGTGGCCTGCCGTGCGCGCCCCTGCGGCGCGCGCCCCTGTCGTGCCGTCGCATGGCGCGACGCACGAAGGTATATGCACATGAACGCCGCCGCCCCCGACACCACGTCCGACGCCACCACGCCCGCCGCGCCCGGCACCATCGCGCACGAGATCGCACGGCGGCGGACATTCGCCATCATCTCCCACCCCGACGCGGGCAAGACCACGCTGACCGAACGCATCCTGCGCGCGGGTGGCGCGATCCAGATGGCGGGCAACGTGCGGGCCAAGGGCGAACGGCGGCGCACGCGTTCGGACTGGATGGGGATCGAACGTGATCGCGGCATTTCGGTCGTGACCTCGGTCATGACGTTCGAATATGGCGACTGCATCTTCAACCTGCTCGACACGCCGGGCCATGAAGACTTCTCCGAAGACACCTACCGCACGCTGACGGCGGTGGACGCGGCGGTGATGGTGATCGACGCGGCCAAGGGGATCGAGGCACGGACGCGCAAGCTGTTCGAGATCTGCCGCCTGCGCGATATTCCCATCGTCACCTTCATCAACAAGATGGACCGCGAGGCACAGGACCCGTTCGCGCTGCTTGACGAAATCTCGTCCTCGCTGGCGCTCGATACCTCGCCCGCGACATGGCCGGTGGGACGGGCGGGGAAGTTCGTCGGCACCTATGACCTGTACCGCCGCGAACTGCACACGACCGAAAAGCTGGAACAGTCGGACCCGCGCATGATCCAGCTGGCTGAAGAGCTGGAACTGGCGCAGGCGGCGCTGCCGGAATTCGACCGCGAAAGCTTCAACGCGGGCCACCTTACCCCCGTGTTCTTTGGCAGCGCGATGAAGGAAATCGGCGTGACCGACCTGCTGGACGCGCTGGCGTCGTTCGGGCCGCCGCCGCGCGACCAGGCGACCGAAACCCGCAGCGTCCACGCGGACGAGGAGGCGATGACCGCGCTGGTGTTCAAGATCCAGGCGAACATGGACCCCAATCACCGCGACCGCATGGCGTTCGCGCGAATCTGCTCGGGCAAGCTGCAGCGCGGCATGCGCCTCAAGCATGTGCGCATCGGCAAGCAGTTCGCCCTGCACACGCCGCAGTTCTTCTTCGCGCGCGACCGGCAGCTGGCCGAAGAAGCCTTTGCCGGCGACGTGGTGGGCATTCCCAACCACGGCACCCTGCGCATTGGCGATACCCTGACGGAGGGCGAGGACCTGCGCTTTACCGGCGTGCCCTATTTCGCGCCTGAAATCCTGCGCCGCGTGCGCCTTGATGACGCGATGAAGGCCAAGAAGCTGCGTCAGGCCCTGACCGAACTGGCCGAGGAAGGCGTGGTGCAGCTGTTCCGCCCGCAGGACGGCTCCCCCCCGATCGTCGGCGTGGTCGGCACGCTGCAGCTGGATGTGCTGCAATCCCGGCTGAAGGGGGAATACGGCGTGTCGATCGGCTTCGAATCGACGCCCTACAACCTTGCCCGCTGGGTCACCGGCCCGCGCGACCGGCTGGAGACGTTCTGCAGCGTCAACCGCAGCGCCATGGCCGATGATATCGATGGCGATCCGGTCTTTCTTGCCTCCTCCGCGTTCATGATGCGGCGCACGGCGGAAGGACAGCCCGAACTCTCCTTCCATGACATCAAGCAGATCGGACAGGAAATCGGCTGACGCCGCGCACCACCGCCCTTTTTTCGCACCACAAGGAGTATTGCGTCAGGCCCTGTATCTGGCGCATCTAGGCGCATCATGTCCGACACAATGCCCCGCCTGAGCCTGCATGACAGCAAAAGCCGCAAGACGGTTGCGTTCACGCCGCTCGACCCTGAAAATGTCCGCGTCTATTACTGCGGGCCAACCGTCTATGACCTTGCGCATATCGGCAACCTGCGCGCGATGGTCACGGCGGACGTGCTGGTGCGCCTGCTGCGCCACCTGTATCCGCGCGTCACCTATGTCCGCAACATCACGGACGTGGATGACAAGATCAACGCCCGCGCGCGCGAAAACAACGAACCGATTTCGGCCCTGACGGCGCGGACCATCCGTGATTTTCACGAAGACCTTGCCGCCGTCGCCATCCTGCCGCCCGACATCGAACCCCGCGCCACCCACCATATCGAGCAGATGCAGCGGATGATCCGCGAACTGATCGACAATGGCCACGCGTATGAGGCGGGGGGCCATGTCCTGTTCTCGGTCGCGGATTATCCCGATTATGGCGAACTGTCGGGCCGCAGCGCGGACGAACTGATGGCGGGCGCACGGGTGGAGGTCGCGGATTACAAGCGCGCGCCGGGCGATTTCGTACTGTGGAAGCCCTCCGACGCGGAGACGCCGGGATGGGACAGCCCGTGGGGCCGGGGGCGTCCGGGCTGGCACATCGAATGTTCGGCCATGTCGTATCACTACCTTGGTGAAAGCTTCGACATCCATGGCGGCGGGTCGGACCTGCTGTTCCCCCATCATGAAAATGAACGCGCGCAGAGCATGTGCTGCCATCCGCACGGGCGTTTCGCCAACCACTGGGTGCATAACGCGATGCTGCTGGTGGATGGGGAGAAGATGTCGAAGTCCCTCGGCAACTTCCTGACCGTGCGCGACGTGCTGCGCGACACCCCGGCAGAGGCGCTGCGCCTTCTGCTGCTGCGCGCGCAGTACCGCTCAGTTCTGAACTTCACGCGCGACGGGCTGGATGACGCGCGCCAGACGCTGGACCGGTTCTATCGTGCGCTGGAGACGCTGCCCGATGACGATGCGGCGGACACGCCCCCGCCCGAGGGCTTCGTTCAGGCATTGTGCGACGATCTCAATACCCCCCGCGCGCTGGCGGAAATGCATGCGATGGCCGATCGGGCGCTGGCGGGGGACGTGCAGGCCGCGCGGGAACTGCGTGCCTCCGGCCGGCTGATCGGGCTGCTGGGCAGCACGCCCGACGCATGGTTCCGCAGCGATGCGAACGTGGATGAAAAAGAGATACAGACCCTGATCGATGAACGGCTGGCGGCACGCAGGGCGCGTGATTTCGCCCGCGCCGACGCCATCCGCGAGGAACTGGCCCAACAGGGCATCGTGCTGGAGGATGGACCGGGTGGCACGACGTGGAGGAAGGCATGACCGGACGTGATGGCGGGGCGGATATCGGCCCCATCGGCAACAGTCCGGTTGTCATTCTTGTCCGCCCGCAGATGGCCGAAAATATCGGCACCACCGCGCGCGCGATGGCCAATGGCGGCCTGTTTCACATGCGCCTTGTCGCGCCGCGCGACGGCTGGCCGCAGGAACGGGCATGGCGGGCGGCATCCGGGGCGGACCGCATCCTTGAATCCGCAACCGTGCATGAAACGGTCGATGACGCGGTGGCCGACCTCCATCATGTCTTTGCCACCTGCCCGCGTCCGCGCCATATCGTCAAGCCGGTTATGACCGCGCGGGGCGGGGCGGCCGAACTGCGTGCCATATCGCAACGGGGACTGCGCACCGGCCTGCTGTTCGGGCCGGAACGCGCGGGACTGGATAACGAGGACATGGCCCGCGCCGACGCGCTGATCCGCTATCCCCTCAATCCCGCGTTCATGTCGCTCAACCTGGCGCAGGCCGTGATGATCATGGCCTATGAATGGTGGATGACCGAGGATACGACCCCGCCGCGCACCCTGATGACCAACGAAACCCATGTCGCGACCAAGGGGGAGCTGGACAATTTCATGCGTCACCTGATCGGCGACCTTGATGAATGCGGTTTCCTGCGTAACGAGCAGAAGCGCCCCGGCATGGTGCGCAACCTGCGCCATTTCTTCCTGCGGGGCGAGGTGACGGAACAGGAACTGCGCACGCTCCACGGCGTGGTGACCGAACTGGCGCGCGGGCGCAAGGCACGGCAGCAGTAATGGCTGTTTCGAAATAACTTATTGAAAAGAAATGAAAGTTTTTGGACGCCGCCTTTTTCAAAAAGGCGGCGTCCTTACGAAGCTTTTTGCAAGAGGCTTCACCAGAAACTTTCCCCTGATGGCATCCAATGGGCAATGCCCGATCGGGAAAAAGGGGACAGCCGTCCCCTCCTCCTTCTATCGCGCCGCGATCCGCAGGCGCCCGGCCACGCGGTCATATCTCATCAGCGGCAGCAGATCGCGCATCTCCGGCCCCTTTTCCTCGCCCGTCAGGGCAAGGCGCAGGGGATGGAACAGGGCCCTGCCCGTGCGTCCCGTCGCCTCCTTCAGGGCGGTGGTCCATGATTTCCACGTCTCGGCATTCCACGGCTCCGCAGGCAGCAGGTCCACGGCCCTGAGCAGGTAGTCACGGTCCTGCGCCTCCATGACGGGGGGGACAATGGACCCGGCCACCACGTCCCACCAGTGACGCAGCTCGCCAATCATGTCCACGTTGCCGCGCACCGCCAGCCAGAAGGCCTCCGTCGCGCCCTCGGGCAGGCGCGGACGCACCTCCTCGAACGGCATGGTGTGCATGATGCGGCGGTTCAGGCCCAGCAGCTGGCGCATGTCGAACCGCGCGGCGGAGCGCGAGACACGCGACAGATCGTAAGCAGCCGCCTGTTCGGCAAAGGACATGGGCTCGGGGTCGTCCGCGCTGCCCAGCCGCGCGAGGTAGGAGACAATGGCGGTCGGTTCGATCCCGTCCTGCCGCAGGGAGCGCAGCGACAGCCCATCGAAACGCTTCGACAGCTTGCCACCCCCTTCATCAAGCAGGAGCGGCAGATGCGCGAATCGGAAACGATCCGGTGCCGCGCCCAGCGCCGTGGCGATGTCGATCTGCACGCCGGTATTGGTCAGGTGGTCCTCGCCACGCACGACGTGGGTGATGCCGGTTTCGATATCATCAACGACGGAGGCCAGCGTATACAGCACCGTCCCGTCGGCGCGGACCAGCACCGGATCGGAAATCGCCGTCAGCTTGACCCGGCTTTCGCCCATGACCATGTCGTCCCAGCGCACCGTGCGGTCCGACAGGCGGAAACGCCAGTAAGGCACCTTGCCATTGGCCTCGGCCTGCGCGCGCTGCTGCGGCGTCAGTTTCAGCATGGCGCGGTCATAGATCGGCGGCTTGCGCGCGCGAATCCGCGCCTCGCGCTTGGAGGCAAGCTCCTGCTCGCTCTCGAAACACGGATACAGCCGGCCGGTGGACCTGAGGTGTTCGATCGCCAGGGCGTAGCGGTCCAGCCGGTCCGACTGGCGCACGAATTCATCCCATTCGATGCCCAGCCATTGCAGGTCCGCCTGCAATGCCGTGACGTATTCCTCCTTTGAACGGGCCACGTCCGTATCGTCGATACGCAGAAGGAACCGGCCGCCATAATGGCGGGCATACAGGGCGTTGGCGATCGCCTGCCGGGCGTTGCCAACATGGATCAGTCCGGTCGGACTGGGCGCAAAACGGAGTTTCATGCGCCCTTTATGCGGTGATCGCGCCAGAAAAACCAGCCACCAGATGCGTCATCCGACGCCGGTCCGGATGGGGTTACTCCACCTCGTCCTCGTCATCTGAACGGCGCGGGTCGAGCGCACGCCAGTCGCGTTCCATTTCCGATGCGCGATGGGCGGCGAAATCATCCAGTTCGTTGGCTGAACGCCAGCCATTTTCCCCGGCTTCCAGCACCTCCGCATCCTCGCCATAGGCAAACCACGCCTGCAGCACTTCCTTGGGCGACAGTCCGGCGCTGCGGCAGCGTTCGATGCTGTCACGGACATAGGCGCGGGCAAAGGCGTTTGCGTGGATCAGGTCGGGAAAGCCGCCGATCTCCTCCACGATATTGTCTTCCGCGCCACCGGACAGATCAATGATACGCACACGCCAGCCCCCTTCGGGAGCGAATAGAGTTTCCGACACGATCCGGCCTTTCGTTGGAATAAAGGGCGAGCCCACAGGGAAAAATCCCATGGGAAAAGGCATCGCGATTTGCGCGACATCCCCCGGGCCGCCGGGTCAGGAAGGGCGCGCCGTATCGCGCCCATGCGCATGACGCAGCAGGAATTCCCGTCCGACCTTTACCCGCGGTTCCCCGTCATAGGCAACAATGTCCGCGGTGGCATAGGTTTCGGACCAGTGGTCGGGAATGAACGATCCCGTGCCGATGACATCCACCGGCGCGTGGGCATCCGCCATGGTGAGACATTTTTCCACGCTGAAACCCGAAGAGGCGACAATGCGCACATGCGGGAAGCCCGCGGCATCCAGCACCTCACGCATGCGCCAGATGGCGGCGGCCGACACGCCCGTTCCCACAAGGTAACGCAGTTCCTTGTCCGAACGATAGCGGCGGATCGTACCCGGCGTGTTGCGTTCCAGCGCGGCATAGGATCCCTGCGGGTCCAGCCCTTCCAGAAAACGGCCACCATGGGTATCGAGCCGCAGGCTGAGCCGTCCTGCCGCCGCAAGGTCAGGAAAACGGCGACACACCTCCAGCCCGTCTGTCAGTTCCCGCCCGAAATAGTCCACCAGCACGACCAGGTCGGAATCGGGATAGACCTCGTGGAACATCTCCGCCGCGCGCAGGGTCGATCCGGCATACCCGATCAGGGCATGCGGCATCGTGCCAAGCCCGAAGGCGGTGTCGAAATACGGCGCGGTGGCATCGTTGGCGCCCCCGATGAACCCCAGCGCCCCTTCGGCCTGCGCGGCGCGGCTGCCGACCGACGCGCCATAGGCCATCTGGACCTGCATTTCATAACCGGCGCAGTGCCGCGCCTCCATCGCCATGAAACGCACGTTCGGAAGCGCCAGCGCCATCTGGTAGGCATTATGCGCGGCGACGCACACCGGCCCCAGCTGCTGCAGGAGCAGCGTTTCCAGATCCGCAAGCCGCGCGAACGACCCCGTGACATAGACCAGCGGCTCCCCCGCGCCGACCCATGTCCCCTCGGGAAACATCACCTCGCACGTCACTTCCATCCCGCGCGCCCGGGCCACGCGTTCCAGCCAGTCGACCATCAGCCGCGGGGCGGAGACGACCGGACGACGCAGGAACAGCGCATAGGTGACGGTGCAGTCCCCGAAATGGGTGACAATGTCGCGCGTGCGGTTGAAATAGGCATCGGTACGCGCCCTGATCGTCGCGTCATCCGGCGCGTCGCCGGGCGGAAGGGGGGATACCCCGCCCATCTGGCGGTCCGCTGCCGCGGCCCGCCCCGATGATGTGTCCCCGCCGGGAATGGACATGTTCCCCTCCGTCATTGCCACGATGCCGGACGCCGCGCGGCACGCATGGCTTTTACTTTTCGCCTTCGGCGGCGCGCACCCTGTTCATGCGCGTCTTCAGCTCTTCCGACAGCAGGAACGCCATTTCCAGCGACTGCTCGGCATTCAGGCGCGGATCGCAGAACGTCTCGTACCGCTCGCCCAGGTCATCTTCGGTCAGGCATTGCGCCCCGCCGGTGCATTCCGTGACATTCTGGCCCGTCATTTCGAAATGCACGCCGCCGGGCACGCCGCCCTCTGCCTCGAACACATCGAAAAAGCCCTTGATTTCCGCAAGGATGGCATCGAACGAGCGGGTCTTTACCCCATTCGTCGTCGAACTGGTATTGCCGTGCATGGGATCGCACAGCCATGTGACCGTGCGTCCCGTTGCCTGCACCTTGCGCAGCAGCTGCGGCAGGTGGTCATGCACCTTGGTCGCCCCCATGCGCGAAATGAGCGAGATGCGCCCCGCCTCGTCCGTGGGGTTGAGGATATCAAGCAGGTGTTCAAGATCGCCGATCGTCGTCGTCGGGCCGACCTTGATCCCGATCGGGTTGCGCACGCCACGCAGGAATTCCACATGCGCGCCGTCGGGCTGGCGCGTCCGGTCGCCGATCCATACGAAATGCGCCGAGCAGTCATACCATTCGCCCGAGGTCGAATCGATGCGCGTCAGCGCCTGCTCGTATCCCAGCAGCAGGGCCTCGTGCGAGGTATAGAACTCCGTCTCGTCAAGCTGGGGCGTGGTTGCGGTCGTAAGCCCGCACGCGGCCATGAAGTCCAGCGTCTCGCCAATGCGTTCGGCAAGCTGTCCGTAACGCTGCGCCAGCGGGGAGCGTTCGACGAAGCCCAGGTTCCAGCGATGCACCTCGTGCAGGTTGGCATAGCCGCCGCTTGCGAACGCGCGCAGCAGGTTCATGGTGCCGGCCGACTGGAAATAGCCGGTCTCCATGCGGGCCGGGTCGGGGATGCGCGATTCGGCCGTAAAGGCGGAACCGTTGATGTTGTCCCCACGATAGGACGGCAGCGTCACGCCATCGCGCGTCTCGTTGTCGGAGGAGCGCGGCTTTGCGTACTGTCCGGCCATGCGGCCAAGCTTGATGACCGGAACCTTGGCCCCGAATGTCAGGACCACCGCCATCTGCAGCAGCACGCGGAAGGTATCGCGCACGATATCGGCGGTGAACTCGCTGAAGCTTTCGGCGCACGCCCCGCCCTGAAGGACGAAGGCCCCGCCCCGCGCCGCCTGCGCCAGATGGGATTTCAGGCGTCGCGCCTCGCCCGCGAACACCAGCGGGGGATAGCGGCGCAGCCGCGCCTCCACCGCCTCAAGCGCGGCGGGATCGGGATAGGACGGAACCTGCCGGATCGGAAACGACCGCCAGCTTCCGGGCGTCCAGTTCTGCCGCGCGGTGCTGTTCTTGGTGTGCGTCACACTCATTGGTCGTTTCCTGTATCCTCTGGTCGAAACAATCTTTTCCCGTCGGCCCGGACGGGATCATCCGGCTACCTGCCTGCAAGGGGGTTGCCTTTATGTCGAAAAACCCACCCGTGGCAAAGCATCTTGTGATGCAAAAGGCATATTCCCTGTTATTATATGACCCGCGCGGCGTTGCCCGATCGCCACATTCACGTAACAAGATGTCATGCCCGGTCGCATTCTCGCCCGGTTCGTTGCATATGACACATCAACATGGATGGCCTGCTGTCACGCGCCTTACCCCGCGTGGCAGGACTTGGCATTGTAACGGGCTGCAAGCGGAAGGAAACCGAACCATGCTCATGTCGCGTGGAAAACTCATGACAGCACTGGCCGCCGGGCTGTGCCTGTTCAGCATCAGCGCCAACGCCGCCCCTCCCCCGGGCAATTCCGATCAGGATTCCGGTTCTGACAACAGTGACGACCGCATGACCGTTCATGGGCAGCGCAACCGTCTGCCGCCGGGCTATCAGGATGCGCCGTCCATGGAACTGAACCACGGTCCCGACCCCGATCATGCCGAACATGTCCATCGCGATTCCGTAACGGGCACCGACCTGTCGCGCTTTGGCTCGTCCTATCAGTCCAGCGGCATCAATGGCGACGGACAGCTGGGCGACTCCACCGGCAATGGCTGGGTGGCCCCGCGCTAGGACACCGTCGCTCCCCTGGTCCCTGCCCTGCGGGACGCGGGGGAACGATACCGGATTTTTTCCGCCCCCGGCCGGGCAACGGTTCCAGCCGGGGGAGATGCTCCTTACGCGCCTTTTGCGGGGGGTGTATGGGGCGTTTCGCGCGTGCGGGTACGCATGGTCACGAACTCCTCCGCCGAGGTGGGATGAATCCCGATCGTGCGGTCCCAGTCCTGCTTCGTCAGGCCCGCCGTCACGGCAATGGCCAGTCCCTGCATGATTTCCGGCGCGTCATCGCCCAGCATATGCGCACCCAGCACCTTCTGGCTTTCCTGATCGACCACCAGTTTCATCAGCGTGCGCTGCGGACTGCCGCCCAGCGTGTTGCGCATGGGACGGAAACGGCTGAGATAGATGTCAACCGCCCCCTGATGGGCGGCTTCCTCTTCCGTCAGGCCGACGCTTGAAACCGGCGGGGAGAAGAAGACCGCCTTGGGCGTGGTGGCGAACGACCATTCGCGGATGTGATCGGCAAACAGGTAATCCGCAAGGATGTGGCCTTCCGCGATGGCGACCGGCGTCAGGTTGAGACGGTTGGTCACATCCCCGATGGCATAGATCCCCTCTACCGAGGTCTGGCTGTGGCGGTTCACCTCGATCCTGCCGCCTGCGACCGTCCTGACCCCGGCCTGTTCAAGGCCGAGTTCCGCGACCTTGGGGCGTCGCCCGGTGGCGAAAAAGACGCAGTCCGTTTCGATCGGTTCGCCGTGGCTGAGGGTGACGGCAAAGTCGCGCTCCCCCCTGCGCGTGATGGCGGTGGGGGTATTGCCGCGATGCTGGCGGATGCCCCGCAGGTCGATCGCTTCATGCAGGGCGCTGCGGATATCGGCATCAAACCCGCGCAGGGGCTGGTGGGGGCGATAGACAAGGTCCACCGATGAACCAAGGCCCGCGAAAATCCCCGCGAATTCCACCCCGATATACCCGCCCCCCACGATGCAGACCCGTTCGGGACGTTCCGGCAGGTGAAAGGCCTGATCCGAGGTGATGGCATGTTCGATGCCCGGAATATCCGGCACGAAGGGCGTTGACCCCACCGCGATCACGATCCGCTGCGCGGTGACGCGGCGCGGCGCGGCGTCGGGATCAAGGGACGATGGCCCGATCGACAGGGTATGCGCGTCCTCAAAGCGGGCATGCCCCGTGAACAGTTCCACGCCGGCATTTCCCAGCATGGAGACATAGATATCGTTCAGGCGCGAAATCTCGCGATCCTTGGCGGCGATCAGCGCGGCCCAGTCATGGTGGCCGGGCTGCGTGTCCCAGCCGAATCCATGGCTGTCTTCGACCCACCTGCCATATTCGCTGGCCTGGACCATCAGTTTCTTGGGCACGCAGCCAAGGTTGACGCAGGTGCCCCCCCAGTGGCTGCTTTCGGCCACCGCGACGCGCGCGCCATGCGACGCGGCGACGCGCGCGCACCGCACCCCGCCGGAGCCCGCGCCAATTACAAACAGATCGAAATCATAAGGCATGGAAGCTGCTGCACCCTGTTATGCCGGATGGGCTAACGCCGTTACACCTGCCGGCCGCGACGCCCGATCGGGGCAGGGCGCCAGAATCCCGCGACCGCCATCCGCCCGCCCCATGCACGGCACATACGCGCAACGGACATGACCGGGGGACGGATGGCGATCCCCTTGCAATCAACGCTCGGCAAACGCCTTTTCAACGACATAGGCACCCGGCTTCGAATTGTTGCCTTCGTCGAAGCCACGATCCTGAAGCATCTTTTCCGTATCGGCCAGCATTTCCGGCGAACCGCAGATCATGACGCGGTCATGTTCGGGATCCAGTTCGGGAATATTCAGATCCTTGAAGATCTTGCCCGTCTCGATCAGCTTGGTGATGCGGTCGGTCACGGCAAACGGCTCACGCGTGACGGCGGGATAGTACAGCAGCTTGCCCGACACGTCCTCGCCCAGGAATTCGTGGCGCGGCAGTTCGTGGCGGATATGGTTGGAATAGGCCAGTTCACCCGAAATGCGGACCGTATGGCTCAGGATGACATGGTCATAGCGCTCATAGCATTCCGGATCCTTGATCAGGCTCATGAACGGGGCCAGCCCGGTGCCTGTGGACAGGAAATACAGGTTGCGGCCCGGACGCAGGTTGTCCAGCAGCAGCGTCCCCACCGGCTTGCGCCCGATCAGCACCTTGTCCCCGACTTTGACGTGACGCAGGCGCGAGGTCAGCGGGCCATCCGGCACGGCGATGGACAGGAATTCGAGGTTATCCTCGTAATTGGCGCTGGCGATGCTGTATGCGCGCAGGAGCGGCTTTCCCTCGACCTCGATCCCGATCATCGTGAACTGCCCGTTTTCGAAACGGAGCGCGGGGTCACGCGTCGTGGTGAAGGAGAACAGGCGATCCGTCCAGTGATGGACCGTCAGCACCGTTTCCGCGTTCAGGTGGCCATATTCCTTGACCGGCGGGGCAAGGTGAAAAACACCCGGCTGACCCGCCACCGGCTCCAGCCCGGACGGGACAGCATCAGCGGCGGGCGTGATCAACGTATCGGACATAAGGTCTTTATTCTCCCGACTGACGCGGACACATGGCAGGCACCCCTGACATATGTATCCGACGACAATTTTTCCAAGGCGGGAATGTTTAGGCATCTGGCGCGTTGTATTCCAGCATAAACCTGCATAATTCGCCCCAAAGGAAGCAGAATTGCGTCTGACGCGCCCCATATCGCCTGCCTGATGGTGATATCCGCCCCTTTCGCGGCCCCTTTTGCGCACAGATTCCACCCGATATCGCATGCGCGGGAGATTGTCGGACGCCCGCGAATGACGCACATAAGAGCCATGACTTCTGATCTTCCCGCCCGCGGGGCACCTGCCCTGATCGCCATGGACGCCGCCATCGCGGCCACGGGCCTGAACGTGGAAACGCGCGAACGGCCCAAGCTTGAGCGCATCATCGCGCGCCTCCTGCCGCCGGGCGCGGAACATATCGACGACGCGACGTTCCGCGCGGCGCTGTGCACCCTGCGGCGCAAGCCGTGGGGATCGCGCCTGATGGACCTGACCCGTCGGGCGGGACAGGTCTGGGTCACCCGCGCGGACGCCGAATCCGCGGCAGGGACGGTCGATGAGCCTGAACCCGATGACGCGCGCCTGCTGGCCAGCCTGCGCCCGGTCATTCGCGCGCGCCTGCGCGATCAGGGCGACAGCGCACAGGCGGCGGTGGAAAATGTGCGCACCGACCTGTTCGACGGCACCGGCCGCATGCTGTCGCCCGCGGAACTGCGCACGCTGGCCCTTGCGGCGGCGGATGCGTTCGACATCGCGGACCCCGATACCTTCGCCCGTCAGGTCGAGGAATCCGACCAGCGCACCCGGAACCGGCGCGAGGAAATCGAACAGACCGCCCGCGCCCGCCGCAAGGAAGAGGTCCAGCGCCTGCGGGAATGGGAGACGAAGCTCGTCCCCTTTGCCGAGGTCCCCGGCCTGCTGCGCTGTTCCCACCGGGAGGCACTGCGCTGGATCGCGGAAAAGCGCCTGCCGGTGGCCCGCCGCGTGCCGCAGAAGGACGGGCAGGAACGATGGGAATTCGACCCTGCCGAACTGATTGCCCTGCGCCCGCAGGTTCAGCTGTGGCGCCAGGACCGGAGCGAACGCGCCACCCCGCCCGCCCCCGACATGGGCGACCGCCGGGTGGGGAACGCCGTGATCGCGCAGGTCGCGGCCCTTGACCGCTATGCCGCGCATTTCACCACCGCGCGCGCGCTCAAACGCCGCATCACGCTGGTCACCGGCCCCACCAACAGCGGCAAGTCCCATACCGCGCTGGACGCGCTGGCCCGCGCCGAAAGCGGGCTGGCACTGGCCCCGCTGCGCCTGCTGGCCCATGAATTCCGCGAATCCCTGACGGCGCGCGGCGTCCCGACCTCGCTCGCCACCGGGGAGGAACGGATCGACGTCCCCGGCAGCCGCCACCTTGCCGCAACGGTGGAGATGTGCCCGCTGAACAATCCCGTCGATGTCGCCATCATTGACGAGGCCCAGATGCTGACCGATCCCGACCGTGGGGCGGCATGGACGGCGGCGATCATGGGCGCCCCCGCGCGGCACCTGTTCATCCTTGGCGCGCCGGACTGCATCCCGATGGTCCGCCGCATCGCCGAACTGTGCGGTGATCCGATCGACGAAGTACACCTCGAACGCAAGAGCCCGCTGGTCGCCGCGGATTCGCCGGTGCGCATACAGGACCTTCAGGCGCATGACGCGCTGATCGCATTTTCCCGGCGCGAGGTGCTGGACCTGCGCGCGCTGCTGCTGGCGCATGGCAAGCGCGTGGCCGTCGTCTATGGCGCGCTGAGCCCCGAAGTCCGCCGCGCGGAGGCGCAGCGTTTCAACCGGGGGGAGGCCGACATCCTGATCGCGACCGACGCCATCGGCATGGGCCTGAACCTGACGATCCGCCGCGTGGTCTTTGCCGCCCTGCGCAAGTTCGACGGCACGCAGACACGCGACCTCAACGCGCAGGAGGTCAAGCAGATCGGCGGCCGCGCCGGGCGCTTCGGCAAGCATGAAAAGGGCGTCGTCGCAGTGCTGGAGGGGGTGGGCAGTCCCTCGTTCATCCATGCGAAGCTGTCGGCCCCGCCCGACCCGCAGGACGACCTGCGTCCGCAGGTGCAGCCCGACGCGGACATCGTGCAGGCCGTCGCCGCCGAAATCGGGTCCGACAGCCTGTTCGGCGTGCTGGTGCGCATCCGCCGGGCGGTCCTGCGCCGGGATGACCCCAATTACCGCCTCGCCAACATGGAACAGGCCTTTGCCATCGCGACCGCGCTGGAAGGGGTGGAAGGGCTGACGCTGGCGCAGCGCTGGGTTTACGCGATGTGCCCGGTCGATGACCGCGACAACGGCATACAGCGCCTGGTGGGATGGGCGGCCGACCATGCGGCCGGGCATCCCGTGCCGCCACCGGGCACGGGTCGCCTGCCCCCCGCCGAACGGGCGGAGCGCAGCGAACTGGAACGCGCGGAAAAACGGCACAAGCGGCTGGTGGCATGGCGATGGCTGGCCCTGCGCTTTCCCGATGCCTATCCCGATCGCGAGAACGCGGAAATCGCCACCACGCGCCTCAATGACTGGATCGAGGACGTACTGCGCCAGCAGAGCACGCGCACACGCGCCGAAATGCCGCAGATGCAACCCCGTCGACGCGGCCATGACCGCCCGGATCGCGGCCCGCGCGCGGAAGACCGACCACGCGGCAGATCACGGCGCAGGAAATGACCTCCTGCCCCGCAGCGCCATCGCGGGCATGAAACATCTGGATCCTGATGCTTGTTAAGGCTGCCTGAAAATAATCTGCTGATAGAAACGACAGAGGTTTGCGGGTGTCGCCTTTTTTCAGCAAAGGCGACGTCTTTCGAAGCTTTTTGCAAAAGCTTCACCAAAAACTTTTACAATTTCAGTGTATTACTGGACCAGCCCTTTCAGAACGCCCCTGTAAAAGCAGTGGTTTCCAAAGGTCCACGACCTTTGGTGGGGGATCGGGGGCAACGCCCCCGAGGGTAGGAACCTATTTCGCGCCAGCCGTGATGACCTGCGTCCCGCCCATATAGGGCCACAGCACCTCTGGCACCGTGATGGAGCCATCTTCGTTCTGTCCGTTTTCCATCACCGCGATCAGGGTACGCCCGACCGCAAGGCCCGAACCGTTGAGTGTATGGACAAAGGCGGGCTTCCCATCCGCCGCGCGATAGCGGGCGTTCATGCGGCGCGCCTGAAAATCGCGGGTGGTGGAACATGACGAAATTTCCCGCCATGCCTTCTGCCCCGGCAGCCATGCCTCCAGGTCGAAGGTACGGGCCGCGCCGAACCCGGTATCCCCCGCGCACAGCAGCATCCGGCGATAGGGCACGCCAAGGCGTTCAAGCACCATCTCGGCGCAGCGGGTCATGCGTTCATGTTCCGCCTCGCTGTCCTCCGGCGCGGTGATGGACACCATCTCCACCTTCTGGAACTGGTGCTGGCGCAGCATGCCGCGCGTATCGCGCCCCGCTGCCCCGGCCTCACTGCGGAAACACGACGACAGGGCGACCATGCGGCGCGGCAGCGTGTCGGCGGACAGGATTTCCCCCCCTACCGAGGCCGTCAGCGGCACCTCCGCCGTGGGGATCAGCCAGCGGCCATCGGTCGTGCGGAAGGACTGGTCCGCGAACTTCGGCAGCTTGTCGGTGCCGTACATCGCCTCGTCATTGACCAGAACGGGGACGGAGGTCTCGTCATAGCCATTTTCGCGCGTATGCAGGTCCAGCATGAACTGCCCCAGCGCGCGTTCCATCCGCGCCAGCGCCCCGCGCAGGACGACGAAGCGCGCGCCCGACAGGCGCGACGCGGTTTCGAAATCCATCAGGCCCAGCGCCTCGCCCAGCTCGAAATGCTCCTTCGCCGCGAAATCCATGACGCGCGGCGTGCCCCACGTGTGCCGCACGACATTGCCGCTTTCATCGCGGCCATCGGGCACATCGGCGGCCAGCCGGTTGGGCAGGCATTCCAGCGTGCCGCGCAGCTTCGCATCCAGATCCGCCACCTGCGTCGCCAGCGTCTCCATGCGTTCACGCAGGGCGGCCGAACGCGCCTCCACCTCCGAACTGTCGGCACCGCTGCGCCGCAGGGCGCCCACCTCCTTCGACAGGGTCTTGCGCTGGGCCTGGCATTCCTGCAACGCGGTTTCGGCGGCGCGACGTTCCCTGTCCAGTTCGACAATGGCGGCGGCCACGGGTGGTTCGCCCCGGCGCTTCAGGTCGGCGTCGAACGCGTCGGGATCGGCGCGAAGGGCGCGCAGGTCGTGCATCAGGAATCCTCCTCGGTCTCGTCCACGCGGCGGGGGGCTACCATACGCGCGCAAACGATGGAAATTTCATAAAGTCCGATCATCGGCACCGCCAGGCCGGTCTGGGTGATCACGTCGGGCGGCGTCAGGATGGCGGCAATGACGAATGCCCCGACATAGGCATAACGCCGCACCCGCGCCAGCCCGTCGGCCGTCACCAGCCCCACCCGCGCCAGCAGCGTCAGCACGACCGGCAGTTCGAACGCCGTGCCGAACGCCAGGATCAGCTTCATCACCAGCGACAGGTATTCCGATACCTTGGCCTGCAGTTCGATCTGGATGCCGTCATGTCCCTGCGCCCCGTTGCTCTGGAACGAGAGGAAGAATTTCCACGCGGCGGGAAAGACGAAATAATACGCCATCGACGCGCCCAGCAGGAACATCACCGGGGTCGCGATCAGGAACGGCGCGAAGGCGCGCTTCTCGCTCCGGTACAGGCCGGGCGCGATGAAAATCCATGCCTGTATGGCGATCATGGGAAAGGACAGGCAGGCGGCGCCGAAAAACGCCACCTTCATGTAGGTGAAAAACGCCTCCGCCAGGGCGGTATAGATCAGGTGCGGCTGTTCCCCCTGCTGGCGCATGATGTCCGCCAGCGGACGGGCAAGGAACATGTAGATCTGCGTGGAATAATAATAGCAGATCGCAAAACACACCGCGAACGTCGCGACCGACCACAACAGGCGACGTCGAAGCTCGACCAGATGGTCAAGCAGTGGCATGGGCTGGTCATCAAGCGTATCGTCGTTCAGCGTCGTATCCCCCGGCATGGGCCAGACATTCAGGAACTGGGCGCATCGCCCGCGCGCGACGGGGCGACGCGGCGGCCCGCATGGATCACGCGCACCGGCGGCAGGAAGGCAGGCGGATTGAGGCGCGCGCGTTCATCGGCAATCCGCCGCGCCACCTGCGGCGGCAGGAAATCCGGCGCGGGCGGTCCCGCCATCGCGGGCCACGCGACCGGCTCATCATGCAGCGACGGAATATGGATCGTCGCCTCCCCCCGGTAACGCGACGGCATCGCCACCTCCGCCATGGGCGGTTCGTGCGCTCCGGTCGCAGGCGGCGGGGCGATGGTGGGCGCGGACAGGGCGGTCCCTGCCTCCAGCGGGCGTTCGTCGAGCGTGCGACGCAGGCTGCCGTCGCCATCGACCGCGCGCATGATCTGGTCACGCACGTTCATCCGGCGCAGACGGCCAAGCTGGTCACGGGCCTCCGTCAGGTCGGCCTCGCGCACCATTTCGTCAACATGGGTCTGGAATTCGGCGGCCATCTTGCGTGCCTTCTTGATCAGGCCGGTCACCGTGCGGATCGCCACCGGCATGTCCTTCGGCCCGATCAGCAACAGACCCACGGCCCCGATCAGGGCGAATTCAGACCACGCGAAATCGAACATGACGCCCTGCCCCTTCCTGCCCGGCCCGTGGCGAAGCCATCCGCCGTCGCCAGCGTTTCATCAATCCATCGCATGCGCGAAAAAACCGTCCGCAGACCTATCACGCATCGGGCGGTGCGCAAACCACGTCGTCAGGACCAGCAGACGCGTCACCCATGCGCCCGTCCCCGCCTTCGGCATCAGCCGGGGCGTCCTCAGGCATTCCTGACGGATCAGGGGCATCGGCTCCGCTTTTCCCTTCCGTCACGTCCGGGGCGGAAGGCTGCGCCAGATCGGGCACATCCACCAGAAGTTCCTCCCGCCGGGGCAGGTCACGCAGGTCGCGCAGGCCGAAATGCCGCAGGAACCCCTCCGACGTGCCCCACAGGATGGGACGCCCGGGCACCTCCTTGCGTCCCAGCGGCACCACCAGTTCGGCCTCCAGCAGGGTGTCGAGCACCTGCTGGCTGAGCGAGACACCACGTATCCCCTCGATTTCCGCGCGGGTGCAGGGCTGGTGATAGGCGATGATCGCCAGCGTTTCCATGGTGGAACGCGCAAGGCGGCGCGGACGGCGCAGCACCCGCGTCAGGCGCGGCGCGAGATCCGGCGTGGTGCGGAACTGCCACCCCCCCGCGACCAGCACCGGCATGACGCCGCGCCCTTCGTAAAGGGCAAGCAGCGCATCCAGCGTCGCGCGGGTATAGGCCGCAAGGTCCTGCACGCCGGCGGGAATGTCGCCCTGCGTTTCCAGCAGTTCGGCGATCGCACGTTCGCTGACGGGTTCGGCGCGGGCGAAAATCAGTGCCTCGACCAGACGCAGCGACATCTCCGAAACCACGATGTCTCCGGACGTCTCCGCCATTGCCGACGCGGCGAGCGTCGCCTCCCTTTCAGGGACAGACACCTCCGGCAGGGGCAGGCGGGGCGCGGGATCATCGCCGGGCGGGGTGGTCGTCATGCGGGTTCCATTCCTGTTTCCGGCAGGTCGGCCTGCGGGTTGCGGCGCAGCAGGATCTGGCCGAATTCCTTGTTCTGGCGTAATTCTATGATGCCGTTCTTGGCCATTTCCAACGAGGCGAGCAAGGTTCCGGCCACCGCCGCGCGCTGTTGCGCGCGACGTTCGGCGTCATGCGCCCCGTCGCTGCGCGCCGCCTCGCGCGCGGTGGGCAGGAAGGCGTCAAGGCTGCACCAGTCAGGGACCATGTTTTCCCCCAGCAGGCGACGCAGGCGGCGCAGGGCGTCCTGCACGGTCCAGAAATGGAACTGGCGCGGACGATAGGCACGTTTGCGCACGCGTCGGCGCATCACCGCCATGTAGCCACGCATCAGCTGTCCGATATCCACCGCCAGGCCCGAACGGTCGATTTCCACCAGGTCCTCGGCCTCGCCACGCTCGAACACGTCATGGCCCAGACGCGGACGCGCCGCCAGCCATCCTGCCACCAGCCCGATCCGTTCAAGTTCGACAAGACGCGCCTGAAGGACGCCGGCCGCCTCTTCGGCGTCCAGTGCGTCGTCTTCGTGGGCGGGCAGCAGCAGGCGCGATTTCAGCCATGCCAGCCACGCCGCCATGACCAGCCAGTCCGCCGCCAGTTCCAGCCGCAGGTCACGCGCGGAATCGACCACCGCAAGATACTGTTCCACCAGTTGCACGATGGAAATCCGCGCAAGGTCGACCTTCTGCGCGCGCGCCAGCTCCAGCAGCAGGTCCATCGGCCCGTCAAACCCGTCCAGATGAAGGATCGGGGCCAGGACGACCGGCGATTCCCCATCCCTGTCCGACGGGTCCTCAGTAGGCATGGCCGGTCCCCTGCCCTTTCGCGCCTGCATGAAAAACACACATGCCGAAGGCTCAGAACCGGACCGGGTTACATGCCAGCCCGTGCGCCTTGACCTGCTGGCAGAAGGCCGAGGCCTCCGCCGTGGTGGCGAATCCCTTGACCCGCAGGCGATAGAACGTCGTCCCGTTACGTTCGGCGCGGACAATCGCGGGCTGCCTGTCACCGAACAGGGAGGCGTACTGGCGTTGCAGCCGTCCCCAGCTTTTCTGGGCCGCCGCCTCGCTGTCGAGCGCGGCAAGCTGCACGCCGTAACGCCCCGTCGCGCCATGCGCGGGGGCTGCCGCCGGGGCGGCTGCAGGCGCGGTGCCCTCCTCCTCCTGCGCCTCGTCCTGCTGTGCCGCCGCAGCCGGGGCTGGCACGGGTTGCGACGCGGCAGGTGGCGTGGACGGGGCCGGCGCGGGCGGCAATGGCGCACTTTCGGGCTGGGCCGACGCCAGGGGCTCGGACTGCACGCCCGGCACCTGCGCCGGTGCCTGCCCCTGCGCTGGCGGGGCGGTGGGAGGCAGCTCCGGCGTCGTGGCCTGTCCGTACTGGCGGGCCATCGCGTCGGGCTGAGGCTGTTCCGGGCCGGGGGCCATGTGCCCGCCATCCGCGCCGTCGCCCGCCGCATCCGTGCCCAGCACCTGCATGCCGCCCGGATCGACAGGTTTCACGCGCAGCGGCCCCGGTGGCGGACCGATGACGGGAATGCCGTTCTGGTGATGCCCGAACAGCGACCACCCGCCCACGAGCACGATCAGCAGGCCGCCAAGGCCCGCCGCCCCGTACAGCAGCCGGCGCGTCATCGGATCGTTGCCGCCCAGCAGCCCGGACCCCATAAGGCCGGACAGGGTGGACCTGATCCCGCGTCCCCGGCCACCGCGCCGGGACGAACCGGGCTCGTTCGGTTCCATCGGCGTGCGCGGATCGTCCTCGTCATCCCCGTAATCGGGGCTCATGCGCTCACGCTCGCGGTTGATCCGATCCTGGTTGGGATTACGGTCGGTGGGGTCTGCAGGACTCATCGCATCTCCTTGACCGGCTCGACCCCCAGAACGCGCAGACCCGAACGGATCACGGTTGCCGTGGCCTCGACCAGTGCCAGTTTCGTCCGGGTCAGCGCGGCATCATCCTCATGCAGGAAGCGCAATGTGGCATCATCACGGCCCCGGTTCCACAGCGCATGGAAATCCGCCGCCAGTTCCTGAAGGTAGAAGGCGATGCGATGCGGCTCATGCGCTGCGGCGGCGCTTTCGACCACGCGCGGCCACTGCGCCATGCGGCCCAGCACCGCCAGTTCCGCATCCGACGTCAGGCCGGACAGGTCCGCCTGCGCCAGCGCCTCCACCGACAGGTCGCCGGGCAGCCGGCCCGCCTGCGCCAGTTCCGCCGCGCCACGCATCACCGAACAGCAGCGCGCATGGGCGTACTGCACGTAAAAGACGGGGTTGTCGCGGCTCTGCGCCACGACCTGATCAAGGTCGAATTCCATCTGCGCATCGGCCTTGCGCGTCAGCATCGTAAAGCGCACCGCATCGCGCCCGACCTCGTCAATCAGATCGCGCAGGGTGACGAACGTGCCTGCCCGCTTGGACATGCGCACCGGCTGCCCGTCGCGCACGATGCGCACGATCTGGCACAAAAGCACGTCGAGTTCCGGCTTCCCGTCCTGGCCCAGCGCCGCGACAGCGGCCTTCATGCGCGTGACATAGCCGCCATGGTCCGCGCCCCACACATCGATCAGCACGTCCGCCCCACGCGCGATCTTGTCCGCGTGATAGCCGATATCGTTGGCAAAATACGTGTTCGACCCGTCGGACTTGCGCAGCGGGCGGTCCACGTCATCGCCAAATTCGGTTGAGCGGAACAGCGTCTGCGGCCGGGCCTCCCAGTCATCGGGCAGCTTGCCCTTGGGCGGTTCCAGCACGCCTTCGTAAATCAGGCCCTTCGCCGCCAGCCGGTCGATGGCGCGGTCAGTCTCCCCGTCCGCGAGGATCTTCGCCTCGCTGGTGAAGACGTCATGATGCACGCCCAGCGCCTCCAGATCCTCGCGGATCATCGCCATCATGCGCGCCACCGTCTCGGTCCGCACGGTTTTCATCCACACGTCCACCGGCGCGGGACGGCCATCCGCGACTGCAAGCGACGTGCCATGACGGGCGGCCAGCGCCTGCCCCACCGGCACGAGGTAGTCACCGCCATACTGGATGCCACCGGGGACGAGGGCTGCGAATTCATCCTGCGTCAGGGGCGTGCCGATCGCCTGCAGGTAACGCCAGTACGCCGCCCATGCGAGTGCCATGACCTGCGCCCCGGCGTCGTTGATGTAATATTCCTTGGTGACGTCATATCCCGCCTTTGACAGCAGGTTCGCCAGCGCATCGCCAACCACCGCCCCACGGCAGTGCCCGACATGCATCGGCCCCGTCGGATTG
The DNA here is from genome assembly GCF_003311635.1 of Novacetimonas cocois. GTDB lineage: Bacteria > Pseudomonadota > Alphaproteobacteria > Acetobacterales > Acetobacteraceae > Novacetimonas > Novacetimonas cocois. The sequence continues at coordinate 129,999 of NZ_QEXL01000009.1, read as the reverse complement.
GCGGAGACGTATTCCACGTTCACCTTCACGCCGTGTCCGGCCTGGCTGTCGCCATAGGATTCGCCCGCATGCAGCACCTGTCCCGCCACCGCCTGCAGGACCGAGGGTTCAAGCTTCAGGTTCACGAATCCGGGGCCTGCGGCCTGCGCCGCGCTGATACCCGGCACGGATTCGAGGGCGCGCGCAAGGTCGGCCGCGATATCGGCCGGCCTGCGCCGCGCGACCTTCGCCACCAGCAGCGCCGCATTCGTCGCAAGGTCGCCGTGCGACGGATCGCGCGTGGGCGTGACCTCCACCCGCTGCATGATGGCGGGGGGCAGGTCGGGCACGACCCGGCCCAGTGCCTCGCGCACATGCGAAAGATAGCGGACGAACAGACTGTCAGACATGCGGTGCGGTTTCCCAAAATTGACACCCGGGGCCACAGGCCCGGAACAGATCGCGATGGACACGCCACGCCCCGAAGACGGTCATGGCATGATGCCATGCTGTTTCACCCCGGCGAGGACAGGTCCGTCAACCGCCGATATTCCTCCATCGCGAGGCGGTCGGTCATCCCGGCTATATAATCCGCCACGCCCCGGTGCGCATCAGCCATCTTTTTCGCATCCTGCGCCGCCAGTGCCTGTTCGCGCCATCCATCAGGCAGCAGGGTCATGTTTTCCGACAGGATGGTGAAAATCGATTCGACCGTCAGCCGCGCCTTGCGCGTCATGCGGTTCACCCGCCAGTGACGGTAAAGCCGGGCATACAGGAATTTGCGGATCTCCGCGTTCGCCTCGCGGATGGGAACGCTGTATTCCACGACCGGATATGGCGCGTGGCGGATGTCATCGGCGCAACGCGGCGACAGGCGTTCAAGGTTGCGCTGCGTCTGCGCGGTCAGGTCGGTCGCCAGCACGTTGATGACGCGGCGGATCGTCTCGTGCCGCAGGCGCGGGTCATTGGCCCCGCACCCTGCCGCCCCCACCTCGCGCTGGACATGGCGGGCCTGGGCCAGCGCCTCGCCCACCACGGGCAGGTCCTCGAGGTCGGGCAGGTGCAGCAGCCCCGCGCGCAGCCCGTCGTCAAGGTCGTGCGCGTGATAGGCGATATCGTCCGACTGTGCCGCGACCTGTGCCTCGGCCGAGGCGAAGCTGCCAAGTTCCAGTCCATGGCGCGCCGCGTATTCCGCGACAAAGGGGGTGGGATGATCGACCGGCCCGTTATGCTTCGCCAGTCCCTCCAGCAGTTCCCATGTCAGGTTCAGCCCGTCAAAGGCGAAATAATGCCGCTCCAGCTTCGTGACCAGCCGCAGGGACTGGGTATTGTGATCGAAACCGCCCCATGGCTGCATCGCCGCCGACAGCGCCTCCTCCCCCGCATGGCCAAAGGGGGTGTGGCCCACGTCATGCGCCAGCGCCAGCCCTTCCGTCAGGTCCTCGTCAAGGTCGAGCCTGCGGGCGATGGAACGCGCGATCTGCGCGACCTCCAGCGAATGGGTCAGGCGCGTGCGGAAGAAATCGCCCTCGTGATTGAGGAAGACCTGCGTTTTGTACTGCAATGTCCTAAACGCGGCCGAATGGACGATGCGGTCACGATCGCGTTGCCATGGCGTGCGCGTGGGGGCCTCCTCTTCCCGATGGAGGCGACCGCGCGCGGTCGCGATCTGGACAGCGTAGGGAGCGACACTCATATATACCTCTATCCCGCATGAGGACCGGGCGCGATGGCCGCGCATCCGTCCTTGTCCGATAACCCGCCCGGGACGCGAAGGCCACCTTGCCGCCGCGCTCGCCGCTTTCGTCACACGATGGTGATACCCGATGGACATGACCGCCGAACACGCCACTTCCTCCGCTTTCCGCGTCTCCGACGGCGCGGTGAAGCGCCTGCGCGAGATCATCGACGAACAGGGCGCGACCTCCGGCCCGATGCCCGGCCTGCGGGTTTCGGTCCTGGCGGGCGGATGCAACGGATTCCAGTACAAATTCGCGCTTGAGACCGACATCGCCCCCGACGACATCCTGATCCCGGCGGGGAAGACGAACGTGATCGTCGATCCCGCCAGCCTCGACCTGCTGGCCGGGGGGGAACTGGATTTCAAGGACAGCCTGATGGGCGCGCATTTCACCATCCACAATCCGCAGGCCACGTCATCATGCGGGTGCGGCACCAGTTTTTCGATCGACTGATCCCGATGAAATTCGCCACCTGGAACATCAATTCGATCCGCCAGCGGCGGGATCTTGTCCTGCAATGGCTGGAACGCGAACAGCCCGACCTGCTGGGCCTGCAGGAAATTAAATGCACGGATGAGCAGTTTCCCGCCGACGCCTTTCGCGAGGCCGGTTATGAAAGCGTCGTGGTCGGGCAGAAAAGCTATAACGGGGTGGCGATCCTCTCCCGCGTGCCGTTCACGCTTGCGCATCGCACCCTGCCCGGATGGGATACCGACCCGCCACAGGCGCGCTATGTCGAAATCCGCACCGATACGCTGACATTCGGCAACCTCTACCTGCCCAACGGCAATTCGGGTGGCGAGGCAGGATATGACAACAAGCTGTCATTCATGTCGGCGCTGCGCGAACATGCCCGCGACATGCTGCGCGCGGGCACCGATTTCGTGCTGGCGGGGGATTACAACGTCTGTCCCACGGATGAGGACCTTGCCCCCGGCGCGCTGTCGCCTGATGACGCGCTGGTGCGCCCCGCCTCACGCGCGGCGTTCCGCAGCCTGCTGTGGCTGGGGCTGACCGATGCGCTGCGGGCGCTGCATCCGCAGGGACGTTTCTATACCTTCTGGGATTATCAGGCGGGGGCATGGCCGCGCGACAGCGGCCTGTGCATCGACCATGCCCTGCTGTCCCCGCGCCTGGCCGAACGGCTGCTGACGGCCATGCCCGACAGGGAGGAACGGGGCATGAAACAGCCTTCCGACCATGTGCCGCTGGTTGTCACGCTGCGCGATGGCGACGGGGCGCGATGATAAGGGACTGTTTGAAAACAGCTGGCTGACAAGCAATAACAGTAATTTCCGGGTGCCGCCTTTTTCCGAAAAGGCGGCGTCTTTCAAAGCTTTTTGAAAAAAGCTTCACCAAAAACTTTCTGGAATGCCCGGATCCTGCGGGGACTTCAGTGGGACGGCGGTTGCACCATGACGGAACAGTGGCGCGGGGCCGGCAATGGCGTGAAGGTCCGCAGCGTACCCCGCATGCGGAATTCCCCGAAATTCATGTCCAGCCGATCCGACACGCCATTTTCGAAATAGCGCATGCCGACATCGAAATCGGGCGGCATGTCATGGGTTGCGTGATCATAATAGGCCACATGCGTGACAACCGACCCCAGATGCGACAGCGCGGCGATATCCGTCGCCGTGGGGGGCGGTTTCCACCCCATCAGGACGACGAAGGTATCGATCGCGCCCTTTTCCGTGGTGCCATCGAACAGGGCCGGATCGATCGAGGCCTGTCCCGCCCGCGCGGCGGCAATGATGGCGCGCGTGTGCCCGACGGGAAAAACCGTCCCCGCCGCCAGCGGCACGACATGGGGGGCCGGCTGCGTATAACGCACCTGCCCGCCCGTGGCGGTCATCGTCGCCTCGCCACTGATTTTCTCTTCCGCCACGCCACTGCCGTACTGGTGGGTGCGAAAGACCATATGACCGCCATCCTTGTCTTCCAGCACTGCGTAATCGGTCTTCATTTCCGTCTGCGTGCCACTGCGCGAGGCGGTCTGGAGATTGAGTTCCTGCTGGGTGGACCATGCCGAACAGGCATCGGACAGCACGTAGGTCATGCTGCCGCTGGCGGAAACGATTTCCCCGCCACTGACGGATTCGAGCGTCAGGTCATAGACCGCGCGATGCGGCGCCAGCACCACCGGCGCCGCGGCAGGCGCGGCGGCGCCATGCGCCACCCGTGCACCCGTTCCCCCCGCCATCAGGGCCAGCACCATGCACAGCCCCCGCCAGCGCGGCGCGGGCAGTGCGCGGGTACGGATGACGGGACGCATGGAAAAGCTCAGTCCTTCTTGGGCGCGGGCGCACCCTTTACAACCGCGGGCTTCGGCTTGGGCAGGTCCAGCGCCAGCGACAGTTCCTTCAGGCGCGCGGCCTCCACCGGGGCGGGCGCGCCCATCATCAGGTCCTCGCCCTGCTGGTTGAGCGGGAAGAGGATGACCTCGCGGATGTTGGGCTCGTCAGCCAGCAGCATGACGATACGGTCCACACCCGGCGCCGATCCGCCATGCGGCGGCGCACCGTAACGGAAGGCATTGAGCATGCCGCCAAAGCGGGCCTCGACCTCGCTTTCGGGATAGCCCGCGATCTCGAACGCGCGGATCATCACGTCCGGGCGATGGTTGCGGATCGCGCCCGATGACAGTTCGATGCCGTTACACACGATGTCGTACTGGAACGCCTTGATCGTCAGCGGGTCCTGCTTCTCCAGCGTTTCCATCCCGCCCTGCGGCATGGAGAACGGATTGTGGGAGAAGTCGATCTGCCCGGTTTCCTCGTTGCGCTCGAACATCGGGAAATCGGTGATCCAGCAGAAACGGAAGGAATTTTCCTCGATCAGGTCGAGTTCGGTCGCGATACGCGTACGCACGAGGCCGGAGAATTTGGCGACATCGTCCCCCTTGCCCGCGGCGAAGAACACGGCATCCCCGGCCTTGAGCCCCGTCTTGTCACGGATCGCGGCGACACGTTCGGGCTCGAGGTTCTTGGCGATCGGCCCCTTGGCGCCATCTTCGGCAAAAATGATGTAGCCAAGGCCGCCAGCCCCCGCTTCGCGCGCCCATGCGTTGAGCTTGTCAAAGAAAGCGCGCGGCTTTTCCCCGGCACCCGGGGCGGGAATGGCACGCACCTGGCCACCATCGGCCACGATGCGGGCAAACAGGCCGAACCCGGATTCCGCAAAGGATTCCGTGACGTCGGAAATCTTCAGCGGGTTGCGCAGGTCGGGCTTGTCGCTGCCATAGACTTCCATGGCGGTGGCATAGGGAATGCGCTCGAACGGGGCCTTGCTGACGGTGCGGCCGCCGCCGAATTCGCGAAACACCCCTTCCATCACCGGCTCCAGCGTGGCGAACACGTCTTCCTGCGTCGCGAACGCCATTTCGAAGTCGAGCTGATAGAACTCGCCGGGGGAACGGTCGGCGCGCGCGGCCTCGTCACGGAAACACGGGGCGATCTGGAAATAACGGTCAAAGCCCGCGACCATCGCCAGCTGCTTGAACTGCTGCGGGGCCTGCGGCAGGGCATAGAACTTACCCGGATGCATCCGCGCGGGCACAAGGAAGTCGCGCGCCCCTTCGGGCGAGGACGCGGTCAGGATCGGGGTCTGGAATTCCACGAAACCGAGGTCGGTCATCCGCCGACGCAGGCTGGCGATGACCTGGGAGCGCAGCATGATGTTGCGATGCACCTTCTCGCGACGCAGGTCGATGTAGCGATAGGTCAGGCGCAGGTCCTCGGGGTAGTTTTCATGACCCGCCACCTGGAACGGCAGGACGTCGGCCGCCGACTGCACGTCGATCTGCTGCGCGCGCAGTTCGATTTCACCTGTCGGCAGGTTCGGGTTCTTTGTCGCCGCGTCACGCAGCACGACTTCGCCCGTGACCGTCAGCACGCTTTCGACGCGGATCTTTTCTGCCAGTTCCAGCACCGGGGAACCGGCGGGAATCACGATCTGGGTCAGGCCGAAATGATCGCGCAGATCGATGAACAGCAGGCCGCCATGATCGCGCTTGCTGTGTACCCATCCGGAAAGGCGGGCCGTCTGCCCGGCGTCGCTGGCCCGCAGGGCCGCACAGCTATGGGTACGATAGGGATGCATGGTCTCGTCCTGTTCAACCTGTTTCAGGGTTCCGGCGACAGTTGCAACCGCCCGGTCCCGCAGGCGCGACAAAGCCAATCTGGCCCCGCGCTGTCAAGTTCGGACACGCTCGCAACGCCACACGGGCGTCTTTTTTACCTACACATATTCGGGGAACAGATCGCACAATCCATCCGCCGTGGCGCTGCAGCGGCCGCGTTCGGTAATCAGCCCGGTCACCAGCCGCGCCGGCGTCACGTCAAAGGCGGGATTGGCCGCATGGCTGCCCTGCGGCGTCAGCTGCACGCGTTCCACCCTGCCCGCATCATTGCGGCCGGAGATATGGGTGACCTCGCTGCTGGCGCGTTCCTCGATGGGGATTTCGCGCACGCCGTCGGAAATGCTCCAGTCGATCGTGGTCGAGGGCAGCGCGACCCAGAACGGCACGTTGTTGTCCGCCGCCGCCAGAGCCTTGAGATAGGTGCCGATCTTGTTGGCGACATCGCCGTTGCGGGTGACACGGTCGGTGCCCACGATCACAAGGTCCACCTTGCCATGCTGCATCAGGTGGCCGCCCGCGTTGTCGGCGATGACCGTATGCGGCACGCCGTGGCTGCCCAGTTCCCATGCCGTCAGCGACGCGCCCTGGTTGCGCGGGCGCGTCTCGTCCACCCAGACATGCACGTCAATGCCCCGGTCATGCGCCATGTAGATGGGGGCAAGCGCCGTGCCCCAGTCCACGGTCGCGATCCACCCGGCGTTGCAGTGCGTCAGCAGGTTGATCGGCCCTGCGGCATCGCCACGCGCGCGATGGATTTCCTCGATCAGTTCAAGGCCCAGCCGTCCGATGGCCTCGTTCTGGATCACATCCTCATCACAGATGCGCCCCGCCTCGTCATAGGCGGCGGCCACGCGGTCGGCGGGGGGCACGAGGCGCAGGCGCGTCAGCATCCGCCCGATGGCCCAGCCAAGATTGACCGCGGTCGGACGCGTCGCCGCCAGCATGGCCGCATCGCGTTCCATCGCCGCGTCGGACGCATCCACCCGCAACGCCAGCGCCAGCCCGTACGCCGCAACCGCACCGATCAGCGGCGCGCCACGCACCTGCATGGTGCGGATGGCATGGGCGACCTGCCCGCATTGCGTCAGGCGCAGGATATCCAGCGTCCACGGAAGCTGTGTCTGGTCAAAGATCCTTATGGACCAGCCATCTTCGGGATCGACCCAGACGCTGCGGTACGAGACATCATTGATTTTCATGCGTCGTTTGCCGTTGTCAAAATCAGGAACCACCAATCAGGGGCGTGCAAGGAAGCATCCACGCGACATGTATTCAAGTCCCCGATCGCGTCCATGCGGTATCATGGGTACATAAAGGAACATTCCCGGCAGATTGCCAGCCCCGTCGGCCAGAATGCCACACGACCGGCACATGTCCGGCAATGTCCTGTCCGGGGGCGGTGACCGGGACGGCCGGAACAGCCCCGCCATAAAAAAATCCCGCCATGCACGGGGCATGACGGGATTTCCCACGACGTCACGGCCTGCGGGCCGGTTCGGTCAGCCCGCCTTTGCGGCGGTGCGCGACAGCAGCGTCGTCAGGCGATGGGCGAATGCCGCCGGATCCTTTGGCGTCTCGCCATCCTGAATCCGCGCCATGTCCATCAGGATCAGGGCGATATCGTCAATCGATTCCCCCGCCTTCACCCGTTCGGCCAGATCATGGATCAGCACATGGCGCGGGTTGACCTGCAGCACCGGCGCGGTGGCGGGCACTTCCTGGCCGCTGCGGCGCATCAGGCGGATCATCTGCAGGTCCGGCCCGTTTTCGGGCGCACCCAGCACGACGGCGCTGTCCACCAGACGATTCGTCGCCTTCACATCGGACACCGCATCGCCCAGCGCGGTCTTCAGCGCGGGCAGGACGGATTCGAGGTCGCTTTTCTCCTCCGCCGTTTCCTCGGGCGCGCCGAACTTTTCCAGATCCGCATGGCTCTGGCTGATGTTGCGCAGCGGCTTGCCCTCATACGTGCCCAGACGGTCTGGCCAGAACGAATCGACCGCGTCCGACAGCAGAAGGACCTCGATCCCACGGGCGCGGAATCCCTCCAGCTGCGGGGAGGACGGCAGCATTTCCGCACGGTCGCCCGTCAGGTAGTAGATGGCTTCCTGCTCGGGCTTCATGCGCGAGATATAACCCGCCAGCGTCGTCAGGCCTTCCTGCGTGGTGGAGGCGAAGCGCGCCAGCCCGGCCAGTTCCGTGCGGTGTTCCGCGTCGTCCCAGATGCCTTCCTTGAAGACCGGGCCAAAATTGTTCCAGAACTTCTCGAAATCCGCCTCGTCCTTGGCGCGGGTCTTCAGCTCGGAAATCACGCGGTTGGTCACGGCCTTGCGGATGCGCGCCAGGACCGGGGTCGCCTGCAGCATCTCACGCGAGACGTTGAGGGGCAGGTCCTCGGTATCGACCACGCCGGTCACGAAACGCAGCCACGGCGGCAGCAGCCCGGCCTCGTCCGTGATGAACATGCGCCGGACATGCAGGCGGATCTGGCTTTCGCGCACGGGTTCGCCGAATTCGAACGGCTTGCTGCCCGGAATGAACAGCAGGGCGGAGAATTCCAGCGTCCCTTCGGCATGCCAGTGAAGCGTCGCCCACGGCGTGTCGAAGTTGTGGCTGACATGACGATAGAACTCGTTGAGCTGTTCCTCGTCGATTTCGCCGCGTCCCTTGCGCCACAGGGCCGTGCCCTTGTTGGCGGTGGTTTCCTCGCCATCCTTGACGATGCTGATGGGCCACGAAATGTGGTCGGCCCATTTGCGCACGATCGTCTCAAGCTGAAACGAATCCAGGAAATCGTCGGCATCTTCCTTGATGTGCAGGATGATGTCCGTGCCCGGCTTGTCGCGCGTGGCCGGCGAAATGGTGTAATTGCCCTTGCCGGTGGAGGACCAGCGCCATGCCTCGTCGCTGCCGGCGCGGCGCGAGACGACATCGACCCTGTCCGCCACCATGAACGCGGCATAGAAGCCGACGCCGAACTGCCCGATCAGGCTTGGCTTTTCCTCGGGCCTGGCCTTCTGCAGTTCCTCGCCAAACGCGCGGGTGCCCGAACGCGCGATGGTGCCAAGGTTACGGGCAAGCTCTTCCTTGCTCATGCCGGCGCCATCATCGCTGATGGTCAGCAGGCGCGCGTCCTTGTCCGGGTTGATGCGGATCTTCGCGTCGTCAGGCAGTGCGCGCGCGCCATCGGTCAGGGCCTCGAACCGGCGCTTGTCTGTGGCGTCGGCGGCGTTGGCCACCAGTTCACGCAGGAAGATTTCGCGTTCGGAATACAGCGCGTGGACCACAAGGTCGAGCAGCCGCCCGACCTCGGCACTGAATTCATGCTGTTCGCCGCCGGTTTCCCCGACGGGTGCCGCTGTCTGTTCTGTCATCTTTTTACCTGTTCTCCAGCTTCAGTTCGGCCAAATATCTTGAAATGGATATGGAAACGTTCGCCCCGTTTTCAATGGGCTATCGCCTGTCCGTTGCGCTTCGCGCATGGCTTCAGTCGCAATAGGTCGGCAGGTCCGGGCGGGCGGCGTAATCGAACATCATGTCAATCTGCTGATGCAGCACGCGGCCAAGCGAAAGGTCGGCGGGGATTTCGTCGCGGGCGAACCAGCCGATTTCGGATGTCTCGACACTGAGGGTGGGCTCACCACCCAGAAGTTCGCACAGGAAACACAGCGTATAGCACGAAAATGGCCCCGGCGGATGGGGATGGCGCGCGCGGTCCCACACCGCCGCCAGACGGGTTGCGCGCACGATATAGCCGCTTTCCTCGCGCACTTCCTTGATTGTGTTTTCGATTGGCGACAGGTTCACGTCAGCCCATCCGCCCGGCAGCGTCCAGCGGCCGTGGTCCAGAACCTCGCGCACCAGCAGGATGCGCCCCTGCGCGTCGAACACCGCGCCGCGCACCGTGGCCTTGGGCGTGGCATAGCCATGCTGTGCTGCGAACAGATCCACGATGCGCGGCGCGGGCTGCCCCGTGCCCATCGCCATCATCCGCGCGGCGATTTCGCGCACCGCCTCGTACCGTTCACGATCAAAGGGACTGCCATCGGCATAGGTAAGGCCACTCTGCGCAATGGCCTGCAGTTCACGCGCCAGCACAAGCCATTGCGGTTCGTCCCCAGTCTTCATGTCCTTCATGCCTTCTTCCCCTCCGCATCCGGTTCATCCGCAGGGGACCAGCCGGGGGGCGCGAGTTCGAACTTTTCGAACAGGAAGGCCGGGGCGACGATACATGCCACCAGCGACCACGTCCCGGTGCTTTCGGCCGCCTGCCATGCGCCGGCGGGGACAACGGCCTGCAGCACCTCCCCCGCTTCGGGACGCGGGCCGAGGATAATGGTCGTTTCGGCCTGTCCCTGACCCGCGATACGCAGGCGCAGCGGCCCGCCGCCCTGCCAGCACCAGATTTCGGCGGCATCGACACGGTGCCAGTGCGAACGCTCCCCGGCGGCAAGGAGGAATTCGATGGTGCTGACGCTTCCCCTGCCACCATCCGCCCGTTCCTCGCGCCATATCTCGCGATAGCTTCCGCCCTCGGGATGGGGCGCAAGCGAAAGGAGCCTGCGGATTTCCGTCGGGTCCAGATCAGGATTTCGCAGATCTAGCATCTTCGTATCTTCCGGCTTTGCATGGATCATGCCCGACCCTAGCATGGACCCTCGTGGCCGGGGAAACGACCCGTCAGCGATGACTGTCGTCAGGGGGCGCGAAGTCCAGCACCGCGCCGGTATAGGTTTCGATCACTTCGCTGAATGGCTGCCCGTCCTGCCGTGACAGGACCGCGCGATTGCGCAGGATTTCGTCCGGCACCTGAATGCCGCCCGATGACGCGGCATCCACGGGCTGATGTTCCCACCCGGCGGGAAGCGGCGACCATAACAGGGTGGATTCCAGCGTGCGCCGCGTAAAGCGCAGGCTGGCGACAACATGCCCGAAGGGGACATCCGTATGGTCCAGCCGGTCATTCATCGCGTCCGTCAGGCGCGAGGGCACGTACCAGTTATCGGCCAGCGACAGCACATGCGTCCCGCACGTCAGCGCCACGCGACGGTGGCGGATGGCAACGGACGGCCCGACGCCGAGGTCGGCGCGCACCTGTGCGGGGGCCTGCGCATCGGCACCGGGCGACTGCCGGGCCAGAACATGCGCGGGGGAGGCCATGGCGTGCGTGGCGCACCATTCCTCCAGCGTGACGGTCGCGCTGGGCCGGGTCAGCAACGCAATCTGCAGGGCCTCGATTTCCGCCATCATCCGCATCCGTGACAGGGGGGTATCCGGCCATGATGCCGCCATTGCCTTTCCCCCCGTCGCGGTCAGCATCGCGACACCAAGCAGCAGGAACAGTGGTGGCAGGAACCGCCTGCCCCGTTCCGCCCTTCTGCCAATGCCGCGCATCATCTGATCAGGGCGCCATGGTCCAGCCACCCAGATGGACCGTCACCTGATCCGAATCATCGGTGGCCGAGGATCCAAGCCAGACACGGTAATGACCGGACGGCACGTCCCATCGGTTATGCTTCACATCGAAATGCGCCAGCATGCGTGGCTCCAGCCGGACCGAAACCTCGCGGCTTTCACCCGGCGCCAGTGTCACGCGCTGCCATCCGGCCAGGCGACGCCCCCCGCCATCTGGCAGACCGACATAGATCTGCGGCACATCCACGCCCGCGCGCGTTCCGGTATTGCGCACCGTGAACGTGGCGATGACATCGTGACCGTGATGACGGACACGCAGCCCGTCATTGTGGAACGTGGTATAGGTCAGGCCATAACCGAATGGAAACAGCGGTCTGGCATGCGTCCGGTCGAACCAGCGGTAACCGACCTCGCTGCCTTCGTCATAAACCAGTTCCTGATCTGTGTGGAACTGCATCTCGAACACGTTGGTTGCCGTGACGCCGGCAATGTCCGGATGGGCCAGCTGCGCGGTGGAAGCGGGAAAGGTCATGGGCAGATGGCCCGAGGGTGCGACCCTGCCGAACAGGAGGCGGGCAATCGCCGTGCCGCCGCCCGAACCGGGGAACCATGCCTCCATCACCGCGCCGACATTGTCCAGCCACGGCATCAGGACCGGATCGCCCGTTTCCATGACCACGACCGTACGCGGATTGGCCCGCGCCACGGCCGCGATCAGCGCATCCTGATTGTCATCCAGCGTCATCGCGTTGGCGGCGTCCATCCCTTCATAGGTGAACTGCGTCGCAAAGACGACCGCGACATCCGCCTTGCGCGCCGCTTCGACCGCGCGGGTGATGTTCGTGCCGGGATCATAGGTCAGATGCGCGGAAGGCGCCTCCGCCTGCATCATCCTGAATGGCGAGGACGGGAAATAGACCGGATCCCCCGGCCAGTCCTTCTTGCCCGGCCCCTTGACCACGCCGATCGGCGGCGCGCCGATCGGATCGACCTGGCTGGACCCGCCGCCGGATATCACCCCGACATCGGCATGCCCGCCAATCACCGCGATCCGGGCATTCGGGTCAAGCGGCAGGATGTTCGCGCGGTTCTTCAGCAGGACTGCTCCCTCCTCCTCGTCATGCTGAGAGGCAAGCGTGTCAGTCACCACATCCAGTGGCTGCATGACCGGGGGATGATCGACCAGCCCCACATCATACATGGAACGGATGATGCGCCGCGCCATATCATCCACGCGACTGGTGGGAACGCGGCCTTCCTTGACGTCACGCGCCAGGATTTCGCGGAAATACGGACGGGCATCGGCATCGTCACCCGACGATTCCTGATCCAGCCCCGCCAGCGCCGAACGGGCCGAAGAATGGGTCGCCCCCCAGTCGGACATGACAAAACCGGGATATTTCCAATCCTGCTTCAGCACCTTGGTCAGCAGATATGGATTTTCGCAGGCATAGATGTCGTTGACGCGGTTGTACGAACACATCACCGAGCCGGGATGTCCCGTTTCCATCGCGATTTCAAACCCGAGAAGGTCGCTTTCACGCATTGCCGCATTGTCGATATCCGCGCTCATGGTCATGCGCGATGTCTCGAGGTCATTCATCGCGAAATGCTTCAGCGTCGAAATCACGTGCTGGGACTGGATGCCCGCGATCGTCGCGCCGACCATGCGACCCGTCAGCAACGGATCCTCGCCCGCATATTCGAAATTGCGCCCGCCACGCGGGTCACGCGTCAGGTCGGCACCGCCAGCCAGCAGGACGTTGAAACCCTGTCGCCAGGCCTCGTTCCCGATCATGGCGCCCCCCTGGCGGGCCATGTCCGGATCCCACGTGCTGGCTGTCGCCAGGCCGGATGGCAGTCCGACCGCCTGCCCATGCGGACGGACATGCGACGGATTGCGCAGCCCCAGCCCCGCGTCACTGATCTGCAGCGGCGGAAGCCCCGCCGGCGTCCGCAGGTATGCAGCAGACCCCAGTCCACCGGGCGGCACGGGGGCATTACCCATCGTGCCCCCCCCATCAATGGTAAAGACCATCGACAGCTTGTCCTGCAGGGTCATGTGCGACAGCAGATCCTGCGCGCGCGTATCGGCCGGACCTGCCGCACCATCACGATGCCGGGCCTGCGCCACGGGTGACATTCCCATCAGGCCGCCAAGCGCCACGGCGGACAGCAGAACCAGTTTACGAGCCATCATCATGCGTCGATCATCCTCCCATACCTGTTTCAGAATCAGAAGAAGCTGACGCCACATATGGCATGCCACCCCCAGTCAACCCCGAGGATGAACGTCACCGTGGGAAAAAGGCATGACATATCGCAATGCCAGCGAAGAAAAATTAAGGATTCGGTGCGTAATATGCCGACAGCAGCCAGATATCGATGGCAATGGCGCAGCAATACTGAGTGCCGCCGCCCGCGAATATCACCATGGAACATGGCTGCGTACGCAAAAAACCCGACCGCCCCGAATGGACGGCCGGGCCACCGTGGCCGGACATCCCTGCACGCAGGGGATGCCAGCCGCGGCACAACCGGAGGGCCTGCTGGGTTTCATGAAACAGCGGCGGACCAGACCGCCGTTGTCATGCCTCAGGTCGCGGAGCTGCGCACGCGCATGTACAGGATGATGGTCTGGCGCGCCACGGCGTTGATGTCTTCGGCATCGACATCACGGGTCACGACATAATCACCGAACGCACCGGCCTGCGACGTGATCCAGCGGCCATACAGCCCTTCGAGAACGGGGGCCAGCCACGTGCCCGACGGTTCGCCGGCGCTGCCGACCTGCGGCAGGTTTTCATGCACGATGCGCAGGGACTGATCCTCGGTCAGGAGTTCGAGCGTCACCGTCCCCCAGCCGATCATGGCAAGCAGACTGTTCAGCTCAATCTGCAGCTTGTCCACCGTCTGGCATGGCGGCGGCATGATGCGGGTGCCCATGCCCCGACCAACTTCACGCAGGAGTTCGTTTCTGACTTCGATCCCGACCTGATCGTCAATTTCCCACGACAGGGCCTGAAGAAACAGGGTGAAATCCGGTTTTTTCTCAAAGATTGTCATTACTGGTCCATAATAAGATAGTGAGCCGAGATCATGGCGCCGCCTTCATCCCAGTTGCCAGCTTTCTGGAAACGACCGGAAAGATCAAGACGCAGCGAACGGCTGACGCGATAACCCACCCGGCCATCAAAACCACCAACAAGACTGCCGACGTCATCGCCGGGATAGCGAGCCGATTCCAGAGAAAGGGTAGCAGTAGATACGCCTGCCATTGCATTGGCAAGGGCCTGATACAGCGGATTGGTGGGGAAGAAGGCCGAGCTGTGTTCATGGAACAGCTGATAGCCGATCGATCCCGTCACATCCCAGTCAAACAGGCCACTGTGACCCGAATAACGCACGGGCACCGTCGCGGCGAAATAGGACTGCGGCGAGAAGTAACCACCCTGTCCATAGGTATAGAAGTCCTGATTGTTCTTGTACCCGAAATAGGTCAGGTTTACGCCGACGCGTACTTCGTGCTTGCGGTTGCGGAACGCCAGTGTATTGGCGCCAAGCCCGCCCTCGACCTCGGTATTGCTCTGGACATGATGGCCGGTCTGGATGGCATAGCCACCACCACCATACAGGATCGTATTGCCCAGCGTGGCCTCGACCTGGCCATGGAAATGATTGGTGACCACGCCACCCCATTTCTTGCCCGTCAGCGCATCCGTCATCCCGCCATAGGACAGGACGCTGTTGGTGATCGAACGACGCTCGCCACTGACACGGAAGGTCACCGGCCCGACACGCGGGGCGAATTCCACACCACCAAGCACGTTGGGCAGCGTAAAGCCGAGGGGCGACGCCCCCACGTCGGCGCTGACCCAGTTATTGGAGAAGCGGACATCGGGCGCCACGCCTGCCTCGCGCCCGATGGTGTCCGTGTTGATCCGGTGCTGCGCGTTGTTGTTCTCGGCCATGGCGAACAGGTTCGTGCCAAAGCGCGGGATGTCATACCCTGTCTGCGGCAGATGCCCCGAGGTCAGGAAGGTCGGCGTGGCGGTAAAGGTCAGCGCCGAAGTCCCCGCCTGCAACGGCACGCGTCCCACGATCGGAACGGAGGCCTCGGTCAGCGCACCCATGCCGCGCGTTCCCGAACGCACGCGGAAACCCAGTCCCGCATCGACGGACGGCGCCATGTCTTCCGACAGGGTATGGATCTGCCCATTGATGGAAGACAGCATCTGGTCCGCGATTTCCGGCACGCTGCCAGCCGAGCTGTAGCCGTTTTCACCCGGAGGCGCCCCGAGCGAAAGCGCATGGCCATACGCGTCGTGACGGAACGGGTTGGAGGACGGCGGCGCGGTCGCCTGCGTTTCCTCGCTCGGCGTGGCTTCGCCGCGGCTGATCTGCAACTGCTGCAGGCGCAGTTCATAGGCGCGACGCAGGTCCGCCAGCGTCCGGTCGCCATGCCCCACGGCCCGATCGGCCACCGCCATGCCAAGCCAGCTGCGCGCGTCCATCGGCGACTGCTGCACGCCATCCTGCGCCAGCTGCATCGCCAGGTCATTCTTGCCGTCATTCGTCGCGGCCTGCACTGCGGCCTGTCGGGCATCCAGGTCCTGCGGATTATGACGCAGGACGGCCAGGTCGATTTCCAGCGCGTGCCCGTACTTGCCACGTCCGTTATACAGACGCGCAAGGGCAAGACGGGGGGACGTCGCCTGCGGATCCGCCTGAAGGGCGGGGGCAAGATGATCGTACGCCGCCGCCTGATCGCCACGCTGGTTCAGCAGATCGGACTGTGCCACGGAAATCCCCATCCGCAGCTGCATCAGCGTCTGGCGCTGTTCAGGTGCCATCGCGGCCCCCGTCGCGGTGCCGCTTCCATCGCCCAGGGGCGCAAGCAGGCGCGCGGCGGCGACCGGATTGCTGATCTTCATGTATTCGGTGGCATAGGCCAGACGCTGCTCGGTCGTAAGGTCGATGTTGCGTGTCGAGGCGATCCGGAGCGCCATATGTGCATGCAGCATGTCGCCACGCTGACGAAACAGGTCCGCCACCGCCACGCCCCGCGCGCCCGAGGGATCCGGCACGGCCAGCGCCTCGCGGATCAGGGGGGTGGGGTTGGACACCATCGAAAGCCGGCTTGCCAGATCCGCCTTGATCGCCATTTCGTCGGCGATCGTGCGAATGGCGGGGGAATATTCGTCCGGGGACAGCCCCGCCAGCAGGCGCCGCGTCAGGACATCGTTGCCATTGCCCGACGCATACAGGATCGCCGCCTGATAATCCTCAGGCGTGCGGGGATTGGTCAGCAGCGGCTGCATCACGCTGGCGGCCTCGGCACTGTCGCCCTGCTGCTGCAGGGCATTGGCCAGATTGATGCGCAGCCACGGATCATTGGGCGCACGGCTCATGGCCTGCCTCAGCAGGCTTACCTTCTGCGCGGAATCGGACGTACGCGCGGCTTCGGCCATGATGCCCGAAACCTCGATCTGCCCGACCTGTTCGCTATAGCGGCTGCCGACACGCGACAGCAGGGCATTGGCCTCGTTTTCCTGGCCTTCGCCCATCAGGACGCGTGCCAGCCCCATCAGCGCGATGGGATTGTCGCCATTGCGCGCAAGGACGGCACGGTAATTCCGCTCGGCCTCACTTGTCTGGCCCATGTTACGCTGCAGGTCGGCCAGCATGAGGGTCGCGCCCTCGCCCTGTCCCGGCTGACGGGCCAGCGACATCAGCCGCTGTTCCGCTTCCTGATTCTGTCCATTGGCGATCAGGCGGCGGACAACTCCATATTCCTCGCCCACGGCCAGACCGGCCAGCGCGGGACGCCAGTGCGCCGCGCTTTTGGGATCGGCGGCCACCGCCTCCTCAAGATAGCGATGTGCTTCTTCGTTCTGGCCCGCACGCATCGCGACCAGCCCCATGCCGCCCAGCGCGTCGGCGTCCTTGGCGTTGAGCTTCAGCGCGCTTTCAAAGGAGGCGCGCGCCGCCGACAGGCGACCGGCATTCAGGGCCTTGAACCCGTCCTGACGCGCCAGCGCACCCTTGTCGGGCGGGCCGCCAGCAGGTTCCGTCATATGGGTCCGCAGCGCCGTGTCAGACGGATGCGCATCCAGCCACTGCTGCATCAGCGGCAGGGTTTCCGGCGTGACCGGCAGCCATGACAGCGTCTGGCGATAGGATTTTTCCGCCGTCGCCGCCTCGACCGGGGCCGAACTCTTGTATTTCTCCAGCGCCTGAAGACGCTGCAGGCCCTCCATCCGGGTCGCGGGCTGGTAGGTCAGCACCTGCGCAAGGGCAAGCTGCGCGCGGAAATCGGACGGATTGGCCTTGACCAGCCGAACAAGACCATCGCGGGCGGTGCCCGCCTGTCCCGTCACACCGGCCAGGGTCTGGTAATATTCAACCGCCAGCGAAGGCGTGGGCGTGGGACCATTGAACAGATGCTGGTACGCTTCGACCGCCTGCTCGCTATGACCCGAGGCCGCCAGTGAACGGGCATGCGCCAGATCCGGCTGGGAGATCGACTGTTCATGCAGCAGGTCATTCAGCTGACCTTCATAGGTGCTGCCCGGCGCGACCTCATGCAGGCGGCGCTGCGTATCAAGGGCCGCGTCACGGTTGCCGATACGCGACTGATATTCGCCCTGTGCTTCCAGCAGTTCAATGGAATCCGGGGCCAGACGCGCGGCACTCTGCAGGGACTGGCGCGCATTGTCGTACTGCTGCTGCTGCATCCAGAACCGGGCCTGCTGGATCAGCCGTTCGACCACGGCGGCCTGACTGCTCTGACCAGTGGCGCCAACAGTCGCCGCCTGCGTCATTGCCGTATTGCTGCCGGCCGCGGTCTGCGCCGCCGCTTCCTGGGCCCGTGCGCCATGCGTCTGCAGCAACAGGCCTGTGGCACAGGTCGTTGCAAGCAGACCGGCGGACAGGGATGAAGCATATCGTTTATGGGTCACGACTTGCGCCTCTCATCCTCAAGCTGCTTGAAACGCCGCGCAGCATGCCGCGCCAGGGCCCGTGCCAGGACACTGACAATCAGAATACATCCCAACAGGCCGACAATCAGCACGCGAACCGGCCTGTTGTGCATATACCAGTCCGGCCAGAGCCAGAGCGGCAGGGTACCGATCGTATAGACCGGCGAATTACGATAGAATGACAGGTCGTCGCCGTGGGCCAGAACCAGGTCACCCTGTATCTTCGCCTCGTTCTTGCGCTGTCCCATCATCTGGATCAGGTTGTCCAGCCCTGCCCCGTCAGCCGACAGCAGCGCCACGACGGTGCGACCGGCGGTCAGGGGGCTTTCCGCCTCGATCATCGCGCCAACACCGGCGGTCAACGGGCTTTCCACTTCCGTGGGTTTGCTGTCGCGGTTGCGGAATGCGGTCAGCGGATCGTCAATCGCATTCAGCATCCTGTCCAGCGACGAGGCATGCTGCGCTGTATGCAGCCTGCCGTCCGACACGTCATAGGCGGAGCGGGCCAGCAGGGGCGAAATCTCCCCGCTGGATGCCAGGGTAGAAATGACGATCAGGTTGCGGTCGGCAACATCGCTGACATGATCTGCCGATACGATGTCCACCCCGGACACGGGATACCATGTCGCCGCCCCCATGAAGCCCATCAGGTCGAGATAGGACCCCACGACTGCCGCATTGGGATGTTCCGGCAGCACGACCGCCGTCTGGGACAGGTCGGCATAGGTCGTGAAGGGGAAGCCGACACTGGCCATGTAAGCCAGATTGGGCATCTGGGCGATGTGATGGGCGTTGGAGAAATCGATCGTGGAATCCGGGTCAATCCCCAGATGGATCGTATTCGCCTCACCCGTCTGGCAGGCCCCGCGCGTCATCGGCAGTGCATCGAAATAGAACTGCAGCTGATCCTGACCGAACACGGTCCACGGCTGCACGTCCACCTCATGCGTCTGTAGACCGCCCGCAACCGGCTTGTTCAGGCCCACATGTTCCAGCACGGTGTTGATCAGACCCTGCGGTTCATACAGGCTGAAGGAACGCAGGTAGGTGCCGTTGATGCCCACATCGAGGTGCGAGCGTTCCACTTCGGCGATCGGACCCGCTGGCGAATGGAACCGCACCTTCATCTTGTACGGACGGTTACGCCACGTATAGAGATCCGGCGGAAGGCGGAACGGAACCGACAGCACGCCCGGCGTATAGCCCGTGCCCTGCAGTTTGCTGACCTGCACCAGATCACTAAACCGCACCGGATGGTTCATCGCAATGAACGAGGGCGCGTCGTTGGGCTTGCTGGGGGTGATATCGACCGGCGCGACATCCATATGGCTGTCGGTCGGCAGGTTGCCGGTGCTGAAGCTGAGCCCCTTGCTCGCCGTGATGACCTCTTCGCGGTCACGGCCCGTCACCACCAGGATGGTGGCGTTGGCATCCGACGGATTGGGCAGTTCCAGCAGTGACGGACCATTGACCTGCGGATGACCCAGACTGGTGGGCAGTTCGTCCGCAACACCGATCAGAATGGCATTGCCGGTCTGCGGGATGGTGGATGCGACAGGGAATGTCACCCCGAGAAAGTCTGTCTGCTTGCCAAACCAGGAGGCGATGATCCCCGCGGCCTTGAGAATCTGCGGGTCATATGTCTGCGCCAGGACCATCGGGATCGTCACGCGCTGGCGCACGTTCTTGTCATAGAACGGCTGCGGCAGGCGCGACAGCTGGCGGCGGGGCGGAAGGGCGATCGTCGTGATCTGCAGCTGGGAATTTTCGGAAATCGTCGCCCACAGCAGGTTATTTGTCGCGTCGGAACATCCCTTGACCCCCGATGCGAAATTGAAGTTCAGACGATTCCCGCTCACAAAGAATATCGGATTGATATCAAATGAAACCGGACCGAACGTCGGATGCGCCGGATCCGGGCGCAGGGTACCCAGATACTGTTCGTTCAGGGTCATGGTGACGGAACTGGTTTCCGGACGCAGGCTCGGCGACATCGCGCCGGACAGGACCAGACGGGCCGAGGTCACAAGCTGGTCGGCCGGAATGCCGAACTCGATCCCCTGCAGCGGGGCAAGCCCGCGCATCGTGACAGGACCCGCCGCGCCAAGTTCCTTGAGGGTAAAGGTATGGACGGTTGCCGCGTCAGCCGTCGCATTTTCCGCATTGTCCAGCAGCGCGTCGGCACTGTCGGGGCTCAGGGGCTGGCCGGTGGGCTGACCGGGAGGAACCGGCTGGCCCGCCGCCCCGGGGGCGGTTGGCGTGGCCGGGACAATGGCGGGCAGCGGCGGAAGGTCGGAGGCCTCGGGCTGGTGCGCGGGCGCCTTTGCCGCAACAGCCTTCTGCGCGACCGGAGCGGCCTGCGCCGAGGTGGCGAACGCCAGCACCGTCACCAGGGAGACCATCTTCACCGCGCCCTTGAGAACGCGTTCCCTGCGATCGTCGCCGCCTGCGTCCTTTGCGCCGTTCGGCAAGGCAGCAGGGGAATTTCCGCCCGACGACCTGTTCGCAGGGCGGGAATTCCCGCCCTGCGAACGGAACAGCCCCCTGATGCTGAGAATCATGTCCAGCAGGCTGAGCAGCGGACGGTCAGGCTTATAATCACCCCAGTCGACCCAGGCATCGGCACGACCGAACACCAGGCGGATGACGGCGAATTCCTGCGGAAGGTTATCGATGTTCCAGATAAAGATGCCACGATCGCGGCTTGCACGGATGATCCTGGCCGGCAGGATCAGCTCCTCCCCGTCCAGCACCGTGCGGATATAGACCGGGATCGGCTGCGTGACCTTCGCGGGCCATGACATCTTTATCGCGGCACCACCCATCGACAGATCTTCCGTCACGCCGCTGGCAAGGATCGAACCGTCGGCGGTCGCGACCTCGACGGGAATGGTGGCGGGGATGCGATGGCTGTTACGCGTCTGCTGGGTTTCACGGCCAACCGCGATGGCGGCCAGGATGATGATGAGGCTGAGCGTCGCCCATGCGGAGTTGAGCAGATACGCATGCTCCGCGATCTGGTCCAGATGGCCGAAGGACAGTTCATAAATGCCACGCACCAGACCGGCGAACATGATCAAGCCAAGGATGATGTTCGGATAGACCGCGCCAAGGTCGAAATAGCTTTTGTCCAGCAACCCGCCCTTTTCCGTCACGTTGAACTTGCCGCGCTTGGGGCTGAGCAGGGTCACGATCGTCACGCGCACCAGGAACAGCGCCATCGTGGTTTCGTAAACCTCACTCCAGAACGAATAACGCCAGCCCTTGTTGATTTTCGATGCCGTGCCGACCGCGTGGAACATGTGCGGAATGGCATAGGCCAGCAGCGCAAGCGGCGAGGCCGCGATGATGTTCTGTCCAAGGAACAGGAACGCCAGCGGGGAACTGAGGAAGATGACGCGCGGCAAGGCAAACAGGAACGACGTCATGGCAGACAGGTAACAGAGTCGCTGCCCCCACGAGAGTCCCCGTCCGAACAGCGGATTGTCGATACGGAAAATCTGCAGCATGCCACGTGCCCACCGGACACGCTGGCCGATATGCAGGATCAGGCGTTCCGTCGCCAGACCACCGGCAAGCGGTATGCGCAGATAGGCCGTGGACCAGCCATGACGCTGCAGCTTGAGCGCGGTATGCGCGTCCTCGGTCACGGTCTGGGTGGCAAAGCCGCCAATCTGTTCAATCGCGGTCCGGCGCAGGACCGCGCACGAACCGCAGAAAAAGGTCGCATCCCAGAAATCGTTACCATCCTGCACCACGCCATAGAACAGGTTGCCTTCGGGTGGGGTGCGATAACCAGCCGACAGGTTCCGCTGGAACGGATCGGGGGAATAGAAATGATGCGGCGTCTGCATCAGCGCGATCTTGGGATCCTCGACCATCCAGCCCATCGTAAGCTGGAGGAAGGCGCGGGTCGGAACGTGATCGCAGTCGAAAATCAGGATGAAATCGCCATCGGTATGGTCAATCGCGTAATTCAGGTTGCCGGCCTTGGCATGATCATGCGTGGGGCGCGCGATGTAATTCGCGCCACAGGCTTCGGCAAACGCCTCGAATTCAGGACGTTCGCCATCGTCAAGGATATGGACCCGCACCTTTTCCGGCGGCCAGTCGATACCAAGCGAAGCCAGCACGGTCAGGCGGACGATGCTCAGTTCCTCGTTGTAGGTCGGCACGAAGATATCGACGGTCGGCCATTCATCGATATTCGCCGGCAGTGGCAGCGGCGCGCGATGAAGGGGGGAAATCGTCTGGAAATAACTTAGGAACAGCATCATCAGGGCATACAGTTCCGCCAGGAGCAGCGCCGTCCCCAAAAATCCCTGCAACCAAGTATCGAACGAAAGCGTTTCCGTCAGACGCCACGTCAGGTAACGCAGCGACACCAGTCCTGACAGCACTTCGAGGAAGATCTGTGATCGACGGCTGGGCTTATGACCGACAATGAAAAAGATCACGACACATACAAATGCCACAATCAGCTGCTGTTCTGGCGGCAGGGTCACGGACGTGGCCGCAATCAGCGCACACAGGCCAAAAACACCAACAATCAGTCCGATACCCCGAATGGAAAGGATTTTTGTCATCCACCGGGACAAGCCTGACTCTGACTGCGTTGACGACCGAACCTCTGGCATAAACAACTCGTCCGAAATGCTGTAAAAACAGAAAGATACGTCAAAAACTTCTCCCCGACCGGATCAATCGGACCGGGGTAAAGCAGGCCCGCCCGGACAATACGGATATTGCCAGAGCCAAAGACAGAACGGATCGTCGAGCCGTTACCGGAAAACCCCGGATCCCCCCATCCTGCCCCTGACCGGCAGCACGCGGGAACCCGGCGATCTCCGGGTTAGATAACCTCAGGAATTCTCTTCGTTATTCTCGCGACGACGCAGCAGGGCATCGCGCAGGGAAGGCCGTGGGTTGAGAAATTCGGTCGCGCGACCACCAAGCGTCAGGAACACTTCCGTCATCGTGGGCGATCCGTCCGTGGATGCCGGCGGGTTGGAAGCCTGGGAATTCGTATCTGTCTTGGTCATTCTGGTCACCCTGGAAACATTGGAACGAACTGATCGCGTGGACGCCACGGGGAAGAATTTTTTCTCATCACGGTTTTCCCGCATTCCCTGAAAGAAAAAGCTGAGATCGCCGGGACGCGGACGCTCCCGTGGATTGAGACGTGCTTTTGGAACAGGACTCCATTCCTCTGCAATCGCCTTTTCCACAGGCTGACCATTTTCTGATGGTGCCGCTGCGGCCGCAGGCCTGCCTGCCGGTCGCGACACGGAAGATCCCGTATCCGGTTTCTGAACCGGAGCAGCGGGGCGGGAAAAAGGCTGAACCATACGGGTCGGCGCCACCGGCTGCGTCGGCGCGGGGGCTGATGGCGCAGGAGATGGCGGCGAAACGGGTTCTGGCGCGGATGCGGACGGCGTCGCTGCCTGCGGCACCTCGGGCGAAACTGCCGCTTCCGAAGGAGCGGGCTGCGACGGTTCTTCCGGCGCGGACTCAGGCTCTGGCGCCTCTGCCTGAACCGGAGTGGATTCGGGCACCGGGGCAGCCACTTCCTCGGGCACCGGAGCGGGAGCAAGCTCCGCCTCAGGAGTCGGCGGAGACACAGCTTCCGGTTCCGGCGGTGGCGGTGGCGGTGGCGGTGGCGGCGCTTCCTGCACAACCGGGACATGCACAACCGGAGCCGTCACGACAGGCCGGGATTCGACCACAGGTTCGGGCGGGGGCGCGGGAACATAATGCTCCTCGACCGCCTCTTCATGCGCCATCCGGTCAAGCGCCTGCTCAACCGTCTTGGGGGTATCCGTTATTTCCAGGGAACGATCGACAAACGGGCGGTAGGAGAACCCTTTTCCCTGAACGCCAAAAGAACGCAGAACCCGCTGGAAATCCTGCGGACTTCCACTTTTCCCCCCTCCGGTCAGACCATCAGACTCAGATGCACTCACTTTGTAGTCTCCTCTGCCCGCGCAATATAAACGAGCAGCGTCAACGCTGCGGAATAATAATCGGGCGCATGATCCAGTGTCGGCAGTTCACCGGCGGAATCAAGTCCCGTGCATTCAGCAACCGCAAGATATCCGGGGGGCGCGTTATAGGGCGAACGCGCGCCTGTGGTCAGATCGACCCATCCAGGCAGGGCATTCGCCCCGAAATGATTCCAGAACAGGGCAAAATCCGCCTGCACCTGCGGCGCCAGCATATGGCCCCAGTAAAGATACAGCGGCACCCGAATCGCATCGTAGGAGAAGCGCGGCGGCCAGCCCGACGCGATCGACAGTGCCCCGCTCTGCCGGTTTACCGACAGCCAGTCGGGCGGCAGGCGCCATTGCCCGAAACGCCCAGCCGAAATCAGACGAAGTCCGTCCTCAATCACGGTGCGCCACTTCGTATCGCCCGTCAGGTCGAACGCCTGCAGAAGCGAGGGCATCACATAATAGGAAAGGTTGAGGGTAACGGTGTCTTTCCTGACGAACCCGTTCGCGCCGGGCAGCAGAACCACGTAAGGCCCCGCCTTCATCGTCATCAGCTTGAGGACATCGGTATAGATGTCCGTCGCATCCTGAATAAAATCGGGACGATTGAACAGGTGCCCCGCCCGCCCAAGGGCCAGGGCGATCAGCAGGTCGCCATCCGTCGCATTGTTCTTGTCCGGCACCGGCGGCTGATGATTGCTGAGGTAACGCCAGGAAAACAGCTTGTCCGTGCTGTGCTGCAGATGGGCGCGCGCCCATGTCCAGATCGCCTCGAACGTCGGCAGGTCACCAGCCGATACGGCGAACAGCATGCCATAGCCCTGCCCCTCGCTATGGGATTCCCCGCCATTTCCGGTGTCAATGATACGGCCATCCGGACGAAAATACTTGCTGCGGAAGATGCTCCACTGCTGCTTTACGGCATCGGACGTACCCGCGAAAGCCGTGGATGAAAGCATCTGCGCACCCCCCATTGCCGCCATGACCGACATAAAGGAACGCCGCCCCACCCCGAACCCGGCCGGAGAATTGTTTTCTTTAGTCATCATGGAAATCAACTGCATCAGATCTTACATATCCCGAAAGACAAACATTCAAACAAAACAACCCCGGAACGGACCTTCACCCCCGCAACGCGATGACGGCTTACGGTCGCGGTTTCTGGTCCATTAGGCCCTCAAAAAAAACCGACACGACGTGAACTGTTTTCCTTACCGCACCCCCATACCAGGATTTACTTGGAAATATGGCCTCTGTCGTATCCCGATCATAATCATCGCCCTGCCCTTGGCAAACAATGGCGAAGGCCCTGCCACAATACGACCTCGATGAAGTTGTAATTTTATCACAAGCTCCAACTTCAGGATTCCACCAGTTCGCCAGAACCCGCACCGGGCACCGCCCCTTGCCAGAGCAGGCCGTGCCTGAACAAAACAGACAGCGCCCATCCGAAAGCTTAAGTCGGCGTAATAATATTCTTACGTTCGGATGAAATTGAAAACCCGAAAGATATTTAAAATTTCAATCCGGATTGATTCAGATCAATGACTCTTCCCCGCCCCCTGAACGACGGTCTAAAATTCGGTATTGTATTTACATCTTTAGCCGTCATGAGTGCCGGTCACAGCCACGGCCATGGCAAAAAAAAACAAGAAAAACGCTGATATGAAAGCGCGTGACCAGCGTGGCGTCAGGGCGCGCGCCCGCTGATCGCCACGTCATCAGGAATGAACAGCCGCCGCATCATGTCATCACGCGCCGACATCCTGAGAATATCCGATAGCGTCCAGTTGTCCAGCACTTCCATGAACGCATCAAGGGCGGTCCCCAGCACGAAATAGAACTGGCAGAAACCGCTGAGCACGCAGTCCTCGTTCTCACGCCCCGTGCGCATGCACGTGACCAGCTGCCGCTCCTCTTCCGTCAGGCGCACCACGTCGCCAATCCGGATCCCGTCGGCAGGCTGTCCCAGTTCGATCCCGCCCCCGCGACCGCGCACGGTCCGTATCAGACCGGCGCGTCCCAGCTTGTGGACAACCTTGACCATATGGGTTTCTGATACCCTGTTGGCCCGCGCCACCTCCCGTATGGAGACGCGCGTATCAGGACGCAGCGCAAGATATAGCAGCACCCTGAGGGCATAATCAGTATGCAAGGTCAAACGCATCTAATCTGTTCGCATCTTCCGAAATGAACGCAGGATATCAGCATTGCGGCAAATGTAGCCTATCCTACCCATGAGGCGTAAAAAGCGATAATATTCCACAATACTTGAACAAAAGCCCCTGTCGTATTTTAATATAAGACATATTTTATATATCTATATATGTTCGTATGCGACTGGTCCGGGGCCCCATACGCAGGCCAGCATCGCCATGATGCGCATCAATTCATGCACACATGCCAGATGTCGGATATGGGGTCAGGGAATATCGACGGCAGCGCACCATGTTCACACAGTGTCGCTGGCGTCCCGTACGGGATTCGAACCCGTGTTGCCGCCGTGAGAGGGCGGCGTCCTAGGCCTCTAGACGAACGGGACATGGCCGAAAGCGCTTCTAGAGGATTGCGGTGCCCGACACAAGCAGACGAATCCTCAAAAAGCTGCCCGACCTCATTTTTCTTTCGTGCCTGACGGATTTACGGGGAAACCTGCATCCGTCCGGCAATGCGGTTATGGACGAGATCCCACAGGATGACCCTGTCCGCGCCGCCGCCCGTCAACGCCACCGCCAGCAGCGCATCGCCCTGACGCGCCAGCGAAACGATATGGGTGCCTGCCGGTTCATCAAGCACCAGCCGCCCCACATCCGCCGCGGGCAGCATCTGCGCGACAGCGGGCGCCGCCCCTGCCGCCGCGTCCGTGGCGGAGTCGCGGGGATGGGAAATCCGGTGCACCAACACCCCCACCAGCACCAGCGATCCCACCGCCAGCAGAACCCCCATGCCGATCACCGCCGCCAGCAACGCGCGCGATCCCTGTTTTTCCATAGTGTGCTTTCCGTTTCCGAACGCGGTTTTTTCCATTATTGGACGCCTCATGACCCAAGACATCCAGCCTGAACCCGTCATTGCCACCGACAGGGATGCAGGGCAACGCACCGACCGCTTCATGGCCGACGCGATCGGCACCCTGTCGCGTTCGCGCATCAAATCCCTGATGGAGGGCGGACATCTCCTGTGCGATGGACTCGTGCTGCGCGAACCTGCCGAACCGGTCCGCGCAGGCATGCGCTATGAACTGCGCGTGCCGGCCGCGGCGCCCGCAACACCGCAGGGGCAGGACATCGCGCTGGATATCCTGTTCGAGGACAGCGACCTCATCGTCATCGACAAGCCGGCGGGACTGGTGGTGCATCCGGCCCCCGGGAACGAGGACGGGACGCTGGTCAACGCGCTTCTGGGGCATTGCGGCGACAGCCTGACCGGCATCGGGGGGGAACGTCGCCCGGGCATCGTGCATCGCCTGGACAAGGACACGTCCGGCGTCATGGTCGCGGCCAAGACGGAACTCGCCCATAAGGCACTGTCGGAGGCATTTGCCAACCGCGATATCGAACGTGCCTATCAGGCGATCTGCTGGGGAATCCTGTCGCCCGCCACGGGATCATTCGATGGCGCCATCGGGCGCGACCGGCGTGACCGCAAGCGAATGGCCGTCATCAGCAATGGCGGCGGCAAGCACGCGCTGACACATTACCGCACGCTCAGGACGTTCCACGGCGGGCTGAGCCATGTCGAATGCAAGCTCGCCACCGGGCGCACCCACCAGATCAGGGTGCATTTCGCCCATGCGGGACACGCGCTGGTGGGGGACCCGACCTACCTGCGCCGCATTCCCGCCGCCGCGCGGGGACTGCCGGCGGATGCGCGCCATGCGGCACTGGATTTCGCGCGCCAGGCCCTGCATGCACAGCGCCTTGGCTTCGTGCATCCACGAACCGGCGCGCGCCTTCTGTTCGAAACCCCGCTGCCCCCTGATTTCCAAGACCTGCTTGCTGCGATTGGCTGATATTAAGGCGGTTTAATGCGCGTTTCCTTGACGTAAACGGGAATGGACAGTATCGCTTGGATCTGTTCGCCAGGGCCGACGCCCCCAGGCAAACTGGACGTCCTGCACGATGTCGCCCATTCCGGGGATGTCCTGCGGGGACGGAACAAGTCCAGTCGTGCGTCTCTCGGAAAACGGCTGCAACCCGTTGGTCGCCTGCTCGTTACAGACTGACCCGCCAGCCCGTTCATCCGGACACAGGAGTCCGATTCTGATGGCCTCTTCTTCCGCAATTCTATCCGGTCCCGAAAACAATCTTTCAAAATATCTTCGGGATATCCGCAAATTTCCGATGCTCTCCCCCGAGGAAGAGCTGAAACTGTCGCGCCGCTGGAAGGAAAAGGGCGACACGGAAGCAGCACATAAACTGGTCACCTCCCACCTGCGTCTGGTGGCAAAGATCGCGATGGGCTATCGCGGCTATGGCCTGCCGGTGGGCGAACTGATCAGCGAGGGCAACATCGGCATGATGCAGGCCGTGCGCCGTTTCGACCCGGAACGCGGGTTCCGGCTGGCCACGTATGCCATGTGGTGGATCCGCGCCGCAATTCAAGAATACATCCTGCACAGCTGGTCGCTGGTGAAAATCGGCACCACGGCGGCGCAGAAGAAACTGTTTTTCAACCTGCGTCGCCTCAAGGGACAGATGCAGGCCATCGACGATGGCGACCTTCAGCCCGAACAGGTGGACAAGATCGCCAAATCGCTGGGTGTGCCCGAACAGGATGTCGTCAACATGAACCGGCGGCTGTCCGCCCCGGACCACAGCCTCAACGCCCCCCTGCGCAGCGACAGCGAAGGGGAATGGCAGGACTGGCTGGTGGATGACCATGACAACCAGGAACAGACCCTGGCCGAGCATGAGGAATATTCCGGCCGGCAGGCGCTTCTGGCGAATGCGATGAAATCCCTGAACGAGCGCGAACGTCATATCCTGACGGAACGGCGGCTCAAGGACGATCCCGCCACGCTGGAAGACCTCTCCCACGTGTACAACATCTCGCGCGAGCGGGTGCGCCAGATTGAGGTCCGCGCCTTTGAAAAGGTGCAGAACGCGATGAAGGCCGAAGTCGCCGCACGACGCGAGGAACATGAAAAGGCCCAGAAGGGCTGAACCCGGTCGGCAGGGAAAGCTTCCCTGTCCCCTGTCGCGTTACATGAAAACGGCCCGGAAGAATGATCTTCCGGGCCGTTTTTTCATATCTGCCCAAACTGGGCAAGTAACAGGCTTTTACCCCTGAAGACTGTTTGAAAATAAAAGTTTTGGGTGTCGCCTTTTTTCAAAAAGGCGACGTCTCTCAAAGCTTTTTGTAAAAAGCTTTATCAAAAACTTTTATGATTTCAGTCTATTATCAGTCCTCGAACGGATCGCGCATCAGGATCGTGTCGTCGCGTTCCGGGCTGGTGGACAGCAGCGTGACCGGAGCTTCGACCAGTTCCTCGATCCGGCGGACATACTTGATCGCCTGCGCCGGCAGGTCGGCCCAGGAACGCGCGCCATGCGTGGTGCCGTCCCATCCCTCCATCGTCTCGAACACCGGACGGATACGGGCCTGCGCGGCCGGGGCGGACGGGAAATGGGTGGTCTGTACGCCGTCAAGCTCATACCCGACGCAGATTTTGATTTCCTTGAGGCCGTCCAGCACATCCAGCTTCGTCAGCGCCAGCCCGTTCACGCCCCCGACGCGCACCGCGCGACGCACCAGAACGGCATCAAACCAGCCACAACGCCGGGGCCGACCGGTGACGGTACCGAATTCATGGCCCCGTTCACCCAGCGTGCGCCCCATTTCGTCATGCAGTTCGCTGGGGAACGGACCTTCGCCCACGCGCGTCGTATAGGCCTTGGCAATCCCCAGCACGAAACCGACGCTGGTCGGACCAACGCCGCTGCCGGTCCCGGCATTGGCGGCAACCGTGTTCGAGCTGGTGACGAAGGGATAGGTGCCATGATCGACATCCAGCATGACGGCCTGCGCGCCTTCGAACAGGATGCGCGATCCGGCGCGACGGCTGTCATCCAGCAGGTCCCACACCGGCGCCATGAAGGGCAGGACGCGCGGCGCGATACCCGTCAGGAAGGCCATCAGCTCTTCCTTGGTAAAGACAGGCGCCCCCAGCCCGCGCAACAGCGTGTTATGATGCAGCAGCAGCTCGTCAAGCTTCCAGTCCAGCGTTTCAGGTTCCGCAAGGTCACACAGGCGGATCGCGCGACGCGCCACCTTGTCCTCGTACGCCGGGCCGATGCCGCGCCCGGTCGTGCCGATCTTGCGATCGCCGCGCGCCGCCTCACGCGCGCGGTCCAGCGCCCCGTGCACCGGCAGGATCAGGGGCGCATTTTCCGCGATTTTCAGCGTATCGGGCGTAACCTTCAGCCCCTGCGCCGTCACCCGGTCGATTTCCTTGAGCAGCGCCTCGGGATCGACGACAACGCCATTGCCGATGACGCCGGTCTTGCCCCGCACCAGCCCCGACGGCAGCAGCGACAGCTTGTAGGTCTGATCGCCCACCACCAGCGTATGGCCGGCATTATGACCGCCCTGGAAGCGCACGACGATATCCGCGCGGCTGGCCAGCCAGTCGACGATCTTGCCTTTGCCCTCGTCACCCCATTGGGTGCCGATCACGGTGACGTTGGACATGTCCTGCTCCTCGCTCTGCTTGTCTGACGATCCGGATGCGCATCGTCAGGCGCGACCGGAAGAAAAATTCAAAAAATTAAAGGAAAAAAACTCAGTCGGCTTTTCCGACATTCCTGACCGGCTTCAGCTTTCCGCGCGACACGATGAAGGCGCATCCAAGCCGCTGCGCCTCCGCCACGGGAATGGCCATCTCGCCAAGGGCCGCGACCGTCGCATATCCCTGCGCGCGCAGATCCTGCGCCACCTCGGGCTCGGTCCCCCATGGCACGAACACGCGCGTCCGGCTTTCGCGCGGCGGGGCGACCCGCAGGATCGTATCAGGCCGCAGCGTCAGGCCACAGGCAGGTTCGTCATCGTTGGAACGGTAACGGCCACCCCGGCCCAGCTCCTCCTGCCGGCCCAGCGCGTACACCGTGACGCAGACGCCGGTATGGTACTGCCATCCCCGGAATTCGACGGGATCGACCGTCAGGCGGATGTCCGGCACCCGCTCCTCGATGGTGGCGACGGTCGCCGCCAGCCGGTCGCTCTGCGCACGCGCGGCAGGCGGTAGGCTGACGCGCGACAGGACCTCCAGCGCGCGACGCGCCGGACCGGCCGCATACAGAAGCTCCGTCAGGATGGGCGCCAGCGCACCGCCATAACGCGTGACTGCCGCCGCGTCCTTGCGATCCAGCGCGCGCAGCAGCGCGGAACGGGTGGCGGGCGTGAACGTCCCTTCGGCCAGCAGCGCGGTCGTCAGCGGCGGCATCGTCAGGTCGAAGGAGACATGCGGCACGCCCAGCATCTTCAGGCCCTCGGCCCCCAGCGCCACGATTTCGGCATCCGCAACCGGCGTGTCCGGCCCGATCAGTTCGATCCCGGCCTGCAGGATCTGCCGGTCGGTCTCACGCGACGGACTGCCCATCATCACACACGCCCCGGCATAGGACAGGCGCAGGGGACGGGGCCTGCGCGCCAGACGCGTGGCCGCGATGCGCGCGATCTGCGGGGTCATGTCGGGACGCAGCGCCATCATGCGCCGCGTGTCGGGGTCCATCACGCGGAATGTCTGTTCCGCCACCGCCGCGCCTGATCCCGTCAGCAGCGTTTCCTCGAATTCCAGCAGCGGCGGGGAAACCCGGTCATAGCCATGCGCGGCGAACACCCGCATCAGGGATTCGAGTCCCTCGGCCTCCGCCTCTGCCGCAGGGGGCAGCACATCGACAAATCCGGCAGGCAGCAGTGCGGGATTGAGGGGCGGATCATCCGTCATCGTTCATGCCTATTTCTTGACGTGCGCGCATCAGGCGACACGACGTGCAGGGCGCGCATCATGCGTTTGCGCAGTGGGATCAGATATATGTCGCACGGACCCGGGCATGCGCCCAGTCGAGCCAAGGCAGCACCGCCGCCAGATCGGACGATTCCACCGTCGCCCCGCCCCACAGGCGCAGGCCCGGCGGCGCATCGCGATAGCTGCCGACATCCATCGCCACCTCCTCGGCCGCAAGCAGGGCCACGATCTCGCGCGCGGCCTTCGTCTGCGTCTCATGGTCCAGCGCGGTGAACCACGGCGCGACAATGCGCAGGCAGATGGCGGTGCTGGAGCGGTGGCGCGGCGATGCGGCAAGGAAGGCGGCCCAGTCGCTGTCGGCCACCCATTGCGCAACCACCGCAAGGTTGGCGCGGCTGCGCGCGATCAGGCCCGTCAGGCCGCCCACCTGTTCGGCCCAGCGCAACCCGTCGAGCGCATCCTCCACGCATAGCATGGAGGGCGTGTTGATCGTATCGCCCCGGAAAATGCCCTCGATCAGGCCCTTGCGGTCGGTCAGGCGAAAAATCTTGGGCAGCGGACGCGGCGCGGGCTGCGACACCAGGCGTTCGACCGCGCGCGGCGACAGGGCCAGCATGCCATGCGCCGCTTCCCCGCCAAGGACCTTCTGCCATGACCACGTGACGACATCGAGCCTGTCCCACGGCAGGTCCATCGCGAACGCGGCGGACGTTGCGTCACAGATCACCAGTCCCTCGCGATCGGCGGGGATGGCATCGCCATCGGCGAAACACGCGCCGGACGTCGTACCGTTCCACGTCAGGACCACGTCGCGCGACCAGTCCACCTCCGCCAGGTCGGGAACCTCCCCGTATCCGGCGCGCAGAACGCGGGCATCCGGCAGCTGGAGCTGCGCGATGATGTCGTTGGCCCATGTGGCCGAAAAACTCTCGAACGCCAGGACATCGACCGGGCGCGTGCCCAGCAGCGACCACAGGACCATTTCCACCGCGCCCGTGTCGGAGGCGGGAACGATCCCCAGACGCCAGTCAGCGGGCATGCCAAGGATATCGCGCGAACGGGTAATCACCTCGTTCAGGCGCGCCCGTCCCTCGGCCGAGCGATGCGAACGTCCCACCAGCGCAGACGACAGCGCCGCCAGCGACCATCCCGGCCGCTTGGCGCACGGGCCGGAGGAAAAGCACGGATTGAGAGGCCGCGCCGACGGCTTTTCGATCTGGATTTCGGGCAAGGAAAACATCGTCCTGTTCGCAACACGGGCAAAAGGGACAGCGCGTCACGTCATGACACGCCAACTGGTACGAGAGGGGGGATTCGAACCCCCATGCCTTGCGGCGGTCGATTTTGAGTCGACTACGTCTACCGTTCCGTCACTCTCGCATGCAGGCCTGCTTAACAGCAAAACAGGGCCGGTGGCAATTGATCGCGCACCCGCGCCTGCGGGCCGCACATATCATACGGGGGATGGCGTCTCCAGCCCCAGCATCAGGGCGATGTTCTGGATCGCGGCACCCGAAGCCCCCTTGCCCAGATTGTCCAGACGCGCGGTCAGGACCGCCTGCCGGTGCTCCTCGTTCACATGCACCCGCAGTTCCATGCGATCGGTTCCCGCCAGCGTATCGGCGCAAAGGCTGGCGCAGGCATCAGGCACGCTGATGCGGTCCGAGCCACGATAATGCGCCACCAGCGCCGCGTGCAGGTCCGCGCCACGCGTCCCCTTTGGCAGAAGGTCGAGGTGCAGGGGGATGGAGACGATCATCCCCTGCGGGAAATGCCCCACCGACGGCACGAAAACCGGCGCGCGCGACAGGCCGGAATACACGGTCGCCTCCGGCAGGTGCTTGTGCTGCAGCGACAGGCCATACAGTTCGAACGCGGGCCCGCCATCGCGCTCGTGCGCCTCGATCATCGCGCGGCCGCCACCGCTGTAACCACTGACGGCGTTGACCGTGACGGGATAGTCCGCCGGGACAAGTCCCGCCGCAACCAGCGGATGCAGCAGCCCGATGATCCCGGTGGGATAGCAGCCGGGATTTGTGACATGGGTGGCCGTGCGGATGGCCTGCGCCTGTTCGGGACGCATTTCGGGAAACCCGTACACCCAGCCGGGGGCGGTCCGGAACGCGGTGCTGGCGTCGAGCACGCGTGGCGCATGCCCCCCCTGCGCCCGCAATCCGTCGATCATCGCCACAGCGTCGCGCGCGGCGGCATCGGGCAGGCACAGCACCACAAGATCCACGGACGCCATCATCTCCCGCCGTGCCTCGGGGTCCTTGCGCAGTTCCGGCGCGATGGAGCGCACATGCACCGGCAGGCGTTCCAGACGCGCGCGGATTCCCAGGCCCGTCGTGCCCGCTTCTCCGTCAATGAATGCCGATGGCAGTGCGTGAGTATTCATGATCCCTGTTTCCCGGAAAAATCCGTCGCACATTGCGCGGACTGGCGGACTATACAATCATCGCCGGGTGCCGCAACCATGACAGGAGCCCCACATGCCCGACGCCCCCACGCCGCCCGACGCGCCGCAGGCCATCAGCCGGCTGCTCGACATCATGGCGCGCCTGCGCGACCCGCAGACCGGATGCCCGTGGGACCGGGAGCAGGATTTCGCGACCATCGCCCCCTATGCGATCGAGGAAGCCTATGAGGTCGCGGACACCATCGCGCGGCAGGACTGGGACGGGCTGCCCGATGAACTGGGCGACCTGCTGCTGCAGGTGGTCTATCACGCGCAGATGGGGGCGGAGGCCGGCATGTTCGACTTCGCCACGGTCGCCAGCATGATTGGCGACAAGATGGTCCGGCGCCATCCGCATGTCTTTGGCGACGCCACGCTGACGGAGGGTCAGTGGGAGGAGGGCAAGGCCCGCGAACGCCTTGCGCGCGACCGGGCGGGCACGCTTGATGACGTGCCGGTCGGCCTGCCTGCCCTGCTGCGCGCGCGCAAGCTGTCAGGCCGTGCCGCACGGGTGGGATTTGACTGGACGCACGCCACCGACGTGATGGGCAAGGTGGACGAGGAAATCGCGGAGCTGAAGGCAGAACTCGACAGCGGCGACAGGGCGCGGATGCGCGACGAACTGGGCGATGTGCTGTTCACCCTGGCGACCCTTGCGCGCAAGCTCGACCTCGACCCGGAGGACTGCCTGCGACATGCCAACGCCAAGTTCACGCGCCGCTTTACCGAAATGGAACAGGATCTGGCCCGCCGCGGCCTGGCGCTGCGCGACGTGGATGTCAGCGTGATGGAGGAAGGATGGCAGGCCGTCAAACGGCGCGAACGGGGGGAGGAATGACGACGTCCCCGTCCCGTCAGGACGCGCCAAGCAGCAGGTCGCGCAGGGCAGTCCAGCTGGCATGGTCGGGGGCATAAAGCAGCCCGCCTTCCCGGTCGGTCACGCGATAGGGGGATCCGTCGAAATGCGCGGCATGGCCGCCCGCCTCCTGATGGATCAGCCATCCCGCCAGATGGTCCCATGGCAGCGTGCGGTTGAACAGCAGGAAATGGCATTTGCCATCGACCAGCATCAGGTATTCCTGCGCGGCGCAGCGGAAATCCCACGATCCCATCACGCGCGGCAGGTTGCGCGTCACGGCATCGCGCAGGTCCGGCGCCAGATAACGCCATGATGCGTTGCCCGACATCGCTTCGGGCGCGACCGGCGCCGCCACCCGCATCGCACGTCGGCTGCCATCGCGGTCATACAGCCATGCCCCCTGCCCGCGCGCCGCGACCGCCGCCACGTCGCAGACCGGATCAAGGATGACGCCGCCCACGACCTCTCCCCCCGCCACGGCGGAAACCATGACGCCAAACAGCGGAACCCCGGCGGCATAATTGGCGGTCCCGTCAATCGGGTCGATCACGAATGCAAGCCTAGCCTTTCCCAGCCCCGACAGAAGCGACGGATCGGCGGCGACCGCTTCCTCCCCCACGATCAGGGCGTCGGGATACAGGTCGCGCAGGGCATGGGTAATGACACGCTCGGCCGCCTCATCCGCCGCCGTGACGACATCGAGCGCCGAACTCTTGGTGCGGATGTCCGCATAACCCAGACGGCGGAACCGCGACATGACCTCGCCCCGCGCGGCATCGCGCATCAGGCCAAGGACCCCCTCCATTTCCGCAAGGCCAATCCGATCGGTCATTGTCCGTTCCCCCATGCCATGGACAACCACGTTCCATGACAATTCTGATCCTGTCGCGGTCGGGATACCAGCCCCGTCCGGCATGCGACCCGGTCACACAACGGTCATCGGCTCAGCTTTCGAAGCAGGTGATCCCGGCGGCATGCTGCATTTCAAAACGCGCGCGATTTGCGGGCGAAAGGCGCACATACATGTCCACCCCGTCCTCCTCATCCGTGCGTTCGACCACCTCGCCATGTTCATACAGCCACGCCATCGCCGCGCCATTGGCGACCGGAATGCGGTAATGCGCCAGTTCCATGGCATGGGTCAGGCGTTCGTCGATGCAGCCCAGCAAATCGGGCAGCCCGTCGCCGGTCATGGCCGAAATGACGATCGCGCCCGGACGCGCGCCCACGGCCTCGCGCCCGCCCAGCAGGTCGGCCTTGTTCAGCACCTCGATCACCCGCGATTGCCAGTCGGATTCGATCGTGCCGCTGCGCGCCATGCCCTCAAGCACCTCGATCACATCGGTGCGCTGGGTCGCGGTTTCGGGGTGGGAGACGTCGCGGACATGCAGGATGATGTCGGCCTCGGCCACTTCTTCAAGCGTCGCGCGGAAGGCGGCGATCAGTTCGGTGGGCAGGTCGCTGATGAACCCCACCGTATCGGACAGGATGATCCGTCGTCCCGACGGCAGGCGGATCCCGCGCATCGTGGGATCAAGCGTCGCGAACAGCTGGTCCTGGGCATAGACG
The DNA here is from genome assembly GCF_003311635.1 of Novacetimonas cocois. Classification (GTDB taxonomy): domain Bacteria; phylum Pseudomonadota; class Alphaproteobacteria; order Acetobacterales; family Acetobacteraceae; genus Novacetimonas; species Novacetimonas cocois. Next base: position 92,894 of record NZ_QEXL01000009.1, on the reverse strand, counting down.
CTGGCCCCGGTCAGGGCATTGAACAGCGTCGATTTCCCGGCATTGGTATAACCCACCAGGGCCACGACGGGGAACGGCACCCGCTTGCGCGCCTGACGGTGCAGGCCGCGCGTGCGGCGCACCTGTTCGAGTTCGCGCTTGAGGCGGACGATCCGGTCGCCGATCATGCGACGGTCGGCCTCGATCTGCGTTTCGCCCGGACCGCCAAGGAACCCGAAACCGCCGCGTTGGCGTTCCAGATGGGTCCATGTGCGCACAAGGCGGCTGCGCTGGTATTCCAGATGCGCCAGCTCCACCTGGAGAGAGCCTTCCTTCGTCGCCGCGCGTTCGCCGAAGATATCGAGGATCAGCGCCGTCCGGTCGATGACCTTGCAGCCCAGCGCGCGTTCAAGGTTACGCTGCTGCACCGGGGTCAGGCGGGAATCGATGATGACGACGGCAATATTGTCTGCCCGGACGGTCGCATGCAGCGACTCGACCTGTCCGCTGCCCAGCAGGGTGGCGGGACGGCGCGCGCGCAGCAGCAGCACCGCCTTGCAGATGATGACCAGCCCGATGGAGGCGGCCAGCCCCACGGCCTCTTCCAGGCGGGCTTCGGCGGCGCGGCTTTCATCCTGCCGGTCGGGACGTTCCCACGGCAGGATGACGGCGGCGCGCGTCATGACCGGTCCGGGGGCCGATGTCACAGGAACTCGCCGGTACCAGCCACGGGGGAAGCCTCCTCACCTTCGGCGACGGGCGGTTCGAACAGGGTGACGGGATTCGCGGGCATCACGGTGCTGATCGCGTGCTTGTACACCAGCTGCGTATGGCCATCACGGCGCAGCAGGACGGAAAAATTGTCGAACCACGTAATGATTCCCTGAAGCTTGACGCCATTGACAAGGAAAATCGTAACGGGGGTCTTGGATCGACGGACATGGTTCAGGAAGACGTCCTGAACGTTCTGCGAAGGATCTTTTGCCACGGCAAGGCCTTACTTTGTTGCTGTTGGGCAGGTCACACAGCACGGAATCGTCCCCGTGCCCATGCTACGGCGTTGCCACCGTCCGTATCACGGTTGATTGTCTAGCAGCCCTGCGGGCATCGGGCAAAATCTCAGGCAGGGTTCCGATCTTCCGATGTCACGCCAAGCTGCTTGAGCTTGCGATGCAGGGCGCTGCGCTCCATCCCCACGAAACCTGCCGTCCGGCTGATATTCCCCCCGAAACGCAGCAGCTGAGCCTGCAGGTACTGGGTTTCGAACAGGTCGCGCGCCTCACGCAGGGGCAGGCCCATCACATCCTCATCGGAATCAAATTTCAGTAACGTGGGCGCCCCCTCCCCGACACTCGACGGCAGCATGTCGGCGCGGATCGGGTCCGTGCCGTTGCCCGGCATCATGATCAGCAGGCGTTCCATCAGGTTGCGCAGTTCACGCACGTTGCCGGGCCAGTCGTAATTCTGCAGCGCGGCAATGGCATCGCCCGACAGTTCACGCAGCGGCAGCCCCGCATTTTCCGCGGCACGGCGCAGGAACAGGCGGGCAAGGTCGGGAATGTCCTCGCGCCGTTCATGCAGCCCCGGCACGCGCAGCGGCACGACCGCAAGGCGGTAGTACAGGTCCTCGCGGAAGCGTCCGGCGGCGATTTCCGCCTGCAGGTCGCGATTCGTCGTCGCAAGGACGCGGACATCCACCTTGACCCGGCGCGACCCGCCCAGCCGCTCGAACGTCTGGTCCTGCAGGGCGCGCACGATCTTGCCCTGCGTTTCCAGCGGCATGTCCGACACCTCGTCCAGCACGAGCGTCCCGCCATGGGCACGCTCCAGCACGCCGGTACGACGTCCCGCCCCGTCTTCGGTTCCCTCGATCCCGAACAGTTCCTCCTCGAAGCGGGAGGGGGCAAGCGTCGCGCAGTTCAGGACGATGAACGGACCGTCGGACCGACGCGAACTGGCATGGATCATGCGCGCGGCCACTTCCTTGCCCGAACCCGCCGCGCCGGAAATCAGCACGCGCGACCCCGTTGGCGCCACGCGGTCGATCTGGTTGCGCACGGCGGTGATGGCGGCGCTGCGGCCGTCCAGCATCGCCTCCGACCCGGCGCGCAGGCGCAGCTCCGCATTTTCGCGCGCAAGGCGCGACGCCTCCAGCGCGCGGCGCACCACGACCAGCAGGCGGTCTGCCTGGAACGGTTTTTCGATAAAGTCATACGCCCCGTGCTGGAGCGCCGCCACGGCGGTTTCAATCGTGCCATGACCGGAAATCATGACGACAGGCACCGAGGGTTCTTCCTTGTGGAAGACATTGAGGATGCCAAGCCCGTCAAGGCGCGATCCCTGCAGCCACACATCCAGAATGACAAGCGACGGACGACGTTCGCGAAAGGCGCTGATGGCGGAATCGGCATCGCCTGCCAGCCGTGTCTCGTATCCCTCGTCGCTCAGGATTCCCTCGATAAGCAGCCGGATGTCAGGCTCGTCATCGACGATCAGGATTTCATGTCCCATGGTCGTCCTTTATCGGCAAAATCAACGTCGAAACAGCTCCCCTACCTTCGGGACAATCTTCTAGACCGACACTGCCCCCATGGTCTTCCAGAATCTTCTTGACGATTGCAAGACCCAGTCCGGTGCCTTTCGGCTTGTGCGTCACATAGGGCTCCGTCAGGCGGGTGCGGTCCTCGACCGGCAGGCCGATCCCGTCATCGGCCACCGACAGACGCAGATCGCCATCCCCGCATGACAGGCCGATGCGGATCGTCCCGGCCACGCCATCGCCATTCCCCCCAGCATCCGCTTCTTTGGGGCGCATGGCAATGGCATCCGCCGCATTCTGCAACAGGTTTGTCAGCGCCTGCCCGATCAGCCGGCGGTCGCATTCCACCATCGGCCCCCGGTCCGGCAGGTTCACGACATAGCGGATTTCCGGATGCGCGCTGCGCTGCAGGATCAGGGCCTCGCGCACGATACGCGAAAAATCCTCGTCACGCATCATGGGCTGGGGCATGCGGGCAAAGGCGGAAAATTCGTCCACCATACGCCCGATATCCCCCACATGCCGCACGATCGTATCCACGCATTGCGAAAATGTGTCAGGATCGGAAGAGATTTCACGCAGGAACCGGCGCTTCAGACGCTCCGCCGCAAGCTGGATGGGTGTCAGCGGATTCTTGATTTCATGGGCGATGCGGCGGGCGACATCGGCCCAGGCCGCCTTGCGCTGCGCCACCTGCAGGGCGGTTATGTCGTCAAAGGTCACGACATAGCCATCGGCCACGTCGCCGGTGACGCTGCTCTGCATTTCCGCGCCGATGCGCACCAGCAGCGTGCATGAGCGCGTCCCCGCCACGACATGCACCTCATGCGTAAGCTCGCGGTTCACCCCGCGCGCCACCTGTTCCAGCATGGGCGCGAATTCCGGCACCACGTCCACCAGCCGTTCCCCCACCGCGTCGTTGAGGTCGCGATGCAGAAGGACGCTGGCCGCGCGGTTGGGCAGTTCGATGACCTGATGGGAATCCAGCCCGATCACCCCCGCCGACACCCCTGACAGCACGGCCTCGGTAAAACGCCGGCGTTCGTTGATCTGGGTGGAGGCATTCATCAGTTCAGTGCGTTGCGTCGAAAGCTGGTCCGTCATGCGGTTGAAGGCACGCGACAGGCTGGAGACCTCGTCATCACCCTCGCCTTCGGGCACATGCGCGTCGAGGTCGCCCCGGCTGATCCGTTCGGAGGCAAGGATCAGCAGGCTGAGCGGGCGCACGATCTGGGTCGCCAGCACCAGCCCGATCAGGATGGCCGCCCCCAGCACCAGCACCGCCACCAGCGCGAAGATCAGAACGAAGGTGAACTGTATTTTTGCCCTGTTGCGGTTCAGGCGCTGGTAATCGCTGACCACGCTTTCGGTCTTGCGCATGTGGCCAAGGATATCGGGATCGACCGGGCGGGAGATCATCAGCATCAGCGGCGGCGTATCCCCCAGGGAAATCACGGCGCGCACCGTCTTTTCATCGGGGGAATCGAGGATGGCGATATCGTTGGTCCGCGCCATCAGGGTGGCGGCTGGCGGCGGCAGGTCCTGCCCGTACGCCGAATGTCCCATCAGCCCGCCGGAGGCGACAACCGTGTTGGTGAACGGATCATAAATGACCGCCATGTTCAGCCCGCGCAGCGTCGCCTGTGAATCGAGTATCTGCCCCAACGCGTCCGGGTCGTGCATCAGGTCGGTGCCGTTGCCCATCAGGCCGCTCTGCGCGCTGACGAGGTAGTTCGCCAGCGAAAACGCCTCGGTGCGGATATTGGCGTTATGTTCCTGAAGATAGCCGCGCGACGCCTCCAGCGCCTCGTTAAGGGCGGTGTTGACGCGGTCGCTGAACCAGATCTGGATGCCGTAATGGAAAAAGACGGCGGCGAACACGCCCACGACGATGGTGGGCGCGACCGCCACGATCCCGAACAGCGTCATCAGCCGCACATGCAGCCGCGCCCCGGCCAGCCCGCTGCGCCGTTCGGCCAGCATCCGCCCCACCTGTTCCGTCAGCGCGGTGGCCAGCAGCAGCAGGACGAGGAAATTGAGGATGAAGATCAGGGCCTCGATCTGCGGGTGGCGCGCCAGCGACATGCCCCCCGACAGCACGACGAACGTCGCCACCCCGAGGCAGAGCGCCAGCAGCACCAGCAGGAGCGAGACATTGCGCTGCACCAGCAGGTCCAGCCCCCGTCGCACCAGCCCGTGCGCGCCATCCAGATCGCCGCGACGTTCCGTCATGGCTCAGCCACCACCGCGCACGACGGGGATATCCAGATCGCGTATCTTCTTGCGCAGCGTGTTGCGGTTCAGGCCCAGCATCGCCGCCGCCCGGATCTGGTTTCCCCGCGTGGCCGACAGGGTCATGCTGATGAGGGGGCGTTCGACCTCCGCGATCACCCTGTCATAGATGTCATTGAGCGGCATGCCGTCCTGTCCCGTTTCAAGGAAATGCCGGAGATGGCGTGCCACCGCGTCCGACAGCGTCTCGGTCTCGCGGGCCGCGACCTCCGCCACCGGGGTGGACATGGCCTGCGCCTCCGCCAGTTCATGCTCGACCAGGTCCGCGCCCAGCGTCTCCTGCGGGTAAAGGGCGCTGAGCCTGCGCATCAGGTTTTCAAGTTCACGCACGTTACCGGGCCAGCGATAGGCCTGCAGCGGCGCGATCGCCGCCTCGTCCAGCATCTTGGCTGGCGCGCCGTTCTCCTGACAGGCATTGAGGAAATGCCGCGCCAGCAGGGGAATGTCCTCCGTCCGTTCGCGCAGCGGCGGCAGGCGCATCGGCACGACGTTGAGGCGGTAATACAGGTCCTCGCGGAAGGTGCCCGCCTTGATCGCCTGACGCAGGTCGCGGTGGGTGGCGGCGATGATGCGCACGTCCGCGCGCACCGGGTGCACGCCGCCCACCGTGGTGAACTCCCCGTCCTGCAGCACGCGCAGAAGGCGCGTCTGCGCCTCTGGCGGCATGTCGCCGATTTCATCAAGGAACAGCGTGCCGCCCGCCGCCTGTTCAAAACGCCCGGCGACGCGGCTGGTCGCGCCGGCGAACGCGCCGCGCTCATGCCCGAACAGTTCGCTTTCGATCAGGTCGCGCGGCACGGCGGCCATGTTGATCGCGACGAACGGGCCCGACCTGCGGCGGCCGTATTCATGCAGCGCCCGGGCCACCAGTTCCTTTCCCGTACCACTTTCGCCCGTGATCATCACCGTCAGGTCCGACGTCGTCAGCCGCGCGATGATGCGATAGATGTCCTGCATCACCACCGAACGGCCGATCAGCGGCATCTGCTCTTCCGGCTGCGCCGGGGCCGGGGCGGGCAGGACGGTCGCAGGCGTCGCCAGCGCGCGCGCCACCACCGCCAGCACCTCCTTGAGGTCAAAGGGCTTGGGCAGGTATTCGAACGCCCCGCGCTGCGTCGCCTGCACCGCCGTCGTCAGCGTGGACTGCGCGCTCATCACCACGACGCGCAGGTCGGGCCGCACCCGGCGGATGCGCGGGATCAGGTCCAGCCCGTTCTGATCGGGCATCACGACGTCGGTAATGACCAGGTCGCCCTCCCCTTCCTCCACCCACTGCCACAGGGTGGAGGCATGCGCGGTGGCGCGGACCTGATATCCGGCACGCCCCAGCGCCTGGCTGAGTACGGTGCGGATGGAACGGTCGTCATCGGCAACAAGGATAGTCGGCAGCGACATGACGGCTTTACAATCTTTCTGCTTGCTGAAGGCCCATGTTCCCGGGGATGGATGGAAACGGCCTGTATCGGGATGCGACGGCGCCCTATGGCATGTCGCGGTCTTCGGACACCACCGGCAGGTGCAGCAGCACCTCGGTATGCCGGGGGCGGCTTTCGATCTCTATGACGCCCCCGTGGTCGCCCACGATCTTTCCGGCTAGCGCCAGCCCGAGCCCGCTGCCACTGGCCTTTGTCGTCAGGAAGGGTTCAAACAGGTGCGGACGGATGTTTTCGGGAATGCCCGGCCCGTTGTCCCGCACCGAGACAAGCAGCGGCAGCTGCACGCGCCGCCTGCCCCCCACGGTGGAAACCCAGATGCCGGGACGGTAGCTCGTCGTCAGGGTGATCTGCGCGTCGGGGGTCGCGTCCGGACCATGCAGGGCCTCCGCCGCGTTCTTGACGAGGTTGAGCAGCACCTGCACCAGCTGGTCGCGATTGCCCCAGACAGGCGGGAGCGAGGGGTCATAGACCTCCTCGAAACGGATATCGGCGGCGAAACCCTGCTGCGCCAGGCGGCGGACATGCTCAAGGACACGATGGATATTGACGGGACGCCGCTCGATCGGCTTGTCGCTGAACATGTCCATCCGGTCCACAAGGTCGCGGATGCGGTTCACCTCGTCCTGGATCAGGACGGCAAGCTCGCGGTCGGCCTCCCCCACGGAACTTTCCAGCAGCTGTGCCGCGCCACGGATGCCCGAAAGCGGGTTCTTGACCTCATGCGCCAGGATGGCGGCCATCCCCGCGACGCTGCGCGCGGCGGAACGGAACGTCAGCTGCCGGTCCAGCACCCGCGCGGCGGAGGAATCATGGAACGTCAGCACGACGGAACCCGGCTCCTCCATCAGGGGCGCGCCCTGCACGGTGACACCCTCGCGATGCAGGCGGGGGCCCTCCAGCGTGACTTCATGTTCCACCACGGTCTGCCCGTGGTCGCGCACCTGCGCCACAAGCAGGAAGACGGGATGGTCCGCCGGCATGATGTCGGTCAGGCGCATCTGTACAAGGTGGACGCGCGACATGCCGAAGAACGGTTCGGCCGCCGCATTGACGTACCGGATCGCCATTCCTTCGCCCACCAGCACGACAGGCAGCGGCAGCGCATCAAGGAGGAGACGCCCGTTGCCCGTCACGGTCTCGGGCGAGCACGCAGCATGGCCGCCTGTCCCTGACGGCAGTTCCCTCATGCCGCGCGCGCGCTCGGCCCGGCGTCGGCACCCGTGGTCGATGGCCGCGGCCCGCGCACATGGCCTGCCGCGATCTGGCGGTCATAGAATTCCCCGATCATGCCCAGCGCGGTTTCCACCGTATCGACGCGGTTGATCGCCGCGCGGAAACCCGCCGAATCCGGCAGGCCGGCGGAATACCATGACACGTGCTTGCGCGCGAGGCGCAGGCCCGGATGGGCGCCGAAATGTTCGATCATCATGTTATAGTGTTCAAGGACGATCGATTTTTCGGTCGGCAGGTCGGGTTCCGCCACCATCACGCCCTGCGTCAGCGCCGCGCCCACCTGCGCGGGGAACCACGGCCGGCCATAGCAGCCGCGCCCGATCATCACGCCGTCCGCGCCCGACTGTGCCAGCGCCTCACGCGCGTCGCCCACCGTCAGGATGTCGCCATTGACGATCACCGGCAGGTCTATCGCCTCCTTCACCGTGCGTACGAAACGCCAGTCCGCCGTGCCGTTATAGAACTGCTGCCGGGTGCGGCCGTGGACAGTCACCATGCGGATGCCCGCCTCCTGCGCGATGCGCGCCAGCGTCGGGGCGTTGAGGCTGTTGTGGTCCCAGCCCATGCGCATCTTGAGCGTCACCGGAACGTCCACCGCGCGGACCACGGTGGCCAGCAGCCGCGCGGCAAGGGCCTCGTCACGCATCAGGGCGGATCCCGCCTGCTGTCCCACCGCCACCTTCTTGACCGGGCAGCCGAAATTGATGTCGATCAGGTTGGCCCCGCGATCGACGGCGATCCGCGCGGCCTGCGCCATGGCATCGGGATCGCATCCTGCAAGCTGCACCGCGTTCAGGCCGTCGCCCGCGACCTCCGCCATGCGCAGGGTATTGCTGTTTTCACGCACCATCGCCCATGACGCGATCATTTCCGATACCACCAGTCCCGCGCCCAGACGCCGCGCCAGACGACGGAACGGCAGGTCGGTCACGCCGGACATGGGCGCCAGGATGACCGGCACGTCCAGCCTGATCCCGCGTCCCAGATCGATTGGAGGCAACAGTTCAGATGACATCAAAAAAACCCGCTTTCCCGAAAATCCGCTTTCCCGGGCCGTGCCCTACCATTTCGGCAGGGGCCACGCCAGCCGTCACCGGTCGGGGTGGTCCCGCCGTTCCTGTATCACAATGCTTATGATTTAGGCAGAATACCTTTTCCGTTTCCATCACGCAATTGATGATAATGCGCATCGGGAACGAAATTGGCGGCCATGACGCGTGGATGCTTGACGTGGGGCCGACATGGCCGCATTCCTGCCGACCATGCGTGTTGCAGCCATCCTCCTTGCCGCAGGCCAGGGCCGCCGTTTCAGCGCCCAGTCCGCGTCCCCTGTCGCCAAGCAGTATCTGACGCTCGGCGGCAGGCCCGTCATCCGCCATGCCGCGGATGCCCTCGTTCCGCATGTCCAGATCCTCCAGCCGGTGGGCGATCGCGCCGCGCTGGACGATGCGCTGTCGGGCCTTGCGCCGGACGGCTGCGCCGTGCTGGCCGCCGTGCCGGGCGGGGAGACGCGACAGGCCAGCGTCAGCGCCGGGCTGGAGGCACTCGACCGGCTGCCGGCGGACCAGCGGCCGGATCTGGTGCTGATCCATGACGGCGCGCGCCCCTATGTCCCTGCCGACGTGACGCGCGCGGTGATCGACGCGCTGGGCACGCATGCGGGCGTCATTCCGGGTGTGCCCGTGGCCGACACCATCAAGCGCGCCCATGACGGCATCATCACCGATACGGTGCCCCGGACCGACCTTTACCGCGCCCAGACGCCGCAGGGCTTCCGTTTCGATCTGCTGCGCGACCTGCATCGCGGGGCGGCGGCGTCCGATGCGACCGACGACGCGGCGCTTCTGGAAACCGCGGGCCATCACGTGGCGATCGTCGCGGGATCCGAAGACAACATCAAACTGACCTACAAGGAGGATCTGGTGCGACTGGAACGCCTGATCGGCCCGACCCTGCTGCCGCGCATGGGGCTGGGGTATGACGTGCATGCCTTTGCCGAAAACCGCCCGCTGATCCTGTGCGGCATCACCGTGCCGCATACGCGCGGGCTTGCGGGACATTCGGACGCCGATGTCGGCATCCATGCCCTGTGCGACGCGATTTACGGCGCGCTGGCCGAAGGGGACATCGGCCGCCATTTCCCCCCCAGCCAGAACGAATGGAAGGACGCCGACAGCGCGCGGTTCCTGGTCCATGCGGGCGAACGCATCCGCGCGCGCGGCGGGATGCTCATCAACGCCGACCTGACCCTTATCTGCGAACGGCCCAAGATCGGCCCCCACGCGCAGGCAATGCGCGAACGCCTTGCCGAACTGCTGCAGGTCGGGGTGGATCGTATTTCGGTCAAGGCGACGACCTCCGAACGGCTCGGCTTTACCGGTCGCGAGGAAGGCATCGCCTGCACGGCGGCCGTCAGCGTCCTCGTCCCCTGAAAACCGGTCTCTGTCCGTAACCGTTTACGGACAGAGGCATCCCGCAGCACCCCAACAACAGTCTGAAATTATAAAAGTTTTTGGTGAAGCTTTTTTCAAAAAGCTTCGAAAGACGCCGCCTTTTAAAAAAAGACGGCACCCAAAAACTTTTACTTTTCATCAACAGGCTGTTTCCAGGCAGCGCGCCTATCCCTTGCGGGCAAGGTCGAGGAAGGTCCAGCCCTCGACCACCTCACGCTCCAGCAGCGCCAGCATGGCCTCCTGCTGTGCGTCGCGTCCCCATATTTCCATCTGCGTGCGTTCATCCAGCGTCGCGACCTGCGCTGCCCTGCGGGCGTCGATCGCCCCCGTGACAACCGCGATCCCCAGCACGATGCTTTTCATCGCAGGCACGATGACGCCCAGCGCGGCGAGTGTCGCATCGTCATATCCCCGCAGCAGTGCCGCCAGCCCTTCCATCGCCTGCGGGCTCTGGCTGATGGGCATGACCCCCTGCGTCGTGCGCAACGTGATGCCATGACGTTCACGCAGCCAGTCCACCCATGGCGTCCACTGCGCCGCCTGGCGTTCGCACAGGGTCGCGGGATGGGTCGCGCGGTAACACAGCAGTTCCCCATCGGCATATCGCAACAGGGCATCGACCGTGGCCTCGCGATCCGGGGCGATGCGTTCGATCATCGTCCCCGCGATCCGGGTCAGCGGCAGGTCCGCCGGCGTGAACAGGCCGCCTTTCGCGCCCTGCCCCGCCGCCGCCCATTCCCGCGCCAGCGCCTGCGCCAGCGCATGGCTTTTCACCCACAGCAGCGCCTTGCCGGGCAGGCGCACCGGACGACCGTCCAGATGCACCACGTAACCGCCATCCTGTTCCACGACATCAACCGTATCCCAGAACCGCCGCCGCGCATCCTTTGCCGGGGGCGTGGCAGGCCCCGCATCCGTATCGTGCGTCAATGTATCAGCCCCAGTCCCTTGAGCACGTCCTTCGCCTTGCCGATCTTGGCCGCAGCCTTGGGATTGTCGCGCGCAAGGGTGCTGGCGTCAGTGGAAACCTTCGGCATGGACCCCGTGGGTTCGGGGCCGGCCTGTCCTTCACGCGCGGCCTTCAGCGTCGCGGGACAGGGATCGACAACCGTGCCGTTCCCGGAGGAACCACCCAGCAGCAGGCCGATGGCGTACCGTCCGTCCGCTTTCGCATCCATGCGCGGACGCGGCGCCGACAGGCTGCCGCCCACCTGCACCGGGATCGACGCCCCGGTCCCGCCAACCAGCACCTGCGGCAGCAGATGCAGATCCAGCGCATAGGACGCCAGCCCCACGGTGCCGCTTCCGGTCATGCTGAGGACGGAGGTCTGAAGCCCGATGGTATCGACCTTCGCCTGTCCGTTCGCCATGTCCATGTGAAGCCCGAAACAGCGCAGCGGAAGCGCCCCCGAACCCGTCAGGCCATGTGCCACATTGCCCAGCAGCGATCCCAGCGCCGCCCCGTCAATCGTGCCATTGACGATGGACGCCCCCATGTGTCCGCTCAGCGTGCTGCGCAGTTCGGCGGTCGTATGGCCACGCGCGCTGCCTTCACCCACCAGCTGGAACGCGCCACGCACCGCCACGGGCATGCCGGTGCGCTGTTCGATCCATGTCGCGGGCAGCACCAGCGTGCCGATGGTGCCCGAAACGACCGGCACGTCACCAGACGCATCCACGGCGAAATGACCGGATATGCGTCGCCCGGTGCCAGATGCCTGTAACGGATCGACGCTCAGCCGCCCGTCACGCAGGGCAATCTGCATCAGCGCCTGTCGATAGGCCTCGCCCTCCAGCTCCATCTGCGCCACGCTGACCTTGAGGTCCATGTCGATGTCACGCAGGCGTTCGAACGCGATACGGTTGTCCGATGGGGGCGGCGCGGTTTTTTCCGCGGCCTTGGCCGGGGTGACGGGGCCGCGCAGGGCATCGAGGTCAAGCCAGCTTGCATCGATCGCGCCCGCCAGCAGCGGCACGCCGCCATGGCCGCCATGCATCGTCAGGTCCAGCGTGCCGGTCAGCGCAAGCTGCGTGCTGCGGATATTGAGGTCGGACAGGGCAAAGCGCGCGCCGTTGCCTTCGCTGACCAGATGGGTCGTTGCCTCCAGATGATCGAGCGCCGCGCCATCGGGCAGCACAAGATGACCGGCACTTCCCGTGACGTTCACCACCGCGCGCGTCCCGCCCAGCATGCCCGCGATACGCAGCGAACCCGGCGCGCCCGACAGGTCCACCGACAGCGGCAGCGAATCCGAAAGATGCGTCAGCAGCGCATGTTCCGCCTGTTCCAGCGAACCGAACGACGCCGCAAGCTTCAGGTCCTGCCCGTTCCAGTTGCCGGCCCCCTTCATCGTCAGCATCTCGTTCGGGGCGGCGGCATCGACCGCCAGACTGCCGACCTGCAGCCCCGCCAGATACCGCCGCGCGTCGAATGCGCCCGTCTGAAGGTGCAGCGACCTGACCTGCGGCACGATCTTCGTATCCTGCGGCGCACTGCCATCGACCACGCGCGTCGACAGCCGCACATTGGCGACGTCCGGCAGTTCGTATCCCGCCAGAAGCGGCGCCAGATCGCCCAGGCGCGCGATCTGTCCGTCGATCTTCAGGTCGTATCCTTTGATGCGGTCGGGATTGGCCAGCGTCCCGTCCACCGTGACCTGTCCGGCGTCACTGCCATGATCGCGAAAGGCCGCCTTAAGGCGAAGCGGCCATTTCTGCCCGTCCTGCGCCCCCTGCGTCAGGGCAATCGCGCCCGTATGTCCCGTCAGGGTGAAGGTCGCGTCCCCCTGCCCGCCCGCGATGTCGAATTCCGGCTGGCTTCCGCCAAGCCCGCTGACATTGACATGCGCGAGGGCAAGCTGCGTCTTTACATTCGTCAGGCGGTCGTCCCAGCCCACCGTCGCGTCACGCACCTGCAGGCTGCCAAGCTGCACCGTCCATGGCGTGCCCGACGCCGCCTGCGTCGCGGCCGGATGGCTGGCCTGTGGCCCGTTGGGGGTCAGGCGCCAGTTCGCCTGCCCGTCGGCATTGCGCTGCAGCGCCACGACCGGATGGTCGAGTGTGACGTTCTCGAGCTGGATGCGATGATGCAGCAGCGCCATCAGGTCCACGCTGGCATCCATGGCCCGCGCGGTGAACATCTGCGCCGTGTCGCCCCCCTTCATGTTCGCAAGGCCGATATCGCGCACGGAGACCGAAGCGGGGAAAAGATGCACCTCCACCGCGCCCAGCGTGACGTCGCGCCCGGTCTGGCGTTCGATCGCGGCAATGGCGCGCAGGCGCAGCGCCTGCGGATCCAGAAGGCTTCGGACGGCCAGTGCGCCGCCCGCCGCCACCACCACGATCGCGGCGGCGGACACCAGCAGGCCACGGCGTAAATTCGCGCTATATGCCATGATTCCTCAGTCCCGTTTCCTGTCTGTTGCGGGCCCTGCCCCACCCGCCCTTCATGTGCGCCGGGGCGCGGGCGCGGCAGGTGCGACAAAGCCAAGCTGGCGGAAGGTATCCTTCATATGCGACGGCAGGTCCGCCGAAACCACCAGCCGGCCGCCAGCCGGATGCGGGATGTCGAGCATGCGCGCGTGAAGATGGAGCTGGTCAGGGAAACCCTCCACATGGGCACGCTCATCGCCATATTTCGGGTCGCCGAGGATGGGGGTCCCCAGGGCCTCGCAATGGACGCGAAGCTGGTGCGTGCGCCCCGTCAGCGGCGACAGCGCCAACCATGACAGCTTCCGTCCCGCCGCGTCCAGAACCTCGTATTCCGACAGGGCATGCACCGCATCCTTGTCGCGTCGTCCGGCCACCACCATGATCGCCCCGGCCCCTGCGCCAAGGCGGGACAGGGGCTGGTCGATCACCCCCGACGCGGGCGTGGGACGCCCCACCGCCACGGCCCAGTATTCCTTGCGCACGTCGCGGGTGCGAAAAGACGCCGCAAGCTTTGCCGCAACCCCGGGCGTGCGCGCCAGCAGCAGCAGCCCCGACGTGTCGCGGTCGATACGGTGGACAAGGCGCGGACGCGGGTCGTCGGGCTGTTCGCGCAATCCGTCAAGCAGCCCGTCGATATGGTGCGTAATCCCCGGCCCGCCCTGCACCGCGATGCCCGCCGGCTTGTTCAGGACGATCACCTGATCGTCGCTGTAGATGACCATCGCGCGGATTTCGCGCACCTGCCGTTCATCCAGCGCCTTATGCGTCACGGGCGCGGGACGGCTGGCCTGCGGGATGGGGGGCACGCGCACCGCCTGTCCGGGGACAAGCCGGGTGGCGGTGGTCGCACGACGACCATCCACGCGGATCTGTCCCGTGCGGCACAGCTTCTGCAACGCCCCCTGCGTCAGGTGCGGGTAATGCCGGCGGAACCAGCGGTCAAGGCGGATATCGGCTTCGTCATCACTGACGTTCAGGGTCACGACACTCATGACCCACGGCTTTCGCGCACTCTGCTCCAACTGTCCAGACGTCGCGCGACCTCACGTTCATGACCGCGCCCCGTCGGACGGTAGAACTGCGGCCTCTGCATGCCGTCGGGAAAATAGTTCTGGCCCGAAAAACCCTCGGCCTGATCGTGGTCGTATTCATATCCCCGGCCATAGCCGATATCCTTCATCAGCTTCGTCGGTGCGTTGAGGATATGGGCGGGCGGCATCAGGCTGCCGGTGGCGCGGGCGGCGCGACGCGCCTTGCCATAGGCGACATAGACCGCGTTCGATTTCGGCGCGGTCGCCAGATGGACCACCAGCTGCGCCAGCGCCAGCTCCCCTTCGGGCGAACCCATGCGTTCATATGTCTCCCACGCCGCGACCGCCAGCGGCAGGGCCTGCGGGTCGGCCATGCCCACGTCCTCCGCCGCGAAACGCGTCAGGCGACGCGCGATGTAGCGCGGGTCCTCCCCCCCTTCGAGCATCCGGGCGAACCAGTACAGTCCGGCATCCGGGTCCGAACCGCGCAGGGATTTATGCAGCGCGGAAATCAGGTTGTAATGCTCCTCCCGGTCCCTGTCATACAGCGCTGCGCGTTTCGCCAGCAGCCGCGAAAGCGACTGCGGGTCGAACACGTCATCCCCCGGCTGCGCCAGGATCTGCTCGACCATGTTCAGCAGGTAGCGCCCGTCGCCATCGGCCATTGCACGCAGCGTCGCGCGCGCGGGCGGCGTCAGCGGCAGGGCGCGGCCGATCTCCGCCTCCGCACGGCACAACAGCAGTTCGAGCGCCGCGTCGTCCAGACGGCGCAGCACCAGCACCTGACAGCGCGACAGCAGCGCCCCGTTCAGCGCGAATGACGGATTTTCCGTCGTCGCCCCCACAAGGACCACGGTCCCGTCCTCCACCACCGGCAGGAAGCCATCCTGCTGCGCGCGGTTGAAACGGTGGATTTCATCAACGAACAGAAGCGTCCCCTCGCCCCGCGCGGCGCGGCGCCTTGCGTCCTCGAACACGCGCTTGAGGTCGGCTACGCCAGAAAAAACCGCCGAAATCTGCACGAAACGCAATCCCGCCGCATGGGCCAGCAGACGCGCGATCGTCGTCTTGCCCACGCCCGGACCGCCCCACAGGATAAGGCTGGCAAGGCTGTGGTTGCGCAGCATCAGGCTCAGCGTGCCCTGCGGTCCCAGCAGGTGGTCCTGTCCCACGACCTCGCCCAGGGTTTCGGGACGGAGACGATCGGCCAGCGGACGATGCCGCGACGCGCCCCCCTCCCCCTGTCCAGAGGCAGGGGCGGCCTGTGGACGCGACATGTCAGGCATATCCCCGAACAGGTCTTGGGTAGGGTCGTGCATGGGGTCGGGGCCTGCCTGTCATGTTCCGTGAAAGGGCCGCACCGCGATACGTCCCGTGAACTGTAACATATAGGGACGCTTTACGGCTGATACATCCTTTTGCGCGACGATTATCGCGCCATCAGAACTGGAAATAGATGAACGGGTCAGGAATGCGCCCCCCGATCAGCAGCACCAGCAGGACAAAGGCAATTCCCGCGCCAGCCGCGACCCACGGTTCGGGCGGCATGTCGCGCAGGATCGCGCGTTGCGAGGACGGACCGGCCAGCGCGACCGCCACCGCGATCAGCAGCACCATGCCATGATGCCCGGCCGCAACGGGTTCATGCCCGCCCAGCCCGGCCAGCGCCATGAACATCCGCCCTGCCGTTGGCATGTCCGCGGCGCGGAAGATCACCCATGACAGCATGACGAACGACAGGGTCAGCACCCATCCCGCCAGCGCGGGCATCGCGCGCTGGCGTCGCCGCCACGCATGCGCCATCGCCAGCGCCACACCATGCGCGCCGCCCCATGCCAGATAGGTCCAGCCCGCCCCGTGCCATGCCCCCGCCAGCAGCATCGTCGCCACCACGTTCGTGGCCTGACGCGCCGCGCCACACCGGTTTCCCCCCAGCGGGATGTAGATGTAATCCCGCAGGAACCGCGACAGCGTCATATGCCACCGCCGCCAGAAATCACGGATGGAAACCGCCCGGTACGACGCATCGAAATTGAACGGCAGGCGCAGGCCGAACATCAGCGCCATGCCGATCGCCATGTCGGAATACCCCGAAAAATCGAAATAGATCTGAAGCGTATAGGCCACCGCCGCCAGCCATGCCTGTCCCGTCGGCGGAAGATGTCCCTGCGCGCCAAGGGCGAAGACCGGGTCGCACATGCTGCCCAGCGTATCGGCAAGCCCGGCCTTTTTCGCCAGCCCCACCAGCAGCAGGATCGCCCCGCGCGACAGGTTTTCCCACATCGCGTCGTTTCGCGGGCTGCTGGCGAACTGGGGCACGATTTCGTTGTGCCGCACGATCGGCCCTGCGATCAGCTGCGGAAAGAATGTCACGAATTCAAGAAAGTCCACCAGCCCGTACACCGGTGCCTGCCCACGCAGCAGATCCACGAGGTAGGAGATTTTCTGGAACACGAAAAAGGACAATCCCAGCGGCAGGACGATATCCCACGGCTGGTGCATCTGCCCGCGCAGAGCCGCAAGCACGCTCGCAATCCAGTTGGCGTCCTTGAAAAACACCAGCACGCCCAGATTGAGGACAATCCCCGCGATCGGCCACGCCCGGCGTCGCGTCCATCCCCACAGGCAGGCCAGCACCCAGTTCAGCACCGTCATGCCCACCAGAAAGGGCACGAAACGCCAGTCCCACAGGCCATAGAACACCAGCGACGCCGTAATCACCAGCCACTGCCGAGCCGGCCGCGACGGCGCGCACAGGTAATACAGCGACAGCACTACCGGCAGGAACAGCAGCAAGAAGCCCTGCGTGCTGAACAGCATCAGTCGCGCCGTTCAGCCAGGGTCCGTTCAGCCAGAGCCCGTTCAGCTAGGGCCCGTCCCGCCGCATGGCCGCTGGACCACGCCCACTGGAAGTTATGACCGCCCAGCCAGCCAGTCACGTCCACCGCCTCGCCCACCGCGAACAGGCCGGGGACATCACGCGCCTCCATCGTCTGGGAGGACAGGCCGGCCGTGTCGATGCCGCCGCGCGTGACCTCCGCCTTGGCGTATCCTTCGCTGCCGGTCGGCATGAGACGCCATGACGACAGCAGGCCCGCAAGCGCGTCAAGCACGCTGTCGGGCATTTCCCCGACCGGCCCATCGGGCAGGTGGTGTGCGGCCAGCAGGTGGGCCAGGCGCTGCGGCAGCAGGCTTGCCAGCATGGCCGCTCCTCCCATGCGGGGTCGGGCCTTTTTCAGTTCCCGCAGACATCGCGCCGCGTCGCGTCCCGGCAGGCAGTCGATATCCAGCGACGCACCCGGAGACCAGTAGGAAGATGCCTGCAGGATGGCGGGACCGGACAGGCCGCGATGGGTAAACAGCATCCCGTCGCGAAACACGATGTCGCGGCCGCGCCGTCCCTGGGACACATGGCATTTCGCACCGATTTCCATGGAAACGCCCGCCAGCCCGGTCATCCATTCGCGATCGCGCGGCCCGAACGTCAGGGGCACCAGCGCGGGCGCGGGCTCCACGATCTTCAGCCCGAAACGACGCGCCACGTCATGCGACAGCCCCGTCGCCCCCAGCTTGGGAATCGACAGTCCCCCCGTCGCCAGCACGATGGCGCGGGCCTGCAGGACCATGCGGTCCGTCTCCACCACGAAAATGCCATCAGCATCGCGGCGCACGGCAATGATGCGGTTCGACAGGTGCATCGCCACATTGCCCTGCTGGCATTCACGCACCAGCATCCCGACGATTTCACTGGCGGAACGGTCGCAGAACAGCTGGCCCGGCGTCTTGGCATGCCACGCGATGCGATGGCGCTTTACCAGTTCAAGGAAATCGGCGGGCGTATAACGCGCCAGCGCGGATTTCGCGAAATGCGGATTGGCCGACAGGAACATGCCCGGCCCCGAATCCAGATGCGTGAAATTGCAGCGTCCGCCCCCCGAAATCAGGATCTTGCGCCCCGGCTGCGCCGCATGGTCCAGCACCGCGACGCGACAGCCCCCCTGCCCCGCGGTCGCTGCCGCCATCATCCCGGCGGCCCCGGCCCCAAGGATCACGGCGTCCAGCGCGTCAGCCCGGTTCACAGGGACGCTCAGAAATCGAGGTCGGCGTAATGGGCGGGGGGCGTCATGCCACTGACACGATCCTGCAACAGCGTGCGGAAACACGGCCTGCTCTTGATCCGGGCGTACCAGT
This sequence comes from Novacetimonas cocois, assembly GCF_003311635.1. GTDB lineage: Bacteria > Pseudomonadota > Alphaproteobacteria > Acetobacterales > Acetobacteraceae > Novacetimonas > Novacetimonas cocois. The sequence goes on along the minus strand of NZ_QEXL01000009.1, from coordinate 74,308 downwards.
CCTTGGCCGCCGGGGCCTTGTCCCATGCCACGTCATCGATGAAATCGAGGCATGACAGGTGCGCCGCCGCCGCGAAATCCGCCAGCGACAGCATGTTACCCGCCATCCACTGCCGCGTTTCCGCCAGCCAGTCGATATAGGACAGGTGGAAACGGATATTGGCGTATCCCGCCCGCAGCGCCCCGCCATCGGGATTGCCACGCCCGGAAATGCGCTTCATCACCTTTTCATTGAGCAGGTTGCGCGAAACCTCGTTGCCGAATTTCTCGTCGAACCAGACGACAAGGCGCCGCACCTCCACCCGTTCCGCCAGCGTGCGCCCCAGCAGCGGCGTGTCGGGATAGGCTTCCTCCAGATATTCGCAGATGACCCACGAATCGGGGATGGACAGGCCGTTCTCCTCCACCAGCATGGGAACGGTGCCCGCCGGATTGACCGCGAGGTAGTCGGGACGACGTTCCCATACCCGCTCCATCTTCAGTTCGAACGGCAGTCGCTTTTCCCCCAGAGCAAGGCGGACCTTGCGGGAATAGGGTGAAAGGGGAAGATGATAGAGGATACGCATGCATCCGCTTTATTGCATCGCCCCACCCTTAGCCAAGCCTTCATGTCAACAAAACCGCATTGCATCGCCCAGGGAGCATGGCGGCGCGACATCGTGTCATGCGCCGCACGAGCCCATCTTGGGCAAAGGATCATCACGGGCCGTGGCCTCGGCCGGTTTTTTCTGGCACATTGCGCACGCAGAAACGATAACCCACCGGTCCCAGACATACGAATCCCCAAGGCAGACGAAGGCTGTAACCACTTTGTCCGACGAATTGCGTTCCCTTCCGAAAATACGCGCCCGTGGCCGTTCCTTTCTGGCGCTGGTCCTGTCCCCCGAACCCGGCCTGTCCGACTGGATGGCCGGACTTGATGCGCAGATCGCGCGTTCCGCCGCCTTTTTCGCCAGCAAGCCCGTCATCCTCGACCTCTCGCTCCTCGGGCCGGATGAGCCGGGCCTAGGCAAGCTGTATCCCGCCCTGCTCGAACGCGGCATCCGCATCATCGCGATCGAGGGGGCAGACCCCGCGACCCCCGCGATCTCCCACTGGCAGTGGCCTGCGGGGCTGGATGGCGGACGGGCCTCCGGCGCCGTGACAATCCCCGAGGACCATGTCCCCGTGCCTGAACGGATCCAGGGGTCATCGCTGATTTTCGAGCAGCCGATCCGTTCGGGCCAGACGATCATGAACCCCGATGGCGACATCATCATCATCGGGTCGGTGGGGTCCGGGGCGGAAGTCACCGCCGCCGGGTCCATCCATGTCTATGGCACGCTGCGCGGGCGCGCGATCGCCGGCATGAACGGACAGCCCGAGGCACGGATCTTTGCCCATGACATGCGCGCGGAACTTCTGGCGATCGACGGATATTATATGACGGCCGAGGATATCGACCCCCGCCTGTCGGGCAGTCCGTCGCAGGCGATGCTTAATAATGACACAATCGTGGTGCAACCGCTCACGCTGCGGATGGCTGTCATACAAAGAAGATGAATTTGAGATACTGTTTTTACCGTATGGCAGTTGCATCCCCCCCCGCAGCCCCCTTACTAATTGACAACGATATTTCAACTGTTCCGGCCTACCGTTCCCCCGGTCGCGGACACAAACCACAGGACAAGGAAAATCTAGAATGGCGAAAGTGCTGGTCGTCACCTCCGGAAAGGGCGGGGTCGGCAAGACAACGTCCACCGCGGCACTGGGCGCGGCGCTGGCACAGACAGGGCAGAATGTGGTTGTGGTCGATTTCGACGTCGGGCTGCGTAACCTCGACCTCGTCATGGGGGCGGAACGCCGGGTCGTGTATGACCTCATCAACGTCATACAGGGCGACGCGAAACTGTCGCAGGCCCTGATCCGCGACAAGCGGATCGAGACGCTGTCCATCCTGCCCGCCTCCCAGACGCGCGACAAGGACGCCCTGACAGCCGAAGGCGTCGCCAAGGTGATCGGCGAACTGCGCGAGAAATTCGACTGGATCATCTGCGACAGCCCGGCGGGCATCGAACGCGGCGCGCAGCTGGCGATGTATCATGCCGACTGCGCCGTCGTGGTCGCCAACCCCGAAGTCTCCTCCGTCCGTGACAGCGACCGCATCATCGGGATGCTCGACAGCACGACCGAAAAGGCCAAGGGCGGCGGCAAGATCGACAAATACCTGCTGGTGACACGCTATGACCCCGGTCGCGCGGCACGTGGGGAAATGCTCCGCACCGAGGACGTGCTGGAAATCCTGTCGATCCCGCTTCTGGGCATCATTCCCGAAAGCGAGGAAGTGCTGCGGGCCTCCAACCTTGGCTCCCCCGTCACGATTTCCAGCCCCCAGAGCGCCCCTGCCCGCGCCTATTCCGAAGCGGCGCGGCGCCTGGAGGGCGAAAAGCTTGAAGTCACCGTACCCACTGAGCGTACCGGCCTGTTTGGCTGGCTGTTCAAGGGAAGATCATGATCATGGGCCTGCTTGACACCCTTTTCGGCCGTTCCCGCAGTTCCGCGCCCGTGGCGCGGGACCGGTTGCAAATCCTGCTGGCGCATGAACGCGCGGGCACCGATGGCCCGGAATCCGAACTCCTGAACACGCTGCACAGCGAAATTCTGGAGGTCATAAAGAAGCATATCCCCGTCGATCAGGACAAGGTCCAGATCAAGGTCGATCGCGGCACGTCGGTTTCCATGCTGGAAATCGATATCGAGGTGCCGGCCCTTGAAAAAGGCAGGGAACAAAAAGGCAGGTAACGCTGAACCGACAGCAGGACGGGGCATCAGTGGTAACGATGCCCCGTCCTGCAGCGTCTCCACCCTTGGGGGCGCCCCTGTGGGACACCCTGTTTCGCGCCGTCAGGCCAGCATCGGTTCGATCCAGATACGCGCCGTATTGAAATCCCGGGTAATCGCCTCGCGCGCGGCCTGCGGATCACGCGCGCGCAGGGCGTCGATCAGGGCTGCATGGGGATGGACCTCCCCCAGGCTGCGCATGGGCGGCATGGGGCGTGAAAGGGCATAGAGCGGCCCGATCCGCACCCACAGGTTACGCAGGATATTGGCGGTCAGGGGCAGATCGGCCAGTGTCGCGATCGTTGTATGGAAATCGGCGTTCAGCGCGGCCACGGCCCCGTCATCGCGAATGGCCAGTGCCTCGGCGAACTGATGATGCAGCATGGCAAGCGTCTCGATCCCGTGCTGGCTGGCCTTCAGGGCGGCGGCCTCTGCCAGGCGCACTTCCAGATCGGAACGCAGGGCGTGGATTTCGGCGAAATTGCGCCGTGTCATCGCCGGGACGACCGCCGTGTTGCGGTCATTGAGTTCCAGCGCATGTTCGGAAACCAGCCTCAGCAGCGCTTCACGCACCGGGGTGGGGCTGAGACCGAGTTCAGCAGCAAGCGGCCGCAGGACAAGACGTTCGCCAGCGCGATAACGACTGCGGATCAGGCCGCGCCGGACATGTTCATATGCGTCAACGCTGAGTACACGTCGGGGGGTCTTGATGTTCGGGTCAGTACGATCCGCCGCCATGCTGGTTTCTTATCCTTCATGCAAATATATCTTATTAATCCGCATAAATAATGATCTCAGCACAGATGGCAACTTGTACTGCATGTCGATCGCGTTTTTTCTGCTTATCCAGACCTGACGACATGCATCCACACCCTATGGTTGATAATCAAGCCCGATATCCATCGCCCTGACACTGTGGGTCAGCCACCCCATGGACACCAGATCCACCCCGGTGGCGGCAATGGCGGCGGCGTTGTCAGGCGTGACGCCGCCCGATGCCTCCGCAATGGCGCGATGGTCGATCATGGCGACAGCCCGGCGCAGCTGTTCGGGGGGCATGTTGTCCAGCAGGAACACATCCACCCCGCCGACCTCCAGCCCCTCGGCCAGCTGCTCAAGGGTATCGACCTCCAGCTCTATGCTGACCAGATGACCCGCTACAGCGCGCGCACGTGTCAGGGCCGGCCGTATCCCACCAGCAATGGCAAGATGGTTGTCCTTGATAAGGATCGCATCATCGAGCCCGAAGCGGTGGTTGCTGCCGCCCCCCGCACGCACGGCATATTTCTGGATCGCGCGCATGCCGGGCAGGGTCTTGCGCGTACAACTGACCTTGGTGCCATAAGGTTGCACGGCCGCGACAACCTGCGCCGTCGCCGTCGCGATCCCGCAGAGATGGGAGAGGAAATTCAGCGCCACGCGCTCCCCCGACAGGATGCCGCGCGCAGGCCCCCGCACGCTGGCGATCACCTGTCCGGGGGTGACGTGCGTGCCGTCGGGGGCCGCGACCTCGAACACGATTGCCGGGTCCATCAGGGTAAAGGCCAGACGCGCCAGATCCAGCCCGGCGACCACCCCGGCCTGCCGCGCCGACAGCACCGCATGCGCGGACAGGGTTTCATCGCCCAGCGTCGCATCGGTGGTCAGGTCCCCGCCCCGGCCCAGATCCTCCATCAGACCCGCGCGGACCAGGGGTTCAAGCATGATGTCAGGCAGGGGGCGGATCATGCGACCACTCCATTGTCAGGGGTTTGTGTCATCTTGTCTGCCTTCGCGGCAAAGGAGGCGGCATGTTCCCGCAGGTCCTCCAGCGTCAGGCGCGACGCGGTGGCGACGGCGGCGGTCTGCGGGAAATCAGCCCGGAAATGGCCGCCACGGCTTTCCTCGCGCCGCAGGGCCGCGCACAGCACCATCGCGCGGACAAGCGCCCCGTCATCCCCTTCGGCAAGGGGGGCAAAGACACGCAGGGCCTCGCGCATGTCATCGCGCGTGCGGATGACGCCCGCATCCCGCGCCATCCTCCTGCGCCATGCCTCATGCGACGCGGGACGGACGGCCGCGACCGCCCCCATGTCGCGCGGGGGCGCGGGCGAGGTGACGGGTGGAAGCGTGGAAAGGTCGCGCGCGACCCACGTGCCGAACGAAACGGCCTCCAGCAGGGAATTGCTGGCAAGGCGGTTGGCCCCGTGCAGGCCGGTGCAGGCGACCTCGCCACAGGCCCACAGGCCGGGCACGGTGCTGCGGCCGCGCCCATCCACGACGATGCCACCCATATGGTAATGGGCCGCAGGCCGCACCGGGATCGGCTGATGCGCCGGGTCAATGCCCTGCGCGCGGCATAATGCGTCGATGGCGGGAAAGCGCGTGGCAAACCGCGTGCCCAGCACCTGCCGCGCATCGAGAAAGACATGATGGCCCGCGCGCATGTGACGCCACACGGCGCGCGAGACGATATCGCGCGCGGCAAGCTCGGTGGTGAAGCGTTCGCCGCCCTCGTCAATCAGTACCGCGCCTTCGCCGCGCACCGCCTCGCTTATCAGCGGCAGCGGGCCTGCGACATGCCGCGCGGCAAGGGCGGTCGGATGGAACTGCACGAACTCCATGTTGCCCAGGACGGCCCCGGCCCGCGCGGCCAGCGCAAGCCCCTGCCCCACCGCGCCAAGGGGATTGGTCGTATCGCCGAACAGGCCGCCGATGCCGCCTGTCGCCAGCACCACGGCGGACGTGGGCCATGCAATGTCGCGTCCGTCCATCATGACGCGCGCGCCCACCACCACCCCGTCATGGCTTTCCAGCGCATGCACCCGGGCATTTTCAAGGACCGTAATGCGCGGCGTGCAACGGACGCGCGCGACCAGTGCCTCCATGATCGCGGCGCCGGAGGCATCGCCACGGGCATGCACGATACGGTGGCGGGAATGCGCGGCTTCCAGCCCGAGGACCAGCGTGCCATCGGCGGCCCGGTCGAAACGCACCCCGAACGCCGCCAGCCGGGCGATGGCGTCGGGTCCATCGGCGGTTACGCGTTCGACCACGTCCGGGTCGCACAGGCCCGCCCCCGCCGCCAGCGTGTCGGCGGCATGCAGCGCGGGCGTGTCGTCCGCGCCCACGGCGGCGGCAATGCCGCCCTGCGCCAGCATGCTGGACGCCACCGCCGGATGACTGGCCCCCAGCGGCCCGGATGACAGCAGCACGCACGGCCGGTCATACATCAGGGCGGTCATGACCCCCGCCAGCCCACCGCCGACAATGACGGGCTGTCCGGCCAGGCCACGCAGGTCGGGGATGGTCATATCGCCAGCATGCGTTCGACCGCGCGCCGCCCGCGCGCCGCCAGCGCCGGATCGATCGTGACCTCATGCGTCATGGTTTCCAGCGCATGCCGCAGGCCCGACAGGGTGATGCGCTTCATGTGCGGGCACATGTTGCACGGGCGGACGAAATCGATGTGCGGATGCAGCAGGGCGAGGTTGTCGCTCATGGAACATTCGGTCACCAGCAGCACCTTGCCGCTGTCATGCGCCTGCACGTAATCGCTCATCATCGCGGTGGAGCCGGAGAAGTCGGACACCGCCACCACCTCTGGCGGGCATTCGGGATGCGCAAGCACCGTCACGCCGGGATTATCCTCGCGCATGCGGGTGATTTCCCCGGGCGTGAAACGTTCATGCACCTCGCAGTGCCCCGGCCAGGTAATCATCTTTATGCCGGTTTCCGCCTCGATATTACGGGCAAGGAATTCATCGGGGATCATGATGACCCGATCGGTGCCGAGGCTTTCGACAACACGTTTCGCGTTGCCGGAGGTACAGCAGATATCGCTTTCGGCCTTCACCTCGGCCGAGGTGTTGACATAGGTCACCACCGGGACGCCGGGATGGCGTTCACGCAGGGCACGGACGTCGCGCGCGGTGATGGAATCCGCCAGCGAACATCCCGCCTTCATGTCCGGGATCAGCACCGTGCTGTCGGGATTGAGCATCTTGGCCGTCTCGGCCATGAAATGCACGCCCGCCATGACGATGACATCGGCGCTGGCCTCCTGTGCCTCACGCGCAAGGGCAAGGCTGTCGCCACGGATGTCGGCGACGCAGTGGAAGATTTCCGGCGTCTGGTAATTATGCGCCAGGATGATCGCGTTGCGCTGCTGCTTGAGGTCTTCGATGGCGCGGATATCGTCCAGGAACGTCGCCCATTCCATTTCCGGCACGAGATGTCGCACGCGGTCATAAAGCCGGTCAGCCGTTTGCCGGGGACCCAGTTGATTCATGATTGCCCTCCCTGCCGGAGACCTTCGTCCATTTTTATACTCAATTTGAGTATAAGTGCGACGCCATAACCCGGCCGGACACTTCCAACGTGAAACCCCGCCTGTGTCAATCAGGATTTTCGTGAACGCCGCCCCGCAACCTTGCATGGCCGGGGCCATGCCTAACCCGAATGGACGATCGGAAGCTTGGTGCCCGCGAACTGCCGCGCGCGCCGCACCTCCCCGCAGAAACGGAACAGGCGCGCGGGCCGGCCACCCGTTTTTTCCTCGATCCTGCCTGTTTCCTCAACAAGTTGCTGCTGCGTGATGAGCCGGCGGAAGTTCTGTTTGTGGACATGGCAGCCCGCCAGGCTTTCGACCGCGCGCTGCAGCTGGAACAGCGTGAACTCCTCGGGCATCAGCTCGAACACGACGGGGCGGTAACGTATCCTTGCACGCAGCCGGGCCATCGCGGTGGCAAGGATGCGGCGATGATCGCGATGCATGTACCGTCCGGGAATCGCCTGATCGGGGGGGCAGGCCGCCTCCATCACCAGCTTTGCCTCGTACAGCAGTTCATAGCGCTGCAGCACGAGTTCATCGTCCCATGCCCCCCCGTCGCCGATGGCGAACAGCGCCATGCAGCGCTGCCACTGGCGCATGCGGGTTTCAAGGTCGGTCATCCCCGCCACCCATGCGCACAGGCGGCGTTCGATCAGGTTCGTGATCTCCTTCCGGCTTTCGCTGGTGCGGTCCTCCCACGGGAAATAGTCGTACCAGTCCCGCCACCCTGTCTCGCGCGCCTCGCTCCGCGTCAGGGCGAGGTAGGAGATCGAGATGCTGCGCCCCTGTTCGGGATGCAGGGTGCGGTCATGGTCGGCAAAGGTATAAAGCTGCTCCACATGGCCGATGGGATGGCCCGTCTGCTGCTCCACCCACGAACGCACCCCCGCCTGGAGCGAACGGTGGCCGCTTTCCAGCGGGCCGGACGGCAAAAGGCGCCCGTCATCGATCGTCATCACCTGCGGCACCCCGTCGCGCACCGCCGTCAGCACGGCGATGAGTTCGGTGACAACGCGTGACATCCTGCCCTGCGCACTTTCCCCCTGCACGTTCACCGCATCGTCCCCCTGTTCCGCCCGCCGGGACGTGCCCGTGTGTTTCATATGCCACTGTTTAATATGCAACCGTTCAGGCCCCACCCCGTTATGACGGACACAGCCCGACACGAACGCGCAGGACGCAGTTCCCGTTCATCACCCGAAAAGGAGAAACAGGAATGGCGAAAGCCCCGGAAAATACATTCCTTACCGACGTACAAACCCTGCGTGAACGCGCAAGAAAATCCATTGAACAGGGCGCCCTGACCCCTGCCTATCAGGGGAATGTCAAGACTGCCATCGACCTTCTGCAGACCGTTGTCGCAACGGAACTCGTCTGCGTGCTGCGCTATACCATGCATTCGATCTCGGTCGAAGGCATCACCAGCGAAAGCGTCGCGGCCGAATTCGCGACCCATGCGAAGGAAGAACGCGCCCACATGATGTGGGCGGCCGAGCGCATCGACCAGCTTGGCGGCATTCCCAACCTGTCCCCCGAAGGGCTGGCGACACGTTCGGCCAGTGAATACGGACAGGGCGGCAACCTTGTGGAAATGGTACGCCAGAACCTTGTGGCCGAACGCCTGGTGATCGAGCATTACCGCGAACTGATCCGCTATTTCGCGGACCACGATCCCACCACGCGCATCATGCTTGAAAAGATCCTCGCCGAGGAAGAGGAGCATGCCACCGACATGCACGACCTTCTGGTGGCGCACGAAGGCAAGCCCTTCCTGTCCTGATCCCCTGCCTGCCCCGTCCCGGTATCCCGCACGGCGGTCCGCGCCCCACCTGCCACGGTCCCGTCCTGGCGGGTGGCAGGCGCGCGTCATGCCACCTGGCGTGATCGCGACGGGCAAATCCCCGATACGACAACGACATCTCAACCAGTTGGTGTCATCCTGAGGATGACGGCCAGAAAGAATGGCGGCCAGAACGGTTGATGTTGAGTCACACGATCGAACATTCACTACGGAGAAACTGACATGACAGACGTCAGGAACTATGACCTTTTTGTCGGCGGCGAATGGGTGCCCGCCACGGCGGAGGAACGCGACACCATCCGCAATCCCGCCACGGGCGAAACCCTTGCCACCGTCGCGGTCGCCAGCAAGGACGACGTGGACCGCGCCCTGAACGTGGCGCAGGAAGCCTTTGGCACGTGGAGCCGCCTGATCGCCACCGACCGCGCGGATTACCTCTATAAGCTGATCGACCTGATCCACCGTGATGAGGAGAAGCTGGCACGCATCATCACCACCGAAAACGGCAAGCCGCTGAAGGAAGCGAAGGTCGAGGTCAATTTCGCCATCCAGTTGATCCGTTTTGCGGCCGAAAACGCGCGGCGGCTTGAAGGCAACATCATCCCCGGCAGCCGCCCGGGCGAGAAGATCCTGATCGAAAAAATTCCCCATGGCGTCGTCGCCGGGATTTCGGCATGGAACTTCCCCCTTGCTCTGACGGCGCGCAAGCTTGGCCCCGCGCTGGCGGCGGGCAATACCTTCGTCATCAAACCGCATGAGCTGACGCCGCTGGCAACGCTGGCGCTGGCGGAACTGTCGGTTGAGGCGGGCTTTCCCAAGGGCGTGTTCAATGTCGTCACCGGCGGCGGCGCGACGGTGGGCAACCAGCTGGTCACCAACCCGATCACCAAGCTGATCACCATGACCGGCAGCACCCCCGCGGGCCGCAAGATCATGGCGGCCGCGTCCGAGGGGCTGAAGGAAGTGCGGCTGGAACTGGGCGGCAAGGCGCCGTTCATCGTCATGGACGACGCGGATATCGAGGCCGCCGCCACGGCCGCCGTTTCCGCGCGCTTCATGAACTGCGGGCAGGTCTGCACCGCCAATGAACGGACCTATGTCCATGAAGCGGTATATGACCGTTTCCTCGACCTGCTGCGCAAGAAGATCGCGGACATCAAGGTCGGCAACCCGCTGGACCCCGAAACCACCATGGGCCCGAAAATCAGCAAGGCCGAAATGGAAAAGGTCGACGGGATGGTCAAGCGCGCCGTGGCGCAGGGTGCGAAGGTGGAACTGGGCGGCAAGGAACTGACGGGCGGCATATACGACGCCGGCAATTTCTATGCCCCCACCCTGCTGACCAACGTGACGAACGAGATGGACATCAGTCAGGCCGAGGTTTTCGGCCCGGTCCTCTCGCTCATCAAGGTGCAGGATTTCGACGAGGCCCTGATGATGGCCAACAAGTCGCGCTATGGCCTGTCGGCCTACATGTTCACGCAGGACCTGAAAAAGGTCATGCGCATGAGCAACGAGCTGAACTTCGGCGAAATCTATGTCAACCGCGAAGGCGGCGAAGCGGCGCAGGGTTTCCACCATGGCTATGGCGACAGCGGTATCGGCGGCGAAGACGGCCAGTACGGGCTGGAGGCCTATGTGGATACCAAGACCATCTACCTCAATTACTGAACCGGCATCATCTGCCTGCAATGACGACAGGGGACCTTCGGGTTCCCTGTTTTTTTGGGGGGTATTTCCCCCAAGCCTTTCCCCCGGACCGTCACATGCGCCGCACGACCCTCGTCAGGACATCCTCAGATCTGGCGCATCCAGACCGTGCTGACGCTGTGGCTGGGTCCCTTGCGCAGGATCAGCCGGGCGCGTTCGCGCGTCGGCAGGATGTTTTCCTCCAGATTGGGCAGGTTGATGCGCCGCCAGATGTCGCGTGCCACCTTTTCCGCCTCCGGCGGGGTCAGGTCGCGATAATGATGGAAATAGGAGGTCGGCTTGCGAAAGGCGGTCTGCTGCAGGAACTGGAAACGCTGCACGTACCATCTTTCGATATCCGCCGTATCGGCATCGAGATAGATCGAGAAATCAAAGAAATCCGAAGCCATGAAGGGCTGTTCGGAGGCGGTCTGGAGCACGTTCAGCCCTTCAAAAATCAGGATGTCGGGCTGGTCCACCACCTGATAACGGTCGGGAATGACGTCATAGGCCTCATGCGAATAGATCGGCACCTGCAGTTCGCGCTCCCCGCCCTTCAGCGCCGCCAGGAAGGCGATCATCTGCCGCAGGTCGTAACTTTCGGGAAAGCCCTTGCGTCCCATCAGGCCCCGTTCCTGCAGCACCCGTGTCGGCAGCAGGAAACCGTCCGTCGTCACCAGCGACACGTTGGGATGATCGGGCCAGCGCGACAGCACCGCCTGCAGCAGGCGCGCGAACGTGCTTTTGCCCACGCCCACGCTGCCGGCGATGCCGATGATGAAGGGCACCGTCCGGCGCGGCGCGCCGAGAAAGGCGCTCTTGACCATGTTGTTCAGGCTGCGGCTGGCAAGGACATGCAGGTTCAAAAGGCGCGACAGCGGCAGGTACACCTCCGCGATGTCCTCGAGGGAGACGGGTTCGTTGTGGCCGCGCAGGGACGCAACGTCCGCCTCGCTCAGGAACTGGGGCACGTTGGCACGCAGGGCCGCCCATTCCGGGCGGGGGAAAATCATGTATGGCCGGGTCGCGGCATATGACGGGACCTGCGGCGTGGCGGGACTGTTACCCTTTACGCTCTCCAAGGGCCGCTCTCCTCCTGATGGCGGAACCGGGCACGGATGTCCGGATCACGACCGGCGGCGTAACATCATACCTTTCCCCGATCCAGAGCCACCGGCCCCAATTTCGCGTGTGCATGCCCGCAGGGCGCATCCGATGGCCCCACCTGATACAGTCGTGAAAATTGTGACACGCCCTCCCCCTTGCCCCGGCCCCATGCGTGGCTTTCATGAAAGGAAAGATGCCATCCCGCCCCGCCACGCCCTCATGCCACGTCGCCCGACAGCCACCCATCCCGCCTTTCCCGCACGACGGAACCTTTCATGACCATGCCATCCGCCCCATCCTCCCCCGCCGACCGCGCTGTATCCGGAGGACATGAATGGCACGATGACAGCGCGCGTCTGGCGCTGCGGCGGATATTCGACGCCGCCGTACGCAGCGCCCTGCCCGAACGGGTGCTGGCCCGCCACCTTCCGCCGCCGCCACGCGGCCAGTGCGTCGTGGTGGGCGCGGGCAAGGCCGCGGCCTCCATGGCGGCCGCGCTGGAACAGGCATGGCACGATGTCCCGATGCGCGGCGTCGTGGTGACGCGGGACGGGCACGTTGTCCCCACGTCGCGCATACGCGTGATGGAAGCCGCCCATCCCGTCCCCGACAGCCGGAGCGAGGACGCCGCCCGCGCCATGCTGGAGGCCGTGCGGGGGCTAGGGCCGGACGATCTGGTCATCGCCCTGATTTCCGGCGGGGGATCGGCATTGATGGAACTTCCCGCGCCCGGCCTGACGCTGGCGGATTTACGCGAGCTCAATCAGGCGCTGCTGCATTCCGGGGCGGATATCGCGGACATGAACCTCGTGCGCCGTCACCTCTCGGACATCAAGGGCGGGCGCCTTGCCATGGCGGCGGCACCTGCCCCGGTACTGACGCTGGCCATCAGCGACGTGCCGGGGGACAGCCCCCTGACCATCGCCAGCGGGCCGACGGTGCCCGACCCGACAACCCCTGCCGAGGCACTGGCGGTGCTGCAACGCCGCGACATCACGGTAACGCCCCGCATCCTCCATGCGCTGGCGCGTCCCGCCCCACCCCGCGCCCTGATGTCGCCCGCCAGCAGGTATGTCCTGATTTCCACCCCCATGATGGCGCTGAAAGCCGCGGCGGATGCCGCGCGCGGCCTTGGCCTGACGCCGCTGATCCTTGGCGACGCGCTGGAAGGGGAAAGCCGGGAAGCCGCGATCATCATGGCCGGCATCGCACAGTCCGCACGCCACCACGACGTCCCTGTGGCCGGGCCTGCCGTGCTGCTGTCGGGTGGGGAGACGACCGTGACAATCCGCGCGCGCGATGGGGCGCCGGGGCGCGGGGGACGCAATACGGAATTCCTCCTCTCCCTCGCCCTTGGCCTGAAGGGGGAGGCCGGGATCTGGGCCATTGCTGGCGACAGCGACGGCATTGACGGGACGGAGGACGCGGCGGGCGCCATCATCACCCCCGACACGCTGTCACGTGCCCGCATGCTGGGGCTGGACCCGCGCGAAGTGCTGCACCGCCATGACAGCTATACCCTGTTCGACGCCACGGGCGATCTGGTGCGGACCGGCCCCACGATGACCAATGTCAACGATATCCGCGCGATCATGGTGCTGTAGGCACACACAGGGCAGAACGCCTCAGTTCGCGCCATTGCCCTTCGGCTTGCCATAGCTGACCTGGGTATCGGGGACGACGAAATGCTTCCCGTCCTCCTGATCCTGGTCATCATCGTCGCCTGCCTGCGCAGGGTCATAACCTGACGAGATCATCTGCATCGCCGCGGCATCGGGCATGGGATGATAGGCTTCGGTCGCGGCATCCGGGTCGGGGTCAACCCGCGGGAGCCGGCGCACATGCCCGGCGGCGGAGGCCTGGGCCGGTGGCGCCCGCACTGTCGTGCCGTTGGCGCGATGCCCGCCGATCGGGGGCATCGCCTCATCCACATCGACCGGATCGGTGGGGTCCCCGTGCATCGTATCAGCGCACGATGACAGGCACAGCAATACCCCGATCATGACAAGACGCGATTTCATATCCGCACAGTATCATCCCGCATCAGCACACAAAGCATGATTATTGCATATCCAGCCGTCACGCCACGGTGACGCTCGCCGATGCGGGAAAGAAGCTGTTCCTATTCGGCGTCATCTTCGGGACCGACCAGCATGGCTTCCGCCACCACGCCGGCCTGTTCACGCACGCGGCGTTCGATGTCGGCCGCCATTTCGGGATGATCGCGCAGGTACTGCTTGGCATTTTCACGCCCCTGCCCGATCCGCTGGCTGTCGCAGGAGAACCAGGCCCCTGATTTTTCCACGATACCGGCCTTTACGCCAAGGTCGATCAGCTCACCCATCTTGCTGATGCCTTCGCCATACATGATGTCGAATTCCACCTGGCGGAACGGGGGCGCCATCTTGTTTTTCACGACCTTGACGCGGGTCTGGTTGCCCACGACCTCGTCCTTGTCCTTGATGGAGCCGATACGACGGATATCCATGCGGACGGAGGCATAGAACTTCAGCGCGTTACCGCCTGTCGTCGTCTCGGGGCTGCCGAACATGACGCCAATCTTCAGGCGGATCTGGTTGAGGAAGATCATCATCGTGTTCGAACGCGACACCGATCCCGTCAGCTTGCGCAGCGCCTGGCTCATCAGGCGGGCATGCAGGCCGACATGGCTGTCGCCCATGTCGCCCTCCAGTTCCGCGCGGGGAACAAGGGCGGCGACACTGTCGATCACCAGCACGTCGATCGCGCCGGAACGCACCAGCGTATCGGCGATTTCAAGCGCCTGCTCGCCAGCATCGGGCTGACTGATGAGGAGGTTGTCCACATCCACCCCAAGCTTGCGCGCATATCCCGGATCAAGCGCGTGTTCGGCATCGATGAAGGCGCAGGTGCCGCCTTTTTTCTGAGCCTCGGCAATGGCGTGGAGCGCCATCGTCGTCTTGCCCGAACTTTCCGGCCCGTAGATTTCCACGATGCGGCCACGCGGCAGGCCACCGATGCCAAGGCCGATATCCAGCCCGAGCGAACCGGTGGAAATCACGTCCACCTCCGTCTTGGGCCGTTCGCCCATGCGCATGATGGAGCCCTTGCCGAAAGCGCGTTCAATCTGGCTCAGAGCGCCTTCGAGAGCCTTGCCTTTATCAATACCCGGAGCCTGTGCCATGGCCTGCCTACCTTTTCGACGAAGCTGTGTTTCGCGCATTCCATGTTCCCGTATCGGGGCGGCACAAGAACCCGCCGGGCATGACCGTCATGCCCGCGACCCTGCTGTGCATGGAGGCTGCGTTGCTCCATCCTATATGGAACAAAACGGGACCATTTACAACCGTGCCCCTGCCTGCAACCCGCCCCTGTCATCCATTATCGCGTTGCCCTGTCCCCGCCATGCGGAGCGGACGGTCCCTATCGCGGTCCGACCGCAAGGCCGGTTTCACGTGGGTCAGATCCTGCGACACAGCTTGCCCCGTCACCCGGCAGGCCACGGGGGCAGGCAATCGCATTGACGCGACCCTCGGCCGTAACCGCGCGCGACGCGGGCGCCTGCCCTGACAGGACCAGCTTCATTTCCTCAGCCACGGCGGCGGCGGCGTCGTTCTGTCCCGACCCGGCCACGGCGGCGCGGAAGGCGTGCCCGTCGCTGGCGATGGCGGCGGACAGCAGCGGGGCGGGCATCCGCGCGGGCGATGCCGCCAGCACGATGCCGGTGTTTCCCGCGATACGCCCCGTACCGAACAGGTTGTCCATCGTCAGGCTGCATGCCACGGCCATGCCGGCATGATCCACCACGGCAAAGGAGGTCGAGGCCGGAAGGGGCGGCAGGCTGCCGCTGCCTGACGCGCCCGAATCAAGGAACGCCTGCGCGCGGGCGGTCTGGTCATCGACGGTCTGCTTGCCCTGCGTATCGCCACCGCGCGCGCGCCAGGCCGCAACACTTCCCTGCGACAGGGCCTCGGGGCTGCCCTGTCCGGCAAGCAGCGCGCGGAAGGCGACCGCGCTGCCCAGGCCGCCATCGGCGGGCGGCGGCAGGAAGGCAACCGTCAGGCCACCGCCCGCATTGACATGCAGCGGCAGGCGTTCGGACGGGATGGCGGCGCGCAGGTCACTGGTCTGCAGCCCGCCGCCCGCCGCCTGGCTGCCGGCGCTAAAGGACTGCGCCAGCGCGCCGTTATACATGTCGCCCACGCCCATGCTGCGGATCTGTTCCAGCACACCGGACAGGCGCGTCTGCACCAGGGCGTCGCCTTCCACCAGCGCCGTGCCGTCGGTGCGGCTGAAGATCGCGCGCATGCCCGCATCCGCCAGCAGCGCGCCCTGCACCGTGGCAAGGTCGCTGGCAAGCTGGTGGCTGACATTGATCCCGTTGGCGGCCAGCGATATCGCGTCCGGCAGGATTTCACCGAACGACGTGGTGCCATACTGCAGATGCATCAGGTACATGCCACGCGCCAGCATCGGCACGGCGGCGGGACGGTCGGCATGGGGCGCGCCGACGATCCCCTCGGTCGTGCCCGCGCGCGGGGTAAAGACAAAGGCCCGGCCGCCATCGGTGTCGCCAGGACGATAGGCCAGGCACGCGCCCCCCGATCCCATCGACGCGCGCGACGGCAGCGTGACCGCCAGCGCCATGCCCATGGCTGCGGCAGCGTCCGCCGCGTTGCCGCCGCGCGACAGGATATCGCGCCCGACCATGACGGCCTGCGGTTCATCGGCGGCGACGGTCCCCACCAGCGCCCCGGGCGAAGGACCGAACATGTGGGTTACAAGACGCAAGGGAGAGGCGGGATGGCTGCATCCGGTCACGGACACCGCGAGCATTGCCGAAAACGCAAGTCGTACGGCCCTGCGTGCAGGGGATTTCATGGAATGCTCTGGCACGCGTGTTTTTCTCCATATCGACCACGACAGCATGCGCCACGTCACGGGCTCTGCCACAAGCCATGACACCGGCACACCGGGACATTCCGCCATTAGCGGTCTTGCGCGCCCCCGGCAACAGGCCACATGAGGAGGCAGGCCGCATCTTTCCCATCCCGTCTTCTTTCTTTACCTCGCTGCTTCCTCTACACAACCCCCATCCTGACCGATCAACGGAGGCCGCCCGTGCCCATATCCAACAGCATCCGCCGGCTGCGCCGCCTGTTTCCCGCCGCAACGGCAGCCGCACTCCTTGCGGGGACGTCCTGCATCCCCACCCCGGGATTTGCGCAGGGTGCCGCCACCGACGTCTTTTCCCCCGCGCAGCGCAAGGCAATCGTGGAAATCGTGCGCAACGCGCTCAAGACCGATCCCACCATCCTGTCCGACGCCATCACCTCGCTGCGCCAGAATGCGGCCAACCAGCAGCAGCTCTCGGCACAGCAGGCACTGGCGGCCCATCGTTCCGCCCTGCTCAACCCGGCGGCGTCGGATGCGATCCTGGGCAACGCGCAGGCCAAGGTAACCGTCGTCGAATTCTATGACCCCCGCTGCCCCTACTGCCGCAAGGTGCTGCCGGATCTGGATCGCATCGTCGCGGAGGACAAGGATGTCCGCATCCTTGAAAAGGTGGTGCCCGTCCTGGGACAGGGCAGCCTGATCACGTCGCAGGCGCTGGTCGCCGCCTTCGAGGAAGGGGGACAGGGCGCGTATTTCAAGCTGCAGCACGCCATCATGACCGATTCCGCCGCCCCCACGGTCGAACGGATGCGCACCCTGGCCAAGCAGTGCGGGCTTAACGCCGACCAGCTGGCCAAGGACATGAACAGCCCCAAGGTCACCGCCATCCTTCAGGCCAACATGGAGCTGGGCCATGGAATCGGACTGGATGGCACGCCCACCTTTGTCATGAACGCCCGCCAGATCATCCCCGGCGCCGTGGATTACGACGAACTCAAGCAGGCCATCGCCCATACCCGCTGATCCTGACATGACCAGAACGGCGGCCTTTGCCATCCGCCCGGCCGCCCCCGGCGACGCCATCGCCCTGCCGGACGTGGAACGCTCGGCCGCCAGCCTGTTTGGCGCGATCCCCGCGCTGGCGTGGCTGGCGTCGGGCGATGTGTGCAACATCGAAACCCACGCCGCCTGCATCGCGCAGGGCACGTGCTGGGTCGGGGTTGACGCAAAGGGTGGAATCGCAGGCTTCCTGAGCGCCCGCCCAACGGGTGACAGCCTGCACATCATCGAGCTTTCCGTCCGTCAGGATGCACAGGGACATGGGCTGGGGCGCAGGCTGCTGCATGCGGCCATGCAATGGGCGCGCCATGCGCCACAGGCGGCAGGACGCCTGACGCTGACCACGTTTCGCGACGTTCCGTGGAACGCGCCATTCTATCGCAAGATGGGATTCGAGGTCATGGACCGGCCATCGCCGGAACTGGCGCGGATGCTGGAAGAGGAAGAGGCCCACGGCTTCCCGCCGGGGTCACGCTGCGCAATGCAGTGGCGCGCGGGGGATGAAAAGACTGTTCGGAACAGTTAATCGGCAGAAAATAATAAAAGTTTTTGGGTGTCGCCTTTTTTCAAAAAGGCGACGTTCTCTCGAAGCTTTTTGAAAAAAGCTTCACCAAAAACTTCTTCATGACTGACAGGCCGTTTCAGGACCTCCATCCTTGAAACAGCCTGTCAGTCATCGGATCAGTGGATCATCTGATCACCGGGCGGGTTCAGCCACCTTTTCGCCCACCGCCGCAGGGGCGGTCGTGCGGATTCCCATCAGGGTGGACAGGGCGGCAACCATCTGGTCCATCATCGCATCGGTATGGAACGGCCCCGGCGTCAGGCGCAGGCGCTCCGTCCCGCGGGGAACGGTGGGATAATTGATCGGGGTCGCATACAGTCCGTATTCGTTGAGCAGACGGTCGCTGAGTTCACGGCAGCGCTGCGCATCGCCCACCGGGATCGGGACGATATGGCTGGGCGTCATGGTAAAGGGCACCCCGGCCTTGCGCAGGCGCGCGCGAAAGGCATTCACGCGCTCGAACATCCTGTCGCGCCGCCATCCGTCCTTGCGCACCTGACGCACGCTGGTCAGCGCGGCGGCGACAACGGCAGGCGGCAGCGCGGTGGTGAAGATGAAGCCCGACGCGGCCAGGCGCAGATATTCGATAATCTCGCTTGACGCGGTGACATAGCCGCCATGGACGC
The DNA here is from genome assembly GCF_003311635.1 of Novacetimonas cocois. Lineage (GTDB taxonomy): Bacteria > Pseudomonadota > Alphaproteobacteria > Acetobacterales > Acetobacteraceae > Novacetimonas > Novacetimonas cocois. Next base: position 55,455 of record NZ_QEXL01000009.1, on the reverse strand, counting down.
CAAACCCCTTGGCCAGCGTGCCCTCGATGATGTCCACCTGATCGGCCACGCCGTCGCGTTCGGAAATCCCGCCACCCTGCGCGCCGTACAGGCCGACGGCATGCACCTCGTCCAGATAGGTCATGGCGTTGTACTTGCGGGCCAGCGCGCAGGTCGCGGCGATATCGGAAATGTCGCCGTCCATGGAATACACGCTTTCGAACGCGATCAGCTTGGGCGCGTCGGCGGGGGCCGCCGCCAGCTTGGCCTCGAGGTCGGCAAGGTCGTTATGTTCGAAAATCACCGTGGTGGAACCGCGCGCGCCCTTGATCCCCGCGATCATGGACGCATGGTTCAGCCGGTCCGAAAAGCAGATCCAGCCCGGCATGCTCGTCAGGATCGTCTGCAGGCTGGCCTGGTTGGAGACATAGCCCGAAACGAACAGCAGCCCCCCTTCCTTGCCATGCAGGTCCGCCAGTTCGCGTTCCAGCGCGGTATGGAGCGGGCTGGTCCCCGCGATGTTGCGCGTGCCCCCCGCGCCCGCGCCATGTTCGCGGATCGCGGCGATCGCGGCGTTCATCACCACGGGTTCGACGCCCATGCCCAGGTAATCATTCGCCGACCAGACCACGACCTCGCGGTCATGGTCGCATGCGGGGGTGGCCGGCGTCGCGGGGGCTTCTTCCTGTTCATAGACGGGATAGCGATCCGCCTCGCGCGCCAGCGGCGTGAACTGGCGATAGCGACCCTGCGTCCGGATATCCGCCAGTGCCGTGCGGCAGAACCTGTAGAATGGATGGCCGTCCGAATGATTACTGGACACTGATCTTCCTTTCCATGCGAACTCGTTCCATGCCCACGACCAACCGTCATTCCACCCGGGGGCACGGGCCCCCACGTGTCATCGGCGACGGGTTTCACCGTGCGATCTTCCACGGCATGGAACGGCAATGTCACGCCCCACGGGCCGGATTACTTCATATCCACCCAGTATTATATGCCTTCGGCCGCCGGGTCACCATGGCTGGGCTGTCGTGAAATTTAAAAAATCTCCACTTTTGACACGCGGCTAGCGCACATAGATGCGAATTACCGGCGCGCTGGCGGCGCGGTCCGTCGTGGCCGTCATCTCCATCTGGGCCGGGTCCGCCCCGTCCTGGACGATTTCCGCCGCGACGGATTGCGCGTCCGTGGTGACGACATGCGACAGCAGGGCGGCCTGTTCATCGGCGGTGCCGGTGTCGGGAATGACGCTGACGACGGTGAACAGCACATTGGGCTTGCGCGCCAGTGCGTCCGCCACGCCCTTTTTCAGGTCGGCCTGCCACTGCGCCACGGGCGTTCCGGCCATGATTTCAATCAGGGGCGGGACATGGCGCACCTGCGTGGGCGGTGGCGGCGGGATCACCACGCGCGGCGGGTCCCCCGCATGGGGATTGAACGTCTTTTGCCCCACCAGCGTGCATGCCGGCAGCCATGACAGGCTGGCGGCAAGGGCGACACGGACGGCAGGCGGCGCGAAGCGGCGTGATGCAGGCATGATCGCAAAGCGATACAGCATCCACGATACGGGGCAAGGGGCGGGCACGATATTTCCATTCCTCCAGCCCGCCGTCGCCTTCGCGCGGGCATCGCGACGCGATCGGGGCTGACGCGCCATCTGCGGGGTGCGAAACGATCAAACGCCTGTGACCGGCGACGGGTCGCGCCCCATGCAAGGGGACTTGCGATCAGGAAGCATCATCCTGTAGTCGTTGAGGGATCACGCGATGCCCGACATGACTGGCGCGGCACGACACCCTGTCCGCCACCGGCACGTCCGCTTTCCTTCATGAACCCCACAGGTGGATCAGGCCATACGGCATGGAACAGCCCAGCAATACCCGACCTGCGCATACCGGCCCCACCGCCCCCGGTCCCGTTTCCCCAGATTCCGGCGCCCCCATGGCCCGCGCGCCACTGGACCAGACAGGGCGCCTTGCCGCCGCCATCCGGCAGTTCGTCCGCACGCACGAACCCGACAGCCACCACGTCATCCATGCCTGCGCGATGGCGACGGCCTGCGCCGTGCTGTGGAGCCGGTATCTGAGGTTCGATCCCGTCGCCCCCTCATGGTTCGACCGCGACCGTTTCGTGGTGTCCTCGGTGCGGTACCGCACCCTCGTCAACGCGCTCGTCTCCCTGTCGGGACAGGCGGCGCTCAGGACCGGGGATGCCCCCCATCCGGCAACGACCATGGGCTTCGGCCCCAGTGGTCAGGGCCTGGGCGCGGCCATCGGCATGGCCATGGCGGAACAGCACATGGCCGCGCGTTTCGGGCGCACGCTGGTCAACCACCGCATATGGGCCATCAGCTGCTGGTCCGAACTGTCCACCGGCGTGGCGCTGGAGGCGGCGGCCCTTGCGGGACAGATGGGACTGGAACGCATCACCGTCCTGGTGGGCCTGTCGGAACATGAACGCGTGCAGGCGGAGGCCGCCCTCCCCCGCTATGCCGCGTCGGGATGGTCGGTGCGCAAGGTGGCGGCGGACCAGCCCGACCAGATCGCAACGGCACTCGCGGCGTCCATCCGCACGCACCGCCCCTGCCTGATCGCCTGCCTGTCGCCGCCGCCCGTGGCCGAAACGGACGAACCGTTCGTGGATGATCCGGGGCTGTGGGCTTCCGCATCGCGACGCGGGGCAACGGCCCGGCGGTCGTGGCTGCGGCGGCTGGGCAAGGACCGCCAGCGCATCGATTTCGAGCGCATCATTTCCGGACAGCGTCCCGCCCTGTGGCATACGGACTGGCGCAGGTCATGGCAGGGGGCCGGACGGCACCATGCGTCCCATCCCGCGCTGCCGACCACCAGCTATGCCCGGCGGGGGCTGGATATCCTGCGCGAACTCCTGCCCGAAGTGCTGTGCCTGCGCTCGCGCCTCGGGCTTGCGTCGGGCGGCAACGTGGCGCATGGGCCGACCGCCCTGCCGACGCGATGCGACACCCAGGTGCATGGCATGGCGGCGCTGCTGAACGGGATTGCGATGCATGGCGGCTTCCTGCCGTGCGGGACGGCGACCTTCGTGGCGGTGGACCGCATGCGTCCCGCCCTGCGCTTTGCCGCCATGATGAAACGCCAGGTGATCTATTGCCTGACCGACGGGGGCCTGTCGCCCGAAGAGGACGGTCCGGCATGGCTGCCGGTGGAGCAGCTTGCCAGCCTGCGCGCCATGCCCAATGTCGCGGTTTTCCGCCCGGCCACGCGGCGCGAAACCATGGAATGCATGGAACTGGCCCTTGACCGGACGGACGGGCCCAGCCTGCTGACGCTGTATCCGTTCATTCCCGCCGTTGACGTCGCAAGTGATGCAACCCTGCCCGAGGCCCCCGCGCTGACGAACCAGTGCGCGCGCGGCGGCTATGTAGTGGCCGAGTCCCCATCGGCGCGGCAGGTGACGCTGATCGCCACGGGGCAGGAACTGGCAACCGCGCGCACGGCGCAGCTGATGCTGCGCGAACGCGGAATTGGCGCCGCGCTGGTGTCCCTGCCATGCTGGGAACTGTTCGCGGCGCAAAAAATATCCTATCGTGAAAGGGTGCTGGGAACGGCACCCCGGATCGGCGTGGAAGCCGCGTCCGGTTTTGGATGGGAACGCTGGCTGGGACAGGAAGGGGCATTCATCGGGATCGATGGTTTTGGCAAGGACGCGCCTGCCGATGGACAGCAGGGCCGCAGCGGCGCCATCCAGCCCGAACATATCGTCGCCAGGGCAATGGAGCTGATCCATGCCGCCGACAACAGCACCCAGGCCCATGGCCAACGCCATCGGCCGCATGACGGGGATCTTCCTTTTTCGGGCGCGTCCATACGAAACGCTGCATTACAGAACTGACCTTAACGGAGAATAAGAAATGGCTGTCAAAGTCGCGATCAACGGTTTCGGTCGCATAGGTCGCCTCGTCCTGCGCGGAATTATCGAAAGCGGACGCACGGATGTCGTCCCTGTCGCCATCAACGACCTCGGCAGTGTCGAGGCGAACGCCCACCTCCTGTCCTATGACAGCGTGCATGGCCGGTTCCCGGCCGAAGTCCGCGTCGAAGGCAGCAGCATCATCATCAAGGCCAATGGCCGCACCTATGACCCGATCCATGTCTCGGCCGAGGCTGATCCGACGAAAGTACCGTTCAAAGGCGTGGACGTGGCCATGGAATGCACCGGCCGCTTCACCGACAAGGAAAGCGCCTCGCAGCTGATCCGGGCGGGCGCGCGCAAGGTCATCGTCTCCGCCCCCGCGTCGGGTGTGGATGCGACGATCGTCTATGGCGTCAACCAGGACGTGCTGACGTCCGACATGACGGTCATTTCCAACGCATCATGCACGACCAACTGCCTTGCCCCGGTGGCAAAGGTGCTGGACGACGCCTTTGGCATCGAATGCGGCTACATGGTCACGATCCATTCCTATACCGGCGACCAGCGCACGGTCGATACGCTGCACAAGGACCCGCGCCGGGCGCGTGGCGCGGCGCTGAACATGATCCCGACCTCCACCGGGGCGGCGCGCGCCGTCGGGCTGGTCCTGCCGCACCTGAAGGGACGCCTCGACGGGACCGCCATCCGCGTGCCGACGCCCAACGTCTCGCTCGTCTCGCTCGACTTCGTGCCGACGCGCGCGCCCTTCTCCGTCGAGGACGTGAACGAGGCCATGCGCAAGGCCGCCGCCGAAGGGCCGCTCAAGGGGATCCTTGATTACAACACCGCCCCGCTGGTGAGCTCGGACTTCAACCATTCGGTTGCTTCCTCCACCTTCGACGCGACACAGACGGCGGTGATCGACGGCGGAAAGCTGGTGCGCATCTGCAGCTGGTATGACAACGAATGGGGCTTCTCCAACCGTATGTCCGACACTGCCGCGCTGTTCGGGTCCCTGTAATGGCTACCGTTGCTTTCAAGACGCTGGATCAGCTTCAGCCCGCAGGCAAGAAGGTTCTTCTGCGTGCGGACCTGAACGTTCCGGTACAGGGGGGGCAGATTACCGATGCCACCCGCCTGCTCCGCCTTTTGCCGACCATACAGGAACTGGCGCAGAAGGGCGCGCGCGTCATCGTCGTCAGCCATTTCGACCGCCCCAAGGGCCAGCGCGTGCCGGAAATGTCGCTTGCCCCGATTGCCGATGCGCTTGGCGACGCGCTGGGCCGTCCCGTGACCTTTGCCGCGGACTGCGTCGGTCCCGTCGCACAGCAGGCGGTGGACGCCATGCAGGACGGGGACGTCGTGGTTCTGGAAAACACCCGTTTCCACCCCGGCGAGGAAGCCAACGATCCCGAACTGGCAAAGGCGCTGGCGTCACTGGCGGATTTTTACGTCAATGATGCCTTTTCCGCGGCCCACCGCGCCCATGCCTCCACCGAGGGCGTGGCACGCCACCTGCCGTCCTTTGCCGGACGCCTGATGGAGACGGAGCTGAACGCGCTGAACATCGCGCTGGAAAATCCCGAACGCCCGGTGGGCGCGATCATTGGCGGGGCCAAGATCTCCACCAAGCTGGACCTGATCGGCAACCTGCTGGAAAAGGTGCAGGTGCTGATCATCGGCGGCGCGATGGCCAACACGTTCCTTGCGGCGCAGGGCGTGAAAGTCGGGCGTTCCCTGCAGGAAGGGGAGATGCATGACACCGCGCGCGCCATCCTGGCGAAGGCCAGGGAAAAGGGGTGCGAGGTCGTGCTGCCGGTCGATGCGGTGACCGCGACCGAATTCAAGGCCAACGTACCCACGCGTGTTGTCGCCATCGACGCCATCCCGGATGACGCGATGATCCTTGATATCGGCCCGCAGACCGTGCGTGACCTGTGCACGCGCATCGCGACGCTGAAGACGCTGGTGTGGAACGGCCCGCTGGGTGCGTTCGAAATCGCGCCATTCGACGCAGGCACGAACGCCGTGGCGCAGNGAGGTCGGCCGCCTGACGCAGGAAGGCAGGCTGAAAAGCATCGCNGGGGGGGGGCGATACGGTATCCGCCCTGCGCCATGCCGGCGTAACGAAGGAGATTTCCTATATCTCTACCGCCGGTGGCGCTTTCCTTGAATGGCTGGAGGGCAAGACCCTGCCGGGCATCATGGCGCTGGAATCCATCTTCGAGCGCGCATTGCCGATCTGATCGGTCGCCTGCCGCCGCCCGGATGGGCGCGGGGATCATCCCTGACGGGGTGGTCCCCTTTTTTGTGCCTATTTGGGATCTTCTTTTTGCGGGGAACATTGAGGCAAAAAGAACTTCCGAATTCTGCCATTCAGCAGACTACAGATAAAAGCTTTCGGGTGCCGCCTTTTTCCAAAAAAGCGGCGTTCCCCGAAGCTTTTTGGAAAAAGCTTCACCAAAAACTTCTTTTTGTTTTCAGTCTGTTATCGGCTGCTCATTCCGCCGGAGGATGGGCATCTTCCTTCCCTTCACTCTCCTGCGGCGGGGCTTCGCGATCGATCACCTTGATATCGTCGCCCACCAGTCCCTGCGCGAACGCCTGCGCGGAGAAGGGACGCAGATCCTCGGCCTGTTCGCCAACGCCCACCATGTGGACCGGCAGGCCGAACGCATCCGCCAGCGCCACGACAATGCCGCCACGCGCCGAACCGTCGAGCTTCGTCACCACCAGCCCGGTGACATTCACCAGTTCCTTGAACACGCGCACCTGTTCCATCGCGTTCTGGCCGGTGGTGGCATCCAGCACAAGCAGGACGGAATGGGGCGCGGTTTCATCGAACTTGCGCATCACGCGGATGATTTTCGCCAGTTCCTCCATCAGCGCGCCCTTGTTGTGCAGGCGCCCTGCGGTATCGACCAGAAGCAGGTCCGCCCCTTCGGCCTTCCCGCGCTTCAGGGCCTCGAACGCAAGGCCGGCGGCATCGGCATTGGGGGGACCGGCAATGACGGGCGCGCCAACACGCTCGCCCCAGACCTGAAGCTGTTCGACGGCTGCGGCGCGGAACGTATCGCCCGCGACCATCATGACCTTCTTGCCCTGTTCGCCGTAATAACGGGCCATCTTGCCTATGGTCGTGGTCTTGCCCGTGCCGTTGACACCCACCACCAGCACGACATGCGGCTTGTGCGCGGGATCGGGTTCGAACGGGATGGCGACGGGTTCGAGGATCTTCGCGATCTCTTCCGCCAGCGCGGTGCGCACTTCCTCATCCGTGACTTCCTTGCCGAATTTGGAGGTGCGGAAGGAATCGATGACCTTCGCCGCGACATTCGGCCCCAGATCAGCGGAAATCAGCAGATCTTCGAGATCCTCCAGCGCCTGATCGTCAAGCTTGCGCCGCGTGAAGACCGCGCTCAGCCCGCCGCTGAGTTTCTGGGTGGAGCGCGACAGCCCCGCCTTGAGTCGTGAAAAGAAACCAAGAGCCATATCAGGGTAATTCCGCCACCAGTCCGTTATCGTCAAAAGCCACGGGCCGTACCGTTTCGATCCGTCCCGCCTCCGACGGCGCAACGCCATCGGCCAGCCGCACGGGGGCGAATTCCTCGGAATGCCCGCTGGTCCGTGTTTCCATCAACACCCGCAGGGGCCGCCCCAGGAGGCCCGCGTGATAGGCACGCGCCGCCTGCGCCCCCGCAGCCCGCAGCCGTGCGGCACGTTCGCGACGCTGCGCCATGGGAATGGCGGGCATCCGCGCGGCCGGCGTGCCGGGACGTTCGCTGTAGGGAAAGACATGCAGGTAGGGCAGGCCCTGGCGTTCAATGAAATCGAGCGTTTCGTTGAACAGGGCCTCGTCCTCCGTCGGAAAGCCGGCGATCACGTCCGCGCCGATGCCGATTTCGGGACGCAGGCCGCGCGCCCGGTCGATCACGGCCGCCACGTCCGCCGTCAGGTGCCGCCGCTTCATGCGCTTGAGGATCATGTCGGATCCCGCCTGCAGCGACAGGTGCAGATAGGGCATGAAACGTGCCTCATGCGCCAACAGTTGCCACAGATCCTCGTCTATTTCCACCGGATCGACCGACGACAGCCGCAGCCGTTCAAGTTCCGGCACCAGCGCCAGCAGCCTGCGGCACAGTTGTCCCAGCGAAGGCTTCCCCGGCAGGTCCCCCCCCCACGAAGTGATGTCCACGCCCGTCATCACCACCTCGCGGTAACCGGATGCCACCAGCGCGCGCACCTGTTCCACCACGACGCCCACGGGGACGGAGCGCGACGGCCCGCGTCCGAAGGGGATGATGCAGAAGGTGCAGCGATGGTCACATCCCTGCTGCACCTCGACAAAGGCGCGGGTGCGTCCGGCGAATTCGGTCACCAGATGCGGCGCGCTTTCCCGCGCGGCCATGATGTCGGAAACGGCGTTACCCTGCGACAGGGCGGTCTCGCTCCAGCTTTCGGCGGCAAGTTTTTCCCGGTTGCCAAGGACGCGCGTCACGCCGGGAAGCGCGGCCCAGCGTTCGGGATCGATCTGCGCAGCACAGCCCGTCACCACGATCCGCGCATCGGGCCGGTCGCGATGGGCGCGTCGCACCGCCTGGCGCGCCTGACGTTCGGCCTCGGCCGTGACGGCGCAGGTATTGATGATGACCACATTGTCGAGGCCGGCCGCATGGTTGCGCATCACCTCGCTTTCGTAGGTGTTGAGCCGGCAGCCGAAGGTCAGGATTTCAGGCTTTTTCATCGGGGATAGGTATCCAGCGCCACAAGGCCTGTGAAACTCAGCACGGCGGGTCCGCTCATCAGCACATGTCCATCGGTTTCGCGCCATGTGACCGACAGCGCGCCGCCATCCATTTCCACCCGGCATGTCCGATCAAGCAGTCCGCGCCTGACACCATTGACCACCGCGGCGCAGGCCCCGGAACCGCAGGCCAGCGTCAGCCCCGCGCCGCGTTCCCACACCCGCAGCCGCATTTCCCGCGCGGAACGCACCTGCGCGAAGCCGATATTGGCGCGTTCGGGAAACAGCGGGTCATGTTCCAGCAGCGGCCCGCGCTGGCGCGGGTCCGTCATGTCGTCAGGGGACAGGAATACGGTGGCATGCGGGTTGCCCATCGACGCGGCCGCCGGTTCGCCCCACAGCGGCAGGCGCAGGGTATCGACCTCATGCGACAGGGGAATGTCGCGCCATCCCAGCGCGGGGGGACCCATGTCGACGGTGATCATGCCGTCATCCCCGATTTCGGTGCCCAGCAGGCCCGCGCGCGTCTGAAGAACGGGGGCCGTAATCCCCGCCTCGCGCCCGATCAGGGAGGCGACACAGCGCGACGCATTGCCGCACGCGCCCGATTCGCTGCCATCGGCATTGAAAAAGCGCACGAACACGTCCGCCCCTTCGCGGCAGGCGGGACGCAGGAGCACGAACTGGTCGCACCCGATCCCCCTGAACCGGTCCGAAAGCGCGGCAATGCGCGCGGGCGTCAGGTCCAGACGGCCACGACGTTCGTCCATGACGACAAAATCGTTCCCAAGGCCGTGCATCTTGTAAAAGCTGGTTTCCATCTCCGCCCTATATACGGCACATCACGCCCCGGCGCGAACACGATCGCGCCGTCCGCGGCTCCCCGCTGACGCGTTTTTACAGAAAACGCCCCGGCGCGCCACGCTGCAGCACCTCGATACGGTAACCATCGGGATCGGTGATGAAGAAAAACCGCCCGACAAACCGTTCCCCGCAATACATGTCCCTGATCGGCAGCGGCGACAGGCCCGCCTTCTCCAGCCGGGCATGTTCGGCATCCACGTCCGCAACCGAAACCGCCAGATGCCCATACCCGTCCCCAAGGTCATAGGGACGGTCGCGATCATGATTGACCGTCAGTTCCAGTTCGAACGTCTGTTCGTCATTCGCAAGATAGATAAGCGTGAACGTGTCGAACACAAGCCGGTCCACCGGTTCAAGTCCAAAGGCACGCTTATAGAACGCCTCGCTGGCGCGGGCATCGCGCACGCGGATCATGGAATGGATCATTCTCGCCATGCCTGTGATTTCTCCTTTCTGGCAATCTGTCGTAAATGGCTGCCACTGACGGCGTTGCCAATACGCCGTGGCGTCCTTTCACGCACGACGGAACGTGCAGGCGACCGGCCGTTTCGTCCCACCCGTCGCATGTGGCACATTCATGAACGATCTGCACGGCTTTCACCCTGGTGCCTTCGTCTGCGCGTCATCCGAATCCGATACCGCCTTCTGGTCCACCCGTCCGTCCGGACCGATGCTTGACGCGGGGGCGTGCACGGCGGTCACCGCGCTGTACCGCACCATGCTGCCCGAAGGGGGGCGGATACTCGATCTGATGGCCGGAAGCGACAGCCACCTGCCGGCGGACGTTCCCTTTGACGAGGTCATCGGCATCGGGGTCGAAGCCCCGGCGCTGGAGGCGAACGGGCGCCTGACCCAGCGGATCGTCCAGGACCTGAACGAAACGCCCGAACTGCCGCTGGCCGATGAATCCCTTGACGCCGTGTGCCTGTGCGATGTCGTGCCCTATCTGCGTCAGCCGGTGGCGCTTTTTCGCGAAATCGCCCGGGTCCTGCAACCCGGCGGCTTAGTACTTGTCACATACGGTAACGGTTTTGTCGCACAAAAAGCCGTCGCACTGTGGCAGGCACTTGAGACAGACGACCGGCAGCGCCTTGTCCGCATCCTGATGCAGCGCGGCGGATTCGAACACACCGATACCGGCAGCGTGGCGCCCCCGCCCAACGATGCCGTCTGGCACGACACGATCTATGGCGTTACGGCCCGGCGGGAGGGCGATATAATATAAATACAGGCTGGCCCGCAGCCCTTCTGACTGCCATATATTACAAAGTGTAAAAATATTCTTCTTAAAAGAAATTATCATTTACGCCTGTGTCGGGAAATGTTTTGACACACAATAGTCTTGACCCGTAGTCCGAGGCCCACTGGTAATATATGCGGAATTTTTCTTCCCGTCCCGCTGGCTGGCTCTGCCTGTCAGGCGCGCTGCTGCTGTGCTCTTTCATCGTGCCTGTCTCGGCCAGCCGGGCGGAAGATGATCCGGAATCGCTCGATATCATGGAGCGCCAGATGGAGCGTCTCCAGCAGCAGCAGATGGAACTGCAGCGCGACCTGATGACCATGCGCAAGCAGATCGCCCAGCACCGGGCACATCTGGGCGGTTCCACCGGCACGGGTGGTCATTCATTGCAGGTATCCGGCAGCGCGGGCCACGTGCGTGGCGGCTGGACCCCGCAGGAAGGGCAGCCGACCGCCATGGGCGAACGCATGCCCGCGTCGATGGGCCGGCCCCATATCGGCGGCCATTCCGACAATCCCAACGGATCGTTCATCGACACGCCGACATTTGAATCCGTCGTCGCCCACCGTGACGAGGACCTGATTTCGCACATGGCCAACAACAATGTCGGCCCGCACACCCGCGAAACCGTGGGTGCGCAGTCGGCAGGCGCGCTGGGCAGCAAGGTTTTCCATGCCGGTTCGGTCTCCATCATCCTTGGCGGCTTCTTCGACGCCGCCGCGGTGGAGGAAAACCGCCATGTGGCCTCGGGCATCTTCAATTCGTGGGCGAACATTCCCTTCCACAACAGCCCCAATTTCCACACTGACAACTTTACCGGCGATGCGCGTTACACCCGCTTCTCCCTGATGGCGCGCGCGCCGCTGAACGCGCACACGACCGTCGCGGGATTTGTCGAAAGCGATTTCGGCGCCAGCGCGGAAACGACCAATCCGTATGAAAGCAACTCCTATGTTCCGCGCCTGCGGCAGGCTTACCTGACGCTTGATGACGCAAAGCGCGACGTGCATTTCCTGATCGGGCAGGCATGGACGATGCTGACGCCTGATCGTGTCGGCATCATCCCCCGTCAGGAAAGCCTCCCGGAAACGATCGAATCCTCCATCCTTGCCGGGCAGACATGGACGCGGCAGTGGCAGGTCCGCATGGTCAAGGACTTCCTGCAGCATCGCCTGTGGACGGGCCTGTCGATTGAAAATCCGGCCACGATTTACGACACCACCGGCTTTGGCGCCTATAACGGCAGCGACAATGGCGAATACGCGCTGCCCGGCAATGGCAATTACGCCAAGGTGGGGTCGAACGGCGTGGGCCTGACCGGGTCGACCACCAACTATTCCAACGAAATCGCCCCTGATGTCATCGCCAAGGTGGCATGGGACCCGTCATGGGGCCATTATGAAATGGAAGGCATCGTCCATTTCCCGCATACCCGTTCGGTTGTCGATGGCGTGGGCGAAAACCATACCGCCGTGGCATGGGGCGGCGGCGGGTCCATGATCCTGCCGGTCATTCCGCATCATCTGGAAATACGCCTTGCCGGTCTGGCGGGAAAAGGCATCGGCCGTTACGGCTCGGTCCTGCTGCCGGATACGACGCTGAAGGAGAATGGCGCGCCCGGCCTGCTGAGCAGCGCGCAGGCCACGGCGGGCGTGATCGCCCATCCGAACAAGCTGTTTGACGTCTATGGCTATTTCGGGATGCAGCGTTCGGGCCGCAACTATTTCGATGCCGATGGCTCGGCCTATGGCTATGGCAACCCGATGTCCGACAATACCGGCTGCTGGAGCGAAACGTCATCCGCCGCCTGTACCGCCAGCATCAAGTCGGTGGAGGAATTCACGATCGGCGCTTGGTACCGCTTCATCAAGGGCAAGTACGGCACGGTACAGGCGGGCACGCAGCTGGCCTATTCGCGGGTGCATACATGGGGGGCGATTGGCGGATCCCCCACCACAAGCCTGAGCGAAATCTTCTTTGATTTCCGCTATCTGCCGTTCCAGTAATCGCCCTGCGCCGTCGCCGGGGCAGATAGGACGGGCAACGCCTTGCGCCAGACAGGAAAAAAGGGGATGTTGCCTTTCCTGTCTGGATGAGGCGAAAGGTCGGAACACTCATGTCGGTAAAGCTGCGACACTGGTTGATCGCCGGAAGCCTTGGAATGGGAATGGTGCCGGCCGTCCTGTCGTGCCCCGCCGCCATGGCGCAGGAAGATCAGGACGAAGCCGCGTTCAAGCGTCACCAGTCCCTGCATGAACTTGCGCGTCATCCCCCCGCGCCCCATCTGCACATGGATTACGGCCAGTTCCGTTTCATTCCCCCCGGCGACAAGATCAAGGAACAGCCTGACGTCAACAGGCTGCTGTTCTGGACGCAGCATGGCGAACCCGACGGCTATGCCGAACGGCATGGCGGGGCGATCGTGTATTACGACCGGACGGGCAAGGCGGTACGCGTCGATAACGTTCCGCTTTCAGGTGCCCGTTAAGAGGCTGTTTGAAGAACAGTAAAAGTTTTCAGATATCGCTTTTTTCAAAAGGTGAGGTCTTCATGATGCTTCTGGTGGAAAGCTTCGCCAGCAACCTTCATGACATCAAGGTCTGACCGGGGACTGTCCCGTACAAACAGCCTCCAGCCCCCTATCCTATTGAAACATCCGTAATCCCGGCAGAATCCGGCCCGGCGTCGCGTGCATACAGTCGCGCGATACCTTCTGCATCGAGCACCTGGGCGGCCGGTCCGCTTTCCATCACGCGGCCATGGCGCAGCAGCACCGCATGATCGAACGCCACCGCGGCACGCAGCGGGTCGTGCGTTGTCGCCATGATGGCATATCCATCGGTCGCAAGTTCCCGCAACAGGCCATACAGCCGCTGCTGCTGCCCGTAATCCAGCCCGGTTTCCGGTTCGTCCAGAACCAGTATCCGTCCCCCCTGCGCCAGCGCGCGGGCGATCAGCACGGCCTGACGTTCCCCACCGGACAGGTCGGTATAGGGACGTTCCGCCAGATGGGAAATCGACAGCCGCTCCAGCGCCTCCGTCACGATGGCCATGTCCTCCCGCCCGACATGCCGGGCAAAGGGCGAGTACGACACCCGCCCCAACGCCACCACGTCACGCACGATATAGGGAAACAGGGACATGTGCCCCTGCGGGACATAGGCAATGCGCCGCGCGATCTCACGCCGCGCGCAGGTCGACAGGTCCCGCCCATCCAGCACGACCCGCCCCGTATCGGGCCGCAGCAGGCCCAGCAGCAGACGCAGCAGCGTACTCTTCCCCGCGCCATTGGGCCCCAGCAGGCCCGTCATCCGTCCCGCGCCTATTTCCAGCGAGACATCATCGAGCACACGCCGCCCCTGTCGATCCAGGCCGACATGGTGCATGCCCAGCACCGCCTGCGTCACAGCCGCCACCCCCGCCGCAGCAGGCGCAGGACCGAGATGAAAATCACCACGCCCAGCAGGTCCGTCAGCAGCCCTACAGGGATCTCCTCCACCGACAGGCACCGCGCCAGATCATCGCAGATCAGCAGGAACATCGCCCCCAGCCCCGCGCTCAGCGGCACGACGCGGGCATTGCATGGCCCCGCCAGCAGGCGGGCGACATGCGGGATGATCAGGCCGATCCAGCCGATCATGCCTACCGCCGAAACCGTCAGCGCCGAAAGGCCGGTGGCGATGCCGATCGTGCCATAACGCAACGCCACGACCGGCACGCCAAGCGTCCGTGCCTCGTCATCGCCCATCGCCAGCGCGTCAAGCATCCGCCCGCACGCCGACAGCGCGACAATCCCCGCCAGCACCGGCCCGGCCATGATTTCCAGCCGCAGGACATCGACCTGCGTCAGGCTGCCCAGAAGCCAGAAAACGATATCGGGCAACTGCTGCTGGGGATCGGCGACATATTTCAGCATGGACATCAGCGCGGTGAACAGCGCGGAGCTTATCAGCCCCCCGAAAACCAGCATCAGGACCGAGGCGGCATCGAACATGCGCGCGATCCCCACGCCGAACGACACGGCCATGATACCGCCCGCGAACGACAGGGCCTGCACGCCCAGTGTCCCCATGTTGGTGACAATGCCCAGCGCCGCGCCAAACCCGGCCCCCGCCAGCACGCCCAGCAACCCGGGCGAGACAAGGGGATTGCGGAACACCGCCTGATACGTCGCGCCGGACACCGACAGCGCCGCGCCAACGCAGACCGCCGCCCCGATACGCGGCAGGCGCGCGCCCGTCAAAACGGCATGCACCATGTCATATTGTGCGGGGGACAGGGCATGCCCCCCCATGGCCGTCACAATGAAGCGGGCAATGACGCCGGACGCGATGGCATAGCGCCCCAGACAGGCCGAAACCACGACACACAGCACAAGACCACCCGACACCACCCACCCGGCATGGCGTTCCATCACATGACGGTTCAATGGGCGCCAGTCCCCGTACCAGTCGCACTCCCCGTGGCGTCATCAAGGGGGGGAAGGCCCGCCAGTATGCGCCCCGCCTGCGCGGCATCGAGGTCGTAATGGAAAAACTCCCGATAGAACGCGCGGGTCTGTTCCACCATGTTGGTGCCGGCAAACAGGTCGGGATGCAGCGCCTGCGCGGCCCATGCGACCTGAAGGGGGAATTCGCTTCCGTACCGGTCCCACGGGAACACGCCAGATGGGTTATGGAGGATACGCCCCGCCTTGACGGCGGCGATGTTGCGCCACACGCCCCCATCGGCCGCCGGGTCGAAACTGCCGCTGTCGGGCCCAAGGATCAGCACATCGGGATTCCATGCCGCAATCTGCTCGACCGAGACGGGCTTCATGTTTCCATCCACCCCATCCGCCGCGTTGCGCGCGCCCGCAATCGACAGCCATTCGTCGATGATCGTATTGCGCCCGTCCACCCGCAGGGGATGCAGCGACTGGATATGCACCACGCGCGGCCTGCTGTCGGGGGGCAGCGTGTCGGTGCGCGCGCGCGTGTCATGGACCACGCGATCCAGCATGGCTTCATAGGATTGGGCAACATCGCGCGCCTGCGCCGTGCCGATCACCTGCGCCGTCATGTCCAGCGAACGCCGTAACGTCGCGACATCGGAAAACCCGGCCACCAGCACGGGAATTCCCACCGCACGCAGGGCCGCCGCCGTTGCCGATCCATTAGGGACAAAGGCGACATCAACCCCGGCCTGCAGCAGGCTTTCGGCATTGACCGCCGGGCCGTTGACGCCAGTTGCATGATACAGCGCCGGGGCAACGCGGAACATCCATGGCCGGGTCGCGGGGCGGTCCACCGTCACCGCGATCCGGTCCGCGGCACCCAGCATGATCGTCAGTTCATTATGGGCGAACCACAGGTCGGCGATGTGGCGGGGCTGCTGCGGCACCTGCTGTATCTGTCCCGTCATGTCGGCAACCGGATGGGTCGCCTGCTGCTGCGCCGCATGGGCGGAAAACGCCACCAGCAATGATGCGCCGATCGCGCCCATGCCCCACCTTCGCGTCTGCCGCATTCCCTGATCGCCCCTCATGCCTGATGTCATTGCACCATATCCTATTGGATACATCCGCCGCCAGAGACGATCTGGAAACGATATCGCATCGGCGATGCCATATTCCCTTCCCTGTCCCGCTACGAAGAAAGCCGCCCATAAGGCGGCTTTCCTGCATGACTGCGACGATGCGCCCCGCCGCGACGGGGAGATCAGTCAGTCCTCGGCATAGGTGGAGATGTCCGGGCAGGAACAGACAAGGTTCCGGTCGCCATAGGCATTGTCCAGACGGTTGACCGGGGACCAGTATTTGGTGCCGGCTCCGACCTCGCCCGGCAGGCAGCCACGCGCGCGGTCATAGACACGATCCCATTGCGGATCGGTCACGTCGCGCACGGTATGCGGCGCATGACGCAGCGGGCTCTGTTCCACCGTCAGCTCACCGTTGAGGATTTCACCGATTTCCGCATGGATGGCGATCATCGCGTCGCAGAAACGGTCAAGTTCGCGCCGTCCTTCGGATTCCGTGGGCTCGATCATGAAGGTGCCCGCCACGGGGAAGCTGACGGTCGGCGCGTGGAAGCCATGATCGACCAGACGCTTTGCAATGTCGTCCACCGTGACACCGGCGGTATCGCGCACGGGACGCAGGTCGATGATGCATTCATGCGCCACCCGTCCGTTCGCCCCGCGATACAGGACCGGATAATAATCCGACAGCCGCGCCGCGATGTAGTTGGAATTCAGGATCGCGACCTCGGTCGCGCGACGCAGCCCGGCGTCGCCCATCATCTTCATGTAGGTCCATGAAATCGGCAGCACGTCGGCCGAGCCGAACGGGGCCGCGCACACGGCATTGGCCTCGCCCAGTTCAGGACGTCCCGGCAGGAACGGCGCAAGGTGCGCACCCACGCCGATCGGACCCATGCCGGGACCGCCGCCGCCATGCGGGATGCAGAACGTCTTGTGCAGGTTGAAATGGCTGACGTCCGAGCCATAGGACCCCGGACGCGACAGCCCCACCTGCGCGTTCATGTTCGCCCCGTCCAGATAGACCTGCCCGCCCGCCGCATGCACGAGGTCGCACAGTTCGCGCACGTTCTGTTCGAACACGCCATGGGTGGAGGGATAGGTGATCATGATCGCGGCCAGTTTCGGCGCGTGCTGCGCGATACGGGCCCGGAGGTCGTCCATGTCCACGTTGCCATGTTCGTCGCATTTGACGACGACGACCTTCATCCCCGCCATCTGCGCGGATGCCGGGTTGGTCCCGTGCGCGGATGCCGGGATCAGGCACACGTCGCGCCCTTCGTCACCCCGTGCGCGGTGATAGGCACGGATGGCCAGCAGGCCGGCATATTCCCCCTGCGCGCCCGAATTGGGCTGAAGGGAAACCGCGTCATACCCGCTGATGCGGCACAGCATGTCCTGCAGGTCGGCGAAGAGTTCGGCGTACCCTTCCATCTGGTCCGCCGGGGCGAAGGGATGGATGTCGCAGAATTCCGGCCACGTGATGGGTATCATTTCCGCCGTGGCGTTCAGCTTCATCGTGCAGGACCCCAGCGGGATCATCGAACGGTCAAGCGCCAGATCCTTGTCCGCCAGACGCCGCAGGTAGCGCAGCATGTCCGTCTCGGAACGATAGGCACTGAAGACCGGCTGGGTCAGGAAGCTGTCCTTGCGCGTCAGCGAGTCCGGAATGGCCGTGCCGGGGGCAGACAGCGTGCCCTCCATCGCGCCGACACGCGCGGCATCGCCGCTGAAACAGGTCCAGATGGCGCGCACGACCTCGGGCGTCGTGGTTTCGTCCAGGCTGAGGCCCAGCGTCCCGGCATCGACCTGCCGCAGGTTCATCCCCGCCCCGGTCGCGCGACGGACGATATCCGCCGTGCGCGTACCCGTGGCGACGGTCAGCGTGTCGAAGAACGCATCCGTGCGCACGTCCTCGCCCAGCGCGCGCAGACCTGCCGCCGTGACAACACACAGGCGGTGGATGCGCCCGGCGATGGCGCGCAGCCCCTCCGGCCCATGATACAGCGCATACATTGACGAGACGACTGCCGGCAGCACCTGCGCGGTGCAGATGTTCGACGTCGCCTTTTCACGGCGGATATGCTGTTCACGCGTCTGCAGCGCCAGACGGTAGGCGGGCTTGCCCCGCGCATCGACGGAAACCCCGACCAGCCGCCCGGGCATGTTGCGCTTGAACGCATCGCGCACCGCCATATAGGCCGCATGCGGACCGCCCGCCCCCATCGGCATGCCGTAACGCTGCATCGAGCCGACCGCGATATCCGCGCCAAGCGCGCCGGGGCTTTCCAGCAGCACCAGCGCCATCGGGTCCGCCGTCATCGCAGCAATCGCCCCCGCCTCGTGCAGTGCCGCGATCGCGGCGCGAGGATCGCGCACCTGCCCGGAGGAGCCGGGATACTGGAACAGCGCGCCGAAAACCTCCGCCGCGCGCAGGTCGTGCGCGGGATCGCCCACCACCAGCGTCCATCCCATCGGCTCGGCCCGGGTGCGCAGGACCGAAATCACCTGCGGGTGGCAGTCCGCATCGACAAAGAACGCGTTCGCCTTGCTGCGGGCGACGCGGCGCGCCATGGCCATCGCCTCCGCCGCCGCGGTGGCTTCGTCCAGCAGGGAGGCGTTGGCGACATCCAGTCCCGTCAGTTCGATGACCAGCGTCTGGAAGTTCAGCAGCGCCTCCAGCCTGCCCTGGCTGATTTCCGGCTGGTACGGGGTATAGGCCGTGTACCATGCCGGGCTTTCCAGCACGTTGCGCTGGATCACGCCCGGCAGGATGGTGTTGTAGTAACCCTGCCCGATCAGTGACGTCATCACCTTGTTGCGCCGGGCGATCTGGCGCAGGCGGTCGAGCGCCTGCGTTTCGGATATCCCCGCGCCAAGACCCATTTCCCCCTTGAGGCGGATATCGCCGGGAACGGTCTGCGCCATCAGGGCATCAAGGCTTTCCGCCCCGACGACATGCAGCATTTCGCGCACGTCATGGGCATCGGGGCCGACATGACGCGCACAGAACGCGTCAGGATCGCCACCCGCGCCCTGCCACAGGGGGGAATTATCAGTGAAAGACGTCATGATCGGGGAACTCCGTCAGGTCACACAGGCAGGCGGCAGGATTATCAGGCCAGCAGCGCGGCGTAGGCGGCCGCATCCAGCAGGTCATCAAGCTGCGCCCTGTCGGCCATCGTCATGCGCACGATCCAGCCAGCGGCTTCCGGCTCGCGGTTGATGAGGGAGGGATCCTCCGACAGTGCGTCGTTGAAGGACACGACCGTGCCCGACACGGGGGCATAGATGTCGGACGCGGCCTTGACCGATTCCACGACCGCGACGCTGTCGCCCTGCGCGACTTCGGTCCCGGCGTCCTTGCCCTCGACGAACACCAGTTCGCCAAGCTCGTCCGCCGCATGCTGCGTGATGCCGACGACAACCTCGTCGCCCTCGATGCGCAGCCACTCATGTTCCTTGGTGTAATAGATGCTCATGATCCGCTCGTCTTCTTGATGTGGATGTTGGAAAACCGGGTGAAAAACAGCGTGGAACCGGGGCCTAGCGCCGGAAGGTCGGCGCCACGAACGGCAGCGCCACCACATGGACCGGCAGGAAGCGGCCACGCACGCCCGCGAACAGCGGCGTGCCAACGGCCGCGCACGCGCCATCCACGTATCCCATCGAAACAGGGCCGGGCACGCTGGGGCCAAAGGCGCCCGACGTCACATGGCCGACCTGGTGCGTGCCCTCGGCGTCGCTGAACAGGGGCGCGCCGCCACGGATCGGGGCGCGTCCCTCCCCGCGCAGTCCGACGCGCCGCCGCTGTGCACCTTCGCTCAGCTGCCGCGCCACGACATCCGCCCCCGGATAGCCGCCCGCGCGCGCGCCACCGGGACGGCGGCTTTTCTGGATCGACCATTCCAGCGCACCTTCGACCGGGGATGTCGTCGTGTCGATGTCCGAACCATACAGGCACAGCCCCGCCTCCAGCCGCAGGCTGTCACGCGCGCCCAGCCCGGCCGCCGCCATGTCGGGACAGGCCAGCAGCGCACGCGCCACCTTTTCGGCCTGCGAAGCCGGCATGCCGATCTCGAACCCGTCTTCGCCGGTATAGCCGGAGCGCGAAACGACGCATTTCACGCCCGCGACCTCGGTTTCGATCACATCCATGAAGCGCATGCCGGCCGTTTCGAGGGCAAGATGCGCCATCGCCCTGACCGCCGCAGGCCCCTGTGCCGCGATCAGCGCGCGATCGGAGAGGAATTCCACCTCGCAGACATCGGAGATGCCGGCCTTGATCAGCGCGAAATCGGCCTCCTTGCAGGCCGCGTTGACCACCAGCAGGAACCACGTCCCCATGTTGGCGATCATCAGGTCATCGCTGATGCCCCCGTCGTCGCGCATCAGCAGGGCGTAACGCTGCCGTCCCGGACGCAGTGCCACGATATCGGCAGGCACGAGACGTTCGAGCGCCTTCGCCGCATCCTCCATCACGCCGGAACGCGGACGGACCCGCACCTGCCCCATGTGCGAGACGTCGAACACCCCGCCCGCGGCACGGGTATGAAGATGCTCTGCCATGACGCCGGCGGCGTACTGGACCGGCATCTCATATCCGGCGAAGGGCACCATGCGTCCCCCCAGCTCAAGATGCAGCGCGTGCAGCGGCGTGCGCAAAAGACCCTGGGTCATGCGAAGACTACCTCGTCATTACGATATGTCCCGACGACGCCACCGGCGCCACGACACGCATGCCACGACACGGGGCGCGCCGGGGGAATGCGATTCGCGGCATCAGGACGCGCGCATGGGAAATATATGGGGGAAAGGGCAGGAAATTGCGAAGTCGTTATGATCTGCGCCGATGGCATGGACATGAAAAGGGCTCCCGCGACTCCGTAATGGATATCACCTGCCCCTTCTGTCACCTGTGCCTGAGATCGCTATCCCGTCGGCGGATGCCCGGCGAGCGGACATCTCTTTCCAGAAGTTATCACCGACCGGTCCTTTTGCCTGAGAGTTTCCGGGGCGGTTGCTCCTTCGGCGCCGGCATGGCCGGTCTCTCCCGTGTCAGTATCCGACTGCTTGACATGACACCGGAACACAAGTCAATCCATGAATGACGTTCGCATCCCCGCGCCCGCGCGACCGTCAATGCGGCCACGGTCCGGCGCGCCCT
Organism: Novacetimonas cocois; assembly: GCF_003311635.1. GTDB lineage: Bacteria > Pseudomonadota > Alphaproteobacteria > Acetobacterales > Acetobacteraceae > Novacetimonas > Novacetimonas cocois. The sequence continues at coordinate 34,050 of NZ_QEXL01000009.1, read as the reverse complement.
CGATCCCTTGCGGACACGCCCCTGCGACACGGATGCCGGACCCAAACAGGAGGATGACAGACATGACAGACGCCCCCCTCATCATCGTGGCGGAATTCCAGACCACGGCACAGACACGCCAGCAGTTCCTCGATGCCTGCGTCGAGGACAGCATCCGCTCGGTCACGGACGAGCCGGGCTGTTCCAGCTTTGACGTGCTGACCACCAGCGAGGAGCCCGATACCGTCATCCTGCACGAGGTGTATGACAACGCGGCTGCATTCGACGCGCATCTGGCGACGCCACATTTCAAGGCCTTCGACAAGACGGTGAACACGCTGAAGGTACGCACCGTCAGCGTGCGCAAGACATCGCGCCACGCGCCGTCCCGCACTTAAGGACCCAGCAGCCCGGAAAAGAATGGATCCTGCCATCACGGGAATGGGCCGGGGCAAGGACCCGGATCGCCATTCCCTTCGGGGAAGGTCGCGCATGCGCCATCCGGCAATGCTGGAGACGTACCCCGTCAGGAACATGTCGGTCCTGACGGTTCGGTGCGCGCCAGTGGATGACCCGGCGGATGGCCCAACCACAGGGCGTCCTGTCCGGCCCAGCCTCATCCAGGCAGTTTTTCCCCGTCAATCCGTGGAGGATTACATGGAAGCCCCGGCAGGCAACCTGACGACCATCTTCATTGCCCAAGGCGCCCCCATCGGATGGTATTTTTCATGTATTGGGTCACTTTTGACACAAAATAAACAATATGGACAAATATTTTCCAATAATGTATGGGGTTTTCACATGAATAAATATTCCGGATTTTAGATGATGGTGTCTTTGGGAACGCTGGACCTGAATTTCAAAAAAATAATTTCCACAAAATCCAGAATACTCCGGAATATAAAAGAACATACGCCACCCTTGCATGCGGGCATTTTACATCCACGGTTCATGCGTAAACTTCCCCGTGCGATATACAGGCAACGCAGCCGGGCAAAAGCTTGTGGCGTCCCCATGGATGATGCCATCCTGTGCCGCGTTCTCTGCAAGTATAAAATGTTCGTCAATCCGGAAGACCGTGGCCTGTCTCCCCACCTCATACTTGATGGTTACTGGGAAATGGCGGTCACGGAAGTCATGATCGACCTGGTCAGGGAAGGCATGACCGCCATTGATGTGGGGGCAAACCTTGGTTATTTCTCCGTGCTGCTGGCGGATCTGGTCGGACCGGATGGCAAGGCCATCGTGGCGGAACCCAATCCGCGCATGGCGTCCCTGCTGACCCAATCCATACGGGTAAATGCGTTTGACAGTCGCGTGGAACTGGTTACCGATGCGATAACCGCGGAATCAGGGCAGGAAATGACCCTGACAATTCCCAGGAATTTTCCCCAGAACGGCGCGGTCCATTACGGCGCCCCCCATTCAGGCGGGGATGACAACAGCACCTCCGTTCGCGTCAGGACCAGGACACTTGATGACATTGTGGGGGACCGGCCTGTCGATTTCATCAAGATCGATGTCGAAGGAAGCGAGCAGGCCGTATGGGCGGGCATGCAGGGCATCCTCGGCCGTGGGAAACCCCTTTCGATCATTCTGGAATTCACCCCCGACCGGTATGCCGACCCGATGACGTTCCTGGACAGTTTCCTGCAGGCCGGGTTCGACCTGTCGCAGATCACGGCCAGCGGCAGGCAGCCCGTCACCCCCGACGACATCATGAAAGACCCGGCCAACATTGACCGGATGCTGGTCCTTTCCCGATAGTCACGGCTGGGAGCACTCCATCCGGCGTGAAACGCACCCTGTCGGCCTGTGGGACGGGGTATCGCACCTGAACGGGTCCGCGCACGGGCATGCGTCTTTCGTGCCGGGGACATCGCCACGCATGTTCGCAAAAGCACGGACAGTCCCCCCCGTCGCTTCCAAATCAGGCCCCGCGCGGCCTAACGTGTCAGAAACATGTAGGCGCGCTGGATTTCGAAATAGTCCCGCGCGGCAAACGCGACCCGGCAGGGGCCGTGAAGGCGGGCACCCGGATACCACTGGACCCGGTAGGCATCATTGGGGGAGCGGAATTCGACAATCAGTTCGTACCCGTCCGCCTTTGGGGGAAAACACCCCTCCATGGGACGGGACAGGGCACGCGCGACGGTATCGCGGATCAGGGTGGTCGCGCGGGCGGGAACGAGGGAGGTCGTCGCAAAACCGGTCCCGGTCATTGTTTCCACCACGTCGATCCCCGGCACGAGCGCACGTGCCTCCGCACAGATATCACGATCGCCACTGATGAACCCCGACGGGACACCGTAACGCGCGGCGCACAGGGCATTGAGCCTGAATTCCGACGCGGGCGCACCATTGAGCGTGACGCCGGCGATGCGGGTGGTCGTCGTATGGGCCAGCGGATTTCCTTCCGCCCCCGCCCGGGCATGACAGCCGGTATAAAGGGCGGCGTCGAAACCGTCGTCAATGCCGAACATCATGCCATCGGGATGCCCGGCCCAGCCGCGCACGATGGTCACATCCGCCGGCAGGCGATCCACAAGCAGGTTGCGGCCACTGTCATGGGCGTCCTTCACCACGATGGTGGCGGCCCCCGCCTGCCGGGCGCCTTCGCAGGCGGCAACGACTTCATCGGTCATCAGGATGCGAAAGGCGGCGTAATCGGCATGCTGCGGTTCGGTTTCGCTCCACGCCGTAATGCCCGCCGTGCCTTCCATATCCGCGCTAAGAAAGATTTTCATGGATCGGATGTTCTCGCAGCCAGTCGGTAAGGGATGGGAAAAACGCGCCATCCCGACCCGGCATCGGCGGGGCGGCGCAAAGCGCATTCAGCACGGCTTCCTGCGTGGCTTCGGCCGCCGCGCGGAATGGAAGATCGATCAGTGACTCGGCAATGCGCATGACGGGTGCGAAGGGCGTCGCCGGATCATGCGCGACCCTGTCGGCGGTGCTGAAACACAGCGCGATGTCGCCGCTGCCATTGCCCCAGAACGCGCCAAGCCGCGCAAGGCCGGCCGCGCCACGCCGCGCCACGCGCGTCAGCTGGCGGTCATCAAGGGGAAGATCGGTGCCCATGACGACAATGACCGATCCGCGTTCCTCCCCACCGGGCGCACGCGGCGACGGACGCCGCCCGTCCGGGAGCACGAGATCGCCCGAAACGCCGAAATTCGCGAGCACGAGCACGCCCAGCGTGAAAGTCCGCCCATCCAGCGTCATGCGCCGCGAGGCCGTGCCGATACCGGCCTTGAAACCGAACGCCGTCATTCCCGTCCCGGCGCCGACCGCGCCCTGCGTCACGGGGCCGGGGCGCGCGGCGGCAAGTGCCGCGTCCGCGTCATCCCCGCTGACCGCAAAGGCCTGGATGTCGTTGATCGCGCCGTCGTTGCATTCAAGGACAAGCGGATTGATTGTCGAGGTCGCGCGACCGATGGCGGGATTGGCGACGATGCCCCGGCGGATCAGCCTGTCGGCGCAGACGCTGACGCCAAACGTATTGGTCAGCAGCAGGGGCGTCTCGATCGTGCCCAGTTCGCGGACCTGGATCAGCCCGACCGATTTTCCAAAGCCGTTGATGACCTCCACCCCCGCGCGGACCTTTTCGCGAAACAGGTCCCCGCCATGGGGAAGGATCGCGGTCACGCCGGTTGCGATCGCATCCCGGCGGATGGTGCGATGCCCGACCGTGACACCCGGCACGTCACACAGCGCATTCAGCGCGCCGGGCGGCAGATGCCCGTCGGGGATCAGCCCGAAGTCACGCGCAAGGGGGAAGGCCCCGCTCACAGCCGCCCCGCCTTGACAAGGTCACGCAGGAAGGCACGTGTCTTTTCCTGACGCGGCGCGCTGAAGATTTCCTGCGGGGTCCCTTCCTCATGAACCCGTCCCTGATAGAGGAAGCAGACCCGGTCGGAGGCTTCACGCGCGAAGCCCATTTCATGCGTCGCAAGAATCATGGTCATGCCACGTGTCGCAAGATCGCGCACAAGGTCAAGCACTTCGGCAACAAGCTCCGGATCCAGGGCGGAGGTTATCTCATCGAGCAGCAGCAGCATGGGATCCATCATCAATGCCCGGACGATCGCGACGCGCTGCTGCTGTCCCCCTGACAGGCGATCGGGATATTCATGGGCCTTGCGCGCAAGCCCCACGCGTTCCAGCAGCGCCATCGCACGATCCGTTACTTCGGCGCGCGGCTGGTTGCGCAGCGTCGTGGGGGCAAGGATGGTATTGTGCAACACCGTCATATGGGGAAAAAGATTATAGGACTGGAAAACGATGCCGATATCCTGTCGCAGGCGGTCGAGATCGACACCCGGTCCGGTAATGCGTTCGCCATGGATGCGGATTTCACCCGAACTGGTTTCCTCCAGCCGGTTGATGCACCGCAGAAGCGTCGATTTCCCGCATCCCGACGGCCCGATCAGGCAGACGACCTGATGTTCGTCGACCGAAAGGGAAAGGTCGGCCAGAATCCTGTTCGCGCCGTAATATTTGGTGATGTTATCGATTTCCAGAAGGGCCATCATGCATTTCCCGTCCGACGGCTGCGCGCGCGCTGCGTCAGCCGGTCGACAAGCCGTGCCTGCGGGATCGTGATCAGGACAAACAGGATCGCGACCGTTGTCACGGCGGAAAGGTTGAAATTGTTGGCGGCTATGATCTTCGACTGGTTGAACGCGTCGATCGTGCCGATGACGGACACCAGCGCCGTATCCTTCTGAAGGCTGATGCAGTCGTTCATCAGCGGCGGAACAATGTTGCGCAACGCAATGGGAACCACGACATGGCGCAGGGTCATGGCATGGCTGAACCCCAGCGAACGCGCGGCGGCGATCAGGCTGTGATGCACGCCCTCGATCCCCGCGCGGTAGATTTCGGACGTATAGGCACCATAGGTCAGCGTCAGGGCGATGATGGCATAGGTGCTCGACGACAGGGTGGAGACGAACGGAAGGTTGGTCAGCGGCAGGCCGAAGCCGATAAGGTAGATGGTAATGATTGAAGGCAGGCCACGGAACAGGTCGCAATAGACGGTCGCCATCAGCCGCAGCGGCCGCCCCGCCTCGCCGGGCAGGGTGCGCGCGATGGCGATAAGAAGCGCCCAGACCAGGATCAGGACCATCGAGACGGCAAAGATGACGATGTTGGTGGTAAAGGCGGACAGGATTTCGCCCGCCGAACGCCGGATCAGCGCAAGGTCGAAGAAGGTCCGGCTGACAGCCGCGTCATTCAGCGCCAGAAGCCACGCCAGCCCGACGCCGATCAGCAACGCGCAGGACCATGCCAGGGCGTTCCACGACCGCAGGGAGGCCCGCGCGCCCAGTTCGCGTGCGCGATGCACCTCGTCCACCCGTCCGGCCCGCGCCGACAGTGCGACAGCACGCCAGCCCAGCGCGATGACATGCGCGCAGGCCGCGCAGGTCACGGCCGCCACCGCCACGATGACGGGCAGCCCGATCCCCTGCCCATGCGCATAACCGCCGATCCGCAGGACCGAAAGCACGGACACGCCCGTTGTTCCGAGCGCGACCAGCAGGGACAGCAGCGATCGCCCGCGATGGATATGAACCGGACGCGCGGGCCGTCCCATGTCGCCCGCCCTCAATGCCATACCGGAATCGTCGCGGGATCGGCGCCCTTCCACAGGGGCGCGAGGTAAGTCATTTCAAGCGCGCGCAGCGTTCCCTCCGTTCGCATGTCATTGATGATCCGGTCGATCACGGGGGCTTCGGGCGAATGCAGCGGCAGCACCGCCGCGATCGGCGTTCCCTCGGGGAACTGGCCCACCACCCTGAAACGTCCCTGCGCGGCGCCGGCCTGCCCAAGGATGACGGACAGGCTGGTGATGACCGCATCCACGTTCCCCGCCGCCAGGGCCGTGAACATCGTGCCGGTATCGTCAAACGCGGAAAGACGGCGGATCTTCAGACTGTCCCGCGCCCATGAGGTGACGTTGGTGCCCAGCTGCGTGCCGACGCGGGCCGCGCGCAGGGTGTTTTCGTCCATCCGCGTGGTGGCGCGCGTCGCGATGCCATAGCTGTCGAAGGCATAGGGCGCGGAAAACGTGACGACCTCATGTTCCCGATGCCGCACGGACACAAGCGCCAGGGCCAGATCATAATCCCGGTTCCGTCCGGCCACGAGGGAATCGAACGAGGCATTGCGCAGGACGACCCGATCAAGGCCAAGGCGGTAGGCAATATTCACCGCAAGACAGAACTCCCGCCCCGAACGGATGGTCGTGGGCGTATCCCCGTTGAATTCGCCAACAGCCGGAAGATTGATCAGCACGGTCAGCTGCCCCGGCACGGCCGGTGTCACGTGATGCGTCGCACCGTGGCCGAACAGCCTGCACTGCCCATAGCCCTCGGCCGCGTGGGCCTGATGAAACGCAAGGCCCGCCAGCAGCGCGAATGCCAGGCCGGTATGCCGGACCCGCCTCACAAGAGATCAGGCCCCGGCTTACCGGGCGGCGTATCGGATCCCTGCCCAAGTGCTGCCTCAAGATAATAATGCTGGAGCCGGCGGGTCATGGGGCCGGGCGCTCCATCCCCGATGGGAATCGCGCCGACCCTTACGACCGGCGTGACAAGCGAGGAGGCACTGGTCTGGAAGGCCTCGGCCGCCATCGCGATGTCATCGGGCGTGAAGCCACGTTCCTCGAACTCCAGATTATGACGGGCGCACAGGGCCTGCACGGCCTTGCGTGTGCATCCGGGCAGGATGGCGTGGGAATTCGGACGGGTCACCACCGCGCCCGCGCGGGTGATGAGGAACGCGGTCGAAGATGCGCCTTCCGTAACCACGCCCTCCTCGACGAACCAGACATCGGCGAAACCCGTGGCCCGTGCCTCCCGCTTTGCCAGCACCTGCCCGAGCAGCATCGTCGTCTTGATGTCGCGTCGCGCCCAGCGTGGATCAGGCATCAGGGCGACGCTGATGCCCTGCCTCTGCGCCGGGGTATCGCGGATCGCCCTGTGCTGGGTAAAGGCGAAAAAGCCGGGCCGCATGTCGGCGGGATAGACAAAATCACGGTCGGCCTCGCCCCTGCTGACCTGCAGGTACAGCGTGCCTTCCACCAGTTCGTTACGCGCGACGAGTTCGTGCTGGATGGCCTCGATTTCATGCCTTGGCAACGGCATGGGAATCGCCAGCGCGGCAAGCGAACGCTCAAGCCGATCGAGATGCAGGCCATTGTCGATCAGCCGCCCGTCCAGAACGACCGTAACCTCGTAAATCGCGTCCCCGAACAGCGTGCCGCGGTCAAAGATGCTGAGGCGCGCCTCGCTTTGCGGCATGTACGTGCCGGCACAATATACAGTCCGTTCCATCGGCGCCTTCGTCAGCAGATGATGCCCGGATGCTGGCGGATCGTGCCCGACAAGGCCAATAGCAATTTGGCACAAAGATATTCCATTTCTGCATAATGTAGGAATATCATGCACTTGCTAGATAAGTCCCCCTTGGGAAAAGGTCATGGGTAGATGGAACTGAAATGGCTGGAAGATTTCGTGGCACTGGCGGAAACAGGCAGTTTTTCGCGTGCCGCGGAGCTTCGCCATGTCACACAGCCCGCCCTGAGCCGACGGGTCCGGCAGCTTGAGAACTGGCTCGGCACGACGCTGGTCAGTCGCGCCTCCCTCCCTGCCGAGCTGACGCGCGAAGGGCTGCGCTTCCTTCCGCAGGCGCGCGACATGATCCGACAGCTTTACGGGGCGCGTGAAGCTTTCAGGGGGGATGCGGCGGCGAAGCTGGTGCGCTTCGCGGCGCTGCATACGCTGGCCGTGGCGTTCTTTCCAAACTGGATGGCGACCCTCAGCCGGGATGCGCCACCGATCCGTACGGCGATCCTGCCGGACCGGGGTGGGATCGAGGCCAATCTGTCAGCGCTGGTGGAGGAAGAGGCCGATTTCTTCCTGACCTATGCGCACCGTTACGTCAGCCTGCGGCTGGAGGAAGGGAAGTTCGAATTCCTGAAGGTTTCCTCGGACGAGGCAATCCCCGTGACCGCGCGCGAACTTGTCGTCGATGGCATGAAATGGACGGGAGAGGGCCTTCTGGATGCGGCACTGGCCCGACCGATCGCGGTGCCCTATGCCACCTATGGCGATGATTCCTTCTTCGGGCTGGTGCTGCGACGGCTGTTCGATGTCTCGCCCCCATTTGAGCGCGTGACGGTCCACCAGAATGCCATTGCCCATGGGCTGAAGGCCGTCGTGCTTGCCGGGGGTGGGCTGTGCTGGCTGCCGCGCAGCCTGATAAGGACGGAACTTGCCACCGGCGCGCTCGTGCCTGCTTCGCGCGATCCGCGATGGAACCTCGACATCGACATCCGCCTGTATCGCCACATGGACGAAGGCAGGGGCGACGTGGGACGCCTGTGGGACTGCGCCAGGCGCAACGCGAACACTGGTGCGCCCGAGGCGCCATCGCCTGCCGCGACGACGCCATCCGGCCGTCAGGAGAGCGTCTGGAATCAGCCTGCTGATAAAAAATAAAGGCAGGTCCGGGGCACTGCCGAACCTGCCTTTTCAAACGGTCTTCACCGGATGCCGCTCCGGCCTTAACCCTTCTGGCCGTGGCCGGGCAGGTTGCGCGCGATATAGGGCGGCAGCGTAAAGGACGCGACGTGCATTTCGGGGGTCCAGTACTGGCATCCCTCGATAATGCCGGCCTTGCGCGCGCGTTCGCGGATCACGCTGACATCGTGCTGTCCGGGGGCCTCGCCCTTGGCGGCGATACCCAGCGTCATGAACCCGCCGACATAGGTCGGAACGGCCGCGACATAGGCGGAGACATGACGGAAGAACTGCGCCCGGCGCGCGCTGGTGTCACGCAGTTCGTCGGCCTGCATGAACGGCACGCCGCACTGGTTCACGATCAGGCCGTTATCGGTCAGGATGCGCGCGCAGTGACGATAGAACGAATCGGTGAACAGGACTTCGCCCACGCCAATCGGATCGGTGCTGTCCACGATGATCGCGTCAAAGGACCCATCCGGCGCGTTGGCCACGTATTCGATGCCATCGCCCACGATCACGTCCGCGCGCGGGTCGTTCCACGCATCGCCTGAAATGTCGGGCAGGAATTTTCTGGACAGGGAAATGACCTCCCCGTCGATTTCGACCATCACCGCGCGTTCGACCGTACTGTGCTGCAGCACGCGGCGCAGGACGCCACCATCGCCCGCCCCGATGATCAGGACATTGCGCGCCGCCCCATGCGCCAGCAGCGGCACATGCGTCAGCATTTCCTGATAGACGAACTCGTCACGTTCGGTGATCTGCACCACGCCGTCGAGCATCAGGACACGGCCATAATCCTCGTTTTCAAAGACCACGATGTCCTGGAACGCGCTTTTGGTCTGGGCCAGCATCCTGTTGACACGAAACTGCTGTCGCCATCCCCCGTACAGGGTCTCGCTGATCCAGACGTCGGACATCCGTGGTGCTCCTTGAAAAATATCCATGCGAAAACGGGCCGGACATATCGGTCCGGCCTGTCATTACCTCCCTGCGCGGGGGCATCGGCTACAGCAGGTCATGGGAACACATGGCGTGCCCCCATGCACGAAATCAGGGCTGGACGCGGCCGCGACGCTGCTCGTCCACCTCGATCCGGCCTGCCTGGAACAGGCGCTGCATGACCGGGATCGCCAGATGCGGATCACATGCGCCGCACATGAAGATGTCCACGGCGGCAAAATTGCGTTCCGGCCACGTATGGATGGAAATGTGGCTTTCCGCCAGCACGACCACCCCGGACACGCCGCCATTGGGCGTGAAGTGGTGGAAATGGCTGTGCAGGATCGTCGCCCCGGCCGTCACTGCGGCTTCGCACAGGGTGCGGTCAATCCTGTCGGGATCGTCAAGATTGTGCGCATCCCAAAGATCGACAAGAAGATGCGTGCCCGCAAACTTCATCCCGTCTTTTTCGACGAAATAATCTTTCCGGTCGTCGTCGGACGAAAACGGCGCTGAAGAGATCTGGTTATCGCTCGGGAGTTCCGAGACCATCCCCAGTTGAGCAAGTGCGTTCATCACGTACCCCCAAACCAGTAGACAGCCTGTTGGGCAGACATTGCCCCCTTGGGCCAAGAGTGGCGCTGATAGGGCCTCTGCCGGGCAGGATGCAAGCACTTTTCGCCTGTTTGGCGGAATATTTTTCAATTCCGTCCTCCCGCCATGCAACCCTATCGCGCGCCGCCGGGTTTCATTCAGCTTTTTTCGGCTTTTTTCCGCCCTTTTTCGCTTTCCCTCCGCCGGGTGCGCCCGACGTGGGCGATTTTGGTGCGCCGGCGGTCTTTTTTCCGCGTGCCGTGGCGGGGGACGCAACCTTTTTCCTCCGCGCGGGCTTTGGCGGCGGCGTCGCGATCACCGGACGCTCCGCCAGCAGGGGGCGAAGGAATCGGCCGGTATGGCTTTCGGGATTCGCCGCGACCTCCTCGGGCGTACCTTCGGCCACGATGCGGCCACCGCCGTCCCCCCCTTCCGGCCCCATGTCGATCACCCAGTCGGCGGTCTTGATGACCTCCAGGTTATGTTCGATCACCACGACCGTGTTGCCCTGCGCCACCAGCGCGTGCAGCACCTCCAGCAACTTGCGCACGTCCTCGGTATGCAGGCCGGTGGTGGGCTCGTCGAGGATATACAGCGTCCGGCCCGTGGCGCGGCGGGCCAGTTCCTTCGACAGCTTCACGCGCTGCGCCTCGCCCCCGGACAGGGTCGTGGCCTGCTGTCCCAGCGCGACATAGCCCAGCCCCACCTTCTGCAGGATCGCAAGGCGGTCGCGGATGCGCGGCACGGCGGAAAAGAACGGCAGCGCCTCGTCCACGGACATCGACAGCACGTCGGCGATCGACTTGCCCCGGAACTTTACCTCCAGCGTCTCGCGGTTATAGCGCGCGCCCTTGCAGGTATCGCATGTCACGAACACGTCGGGCAGGAAGTGCATCTCGATCTTCAGCACGCCGTCGCCCTGGCATGCCTCGCACCGTCCGCCCTTCACGTTGAAGGAGAAGCGCCCCGCCTTGTACCCCCGTGCCTTGCTTTCGGGCAGTTCCGAGAACCAGTCGCGAATCGGGGTGAACAGGTCGGTATAGGTCGCGGGGTTGGATCGCGGCGTGCGTCCGATGGGGGACTGGTCGATATCGATGATCTTGTCGAGCTGTTCGATCCCGTCGATTTCACGATACGGGGCCGGGTTCTGCCCCGATCCCATCAGCCGCCGCGACAGGGCCTTGTACAGCGTATCGATCACCAGCGTGGACTTGCCACCGCCCGAAACCCCCGTGACGCACGTGAACGTGCCCAGGGGGAAGCGCGCGGTCACGTCCTTGAGGTTGTTGCCCGTTGCCCCGCGCAGGACCAGCTCCCGCGCCGGGTCGACGGGACGGCGATGCGCCGGGACCTCGATGCGCCTGCGCCCCGACAGGTACGCGCCCGTCAGGCTGTCGGGATTGGCCGCGACCTGCTGCGGCGTGCCATAGGCGACCACATGCCCGCCATTGACGCCCGCGCCCGGCCCCATGTCGATCAGCCAGTCCGCGGCCCGGATCGCGTCCTCGTCATGTTCGACGACGATCAGCGTGTTCCCCAGCCGCTTGAGCCGCTCCAGCGTGCCGAGCAGGCGTTCATTGTCGCGCTGGTGCAGCCCGATGGATGGCTCGTCAAGCACGTACAGCACGCCCGTCAGGCCGGAACCGATCTGGCTGGCAAGGCGGATGCGCTGGCTCTCCCCGCCCGACAGCGTGGCCGAACCGCGCGACAGGGTCAGGTAATCCAGCCCCACATCATCAAGGAAGCGCAGCCGGTCGAGGATTTCGCGCAGGATGCGGCGTGCGATTTCCGCGCGCTGCGGGCTCAGCGTGGGTTCCACCGTCGCGAACCATTCCAGCGCGCGGCGGATGGGCATGTCGGAAGCCTGCGCGATGTTCAGGCCCGCCACCTTGACCGACAGGGCTTCGGGCCGCAGGCGCGCGCCGTGGCAGACATGGCACGGCTTTTCGGACTGGTATCGCGAAAGCTCCTCGCGCACCCAGACGCTGTCGGTCTCCGCCATGCGGCGGCGCAGGTTGGTGATGACCCCCTCGAACGGCTTGGTCAGGGTATAGGTGCGCCGGTCGTCACTGTAGGTGAAGGCGATGGGATCGCGACAGCCGTGAAGGATGACATCGCGCACCCCTTCGGGCAGGTCGCGCCACGGCGTGTCCATGCTGACATCGTAATGGGCGGCGATTCCCGCCAGGGTCTGCTGGTAATAGGGGCTCTGGCTGTTGCGCCACGGGGCGATCGCGCCGTTCTTCAGCGACAGCCCCTCATCCGGCACGACAAGGTGGGGGTCGAAAAATGTTTCCTGACCGATGCCGTCGCACGCGGGACACGCCCCCTGCGGCGCATTGAAGGAAAACAGCCGGGGCTCGATCTCCTCCAGCGTGAAGCCACTGACGGGGCACGCGAAGCGCGAGGAAAAGACGGTGCGTTCCGCAGGCGTGCCGTCATCGTCCTTCTCACGCCGCACTTCCTCGGCATAGACAAGGCCGTCGGACAGCGACAGCGCGGTCTCGAAACTGTCGGCAAGACGGGATTCCAGCCCCTCGCGCACGACGATGCGGTCCACTACGGCCTCCACCGTGTGGCGCAGGCGGCGGTTGAGGTCCGGCACATCGCCGATTTCATACAGCGTGCCGTCCACCTTCACGCGGGTGAAGCCCTTGCGTTGCAGGTCCGCCAGTTCCTTGCGGCATTCCCCCTTGCGGTCGCGGATGACCGGGGCCAGCAGCATCAGGCGCGTCCCCTCCGGCATGGCCATGATGCGGTCGACCATCTGGCTGATGGTCTGCGCCTCGATCGGCAGGCCGGTTTCGGGGGAATAGGGCACACCGGCACGCGCCCACAGCAGGCGCATGTAATCATGGATTTCCGTCACCGTACCCACGGTGGAGCGCGGATTCTTGGACGTGGTTTTCTGTTCGATCGAAATCGCGGGGGACAGCCCCTCGATCGAATCGACGTCCGGCTTGCCCATCAGTTCAAGGAACTGCCGCGCATAGGCCGAAAGGCTCTCGACATAGCGCCGCTGCCCCTCGGCATAGATGGTGTCGAACGCCAGCGACGATTTCCCCGACCCCGACAGGCCGGTCATGACCGTCAGCGCGTCGCGGGGGATGTCGACATCGACATTCTTCAGGTTGTGCGCGCGCGCGCCCCGCACCCGAATCGCGGGCCCCGTGACCTGCGGCACACCGGCCCCCGCCCGCGCGGGAGAAGAATCGTCCATGTTATCCTCCTGCCCCGCGGGCATCCCGCGGGAACCGAATGTGATGTTGCCATGTTGTTCTGTCCCCATACGCGCGACAGGGCAAGGGGGCGAAAAGGCGGGACTTCTTTTTCGATGACGCGCCACCCTTCCGGTCGCCGCCCATTTCAGTCTAGGATGGGCGCATCATGAACGGCCGTTCCGCCGCAGGGCGGACATGGCGGTTTCCGACGGACCGGCCCGGCCCCCCGGGGCCTGGGAACAGGCCGCCGGTGAACCCGAACAGCAAGCAGGACATCAAATGGCGGGTAGCGTCAACAAGGTCATCCTCGTAGGTAATCTGGGCAAGGACCCGGAGATCCGCAACAGCCAGAGCGGCGCGAAGATCGTATCGCTGACCCTTGCGACAAGCGAGACATGGAACGACCGTGCCTCTGGCGAACGGCGCGAACGCACCGAATGGCACCGGGTGGTCATCTTCAACGAACGCATCGGCGACGTGGCCGAACGCTTCCTGCGCAAGGGACGCAAGGTCTATCTCGAAGGGACGCTTCAGACGCGCAAGTGGACGGACCAGTCGGGGCAGGAACGCTACACTACCGAGGTGGTGATCGACCGCTTCCGTGGCGATCTCGTCCTGCTTGACAGCAATCGCGGCGGCGAAGGCGGCGACATGGGCGGTGGCTATGGCGGCGGAAACGGCGGTGGCGGATATGGCGGCGGCAACCCCGGCCGCACGTCACAGCCCCCCCGTTCCGCCCCGGCGGGCGGTTCGGGTGGCGGTGGCGGCTGGGACGCGCCAGCGGGCGGCAGCGACCTCGACGACGAAATCCCGTTCTAGGACGCAGGGATGGACGCGGACGCCGGCCGTGGCATGCGTTCGCGCGCACTGCCCCCATGCGCCGCGCGACCATCCCCGCCGGCCCTTTCCCCTGACGCGTCCCCCCATGACGCGCGTGCCTGCGCGACACGCTTCGCGCGGGGGCGCAATTCTGCTAATGGTGGGACGTAATTTCACGCGGCATCTTCCCCCGACGCGAGTCCTGATGCCCGCCCCCGTGTCCGCCCCTGCGCGCTTCCACCGGAACGCGTGCGAAAACCAGCCATGACGGAACTGCCTTGACCGATATTCCCGAACAGACGCCGCCCTCCGACATGCTGCCGGTGACCATCGAGGAGGAGATGCGCTCCTCCTATCTGGCCTATGCCATGTCCGTCATCGTCAGCCGCGCGCTGCCCGACGTGCGCGACGGACTGAAACCGGTGCATCGGCGCATCCTGTATTCCATGCGCGAAAGCGGCTTCACCCACGACAAGCCGTACCGCAAGTCGGCCCGCGCCGTCGGCGATGTCATGGGTAAGTACCATCCGCATGGCGACTCCTCCATCTACGACGCGATGGTGCGCATGGCGCAGTCGTGGTCGATGCGGGTCAAGCTGATTGACGGGCAGGGCAATTTCGGGTCGGTCGATGGCGATTCCCCCGCCGCCATGCGATATACCGAGGCACGGCTGGCACGCGCGGCGTCGTTCCTGCTGGATGACATCGACCGCGACACCGTCGATTTCCAGCCCAACTATGACGAAAGCGAGCAGGAACCGCAGATCCTGCCCGCCGCCTTCCCCAACCTGCTGATCAACGGCGCGTCGGGCATCGCGGTTGGCATGGCCACCAATATCCCGCCGCACAATCCGGGCGAAATCATTGACGCGACGCTGGCGATGATCGAACGCCCCGACATGACGCTGGATGATCTGCTGCAGTACGTGCCCGGCCCCGACTTCCCCACCGGCGGGACGATCCTGGGCCGCGCGGGCATCCGCAGCGCGTTCGAGACGGGACGCGGTTCGGTCATCATCCGCGCCCGTGCGGAAATCGAGGAGCTTCGCCGCGACCGCAAGGCCATCATCATCACCGAAATCCCCTATCAGGTGAACAAGGCCACCCTGCAGGAGCGCATTGCCGACCTGGTCCGTTCCAAACAGGTGGAAGGCATTGCCGACATCCGCGACGAAAGCGACCGCTCGGGCATGCGCATCGTCATCGAGATCAAGCGCGACGCAACGCCCGAGGTCGTGCTGAACCAGCTTTACCGCTTCACGCAGCTCCAGACCTCCTTCGGGGTCAACATGCTTGCCCTTGACGGGGGGCAGCCGCGCCTGATGGGGCTGAAGGAGGTCCTTGAGGCCTTCATCCGCTTCCGCGAGGAGGTGATCCTGCGCCGCGCGCGCTTTGACCTGAACAAGGCGCGTGACCGTGGGCACCTGCTGGTCGGGCTGGTCATCGCGGTGGCGAACATCGACGCGGTCATCGCCCTGATCCGTGCCGCCCCCGACGCCGCCACGGCCCGCGCTGCCCTGATGGAACGCGCATGGGACGCGGGCGACATTTCCCCGCTGCTCGCGCTGATCCATGACGAAGGCAACGTTGTGGTTGACGGGCGCGTCCACCTGACGGAAGCGCAGGCGCGCGGCATCCTGGAACTGCGGCTGCAGCGCCTGACCGGGCTGGAGCGCGACAAGATCCAGCAGGAGCTTTCCGAAGTCGCGACCCGCATCAACGAACTGCTGGAAATCATCGCCAGCCGTCCGCGCCGGCTGGAGGTCATGCGCAACGAACTGGCGACGGTGCGCGCGGAAATCGCAACGCCCCGCGCCACCGACATCGCCGATTACGCAGGCGACCAGACGGACGAAAGCCTGATCGAGCCGGGCCAGATGGTCGTGACCATCACGCGCGAAGGGTTCATCAAGCGCACGCCGCTCGACATCTTCCGCGCGCAGAACCGTGGCGGCCGTGGCCGCACGGCCGCCGGGCGACGTGGTGACGACATCATCATCCGCTCCTTCAACGCGCATACGCACCAGTGGGTGCTGTTCTTCTCCTCCGGCGGCAAGGCCTACCGGGAAAAGGTGTGGCGCCTGCCCGAAGCCAGCCCCACGGCCAAGGGACGCGCGCTGGTCAACCTGCTGCCCGATCTGGGCGAGGATTCGATCACGGCGGTGCTGCCGCTGCCGCAGGACGAGGACCTGTGGGAGAACCTCCACCTCGTCTTCGCCACGGCGTCGGGCAACGTGCGCCGCAACCGGCTGAGCGATTTCCGCAACATCCGCTCCTCCGGCCTGATCGCGATGAAACTGGACGAGGGGGACCGCCTGATCGGCGTCGCCACCTGTCGCGAGGGGCAGGATGTCTTCCTTGGCACCCGCAACGCGCGCTGCATCCGTTTCCAGATCACCGATGAAACCCTGCGCGTGTTCGCCGGGCGCGGCAGCTCGGGCGTACGCGGCATCCGCCTTGCCGAAGGGGACGAGGTCAACAGCCTGTGCGTGCTGGGCCATGTCGATGCCACGGTGGAGGAACGCGCGGCCTATCTGCGGATCGCCAATGCCCGCCGCCGCGCCGAAAATGCGGCCCAGAACGGGGATGAGGCCGAAACCGTCCCCGAAAACGCCACCATGGACGAGGAAGAGACGTCCACCGACCTTGCCCTGCCGCCCGAACGGGTGGCGGAACTGGAGGCGGCGGAGGAAATCCTGCTGATCGTCAGCAATGCCGGCTTCGG
This sequence comes from Novacetimonas cocois, assembly GCF_003311635.1. Lineage (GTDB taxonomy): Bacteria > Pseudomonadota > Alphaproteobacteria > Acetobacterales > Acetobacteraceae > Novacetimonas > Novacetimonas cocois. The sequence continues at coordinate 17,239 of NZ_QEXL01000009.1, read as the reverse complement.
GCGGCGGTCCTCGGCCTATGACTACCGCGTCAGCGGGCGCGGCGGACAGGGCATCAACAACATGTCCTTCCCCACCGCGCGGCGGGGCAACGCCGTTGTCGCCACGCTGCCGGTGCTGGCGGGCACGGATGTCATGCTGGTTACCGACGCGGGCCGCCTGATCCGCCTGCCGGTGGACCAGATCCGCATCATGTCCCGACAGGCCAGCGGCGTCACCCTGTTCCGGCTGAACGATACGGAAGAAGTCACCAGCGTGTTCCCCGTCATGGATGACGGATCGGACGAGGATGACGCGGCGGACGCGAACGAGGTGAGCGGCGACGGGGAAGACGGCGCGGCGCCACCCGCCGGGGCGGACACCGATGCCGATGACTGAGGCCACCGCGCGCACCGGCTTTTACCCCGGCACGTTCGATCCCGTGACCAGCGGGCATCTCGACATCATCGCGCGTGCCGCACGCCTGGTGGACCGCCTGGTGATCGGGGTGGCGAAGGACACGAACAAGCAGCCCCTGCTGTCGCTGGAGGAACGGATCGCGTGCATCCGCGCCGATATCCGCGACATCCATGCCGCCCATCCCATCGCAATCGAGGTGGTGGGTTTCGAAGGGCTTTTGGTAAATGCCGCGCGCGCGCATGGGGCACATGCAATATTTCGGGGCCTGCGGGCGGTTGCGGATTTCGATTACGAGAACCAGATGTCTGCAATGAACATGCATCTGGCCCCGGATATCGAAACCATTTTCCTGATGGCGCGACAGGGGAACCAGTATATCTCCTCCCGCGTGGTCAAGGAGATCGCGCGGCTGGATGGCGATATCGCGGATTTCGTGTCGCCTTCCACCCGCCAGCACGTTCTGGCGCGCCTGAAGGACCGCTGATCCGGTCCCGACGCGGGCATGCCCCGGCATGGGGCCTGCCTGCCGCCAGTTTTCACCCCCTTCATTTCCAATCACAAGCAACAGGGAACGGACAGCCATGTCAGATACCAGCAAGGCCGACCTCATCAACATGGACCTCAAGACCGGACGGGTGGTCATCCGCCTGCGTCCCGATCTTGCCCCGCTGGCGGCGGAACGCATCCGCACGCTGGCCGCCGAAGGGTTCTATGACAACACGCCGTTCCACCGCGTCATCCACGGCTTCATGGCGCAGGGCGGCGATCCGACCGGCACCGGCACGTCGGGCAGCAAGCTGCCGGACCTGAAGGCGGAATTCACCAAGGCCGCCAAGTTCGAGCGCGGCACTGTCGGCATGGCGCGCACCATGAACCCCGACAGCGCCAACAGCCAGTTCTTCATCATGTTCGAACCCTCCCCCCATCTGGACGGCCAGTACACGATCGTCGGACAGGTGATCGAGGGCATGGACCATATCGACCAGATCAAGCGTGGCGCGGGCCACAGCGGCATGGTCCAGGACCCTGACCGCATCATCAAGATGCGTCCCGCCGACGCCGAAGCCTGATGTCATGACGGGGGCCCGACGTGGCCCCCGTCCCCTGCGGCCGGATAGAAATGGGGACGGCCCGCCTCCCCCATTCCCATGTCCGGTCACGCATTCGGCATGGATTTCATGGGCACAACCATGAAATTAAGGCGATCCAGCCGACAACTTTCCTTAATATCAGCGCTTTAGTTCGGGGACATATTTTCGCTCCCGCCTTGACAGCGCGGATCAGGCCGCCTATCACCCCGGCTTGAGCAGTTCTGGGGCTCACACCACATCAGGTTTGTCCTGAACGTGACCTGTGACGGGCCAGAGTACCTGAATCAATGAGCCGGTAGCTCAGTCGGTAGAGCATTCGACTTTTAATCGAATGGTCGTGGGTTCGAATCCCACCCGGCTCACCATCTTTTCCTGAAAATCAGCGGAAGTGGCAGGGTTGCCCCACGGTGGGGGCAATGTCCATCTGCACGACCATCAGGTCCACCGCACCATCGCCCACATTTCCACCCAGATGCCCCTTGCGCCCACGCATCGGCCCGGTGGACAGCGGGCGCGTATTCTGATCCTCGCCCAGCAGCACGTCGCCCGGTCCCATTTCGACGCGCGTGCCATCCATGGCCTGAACGAACCAGCGTCCGCGCAACGGCACGATCCACTGCACCTTCGGGTCCTCGTGCCACGCCCCATCCCAATGCGGTGGCTGCACCGTCATCAGCACGGTCGCGCGTCCGTCGGGCTGCCGGTCCTGCCATTGCGGCCCCGCCGGGGGCGACATGCTTTTCAGCACGAACTGCGTCAGCGGACAGGTCGCAAGGTGGCTGACGCCCCGATCATCGGTCCACATGTGATGATAGGTCAGGCGCGGCGCCTGCTCCGTCGCGGCCCGCGACGGCCCCGCCGGCAGCACAGCCACCATCAGCATCATGCAGCCGATGGCAGCCCTGCCCCACAGCCCCCTGCGTTTCGTGCCATGTCGAAGGATCATCGGATGATACCCCATCACGTCAATGTCGCGCATTCGCCGTTCCCATCCCCCTGTCATGTCATTATCATGAACCCACCCGTTTCCGCATGGCACAGGGCGGTGAGGATGTCGGAAGGCCAGGCGCGGGGAAACATGCAGCGTGCGCCTGATCATAGACCATTATAATTAAAATACCGAAACGAGACTTTAATTATAATTTTATGTCTTGTGCGCGCGAATATTATGGCATATATGATCGAACACTGACATGTCGCCTCTGACGCGACACCAATCCGGCCGAAATACAGCGTCCTGACCCGCATTGCCTCCGGACGCGACAGAAAATGTATCATCGTGATTGCAACGGCAATCCGCGGCCACATTACATTCTGTGGGAACTGATGAACCTCAATCCTGTCCTGACTGCCGTAACGGATCGCATAATCGCACGTTCCGCGCGCTCACGCGGTCATTACCTTGACCTGATCGCCCGTGAAAAGGACGCCGGGATATCGCGGCCACAGCTGGCCTGCGGCAACCTTGCGCATGCCTTTGCCGCAGCGGGAGAGGACAAGGCCGCCATCCGCGCGCGGCGTGCGATGAACATCGGGATCGTCACGTCCTATAACGACATGCTTTCGGCGCATCAGCCCTATGGCCGCTATCCCGACCAGATCAAGCTTTTCGCGCGTGAGGTCGGGGCCACGGCGCAGGTCGCGGGCGCGACGCCCGCAATGTGCGATGGCGTGACACAGGGCCAGCCGGGCATGGAACTGTCGCTGTTCAGCCGCGACGTGATCGCGATGTCCACGGCGGTAGCACTCAGCCACGGGATGTACGAAGGCGTCGCAATGCTGGGCATCTGTGACAAGATCGTGCCGGGCCTGCTGATGGGGGCGCTCAGGTTCGGGCACCTGCCGGCCATCCTGATCCCTTCGGGCCCAATGCCATCGGGCATTTCCAACAGCGAGAAGCAGCGCGTCCGCCAGCTTTACGCCGAAGGCAAGGTGGACCGCGAACGCCTGATGGATTCAGAGGCCGCGTCCTATCACGCGCCGGGCACCTGCACCTTCTACGGCACGGCCAACACCAACCAGATGCTGATGGAGGTCATGGGCCTGCACCTGCCCGGCTCCTCCTTCGTGCCGCCCAATACGAAACTGCGGCAGGAACTGACGCGCGCGGCCATCCACCGGCTGGCGCAGATCGGGCCGAACGGCAATGACTATCGCCCGCTGGGCCATTGCATCGATGAACGCGCCATCGTCAACGCCGCCGTCGGGCTGCTGGCGACCGGCGGTTCGACGAACCTTGCCATCCATATCCCCGCGATGGCGCGTGCGGCGGGCATCATCATCGACTGGGAAGATCTCGACCGTCTTTCCGCCGTCGTTCCGCAGCTGACGCGCGTCTATCCCAACGGATCGACGGACGTGAACGGCTTCCACCAGGTGGGCGGGATGCCCAGCCTGATCGGTTCCCTGCTGGATGCGGGGCTGCTGCATCCGGATATCCTGACCGTCTGCGAAGGCGGCTTTACCCGGTATCGCGACATGCCGCACATGCGCGACGACCAGCTGGTGTGGGAAGATGCCGGGCCGTCGCGTGACGACACGGTCCTGCGCGCACCTGCCGCCCCCTTCCGCAAGGATGGCGGCATGCGCCTGATGCAGGGAAACCTTGGGCGCGGCATCTACAAGACCAGCGCGGTCGCCCCCGAACGCTGGACGATCGAGGCCCCGGCCCGGATATTCGAGGACCAGCAGGCCGTCATCGACGCATTCAAGGCGGGGGAACTGGATCGCGACGTGATCGTGGTCGTGCGTTTCCAGGGACCGGCGGCGAACGGCATGCCCGAACTGCATCGCCTGACCCCGACGCTGAGCGTACTGCAGGATCGCGGGCACAAGGTCGCGCTGGTCACAGATGGCCGCATGTCCGGCGCCAGCGGCAAGGTGCCGGCCGCCATCCATATCGGGCCGGAAGCCCATGCGGGCGGTCCGCTGTCGCGCCTGCGCGATGGGGATGTCGTGCGCGTCTGCGCGCAGTCGGGACGCATCGACGTCCTGATCGACGACGCGGAATGGGAAAAGCGCACCCCGGCCACCGGACCAAAGCCCGGCTTTGGCACCGGGCGGGAACTGTTCGCGCTGATGCGTGACGGGGTGGACAGTCCCGAACGCGGGGCCTCGGCCATTCTTGCCGCGATGGACCATATGGCCGAAGCCGAAGGGCTGTCGTAAAATCCGGCATGCCCCTTACCCGTTGTTCCCATGGACCTGAACCAAGGAAACCCCATCGTGGCCACTATCGAAGACATCATGACCCTTTCGCCGGTCATTCCGGTGCTTGTCATCCATGACCCCGCGCATGCCCGCCCCGTGGCGGAGGCCCTGGTCGCAGGCGGCCTGCGCACGCTGGAGGTCACGCTGCGCACGGAACGCGCGCTCGACGTCATTGCCGAAATGGCAAAGGTCGAAGGCGCTGTCGTCGGCGCGGGCACCGTGCTGAACCGTTCCGACCTTGATGCAAGCGTCCGGGCGGGTGCGCGCTTCATCGTCAGCCCCGGCCTGACCACGCCGCTTGCCCACGCGGCGCGCGACGCGGATGTGCCGCTGCTGCCGGGCATCGCCAATGCGGGCGACATCATGCGGGGCCTCGACCTTGGCCTGACGCGATTCAAATTCTTCCCGGCCGAGGCCTCGGGCGGCATCGCGGCGCTCAAGGCGCTGTCGGCCCCGTTCGGACAGGTGCGTTTCTGCCCCACGGGCGGCATCCGGCAGGATACGGCCGCCAACTGGCTGGCGCTGCCGTCGGTCCTGTGCGTGGGGGGATCGTGGCTGGTGCCATCGGGCACGCCCGACCTGCCCGAAATTACCGCGCGCGCAAAGGCGGCAACCGCGCTTGCTGCCTGAGGCCGCGGTGAGGACGAAAGACTGGTTTCAAACAGCCTGTTGATAAAAAAGAAAAGTTTTGGGTGTCGCCTTTTTAAAAAAAGGCGACGTCCTTTGAAGCTTTTTGCAAAAAAGCTTCACCAAAAACTTTTATAATTCAATGGATTATTATTGAGGGACCATCTTTTCAGATAGCCCCTGCCCTTTCCTTACGCGGTGACGCGGAATGTCAGGTTGTAGCGTATCTCCCCGCTCAGCGGATGATGCGCCTGCGGCAGGGGCGCGACGCCGTGCCATGCCAGACGCGACGGACCGCCCCATACCACGACGTCGCCGTTATTCAGGACAAGGCGGCGCACGCCGTCCGAACGGACCGGCGTTCCCCACAGAAACACCGCCGACACCCCAAGCGAGACCGAAATGATGGGAACGTCGCGTCGTTCATCACGATCCTGATGCAGGCCCATCCGGTCCCCGGGGCGATAGCGGTTGATCAGACACGAATCCGGACAGAAACCGTCATATCCCGCCCGGCTGGCGCAATCGCGCGCCAGTTCGCGCAGGATGCCGGGCATTGATGGCCAGTCCTTTCCCGTCAGGGGGTCGCGCGCCTCGTACCGGTATCCCGTCGCATCGCTGATCCATGCACGCGCGCCACAGCCACTCATCCCCACCGACATGCGGCCCCCGCCCGGCGTCGTCATCTGCCGCAGCGGAGCCTGCCGGGTGACGTCCCTGATGGCATCCAGCAATGCCGGGGCCTGTACCCGCGCCACGCCGCGCATCAGCCATGCGCCGGGGGCGAGGAACTGCGGCCGCTGGTCCACCGGCCCCGGCGGTTCGCCCGTATCAAACAGCATGCCCTGCGTCATAGGTGCCATCCCGTAAAAAAGGCCATCACGAAGGATGGCCTTTTCACACACGCTGAGGGCGCAGGAACGTCAGAAGCTGTTGTCGTCGCCCGCGTCAAAGCCACCGCCATCGTCAAAGCCGCCAGCATCGCCGCCGCCGGCATCACCACCGGCATCAAAACCCGGATCCGCCGCGACGCCACTGCCGCCAAACGGATCGGCAGAGGCGGAATCGCCATAATTGTTGTTGATGATGGTCTCGCCACCACCCCCCATCGGCGGGGCCATGCCCGCGCCCATGCCACCGGCATCATGATGGCCGCTGAACAGGTCGGTCAGCGCGTTGCCCACCATCATGCCACCGGCAACGCCCGCCGCCGTCGTCAGGGCGGAGCCGAGGAAGCCCGACCCGCGCTGCGGAAACATGCCCGGCTGCATTCCCGGCGGATAGACGGGCTGCGGCGGGGCGGAGGACGGCGCGGTGCCCCCCCATCCCGGCGGCGGCGCGGCGGGACGGGCCTGCTGCGCCCCGCCACCGAACATGCCGCTGAAGAAACCACCGGGACGCGCGGCCTGCTGTGGCTGGGGCTGTGCCTGCTGCTGGGCGGCGGCAAGCTGCTGCTGCGCCTGCTGCAGCTGCCACTGCAACTGGCGGATGCGGTTCTGCGCCTCCGCCAGGGCGGCTTCCTGCACCACGGCCATCTGCGTGATGCGATAACGCGCCTCGGGGTATTTCTGGAACATTTCCCCGATATACTGGTCGGCCTGCGGGTCGATCGGCGGCAGCGAGGATGTCGTCTGCGGCACGCTGCCCGTGGTCGCGCCCCCAACGCGGGCGAAGAACTGTGCGATCAGATCGCGTTCCTGAGTATTCATCGTAATTCCATCCTGCTCCACACACGGATACTGAACCAGCCATCCATCATGTGGCGCGCGGCGCGGCAATGCGCAAGACCACGCGCCATGCAGGCAACAGACAGCCACACGGCACGCCCCGCCTTCCGGTCGGGACAACATGACGGTATGCTGTTCGCAGCAATTGCGCCAGATGGCGCAGACCTGTCCCCGTTCAACGGAGCATCCTGTTCATGGACCCGGCCCCCGTGCCCCAATCATCCCGTACGCGTCCCCTGTCGTTTCAGGGACTCATCCTGAAACTGCACCAGTTCTGGTCCGAACAGGGCTGCGCCATCCTCCAGCCCTATGATACCGAGGTGGGCGCGGGCACGCTGTCGCCGCACACCACGCTGCGCGCGCTGGGTCCACGCCCGTGGAAGGCGGCGTACGTGCAGCCCTGCCGTCGCCCGTCGGACGGGCGTTACGGGGAAAACCCCAACCGGCTGCAGCATTATTACCAGTATCAGGTCCTGCTGAAGCCCACGCCCGAAGACAGCCAGAAACTCCTGCTCGACAGCTATCGCGCCATCGGGATCGATCCGATGGAACACGACATCCGCTTTGTCGAGGATGACTGGGAAAACCCGACGATCGGGGCATGGGGACTGGGCTGGGAGGTCTGGTGCGACGGGATGGAGGTGACGCAGTTCACCTATTTCCAGCAGGTCGGCGGCATCCCCACCGTCATGCCGTCCACCGAACTGACCTACGGGCTGGAACGCCTGGCGATGTACGTGCAGGGGATCGAGAATGTCTATGACCTCGATTTCAACGGGCAGGGCCTGACCTATGGCGACGTGTTCCTGCGCGCGGAACGCGATTATTCACGTCACAACTTCGAACAGGCGGATGTGGAAATGCTGCACCGGCATTTCATCGACGCCGAACGCGAATCCGCCGCCCTTGCCGATTGCGGCCTGGCGCAGCCCGCCTATGACCAGTGCCTGAAGGCCAGTCATCTGTTCAACCTTCTGGATGCGCGGGGCGTCATCAGCGTCAGCGAACGCGCCTCCTATATCGGCCGCGTGCGCGCGCTTGCGAAACGATGCTGCGAAGCATGGCTGGCGGGCGAGGAATAACAGGATCATGCCCGAACTTCTGCTTGAACTCTTTTCCGAGGAAATTCCCGCCCGCATGCAGACGCGCGCGGCCGGGGACCTGCAGCGCCTCCTGACGGAGGCGCTGTCCCCGCTCAACCCGCGTAACCCCCGCACCTTCGCCGGGCCGCGCCGCATCGCCATTTCGCTGGATATCGACGCGACCGTGCCCGGCAGCACCGTCAATGAACGCGGCCCGCGCGAAAGCGCGCCGGAAAAGGCGCTGGCGGGCTTCATGCGCAAGCATGGGGTCGAACGCGACGCGCTGGTGCTGGAAAACGGGTTCTGGGTCCTGCGCCGCGACGTCCCGGCGGTGCAGGCCGCGACCCATATCGCCGCCACCGTGCCTGCGCTGCTGCGCCGTTTCCCGTGGCCCAAATCGATGCGCTGGGGCGTGGGCAGCAGCTTTACATGGGTACGCCCGCTGCGCCGGATTGCCTGCCTGCTGGATGGGCAGGTCGTGCCCTTCACCCTGGCCGAAGGCGAGGATAACGGCCACGGACTGGTGGCGTCCAACCTGACCGAGGGGCATCGTTTCACCGCGCCCGGCGCGTTTGCCGTCACCGGGACGCAGGACTGGCTGGCGGGACTGCGCGCGCGGCAGGTCGAACCCTGCGCCGAAACGCGCGTCCGGCTGATCGCCGAAGGGGTCGCAAGCCTTGCCGCCGAAGAAGGGCTGAGCGTCGTCTCGGACCCCGGCCTGGTTGACGAGGTGGCGGGCCTGACGGAATGGCCGGTCCCCTTCCTTGGCCAGATCGACGATGAATTCATGACCCTGCCGCCAGAGGTGATGCAGGTGTCGATGCGCGTCAACCAGCGCTATTTCGCGCTGCGCAACGCCGATGGGTCCGCCGCCCCGCGCTTTGCCTTCGTCGCGAACATGGAACCCTCCGACGGCGGCGCGCTGACCATCGCGGGAAATGAGCGCGTGTTGCGCGCGCGCTTTGCCGATGCCCGGCATTTCTGGGACCTGGACCGCACCCATACGCTTGAAAGCCGTGTGGCGCAGCTTGATCGCATCGTCTTTCACGCAGCCCTCGGCAGCCAGGGGGAACGGGTACGGCGCATCGTGCGCCTTGCCGGGCTGATCGCCCCCATGGTCGGCGCGGATGTGAAACAGGCCGAACGCGCCGCCCTGCTGTGCAAGGCCGACCTGACGACCGGCATGGTGGGCGAATTCCCCGAACTGCAGGGCACGATGGGGGCCTATTACGCGCGGCATGACGGCGAAGACAACGCGGTGGCGGACGCCATTGGCGAACATTACATGCCGCGCGGGCAGCATGACGGCGTGCCGCACGCGCCCGTTTCCATCGCCGTGGCGCTGGCGGACAAGATCGACAGCCTTGTCGCGTTCTTCGCGGCGGGGGAAAAGCCGGGTGGCTCGGGCGATCCCTATGCCCTGCGGCGCGCGGCGTTGGGACTGATCCGCATCATCCGCGAAAACCACCTGCGCCTCGACCTTGCGGAAATCTTCGTCATGGCCGCCCATGGCCTGCCGGAAAAGCTGCGCCTGGCCCCGGACCTCGACCTGCTGCCGCAGTTCGTGGCCGAACGCCTGCGGGTGCAGCTTCGCAACGAGGGCGCGCGTCACGACATCCTTGCCGCCGTGTCGGTGGGCAATACCGATACCGACATCACCCGCCTGCTGGCCCGCAGCGACGCGCTGGCGGAAATGCTGGCGACGGAGGACGGGCGCAACCTGCTGGCGGCGACACGACGCGCGGCCAACATCCTGCGTATCGAGGACCGCAAGGACGGCCCGCATGAAGGCACCCCCGACCCCGCCCTGTATGCGCAGGACGAGGAACGCGCCCTTGCACAGGCCCTGACCCACACGATCCCGGCCGTGGAAAACGCCATCAGCGAAGAACGCTTTGCCGACGCCATGCGCGATGTCGCCCGCCTGCGCCCCGTGCTGGACCGGTTTTTCGAAGATGTCACGGTCAATGCCGAAGACGCGGCCGTGCGTCGCAACCGCCTGCGCCTGCTGTCGGAACTGCGCCGCATGACCGTGCTGATCGCGGATTTCAGCCAGATCGAAGGCTGATCCTCTGCCCCCGCAGTCATGAATGCGGGGGCGGCGGCTTTCTCAGGGGCTTTGCCCCTGAAACCCCACCAAAGGTCGCGGACCTTTGGAAACCATAGTTTTTAGACAGATCAGGGCGCGGGAATTACGCTCCCTGCTGGGTCCGGGCAGGGCCCGGGCCATCCATGCGCCGACTGCCGCGCACGTCCGGAAACTGACAGCCCCTCAGGCCAGATAGACAAGCCGCGCCGCCTGCCCGCGCCGCGCGACCACGACCGCGTTCTGCCGATACCGCCGCGCAAGGCGCAATGCCGGGGCAAGTGCCATCTCCGCTGCATAGAGCGGTTCGGACCACCGGCCCAGCCGCCCTTCGCCGCGATGATGGGGCACGCGACGCAGGTCGACGGCCAGACGCGCCATCATGCGCGCATTCCATCCGTCCATGCGCCGCCGCCCACCCGGATTGCACGCGCTGAGCATCACGACCGTGCCCCGCCGTGGCAGGCCGGCATCGGCAGGACGCCGCCCCACGCGCACGACCGGCAGGGTGGCGGCGTGATAGGTGCTGAGGCGATAGGACCTTCGGGTGGCGGCAGAGGGAGGCAGGATGCCGCTCATGGCTCCCTGTCCGTCGTTTCGCCAAAGGTGGAGTTGCGATGCACCCATGCCGACAGCAGCAGGCCGAACCCGAACATGACCATCAGCATGGCCGACCCGCCATATGAAATCAGCGGCAGCGGCACCCCGCCCACCGGGATCGCCCCCATCACCATCGACAGGTTGACCGCGCAGTAGAGGAAGAAGTTCATCGAGATGCCCAGCCCCAGCAGGCGCCCGAACTGGTTGCGGCTGCGCATGGCGATCAGCATGCCGCCAAGGATCATCACCAGCAGGAGCCCGATGACCGAGGCCGCGCCGACATACCCCCATTCCTCGGCGATCATGGTAAAGATGAAATCCGTCTGCTTTTCAGGCAGGAAGTTGAGCTGCCCCTGCGTGCCATGCAGGTATCCCTGCCCCCACATCCCGCCCGAACCCAGCGCGATCTTGGACTGGATGATGTTGTACCCCGCGCCCAGCGGATCATTTTCGGGATGAAGGAAGGTGATGACCCGCGCCTTCTGATAATCATGCAGATGGCTGTAGGCGATTTTGGTCAGGAACGGCAGCGGCGCGATCAGCAGCGCGATCTGCCACAGCCGCATCCCCGCCGCAAAGAACAGGCTGGCCCCCACCGTCGCGATGATGACCGCCGTGCCAAGGTTCGGTTCCTTGAGCACCAGCCCCACAGGCACAAGCACCATCAGCGCGGGCGGAATCAGGTACAGCGGATTGCCCATGTTGCGATAGCTGACCTTGTGAAACCAGCTTGCCAGAACAAGGACCAGCGCGATCTTGGCCAGTTCCGAAGGCTGGACCTGCAGGCCGCCGATCATCAGCCATCGCTCCGCCCCCTTTCCGACGTGCCCCATGCGCAGCACCGCCACAAGCAGCACCAGCGACACGCCATAAAGGGGCCATGCAAGACGCACCAGCACGGCCGGGCTCATCATCGCCACGCCCAGCATCATGACCAGCCCGAAGCAGAAACGGATGGTCTGCGGTTCGGCGAACGGGCGCGACGTGCCCCCGCCCGCCGAATACAGCGCCCCATATCCCACCGCCGCCAGCAGGCAGATCAGCACGACATAGATCCAGTTGATCTGCCACAGCTTGGCAAGGATCTGGAAATTGGGTTCGGCGCGCAGCAGGCGTTTCTGGAAATTCATCTCGGTCCTCCGGCGGCAGGGACAACATGGCGCAAACGTATGCGATCCCCACGCCCGGCGCCAGTAAGGGACGGCCGGTAACGGACAGCCCGCAACGGATATCGGAAACGTCTGGTGGCTATCCCTGGTCCACGTCCGCCTGCGCCACTTCCTGACCCGGCGATTCCTTGTGATTGACCGGATCGCGCATCAGCGTGTCGGTCATGATGTCACGCGCCAGCGGGGCCGCGACCTCCGCCCCGGCATTGCCATGTTCCACCACCACCGCCGCCGCGTAACGCGGCGCGTCATAAGGGGCAAAGCAGATGAACAGGGCGTGCGGGCGATATTCCCACGGCAGGTTGGCCGAATTGAAATGACCGCTTTCACGCATCGCGCGCGACACGCGGCGCACCTGTGCCGATCCGGTCTTGCCCGCCATCTGCACGCCGGGAATGGCAAGGCGCGCCTTGGGGGCGGTGCCGCTTTCCTCGTTCACGACGGCATACATCCCCTCGCGGATGGCGCTGAAGAAATGATCGGGCATGTTTTCCATCGGCCCGGCATGGTCCAGCGCCGCCATGTCGCCGATCCTGCCGCTGACGGCACGCACCAGATGGGGCTGCACGTTCCGGCCCGTGGCAATGCGCGAGGCATAGGTCGCAAGCTGCAGCGGGGTGACCTGCATGAAGCCCTGTCCGATGCCGCTGACGATGGTATCACCCCCATTCCAGTGATGGCCATGCGCCCGCCGCCACTGCGGCGTGGGGATCAGCCCCTGACGCACATGCGGCAGTTCGATATCCAGCGGCGCGCCAAGCCCGAACTGGTGCGAGGTCATGGCAATGGGGTCCATGCCGGTGCGGCGCGCGACCTCATAGAAAAACACGTCGCAGGAGAATTTCAGCCCCTGCCGCAGGGTCAGCGACCCATGCCCGTAACGCGACCAGCAGTGAAAGCGCGTCCCCCCCACGTCGATATAGCCGGGACAGTTGATGCGATCGCCCGGCGAAAGCGTGCCAGCCCGCAGCGCCGCCATTGCGACCGCCGGCTTGAAGGTGGAGCCGGGCGGATACAGGCCCGAAACCGCCTTGTTGATCAGCGGGGTCTGGCTGTTGTTGGTCCATTCGATCCACTGCGCCTGGCTGACGCCACTGTCGAACAGCGAAGGGTCGAAGGAGGGGTTGCTGACCATCGCCAGCACTTCCCCGTTGCGGCAGTCCATGACAACCGCGCTGGCCGACTGGTCCGCCATCCGGCCCAGCACCTGCTGCTGCAGGCCGCTGTCGATGGTCAGCGCGATTTCGTTGCCCGGATGCCCTTCGTCACGGTCAAGTTCAGCCATGATTCGGCCAACCGCGTTGACCTCCATCTCCACCGAGCCGACCTGCCCGCGCAGGCCTTCGTCCTGCGTCTGCTCGATGCCGGAACGTCCGACGCGCATCCCCGGCAGGGCAAGTTCCGCGTTCCTGACGACATCCTTTTCCGATGGCGGGGCCACGTATCCCACGACATGCGCCAGAAGCGGGCCGAAGGGATAGACGCGCGTCGTGCCCACATCGATCAGCACGCCGGGCAGCGAAGGCATGTTGAGCTCCAGCCGCGCCATGTCGTCCCATGACAGGAAATCACGCAGCATGATGGGAATGAAACGCCGCTTGTGCCGCAGTTCGCGTTCGACGCGCGCCGTATCGCGCGGCTCCATCGGGACAAGCTGGGAAAAACGTTCCAGCGTGCCCGGCAGGTCGTTCGTCTCCTCCGCCAGCAGAAGCGCGCGCCAGTTCACCTTGTTCGCCGCCACCGCGATCCCAAAACGGTCGGTGATGCGGCCACGAGGAGGTGCAAAAAAGCGTTTGCTTAACCGATTGTTTTCCGCCAGCCGCGCATAATGGCCACCATCGCGGACCTGCAGGCCATACAGCCGCTGCGCAAGCGCGCCCAGCACCGCCCCCTGCGCCGCCATAAGCAGCAGAGCGCGACGGGTGAACACCCCGCGGGAGGGGTTCTTGCCCTCTTCGGGCCGGGTCATCAGACGCGTGGCGGTCTTCTTCTTACGGAACTTCATTCACCCATCCGGGCAGATCGGAATACGGCTGGCCCATCAGCCCTGTTGTTCAGGCGCGATTCGCGTCGTTGACGATAAAGCGGTAAGTCCAGACGAATATGACATAAAGCACCGGAAAGCTGCCAAATGCCAAGACGCATTCGAACATGAACGGTACCGTTTCCACCAGATGCAGCGCCAGCGCCGAACACAGCACCCACTGCATCGCCGTCGCCATGACCATGACCACGCCGAACACCAGCCACAGCACGAAGACGTTGAGCCGCGCGAGCACGTAACGCCCCGACAGTCCCACGCCATGCACCACCAGCAGGACAAGCAGCATGACGCCGGGTGGATCGAAACTCAGCAGGTCCACGCACATCCCCAGCCCGAACACCGCGACAGAGGGCATCAGCGCGGGCCGGAACACCGACCACAGGAATACCGATACCTGCACGATGGCAGGCATGAGTTCCGCCTGCCCCGGTATGTTGAGCGGCGCGGACAGCACCAGTGTCACCAGCAGGACGAACAGGCACGGCAGGCAGTGACGCACGAACAGGTCGGTGCCGTGGGCCAGTCCGGAACGGGGCTGGATTTCGGGCTTCAGGGACGGTGGCGAAAGCGGTTTCATCCATGCACTCTTTCATCCCCGCTTTGGCTGGAACTGAGGAGGAAGGGTCATGGTGCGCCCGACCGTGGGCAGCGGAATCCGTCCCGGCGCGTCCGGCGGGACGACGGCGTCGGAATAATTGAAAATCCGCAGGATATCGAGGTGTTCCAGCGCGGCGGCGGGAATCACCACCGGCGTTCCGGGCCGCAGGTAATGGACATGCCCCACCGGCAGGCCGGCAGGCAGGGATTCGATTTCGCCGTTGGTCACGACGCGTTCCCCCTCCACCGGCAGGTTGTCCTGCGGGTAATAGATGATCTTTGGCGTCGATGAATTGTCACCCGCCATGATGGCGGCCGCGTGGCTGGATTCCAGCGTGACCGGCAGCCGGCTGGAGGAATCGGTAATCAGCAGCACGCGCGCCGAACGCTTGCCCACCTCCGTCACGCGCCCGGCCAGTCCCGCGCCATCCAGCGCGATCCCGTCCTTGCGCACATTGGTGTCGGGATTGATCGCCAGCAGCACCGCGCGGGCATACAGGCCGCTGGTATCGCGCACCACGCGCCCGGTCACATAGGACGGGGCCTCGTCCGGGATCCAGTGCAGGTTGGCCTTGAGCGTCGCATTCTCGTCCGCCAGCGCCGCCGCCACGTCATACCAGTGCTGGAGGTTGGCATTTTCGGTGCGCAGGCGGATGTTTTCCGCCTCCAGATTCCGGATGTCCTGAAGATTCCCCGAAAGTTCACGCAACCGCGCCTGTGGCCATGCCACAAGGCCATAGGCCGGGGCCAGCAGGTCGGCCACCTGCATGCGCATATGCTCAACGAGGGGACGATCCGCCTTGCCCAGCAGGATGACACCACAGGCGACAAGGATCAGGAAAGGCAGCACCAGCTTGCCCATCGCCTGGCGGGACTGGATGGAAACCGGCATCACCATGGGCGCGCCGTCCATCTGTCCACGCCACGCGCGGAGCTATCGAACGTGCCTGAGCGCCGGCCCCCCATCGTCCTGCATCCCCCTCATCGTGTTGCATCGACCATCCCCCGCGGCGGGTGGTCATGCGGTTGCCTGTCGTCAGTACATGCTTGTCAGCACATTGCGCAACCGCTTCATTTCCTCCAGCGCGCGCCCGGTGCCCATCGCAACGCAGGACAGCGCGTCCTCCGCCACCGTGACCGGCAGGCCCGTCGCCCGGCGCAGCACCTCGTCCAGACGATACAGCAGCGCGCCGCCACCCGTCAGGACAATCCCCTTGTCCACGATATCCGCGGCCAGTTCGGGGGGTGTATTCTCCAGCGCCGTCGTCACCGCGTCGAGGATCTGGCTGACGGGTTCGGCAAGGCTTTCGGCGATCTGTGCCTGCGACACCACCACCTCGCGCGGGACGCCGTTGATGAGGTCGCGTCCCTTGACCTCCCGCCAGGGGCCCATGTCGTCCGGATCATCGGGGGCGATGGCCGATCCCAGCCCGATCTTGATCTGTTCGGCCGAGCTTTCGCCGATCAGCAGGTTATGGTTGCGCCGGATGTAGGAGATGATCGCCTCGTCCATCTTGTCGCCGCCCACGCGCACGGAACGGGCATAGACAATCCCGCCAAGGGAGATGACCGCAACCTCTGTTGTGCCACCGCCGATATCGACGATCATGCTGCCCGACGGTTCGGTCACGGGCAGGCCCGCCCCGATCGCCGCCGCCATCGGTTCCTCGATCAGGAAGACCTTGCGCGCGCCCGCGCTTTCGGCGCTTTCCTGGATCGCGCGGCGTTCGACCGCGGTCGAGCCGGACGGGACGCACACGATGATCAGCGGGCTGGCAAACATGCGCCGGTTATGCACCTTGCGGATGAAATGCTTGATCATTTCTTCCGCAACTTCAAAATCGGCGATGACGCCATCACGCAACGGGCGGATGGCCGTAATATTGCCAGGGGTACGGCCAACCATCAGCTTGGCTTCCTCCCCAACGGCCAGAACCTGTTTCTTGCCCCGCACCTCGGCCAGGGCAACGACCGAAGGTTCATTCAGGACGACGCCGCGCCCCTTGACATAGACCAGTGTATTGGCCGTGCCGAGGTCGATCGCCATATCAGCGGACAGCAGACCCAGCACACGAGCAAACATCCAAAACTCCCGACAACAAAGCAGCCATGACCCATTCCGAAGCCCCGACCGGATAACGCGGCCAGACGCCTGTTCCCCTGCCGAGAAATCCTGGATCAGGTCGAGGGCTTACCGATGCAGACGGATGGGAGCAAGAGGAGACATGGTTTTAATTCGTTAATTTATGGCCGCCAAGGCGCTTTGTTACAAAATGCCCGAATTTTATCCTGCGCGATGTCCTTTCCTGCGGGGCGCAAGCTACAATATGACCATGGTCGGCGCGGCAGTTCCGCCGCCCCTGCACAAGAGATTAACACGAATGATCCTTCACGATTTCCTGCGTCGGCGGACCGGCTTTCTCGTCGCGGCACTGACGTGCGCGACCATGGGCGCCTGCACCAACCCCTATGACCCCGGGCAGCGCGCGCTGGGTGGCGGGCTGATCGGGGCAGGCGGCGGGGCCGCGATCGGGGGACTGGCCGGTGGTGGCGAAGGTGCGGCCATTGGCGCGCTGGCGGGCGCGGCGGGCGGCGCGGCCGTGGGCGCC
>NZ_QEXL01000008.1:88912-168149 GCF_003311635.1 Novacetimonas cocois | reverse complement strand
TCAACGAGCCTGAATCACATCCTGACACTCATATCAATGGGTCCTGAGCCTAGCGGCGATTGCTGACAGTTGCGGCTTCGCAGATCTGGCGCATTTATGCCGAACAGTCAGGGTGACGTCGGGTTATTTCCCCCTGAGTGAAAGGTCAAATCCATTCAAGACGATACGATGCAATGTTGATAGGAGACAGAAAATTACTGAACGTGAGTAAATTGATGCCCACTAATGTCCCTGCTTTTTTACTCGCCGCTTCTGCCATCATTCCGATCGCGACGACGACCACAACCACACCGGCAGCAAAACAGGAATTCCGTCTGGCAATGGGTGCCATCCTGCGTGCACAGGGACGTGACGCACAGGCCACGCTGAAATCCATCTCACCGATGGAACTTGACACCAAAGATCGTTACTTTCGTGAATGTGCCTTGTCGCGCCTGAACGCTACAGGTCCATTGCCAGTTACATCAGACACTCCTGATGTGAATGTCTTTACGCGTAATCTTCTGCAACTGTATCGCACCTACTGGCGCACAAGCGCACTCAATAATGACAGCCGTCCGGCAGCAGAAAGGGCACTCATTGACGGTCTGGCAAAGCTCCTCGGCCATCCCGTCAGTAATATCGCAGAAGCTGAACCGTTGATTGCCGCCCGCCTGACGTCCTACGGTCTCTTTTCTCTGGAAGGGCGGACAGGTGTTCTTCATGATTTAATGATCTGGAGCCGTAACACACAGAAAATCGAGCAGGTTCCCTTGCCCGAAGGCAGCAATGCGACACATGTCAACTATCTCGACGGCTTCATAAGTCGCGGCTGGAGTAGCTATTTGACGTGTAACCGTACCGGAACCGGAGGCTGGACCACTACCGAGGGTCTTTTCGTGATCGTCCCGAGTTACAAGAGCCTGACCGATGAGAATTTCCGGGTAAACTTCCTCGCCCACGAGAGCCAGCACTATTCGGATAAAAAGCGTTTTGGAGACATGCCCTCATGGCAGCTTGAATATCGCGCCAAGCTCGTTGAGATCATCTATGCTGACACTACCAGGGATCGCGTGCTCGACGCTTTCGCCAACAATCAGGGCGACGATCCCAGCGATCCGCACAGCTATGCCGACAAGCGCGTACTGACAATCTTAATGAACCGGCTTGGCCTGACTTCCGTGGCTACCCTCCACACCATTTCGATCGACCGCCTGCACCAGACCGCAATCAATGTCCTGAAGGCGGACAGCGTCGCGCTTGATACTGCGCGGCACGCAAAGCTCAGGCCTTATCCTTTGAAATAGAAGATGAAGCCTGCTGCGATGTGGCTTGCGGACATGAATATATGAGCGCAACGGTCAGCGCAGGCGCTTTCCCCCGACCCAGACTTCCTCGATCTGCAGGGCATTGTTCATGACCACGAAATCGGCACGCCGCCCTGACGCCAGGGTGCCCCGGTCCTCCAGCCCCAGATAACGGGCGGGGTTCGTACTGACCAGCGATGCAGCGTCGGTCAGGGACATGCCTGCATCCACCGCATTGCGCAACGCCACGTCAAGCGTCAGCACACTGCCCGCAAGCGACCCGTTATCCAGACGCGCGACCCCGTTATGGATATGCACGGTCTGCCCACCCAACTGGCTGATCCCGTCGCCTCCGCCAGTGCCCCGCATGGCGTCGGTTACGAAAAGCAGCCGCGATCCCATGACGCGGTGCGCCAGCCGGAACGTCGCGGGATGGACGTGATGGGTGTCAAAAATCATCTCGGCATAGGCGACGTCACTGCACATCAGGGCGGTCACCGGGCCGGGCCTGCGGCTTTCGATCGGGGCCATGGCGTTGAACAGATGGGTCGCGCCCGCCACGCCCCCCGCGGCACAGATGCGACAGATCGCGCGTTCTGCGCCCTCGTAATCCGTCACGGTATGTCCCAGGCTTACCCGTACGCCCGCCCCGGCGAACGCCTCCATGGCGGTTTCGGCATGTTCCAGTTCGGGGGCAAGGGTGACAACCCGCACCACGCCGGTGGAAAGGGCCTGCTCCACATGGAACGGGTCCGGGGCAATGGCGAACGGCGGCTGCGCGCCCAGACGGTGGGGACTGACGAACGGTCCCTCCAGATGCGCGCCATGGACCTGCGGACCGTCAGGGATTCCGGTGCGCCAGACCTCCGCCACGGCATGCAGGGCGTCCATCACATCGGCCCACGGGCGCGTAATGGTGGTCGGCAGGATGGTTGTTGTGCCGTGGGAGAGGTGAAAGCGTGACAGCCGGTGAATGGCATCCACCCCGTCCATCGTATCCGCGCCATCGCCGCCATGGACATGACCGTCAATGAACCCCGGCAGGATATAGCGTTCCGGCATATCGGCCTGCGGCGTGATTTCGCCGATCATCGCGTCAAAGGACATCGACGCGCTGACAATCCGATCCTCAAGGACAAGCTGACCACTGATGTTCATAGGTTACGTCCGATCATGAATCCCGTCTGCCACTCATATCACATCCCCGTCAGTCACACGACAGGCCCTGACGAAGCCGCGCCAGCCACGAAGGGCCGATCTCCCATCCCGCAAGCCGGGCGGCCCGCATGGCGGCGCCACCGATGGCCGAAAACTGCGGCGGCTGCGGGGCCTCGTCCAGAAAGCGCGTCACGGCCCCGACCACAGTGCGGCTGTGGAACACGCTGCCGCTATGGCTCCATGGCAGAGGGTGTTTGAGGCGCGCGCGCGCGGTCCTGACCTGTGACGACAGGAAACGCGCCGCACGCACCAGAATGCGCCTGGCCTCCACGCAGCCTTCATCCGCCAGACGGTCAACCACATGCGCCAGCGACGCAATCGCCGAGCGGGGATGCGCCTGTATCCGCTGCCATTCCAGCAGCGCCTCCCCCGCGACATCAGGATCGTCCGGCAGGTCCATCGCCTGCAGTATGCTGCGCGCGAACGCCGCTCCGTCCGGATGGCGGGTATCGAGGAAATAAACCACCCGGCCCAGCGCGATGCGCCCGATCCAGTATCCGCTTCCCTCGTCACCAAGCATGAAGCCCCAGCCACCGACCCGCAGCGGCGGATGCTGATGGTCATCGGCCCATATCACCGACCCGGTGCCCGCCAGCGCCAGAATGCCCGGCCCATCGGCGAATGCGCCGATACAGGCAATTTCCACGTCCGAACACGTCATGATCGCCACATCCGGGCCAAGGGCCTGACGAATGACCTCTTCCTGCATGCGCGACGACGGCCGCAACGCGCTGTATCCCGCAAGGCCGACCGTCGCCGCCCGCAGGGGACACGGCCCGATGCCACGCAGAAGCCCGCCCAGCGTTTCCGCCCAGTCCGCCTTGTCATAAGGATTGCTGCCGCCCGCATGGCGGCGTTCGATGACATGGCCGTCGCGCGCGACAACGACGGCCCGGGTCCGCGTTCCCCCGCCATCCACCGCCAGAATTGCATCGTTCATAACGTTATCCTGTCCCCGGCAATACAAGCCTGCCCCGCCATCCGCCTCAGGACAAAAGCGCCCTGAGTTCGGGGTCATGCTGCATCAGGTGCGCGATATACGCACGCCGCGAAAGCGCGCCCGCCGCGGCCTCGTCCGCGATGATCAGGCAGTCGGCATGCATCTGCAGGGCGGTGGCACTGATGCTGGCGGTCATCGGTCCCTCGATCACGCGTGCCAGCATTTCGGCCTTGGCCTTTCCGTTCACGACCATGACCGTGCGACGGGCATCGAGGATCGTCGCAATTCCCATCGTAATGGCGTGATAGGGAACCTGCGTCAGGTCATCATCAAACATGCCGACATTCTGCTGTCGCGTGGCAGGATCAAGGGTCACGAGCCGCGTCCGCGACGTAAAGGCGGAAAAAGGTTCGTTAAACCCGATATGACCATTTTCCCCCAGCCCAAGAAGCTGAAGCCCCACGCCACCGCTGGCGCGGATCGCATCTTCGTATTCCGCGCACTGCGCCACGATGTCATCGGCGCTTCCATCGGGGACATGGGTCGCGCGGCGGGAGATGTTGACCCGCGAAAACAGGTGTTCATCCATATAGGTGCGATAGGAACGGGCCGAAGACGGGGCAATGCCGGCATATTCGTCAAGGTTGAATGTCCGGCACCGCCCGAAATCCAGTCCTGCCTGCCTGTGGGAGGTGACAAGATGGGCATACACCGCCTCCATCGTGCGGCCGGTCGCAAGGCCCAGGACGATATCCGGCTTCTGGCGCAGGGCCTGTTCAATGACACGCGCCGTCAACGCGGTTGTATGTTCGGCGGTCGGACAGATGACAACCTTCATGATATTCTCCAGTTTCGGCGCATCGGTGTCACGATGCCCGCCCTGTCGGGGCGGGCAGGTCACCGAGTGCCTGACCTATCCAGTTGATGTTTTCCCGGCGCAGATGACCGAAATTGTAAAAGGCGAAATCGCGCACGCCATGCTGCGCCAGCGCATCGACCTGGGCGCAGAATGACGCGGCGTCGCTGAAATCGCACGCGGCGGGGCGCAGGACAGCGCGAAGGGAGGCCTGATCCGGCATGATGTCATGCACATCCTCGAACCGCGACAGCAGGGCGCGCGTGTCGGCGCCATACAGACATACCTCCAGCCCGTCACATGCCCCCGCCAGCGCGGCAAGGTCGGTGCCCTCCACCCATGCCTGAACGGGACTGGCCTGGACCGAAGGAATGACATGCACGCTGACATCAGGTGAAATGGCCTGACGGATTTCCGCCACAAGGGAGGTCACCTGCCCACAGCGCCAGCGCAGGAACGCCCGCAGGTCATCATCAAACAGCACGGCATGCATCAGGCGGTCATGGCCTGCGGCCGCCGTGCCATCGCCACGACGCGCGAAATAGGCCGATAGATGCTCCCGCACACGCTGTCGCACGCCGCATGCGCCAATCCCCGCCCCTGTTGCGCCCGCGACGCATGCCCCACAGAAACACAGGCCCAGAAGGGTATCGGACCATGGATTGGGCGACAGGAGGCTCATTTCATGATGGAAACCGTGATGGAACGGCTGCCATCCGGAGGTCTCGATAACAAGGTCGTCAATATGTGGATGCGCGGCGATATCGCGGCACAGCGATATCCCATAGGCGCGGACCTCCCGGTGGGACGGGCACAGGCTGTAGGGATAACAGTCACCAAACGCATTGTGACAGGCAAATTGCGGATAGCGCGCGCCAAGCGCGGTGTTATGAAAAAGCACGGTCCACGCCGACAGGCTCAGCCCATGCGCACGCAGGACCTGCATCGCATCGACGCCGAGGCCCTGTTCCGCCATGATGGGGCGGATCGTTCCGTATGTCTCGGGCCGTGTAGGAAGATAGACCGCCCCGTCCTGGGGAAAGAACACCTTTCCCCCCCGGCCATGAGGACGCAGGAACTTTCCCGCATGATAGGCCGAGGCAACGCACAGCGTATTGATCCCGATTGCCTGCATGTCCGTGGCAAAGCCGGGCAGGTCTTCCTGATCCGCGATATCCCAGGGATATATGTACAGGCCGCGATAGGACATCAGCTTTCGACCATCATCACCGGCGCCGGACGCGACCGGCCCCGACGCTGGATCAGGATGTCATACAGTATTATCAGGCCGTAGGATGGCGCCATCAGCGCGACAAAGGCGTTCTGCACGCCCAGAAACGGCATGGTCTGCACGAATATCTGCGGCAGCACCGCCCCGCCCGAAAATGCCATGACCAGCATCGCCGTCGCCTGGGCGCTGCGTTCCTTCACTTCGCGGATGACGATGGGAAAGAGGGCGGGAAGAATCATGGCGTTGGCAAAACCGAACAGGGCAACGCACATGACCGAAACATAGCCATGCGTCAGCCATGTCAGCGCGCACAGCACCAGCCCGCACCCTGCCGACAGCCCGAGATAACGTTCCTGCGAAAAGACACGCGGCACCAGGAACATGCCCAGTATATAGCCACACATCATCGCCGCGAGGGTCAGCGAGGTGAAGAACTTCGTCTGGTCAAGCGGAAGGCCGAGGCTTGCGCCATATGCGCCAATGGCGTCGCCCGCCATGACTTCCGTCCCGACATAAAGGAACATGCACGCCACGCCGAACCACAGATATGCCGGGCCACCGCGTTTCGGGTCTTTTTCCTCTGCCGCCACATCCTCGTCCTCAGGCGTGGAAATATCTATTTCCGGCAGTGACGAGCGTGCCAGCCCGACAGCGGTTACCAGCAGGATGAGCGCCATGACCAGATAGGGCGCCTGCACCGCATGGGCGAACTGATCCAGGATGCGATCGCGGGCACCGGCATCCGGCGCGGCCTTTACCCTGAGCGCGATATCATTGATGTTGCGCATGACCAGCAGGGCAAGGACAATCGGGGCCACAATACCCGCAAGCTTATTCGCCACCCCCATGATGGCAATGCGCTGTGCCGCCTTTTGCGGCGGCCCGAGAAGCGTCACATAGGGATTGATCGTGACCTGCAGCAGCGACAGCCCCGCCCCGATGACGAACAGCCCCCCCAACGCCCCCGGATACCATCGCACGCTGACGCATTCGCCAAAGATCGCGATCCCGGCAGACAGGATCACCAGCGCGATGACCAGACCGCCCCGCAATCCCGTCCGCTGCGCCAGCATGGTCGCAGGCACGGGAAACAGCAGATAGGAAAAGTAAAAACACATGGGGACAAGGAATGCGCTGACGGTGCTGAGGTCAAACGCCACCTGAACAAAGGTAATCAGGGGACCATTGAGCCACGTCACGAAGCCGATAATGAAAAACAGGCTGGCAATAATGACGATGGGCCGCCACCCATATGTTCCGGCAGGACTTTCAGGATACGGTGCGGACAATGGAACCTCCCTGGCCCGGCAATCGTGACGATGCCCCTAAAGACACGGCCCCGATGGCAGGCAATGATCAGAAACCGACCGAAACAGAATCCCTGACGGCAGACATGCCACCAGCAGGACTGGCATCAAAAAATCTGACCGCAGGTTGCGGCGAATGCCGATACGCGCAATGCTGTTGCACTATTGACGACACTCTGATCATCTGTCTGCGCGAATATGAACGACAGCAGAACACAACGCGGCGCACGCATTTCCAATGCGCGTCATGACCACATTTTTCCGCCAGCAGGAACAGCCGCCATATACGCCCGGAAACAGAAGGATTGATGACGAGACGAAACGTTCATGAACGCGATGCCCTGCATGATGTCATTAAAGTGACGAAACAAACGTTTTCTTCTGTTAACGGATAATGCCGGGCAATCCAGGTGGACGCAATAGTTCGGAAACCACCCAATGATAGTTCAGGCACAAAAACAAAGTACGGACGAAGCATGCCTTTCGACTGCCTTGCGATGAAAATGCTGAAATGCGGGAAAGGTAATCGCACAACTTATTGTTTTAATTTGTTTAATTTCACACTCATGCATGAAATTTCACTTCTTGCGCAAGGAACGGACGGATCACTGCATCGCGATGGCGACAGCCCCGCAGGCACTGAAAGCGGCACCCTGCCGAGCATTGTGGGTCCAATTACCTGCGCGCGATCCATTCCTCGACCGGAAAAGCCGTTCAGCATCGCGGCTGCACGCCGCATCAGACGGCCGATCGGACGGCCCTGTCAATCTTCGCCGCCAATAGCGACGTCAGCGCAACCACGCACCATCGCCGCATTGAAACCTTGGGCCGGGACATGCCGGACAGCTCTTACGGACAGGCAGCGATGAAACCGTTACCACCCGATCTAGCAATCCTGTAAAGGATAGCCCCCTTCAGTCTTTCAGCCACGAAGCCCCGATCAACCCGGATTCCCCGGGCAGGTGCCCCGGCACGACAAGCGGGGTTTCCTGATGGCGTAGGATACGGTCACGGACCGTGCGATCCAGTGCCTCAATCAGCGCCACCTGATGCGCCAGCCCCCCACCCGCCGGCATGATGGAGGCACCCGTCACGTTCGCGACCATCGCCAACCCCGCGGACATGCGATCCAGCCAGACATCCACTGTGCGTCGTGCCGCCCCGTCCCCCTCCTGCCACTGCGCAAGGAGGGAACGGGCATGCAATTCCCCGCCGCCCAGATGATGATGCAGACGCTCGATCCCGCGCGCGCCGCCGATCGTATCCAGACATCCGCGCTGCCCACATTGACATGGCAGCGAGGGAATGCTCCCCGGTCCGGTGGCTTCGGCAATGAAGGGGCCATGCCCCCACTCACCGCCCAGTCCGCCCGGTCCGATCACGGGACGCCCATCGATAATCAGGCCGCCGCCAACACCTGTCCCCAGGATGATCCCGAAAACAATGTCGTGTCCGGCGCCCGCCCCCTGCATGGCCTCGCTCAAAGCAAAGCAGTGCGCATCATTGGCGACAAGCACGCGACGCCCCAGCCGTTCGGTCAGGAACCGCCGCAGGGGCACGCCATTGACACAGGGGATGTTGGCGGTACGCGTCTGGCCGCTGCGTGGCGCACAGACACCCGCGATTGCGATATGCAGCGGTATCGTGGCGTCGTAACCGGCAGCCATGTCATTCATTACCGAAACAAACCGATCCAGATCCGTGGTCGGCGTCGGCATGCGCTTTCGATGCGACAGTTCGTGCTTTGCATCCGCCTGCGCAAAATCGATATAGGAACCGCCGATATCCGCACACAGTATCACGCAACATCACTCCCGTGCCCGCATATGACAGACAGACCCCGGAATGGGCACGACACATCACAGACAGGATATGCACCTAAAAAAGCGTGCGGAATCATTCGGCCAACTCACTAAGTTCCGTTTTCATACTAATTGTCTTTCGAATACGTATCAATTAAAAACAAAGATCGGAGATAGTGGGTCAGGACACGAATGTTTACGTCTGGACAATACCGGGTACTGCGCGCCATCAGCATGATGGGCAATATCAGCAGAACGCAACTGGTGGAAATTACCGGGCTGAGCAAGGCGACCGTCTCGACCCTGACGCGCGAACTGCTGGATCGCAACATCCTGTCCGAACGTGAACTGGTCTTTGGGCAGGGACGTCCGGCCATCCTGCTGGGGCTGAACGCCATCTCCGCCTGTTTTGCGGGGGTTTCGCTCCAGTCTGATCCGGGGCAGATCCTGCTGACGGACCTGCATGGTGAAATTCTGGCCCAGATGGATTTTCCCCGTATCCCGGATCCCGATGGCTGTGTCGATCATATCGCCAGCGGCATCGAAACACTGCTGGCGCAGGCTGATGACCGGGCAGGCCCACTTGGCGGTGTCGGTATCGCAATCCCGGGATTTGTTGCACGGGACAGGCGCGCATGCCTGCGTTCGACCGCGCTGGGATGGCGGAATGTCGACATTGTCACCCCCCTCCAGGATCGGCTGAAGGTACCGGTTTTCGCGGAAAACGACGCCAATGCGCTGGTGCAGGGCGAACACCTGTTTGGAATATTGCGTGACTGTCCTGATTTCAGCATGATCATCGTGGGTGACGGGGGCATTGGATGCGCCCACATCGTTGACGGAAAGCTGCATCGCGGCTTTCACGGCGGAGCGGGCGAGATTTCCCACACGACGGTATTCTGGCCTGATGGAAAGGAAACGGAACGTCCGTGCAGCTGTGGCAAGCGCGGATGCCTTGATACGGTTTCCTCGCTGCAGGCCATACGTTCCATGGCGCAGCAGCGTGGTCTTCCCGGTTCGCCAGCCGAACTTGAACTGCTGGCGCGGGACGGCCATGCCGATGCCCTGCGTATTCTTCATATTGCCGGCGGTGCGATGGGACTTGCGGTGGCGCAGCTTGTCCAGCTGTTTGACCCCAGCCAGGTCGTGGTCATGCTGGACCAGCCCTTTCGCGAAGGCGTCTTTGGCGCGGTCCTGCGCCAGACGATGGAAACGCATGTCATGCCGCGCCCGGATTGGGAAACGACCCTGACCCTGCGTGAAACACGGCGCACGGACTGGGCCACCGGCGCGGCCGGGATCGCCACGCGCCAGTTCCTGTTCAGCGAATAACCCGTATCAGCCATAAAGCAGGTATTTGTTGCGCATGGCCCCGAAACGCGCCAGCCCGTCCTGCCATGACTGGATAATCGCGGCAGGCCCGATCCCCTGATCAAGCTGATGGCGAAGGGTATCGGTCCCGGCAAGCAGGTCGAACGTCCGACTGTTCCCGCCCCACGGCAGGCTCGGCAGCAGGCCGCGCAATGTGGAAATCAGCGTCACACCGGTCCTGACCGATTCAAAGCTGTTCCTGTCGGTAATGACGATCTGCACCCCATGATCCATTTTCCCCTTATCGACAAAAGCCGAAGGGGAGAACGCAACATCGCGGAACGCGACACCCGGCAGGTTCGCTGCCTCCAGCCTGTCGCGCCATGCCGCGGCATCCAGATCCGGCGTCCCCAGATACAGGAAGGGCATCGCCGTCCCGCGCCCCACGGACATGGTCGTTCCCTCAAACAGGCAGGTCCCGGAATAGGCAATCGCCGTCTGCACTGTCGGCATATTGGGACTGGGTGGAATCCAGGGCAGGTCCGTCTGATCAAAAAACAGGTCCCGACGCCAGCCCTTCATGCCCACATGCCGCAGACGCACCGGCCGCCCCGTAACGGCCGGAACGAAACATTCATTGAACAGGCTGGCGATTTCACAGACCGTCATCCCGTGCCGTATGGGAATGGCCTGCCTGCCGACAAAGGACGAAAAATGCGGGTCAAGGACAGGCCCCTCCACCCGCTGTCCCGAAACGGGATTGGGACGGTCGAGCACGACATAATCCAGCCCCAGCCGCGCACATGCGCAGATTGTATCGTAAAGCGTCGATATATACGTATAAAAACGCGAACCGACATCCTGGATGTCGAAAACCATCATGTCGATGCCCGAAGCCCGCAGGATGGCATCAAGCCGTGCCCCGGCGATGTTATAGATGTCATAGACCATGACGCCGGTATGCGGATCACGGGTCGGGGCCTCTGACTGGCCCGCCGGGGCGGACCCGCGGAAACCGTGTTCGGGCCCGAAAATGGCATGCAGGTCGAAACCCGCATCCGCATGCATGATATCGGCGATATGGTGCAGGTTCCTGCCCACGCTGGTCGGATTGGCCACCAGCCCGACCTTGCGCCCACGCAGGATTTCGTAACGGTCCGAACGCAGGCATTCAAAGCCCGTCTGAACCGAATGAAGACTGTCGCTGGCGCAATCAGGCGTTTTCGCGCCCGCCGGCAGACTTTTCAACACTGCACCGCCACACAGGGCCATGCCGCCCTTCCACATCGCCCTGCGTGTCAGCCGCATGAAGCCATCCTTTCCCTGCATCGCATCGAATACTGTCGGCGCATGACCTCAGTGCGCATGATTGACGAGGGCATGGACACCCGGCACGATATCGATCAGCAGTCCCGAAGGCGGCTGCGGACGCGCGCGGGCCACCACGCTGGTGGCGCATGCGGCAAAGGTGGCATCCTGCACCGCAAGCACCTTGTTGACACGCCTGTGCCAGTGATGCCCATGACCCTTATGCTTCCGCAGGGCTTCCAGAGCCACCGTCGCCACTTCCGCCAGCTGCTGCGATACGGGACGCGCATCCTGAAGAAGCGGCGTCGTCGCAACCGTGGCATAGGCCGCATCATTCGCCACGTACCGCCGCAGCATTTCCCTCATGGGGACGGCCAGTGCCTTTTCCCCCGCGGCATAGCGTGCCGCCATGGCGTTAAAAGCAATCGCGTCGAAACTGTCGGGGGCGGCAATTGCGACGGGCGCGTTCAGCATGGCGTCGCCACTGCGTGAGGCCAGACGGTTCAGGGCGTAATTGCGCACCGGACTTGTCACGGATGTCAGTATCGTCAGCGGGGTTACGTTCTGTGGCGTCAGGCGGGCGATCATTTCCTTTTCATGCATGCGCGCCTGCAGGCCCGTTGCCTCCAGCTCATGCTGGATCAACGGCAGGCGCCTTTCCATATCCGCCACATCACGCACGGAGGCATCGGACCAGAACCGTTCGGCAATCGCCGCCGAACGCGGCCACATGCGGGCATCGACCATCTCGTCGGAGACGAGTTCGCTCCACAAGGGCGCCTCGCCCCCCAGCACGAGCTGCCGCTGCGCCGCGTCAAGGGGTTTCGCGTCCGGATCCAGCGCAAAGGCGTCGGCCGCCGGCCTGTGCCTGCCATGCCCCTTGCCAAACGCATCCTGCGGCAGGCCCACGGCCTTGGGATCGATGGGATCGACCTGATAATGCGTCGCCGCGGGGGTCAGCAGGTCGAGGTAATAGCCGGAAGAGACGACAACCGGATGCCCCGCCGCCGTCGCCGACTGGACCCATTTCGAACCGCGCCATGCCTCGACCACGACGTTGGAGGGGATCGGTGCCTCGCTGACTTCGTCCCAGCCCATCATGATCTTGCCCTGCCGGGCAAGGGCATGTTCGATCTGCGCGGTAAAGGCGGCCTGCAACGCGGGCGCATCGGCAAAGCCATGCTGCTTCATATAGGCCACGATGGCAGGATTGTCGTTCCATTGCCGGCTTGCGACCTCGTCCCCGCCGGAATGGAAATACCGGTCGGGGAACAGATGTCCCATTTCCTCGTATAGCGCGCTTACGAAATGCAGCGTCTGCGGCTTTGTCGGATCGAACGCCGCATTGTTCAGGTTATAGACCTTGTTGCAGTTTGCATCGGTCCTGACCTGATTGATGGTGATCGTGCAGGGGTACTTGCGTTCCTCTTCGGAGGGAACATGCTGCGCCGCCAGTTCGGGATAGGCCTCCAGCATCGACAGCGCGTGGCCGGGCACGTCGAATTCCGGCACGATGCGGATGCCGCGATCGGCGGCATAGGCCACGACCTGACGCACCTGCGCCTGCGTATAATACTGGTTATGCCCCCCCAGGCGCTGCAGTCGGGGGAACCGCCGGCTTTCGACGCGGAATCCTGTCCCGTCGCTCAGATGCCAGTGCAGGACATTGAGCTTGGTCAGTTCCATGGCATCAAGCTGCCGCTTGACCGTTTCCACCGACATGAAATGACGCGATACGTCCAGCATCACGCCACGCCATGCAAAGCGCGGGGCATCGTCAATGCTGGCTTCATGCAGGACCGGCCCCTGCGGCGTCAGCGCAACCAGCTGCAGCAGGGTGGACAGGCCATGCAGCACGCCTGCCGGACCATCCGCATCCAGATGGATGCCACCGTTCGCGGCAACGCCAAGGGTGTAATGTTCGCGTTCCTGCACGCTCAGATACGTCGGGTCGGGCTGGCTGGAGATATGCAGCACGACCGGTGTCACGCCCGCCGTGGGACGGCCCGCCAGCATGGCAAGGCGCGCGGAAAAACGTTCCCCCGCCCGGCGCAGCATGGGCGTGGGTTTGCCGGCCCATTCGATGCGAACCCCGCCCGCAACCGGAATGTCCTGCCCCGACAGCGTGATGGAGCGGGGCTGCGGCATCAGCGGCACGGACGGCGTGGCGGCGACTGCCGGGGCACAGAACGCCGCAAGCAGCGCCATGGAACTGCAGGCATTATGGAGAAAACGACGGGAACGGCGCAGAAAGGGAAGCATCAGGTCAATTTCTTTCCATTCAGGGAACAGGCTCCACCAGAAACCGGACGGCGACAGGCAGTCCCATTACTGGCACGCTCCATTTTGTTCGGAAAGTAAAATAAAGCTTTCCTTTTGCATGCGTCCCCTGTCCCCCGATCCCGTCCGGCAGTCGGGTGCAGGATGGCGGCATCCTCAAAAGAGCGGGAATGCAATGCAAAATGAGCTACCAACTTTCGAAGGATGCTTTATAAAGATAGCTTTGCAATGCAACAAATACATGCAAGGCATAACCATTCATGCCCACCACCGCTTACTCCGATGGCTCCCGGCAGGGAAAGCGCACCAAGGTCCTGCAGGCGGCACGCTGGCTGTTCAACCGCGTCGGCTACCAGACGGTCAGTGTGGATGCGATCCGGACCCGCGCAGGCGTAACCAAGGCCACCGTCTTTCGCCATTTCCCCAGCAAGGACGTACTGGTGTCCGAGGCAATCGCCACCCACATCCACGATGTCGAGGATGAGTTGGCGCTGGCGATCAACCACCAGAAAACACCGCTGGCGAAGATCCGCGCCATTTTCGACTGGTATGACGCGCTGTTCCATGGCGATGATTTCCATGGCTGCATGTTCATGCACGCGGCGGCCGAATACCGCCGCCGCCATGACGAGATCACGCACCTGCTCCAGGCACAGAAGGACAGCATGTGCAGCGCGTTCAGCCACCTGCTGCAATCCGGCGGCATGGAAATCGAAACCGCCACGATGCTGGGACGCACCCTGTGCATGCTGCTGGACGGCGCGATGGTCCAGGCGGAAACATGCGACAACAAGGACGCGGCGAAGGAGGCGTGGTACGCGACCTCCCACCTTCTGCGGTCGCATGGCTTCATGACCGAGGACGAAGACTGAGGCGGCCACGCGCTACGCCTGCATGCGGCTTTCGAGCAGCAGGAAGACGACGAAGACGATATCCAGCCCCACGAGCATGGGCGTCAGCTGCCGCCAGCGCCGCCGCCCGATGACCAGGATTGTATGCAGCAACAGCCCACAGGCCAGCGCCAGCATGAAATTCCCGGTCATCAGGGTGATCACCACCATCAGCAACGGCGACATCAGCTCCTCCAGCGCCAGCGTCTGCGGCGACGCCAGGGTGGAGAGCATTCCCAGCCCCACGACAATCAGGACAGGCGCTGTGGCAACGGGGGGAATGGCTGTAATCAGCGGCCAGAAGAACGAGGAAACCGCGAACAGCGCCGCCACCACCACCGCGCACAGGCCGGTGCGGCCGCCCGCCTCCACCCCGACAAGGGATTCCAGATAGGCCGAGACCGTGCTGGTTCCAAGCGTGGCGCCAATCACGCTGGCCGCGCCATCCGCGCAGAACGCCGCGCGGCCAAGGGGCAGAGGTGTTCCGTCCCTGCCCTGCGTCGCACGTTGGGTAACGGCCATCATCGTACCTGTCGCATCGAAAAAATCGCTGAGGAAAAAATAGAGGGCGACAGGAAAGAGGACGAGGATGTTCGCGACAAACCCATGGAAATCGAACGTGAACAGCATGTGATACGGATAATGTGGCCAGTCCGATACATGTGCAGGCAGGCGCGTCAGCAACCGGCCATCGGCGCCATGCACGAACAGGCCCGCGATGGTGATGACCACGATTGACAGCAGCATCGCCGCGGGAACCCGCATGTAGGACAGCACCATCGCCAGCGCCAGTCCGCCAAGGGCAAGCTCCACCGCCGGCTGCGCCAGCAGGCCAAAGGCGAACCCGTCATGCGACGGCACGACCAGGCCACCCGTCGTCAGGCCAATCCTGACGATGAACGCCCCGATTGCGCATCGGATGCCGCAGATGACCGGATCGGGAAAGCCGCTGACGATCTTCTGCCGCCATGATGTCAGCGCCAGCAGCACGAAGACGACGCCACCCAGAAACACCATCGCAAAGGCCACGGCAGGGCTGATGCCCATATGCATCACGACGACCTGCGCGAAAATGATGTTGCTGCTCATCGCCGGGGCCAGGGCAATGGGCAGGTTGGCCATCAGGGCCATCAGCAGCGTGCCGCAGACCGATGCCGCGATCGTGGTCATGATCATGTCATGGTGATCCAGCCCCGCCATCGACAGGATGGCCGGATTGACCGCCATGATATACGCAACCGCGCCAAAGGTGGTGATGCCGGCCACGACTTCACGCAGCAGGGTCGAACCCCGCCGCGTGACGTCAAAATAGCGGTCGAGCATCCCGCCCGCGCCACGTGCCGCGTGCCTCATGCCCCCGGTCTTTTCATGATCGGTCATCCCAGCCATCTGTCCCGCAAGTCTTGTTGTCGTGGTCCATCATGGTGCATGCCATCTCTGTCCGGAAACGCAATGACAGCAGCCCTTACTACCACGCCGACCGCGATTTCCGAGGGGGCGGGAGTGGCCTAAAATCTGCACAGCCTGTTCTGATAATGGCAGCATCACGATCATGGGGAGGGCAGGAACCGCCGTCCCGCGCAAATTGACAATGATAACAATTATCATTATCACCCGACCCTGCTTCCGAATTCCCTGTCCCGCATGACGGCACGGGGACAATGCAAGGCGGGGAAAACGGCATGAAACGAACCTTCCATCGGTGCAGGCGTCTGGTAACGGCCCTTTTCACCGTCATGCCGTTACTGGGTGGCCCGTGCGTCAGTGCCGGCGCGCATGCCGCCACCATTACGGACATGGCGGGGCGCACGGTCGAAATCCCGCACGACGTGCACCGGATCGTCCTTGGCGAAGGGCGTCTGATATACGCCCTTGCCCCGCTGGAACGTGAACACCTGTTCGACCGGATTGTCGGATGGCAGGGGGAATTCCGCACCGCCGATACCCAGAGTTATGACCAGTATGTCGCGCGTTTCCCGGCGGCGGCAAAGGTGGCGCTGATCGGCAAGACCACGGCGGACACCATCAGCCCGGAAAAGGTGCTGGACCTGCGTCCCGACCTTGCGATCCTGACGATTTCCGGCCATGGCCCCGGCGCCTCCAGCGAACTGGTCAGCCAGTTGCAGGCGGCGCACGTGCCGGTGGTCTTCGTCGATTTCCGTGCGAATCCGCTGCACGATACCGTGCCATCCATGCGCATCCTTGGCACGGTGCTGAACCGTCAGGCCGAAGCGCAGGATTACATCACCTTCTATCAGTCGCATCTGGATCGCGTGACGCAGGCCATTGCCAAAGTTCCGATGGAACAGCGGCCCAAGGTATTCATCGAAATGCTGGCGGCCATGCGCGAAAGCTGCTGCCATACGGCGGGCAAGGGCAACATGGGCGCCTTTATCGAGGCGGCGGGCGGCCGCAACATCGCGCCCCCCTGCTTCCCGGCTATATCGGCGATATCGCCCTGGAAAAGGTCATCGCCTCGGACCCTGACATCTATATCGCTGACGGCACGAAAGGCCCCAGGGCGGCGGGGCCGGGCCTGCGGATGGGGGCGGAGGTTTCCCCCGACCTTGCGCGCAGTTCGCTCAGGACAGTGGAGGAGCGTCCGGGCATTTCCACGCTGCGTGCCGTCACGGGTGGACATGCCCATGGCCTGTGGCACGCATTTTATGACTCCCCCTACAATATCCTGGCGGTGGAGGTGATGGCCAAATGGTTCCACCCCGACCTGTTTGCCGGCCTTGACCCGGACAGGACCGAAAAAGAGCTTTATGAGCGTTTCCTGCCGGTCCGGCAGGAAGGCACCTTCTGGATCACGCCATAAGGCGGGCCTTACCTTATGAACAGCCTTTCCCCCGCCCCCGTCACGCAACGCGCGCTGGCGGCGGGCGATATCCATGCCCGGTATCGTGCGATGCTGCGGCGGCGCATGACGATCATCGCGGCCATCGTGTTCCTGATCGCCTGTTCCGTGACGCTCGATTTCGCGCTGGGGCCATCGGGCCTTTCCCCGGCGCGACTGGTGCATATCCTGCTGCATCCGCATGACGCGCCGGCGGGGGAAAGCGTGATTGTCTGGCAGATACGCCTGCCCTATGCCCTGATGGCCATATGCGTTGGCG
Organism: Novacetimonas cocois; assembly: GCF_003311635.1. Lineage (GTDB taxonomy): Bacteria > Pseudomonadota > Alphaproteobacteria > Acetobacterales > Acetobacteraceae > Novacetimonas > Novacetimonas cocois. The sequence goes on along the minus strand of NZ_QEXL01000008.1, from coordinate 150,601 downwards.
CGGCGCTGGGACTATCGGGGGCGGAAATGCAGACCATCCTTGCCAATCCGCTGGCCAGTCCGTTCACGCTCGGGGTCTCCGCCGCGGCGGCATTCGGCGCGTCGCTGGCGATCATCCTGCAATGGCATATCCCCGGCGTGCCCGAGGCATGGATCATCTCCACCAATGCCTTCGTCTTTTCCATCGGTTCGGTGTTCCTGCTGGACCTTGTCGCGCGCCTGCGCGGGGCGGGCACCAGCACGGTCATCCTGTTCGGCATCGCGCTGGTGTTCATGTTCCATGCCCTTGTCTCCCTCCTGCAGTTCATGGCGAGCGAGGACGCCCTTCAGGACCTCGTCTTCTGGACGATGGGCAGCCTGACACGCGCGACATGGCCCAGGATCGGCATCCTTGCCGCCGCATGCCTGCTGATCGCGCCACTGTCCTTTCGCGCGGCATGGCAGCTGACGGTCCTGCGCATGGGCGAGGAACGGGCCTCCAGCCTGGGGGTGGACATTCCGCGCGTCCGGCGCGCGGCGCTGCTGCGCATCAGCATTCTGTCCGCGCTGGCGGTTTCGTTTGTCGGGACCATCGGGTTCATCGGACTGGTCGCCCCGCATATCGCGCGCCGCCTGCTGGGGGAGGATCACCGTTTCTACCTTCCCGGCAGCCTGCTGGTCGGATGCCTGATCATGTCGCTTTCTTCCGTCGCGGCACGCAACATCATCCCCGGCGTCATCATTCCGACCGGAATTGTCACCGCGCTGGTCGGCATTCCCTTTTTCCTTGCGATCGTCCTGCGCCGGCAGGGGCTGTCATGACCGGCGCGGGCCTTTGCGCGCGGCATGTCAGCGTGCGTTACGGACGACGCACCGTCCTGCATGACCTCGATCCCGCGCCGTTTGTCCGTGGGCGCGTCTGCGCATTGCTGGGACCGAACGGCAGCGGGAAATCCACGTTCCTGCGTGCCTTGGCGGGCATTGTGCCATCCCCTGCCGTCATTACGCTCAATGGCATGGACCTGTCGCGCATGCCGCTGGCGCAACGCACGCGCCATTGCGTCTATCTGCCACAGACGCTGCCCGCGCCCGTGCATCTGCAAGTGCTGGAATCACTGATCGCCGCCCGCCATGTCAGCGGGATGGGAAGCGGCGCGGATGATACCGTCATCGCCGATACCCTTGAAACGCTGGACACATTCGGGATTGGCGATCTGGCGATGCGTTACATGGATGAACTGTCGGGCGGCCAGCGGCAGCTTGTGGGGCTGGCGCAGGCGCTGGGACGGCAGCCCGAGGCCCTGCTGCTGGACGAACCGCTCAGCGCGCTGGACCTGCATCATCAGTTTTCGGTCATGGACATCGTGCGCCGGACGACCGCCGCGCGGAGGATCGTGACCATCATTGTCCTGCATGACCTGAACATCGCGGTACGCATGACCGATGATGCCGTCATCATGCGCGACGGACGGATAATCGCCGCCGGTCCCTCTCGCACGGTGATTTCGCCCGCGCTGCTGCAGCAGACATACGGCATACATGCCCGTGTCGAAACCTGTTCCCGGGGGGAGCCCTATGTCATGGTGGATGGCACCATCGACTGATCCCTGCATCTGCTGCCGACGCCGCGCAACACGAATTTGTTATCAGATTTTTCCTGTCGTTACCTGTTCTTTTCCCGACCTCTGCCGTTCTGAGCCTATCGACAGATCGCCCCGCGGCAAGCGGGTCCGAGACCTGCCTATGAAAGCCCGAAGAAAGAACCGGCATGGGGTCAGGCAATCCGCGCGGCAACGTTCATACCAATCCCGGTGACAGCACACCCTGGTCGCCTGTCATCCGCTACCTGCCCGCCAGTCAGGTCCATCGGCCCGACACATGGGCGGAACTGTTTTCACGTGACGCCGACAGCAGTTTTACCGACTGCCTGATTTCGCCCATCTTCGCGTCAGGTGACGATACATTCCTTGTCTCCTCCTTTGAGGAAGGCAACGCGTCCCTGTCATGGGGCAGTCCCTTCCTGACGGGCCTGCAGAAGCTGTGCGAGACGGCAGGCGAATACGGCATGGGCGTCCTGCTTGACCTGCCGCTGGATCGCGTGGCGCGTGATGGCCTTCTGGCGCGTCGATATCCGCAATGGTACCTGCCCACGGATGACCCGCGCTCCCTTCGGTTGAATATTTCCTCATTCCATCAGGAAATATGCGATTACTGGCGGGGGATACTGCAATCCCTGCTGGATGCGGGCGTGCGCGGTTTCCGCTGTGACGCCCCGCAGAACCTGCCGCCCGATTTCCTGCGCAACATTATCCGGATATCCCGCGCGATCCTGCCGTCATGCCGCTGGATCGCATGGACGGCGGGACTTTCTGGGGACGCAACATACCAGATCGCCACGACAGGCGTCGATCTGGTCAGTTCGTCCGTCGCATGGTGGAACAGGCACGACCCGTGGTTTGTGGAGGAATGGCGCGCCCTTCCCGACGCTGTCGGGCGGCTGGCCTGTCCCGTTCCCTTCCCCGCCGATATCGCATCGTCCACTGGCGCTGATGCCGAACGTGAAATCATGAACCTGCGCCTTGCCGGGGCGACGGGCGATGGGATCCTTGTTCCCGTCTTCCCTGAAAATGAAGCCATATATCAGGACATCCGCGTTCATGATGCACTTCTTTTCGCAGGCAGGATGTCAGGATCCGGCCGGACAAGGCTGGCGACCCCTCACCTGCATGTCAGTTCCGCGGATAACCCGATTACGGTGCTTGTCATGCGACATGGCGATGAACATGCCCCCCGCACACGTGTCATCCTGATCAATCCATCGCCGTGGCATGCCGCTTCTGCCTGTCCTGACGCCCTGATGCCTGATTTCGGTCCGCTTTCCCCGATCGACGGGGGCAGGTCGCTTTTTTCCCTGCTCCATGACGGATGGCTGACATTGGCGGCTGGTGAGGTCAGGGTTGTCGAGACACAAGAGGGCGGTCCCCCCATAAAACATCCGCATGCGACAAACATGCACGCCGTCATGAAGCTCGGCCGCATCGCCGTGGAAAATGTCACGCCAGTGGTGGACCCGCCCCGCTTTGCGGTCAAGGCGGAGACCGGAACGTCGATCACGGTGGAGGCGGACATCTTCATGGATGGGCATGACCTCCTCGCGGCGCGACTGTCATGGCGGGCGGTGGATGATCCCCTGTGGCATCACGCGCCGATGGAGCCGATCGGCAACAGCCGCTGGCGTGGCTTCCTGTCGCTGGATCGGGTCGGGCCATGGGAATACACGATCGAGGCCTGGCAGGACCGTTACGGATCACTCGCGCGTGCCCTTGAAAAAAAGCAGGCGGCCGGCAGGATTGAAACACAGGACATTGCGGACGCGCGCGCGCTGATCCACGCCACCATGGCCGGCACCGACGGCCTGATGAAGACGCGGCTGGCGCATCTGCTGGATGACCTTCTGCACATGTCGCAGGCGGATATGATCGGACATCTGCTTTCCGCCCCGGTGCGGGCATTGATGGAGCATGTCAGCAGCAAACCATACCTGACGCGGCTTGCCGCCCCAATTGCAATCTTCGCGGAACGTCCCGCCGCGCGGTACGGCAGCTGGTATGAACTGTTTCCGCGTTCACAGGGTGCCAGCCCCGACCGGCACGGGACGTTGCGCGACGTCATCGGACGTCTGCCTTACGTGCGCGACATGGGATTCGATGTCCTTTACCTGCCCCCCATCCATCCTGTCGGCCGCATCAATCGCAAGGGACGCAATAACAGCCTGCAGGCACAGCCCGACGATCCCGGCAGCCCGTATGCCATCGGATCGGCCGAAGGCGGTCACGATGCCATTCACCCGCAGCTTGGCACGATCGAGGATTTTCGGGATCTGGTCCGCATAACGCATGAATATGGCATGGAACTGGCGATGGATTTCGCGATCCAGTGCGCCCCCGACCATCCGTGGATCACGGCGCATCCCCAATGGTTCGACCATCGCGCCGACGGATCCATCAAACATGCGGAAAATCCGCCCAAGGTATATGAAGATATTGTCAATGTGGATTTCTATGCCCCCGGCGCCATTCCCGACCTGTGGCATGCCCTGCGCGATGTCGTGCTGTTCTGGATTGCCGAGGGCATCAGGATTTTCCGCGTGGACAATCCCCACACAAAACCACTGCCGTTCTGGGAATGGCTGATTGCCGATATCCGCGCGCAGCATCCGGACGTCATCTTCCTGTCCGAGGCGTTTACCCATCCCAAGATGATGTATCGGCTGGCAAAAGCAGGGTTTTCCCAATCCTATACATACTTCACGTGGCGCAATACGAAGCAGGAACTGACATCCTACATGACGGAAATCACCAGCCGGCCGGTCCGTGATTTCTTTCGCCCGCATCTTTTTGTCAATACGCCCGACATCAACCCTTTTTTCCTGCAAAACGGTGGCAGGGCCGCCCACCTGATCCGCATGGCGCTGGCTGCCACGCTGTCCGGATTATGGGGCATGTATCAGGGTTTCGAACTGTGTGAATCCACCCCGCTGCCGGGGCGGGAGGAATACATGGATTCCGAAAAATACCAGATCCGCAAATGGGATGATGACCGTCCGGGCAACATCATATCGGAAACAGGCAGGATCAATGCGATACGACGGCGCCACAGGTCCCTGCAGACCCATCTGGGATTACGGTTTTACAACATGTTCAATGATTCCATCATCTATTTCGCAAAGGGCATGACCGATATGTCCGATGTCGTACTGGTGGCGATCAGTCTGGATCCCGTAAATGTGCAGCAGTCCACTTTCGAAATCCCGTTATGGGAATGGGGACTGCCGGACAGTGCCTCCCTGCGCGTTCATGACCTGATGCGCGACCGGCACGAAATCTGGACAGGAAAGATCCAGCATGTCCGCCTTGATCCGGGCGACCTGCCCTTTGCGATATGGCACGTCCGTCCGGTGGAAGGCGGCAGGCCATGACGAAACGCAATCCGGCCCCACCCGCCGATCCGTTATGGTACAAGGACGCGGTCATCTATCAGGTGCACGTGAAATCCTTTTTTGATTCGGACAATGATGGCATCGGGGATTTTCAGGGCCTGACGTCGAAACTTGACTATATCGCGGATCTTGGCGTCAACACGATCTGGCTGCTGCCATTCTATCCCTCCCCCCGCAAGGACGATGGATACGACATTTCCGCCTATCGCGACGTGCATCCCGATTATGGCACGCTGGCCGATGTGCGGCATTTCATCAATACCGCGCATGCCCGCAACATACGCGTGATTACCGAACTGGTGATCAATCACACATCGGACCAGCATCCGTGGTTCCAGCGGGCACGCAAGGCAAAACCCGGTTCGGTCGCGCGCAATTTCTATGTCTGGTCCGACACCGGCACCGAATATGCCGGCACGCGCATCATCTTCTGCGATACGGAAATTTCCAACTGGACGCGCGATCCCGTGGCGGGGGCGTTTTTCTGGCATCGTTTCTATTCCCACCAGCCCGACCTCAATTTCGACAATCCCCATGTCCTGCGGGCCATTCTGGGCATCATGTCCTTCTGGCTGAAACTGGGTGTCGACGGGCTGCGGCTCGACGCCATTCCCTACCTTGTGGAACGCGACGGCACCAGCAATGAGAACCTGCCGGAAACGCATGAGGTCCTGCGCCGTATCCGCGCGGCGCTGGATGCGCGTTTTTCCAACCGCATGCTGCTGGCCGAAGCCAACCAGTGGCCCGAAGACACGCAGGAATATTTCGGTCATGGCGATGAATGTCACATGGCCTTCCATTTCCCGCTGATGCCACGGATGTATCTGGCCATGGCGCGGGAGGACCGTTTTCCCATCACCGACATCATGCGCCAGACGCCCGATATTCCCCCCACCTGCCAGTGGGCGATTTTCCTGCGCAATCATGACGAACTGACGCTGGAGATGGTCACCGACAGCGAGCGGGATTTCATGTGGAATGCCTATGCCGCCGATCGCCGGGCGCGACTGAACCTTGGCATCCGCAGGCGCCTCTCCCCCCTGCTGGAACGTGACCGGCGGCGGATCGAACTCCTCAACAGCCTGCTTCTGTCCATGCCGGGAACGCCCGTGCTGTATTACGGCGACGAAATCGGCATGGGCGACAATATCCAGCTTGGCGATCGCGACGGGGTTCGCACCCCGATGCAGTGGTCGCCGGACCGCAATGGCGGCTTTTCCCGCGCCGACCCTGAACGCCTTGTCCTGCCGGTCATCATGGACCCGCTTTATGGATATGCCGCGGTCAATGCGGAAACGCAGCGACGCGACCCGTTCTCCCTCCTCAACTGGACACGGCGCATGCTGGCGGTGCGGGCGCGTTCCCACGCGTTTGGCCGCGGGACGCTGACGTTCCTTTCCCCCGGCAATCGCAAGATCCTGGCCTATCTGCGGGAATACGAGGCCGACACCATCCTGTGCGTGGCCAATCTTGCCCGCTCCGCACAGGCGGTCGAACTTGACCTTTCCCTCTTCATCGGTCGGGTGCCGGTGGAAATGACGGCCGAAAGCGTCTTTCCCCCGATCGGACAGCTTCCCTACCTTCTGACGCTGCCGCCCTATGGCTTCATATGGTTCCGGCTGTGCACCCTGTCGGAAAATCCGGCCTGGCATGTCCCCGCGCCGGAAGCCCTGCCGGAATTCCGCACCATAGTCCTGCGCCGCGACCTGCGTGACCTGATGGACGCGCCCGTGCGAAAAGTCATGGAGGAGGAGATCCTGCCGGCCTACCTTCCAATGCGACGCTGGGCTTCCGCGCGGGGACGGCGGATCACCCTGGCCCGCATCGTTCAGGCAACACCTGTGGGCACGCAGCTGCTGCTGTGTGAAATCCGTGCGCAGTCGGAAGGACGGGAGGATTCGTATTTCCTGCCGCTGGGCATCGCATGGGACACCGATACGCTCCCCGCGCTGCCACAGCAGCTGGCCCTGTCGCGTGTGCGGCGTGGACGGCAGACGGGCTACCTGACCGATGCGTTCGCCCTGCCCGCACTGACAAACGCATTCATCAAGGCCATGGCCGATGGCAGCCATCTTGCCGCGGGTGAAGGGGAAATCGTCTTTCGTGCCTCCGACGCGTTCCGCCACCTCGATATCCCGTCGGATGCCCCCATCCACTGGCTTTCCTCCGAACAGAGCAACAGTTCGCTGAGCGTGGGGGACAGGCTGATCCTCAAACTGATCCGCCAGCCGCATGCGGGCATCCACCCGGAAGTCGAAATGACAGAATTCCTGACACAACACGGCGCGCATGGCATCGCCCCCTTCCTGGGCGAAGTCATGCGGGTGGATGCGCGGGGGGAGACATATACCCTTGCCATCATGGAAGGGTATGTCGGCAATCAGGGGGATGGCTGGGGATGGACGCTGGGGTACCTGCGCGGCATCGCGACGGACCTCGCCCTGAGTGGCGAGGAACAGGCCGGCATGCGGGCCGAACATATCGCGTTTTTCCGCATCATGGGACAACGGCTGGGTGAAATGCACGCCATCCTGGCACGCGGCAGCGACAACGCGGCCTTTGCCCCCGAACAGGTATCGGAAAACGACGTTGCCGCCCTGTCGGCCACGGTGCGTGATGAAATCACGCGCGCGCTCGACATCGTGGCGGGCATCACCGACTGGCCGCATGCGGGTGACCAGGCGCACGCCACCGCCCTGCTTGCCGCGCGTGAGGACCTGCTGCGGCTTGTCACGACGCTGGCGGCATCGGCGCCGGGCACGCTGAAGACCCGCATTCATGGTGACTTTCACCTCGGGCAGGTGCTGGTGGTGGAAAACGATGCCGTCATCATCGACTTCGAGGGACAGCCCATGACCCCCCTGCCCGAACGCAGGGGCAAGGCCAGCCCCCTGCGCGACGTGGCGGGCATGCTGCGCTCCATCGCCTATGTCGCCGATACCGCACGTATTGCAGACAGTGATACGGCCAGCCATCCCGCCGCCGAACAGTCGGCGGTCCGCGCAACGGAATACATTTCCGCCTTCCATGCCGAGGCATCGCGGAATTTCCAGGACGGATGGAGTGCAGGCATCGGGACCACCGCAACAGCCATTGGCACACCGCAGGCACAGGCCGCGCTTTTGCATCTCTTCTTGATGGAAAAGGCGGCCTACGAAATACGTTATGAGGCCACCAACCGTCCCGCGTGGATCGGAACGGCGCTGGCGGGGCTGCATGACCTCATGACATTCCCCCCGGCATCAGGACCATCAGCGTCAGGAGAGCGGCAGTGACGGAACATCTTCCCATTCTTCGTGCCGGACAGGATATCGACAGCCGGGTCGAAGCCCTCCTGCATGGACGGCTGGACAACCCGTTTTCCTTCCTTGGCCGTCATCCCGATGGAAAGGAAGACACGATCCGCGTCTTCATGCCCGGCGCGCATAAGGTCACGATCGTCGAAACCCTCCCCCCGCGTCCGGGCCGGCGCAGGCGCGCCAGGGAATGGGCGATGACGCCGCTTCATCCCGATGGCGTGTTCACCGGCGCCATCCCGACCGGCATGCCATACCGGCTGCGGGTTGAATGGGACAACGCCACGCAGGAAACCGAAGATGCCTATGCTTTCGGTCTGTTGCTGGGGGATTTCGACCTGCACCTGATTTCCCATGGGGAACATCAGGACCTGTACCGCGTGCTGGGCGCCCATGTCATGGAGGTCGAGGGGGTCAGGGGCGTGCGCTTCGCCGTATGGGCACCCAATGCCAGCCGTGTTTCGGTCGTGGGAAACTTCAACCAGTGGGACGGCCGTCGCCACACCATGCGGCTGCGTCATGAACATGGCATATGGGAACTGTTCATTCCGCGTCTTGGCGCAGGCGAAACCTACAAATTCGAAATCGTGGACAGGCAGGGCCATCTGTTGCCGCTGAAGGCCGATCCGCTTGCATTCGCGGCGGAACTGTCCCCCGCGACGGCATCGGTCGTGGTGGCGACAACGGATTTCGAATGGTCGGACGACGACTGGATGCAGACGCGCGGCACGCGACAGGACATCGCAGCCCCGATCAGCATTTATGAAATCCATGCCGGTTCCTGGCGGCATGCGGACGGCAAAACGGTGAACTGGGACGAACTGACCGCGACATTACTGCCCTATGTCATTGAAACGGGCTTCAGCCACATCGAACTGATGCCCATCATGGAATATCCGTTCGGGGGATCATGGGGGTATCAGCCACTTGGCCTGTTCGCGCCCTCCGCCCGGTTTGGGGCGCCGGATGCCTTCGCCCGGTTTGTCAATGCCTGCCACCGGGCGGGTATCGGCATCATCCTGGACTGGGTGCCCGCCCATTTTCCGACGGACCCGCACGGTCTGGCCCGCTTTGACGGAAGCGCGTTATATGAACATCTCGACCCGCGTGAGGGGTATCATCCTGACTGGAACACGCTGATTTACAATATCGGACGTCGCGAGGTCAGCGGGTTCCTGATCGCAAGCGCCCTGTTCTGGCTGCACCAGTATCATATTGACGGCCTGCGCGTGGATGCGGTCGCGTCAATGCTGTATCGCGATTACAGCCGCAAGGCTGACGCGTGGATCCCCAATATCCACGGCGGCCGGGAAAATCTGGAATCCATCGCGTTCCTCCGCCATCTGAACGCAACGGTGGCCGTGCGCTCTCCCGGCGCGATCATGGTGGCGGAGGAATCAACCGCATGGCCCGGCGTCACGCGCGCCGTCAGCGAAGGGGGCCTTGGCTTTTCCTTCAAATGGAACATGGGATGGATGCACGACACGCTGGATTACATGGGACATGACCCGATCCATCGCCGCTTTCATCATGACGAGATGACATTCGGCCTTCTTTACGGGTTTTCGGAACATTTCATCCTGCCCCTTTCACATGACGAGGTCGTTCATGGCAAAGGATCGCTGATCCGGCGCATGCCCGGCGACACGTGGCAGAAACATGCCAACCTGCGTGCCTATCTGGCCTTCATGTGGGGACATCCGGGCAAGAAACTGCTGTTCATGGGCGGGGAATTCGCACAGCCCGAGGAATGGAGCCATGAAACGCAGCTTTCATGGCATGGCCTTGATACCGTGGAAGGCGGGGGCGTCAGACGACTGGTGAGTGACCTGAACCGCCTTTATCGCGCCCATGCCGCGCTCCACCGTTCCGACAGCCGGGCAGAGGACTTTTCGTGGCTGATTGGCGATGACCGTGAAAACTCGGTCTTTGCATGGATCCGCCAGACCGAAGGCGCCCCCACGATCATGGTCGTGTGCAACATGACGCCTGTTCCCCGGCACGATTACCGCATCGGCGTCCCCCATGACGGCACGTGGCAGGAAATCCTCAATACCGACAGCAGTGTTTACGGCGGGTCGAATGTCGGCAATTACGGGGCCGTGCGGACATCCCCCCTGCCCGCGCATGGCCGCGACCATTCGCTCAGCCTTTCCCTGCCGCCGCTTGGCAGCCTGTTCTTCCGTCATGAAACAGGCACAGGTCCCATCGGGAAGGGAAATTGAGAGACTTTTTGAAAATAACCTGTTGAGAGCAAATAATAATTCCCGGGTGGCGCCTTCTAAAGCTTTTCATAATTTCAGTGTGTTACCGGGACTGTCTTTCCAAACAGTCTCTGCCGTCCCGGAAATTTTCAGTTCTTCAATCCGGCAGCAGATGAAATAGCAGAAAGGAACGTCCCGTCACCGCAAGACGCTGGCAGGGCGCGAAAAGCTGTTTCTTGAGGTCCGCCCCCTCGAACTCCGTATCAAGCAGCAGGCACCAGTGCTGATCGGAGACTGAAGGCAGTGTGAACTCCACAACGTCATGCCATGCATTGAACACCAGCAGCAACGTCGCGTCCTCCCCACGTTTCATGAGGCCGGTCGGACGCGCCCGCCCATCAAGCATCAGGCCAAAACACCGCGCCGTATCCCAGTCGGCGCTTTCCATTTCATTGCCGGTGGGGTTGACCCACGTCAGTTCCTTTATGTCCAGTTCGCTATTATACGCCTCGGTCAGGAAACGCCCGCGACGCAGGATCGGAAACTGCCGACGCAGCGTGGTCAGGCGGGTGACGAACTGGACCAGTTCCTGATTACGTTCCAGAAGGGACCAGTCCAGCCATGAAATATCGTTATCCTGACAATAGGCATTATTGTTTCCGCGCTGCGTCCGCGCGAACTCGTCCCCCGCCAGCAGCATCGGCGTCCCCTGCGACAGCAGCAGCGTCGCCAGCATGTTGCGCATCTGACGGTTTCTGATCTTTACGATTTCCGGATTGTCGGTCGGTCCCTCGACACCATAATTGTATGAACCGTTGTCCGAAGATCCGTCCCTGTTGTCTTCCCCATTGGCCTGGTTGTGTTTTGCATTGTACGAAACACAATCATTCAGGGTAAAGCCGTCATGCGCCGTTATGAAATTGACGCATGACCATGGCTTGCGCCCCTGATGATCGAACAGGTCGGGACTGCCCAGCAGACGTGCTGCCATATCGTGGGCGAACAAATTTCCCTTCCAGTATCCCCGCACATTATCGCGGAACCGGTCATTCCATTCAGCCCAGCCCGGCGGAAAGGCCCCCACCTGATATCCGCCCGGCCCGCAATCCCACGGTTCGGCGATCATCTTGACCGTCTCCAGCGTCGGGTCCTGCGAACATGCCTTGAGAAATCCGGACTGGTTGTCAAATCCGTTGGGTTCACGCGCCAGTATGGTGCCCAGGTCGAACCGGAACCCGTCAACGTGCATTTCATCAGCCCAGTAGCGCAGGCTGTCGGTCACCATCTGGATCACCCGCCGGTGGGACAGGTTGACCGTATTCCCCGTGCCGGTATCATTGATGTAATAACGCGGCCGGTCCGGGACGAGACGGTAATAGGACTGATTGTCTATTCCCCTGAATGACAATGTGGGGCCACATTCATTACCTTCCGCCGTGTGGTTGTACACGACATCCAGAATGACCTCGAGCCCGGCATCATGTATCGCGGACACCATTTCCTTGAACTCACGCAGGGTTTCCGCACGGTCGGAGGCATATTGGGGAGTGGGGGCAAAAAAACCGATCGTGTTGTACCCCCAGTAATTCTTCAGCCCCTTCTGCAGGAGATGATTGTCACTCAGGAAACTGTGGACCGGCAGAAGCTCGATGGATGTCACGCCGAGGAGCCGGATATATTCAAGCACTTCCCGCCTTGCCATCCCGGCATAGGTTCCCCGCAATCCTTCGGGAACAAGGGGGTTCTTCTGTGTATATCCCTTGACGTGCGCTTCATAGATGATGGACTGATCCCAGGGGAGCGGATTGCGCCCCGACTGTCCCCGCCAGTCGAAATTGGGATCTATGACCACGCATTTCGGCACATACGGCGCGCTGTCGCGCGTGTCGAAGCTGAGGTCCCCGTCCTTGTGCCCGATGGTGTATCCGAACACCGCATCATTCCATTGCAGATCCCCCGCATGCGCACGGGCATAGGGATCCAGCAGCAGCTTGTTGGGATTGAAGCGATGGCCCGCGTCAGGCTCATAGGGGCCATAGACACGATACCCGTAAAACTGTCCGGGCTGGACATCGGCGATCCAGCCATGAAAGATCTGGTCCGTATATTCAGGCAGTGTGATCCGTTCCATTTCGACCTGTCCCTGCCTATCGAACAGGCAGACCTCGACCTTTGTCGCATGGGCAGAAAAGAGGGAAAAATTGACGCCCTTGCCGTCCCATGTCGCCCCACGTGGATAAGGGGAGCCTTCACGCAGACGCGGATTTAACTGCGGGACCATTGCCATTCCTCAGGTCTTTCGGATTTCACGATTCCCCTAACCTCCAATGGCGCGAACAGTTGCCGCCCATATCCCTGCGTCCGCCACGGCGGGGAACAGGCTGCCCTGCCCCCGACACAACCGGGGAAATCCTTTACTATTCATTTTCTTTATATTGTCCTGCCATAGAAAATATTTGCAGGTGTTTTTGTGCATCGCAAAAATATTCCTGAAATTTAAATTGTTTGACTGGAATATTTTTTTTGCTACGTTCCATATGTCTCGCAAAAAAGAAAAACAATACTATGTCAGACATCCCATCTCTTTCCCTATACCTTGCCGAAACACGTCCTTTCGCGACAGGGAGCCGGTTCGCATCCTTACAGGTTCATGACCTTCCGATGCCTTATCAATAAGATCCATCCGGCAGACATGACATCCTGATCCCGGCAAAAAACCTGATCCAATAATAAAAAGAACTGCCAAGGTCATGAAAAACAGAATATCCACCTTGTGCCCGGCATCCGTGCCGCATGCCGTGATTCCTGCGTTCATATGCTTTTTTCTGGTCATAACGACGGCATCCGTCGTGCCCTGCGCGCACGCCCAGGGCACACCCCCCGGCACCGCCGTGCCATCCCCGCCCATGACAACATCCTCCGTAACGACGCTCGCCAAGGGAAAGCCCAAGAACGCCGAGGAAGTCGGCCCGACACGACGCAGCATCCAGCGTCCGCCCAATACGCCCATTCCCCCCAGCGGCGTCCCGGTCCTTCCGACGGCTGGCCTTGCCCCGCTGAGCGTCGCGCCAATCAGCAGTCCGGGCGACCGGACCTCGTTCCACAAGATCGAACTCGACGCCCTGAGCAGGCATGAGGGATTTTCGGGCATGCTGCCTGCCTCCCTCGATGCGCTGCGCGATACCGATCTGGAAGATCCCTATTACGTTCCAACCGCCGGCACAGGCCATCTCGTGCCGCAGCTCAAGGGATTTCGGTCAATGCTGCTGGATCACGGCGTCAGCTTCGCCTTTACCTACAAGGGGGAGGCGATGGGCGTCATTAATGGCGGGGTGGAGCGGGGCATGAGTTATGTCCATGAACTTACCGCGCAGGTCAATTTCGACCTTGAAAAAATGGCGAACCTGACGGGCTGGTCCGTGCATACGCTGGTCATGGAACGCGCCGGACGCGCCGTCAGCCATGACCGCGTGGGGGAATATTACGTCAACCTGCAGGAAGTTTATGGGCTGTCGGGTCATGTGGTCGCGCATCTGGTTGACTTCTATGCGGAAAAAAAGCTGCTGAACAACCACCTCGACATCACGTTCGGCCGCATGGCGCTGACGCATGTGTTCGCGACCTCACCGTTACTGTGTTCCTTCATGGTGACGTGCTCGGCCCCGGTCGCGCTGAAGCTTGATCCCGGCTTCAGCGTCTATCCCAAGGCCACGTGGGGCAGCCGCCTGCGCCTGCGTCCCACGCGCGATACCGCCATCCAGTTCGGCGCGTACGAAGTCAGCCCCCTGCTGAGCAATCCCAGCGGCTGGGCATGGGGCAGCGAACCGGCGACGGGCCTCATGCTGCCGGTCGAATTCACGTGGCAGCCCTTCCTGACGCGCAACCGCCTGCCGGGCCATTACGTGCTGGGCTATGCGCACGATACGACCCGTTATCCCGATCAGATCGGCGTAAGCCTGCCGGCCGCCCTGCGTGCCAGCGCGGGGCGTCAGCGTTCCGCGCCAATGGACATGTTCTGGTTCGAAGGCGACCAGATGGTGTACCGCCGGGGTGGGCGCAACCAGATGGCGGGTGGATACCTGATGGCCGGGTATATCCATAACACGCCCCATGTCACCTCGATCGCGGATCAGGCATATGGTGGCCTGTCCTTTGCCGCCGTCATTCCCTCGCGCCTCACGGATCGGCTGGGGATCATGTATTCATGGTATCATGTCAGCCACCGCAAGGAAGAAGGACAGATCCTTATCCAGGATGCCGGATATTCACTGGGTACGGCGGTCCGGGCCCCCCAGACCAGTTCCCATATCATCGAGGCCTATTACGCCATCGACGCGGCACCCGGCGTGCTGGTCCAGCCTGAATTCGAATACATGATTTATCCGGGCGAAACGCGGCACATCCCCAACGCGGCGCTGGTGGGCCTGAAGGTCATCGCCAATCTGTAGGCAGGAATATTCTGTCACATCGCGAACACAATAAGAAATGGAATAATAAATATTTGAAATATCCCTGAAAGGGACGCGAAACGCATTTTTTAATACAACTGTTTCATGATCGGTTGGAAAGGCAGCGAAATAAACGTCCGGCATATCCGTTCCTGTCTGGGCCTGATCTGCATGCTCGCCTTTCCCCTTCTGACAGGCGCATGTTCCGTCGGACCGCATTACCAGCCGGAACATGTTGCCCTGCCCGATCATTATCGGGAGGAAAAGGACGATGACGCGGATTTCCGGCCGGCGGAACTGGTGCAATGGTGGCACCAGTTTCACGACCCGATCCTGAACAGGCTGGTCGAGGTGGCATTCGACCACAACCACGACATCCGGGCGACGGCACAGCGGGTCCTCGTCGCCCATGCCATGCGTGATATCGAAGCCTCGCAATGGTACCCACAGGTGGATTTCGGCAGCCTGAATGGCGACCTGATGAAATCCACCTCCCTGGCGAATGCGATGCCCCATGTGGACGACCTGCCACGGGACCCACATGCCTCGCTGCTGTCCTATGGCTTTGGCGCAAGCTGGCAGATCGACCTGTTCGGGCGCATTCGCCATCAGGTCGATGCGAGTGACAGGGTGATTGAGCAGGCACAGGAAAACCGGCACGCCATCATGCTGACCGTCCTGGCCGAGGTCGCGCGCAATTACGTGACGTTACGGGGCGCGCAGCAGCGCATGGGCATCATCAGCCGCCATATCGCCACGACAGCGCGCCTGCATGACCGTGCCGTGCGCCTGCAACGCGCGGGGGTTGGAAACACCCTGCATGTTGCCCAGACGTCCTCCCTGCTGCGCACGCAACAGTCACAGCGTGCCGTCCTGCACAAGACGATTGCACAGAGCCTGCATGCGCTTGACATTCTGGTGGGGCAGCTTCCGGGATCGCTGCGCGCGGAACTGACGTCACCCTCTCCACTGCCGAGGGTTCCGCCTGCGCCACGGACGCTTCCGGGACGGCTGCTGCGCCATCGTCCGGACATACGCAGGGCCGAACGCATGTATGCGCAGGCCATGGACGGCATCGGCACCGAAGTCGCGCGCATGTATCCTGACCTTACCCTGCCGCTGACTTACAATCCCAACGCCTCCACCTTTTCGCAACTGTTCGAGACCGGCGCGCAGGCATGGCGCATGCTGGCCCTGACCTCCCTGCCGCTGGGGCATGGGGGACAGCAGCAGGCGCGCGTCCGTTCCGCGCAGGCGATCGCCGAAGCCGAACGGCTGAAATACCATCAGCAGATCCTGATCGCGTTGCGGGAAGTGGAAGACGCCATCGTGGCGTGGAACGGCAAGAAGACGCATGTGCGTCTGCTGCATCAGGCCGCGCAGGAAAGCAGGCTGGCAAACCTGCGCAGCCGCAGGCTGTACGAGGCCGGCATTTCCGATCTCCTTAACGTGCTGGAGACAGAACAGTCGGCCCTGCGGGCGGAAAATACCGAATTATGCGCCCATATCGACTGGCTTTATCGCACGGTGGACCTTCATGTGGCGCTGGGCAGTGGGTGGGAAAACCGTACATAGGCGTACGATTCCCGAATACAGAATTGTCAAATATATTGTGCGATGCACAATTAAAACAGAAATACGAATTTTATTATTGTATAATTACCATAAATACTTGACATGGCGCATCCCGTTTCAGATGTTTGTCGCAGGCTACCAAAAACAAAAAAAGACGCTCAGCAATGAAACAAGCCTGCCTGCTCCTCCTTCCTTTCGCGGGGCTGTTATGGGTCCCCCTGTATAACCGGATGGATCCGAGCCTGTTCGGATTCCCCTTTTTCTACTGGTACCAGCTGGCCTGGGTGCCGGTCACTTCGGTCCTGATCTGGTGTGCCTGGAAAACGGGGAAACGCTCATGAACTCCGCTCCCGCATCAAACGCCATCGGCATTGGCGTGTTCCTTTTCTTCTTTTTCGCCACCATATTCCTGGGAACAACCGTTCGTTTCTGGCGCCCGCTTTTCCAGCGGGGACAGGTCACTTCCGCTACCGACAAAAATGATGAATGGGGCCTGGGGGGACGTCAGTTCGGGGCGTGGATCACATGGTTCCTGGTGGGTGGGGATTTCTATACCGCCTATACCGTGATCGCGGTCCCGGCCCTTGTCTATTCCACGGGCGCCTATGGATTTTTTGCCCTGCCCTATACCATTATCGTCTATCCGTTCATTTTCGCGGTCATGCCGCGCCTGTGGACGATCGCCCGTAATGGCGGCCATTCCACCGCGGCGGATATCGTCCGGGCGCGTTTCAACAGCCGCACGCTGGAACTGGCCATTGCCCTGAGCGGACTTGTCGCCGTGCTGCCTTATATCGCGCTTCAGCTGATCGGCATCCGCACCGTGATCGAGGCACTTGGATTTTCCGGCACGCTGCCACTGGTTTTCGCATTCGTCTCGCTGGCGGCCTATACATGGCTGGGCGGACTGCATGCCCCGGCCCTTACGGCGTTCATCAAGGATGTCATGATCTATATCGCGGTCCTGGCGGCGGTCACGATCGTGCCGATCCATCTGGGTGGATATGGTGCGATGTTTTCGGTTGCAGCCCGCCACCTGCCACCCACAGGGTCCGGACATCCCCTTGGTGACGCGCAGGTTATTCCCTATGCCACGCTGGCGCTGTCTTCCGCCTTTGCCGCGTTTCTCTATCCCCATACCCTGACGGGAATCCTGGCGGCGAAATCAGCGGATACCATTCGGCAGAACGCGGTTTTCCTGCCGATTTACACCATCGTGCTGGGCCTGATCGCGATGCTGGGCCTGATGGCCCATGCCGCGGGCATCGTGACCTCGTCCTCATCACAGGTCGTGCCGCAGCTTTTCCTTGCGATTTTCCCGTCATGGTTCGCAGGATTCTGTTTCGCCGCCATTGCGATCGGGGCGCTGGTACCCGCATCCGTCATGGCCATCGGCGCGGCCAACCTGATCATGCATAACATCCTGCCCAGCCACAAGAATTCCGCCAGCGGGGCGCGCATCGCGGGGTTCGGCATCAAGGTGGGGGCACTGTTATGCGTCCTGTTCCTGAATGCGAAATTCGCCATCGACCTGCAGCTGCTGGGCGGGGTGATCATCCTGCAGACATTCCCGGCCCTGGTCATGGGTCTCCTGCCGTTGCGCATGCCCGCCCCGGCCCTGCTTCTTGGCTGGGTCATCGGATCGGTTTCAGGATTGTGGCTCTGCTGGATGGATGGGCTGAAACCGCTGCACAGCGTCGGCTCAGGCGGGTTTTCCGTCGCGATCTCGACCGGGCTTCTGGCGCTGGGGATCAATATTGTCGTGACACTGGGGTGTTCACTCATGATGCGGGGCCTGTTTCCATCCGCATCCCGCCTGACGGTTCCCGCAGAGCAGCAGGGAGAATAACATTCCACCACAAAGGCGGGAGAAGCCCCTCTCCCGCCATCTGGAAGAAATATCCAGAAACCGCTTATTCAGGCAGGTCTTTTTCTTTCCGTTCCTTTTCCGCCCCTATGCTCATGCGTTGATACATGCCAAGCACCAGCACCATCAACGTTGCCGTCAACAGCAGGAAAACCGGATAGACCATTTCGGTGGGCTTTTTGTTGCTGACTTCGAAAACCCCGACAAGGCCCTCGATAAATACAGCAATAATGATGGTGGTGATGAAGCGTGTCAGGCTGATCCGCGCTTCGGACAGGGTCTGCTTTCCCTTGATCTGCACGACTTCTTCTTCGAGGAAATATTTTGCGACGTCGAAGACGGCAATGGCGATTACGACGTAACTGACCGCCTGAATGACGGCATCACGCATGCCCAGCCACGAATTCCGCATCGCGATGACCGGTCCGGAAAGACCATAGGCCATCAACGCCATGGCCAGCAGGATCAGGATACCACTGGCGACGGCAAAGGCAATTCTTGAGAGGAAGCGCATTTGAACCAAAGCGACCTCAAACCAGAATTTCCAATATTTTTGATTTTTATTAGTTTTATTGCAAAAAAAGGGGCGCAAGCACCCCTTTCTTCAATGGCACTCAGGCGGCCTGCAGGTTTGCAGCCGACGTCTTGCCATTACGACCCGTTTCCAGATCGTAAGATACTTTCTGGCCTTCGTTCAGGCCATGCATGCCTGCGCGCTCCACGGCGCTGATGTGAACGAACACGTCTGCCGTGCCATCGTCCGCTTCAAGAAAGCCGAAACCCTTCTGGGCGTTGAACCATTTAACTGTGCCTGTAGCCATGACAGGACTCCTATATAACCCGGCAGCCATGCGACCTTGCATGGATTAAAACCCTTCATTTGCGGAGAAACGTGAGCGTGCCAATCAGGCACCTGATAGTTTTACCGTGGCAGAAAAGTTCAGCCGTGGGTCGTATATAAATCAAACCATGTTCGAATGCACGGTTTTTATCATTCTGCCCCCCGAACAATGGTACCCTTCACACAGATGAATGAACGGATATCGCC
Organism: Novacetimonas cocois; assembly: GCF_003311635.1. Lineage (GTDB taxonomy): Bacteria > Pseudomonadota > Alphaproteobacteria > Acetobacterales > Acetobacteraceae > Novacetimonas > Novacetimonas cocois. The sequence goes on along the minus strand of NZ_QEXL01000008.1, from coordinate 131,186 downwards.
TGAAACGGGCGGTTTTCCCCCATTTATATTTTTACGGAATTCTGTACTTTTCTTTCCGGCATGACAGCCTGTCGCTGCCTGCGGGCATGGGATCGCACCCTGCCCCACATGTCGCGGCACCCGACATGCCTGTTCTCCATTACGTGATGGCATCCCCACCGATGCCTTGCGCATTCTGAATATTGTCCTGACAGGAGCGTCGTGATGACGAAGGTTCTCGTACTTTATTATTCCACTTATGGTCATGTAGAAGTCATGGCGCATGCCGTGGCGGAAGGTGCGCGCCAGGCGGGTGTTACGGTCGATGTCAAACGCGTGCCGGAAACGGTTCCCGAGGAAATCGCCCGCACCAGCCATTTCAAGCTGGATCAGGCCGCCCCCATCGCAACGCCAGAGGAACTTCCGGATTATGACGCCATTATTGTTGGCGCGCCGACCCGTTTCGGCCGCCTGCCGTCGCAGATGGCCAGTTTCTGGGACCGGACGGGCGGACTGTGGGCCAAGGGTGCATTGATCGGCAAACTGGGCGCGGCCTTTACCTCGACCGCGGTGCAGCATGGGGGGCAGGAAACGACGCTGTTTTCAATCCTGACCAACCTTATCCACCACGGCATGGTGGTCAGCGGACTTCCCTACAGCTTCGCAGGGCAGATGCGGCTGGATGAAATCACCGGCGGCGCCCCGTATGGCGCGACAACCATCGCTGCGGGCGACGGTTCACGTCAGGTCAGCGACAATGAACGCGAGGGCGCGCGTTTTCTGGGCCGGCACGTCGCGGAACTGGCGACAAAACTGTCGGGCCAGATATCACTTTAAACATCAATGGCCCCACATCGGATCGGGAGCAAGGAAATGACAGGGACAAATTTTTCTCTTCCTCTCGCGATCCTGCTATGTGCGGGCGTGCTGTCCCCCGTGGGCGGCATGTCCGCCCACGCCCAGGCCACAGTCGCCCCGCGCGATGTCAGGGCCGGCACCTATCAGGTCGATCCCGCGCATACAGAGGCAGGATTTTCGGTGCTCCACATGGGGTTCAGTCATTACAGCGGTGTGTTTTCAAATATTTCGGGCACCCTGACGCTTGATCCCCGCCATCTTTCGGCAACGAATTTACACGTCATCATTCCCATCGCGTCCATCCAGACGCCCAGCATGAAGCTGGATAATGAACTGCGCGGTCCCGAATGGTTCGATACCGCCCGGTTCGCGGATGCGACATTCGTATCCATCAGCCTGCGCCAGACGGGAGCGGATGCGGCCACGCTGAACGGACTGCTTTCGCTTCATGGGATCACGCATCCCCTGACCCTGCAGGTGCATTTCGTGGGTGCCGGGACCAACCCGCTGAACAGGAAATATACGGTAGGCTTTGATGCGACCGGCACGCTGCGGCGCAGCGATTACGGCATCACGGCCTATCTTCCGATGATTGGCGATACGGTGACGCTGCGCATCGCGGGCGCGTTTGAACGGCAGGATTAGGGCGTGGCGCATCCCCCCCGCCGTCAGGGGAAATGTCCCATGAATACAATTCAAAACAGAATAATGTTTTGTCACACGGCCACTTCAATATATATTATATAATACATATTCATGGTATCTTTGGCGTACGAAATATCCCCTTGTAAACCCTTTAATGAATACCAGAACAATTCTGGCGGATAGAATAATTTATCGCATATCAGATCGGCATTTTCCGACATGTGGTTTCCCATCCATGTCTGTAATAACCCATGCCGCCTGTGTGGCATGCTGAATGAAACCCCGCATCTACGTCACGGACAGGCATGGACCATGCAGTCGGGACGGAATGTGGACATGCGCCATTCGAGGGACACTTCTTTTCAGGGCGCGATATCGCCCTTCTGTTTCTCTCCCCAAAAACACAGGCACCATGCCTTCATGGCGACATGCCTGCGCGCGGCTGCCTTTACCCTGCTGCTTCTTTCACTTTCCGGCTTTACGCTCCGGGCGCATGCGGCGGACACGGCGTCCGCCACCCCCGCCATGACCCCTGAACAGGCACAGCAGGTCCTGTCGGTCATGAACGATCCTGAAAAACGGCAGGCGTTCGAGGAAACACTTTCTGCCATCGCGTCCACCCTGCCCGCAACGCCGGCAAAAGCCCCTGCCCCTGCTGCCGCGCCGCCAAAGGGGCATGCACAGGACGAGGTTTCCGTCCAACCCGACAGTCTGGGCAGCGACTTTGTGCAGGACATGTCGTCACTGCGTGGGCGCCTGCTGATACAGGCGCAGCATTTTGTCGCGCTGTTCGGTGATCTCGTCTTTGTCGTGCACTGGACGCACACCGTCTTCACGAACCCGCAGTCACGCGGAATCATGCTGGATGCGGTGGGACGCGCAACCGCCATCCTGCTGATCGCCCTTGCGGCGGAACATGTCTTCTCACTTCTGTTGCGCAAGCCCCTGGCAAACGTGACCGCGCGCGCGATCGCGACCGAGCGCCGTCTGGTCCCGTCCGCCGCCGCGACCGCCTCAACTGCTTCAACCGCCACGGAACAGGCAGACGACAGTGCGGATACCCAGCAGACGCAGCAACGCGACGCGCAGGCGCAGCATGCGACACTGCGCCTGCTGGCCCGGGTTCCCTATTCCCTGCTGCACCTGCTGATAAAGCTTCTGCCGGTGGGGCTGTTTCTGGCACTGGGTTACAGTTTCGCCTACATGCTGACGACAACCCATCAGGCAGCCCTCGTCACGATCACGCTGACCAATGCCTATGTCGTCGCGCGCGTCGTGTACCTGCTGATGGAAACCCTGTTCGTTCCCCATTCCCCGGCCATCCGCCTGTGCAATGCCAGTGACCAGACCGCCTTCATGGTGACACGCTGGCTCAACTTCCTTGTGGCCGCGCCTTCGGTCGTGGTCTGCCTGTCTACGCTGGGCGGGGTATTTGACATGCCTGCCCGCGGGACGGAAGCGATCATACGCACCGTGGTCCTGGTGGAACATATCCTGGTGGCCATCTTCACATGGCGTGTACGCATGCATGTGGCGGCCGCCCTGCAGCCATCCGCCCGGCTGAAAAAACAGCCGTTCTGGATGTTCATGGGACGTCTGGTCTATCTGTGGTGGGTTCCGGCGATGTTCTTCAACTTCGCCCTGTGGCTGATCTGGGCCACGCATATCAGCGGCGGGTACGAATGGATCATACGGACCGTCATCCTGACGACGCTGGTCGTGATATTGTCGCGCCTCTTTTCAGTGCTGGCCTACAACCTGCAGAACCGCCTGTTCCACATGTCCCCCGCGCTGGAGGCGCGTTATCCCGGCCTGCAGGCGCGCGTGGATTATTACTATCCCATCTCCCGCAGGATCCTTGCCTTCCTGCTGTATTTTATCACTGCCGTCCTGTTCCTGCAGTCCCTTGGCCTGCCGGCAATCCATTTCTTCATATATGGTCGGCTAGGCACAAAAATCGTCGGGGCGATCCTGACGGTCCTCGTGGCCTATACGATTGCCATCATCGTGTGGGAAAGCGTCAACGCCGCCCTGCAGCGCCAGATCAGCCATTTTGAAAGCACATCGCAGGAAGGACGCGCCAGCCGCCTGCGAACGGTCCTGCCCATCATCAAGACCGTCCTGCTGGCGATCATCGTCATTATCGTGGCGGTGACCACCCTGTCGCAAATCGGGATCAATGTCGCACCGCTGCTGACGGGCGCGGGCATCATGGGTGCGGCCATCGCCTTTGGTGCGCAGAGCCTGGTCAAGGATTTCATCACCGGCTTTTTCATGCTGGCGGAAAATGCCATCCAGGTTGGCGACTGGGTCACCGCCAGCGGCATTTCCGGCACGGTGGAGCATCTGTCGATCCGCACGCTGCGCCTGCGCTCGGTCAACGGGGACCTTCATATCATCCCGTTTTCCGAGGTGTCATCCATCGCCAATACCTCGCGCGATTACAACCTCGTCGTCACCAATTTCATGATCGACCTGAGCGAGGATCCCCAGCGTGTCGCGGCGATCCTGCATGACGAACTGGAAAAACTTCGCAAGACCACGCGCTATGGTCATCTGATCCTGTCGGAATTCTCGTTCCTCGGGATTGAACAGGCCGACGGCAATGGCGCCAATTTCCTTGGCGCGTTCCGGACGGTGCCGGGTTCGAAATGGACGGTCTATCGCGCGTATTACAGCAGGCTTGCGGTGCGGATGACCAAGGAAGGGGTCAAATTCCCCGTCCCCAGCAGCATCAGCTTCCTTGGGAATGTTCCGGGCGCATCCGGTCTGGACATAAAATATGCCGGCCCCGCCCCCGTCTCGCCAGGTCCGCACGCCGCGTCACCACACGCGGAGGCATAAAAATAATGCCTGCCCCGCGACGTGCATGGGCAGGCAGTGACAGGCCGTTTTGTAAGCGGCAACCTCCCCCGTCCGGCACCGGACAGGGGAGACGCGGCATCAGGCGACGCGGATGTCGATTTTATGCAGCGCCTTGAGGGCATGGGCATCCGGATGCCCGACATGGAACGGCTCTTCGGGCAGCAGTTTGGCGTCAGAGATGTCCGCCAGACGCAGGCAGCTCCACTGTCCCGTGGGCGGGACGCCTTTTTCATGCGCGTCTTCACCGCGAGAGATCAGCACCAGCTCGCCCCCGTCGCCTTCCCCCAGCGCATGGGGGGAGCCGATGTAGTTCTTGCCGTCAAAGGTAAAGCCGACAACGACTTTTTTCTGGATTGCATCACGAAGGATATCGCGAACTGACATTAATATTTTCCGTCTTGACTGGAGGAAACTCTTGCATCCGTTGTTATAACGGAGATCGCCTTTATACCCCTCCCACCAGAACAGAGAAGTGTTGCGCACTGTTGCCAGGTGCAATCCTGACCTGCGCCGCATGACGCGGTTGGTCCGCATCGTCTTTCGTCATGCCGAGGGCGGACAGGGCCTCATGCCCGATCGCAGCGCGGATATCGGGAATGGCCTCTGCCCCCGCATGGTCCGTCCATCATCATTCAGTATTTCAGGATGCTGGCAGTCGCATCCGACAGATCGGACAGTCCGAATGTCCCGTTCCACGCGGCATAGGAAAGAAGGGCAAGCAGGGACAGTCCGACAATGCCTGCCCCTACGTCCTCATATCGCAGGGAAGTCATGGCCTTTCCCATGCGGCCGGAACGCCACCCGCCCCACCGCCCTGACGGTGAACGGAATGACGGACTGGATATCAGCTTTGACATCGATTGAAATCCCGCACCATGAGGTGAACAGAGGCTGCGCTGCAAAAAACACGGACGACCGGGCACATCAGATCATTGCCGCGTCATGCGACATCGACCATTGCGATACTATCGTCCGGTATGTGAGGGCATTCGATCCCATATATCATTTTCGTCAGTGTAATTTATCATAAACACGAATGATATGTAGATTTAATTCACATGCAATGCAATATGATATGAATATGTTTTTTAAAATCCACAAATTAAATTCGTGATTTATATTTGCTGCCGAAAACACTGCACCACACCTTCCCTCCCCGCATGCGGGAATTGCCCTTCCACCTTTCGCCTGCTAACGATTGTCCGTCATTCCCGCAGCCCTGTCCTTCCTGACAGTCAACGGGATTTCATGAAGGCATTGCCATGACAATCGCACGACAGCAGGGGGGCCGGGTCATCATCGCATGGCCGCTGATCCTGCTGGCGTTGATCAGTCGCATCGCCTTTGGCGGCATGGCCGCGCCAGACGACGTGCTGCATCCGGAAACGGAACGCCTGTCGCTGCTGTCGATCCTGTGTCAGGGGGACATGCCCCCGGATGACGGCCATCATGACCATCACCTGCCCGTGGGCGATACAGCGACCCTTCTGACAGAAGCACACGGACTGGACAGTCCCCTGTCAGGGGAAACTGTCTTTTCCGCGCTGGATTCCGGGGTCCTGCTCTCGGGCCTGTGGATCTTTCCACCCGTGCGCGGACCGCCGCGCGCCCGTTACTGCGCGCTCTGCCCGCAGGGACCTCCCCACCTGAGCTGAATCACGTGTTTCCCGCCCCGCCTTTGCGCGGGCGTACCCGATTCATCTTTCAGGTCATCCCAACATGTATCCTGCATTCAGTGCGGTGTTCCGCCACGCGGGCATGGCTGGCTGCGCACTGGCCCTCCTGGCTGGCGCGACGACCATGCCGGCCCGCGCTGGCGACGCCCCTTCAGTATCGTCGCCCTCCCGCTTCCATCATCCCCGCAAGCCCTCCTCCCGCCGCGACGCATCCCCCCGACGGACAGTCCAGCAGCCACCGCACGAGACGATCATGGTTGTCGGCACATCGTCCCACCCCGCGGCCGTGAACGTGCATCCCGCCGGTCAGACGACCTACAGCGCGTCACGCGATGCTTTCGGCACGCATGTGGGCCAGAGCGTCGCCGACATGGTGGTGACCATCCCGGGCGTCAGTTTCGTCGCGGGGAACGGCCCCCGCGATGTCGTGGTCTCGGTGCGCGGATCGGGCGACCGGCAGGCATATGGCATGAAGAACATTCAGGTGCTGGAGGACGGATTTCCCATGACCCAGCCCGATGGCACGGCCCGCTCCGACCTGATTGATCCCCATGCCTATGACGGTATCGACGTGTTTCAGGGACCGGCCTCCACCGTTTATGGCAATTACGCCATCAATGGCGCGATCAATTTCCGGACGCGCCAGGGGGCCGATATCCACGGGGTCGAAATCGGATCGGATTTCGGCAGCTTTGGCATGATCAACAATTACGCGACGCTGGGCCTGGCGGGAAAGAAATATGACCTTGCCATCTTCGGCAGCGACGTGCGCGGCAACGGCTTCATCGCCAACAGCGGATACCAGACATCGACCGAAAACCTGCGCCTGCGGGTCAACCTGACGTCTGCGGACCGCCTGATCGTCAAATTCGTCAACAATATCACCGACACCTATCTGCCGGTGCGCCTGTCACTGGCACAGTACAGGGCCAATCCCTTTCAGTCCGGGTGCAGCGATGCCAGCCATGCCGCCGCCGGATGCGCCAGTGTCAGCCTGCTGGAAAATGGCAGTTACGGGACCCGTGTCGCGGTCAGCCCGCAGGCGGCGGGTCTCGGCCGGTTTGACCGGCGCACGGTCGCGGGGCTGCGGTGGGAACATGACGTCAACGCCAGCACGACCGTGCGGACCCAGTTCACCTATGACCAGAGGCATATCGATCAGCCCACCTCCCCCTATGCCTATACCGGGCCGTACGATTCCTACGCGGGCAGCAGCGACGTCACCAACAGATCACATGTCGGCGGGATGGATCTGACCAGTTTCGGGGGGATCAGCTTTGACGACATGGATGCCCTGTCCATGGTCTATAACGTCACGCCCGCCGGTCATGCCCATCAGGGCGCGCTGAGCCAGTCAAGCTGGAGCCATCAGTGGAACGCGGGCCTGCGGTTCCACGAAGACCTGCACTTTGCCCCGGCATGGCATCTTGTCGTGGGTCTTGGGGGGACATATTCCGGGCTGCACGCGGCGGAAACCCTGTTTACCGGCAGCACGGCTGGCACCAGCCAGAAGGTCGTGACGGCGGACAGGCACTTCTTCAACCTCGCGCCAGAGGCATCGCTTATTTATACGCCATCGCGGGCGTGGACACTGCATACGCGCGTGGGCACGGCCTATGCCACGCCCACCACCTCCAACCTGTTCATCACGCCACAGGGCACCTATGGCAACAATACGCGACTTCGCAGCGAGACAAGCCTGGGGTTCGACCTGGGGGCGGACTGGCGCCCGTTGCCCACCCTGAATCTTCAGGCGACGGGTTTTTATGAGTTCTACCATAACGAACTGGTCAGTCAGTCGGCAGGCGTGAACACCGTGGGATCCTATACCTTCAACGCACCGGCGTCACAGCATCGCGGCGTGGAAATCGGGGCGACATGGACGCCGCTGCCCCGTGCCCTGCCGGGGGGACGCATCATGCTGAGCTATACCTATGACAACCAGATTTACACCAGTTATACCGAAGTACTGTCCAACACCACGATATTACGTGCCCTTGACCGGTCGGGCAGAAGCATCCCCGGCGTCATTCCCCATTTTCTGAATGCCCGCTTTCTTTATGACCAGCCGGATGGCCCGCTGGAGGGTGTCGGCGGCTTTGTCGAGGTCACATGGCGCAGCGATTACTGGCTGGACAATGCCAATATCCTCAAGGCGCCGGGCTATGACCTGCTCAATCTCGAACTGCATTACGATCCGCCCGAACGCTTCGGCTTCGCCCACCGCCTGCATGGCTTTTTCGAGATACAGAACCTTGCCAACCAGACCTATATCGCCGGGGCGACCAACATTACCGATGTACTGGGCGCCAATGGCCACGATGCCGGGGCATCAACGCTGGCGACGCGCACGGGGTCGATTTACGCAGGCTCCCCCCGTGCCTTTTTCGGCGGCGTCAGGATCCGGTTCTAGGGCACGGGCCATCCCCCACCCTGCCGCTCACCCGCCCGGCAGGAGGTTGCGCAGCCGGGTTGCAATCTCGTCCGCGCTGGAATCAACGGGAAACATCGATACCAGATGGTTGGTCCCATCCATCAGGAACAGCATCGAACTGTGATCAATCTGATAATTACCGGCAGTGGCGGCGGTCATCTGGCGGGGACGGACCGTGACATGGAATTCCGCAGCCACCCTGCGGATATCCTGCGGATCGCCGGTCAGGCCGACAATGCGGGGGGAAAAGGACGCCACATAGGCATGGACCCGTGCCGGGGTATCGCGCACCGGATCGACGGAGATGAAAACCGGCGTGACCTGCCGCCCACGTTCCCCCAGCCGGTCCAACGCCGCCGTGACGGTCGCAAGCGTCAGCGGACAGACATCAAGGCAATGGGTATATCCAAAATACAGCAGCGTATAATGCCCCTGAAACGACCGTTCCGTGACCGGATGGCCATGATCATCGACAAGGGCGTACGGCCCCCCGACCGCCTCGGCCGGTCTTTCAACGATCAGGGCCCGGAACGCCGCGGCCGCGCATAGCAGTACGGCAACCGCGCCGGACAGGACCAGCAGCGCGCGCCGGTCATGCCGCCCGCGCGCCCGGTCCGTCCCGTCCCGTCCGCCCTTTCCTGCGCGCGGGGGCTTGGGGGAGGATGACGAACGCTTCATGTCACTGTCGTTACCCCATCTGCCGCCGCAATGCCATGCATGGACATGTCGCCCCATCTGGACCATCGTGGCATGACGCGCAGGCAATGCGCCCCGTCAGGGGCGATGAGGAATACAGATTGCCTGCATGACATGTTCACGGATACGATGCGCCCTGTTGTAACGCAATGTGCGCAATAGGGGATTTTGTTGTATATCAAGCGCAACCTGTTACTGGTCGCTGCGGGCGTGATCGGTCTTGCCGCCCTGCTGTCCCTGGGGGGATATTTCCTCTGGTCGGACCACAGTGACAAGGACTTCGCCAAGCATAATGTCCTGATAAAACATTCGCAGGAAGAAGCTGCCTATGCCAGTCAGCTCGACACCGCGAACCAGACCGTCGTGCGCGACCAGAGCATCTTCCTTGACGTGCATCTGACGGATTTCGACCAGATGGCGACGGAACAGGAAAAGGCCTGGCTACTGAAGGAATATCAGAAGTTCGATGTCAGCCGCGTCAAGGTTTTCGACGGCCTTCACATTTTCCCCTACAAGCCGATTTCCTGCACGGTAAAGCTGTGCTTCGTGCCCATCTTCGCCGAAGAGACCTATGATGATCTGGAAAACCACCGGAAATATATTCAGGTCGATGCGCTGGATGGCATATCACGCACGCTGATCATGGACGCCGAGCAGTTCTGGCGCCTGCGCAAGCTTGTGATCCATGACGACAATATCCTGTTCGCACATCTCAAGGACAGGATGGCGCAGTATGAAAAAGAAGTCGAAATACGCAAGATGAAGGATGAAATGGGGATAAAATAGGGTTTTTCCGCCCCCCTCCCCTCTTATTCCCCCGCATGGGACTGCCACGAATGCTGTTGCCCATTGATGAAAATGAGGAGGTCATTCTCGACATCCGCTATGCCTCCCGCAACAACTTCGTGGGACGCCCGATATATGACCGTGGGGTCGCCCTTCTCAGGATCGAGGCCCATGCCGCATTTCATCGTGCCCTCGCCCGCGCGCGGGCCATCGGTCTGGGGTTCAGGGTATTCGACGCCTTCCGGCCGCTGGAGGCACAGTCCACCCTGTGGGATGCGATATCGGACAGCTCCTTTGTGGCCGATCCCGCGCTTGGCGGCACGCATCCGCGTGGTATCGCGATTGACCTGACCCTGTTCGACCGCGCGACGGGACGCGATCTGCCGATGGGCACGGATTTCGATGCCATGACGCCGCTGTCCGCCCATGCCGCGCTGAACGGGCTTTCACCCGATGCCATACGTAACCGCGCCCTGTTGCTGGGCATCATGACCGCGACAGGCTGGGAACCTTACGAACCGGAATGGTGGCACTATAACCTTCCGGCACGCGAAAACTTTCCGGCCATGGCGGCTGCGGATGTTCCTGATGGCCCCTTGCTGGTCAGATCGGATGGCGGCATCGCCTGAATGTAATCCCGATGACCATTTGAAACAGTCATTCACGGTGATTCCTTCAGTATATTTCACAAAAATTACATGAACGCCGCCTTTTTCAAAAAGGCGGCATCCAGAAATTTCATTACTTCCTGTCAGTCATCTTATTTCAGGCGCTTCCTTATACGACCGGCGACAGCAGCTTTTCCCCGGCGTAGAAGGCCGCGACATTTTTCAGCACCATCTCCCCCATCGCCAGCCGTGTCTCGACCGTGGCGCTGGCGCGATGGGGCTGAAGCACCACATTGTCCATCCCCAGCAAGGCAGGCGGAACATCGGGTTCATGGGCAAAGACATCCAGCCCGGCGGCCCCTATCCGTCCCTGCTGCAGGGCCGTGACCAGGGCGTCCTCGTCCACGATGCTGCCGCGCGCCACGTTGATCAGTGTCCCCTCCGGTCCCAGCGCCTCCAGCACTTTGGCATTGACGATCCCGCGCGATCCCGCGCCGCCTGCCGCCGCGACCACCAGAATCTCGCTCGAACGGGCAAGGTCCTCCAGACCTGCGTGGAAGGTGAACCCGACATCCGTCATTTCCCGCACGTCATTATAGGCAACGCGCATGCCAAAGGCCTCCGCCCTGCGGGCGATCGCGCGGCCGACATGCCCCATCCCCACGATCCCCATGACGCGTCCCGTCACCCGATGTCCCAGCGGGATTGATGCCCCCTGGGGCCATTTCCCGTCGCGCACGTACCGATCGCCCTTGACGATCCCCCTGCTGACCGCCAGCAGCAGCGCAATCGCCATATCCGCCACGTCGTCGGTCAGGACACCCGGGGTGGTGGTGACATGGATATTGCGTTGACGCGCCACGTTGAGATCAACCGCATCCGTGCCGATCCCGTTGATGGCAATCAGCCCCAGCTGGGGCAGGGCCGACATGATATCGGGGGGAACGCCGGTCCCGCCGCCGGTGACCACGGCGCGGATACGTGGCGCGATGGCCGGAAGCGCGGGAACATCGGGAAGGTAATGCACCGTATAGGCATCGTTCAGTGCCTTTTCGATCCGGGGCATCATGCGTTCCATCAACAGGATATCTGGTTTCATCGGCGTTCTCCATCTTCGGTGGGGAAAAGAACATAACAGCAGGCGGCCATGGTCCGCGCCCATCGATGCATCAATAATACGCCATATCCTTTCCACCGGAATTTACCTGCGCAGGCCCATTGCAGCCGTGCTTTTACCCACGCACGCCATCCCGGCAGCAGGGATATTTCCCCCCCCACCCGCGCGATGCGACAGGTGGATGTTTTTTCCATGAAACGATCAGGACAATCGTATATATCCATCCTTCGCATGACATGCCCCCGGCATGATCCGATGGCATCGTCCCTTCATTACTGGACATATGGGAAAAGAACTGGAAAACATGAAGAACAGGACCAGTTTCCGCCTGCATCTTTTACCCTTATCCATCCGGTAGTCCATGAAGACAGGATTTCGCCCACGCAGGGACGACAGTCTGCATGCTGCGTTCCTGCGTCTGATGCCGAGCAGCCTGACGCACTGGCTGGGCGCGCGGGCCATCAGCCTGGCGCCGGAACAGATCGCCCTGCGCGAAGGATTGCGCGCCGCGCTGGCGGTGGGGATCATGATGGCGCTTGCCATGGCGCTGGGCATGCCGTTGATGGCATGGTCCGCCTTTGCCGCATTCTGGACATGCCTGGTCGATCCGGGGGGACCGCTGCGTGTCAGGCTGCGCACGCTGCTGGCGTTTGGCCTGATCGGCACGGTCGTTGCCGCCATCATGTCCATGGCCGCGGGATACGGCCCCATGGTGGCCGCGCCATGTCTGGGGGCAATCGTATTCGCCTGTGGTGTCGGGCGGATGCGCGGTGCCATCGCGACGCAGGTCGGGGCGCTGGCGGCCATCGTTGCCGTGGTGGCGGTATGTTATCCCATGCCGCCACATGGCGCGCTGGCAATCGCGGGGCTGTTCGCGCTGGGGTCGGGATGGGCGCTTGCTATATGCATTGTCGCATGGCCGGTCGATGCCGATGCCCCCCTGCGTCAGGCATGTGCCGCGATTTTCCGGGAGGAAGGACGGATGGCACGTCAGTTGATGATGCCACGTCCGGATTTTCCCGACAGGACGCAGAATGTCCCGCGCGACACTGGCGCCTATCGACGCGAAATCCGCATGCGCATCGAACTGGCGCGGGGACGTATCGAAACGCTCTCCCCCTATACCGCCAGCGACCAGACGCGCGCCCTTTTGCTATCGGCGCTGGAAACAGCCGACCGGATTTTCGTGGTCCTCATCGCCTTTGAACATGCGGTCCTGTCCCGCCCGCGCTCCCCGGAACAGCGGCGGATCATCCGGCGCATCAGGAGCGTGATGGAACGCACCGCCCGGATGATGATGCAGCCCCTTCCCGATACCCGGAGGCTGGAACAGCAGGTTGTACGGCTTCGTGCGTCATCCGGGGGCGAAAGCACCCTTTTCGGATCAGGTGCGCTAATCTGCGCGGAGGCATTGGGGAATTTCATCGCGACCCTCCGGGGCACGCCACGCCACGCGCCCCTGCCCATGGAAAGCCGTCCCCGGCCTTCCGCGTCGAAATGGCATGGATGGCAGGTGGTCCTGCGCCATTCCGCCCGCCTGTCGGTGTCCGTCCTGATCGCCTATGGCATTACGCTGGAATTCGCCCTTCCCTATGCCTACTGGGCCATGATGGCTGTAATCGTGGTCATGCAGCCACAGGCGACGGCCACGCTGCCGCGTACGATCGAACGTGTCATCGGCAGCATCGCCGGCGGAATGGCCGCCGCCATCATGGGCGTCATATTTCCCGTGTGGCTGATACTGGCGACGATTTTCCCGCTTGCGGCGGCGACCATCGCATTCAGGGCGGTCAATTACACGCTGCTTGTCCTGTTCATGACGCAGTTGTTCGTGCTGGTCACGGATCTGGTCAGTCCCGCGATGGGCTGGGATGTCGGTCTGGCGCGTTCGCTGGACAATATCATCGGCAGTCTGGTCGGATTTGCGGGATGCCTGCTACTCTGGCCGGAACGCGGTTCCCCTCCGCTCACGACACAGGTGGCCGACGCCTTCATCGCCAATATCCGTTACGCCATAATGGCAGCAACCTTTCCAATCACGGATCATGACAGGATCGAACAGGCCCGGCGCATGGCCGGCACCGCCAGCACGCGGGCCGAAATCCGTTATCAGCAAAGCAGGCTGGAAGGACTGCGCAGGTCCCCCCGTCTGGAGATGACGGGACAGATCCTGCTTTCCCTGCGTCACATCGCGGGCGCAGCAAGTGTCAACTGGATGGAACGTTCCTGCGCGCCGTCCGATATGCGCCCGCCGCCATCATCACGGTGGGATACGATCAGGCAGCGCATGGCATGGTCGGACATCGCCGCGACATCCCCGGACATTCCGCCAACGCTTGAGGAAATGGCGGCGATGCTGAACGATCCTGCCATCGTCCCCGAAAACGCTCCGACCTGATGTAAAATGCCCGCCATGCACTGTTTACATGGGAAGTTTCTGCCGACGCTTTTTTAAAATGCCAAAAGAACGCGGCCTGTTTGAAAAAAGGCGGCACCCGGAAACTTTTGTCAATTTTACCAGTGGGTCGTTTTCAGACAATCCCTTCAGGAATCCAGCACCGAACGCGGACGTCCGTTCGCATCAAGGGCGACAAAAACGAAATGTCCTTCTGTCACTTTCTGGATTTCGCTTGTATGACGCACCCGCCGCCATGCCTCGACCGCGATGGTCATGGAGGTACGGCCAACCTTTATGATGCTTGTATAAATACTGACCTCGTCACCAACCGATACGGGACGATGGAATACAACCCGGTCAATCGCGACCGTGGCACACCGTCCCCGTGCCCGCAGGGCCGCCGTGGTGCTGGCGGCGATATCCATCTGTGATATCAACCACCCGCCAAAAATATCTCCCGCCGGGTTGGTATCAGCGGGCATGGCCACGACACGGATGGCCAGATCACCTGACGGAGCGGCCGTGTTTTCATTCATGAGTTTCCCCTTTCACGCCACGCGTGCATTTTTCTTGTTTTCGTAATGGGAAGGGCAGATTCCGAATTCTGTCTTTTTATGAATTGTCCGTATCATACATGATTGTTTTCAGGTCATGCAGCCACGCAGTCCCAACAGGCCGCACATTTTTGTGACAGATCGCGACCTCAAAAATCACACGAAATACGTCCCCCCACAAATCGCGGCGCCCCGGGAATATAGAAATATGTCGTGGTCGCCATCCCTCCGCTTTCGGCATAACGCCGGTTCAGCAGGTTGGTGGCGTAAACGGTCGCGGACCAGTGGCTGGACGCGGGATGAAACGTCATATGCGCGCCCAGCAGGAAATACGGCGGAAGACGATAGAAACCAGTTCCCCCGGGGGTTATCGCCTGACTGTCGCGATAGAGCCAGTCAGGCCCCACATCCAGACCATAATGCGGTCCCAGTGGCTGCCGCCATTCCGCATTGCCATTCAGCGTCAGCTTGGGCTGTCCATTATCAACCCCGGCGAAATTGTCATCTATGGCCTTCCACACGCCATGCTGCGCGTAATAGGCATTGGTCGCAGCACGGTTCACGGTGGGAAAGTTCTGGAAATTACCACGCTGCCAGCCCAGATTCTGCGTCACGAACAGATGCGCGAACGGATGGATATCCAGCGTCGCCTCAAATCCCCAGCTTTCGGATTTGGGGGCATTGGTAATTTCACTCAAAGGACCATAATTGGGGATCAGAACGGTCCCGACAATCTGCTGGTTATGATAATCGTTATAAAATGCCGCCGCATTGAGACGCAGCCTGTTCGGGAACGGATCGCTTTTCAGGCCAAGTTCATAGGTCAGCACGGTTTCCGGCCTGAAGGGATCAAGCTGCGCCTGGACCTGGGTATTGTTGGCGGTAAAGCCACCGGGCTTGAACCCCTTGCTGATCTTGAAATAGACCAGCGCATGCTGGGCTGCCTGCCATGACACGCCCGCCTGTCCCGCGTACTGCGCGGCGGCCGTGCTCTCCCCATGGAAATCCTGCTGGCTTCCACCGAAAATGACCGACTGAAGGCCGGAGATGGAACGATCATCGATTTCATGCAGCAACCCTGCCCACAGGGTGACGCCATGGGGAAAGCGATAGCTGATGTTCCCGAATTCCGACGTGCTTTCCTGATCCATGCCGAAATGGGTCGCCATCATGTAACCGCGTTGTGGCACGTAATCGGTATAATCGAAAAAGAAACGCTGCTGCATGCGACTGCGCTGGTAAAAGGCGCCCACCGTCCACTGGAACCTGTCATGGGGATGCGATGACTGAAGCCGCACCTCCTGTGTAAAGGCGTTCGCATCGATGGTGCGATAGGTATCGGCCTGCGCCAGGGCCGTGCCGTCCTGATCGGTATATTCCCCCTCACGCTCGGTCTCGAACGCGCTGATAGACGAGAAGGTCACGAGCCCGAAATCATGGGAAAAATGAACGTCCGCGCCCCAGAACTGATCATGCTCGCTGGGTTTGAGGCCGGTCTTGCGCCCGATCAGGTGTGCGAACGCGTCGCGCATGGACCATTCGGTCTGCTGCCAGCCTTCCACCGGCAGGCCGGAGGTGCCGACAAGCTGGTGGACGGGGATGCCGTTGACGACCTCGTTGTCGTCCTGCGTGAAATGACCCGATATCATCAGGGTCGTATGGCTGTCGGGCGTCCATTTCAGCTTGCCACGCAGGGCCCATAGGTTGGCATCCCCCAGATGATCCCCATTGAGGGGATCGCGCTGCCAGCCGCCACCCTGCTGTGTCTGCCCCGCGAGGCGGAAGCTCAGCCCCTTCGCAAGCGGTCCGGAAACGTAGGCCTCGCTCCGGCTGCGGGCATACGACGCGATGTCCTGCCGGGCGCCATAATGCCACGTATCGGTCGGATCATTGGTACGCAGGCGCACTTCCCCGCCTGTATCCGACTGCCCATGGCGCGTTCCCACTGGGCCGGGCGTCACCTCCGCACCCGCCATGTCGAACATCATCCCATCCGTCATGGTGGAAAAGGCGAACGGCACATCATCGAAATAGGACAGGACCGTCGGCATATTGTTCTGCGTGAAGTCATTGAAACCAACGCCACGCAGATAAAAATTGGTCGAGGCCGTTCCATTGATGCTCTGGATGGTCAGGTTCGGCGCCACCCGCTCCAGCCCACGCAGGGAGACCACGCCACGTTCGATCAGGCGGGCGGCCGTCAGTCGCGTATCCGCGTCAGGGACATTCTGGGCCTCGGGATAGGAAAAATCACGTCGCTGCGCACTGACCGTGATGGCCTCCACTTTGGGGCGCGCGGGCGCGGCCGGACGCTGGTGACGCGGGCGGCCATGATGCGGGTTTCCGGTGGCCGCCTGAACATGCACAGGGACCGCCAGGATCGCCAGCCCCCATGCCAACAGCCAGACATGACGACGCGACAGGACAGGCAGCGCGGGGACAGGTCGTTTCAAGACAGGTCGCATCCGGATATTTCTGTCATATTCCAGCATTTGTACGGCTTCATGACGTCACCTTATGCCGGTATGGACAGATCCCCCTGCACCCCATGCGTGGATAACGGCATATCCTGCACACATGTCGCATCCATCACGGGACATAACCATCCTGCTCCTGCTGTCATTTCCGCATGGAACCATAAAGGCCATGACGATGATGTAAAGCGCCGCAATATGCCCCCATATCCTTGACGACAGGGCATATGTATCGGAAAGCATCATCTGGAATGTTATGACAATATTTGCTCTATTTCGACAGGGACGGACCTTTACATTCCCATTTCGAAAAATACAACCGGGATATGGTCTGTATGTGGCCTTCGACATCCGGGTGCCACCCACGAACAAAAATCGCGACAAGCAGCAGCAGCGCCAGAACCGATACGACGGGACTGAATTTTTTCTGGAAATCCTCCGTCCAGATGCGAAATCCCAGCACCATGACAAGTCCCACCGTCCCGCCGACAATCGTCTCCGTCACGGTATGATAGCCCAGCGCGACGCGGGTCCAGCCCTCGCACACCGCGATGGCCAGCGCGCCGCCCATCAGCACGGACCGTCGCACACGGGTCAGGGACAGCAGCCCGCCATAGACCATCGTTGCCGCCATGGTATGGCCGCTGGGGCTGTACAGGACGCGGTGACGGCCGGGACCACATGCCTCCAGATAAAGCTTGAGCAGCAGGACCAGCCCAGAACCGGCCCCGATCATGACGGCCCATGCCATGGCCATGCGCCAGCAGCGGCATAACAGGAAAACAAGAAAGACACCTGCTTCGATGGGAATGATGACTGCCTGATCCCCGGCATTGGTAATGAACTGCATCCAGCGGCACCCTGTTTCACGCATGAATCTGCGGTCTGTCCGTCTCCGTCATGGCGTGTCCCCGCGCCACCTGCGCATACATGTCCGGCAATGCAAGCTGCGCGGGCCGTGACGCGCGGGCCGCCATGCAGAGCAGGTCGATGCGGGCGATCGCGGCGATCAGCATTGCGATCAGCAGATAAAAATCGAGGAAGCCTACCGTCGGACTTGAAAGGCTGGCGGCGATCAGGCGGGCGACCAGCGCGGGGATCACCCCCTCGATCACCAGCCGCTCGGGTCCGGGGGGGACGCGTTTGCGCGCGCCCATCGCCGCGCGCAACAGCTTCCAGTCGAAAACCATCAACCCCATCACCCCCACAAGGCCGATGGTCGACAACAGGCCCGGCAGCAGGCTGGATGCCCGGTTGCTGCCCCACCCCACCCCGAGGCCATAGGTTTCGGCCACCAGCGACATGGAATCACGGTCAACCTGCGAACGGTCCTGATAGGACTGGCTGTCCTTCTTTTCGGCCGTGGACTGGAACACGAACTGCGCTGCCGGCACGACCTGGGGCGCGACGGTCACCAGCACCAGCACCCCACACCCCAGCAGGGCGATCCCCACCGCGATCAGCCGGCTTATGTTGCCCAGCAGCTTCATCGCCCCCGTCGCCAGGGCCGCGACCGGCAGCAGGCATATTTCCACGGCCACGGTAATGAACCCGGTGGTCGAGGTCGTGCAGACCAGCGCCATGGCCGAGGCCGGAACCAGCCATTTCGCAGATGCCACCGAATATCCCTGCAGGACGATCCAGACACTTGAAAACAGGATTTCGCTCAAAAACGCGGCGCAGGCGGCGGGTTCGGAAAATGAGGCGTTGATACGCGGCACGGGCCCGGCCGTCTGGGTATTGAGCACCGCCCAGCCGGGGTTGGAATAAAAGAACGTGTCAGGAAACGGGACCCCGGCGACCCGATGGGCGAACTGCCACATGCAGATGCCCACGACACACCATCCCGACAGCAGGAAGGTGCGATACAGCCGGTCCAGCCGCACGTCCGTGCGGGTCATGAAACGCGCGGCGATCACAAGGAAGACGGCATTGATCACAAGATACATATCCTGTGAGATATTGCCGAAATTGGGGGCCAGCAGGACCCTGCCGCCCACGGAATCGCTTTTCTGCGGCCAGACCATGACCTGATTCATGAACAGGCGCGGCATGATGATGGAGGCCAGCAGCGTCCACCCCACCACCAGAATGAACGGAAGGCACAGCGCCATGACCGTCCGTTCCCCGGGATAATGGACCCCCATTATCCATTGCAGGAGCACGAAGCTCATGAACGCCATGGCGGGCACCATGGCGGGCTGAACCCCCAGCCCGCCCAGAATCAGCGCCGCGGAAGCCGGAAGGACCCCCGCCAGCAGCAGGATATGAAGCATCCAGATCGGACGCATCCATAACAGGAGACAGAGTGGGAACAGGATTATCCCGACAAGTGGAATGGTCATCGCGCGTAACCTCTGCCTTTCCCATCAGTCCCCTTTCGCCCCTATTCCGCCGCCTGCATCCCCCGCGCATGGACGTCCTGCATGGCGCGTTCCACCACCCTGAACATGGCCTGCCGGAAAGCTTCGCGTGAAAAGCGCCGGGCATTGATCCGGCAGGCCTGCGGGGTGATCCTGTCCTGCATGCCCTCAAACCGTTCGACCGCATCAATGATGGCGTCGGCATCCTGTTGCGCGAAAAGAACGCCTGTCGGACCATCGGGCGCATCCTCGCCCCGCACGATGTCGCATGCCCCGCCGCGCCCGAAAACGATCAGGGGCGTGCCGCAGGCCTGTGCCTCCACCATCGCGATGCCGAAATCCTCCTCCCCGGCAAAGACAAAGGCACGGGCCCTGCGCATCATCGCCAGGACTTCGGCATCACTGACGCGACCACGAAAGACGATGTTCGGCGCATCCCCCGCGACCTTGCGGATCCGCTCACGCTCCGGCCCGTCGCCCGCGACATGCAGGATGCGCTGCGGCATGCGGCGGAATGCCTCCACCACAAGGTCGATGCGCTTGTAGGGCACCATGCGCGATATCACGACATATGCGTCATCCCGCGGCTGTTCCGGTCCGTCAAAACGCGCGATATCGACCGGGGGGTACACAACCGTCGCCTCACGGCGGTAAACCTTCATGATCCGGCGCGCGATATAGCTGGAATTCGCGACAAAGGCATCCACCCCGGCCGCGGACCGTACGTCCCAATTGCGCAGGCGATGCAGCAGCCAGCGCGCATACAGCCCCCGCGCCCCGCCCTCCATACGCCCCTGGCGCAGATACGCGGCCTGCATGTCCCAGGCATATCGCATCGGTAAATGTACGTAACAGACATGCACCTGATCCGGCCCCGTAATAACACCTTTCGCCACCGCATGATTACTCGAAATCACAAGGTCGAAGCCCGACAGGTCCAGCTGTTCGATCGCAATGGGCATCAGGCCGAGGTAGTAGCGGAAATACTTCCGCGCGAGGGGCAGGTTCTGGATGAATGTGGTCTGAACGCGACGCCCGCCCAGCATGACGCGTTCCGCGCCCGGCATGAAATCGACGATGGCAAACAGCGCCGCCTGCGGATACATGATCAGAAGCTGTTCCAGCACGCGTTCGGAACCGGCATAATGTTCCAGCCATTCATGGACGATGGCGACGCGCATCGTCTTTTGTTCCGGCTGCACCGGATGAAGAACATTCATGAACGGACCCTCCCGCTTCCCGGCGGCCACGGTTTCGCGCCGCACGGGAAGCTGCATGCTTTACAGATGAAAGACGTGGGCGTTATCCATATCCCGAGATATCAATACCAAAGGCAACATCCGTCCATTCATGAACGCGAACGGATGCGTTACCGCGCAGGAGATGACCCTTGCCCCTGAAATCGCGCAGGAAAACATCGAGCATTTCCCCTTTCCCTTCTCCCATGACGCGTCCCGCCACGCCGGACCGCCTGCGCCCTGCGCGCGGGATCGTCCTTGGCCTGATACTCGGCGCCGTGGGATGGGGCGTCATCATCGCAGGCGTCCTCCTGCTCAGATGAACGCAGATGGAACCTTAAAAGTGCCGTTCATAAATTTTTATGACATCACCCGGCTTCACATAGTCGTAGGGTTTCAGGTACCCGACGACCGTACGGTCCCCCATCTGCCGCGCGACATAGGCACGGGTTTCCAGCGCGCGATAGGTAAATCCCCCGCCCGCCGCCACGGCCGTAAGCAATGTCATCCCGGGCTGGTATGGATACTGTCCCGGCTTTGCCACCTCCCCCAGGACAGAGACGAGACGATAGGCCGAGACCTCGACCGAGACATTCGGTTCGCGCAGCATGCGGGCCGATTGCAGGGCCTTTGAGACTTCCGCGCTGAATTCCTCCGTCGTCAGTCCGGCGGCCTGCAGGCTGCCTGCGACGGGGAAAGCAACCTTTCCACTGCTGTCAACGCGAAAATCCGAAGTGAACTGATCCTGCTCATACGTCATGACGCGGATTTCATCATCCACGCCCAGACGGTACTGAGCCGGGTCATAGGGGGGAACATGCTTCAGATCCCAGCCGGGCGCGCAGCCTGCAAGCAGGCCCCCCATCATGCCCGTAAATGCCGGCAGCCAGATGGCGGCGCGGCGGGTTCTTGAACAGGTAGTCGGCATGCGTGGTATGCTCCTGTCATAATATCTGTCCAGGCAGGCGAACCAGACGACCCCGATGCGCGCGTTCCCTAAAGCGAGAGATGAAATCCGACCAGAAATGTGTGAATGGGAAACTGTCCACTGCCCACCGTATTCTGACTGCTGAAATCATAATTGGCCGCCAGGCGCATATGGCGGTTGATCAGCCAATCCACCTCGGCGCCCACGCCGTAGTACGTCTGGTTGTTGCGCTCCTGATACAGGACCGTGTTCTGTAAAAAGGCCGGAGCGGACGGATAGTTCGCTTTCTGTATCTGTCCGTACGCAGAAAAAACAATATTGCGCTGATAGGTGTGGGTAACCCCGATGCGCGCGCCGGTAAAAGTATAACCCACGACATTTTCAAAGGCGCTGTCCTCAATGCCGTGACGGACACTCAGGGTCGCGGTCGTCAGGCGCGTTGGCGACCAGCTCAGCTCCGCCTCCGCCATCGGGGAATTGATCGTCCCATACCCGTTCGCGCTGTAACGACGCGTCTGATACCCCACCAGCGCACGGAAACGCAGGGGGCCGCGCATGCCGAAATCATAACCCGCCATGACCGACGCCCCGTTGGAATCACGCGATGGCGCGCCCGTAAGCTGGGTCTGGTAACGGATTTCGGTGCCCTGCATCACCAGCAGGATATGACTGTCCTGACGCATTTCATACTGCGCCGTCACCCCTTCGGTAATCAGGACGCGGTCGCGGTAACTCTGGCTCGGCTGCGAAGGTGTCGGGGCGAAATTGTCGAAATAATACCGCTGCACGTCCACCTGCGGAATAAAGCTGAAACGCCCGTGGGTCGTCGCGGTATAGCTCAGCCTTCCGTCATCCACCTGATAGGGAACGGGATGATTGACGATCAGCGCGCCAAGGTCCGTGGGCATCTGGACCAGCGCAAGGTGGGTGTACGACACGCCGATCGTATCATGTCCGAAATCATGGACCCCGCCGACATTCGCCGTCCAGTTCGTGCGGTTCTGGATGCTGCGGGAGGGATAGCGAATGTCGTCCACGCTGATGCTGCCATGGACCTGATCGCGCTTTCCCCATCGCGACACGGCCGACAGGTTCCCCTGCGTGGAGATGACCGCACTGGAATGACCGCCAACGTTACGGTCAACGTTGTTGGCATAGCCTTCCGATTCGCTACCTTCCGCATCGATGCGCAGGGGTCCATAACGCTTGCCCAGCGGGGCGTACGCCCCCATCGCGCGCACCTGCGCGGGCTCTTCCGACAGATCACCCGCGCCACTGCCGATGGCCGGGAAATAGTTGTCGATAACCTGGGCAAGCGCGCTGTCGACCGAAAGAAAAGGGGCGGCAGCGGTCAAGCCCAGCCTGATGACCATTATTTTGCGCACCAGATACCCTATTGGAGATTCATGACAGGAAGGAGGGGAAGGACTAGAGTCATCTGGGAATGGCCCCGAAAATATTATTTTTAATTCTCAACTTATCACGGCTTGTAACCATACAGATTTAATCCCCTATCCAAGATTAAATTCGTTCAGCGTCATTTTTATCTGCATGTTTTTTGTACAGAACGGTTGTCACGTTTACGTTATTCTTGGAAATAAATTTTTAACCATTCCACGGAACTTGCCGCCCTGCTGCCACGTATACGGCCTGTTACGGCCAGACGAGCAATCGTGGATATGCTCCCCCGACATGGCCGAACCAGATGAAAAAAAGTGGCATCAAATATTCTGGCTCTTCATGTTCTGTAATAATGCGGAGTATATCATGGATGCTCATCTTTCCGCCGCAACGGCCGGAACCGCTCCTTCGGCGCTCCCGCTTGACGATGCCTCCCTGCGCGACGTGGATGAGATCATCATTCCGACAACACAGTTGCGCCACATACATTTTTCATGTGCGACAGCCCTGATTGCCACGGACTGCGCCGCATTTTCCGTATCCCTGGCGCTGGAAGAAATATTATTTCCAAAAAACATTTATTACGTGGAAAGTATTTTCTTCACTTCATGCGCCCTGTTCATCGTGATGATCGGATACCTTGCCTATCTGCGGCATTATACCGATCGCCTGCCGTTCTGGACCGAAAGTGCCCAGATCATCATGACGACGGGACTGGCGGCCGCGGCCCTCGTCATCCTTTCATGGCGCGACATGCATGACATGGCGGCGCTGTTTCCGTTCCTTGCCTTCCCCTTCATCGACATCATGCTGCGCCAGGCAACCAAACGGGTCCTGCACGGCATGGGGCTGTGGCGCATTCCCGTGCTGCTTGCGGGGGAGCCGGAGGACTGTGCGCGCGCCATCGAAATCCTTACCAGCGAACGCTTTCCCGGCCTGCGTTCGGTCGGCTGCATTCCCCCTTCGCGCCTGCTGCGGATGTCGGGCACCCATCTGCATCGCATGCTGCTGGCGCGGCACGGGGCGGCCCGCCTGCTGCTGGTGATGGATGTCCATGATGGCGACGGTCGCAACGTGGTGGAACATGTCACCCGCACGCGCCTGCCCTTTTCGCTGATGCCGCCGATGCGGGGCCTGCCGCTGGATCATGGATGCCAGTCATATTTCAGCCATGACGGCATGATGATGACCTTCCGCAGCAATCTTGAACGTCCGCTCCATCGCGGGGCGAAGGTCGCACTTGACCTATTTGTTGCGTCGCTGGTTCTTCTGGCGCTCCTGCCAGTGCTGGCGGTGATCTATGCTTTCGTGCGGCTGGACGGGGGACCGGCGATTTTCGGCCACATGCGCATCGGGCGCAATGGCCGGCCCTTCCGCTGCCTGAAATTCAGGACCATGGCGGTCAATGCCGACAGCATCCTTGCCGATCTGCTGGCCCGCGACCCGGCGGCGGCTGCGGAATGGGCGGCGACGCGCAAGCTGACGTCCGATCCACGCATCACGCGGGTGGGAAAGATCCTGCGCAAGACAAGCCTTGATGAACTGCCGCAGGTCTTCAACGTGCTGCGCCTTGAAATGAGTCTTGTCGGTCCACGTCCCATCGTCATGGCCGAAGAGGTCCATTACGGCGCCGACCTGGAATATTACATGGCGACCCGTCCCGGCATCACCGGCCTGTGGCAGGTCAGCGGACGTAGCGATACGTCCTACACCCGGCGTGTCCAGCTGGATAACTGGTACGTACGTAACTGGAGCCTGTGGCGTGACATCATAATCCTGCTGAAAACCGTCCCGGCGGTACTGGCACAGAAAGGCGCGCGCTGACCCCTGTCCGCGCCGCGTCATGGACGCCGCTGTGCCCCCTTTATCCGCCCCCTCCCCTTTCGAGAGGACGCAAGCGATGAATACGCTTCAATTGCCCGCATCATTCAACGGCCCGGCGGCGCCGGACCCGATGGCGACGCAACAGGTTTCACCCTTGCATGCCTTCAGCATCATGAACCGCCACCGCCTGGCCATCGCGCTGGTAACGCTGGGGATCGCGGTGCCGGCGGGGTTCGGGATATTTTCCCTCAGGCCTTATTACAGCGCGTCCTCCATCCTGATCGTCGGCACCCGGCAGGCCCCGTTTCGCGACCTGCAGGCCACCGTTTCCTCGCCCGAGGTCGATACCGTGGCCGTCAATAGCGAGGTCAGCATCCTGCGCAGCCCGGCGATCGCACGCGCCGTGGTAAAAAAACTCGACCTGGTGGATGA
Organism: Novacetimonas cocois; assembly: GCF_003311635.1. Lineage (GTDB taxonomy): Bacteria > Pseudomonadota > Alphaproteobacteria > Acetobacterales > Acetobacteraceae > Novacetimonas > Novacetimonas cocois. The sequence goes on along the minus strand of NZ_QEXL01000008.1, from coordinate 105,910 downwards.
TCCCGACGTGCGCGAGGCGCTGGATCATGTCCCGCTGACCAAACGCATCATAAATGCCGTATCGCGCCTTTTCGTCACCCCGCCGCCGCAGCTTCCCATGACGCCGGACGAGCGGCTGCAGGCGACCAGCCTGCTGCTGGATCAGTGGGTGACGATCCTTAACGACGGACGTTCCTATATCATCACCATTACCGCCAGCATGAACAATGCGCAGACCAGCGCGCGCATCGCCAATGCGTATGCGGACGTCTATCTCGACTTCAAGCGTCACATGAAGATATCGGCAACGTGGCAGGCGAACGCGTTGCTGGACGAACAGATTGCCCCCCTGCGGGAACGGCTGCGCAAGGCGGAACAGGCGGTACAGGCCTTTCGGGAAAAGAATGGCCTGATCGCCGCGGAACTGGAACGTGCGCCGGGTGCGAACGGCACCAGCAACGACAATGGCGGCACAACCGTCACCGACCAGCAGCTGATCCAGATGAACCGTGAGCTCATTACCGCGCGCGGCGATCTGGAAAGCCGGCGCGCGCGGTACGCAGAAATCAGGAATGCGCTGAACAATGGCAGCGTGGACAGCATCCCCGACGCTGTCTCTTCGCCCCTCATCCAGCAGCTCCAGGCGCAGGAGGCCCAGATCAGCAGCCGCGCCGCCAGCCTGAGCCAGACGGTCATGGATGGCAATCCCGACCTTCAGTCCGTGCGCGCGGCGGCTGCCCAGGTCCGCAGCCGCATCGGCGCGGAGGTCCACCGCATCGCCAACAGCGCCGCCAAGGAACTGGCCAGCGCCGAAGCCCGCGTGTCGGCCCTGTCGGCCGAGGTCAACCGGCTTCAGGGACAGGTCACCGCCGAGAACGAGGCGGATGTGACCCTGCGCCAGCTGCAGAGCGAAGCCACGGCGGCACGCACGGTATACCAGGACTATCTGGGGCGGTTTGCCCAGACATCCACGCAGGCGGAACTGCAGGTGGCGGAGGCCGACCTCATTTCGCGCGCCGACACCCCCATTGGCCCCTATGGCCCGCCGCGCACGCAGTACATGGCCATCGCCCTCCTGTTTTCCCTTATCGCGGGGGCGGGGTCCGCCCTGATCATCGACCGGATGCGCAAGGGGGTGCGCAGCACGGCGGAACTCGACGCCATTCCGGGGCTGTTCGCGCTGGGACTTGTCCCGGCATTCGCCGGCACCCTGTCGCGCCAGTACGCCAGCAGGGAACGTTCGGCCTATCTGGAAACCGTGGAATCGATCCGCAGCGTCCTTTCGTTCGGCCACAGCCGTTTTCGCGCCAAGGTGGTGCTGGTGACCTCTGCCGAGCAGGCCGAGGGCAAGACGACCTTTGCCCTGTCGCTGGCGGCCAATACGGGACGGTGCGGCCAGCGCGCGCTGGTGATCGACTGTGACATGCGCAACCCGTCGGCCATGCGCGTCATGGGCGCGGTCAGCATCGTGCGCAACAACCACATGCCGGTCGATCCCCTTCTGGCGGGGCTGGAACGCGACGTGCTGCCCGGTGTCGATATCCTGACGCCCGAGGGAATGATGCATCGTGGCGGCCGGGCCATGCTGCTGCCCGAGGAACTGGGACGCATACTCGCACAGGTGGGATCGCAGTATGACATGATCCTGCTCGATACCCCGCCGGCGCTGGCCTTCCCGGACGCAGCCGTCCTGTCGCGCCAGACCGATGGCGTGGTGATGGTGGTCAAATGGGGCCGGACGAGTGCGTCCACCCTGGTACAGGCGATGCGCACGCTGCATACCTATGACGCCCGCACGCTGGGCGCGGTGCTGACGCAGGCCCCCCCGCACAGCCTGGGCGAGGCGGAGAAACATCCTTTCCGGATCTACAGCCATTATGGATTGCTGCCCCCGGGCTGACGTGTGGAGTGTTTTGGTGAGACCAGTCATCTATGTCAACGGACGCTTCATGACCCAGCCATTGAGCGGCGTGCAGCGTTTTGCAATCGAAATCTGTCATGCCCTCGCCCGCGTCAGCTCCGCGCAGGGACGGCCCGCCCCGCTTATCCTGCTCCCCGATGCACAGATTACCGAGCAGGATGCCCCCAACCTGCCACGACGCACCGTTGGCAGGCGGCATGGGCAGATATGGGAACAGTGCGAACTCCCGCTGGCGGCGCGTCATGGCGTGCTGATCAACCTTGGCAATACGGCCCCGCTGTGGGGGCGGCGCCAGATCGTGATCATTCATGACGCGGGCGTATTCGGCCATCCGGAATCCTATTCTTGGAAATTCCGCCTGTGGTATCGGTTCTTACATTTTTTCCTGTGCCGGACCCGCACACGACTGGTTACCGTTTCCGAATTTTCCCGCGCGGAACTGTCGCGTTATCTCCGCATTCCGGCCTCGCGGATCACGGTCATTGGCGAAGGGGCGGACCATATCGCGCGTGTCACGCCCGACACCACGATCCTTGCGCGCCATGACCTGAAAAGCCAGCGCTTCGTCTTGGCGGTCGGCAACCTTGCGCCGCACAAGAACCTGACGCGGCTCGACGCCCTTGCCCGCGCCCTGTCGCTGCGCGGGATCCCCCTTGTCATCAGCGGCAGCGTGAACAATGCCGTCTTCAATTCCAACGGCACCCAGGTCCTGCCGAAACCCGCCACCTATGTCGGGCGCGTCAGCGACGCGGAACTGCGCGCGCTTTATGACGCGGCGGCCTGCTTCGTCTTCCCGTCGCTTTACGAAGGTTTCGGGCTTCCGCCGCTGGAAGCCATGGCCTGTGGCTGTCCGGTGGTAACGGCCGACATTCCCGTGCTGCACGAAGTCTGCGCCGACGCCGCGCTCTATGCCGATCCCACCGACCCCGAAGACATTTCCCGCAGCGTCGTGCGCATCCTTGACACGCCCGCCCTGGCACAGGAACTGCGCGCGGCAGGCACGATGCGGGCGGCCTCCTTCACATGGGACAGGGCCGCGCAGGCCCTGCTGCAGATCGCGCAGGACATAACGGCATGACGGGGTATCGCCCGCCCGCCCGCCCCACGGGCATGTGTCGCCGGCGATGCCTGATGACCTTTGCAGGCGCTGGCATGGGCATGCTGGCGGTCGTCACGCCGTTCGCCCGCGCAGCCCCCCCCACGCAGTCCGTCTGGTGCAGCGCCAGCGACCCCGCCAGCCAGCGGCTGTTCATCAGCCATCCCTATCAGCTGCCGATGACATCACGCATGGCGCTTTACGCCTATGGCGGCAGGTTCGCCCGCACCGTCAACCTGCGCTTTGGCATGCATCTGGTGCTGGAGGGCGCGTATTGCCACGGATTTTCAACGCCGCATCGCGCCGCCACGGCCCATGCGGACCTGATCGGCCGCCAGGCCGCACGTGATTTCCAGATTATCTCGGTCGGTATTTTCTAGGTCCCGCGCAGCAGGAGAAACATTCATGTCAACACCGTCGCATGTCCCTTTGCGCGCCTTTGTCCAGCTGAGTTACGGGTATGGAGCCACAAGCTGGCACGCACGATGGGAAAAGGGCGTCATCCCCGGCATAAACGAGCCCTATGCCTATGGCTATTACCGCGCGGCGGGACCGGATGTCATCATCGAACAGTCCGAAGACAGGGTGGAAAATCCACTCTCCCGCCTTGTCCGTTACGGGGTGCGGTTCCTCATCGGCTTTGACTTCGTGCATGCGTGGCGCAATCGGGCGGGGATCCTGTCGTCCGATGTCGTCTGGACCCATACCGAGGCACAGGCCATGGCTGTCCTGCTGCTGTATCGCCTGACGCCCCGCGCCCGCCATCCCCCGCTGATTGCCCAGAGCGTGTGGCTGATGGATCGCTGGGACCAGGAAGCATGGTGGCGCAGATGGATGATGCGCCTGCTGCTGTCGCGCGCGGACCTGCTGACGTTCCTGTCGCCGGAAAACATGGCCCGGGCACGCACCATCTTTCCGGGGCAGAGGATGGCATGGGTGGAATTCGGCATCCGCGCGGACGAGATGACGCCCCATGCGCCGATGGCGCATAAGTCCGGCGATCCCATCAGGGTCCTGTCGCTGGGCAATGACCGCCATCGCGACTGGACCACCCTCATCACCGCGACATCGCGCCTGCCCGATGACGTGCCGTGTCACGTCACCATCGCCACGGCCAACCGCATTGATGTTCCGCCCCATGTCACGCGTATCACCCCCACGAACAATGACACGCTGTTCGCATTGTACGATCAGGCCGACCTGGTGGTCGTGCCGCTTACACGCAACCTGCATGCCTCCGGCATTACGGTCATCGAGGAAGCGACCATACGCGGGTTGCCGGTCATTGCCACCGACACCGGGGGACTGCGCCACTATTTCGATGAACAGTGCGTATTCTATGTTCCCATCGGCGACGTGCAGGCGCTGGCGCAGGCCATCGTCACGCTGGCCTGCGATCCGGATCGATGCGCGGAGATGGTCGAACGCGCACGCGCGCGGATCCACACACGGCTGAACTCCCACGCCTATGCCCTGCGGCATGTCGCCCTGTCGCGTGAACTGCTGTCGCAGGGGGCGCCTGCGTCTGACAGTCCGAAGGAGAATACCGCGCCCGCCACCCACGACATGAAGATCACGATCGCGATCGCCACCAGTGGGCGCCCCGAAATCCTGCGTGAAACCGTCGCCCAGCTGCGTCGCCAGACCCATCCCGCGCAGCAGATCCTCATATGCGCCCCCACGGCACAGGACATAGCAGGTCTGGAAGCTTCCGCCGGGGTGACCCTGCTGCAGGGACCGCGCGGACTGGCGCATCAGCGCAATGTCCTACTGGATCATGCCAGGGATGCGGATGTCATCGTGTTTTTCGATGATGATTTCCTGGCCGATCCCGATTACCTGGCACGCTGCGCGGACGCGTTTGCCGCGGATCCGGAAATCGTGGTGGCAACCGGACGTGTCCTGGCGGACGGGGCGAAAGGGCCGGGCCTGCCGGTGGACGAGGGACGCGCCATGCTGGAGGATTCACGCGTCAACGACACATCATCCCTGCCGGCCGTGCAACCGGCGTGGAACGGATATGGATGCAACATGGCCTATCGCCTTTCCACCATTCGCGAGGCCGGGCTGCGCTTTGACGAACGCCTGCCGCTTTATGCATGGTACGAAGACATCGATTTTTCCCGCCAGCTGGGACAGCGCGGGCGCATCGTACGCGTCAACGGGGCGAAAGGCGTCCATCTGGGCAGCAAATCGGGACGCACGCCAGGACGTCGCCTGGGATATTCGCAGGTGGTCAATCCGCTTTATCTTTTTCGCAAGGGAACATTTCCCCTTGACCATGCCCTGCGCAGCATCGGGCGCAACATCGCGATGAACATCGTGCGCAGCGTATGGCCTGAACCCTATATCGACCGACGGGGTCGCGTCATCGGCAACTGGCTGGCGCTGCGCGATGCCATGCGCGGTCACGTCGCCCCAGAAAAAATGCTGACACTTTAACGGAAAAAGGGTTTTTTCATGTTCTTTTCCCTGATCATTCCGACACTGGGCCGGGTGGAGGAACTGCAAGACCTTCTGCTTTCCCTGACCCGCCAGTCCCTGAAAACGTTCGAGGTCATCATTGTCGATCAGAATGACGATGACCGCCTTGTTCCCCTTGTCGCCCGGTTTACGGAAAAGCTGAGCATCCTGCATCTGCGCAGCGACATCCGGCAATGCAATCACGCCCGCAACCTCGGCGCCCGTCACGCGGGTGGGGACATCCTTACCTTTCCTGATGATGACTGCATCTATACTGAAAATGTTCTGAAAACGGTTGACCGGATGTTCAGCAATGTCCGCTCGCCTGAATTCATCACCGGATCTGTCATCACGCACGAAGGGAATGCCGGGCGTTCCGGACGATGGCAGACGCAGGAAACGGTCATCGACAGCCACACCGTCTGGACCTGCCTGATCGAATTCAATTTCTTCATCCGTCGCCCGGCATTCATCGCCGTTGGCGGGTTCGATGAAAGCCTTGGCCCCGGAACGCCTTTCGGATCGGCAGAGGGACAGGACCTGGCGCTGCGCTTACTCAAAAAAGGATTTGCCGGACTGTATATTCCCTCCCTGCGCATCATTCACGCGGACAAGCCCGTGGCACTTAACGTCACGCGCGCCTATGGCTATGGCGCCGGGATGGGGCGGGTCATGCGCAAGAACTGTCTTGATCCCGCCACGGTCGTTTCATTCCTTCTGCGGCCGATCGCAGGCAGCATCCTTTACCTGATCAAAGGTGATTTTTTAATTTCCCGTTACTATGTAATGACATTCCTTGGAAGAATGAAAGGCTACCTTTCCTGCCGTGCGGGGATGGCAATGGAGGTTTCCCCGACTGGATAGACCACCGGGGCAGGAGCGCGGACGGCAGCGATTTTCCCCGGATAACGTCTGGAGATGACCTGCCGCAGCGGTTCGTCAATTCCCTTGAGCACACCGAATGATATCGCAATTGCCATGACGAAGACAAGGGGTATTTCAATCTGGGCCATGCGTGCATGCATCGTTGCATGAAACAGGCCATTGACCCAGCAGAAAACCGGATAATGCAACGCATACAGCGGGTACGACAGTTCCCCCCCCAGCAGGGACATCCGCGACAGGCCGGGCGAAAGACGCACGCGCGCGCCCGAAATAACCAGAAGTGGCGAAAATACCGCGATCCATGCCAGCTCAACCCCACGCGGAACGGCATACGGCCAGAAAAACAGTAACGCCATGACAGACAGGCTTGTGACGAATGTCATCCTGCCGGTAATGGCAGCGGGAATGACTGGCGCAAACCTGTACAGGGCCACACCGATAAAAAACGAAGCCCCGACCCGTGGAAAGCCACTCAGGAATGTCGCGGGAACATCTCCCCCCAGTCCGTATATCCCCACCAGCGGCAGGCAGATGACGATGACCGCCAGCGACAGGTAACGCTGGTCAAGGCGTCGTGTCGCCCACCAGAACAGGTTGATGAAAATTTCCAGGAAAAGAGAATATTGCGGGCCATTAAGGGGAAAAACCTGCGGACCGCCGACCTCGCGCGGTGCCGACAGATAGGGAATGTCAAGTAATGACAGCATGACCGCAGTCAGGAATACACCGTATGACACGACCTCCCCATTCAGATGGCCGCGTGACAGCACATATGCCGCCCCGACGATGGTCGCTACGACGATGACCGGCATCAGGCGGACAAGCCGACGAAAAAGGAACTGTCCCGTGGATAGCGATCCCTGCCCCATCATGCGCATGCCGTAGGAAAGCGTGAGCACATATCCGCTGAGACAGAAGAACAGATCCACGGCCAGTCCGCTGTTGACCGCAAGTTCCGGCACATCCAGCCAATGGCCAAGGTGAAAGATCATGACGGAAAGGGCTGCAAAACCACGCACGCCATCCAGAGCCGCATAATGATGTCTTGGAGCCCCCATATCCCGTTCCCTGTGCTGGATTGGATCACGCCCGTCACATGATCTGTCGGATGAAACAGGCCAGCGGGCGGTACGGTTCTGGAAGATGGAAAATATTTTCGGTCATTTCCATTCCGTGTCCCTGCACAAGACGCAATGACATGGTCCCCATGACAGGAGCATCCGGCACATTTCCGCGACCATTTCATCCATGAAATATTACTCTGATTATATATTAATCAGAAAATATATAATGAAAAATGTAATATTAAATTCTTTATGACTTTCGCATCCCCGTGGAACCCGCTGCATCTTCCGGTCGTTCGCGACAAGCAGCCAGAGGGATCATTCCGGCAGGTTGGTTCAGATGGCATCCCAACATTACAGGAAGATTCCGATGCATTACCTTGTGACAGGGGGGGCCGGTTTCGTCGGCAGCCATGTAGTACTTGCCCTGCGCGATGCAGGTCATTCCGTCGTGGTGTTCGATAATCTCAGCACGGGCCACAGGGCAGCCGTTCCTGCGGATGTTCCTCTGATTGTCGGCGATCTTTCGGATCAGGCCCTTCTGGGCGGGATCATGGAGCACGAAAGGTTCGACGGAGTACTGCATTTCGCCGCCCTCTCCCTTGTCGGGGACAGCATGCGTTCGCCATTTACCTACCTGCGGCAAAATTACCTTAACAGCCTGCAACTTATCGAACTGTGCGTATATCATTCCATCCGCCGGTTTGTCTTTTCCTCCACCGCCGCGCTGTTCGGCACGCCTGAACAGCAGCCGATCATGGAACATGCGGACGTCAATCCGGGCTCCCCTTACGGGGAAAGCAAGTTCCTGATTGAACGTGTCCTGCACTGGTCGGAAAAGATTTACGGACTGCATAGTGCATGCCTGCGTTACTTCAACGCCGCCGGATCGGATCCCATGGGACGCGCGGGCGAAGATCACCGTCCCGAAACCCACCTGATCCCGCTTGCGATCGATACCGCGCTGGGACGCCGGGAACGCCTTTCCCTTTTTGGCGCGGATTACGACACGCATGACGGAACATGCGTGCGCGATTACATCCATGTCACCGATCTTGCCCATGCGCATCTGGTCGCGCTGGAACAGATCGAGACACGCAGCGTCACATACAATGTCGGCAATACAACAGGGTTTTCAAACCTTGATGTCATCCGCTCTGTCGAGCGCGTCACGGGACAACGCATCAACTGGTCCTGGGCCGATCGCCGGCCGGGCGACCCGGCCATCCTGATCGCGGGTTCGCAACGGCTGCGGACGGAAACGGGATGGACGCCGCGCATCGCCTCCCTTGATGATATCGTCGAAACCGCCTACCGCTGGCGCCTGACCCATCCGGAAGGATATGCGGCCCCCGTGCCCCAGCCCGCATTTTCCCACGAAACCCCGCAAATCCCCCTGCCGCCGCATATCGCGGACTTCCCCATTCCCGTCATCGCGGACGAAGCGTACCGACCCACCCCGTCGTAACGCGGATTTTGGAATTCCGCGTTCACGGCACGGTCCATTCGTATGGGGAACCGTCATGACCCGATATCACACCATCGCAGAACGGGCAGGATCATAACTCCATGACATCTTCGCAACATGCGCGGCTGACCCGCATGCAGACGGTACTGTTCAATGCAGGATGGAACATGCTGGGCCGTATCGGGCCGGTCGCGGTTGCCCTGCTGGTCACTCCTCCCCTCATCGACAGGCTGGGCCTTGCCCGGTGGGGCGTGCTGACCATCGCGCTCAGCCTGGTCGGGACATTCGGCATCTTTGATTTCGGGCTGGGACGTGCACTGACCCGCGCCATTGCCGAACGCATTACCGATGGCTGCGAAGAAGAAAGCGCCAGCCTGACATTGACCGGTATCCTCACGCTCGGCCTGTTCGGGCTGGTGGGGGGACTGATCGCCGCGTTGTGCGTGCGGCTGTGGGTTTATCATGGTCTGAAAATTCCCGCGGACCTGCGGTACCAGACGATGGTGTCCATGTGGGTGCTGTGCGCGACCGCGCCGCTGGTGATGATCAACGCCGCGATGTGGGGGGTCATGTCCGCGTATCAGGCGTTCCGCACGGCGAACCTGATCAACATTCCCATTTCCATCATGTATTACCTTGGTCCCCTGCTGATCCTTCAGGTCTGGGACAGCTTGGTGGGCGTCATGCTGGTGCTTGCGCTATGCCGGCTGGCGATGACGGTGGGATACGGGCTTGTGTGCCTGCGCATCATGCCCTCCCTGCGGCATGCCCGTCCCGCATTCGCACTGTTGCGGCCGCTGTTCCGGATTGGCGGGTGGATGACCATTTCCAACCTGATGTTTCCGATCCTGTCCTATATGGACCGCTTCATGATCGCGACGGTGCTGTCCGCCGCAGTGACGGGATACTACACCACCGCGTTTGACGTGGTGGCCCGCCTTTCGATGATTACCATGGCTGTGACCAGCACCGCCTATCCCGCCATGGCCGCATGCTGGCGGACGGATACCGCCGCCACCGTCGCCCTGTATCGCAACAGCATCCTGACGGTTGTGGGGCTGCTGTTTCCCTTCTGCCTGATCGGCTCCATCTTCAGCCATGATATTCTGGCGTTGTGGGTCGGGGCGGATTTTGCACGGCACAGCACGCTTATCATGAAATGCCTGAGCATCGGGGTCTTCGTCTTCGGCATGGATGCGGTGGCTGCCGGTTTCCTTGACGGCATAGGACGGGCGGAAATGAACGCCATGCTGTCGGTGGTGGAGGTTATCGTCTATATACCGCTGCTGCTGCTGTTTCTGCACTGGTTCGGCGTCAATGGCGCGGCTTTCGCATGGGCCAGCCGCAGTGTCATGGACTGTCTGGTGCGCATCCGTCTGGGCATCCGGCTGTATTCCTGGCTGACGCAGGTGATACGCCATCTGCTGCCAACGGCGATCGCGGGCGTGGGGGCCCTGCTGCTGGCGCTGCCCCATACTTCACATCTTGTCAGTTGTCTGATCGCGGCGGTTGGCCTGACGATATTTTATGTCGTCCTGTGGCGGCAGGGTCTGGCGGATGAGGAAAGGAACTCCATACGCCAGATGCTTGGTCAGGCATGGACACTGGGACGGCAGGGCCTGGGCTGGCATTCACAGGGATAATGGCGGCCCTGCCTGTCGGCCCGATCCTACAGGCAGGGGCTATCCCCCCGCTTCGCAGCGCCAGATCATGTAGGTCGCCACGCAGAAAATCACCCCGGCAAAAAATATGGTCAGTGCGCCGGATGATCCCGCCATCCGGCGCGAAACCCGCATCCCGGCATAGCTTCCCACTGTTCCTCCGATAATGAACAGCGCCGCCAGCCCCCAGTCGATATAGCCTGAAATCATGTAACTGATCGCGGTGCTGAGGCCGAAAGCCGCAACAGCCACCAGCGACGTGCCCACGGCGTTAAGGATCGGCATATGGGTCGATGCGATCAGTCCCGGCACGATCAGGAAACCGCCGCCGATCCCGAAGAAACCGGACAGCAGCCCGGTCAGACCGCCAAAGGTCATGACCTTTGACGCGTTCTGGCGATTGCACTGCGCATCGGCGCATCCACGATCATGCCGCCCCCGCAGCATGAGGAATCCCACCCCGATCATCAGGATGGCGAAACACAGCAGCAGCCGCCTGCCATCGACCGCCTTGCCGACGGAGGCACCGACCAATGCCCCCACGATGCCGCATGACGCAAAAATGGCCGCGCACCGCCATTTCACGGTCTGCGCGCGCGCATGATGCACCAGTCCCGCCAGGGCATTGACCGCCACGCTGACCGCGCTGGTCCCGATTGCCACATGCGGGTTCGACACCCCCACCACATAGACCATCAACGGCACGGCCAGAATGGATCCCCCGCCCCCGATCAGGCCAAGGGTAAACCCCACGACGCCCCCCGACAGCAGTTCAAGCAGCACGTGCGCGGGATCAGACACCATGCCACCGCCATCCATAAAAGCAGGGAATTCCCATCAATCTGTCGTCCCTCCACCAGGCCTCACGCTTCCTGCGATAACGGCCAGGGGGCCGCATCCGGCATCCCGGCCGCGTGTCCTTTTACAGCTATCAGGAATTTTTAAAAATCCATTTCCCTTCCCCGACACGAACCTGCTGGCCCCTTGCCTTTCAGCGGGAGACCGCCCGGCATCGGAGACCTGTCCTGAATGGCGGGACATCGCAGATGGCATGGTATTTATAAAATACATCAATGGAACAGGCGAATTTATATATGAATTAACCAGAAATACCGCAGATCGCTCCCTTTTCATGCGCCATGCAGGTTCATTCAGGTTTTTTACCAGACAGCAATGGTAAATCAGGAAGATCAGAAGCCCCATGGCGGCACTGGCGCAGGCATGCCCGGTATGAAAAACGATGAAACGCGGATATCGCCCGTACTGCATGCCCCTCATCGAAAAGGATGGAGTTCTTGCCTGTTGCTCTGCTGGCCCTTGCAATCGGGGCTTTTGGCCTTGGCACCACGGAAACCATTGTCATGGGGCTGCTGCCCCAGTTATCAAGCGACCTGCATGTCACGATCGCACAGGCGGGCCTTCTGGTCTCGGGCTATGCGATTGGCGTGACCATTGCCTCCCCGCTGGTGGCGGTGCTGACCAACAGTTTTTCCCGTCGCGATACGCTTTTGCTGATGATGGCCATCTTCATCGCGGGCAATGCCTGCAGCGCCATCGCAGGTGGATACTGGTTCCTGATGGCGGCGCGCGTCCTGACGTCATTTTCGCATGGAACGTTCTATGGCGCGGCCTCCATCATGGCGGCCCAGCTTGTCGTGCCGGAAAAACGGGCCGAGGCCCTCTCCCTCGTCTATATCGGCCTGACGCTTGCCATGATCCTCGGCGTGCCGTTGGGAACGGTGGTGGCGCAGATGACCACGTGGCGCATGGCGTTCTGGCTGATCTGCGGCATCGGCGTCGTGGCATTGGGCACGATGTGGATATGGATCCCGCAGGATGGAAAATCCGCAACGCCCATCAGGCTGCGTGAACAGTTCCGCGCCATGACGCAGCCGCTGGTCGTGACGATGATGCTGGTGTCAATGTGCACCTCCTCCAGCATGTTTTCCCTGTTTACCTACATTTCGCCCTTCCTGCAGATCCGCACTGGCCTGACGCCGCATGTGATCGATGGCGTGCTGCTGATGATCGGCGGGGGGCTGTGCCTTGGCAACCTGCTGGGTGGGCGTCTGGCGGACTGGAAGATGCTGCCTTCGTGCGCCGGGCTGATGGCGTCCGTGGCGCTGGTGCAGCTTTGCCTGGCACCCGGCAGCCTGCATGTCTGGAGCTGCCTTGTACTGCTGTTCCTGTGGGGGGTGTTCATCTACGCCCCGATGGCCCCGTTACAGACCTATGTGGTGACCTGTTCCGGATCGGCGCCCAATATCGCGGCCGTCATGAACCAGAGTTCCTTCAATTTCGGCAATGCCATCGGGGCATGGGCCGGCGGCGTGGTGGTGGGCACCCGCTGGTCTTATGCCGGCCTGCCCATCCTTGCGGCATGCTTTGCCGCCATCGGCTTCGGACTGGTGCTTCTGGCGCAATATTTTCAGTCCAGGGATGCGACACGCCTTCATGCCACGGCAAAGGCGACCTCCGCCCCATCGGAACAGCTGCATTCCTGACTTGTCCCGTTCCGGGCCATGACGGCGCATGGGGGGCCGTTTCCCATGCGCCGCAAGCGCCGTTCGGTGACGGCCGCCCCGGTCAGGCCACGCTTTCGGCCTTCCAGTTCCTGCGCTTCGTGGTCTTGCCGATGCCGGGATTGAAGCAGTTGCATGGGTCAAGGCTGCGGTAATGCTGCTGCAACGCAGGCGGCGCGGCATACAGGTGACCGTAATTGTGTTCCGCCGGATAACGCGCGCCCCTTGCGTCAAGAAGCCCAAGCATCTGCGTCTCGATCGCGGCGCAGTCATTACCCTTTCGCACGATATAGTCCTGATGCATGACGTGGCACAGGAAATGCCCGTAATAGAGCTTCACGATCAGCCTGCGATCAAGCTCCGACGGCAGTGTTTCGGACCAGTTTCGATCATTCCGCCGCAACGCGACATCCAGCGCGACGATGTTTTCCACCGTGCGATGATGCGTCGTGCGATAACGGATCGCCGCCCCCGCCGCCGCGAAACGGTGCAAAAAGGCCTTCGCCCCTTCATCGGGTGTGCAGGCAAAATAGCGGGTCCCGCTTCGCGCGCAGAAACTGTCGAGGAACGCACGTGCCTCGTCCGTCAGTTCCGCGCCGACCTTCAGCATCAGATGATGTTCAAAGCGGTCCCGGTACTCATACATGCGTTTTGGAAGATGTTTTGGGAAAAGCCTGCTGAGGAACTGAAGTATCCGGTCACTCATATTCCCCGGCAGGAAAGGAACCCGTTCCGTCAGGCGGTCGAAGCGGTTTTTCAGCGCGAACAGCATCGGCAGGCGGCGGGTGCCGATCGCGCGAATGATCAGGAACGTGTCCTTGCCATATTCCTCGGCAATATCGAACGCGTCACGATGGATGTATTCGCCCGCGATCGGCAGTTCGGAAAACGACGTCAGGATATGCCGCCGGATTTCCTCGAGTTCATCGGGATTGTTCGTCCCGATATAGAAAACTGCCGGATTGCGCTGCGCCGGAAAGGTATCAAGCCGGACCGCGAACAGGGCCATACGCCCCGCGCACCCGGCCCCTTCGAACAGGCGCGCCGGATCGGCATTGTAACGCGCGGGGGTATCGGCCTCCACATCACGGACATGCGTGGCATAGTCGTCATCATGCCCCTTGCCCGCCTTCCAGTTGATCGCCTTTTCGGCAATGACACCCCGGTCGAGGTTGCCCAGTATCTCTTCCGGCGTGGAGCCGAGTTCAATGCCCAGATGATTGACAAGGTGCAGGTTGCCCTGTTCATCGGCCTGCGCGAAGATCGACATCTGTGTAAAGGCCGGCCCGCGCTGCACCAAGGCCCCGCCGGAATTGTTGCTGACGCCGCCGAATACCGCGGCCCCGATACATGACGATCCGATGACCGAATGCGGTTCACGCCCGATGGGCGCCAGCGTGCGTTCAAGCTGGTCCAGCGTGGCGCCGGGCAGGCAGACAACCTGACGTCCACCACCGATCAGGAATATCTTTTTCATCCGCATGCCGCTGATGATGACGATATCGCGGTCATAATCGTTGCCATCAGGGGTGGAACCGCCGGTAATGCCGGTATTCGCCGCCTGCATCAGCACGATCTTGTCCGCCTTCATGCAGGCCTGGATGACGCGCCATTGTTCCACAAGCGAGCCGGGATGCACCACGGCAAGCGCGTTTCCCAGCCCGAAGCGGAATCCCCGCCGGAATGGCAGTGTCCGGGCCGGGTCCGTCAGGACATGCGCATCCCCCACGATCTGGCGCAGTTGCGCCACAAAGGGGGTATCCGCACCGCTGGAGTGACGGGCGCGGGAAAGGCGGGATATCAGGGCTCCGAACATGGCGGGATCTTCTTTCTGTTGCGGGAAACGGACGGCAGACTGCCTACAGGGTGCCGATGACTTTCAGGCCCACGACCTCTGCATTGGGAATGTGCGAGGTTTCCCCCGGGCGCATCATGTATTGGAACTCTGGCTGGACCAGGATGCCGGGATAGACCGGGACACCGTAATAGGCCTCCAGCACGGCGGCATGTGTCTGCGCGCCATTGGCATGCCCCCCCGGCAGCAGCCCCGCATCCATGCGCAGGCGCTGTCCCTCCGTGGTGCGGGGGCTGATCTGGTAATAGGAATACATCACCCCGAAACGGTCATGGGGACGATAGGGAATGATGCCAAGCAGGGACGACCCGATATAGAATTCATCCGATATGACGGAAACGTCAGGCGTATTATGGATGTATCCACCCAGCACGTATCCGCCCGCCATCTGGTTGGTGCCACCTTTTCGATAAATCATCTGGTCGGCCTCCAGATAGAACGTGTCGCGCGCCTCCCCTGCATGCGCCCGCGCGGTACCGGCGGGTACACTTCCCAGATTGTCGGCATAACGGGTCGTATCGTGCGCAAACCCAAGGACATAATGGCCGGGCAGCCGGCGCGGCCCCAGAAAGGGCTGCCACGTAAATTCAACCGGCAGCATGAGGCCCGTACTTTTCTCGCCCGCCCATGCCCAGCCGCTGATGTCCTCGTCAAGGGGACTGACGTTGTATGCCCCCATCTGCAGCAGCGTATCGCGCGTGGGACGCAGCCGCACCCTGCCCCCCCACGTCGCCTTGGGATAGACGCTGAATCCCGTATCAAGCTTGATGGCGACGGGTGCGGAACAGGTCATCATGAAACTGCACAACAGTGGCGACGTGGAAAACACATGCGTCAGCGCCATGCGCCCAAATGCCAGGTCCACCGTGTTCCCCAGAAAGGATTTCTGCGCGTACATGTCCGTCAGGTGCGCGACGGAATGACCGGACAGGCTGTACACTTCCATCAGGCTGATATTGTAATCGCCAACCCGGTCATGGGACACTTCGCGTCCCACCCGTTCCATCAGCAACGTATGCACCGTCCAGCCATTCAGCCCGAACAGGCGGCCGAGATCGAACTGGGTCTGCAATGTCAGTTCATGCACATAATCCATGCCGCGTGATATGCCGCCGCCCACATCGGCCATAGCCTCGCCCTTGTACGTAAACTGGAACGTCACGCCATAGCGTTGCAGGCGGGAGCGAAAGGCGCTGATCTGCGGCAGGATGTGTCCCGGTGCCTCGGACGAGGCATAATATCCTGCCGACAGGTCGCGTACCCGCAGGGCGTCCTCACGATTGTTCAGCAGGATCGACAGGCCTTCCGTCCTGAAAATCGTATTGAGCCGCGTCGAAACCGAGGCATGTCTGGAGGCCTGTTTCTGTTCCGCTTCCGGCTCCGGTTCCTGTGCCGGCGCGACAACAGGTCCATCATCATGCAGTCCGGCACGGGCATGCAGAGGTTTCTGAACATTCCTGTTCGCAAATGACGGCTGCGCCAGCGATGGAGAATAGGCAAAACAGGAACTCATAAGTGAACCCATGAGTCCTATTTTGTATAAATCATATAATCCATTGATATAGGCGCGCTTCATTATTTTCAGAAGGCGAATCATAAAATGGCTTTTAAAATTGCATTTCTCGATTCAGCAACACACGAAAAAGGGATTGACGCCTTCGTGACCTAAAGAAAAAGGAAAAGAGAGTGATGCGTATTCCGTCATTGTCCTTTTTATAAATACTTGCGACTTACAAATATATATTTCGGGTTTCCTGACGCTGTCGTCCTACGGGCATACGGTGCCATCCTCCCCGAATTCTGGAACACGCAGACAGAAAGCATGAAGCATGACCTATACCGTCGGACGGTACCTTGGCACGCGACTGGCCCAGATCGGANCTGAAGGATCATTTCGCGGTCGCGGGGGATTACAACCTCGTCCTGCTGGACCAGCTTCTGGAAATTGACGGGCTGCGGCAGGTCTATNNTGCTGCAACGAACTCAACTGCGGCTTCAGCGCCGAAGGCTATGCCCGCGCGAATGGCGCGGGGGCTGCCGTCGTGACCTTCAGCGTCGGCGCGCTGTCGGCGCTCAACGCCATT
>NZ_QEXL01000008.1:0-88902 GCF_003311635.1 Novacetimonas cocois | reverse complement strand
GGCGGGGCCTATGCCGAAAACCTGCCGGTCATCCTGATTTCAGGCGCGCCCAATTCCAACGATGTCGGCAGCGGGCATNATCCTGCACCACACGATCGGCACGCCGGATTATTCCTACCAGCTGGAAATCGCGAAACGCCTGACCTGTGCTGCCGTCTCCATCACGTCCGCGACCGAGGCGCCGGCGCTGATCGATCATGCGATCCGCACCGCGCTGCGTGAAAAGAAGCCGGCCTATATCGAAATCGCGTGCAATATTTCCGCGGCCCCCTGTGCCGCGCCCGGCCCGGTCAGTGCCCTGATGCATGATATCCCCAGCGATCCCGACACGCTGGAGGCGGCTGTCAGCGCAACGGTCGAATTCCTTCGGACGCGCGAAAAGGTATCCCTGCTGGTCGGAAGCAGGCTGCGCGCGGCAAGGGCCGAGGATGAGGCACGGCAGCTGGGCACGACGCTGGGATGCGCGGTCGCGACCATGGCAGCGGCAAAAAGCTTTTATCCTGAAAATGACCCCCATTATATCGGTACGTTCTGGGGCGATGCCAGCAGCGCCGGCGTGCGGGAGGTGATGGACTGGTCCAACGGCATCATCGCCCTTGCCCCTGTCTTCAACGACTATTCCACTGCCGGCTGGACGGCATGGCCAAGGGGCGAGAACGTGCTGCTGGCCGATACACACCAGGTGACGGTGGGCAACAGCAGCTTCGACGGCATTCATCTTCGCGACTATCTCCAGGCACTGACGGCGCGCATCAGGGGAGAGGTCAGCCGTCCGGCGACACTGGTCGAATACAGGCGCATTGCGCGCGAACCCGCCCCCCTGCCCCCCGCCGATCCAAAGGCAAAGCTGGTCCGCGCGGAAATGGCGCGCCAGATTTCGGCGCTGCTGACACCCCGGACCACCGTTCTGGCCGAAACCGGGGATTCCTGGTTTAACGTCATGCGCATGACGCTGCCACAGGGGGCGCGCGTGGAGCTGGAGATGCAGTGGGGCCATATCGGCTGGTCCATCCCCGCGACATTCGGTTACGCGGTCGCGGCACCGGAACGCCGGATCATCACGATGGTGGGTGACGGGTCGTTCCAGCTGACGGCACAGGAAGTGGCGCAGATGGTGCGGCTGAAGCTTCCGATCATAATTTTCCTTGTCAACAACAGGGGATATACGATCGAGGTCGAAATTCACGATGGTCCGTACAACAATATCAAGAACTGGGACTATGCCGGCCTGATGGAGGTCTTCAACGCGGAGGACGGCAAGGGACGCGGTCTGTGCGCGCGCACGGGCGGCGAACTGGCGGCGGCAATCGCCACCGCACTGGCCAATCATGAAGGCCCCACCCTGATCGAATGTCAGATCGACCGCGATGACTGTACCAGTGAACTGATTTCATGGGGACGGCGTGTCGCCACCGCAAATGCACGTCCCCCCAGGAACGGAGAATAAAAGCAGCCCATCCATCCGGATGATACTGCCATTTGCATTTTCCACAGTCTGAGCAAGAGAAGAAAGGAGGAAATGGATCCTCTTTTCTTCTCATCTCCTGAAACCCGACTGATTACTGGCACAATCGATACTGGCATAATTGCGTGCCTCACGGTCCTGACACTGGACAATCGGGCGCGGCTTCTGGCAATAGGCTGACAGGGCCGATCCCGTGTCGTCCGGTCATTTCGCGTGATCGCCCGTTTCCCGCGATCGAAAGACAAATCCGTGCCAGTTCTGAATGACCCCGCGATTGTCAGCGAAATCACCGCGATGTCGGACCGGTATGAAACGGCACTCGGGGAAAACCGTCTCGAAACCCTTGACCGTCTGTTTTATGACGGCCCCGAAACCGTCCGGTACGGGGTGGGCGAAAACCTGTACGGGGCGGATGAAATCGCTGCCTTCCGCCGCGCCCGGACTGGCGGATCGCCACCACGCACCGTATTGCGGCGTGTCATTACGGCGATCGGGCCGGATGTGGGAACGGTTGACCTGGAATTCCAGCGCGCCGGAAGCACCCGTATCGGACGGCAGAGCCAGACATGGATCCGCACGGCGGATGGATGGAAAGTTATCGCGGCACATGTTTCGCTGATGGCGGACATTTCCTGACCACACAGTCATGGCGCGGCCTGCACGAATGAAATCATCCACATCGTGCAACGAAACCAGCATCACGCATGCATCTTTCGCAGAAACAAGATGTCATATTTTCGTTCGACGTGAAATCTTCTTGCCTTCACGTTGCGGGAAATGGGCCTGAGCCCACGTTTCCTGCTATTTTTTCCTTTTATCCGCGCCCTGTATTTCACCTATTTCATCCAAGTCCTGCGAGGCAGCCATTCCAAAGACGAGTAGGTCAAAGGTTGCCGGAGCGAACGGAATGGCGTTATCGCTAATTTAACTACACTCCGTACGGCCATGCCATGACCCGGCATTTCCGGCTGGACCAAACGTCCTCGAGAGGCGACGCTACATGGCTACAGACCAGCGCTGTTTTCCTGCTGACATTCATCTTTCCACCCCCAACAGCGCGCGCCTGAACCGGCTGATGCGGATGTCACGGCGCGATGTCCTGCTTGCAGGCATGGGGGCCGCGCTGGCCTCCGGTGTCGGCAATGTTTTCGCCGCCACGCCCGACGACGCGGATATCGCCACATTCATGACCGTGTCGCAGCGCCTGACGGATCGCGACACGCTGGACCCCAGGATCGGGCATGCACTGTTCATGGGCATTGTCCATGCGGTTCCCACGCGGCGTGACCAGGTCAATCAGCTGCATGAACTGATGACGAAAAACAGCTTCACCAGCGCGCGCGAACTGGCGCGCGCCGCCGAACAGGCCGATCCGGGGCTGAAGGACGCCATTCATGACATCATGACCGGCTGGTATCGCGGCCTCGCGGATCACAAGGTGGTCGTCTACCGCTCCGCGCTGATGTTCGACATCACGAAAGACGCCGTCTATCCCAAGACCTATGCCAGCGGTGGTCCGTTCTACTGGACCAAGACCCCGCCGGAAGTGGCGCTCCCGACCGGCGAGCCCGCCCTTTCGCCCTCCACATTCGTCGTGGAACCCACCTGACAGCCGGAGCGTCCTTATCCATGTCTTCCGAACAATCCCTCTCCGCGGATGTCGTGATCGTCGGCTCCGGCGTCGCTGGCAGTTCCATCGCCAATGAACTGGCCCGTGCCGGCATTTCCGTGATCGTGCTGGAGGCTGGCCCCCGGGTCGATCGGCAACATTTCGTGGAAAATTTCCGCAATCTGGAAAACAAGCCTTCGTATCAGGGGCCATTCCCCTCCGTCCCGTGGGCCATCCATCCCCCCAACCAGATCACGCCGAACGAATACCTCCATACCACCGGCCCCGATGCCGAGGCCTATCAGCAGGTGTATCTGCGCATGATGGGGGGCACGACGTGGCATTGGGCCGGGTGCGCGTGGCGCTACCTCCCCTCCGATTTCGAGCTGAAGACCCGTTACGGACAGGGACGTGACTGGGCCCTCAAATACGATGACCTCGAGCCCTTCTACTATCAGGCCGAGGTCATGATGGGCGTATGCGGACCCGATCCGTCCGTGGAGGATCTGGGATCGCCGCGCAAGCAGCCCTATCCCATGGAAGCACTGCCGATTTCCTATGCCGCGCGGCAGTTCCGCCAGCTGATCAGTGAAAAGACCCCGTGGCGGGTGGTGCACGAGCCGCAGGCCCGCAATACACGCCCGTATGACAGTCGCCCGACGTGCGAGGGGCATAACAACTGCATGCCGATCTGTCCCATCGGGGCCATGTATAACGGCAGCTATTCCGTTTATCACGCCGAAGCGGCAGGCGCGAAGTTCGTGCCCAACGCGGTGGTGTACAGGATCGAACGCGACAGCGCCAACAAGCGCGTGACGGCCGTCCATTACTATGATCCGGACAAGGGTAGCCATCGCGTCACGGGCAAGTATTTCGTCATCGCGGCGCACTGCATCGAAACCGCGAAACTTCTGCTGGTTTCCGCTGATGACCAGAGCCCCGATGGCATCGCCAACAGTTCCGGCCATGTCGGGCGCAACATGATGGACCATACCGGCGTCCAGGTCAGCTTCATCAGCGGGGACAAGGCATTGTGGCCGGGCCGTGGCCCGCTGGAAACCAACGTCATCGACAATTTCCGCGATGGCGACTGGCGCACCACCCGCGGTGCCTATCTGGTGCACATGGTGGATGACAATCAGGTTGACCTTGCCACGGCGCTTGCGATTTCAAAGGGCTATGTCGGGCGCGAACTGGAGGAGCAGATCCGTTATCTCGCCTCCCATACCGTGCGTCTCTTCAGTCATAACGAAGGGATTGCCGACCCTGAAAACCGCCTGACGCTGAGCCAGACGCACAAGGATGTCCTGGGGATCCCGCATCCCGAGGTCTATTACAAGCTTCCTGAATATACCGTCAAAAGCTGCGAACATACCCGTGGCATGTTCCGTGAACTGATCGGCCTGATGCACGGCACGGACGAACAGTGGACGCCCGGTTACTTCCCCCAGGATCATCCCGCGGGCAGCACAATCATGGGAACCGATCCCAAGGATTCCGTGGTCGACGGGTTCTGCCGCACCCATGACCACGAAAACCTGTTCATGGCGAGTTCGTCGGTCTTCTCTTCGGTCGGAACCGGCAATATTACCCTGACGGTGGCAGCACTTGCACTGCGTGTCGCCGATACGTTGAAAAAAGAACTCGTCCATGCCTGATATCACGCGCAATATCCTGTGGTCCGTTCTGGCCGCGGGAACCGCTTTCGCTTCGCTGCCGGCATCTTCGGCCCACGCCGATAACGCCCCGGCGGATCTTCTGGCACGTGGCGAGTATCTGGCCACCGCGGGTGACTGCGTGGCCTGTCATACGGCACCGGGTGGCAAGCCCTTCGCGGGGGGCCTGAAAATCGCCACCCCGATGGGCGATGTGGTTTCCACCAACATCACACCCGATCCCGACCACGGGATTGGCAAATACACGGAAGAGGATTTTGAAAAGAGCCTGCGTCAGGGCATCCGCCGCGATGGCAGCCACCTCTATCCCGCCATGCCGTATGTGTCCTATTCCGGGCTGACGGATGGGGACGTCAAGGCGCTTTATGCGTGGTTCATGCACGGCGTAAAGCCGGTTGCGGTCACCCCGCCGACGACCTCGCTCAATTTTCCCGCCAACATGCGCGTCGCCATGGCGGCATGGAACATGCTGGCGAGCAACACCCCGCCGGAAAGCGGGGATTCGGCCACGTTCGACAAGCTGCGTCGGGGTCGTTACCTTGCGAATGCCCTTGAACATTGCGGCACCTGCCATACCCCGCGCAACATGATGCTGAGCGAGGAACAGGACAGTTATCTTGCCGGCGCACCGCTGGTCGGCTGGTATGCGCCCAACATCACGTCAAGCAAGACAAGCGGGATCGGGAACTGGAGCGAGGATACCCTCGTGCAGTATCTTCACACCGGTCACGTAGACGGGCTGAGCCAGGCCGCCGGACCGATGGGCGAAGCGGTTGAACACAGCAC
Organism: Novacetimonas cocois; assembly: GCF_003311635.1. Lineage (GTDB taxonomy): Bacteria > Pseudomonadota > Alphaproteobacteria > Acetobacterales > Acetobacteraceae > Novacetimonas > Novacetimonas cocois. Next base: position 83,366 of record NZ_QEXL01000008.1, on the reverse strand, counting down.
CAGCCACCTGACCGACGAGGATCTGCATGCGCTGGCGGCCTACATCCTTCAGGTCCCCGCGAAGGAAGACAGCGCCGAGCATAAGCCGCGTGAAAGCTTTGGCCAGCCGGTCGAGGCTGCCGATGTGCGCAGCGGCGATCTGACCCGAATTGACGACCTGTCGGAAATGAGCGGGCAGTATATCTATGATGCGAACTGCGCGGCATGCCACGGCCCCAATGGCGCGGGAACCAGCGATCATTATGCGCCCTCCCTGTTCCATAATTCCGTTACCGGGGCGGGACGTCCGGACAACCTGATCATGACGATCCTGAACGGCGTGGACAGGACCGCGGATGGGCAGCATGTCCATATGCCGGGCTTCGATCATGATTCGGATGTGCAGCGCCTGAGCGATAATGAAATCGCAAGCGTCGCCAATTACGTCATGACAACCTTTGGCAGTGGCGATCATGCGGCAACGCCTGAACAGGTCGCAAAGCTGCGCAAGGATATCGCCAAGACCCCCTGATTATTTCGTAATATCCAGCATGACCGCCATATCCGTTACGGTATTTCACCTTATGCGGATATGGCGTTCTTTTTTGTGGCTCTTTTCGCAGGCTGAGCTGGAAACCAGCTCCCCACAATATTTTCTGCAGTCATAAGAAAGTTTTTTGTGAAGCTTTTTTCAAAACGCTTCGAAGAACAATGCCTTTTCCAAAAAAATCAGAACCAAAAAACTTTCCTCATGGATTATTTTCAAACACCCCCATCCCTGACAACACACTGACCGACCGATCAGCAGACAGGTCTTTCGTTACAGGAATAGAACCGGCGATTTACCAGTTCCCCCATTCCTGATTGTTCCACTGCTGCCCGTTCCATCCCTGTCCGCCCAGTTGCTGCATCTGTTGCATCTGCTGCTGACGCATCTGTTCGGCCTGCTGGCGCAGTTGCATCTGCTGTTGCTGCTGCTGTTGCTGCAACTGCTGCATCTGTTGCTGACGCTGCATTTCGATCTGCTGCTGGCGCTGCTGCAACTGGAACCCGGCGTTGGGCTGACCGTGCATCTGGTCTGCCTGCTGGCGTAGCTGGTCCTGTTGCTGACGATACTGATCTTCCATCTGCTGGCGCTGCTGTTCCGCCTGCTGACGCATCTGTTCACGCTGCTGACGAAGCTGTTCGCGCTGCTGCCGGAACTGTTCCTGCATCTGCTGCATCTGTTGCTGCTGCTGCTGCGGTCCTCCGCCCCATTGGGCCAACTGAATGTAAGGTGAACCTGCCGCGCATGCCGATGTGGACACGATGGCCGTTCCCATCAGGAAAAGCGCCAGTGGAACTGCAAGCTGGACAGAATGATGCCGCATGGCGTGACCTCCGGTTATGGTGCGCCGGTTCCCCGACGCGATCACAACATCTTGCGCATGCCTGTCGTGCTGGCAAGCATGCCCTGTTATATTGACCTCGATATATGGTTTTCATCCACCACGCCGAAGGCCAGAAGATGGAATGGGCCACGACGATGGCGCAGGAACGACAAGCATGCCCGATACCAGCTTCCCGCTCAGGTCCCCTGATGAAATCGCCAGCTATCACGCACATGTCTATTTCTCGCCTGCCACGGCATCTCACGCGCTTGCGCTACGGGCGGCGCTGGGACGGCGTTTTTCCGTCAGGCTGGGACGCGTTCACGAAATGCCGGTGGGGCCGCATTGCGCCAGCATGTTTCAGGTCGCCTTTGAAACCTCCATGTTCGCGACGCTCGTGCCGTGGCTCATGCTGAATCGCAACGGCCTCAGCATCCTTGTGCATCCCAATACCACCCATCCCCGTCGCGACCATATCGAGGACAGCCTGTGGCTTGGCGCGCCCATCGCCCTGCTTGCCGATCGTCTGCCCGAAACGCAGGCACATGCCGATATGGCAGGTCCCGCGAATACGACGCCGGACCTGCCCCCCGCGCCCTGATTTGCATCTTTTGTAACAGTTCCTGAAAGAAACCATAACGGGATTGCCATCGAACCGGACAACCCGCCATAAATACCGGCGAATCAAAGGCCGGGAGACAAGACATTGCTTTGTCCGAAAACGGATCAACGGCGTACCATCCCCTCGTTCATATCGGCATTCCTTTCCCTCGCACTGCTGTCTGCCCTGCCGGTTCCTGCCCATGCCCTCGACGCGGAGGGCATGAAATCCAGCACATCGCACAACATGCCGGTTGCGACAGCGACCGACGCGGCGCTGATTGATGATCTGGAACACCGGACGTTTCAGTGGTTCTGGGATGCCGCCGATCCGGCGTCCGGCCTGGTTCCCGACCGGTATCCTTCGGCTCAGACGCAGGCGAGCGTGGCCTCGATCGGTTTCGGGCTGACGGCCTATGGCATCGGGGCAACACGCGGGTACATCACCCGCGACCAGGCCGTGGCGCGCACCATTTCCACCCTGCGCTATCTGCTGCGCTCTCCACAAAACGATAGCGAAGACAACGCAACGGGTTATCAGGGCCTGTATTATCATTTCCTCAGGAAGTCGGACGGGCTGCGGCTGAACCACGATATCGAGCTTTCAAGCATCGATACGGCGCTGCTGATGCAGGGCGTCCTGTTTTCACAGTCCTTCTATGACCGCGACACGCCACAGGAACGCGAAATCCGCGACCTGTCCGATCAGCTTTACAGGCGGGTCAACTGGCGGTGGATACGTCGCCCCGACAACCGGCTCAGCATGGGATGGAGCCCCGAACACCAGTTCATCGCCAGCTACTGGGAAGGTTATAGCGAGGGGATGATGGCCTATATCCTCGGGCTGGGGTCGCCCACCTTCTCGCTGGAACCGACGTCATGGCAGGCGTGGCTTGCCACCAATGACCGCCGCTGGGGCGATTATTATGGACAGACCTTCCTCAATTTCGCCCCCCTGTTCGGTCATCAGTACAGCCACGCATGGATCGATTTCCGTGGCATACAGGATGACTGGGCGCATCAGAAACAGATCGATTATTTCGAAAACAGCCGCCGCGCAGTTTATGCGCAACGTGCCTATGCCATTGCCAATCCGGGAAAATGGCGGGATTACGGGCCGACCATGTGGGGGCTGACGGCCTGTGACGGGCCGGGCGAAACCACGCAGCAGATGGATGGGCAGGCCCGGCATTTCCTGTCCTATTCCGCGCGGGGGGCGGGACGCGACTATACACAGGATGATGGGACCATCGCCCCGACCGCCGCCGTCGGTTCCATTGCCTTTGCGCCCGAAATCGTGCTGCCGACCCTTCATGACATGAAGGCCCGTTACGGCAGCAGAATTTATGGGAAATACGGTTTCGTGGATGCCTTCAATCCCAGTTTCCGGGATGGGAAGTCGTTCTGGTCAGATAATGAATATCTGGGGATCGATCAGGGGCCGATCCTGCTGATGATCGAAAACTGGCGCACGGGACTGGTGTGGAACGTCATGAAGCGCAATCCCTATATCCGCACCGGCCTGCAGCGCGCGGGATTCCAGGGCGGATGGCTGTCGAATTCCCCTGCCCCCGCCAGGGTTGCGCAGGCCATGCCCCTGCGCTGAGCACGGATGGCTACCTTGCCCGATGTCGCGTCAGGGAACCTGCGGCCGGTCCCTGACGTGCGATACGCGTGGACAGCACGATAACCGAATTCGTGCGGTCCACCCCCTGCAGCATGCCGATCCGGTCGATGGCGTCATTGATCGCCTCCGTCGTCTGGGCGCCGACCACGGCGATCATGTCCACATGCCCGCTGACAGCATGCAGTTCACGGATTTCCGGAAACTGCCGCAATGCGTCTTCCACCGATGCAACATGACGGGGCGTGAGCGTAATCATCACATGCGCCCGGATCGCATCCCGCGCTGCCGCCCCCATCACCACCGCATATCCCGCAATCGCGCCGCCACGCTCCAGCCTTTCGATCCGGCTCTGCACGGTCGTGCGCGACAGGCCGCCACGACGGGCCAGTTCCGCCGTGGACATGCGGGCATTTTCCTCCAGCAGGGACAGAATCAGGCGATCGGTGGCGTCGATGTGCATAGTGCCGATCATGGTCAACATTATGCCGAAATAAAAGCCCTATCTGCCGTCTATCCTCGGCTTGCTGCCGACATCCGGGCTTTGTCTGATCAATGGGTCTGATCCCACAATCATGCCGAGGATGGTCATGCGGAAAATACTTGTTATCGGAGCCGGGAACATCGGGTCCACCATTGCAGATTTTCTTGCCAGCACGGGCGATTACGCCGTTACGCTGACCGATCGCGATGCGAACACCCTCGCGGGCGCGGACGTGCCGGACTCGGTCAATCGCGTCACCGCCGACCTGAGTACGCCTGACGTCCTGCCGGGCCTTCTCAAGGGCTGTTTCGCCGTCCTTTCGGCCGCCCCTTTCCACCTGACCACCACCATCGCCAGCGCGGCCGCGGCCGCGGGTGTCAACTACCTCGACCTGACGGAAGATGTGGCCAGCACCAAGGTCGTGCGTGAACTGTCCGCCACTGCGCCCACCGTGGCATTTATCCCGCAGTGCGGACTGGCGCCGGGCGCCGTTTCCATCGTCGCGCACGACATCGCGCGCCGTTTCGACAGCGTGGATACGATCCAGCTGCGTGTCGGGGCCCTGCCGGAATATTCCACCAACGCGCTGGGCTACAACCTGACGTGGAGCACGGATGGCGTCATCAACGAATATATCGAACCCTGCGAGGCCATCGTCGGGGGCAAGCGTCGGCTGGTGCCCGCGCTGGAAGGCCTGGAAACCGTCACCATCGATGGCGTGACCTATGAAGCTTTCAATACCTCCGGCGGGCTGGGATCGCTGTGCGATACCTATGACGGACGGGTGCGGGAACTGAATTACCGCACGATCCGCTATCCGGGTCATGCCGCGATCATGAAGGTGCTGCTGAATGACCTTCGTCTGGCGGAACGCCGCGATGTCATCAAGTCGATATTCGAACATGCCCTGCCCGTGACGACGCAGGATGTCATCGTCATCCTGATCACCGTGTCGGGGCAGCGCGATGGACGCCTGACGCAGGAAACGTTCGTGCGTGCGATTCATGGCGCAACCGTCAATGGCCGTCCGCGCACCGGCATCCAGATCACGACGGCGGGCGCGATCTGCGCCGTGCTCGACCTGCTGGCGGAAGGCAAGATACCGACGTCCGGGCTGGTGCTTCAGGAAGATATCGCCCTGTCGCAGTTCCTGGAGAACCGGTTTGGAAAATTCTACCAGGACGGCAGGCAGTAACAGACACTGATGCCTTGCCCCGGGCAGCGGACGCATCCCGCTGCCCACTTCTTCCCGCCATATTGAACCGGGGCGGGGTTCGATATAGCATCGCAACATATTGCCCCTTCCCCGGAAGAGGTGCCGGCGAACCGGGGCTGGTTCCATATGCGCCGGCACCCGTCAGATTGCGGATTGCCTGCCCGTCATGCCCCACGACCAGATCCCGTGCATTTATGCCGCGCATTCGTATTACGATATCCGTCGCGAACTTGAAAAACGTCCCTCCGCGCCGCCATGCATTCAGGTGACGACGCTGGACGAACTGAAAAAGGTCATCGCGGACGCCGAAATACTTGTCATTTCCATGCTGTGGAAAAATGACCTTCTGGAAATCGCCCCCCGTCTCCGCCTGATCCAGTCCATCAGTTCCGGGGTGGAGCAGTTCGACCTGAACCGGCTGAAGGCGCGTGGTGTCCATCTGTGCAATGCACGCGGCGCGAACGCCAGCGCGGTGGCGGAACATGCACTGGCCCTGATGCTCAGCCTTGCCCGGCGACTATATGAAGCACGCGACAACCAGAAAATATGCCGATGGTCCACCACCGGCACCGATCCGCGCCCACGGCTGCAGGAACTGTCGGAAAAGAATGTCCTAATCGTCGGCATGGGCACGATTGGCGATCGCCTTGCGCGGCTGTGCCAGGCGCTGGGCATGAATGTCAGCGGCGCCCGGCACAGCGCGCGCCCGCTTGATGTCGCAGGCGTGCGGCAAATCACCATGGACCACCTGCATGAAGGGCTGGCGGATGCGGATTACGTCATCCTGACATGCCCGTTGACGCCACAGACGCATCACCTGATCGATGCCGCGGCCTTCAATGCCATGAAGCGCGATGCATGTCTCATCAATGTGGCGCGCGGAGCAGTGATCGAGGAAGCAGCCCTGATCCATGCCCTCGACACCGGTCGTATCGCGGGCGCGGCACTCGACACCTATGACGAGGAACCACTGCCGGCCTCTTCCCCACTATGGTCGCGGCCCAATCTGGTCATGACGGGCCACACGGCGGGCGAAACCCAGTTCTATGAACGCAATGTCGTTGATATCCTGCTCAGGAATCTTGACGCGCTCAAAACTGGCGGGCCGATGACAAACCTGATTGTCTGAAACAGACATTTTCAGGCAAAAAACACCGTAATTATAAGAAAATTTCTGGCGAAGATGTTTTGAGAATCTTCACTAGCATGCAGCCTTTTTGAAAAAAGGCTGCACCCAAAAAACTTTTATATTTTGCCCTTATTTTTAAACAGTCTTTGGGCAAAGGGACGCCATCCTGGCGGGTCATGCCTGCTGGTCATAGGCCGCCAGCACCAGACGACGGGTCCGGTATTCCCCATAGGCCGCGATTTCGTTCTTGCGCAGGACGCGAAACGTCTGTGACGGATAATCATGACCCATCACGTCATGGGGATCGAGGACATATTCCAGCTGCCTGCGACTGAGGCCATAGGCCCGGGCGTACCACGCATCAAGCTCCGCCCGCAGCCATGCGCGCCGGTCCTCATCCCATGGAAACGGCCCTCCGTCATAACCAAAATCCCGTGCCACGCCCGCCATGGCATGGCTGGCATATGTCAGTTCCACCACGCGCGGGAGGATGAATTCCAAGGCATCGGAACCGTATGAAGAAGGTGGCAGGACGGGAAGCTGCCGCACGATAAAGAAATTGAGGTTGACGCCGCCTGCTTTCTGCCTGCAGACGAAATCAAAGGGAAGTGACGAAAGATTGGCGATCAAACAGGCCATTTTATGATCGGTCCAGTTCCCGCGCGGAAACATGACTGTCATGCTGTTTCCCACCCCCCACGGCGGCAGCAGGTTGCAGATGAACGTGCGTTCGTTCGTGGGGGACATGATATTGCGGAATCCGAAAAAGGCCGACATATCCGTCCGGTTTCCCGTTTTGCGTATGACATCCTCCTGCCGGACCCAGTAATGCGGCGTAATCTCGAAATCGGGATCGCAATGTTCACGCTGCGTGGTTTCGGGCAGGACACGATGACCACGCTCACCCTTGCGTCGTCCATATCCGGCATGCCTGTGATCATAGAATGATCCCATTTTTGCTTCGTACAGCGGAAGATAACGTAAATCGTCCCCCTGCCCCGCCCTGTCGGAATGCACCCAGTCCGTGCCCTCGCGCCGCCACCCACCAGCGCGTAGCTGAAGGGCGTTACGGAAAAGGCCGCTATCGCTCGTCATGTTGAACAGGCCCTGCCTGAATTCGATATCCCAGGGATTTCCTGCATTCCCGCGCGCCTCGTTGATGAAGACAGGAACATGACTGTAAATGTCGGTCGTCAGTTCGGCATCCGCGCTGGAACGGAAGACCGGCATGGTGTTCGTATCGGGATTGATACGCGCGATCTCTTCAGCAGTCAGGCGGAAATGGCGGCGCGTATCGCCTGCCTGCCGGGGATCGTTCAGGAAACAGGCAAACCGCGCCGACCCGGTTTCGTTGCCCATGGTCAGCAGGCAGAATTTGAAACTGCGATGAACATCGGTAAAAAATGGCGCGCTATTTTCAAAATCAAGCAGTTGCGCCAAGCGCCTTTCACGCATCAGATGACTCAGGAAGGGTGCGGTCATGGCATCGGTCGCGATGCCGGTCGGCACGATAAGCCCCGCGCGCCCATCCCGGCGGACAAGCGTCAGGAACAGTTCGGCAAACAGGGCATAGGTATTCCCCTTGCCCCGCGCGGTCAGGGGAAAACGGCCACTGCCGCGGGCAAAGGCATTCATCGCATCAAAAAGACGCCGCGCAGTGGCGAACTCATGGAACAGGTCGGGACGGGAGGCTTTCAGCCCGGCAATAGCAACCTTGCGCGCGGCACCTTTCAGGGCCGCGATTTCAGGCGCGCGGGCGGCGAAATACTCCTCCTCCTGCAATTGCATGACTTCCCACGGCGGGTTGCCTATCACGACGTCAAAGCCCCCCCGTTCGGCCATGACATCCGCGAACGCCAGCGGCCAATGCAGGGCATGCGCCCGTCGGGCGATATCCACCGCTCCGTATTCGCAGTCACGCGAAGCATCCTGTCCGGCCAGTTCCGACCACATCTCTGCCGTCGTCGGGACAACACCGGCAGGTGTATGATGGGCACGCGGCCGCAGAAAAGCCGCGACATAGAGATCGCAGGCCACATGAAAGGCGGAACGTGACATTCTGCCCCACCAATCCCCGAACCGGCGGCGCTTGCATGCCACCTGTTCCCATGTCGTCTCTGGCAGGGCCCTGATCGCGGTCAGCGTCATGCCGACGGACGCGATCGATTGGTGATACCCAGGGCATTGCATTTCGGACCGCGCGCGCTGGTTCAATCGAAGGTAATGCCGGCTGACAGCGGGATCGTCACCCGTCAGCGGCCTGTACGCCGCATCTGGTACGCCCTTTTCCAGGGCGGCCACATCAAGGATGCCCAGCAGCGCGTTACCGCAGCGTATATTCGCATCCATGAAACACAGGGGATGTCCCGGCATGCCCGTTTCAAGCCACAGCGCCATTTTCGCAAGCTCGATCGCCATGGGGTTGCAGTCCACCCCGTGAATGCAGCGGGAGACGACATCACGAAGGGCCATGCGAAAATCCAGCGCATCGGGCGCACGAAGGGACGCGACGCGGCGGGCCATGCGCCGCGCAGCCCCCAGCAGGAAATGACCTGCGCCACAGGCCGGATCAATCACGCGAAGGGCAAGAATGGCTTCAGCCCCGCCAGCCGCCTCCGCCCGTTTCATGACGGGTTCAAGCGTACTGTCGAGCAGGGCCTCTACAAGGCTGTCCGGTGTATAATAGCTTCCTGATATCCGTCGGTCGCCCCCGCGCCCTTCGCCATCCAGCCCGAAACTGCCATCCGCGCCGATATACGGACGCAGTTCCAGAAGGCTTTCATAAATCGTTCCCAGCTCGCCACTTTTCAGGGATTTCCAGTCCGTGAGGACATCCCCCTTCGCCACGCCGAATCCGAGATTGTGAAGGGCTGAAAGAAAACGGGAATTGGCAATGCGCGCCGTTTTCAGAATGGCCATCCCCTCCGAAGACGGACCGCCACCCAGCGCGGGGAGCCCGTGCTGGGCATTCTCCGTTTCAAGCTCCTCCAGCAGGGTTATCATGCTGTCCCAGCCATCATGTTCCATGTCGGAAGCATCGAAGGAAGTGGACCGTTCCAGCCAGTAAAGGATGCCCGCGTGCCGCCGGTCCTTTTCTGTTCCTGTCGGGAAGACCAGAAGGCCGCGTGCCTCGAGACAGGCAAGGAAAACAAGACGACAGACGGTGCGCAGCAGTTCATCAAACAGGGCGGAGAGGACCAGATTGTCCTCCCGGCCCTGCGCACGCAGGGCCGGATCCGCGTCCAGCACGCCCTGCCCGAGAATTATGATCGCGTTTCTGGCCCCTTCGCGCAGGCAGTTTCGCGGTTGTGGGGCGACCTCGTCCTGTTCGTCCCCGGCTGTCACGCCCCTGCCTTCGGGTGGCTGGACCTCTGTGGCGATCATGGACGGGGATGGCATTGTCTTCCTGCAAGATGGCAATGGGAAAGATGCCTTTCATCGCCTGACATGCGGCAGGTGGCAAGATTGGAATCCCCGCTTCGCACGGCCGGGGTGATCACCCTGCCCCCTCCCGTCCCATGCAACAATGGCCTATCCTTTCCCGTTTGGGGGAAAGCGACCCACGGAACAAGGAAAACGGATCATGGAAAAACGTCCCCTCGGCCTGACCGGGCTTGATATCGCGCCAATCGTCTTCGGGGGAAACGTGCTGGGCTGGACCATTGACGAGAAAACCGGATTTGACGTGCTGGATGCCTTTGTCGATCATGGGTTCAATGCCATCGATACGGCGGATGTCTATTCCACATGGGCCCCGGGCAACAAGGGCGGTGAATCGGAAACCATCATCGGACGATGGCTCCGGGCGCGTCCTGGCATGCGTGGGAAGGTCCACATCTTTACCAAGGTCGGCTGGGACCTTGGCGTTCCGGGCAAAAAGGGCCTGTCGAAGAAGTGGATCCTGCAGGCGGCGGAAAACTCCCTCTCCCGTCTGGGGATCGAACGGATCGACCTGTATTTTTCCCATCGCCCCGATCCTGAAACCCCGTGCGAGGAAACGCTGGCGGCCTTTGACCAGTTGAGGAAAGAGGGCAAGATCCATGCAATCGGGGCCTCCAATTTCGATGCGGCACAGATGGAACACGCACTGGATGTCGCGCACCGCAATGACCTCCCGGCCTATCAGGTGGTGCAGCCCGAATATAACCTCTATGACCGCGCTTCCTATGACGGGGCACTGCGTGATCTGTGCCTGCGCGAAGGATTGGGCGTCGTGACCTATTACAGTCTGGCGTCCGGTTTCCTGTCGGGGAAATACCGCACGCGATCAGACCTGTCACAAAGCCAGCGCGGCAAAGGCATTGACAGGTATCTCAACCCCCGTGGCATGGCCATTCTCGCGGCACTTGACCGGGTTGCCCGGGCGCATGACGCCACGGATGCGGAGGTCGCGCTGGCATGGCTGATCGCGCGCAGGGGCGTGACCGCACCAATCGCAAGCGCCACCAGACGCGCCCATGTCGAAAGTTTCGCGCGCGCGGCGGCACTGACCCTGTCGGACGAAGATATCCGCACGCTGGAAATGGCGGGCCAGCCGGAATAATCCCGTCGTCATTCGGGGAATATCACGCTCTGGGACAGATGATCCTGATGGGGCATCCGTCCCTTTTTCCTTGGGCGATACCGATCCAATACAGGGATCGGGCGCAATGACAGGCAGGCAGGGCCACGGAATCCGTTCCAATACATGGCATGTTGCCCCATAAGGGAAGCAGATAGTCATGTAATCCAAGGATGGATATGAACGGCCCCCAGTCACGGTCCCGCTTTCCCCTCCTGCCGGGCCTGGCCAATGGCGTGGCGACCGGCGCGTGCTGGGGAACCGTTTTCGTGGCGCCTGCCATGGTGCCGGATTTCACGCCGCTGCAGCTTTCCACGGCCCGCTATATCGCCTATGGGGCCATTTCCATCCTTCTTGTCCTGCCACGCTGGCGGCAGCTTCATTCACGGATCGTCCCGAAAGAATGGATCGCGCTGCTATGGCTCGGCCTGACGGGAAATCTTGGTTATTACATCCTGATTTCATCGGCGGTACGGCTTTGCGGCATTGATATTACTTCCATCATGACCGGCTTCCTTCCCGTTATCATCGGAATACTGGGAACCCGTGAAAAGGATGGGCTTGGCCTGCGCAGGCTTGTTCCCTCCATGCTGCTGATGCTCGTGGGGCTGGGGCTGACCGCCATGCAGACCCTTCATTCCGGCGACGCAACCGCCGGCACGGATGTCACCCGCCTGACGGGGGTCGCGCTGGCGATCGGTGGCCTTGCGTCATGGAGCATCTTCGCGCTTTCCAATGCGCGATGGCTAAAACGCCTGTCCACCATCAGCGCCGATGACTGGAGCCTCCTGACCGGGATCGCCACGGGCACCGAGGCGCTGCTCCTGCTGCCATTTGCCGTCCATCCGGGTGCGGCGTCCCATCCGATAACCGGCTGGCTGGCCTTTGCCGCCGTCAGCGGGGGCGTGGCCCTGATTGCATCGGTCATGGGCGGCATTTTCTGGAACCGCACGTGCCAGATGCTGCCCATGACGTTAAGCGGCCAGATGGCCGTGGGCGAGACCCTGTTTGCCCTTTTCTACGGATGCCTGTGGACCGGGCGACTGCCGACGGCGATCGAAATGGCCGCCGTCATCTTCCTCATGCTCAGTGTCATATCCTCCGCCCTTGCGCATGCCCCGGCGCGAGAAGAGAGGACATATCCCGGCAAGGAACAACCGGGGCATCCGGCCGATCCAGCCCAAATGGGGTGACGTGCCTGCCGGGGATGGTCTGCCACCTTTGTGGAAAATCTGTCGTGACCGGCCATCAATCCCCATGACAGGGAACATGGTCATGGATTAACACTCGGGGCGCCGTCCCGTGGCGGCAAAGGCATTTTCCGGGAACCAGACGACATTGAATTACAGGCACGGCTATCACGCGGGCAATTTTGCCGATGTCATGAAACACGTCCTGCTGACGGCACTGATAAAGGCGCTCTGCCGCAAGCCCGCGCCTTTCTGCGTCCTCGATACGCATGCAGGCGTCGGGCTGTATGACCTGTCGGGGCCACAGGCCCAGTCAACGGGGGAATGGCGCGACGGCATCGGGCGCCTGCTTGGGTTACCCCCGGGGGAGGATCCGGCGCTGGACGACTGGCTCGACATCGTGCGCCATGTCATGCGTGAACATGAGGGAGAACTGTTCTATCCCGGTTCCCCGGCTCTTGTTTCCCGGCTTCTGCGGCCGGGCGACATGCTGACCTGCTGCGAACTGCATCCGCAGGACCAGCTGAGCCTGAAAAGGCTGTTCCGCAATACTTTCGCCGTCTCGGTCCATGGCCGTGATGGCTACGAAGCCATTACCGCACTCCTTCCGCCCCGGCATGCAAAGCGCGGGCTGGTCCTTATGGATCCTCCCTTTGAGCAGAAGGACGAGTTCCAGCGTCTGGCGAAAGCCATCATCACGGCGCGGCGCCGGTTTGCCACGGGCATCATCGCGGCATGGTATCCGATCAAGCACCGCGCCCCCGTCCGCGCGTTTCACAACACCCTGAAGGATGCGGGGGAACGGAACCTGCTGGCGCTTGAACTGACGCTACGCCCCCCTCTTGACCCATCGCGCCTCAATGGCAGCGGCATGATCGTCGCGAACCCGCCTTTCGGGTTCGCGGACGTGGCGCGGCATGCCCTGGACGTGCTGTGCAGACATCTGGGGGACGAGGAAACGGCCGCAACCGTCGAATGGGTCGTCCCGGAATGACAGGACGCAGGCGCATCCGGTGACACATGCCTGTCCGCGCCTGCACTACCCGATCCCGCGTGCTTTCCCGTCATTTGTCCTGAACGGGCGGGAGGACTTCGGCAGGCATGGGGCAGACATAGGGTTCCTGTGCAAGGCGGCTGTCATGATCCGCCTTTACGCGTTCCAGAAGGGCGGGGGACATCAGGACGTCGCGGGCGGTAGCGGCCATCACCTTGGCGGCGTGGATCATCCCCTTGTGCGCGATGCCGCTCTTGCCCTGTGCGGTCATCTGCCACGAATGAAGCTGCGTCCCGATGGCGCAGGTCGCCCCCCACATCTGAACGGTAGGTACGACCCAGCTGACGTCCCCCACATCGGTGGAACCAAAGGGCGGCGGCACGAATTCACGCGGCGCGATCGTATCGCATAACGGCACGTCATCGCGCGGTGGCAACCCAGCAGACAGAAAGGCGGTTCGGATATCCTGCGGCGTCAGGGTTTTCTGGATTTCCCGCGCGAATTCGTAATCCTCCTGATCGAACCGCGGCAGTCCCAGACGGATCAGGTTGGAATATATCGTATCTTCCAGCGGGGTGTTGCCCATCAGGTTGGATACGGCGCTGACCACGCTTTCTTCCACCCTCGTTTCGGTCATCAGCGTCGCGCCTCGGGCGATTTTCCTGACCCGTTCAGTCAGCTCCCGCAGCTGGCGCAGGTCATCGGCGCGGATCAGGTAACGTATGGTCACCTTCGACTGCACCACGTTGGGCGCCACGCCGCCCGCATCCAGATAGGCATAATGGACGCGCGCGGAACTGGGCATATGTTCGCGCAGGTAATTGACGCCTATGTTCATCAGTTCCGCCGCATCCAGGGCAGACCGCCCGAGATGCGGGGAAGCGGCAGCGTGGGATGCGCGTCCGTGGAACGTGAAATCAATACGCATATTCGCAAGCGACGCCGGATAGAACGGACCCGCGATCGAACCGGGATGCCATGACAGCGCGAAATCGACATCATCAAACACGCCATCGCGCACCATGAACGTCTTTGCGGCGCCCCCTTCCTCCGCCGGGCAGCCATAATAGCGGACCCTGCCGGCAATTCCCTTTTCCGCCATCCAGTCTTTCAGCGCGCCAGCCGCCAGCATCGCCGCGCCACCCAGCAGGTTATGGCCACAGCCATGCCCGTTATCGGCATCCTCCACCGGGCTGCAATGCGTCACGCCTGCTTCCTGACTTAGTCCGGGCAGGGCATCGAATTCCCCCAGAAAAGCGATGACCGGTCCCCCTTCCCCGGCTTCGCCCATGACGGAAGTCGGAATCCCGGCCAGATTTCGCGTGATACGAAACCCGTGGTGTTCCAGCATGACCTGCTGCGTGTCAACGGAGCGGTACTCATCATAGGCAAGTTCCGGCGTGTCCCAGATGCGATCGGAAAAATCGCAGAACACACCCCCGAGCATATCCACGACCGCCCAGATTTCATCGATATTTTTCATGTCCCCTCCATGACAGGGAATATGATACAGCATCGCCCGACGATAGTATCCGGGAAAAACGGCACGCCCTGCGCCACGGTCGTGCATCCGCCCCTCATCCTCCCGCCCCATCCCCGGTTTCCCTGTCGTGCCGGGCAATGCGCCGCAGGAACACAAGCGAGGACGAGGAGATGATCAGCATTCCCGTCACGAAATATATCCATGACAGCCTGTCGCCTGTCCTGTCGATAAGCAGCGTGAATATTGTCTGGGCCGTGCCCCCGAATATCGTCACCCCCAGTGAATAGGAAAGCCCCGTCCCCAATGTGCGGACATTCATCGGAAACAGGTCGGGCAGTATCCGCATGCACGCGCCCGACGCCAGCGCATGCAGCGACATGAGCAGCATCAGCACCAGTGTAAATACCAGTGGGGAGGGATGGGAAAGCAGGAAGACGAATGCCGGCAGGAACAGGCCACACAAGACAAAACGGGCCGCAAGCGTGACGACATACGGATCATAACGGTCACTGAGATAACCGCCCAGAAGGGCGAACGGACATCCCGTCAGCCCAAGGGCAATATTGACCGAGATTGCGAATGCAGCCGGAAACCGCAGATCATGGATGGCGAATATGGTGCCGTACAGGAAAAAATACTGCGAAATCGTCGCCCCGGCCACCAGCAGCGTACACAGGGCAATCCGGCCCGGCATGCGCATGAAGACATGACGCACGTTTTTCCCCATGCCATGATGGACCTGATCGGGTGCAAGGGTTTCATCCATGTTGCGCCGTATCCATATACCCACGGGCACGATAATGGCGCCAAGGATGAAAGGCAGCCGCCATCCCCATCCCGCGATCTGGGTCGAAGACATGGACAGTCCCAGCAGGATGCCGCACAGACCTGAAATGATCGTCCCGAGGGGACGGGCCAGAAACCCGATCCCGAAAATCACTGTCGAAAGCAGCAGGGCAAGACGGGGATTACCCGCAGGGAAACAGGCCGCCGACAGAAAGGTGGAAAAAGCCGCATAAACGGTAAAATCATAGAATTCCAGCGTGTTCCCCATTGCTGCCGCAACAAGGTTGCGCGCCTTTCCTGACTGGATCCGCAAGAGGATTCCTCCCTTCGATTTTGCACATGTCCGCCAGTTCCCGCGCAACCGCGAAGACAAGTCAGGCACTGCGCATTCCCGATTATGGAAAAATCTATCTCATTTCTGTTCTGTCATGAGTTCTATTTTCATTCGCATGACAATTTTTCCGATATCGTCGGACATGTTGCGTGACAGCAACATAAATCGCTCAAGGTCACGTGGAAACGGCACCGCCTTGAGGACCGACGGTTCCCTGCCGCCGCCCATGACCCTATGCCGCAGTGACAACATGACTGGCGCATCCTTCATCAGCAGATGTCCTGCCATTTGCCAGCCGGGGAAGACATTCACATTCCGCGTCGTTACCTGACCTGCGTGCGGGGCATCAACCGACAATACCGCGCCGCCTGCAGGAACCGCGCCATCTGGCACATGCACGAAACGTGGACAGGAAGCGCAGATCGGTCGCCGGGAACGAAGAAATCATACACGCCGGAAACCAGCATCCTGTCGCAATCACTGATTTTTGTTCCATATTCGGGATGGAATATGTTCATGATTTTCATGCCTGACCATGGGATCGGAAATACATGTGCCTGCCTTATGAACATCATCCGATACCCACTGTTGGATAAAGCGCCCCCTGTTATGAGAGCGCAGATGGAAATCACCGCAATACACAGGAAAATGTTGCTTCATGTTCTTTTTTCCTGCGGGCAGGAGGGAACTTTCCGACCTTATGCAAGGCGGCCTTTCGTGCTGTTACTTTCAGGTTGCCATGCTATATATAGTGTCCGGACGACAGGGCCCACATAGAGAAGACCCCAGGGAATGACTTCAGAAACAGCCGCATTTTCTGATATTCTTGCATGCTGGCACAAAATTGAATTCTTCATTCCCTTCGACCTGCGACAGGTCAGGGAAAGGAAAAGCGAAAACCAGTTTTCCGTTTTCGTGCTTCCGGACAATCCCAGGCTTCCCAATGACTACCCTCCGCCACGCGGGAAAATATCGGTTGGCGCGAACCTGTTCCTTGGCCTGTTCGACAGGGAAGAAGTCCAGCGTGTCACCAGCAGGCTGGAGGCTGAAACCGAATTCAACCGCCTTGACCGGGAAGAGCGTAACGACGAGGACGACACGCAGGAACCGCACGGATATCCCAACGCCACGACATGCATGGCCAAAATCCGCCTCAATGCAGCGGGTGAGCCTGATTTTACGTCTGTCGAAATCTCGACTTTTCCATGGGCCATTGGCAAGGCCCTGAAATATTCCCTGAATGCCCTGTCATGGGATGCGTTCGAGGCGGACAGACTGCGCCTGCAAAGGATGCTGGCCAATTTTTCCGAGGAAAGGCGACATGCGGCCAATATTACGGACCCGACGGTCCCCCTGCCGCTTGCAGCCGAGGAAATACCCCATCTGATCAGGATTTTCGGGGAATGGGCCGATTTTTTCCCGCCACGGGACCTGCCTGCCGCCCTGCTGCAACTCAATTACGGAAAGGAAAAAATCCGTCGGGATCCTGCCCCTAGTACGGAGACGAAGCCGTCGCCACAGGAAGACGATGACGATGAAAAGCAGGAAAAGCTCCCCGAAATCGGCATCCTCAACAGCTTCTTCCTGACCGATATCGAACGTGCCCATGCAGCCCTGAAGGCAGGCACCATTCCCCCGGCCCTGCGGCAGTATCTGACGGAACTTTCCGAAAGGGAAAGGACCGATCTGGGCACGGACAGGGGCCGCGAACATATCATTGACACGTTGCATCCCCGGTTCATGAACAGCGGGCGCTGGATATCAAACCCTGCCCATGCCATGAGCCTGATGCAGCAGTTCGCCATCAACACCGCATTCAGTCACCTGAAGGATCGTGGCGTTTTTTCGGTCAATGGTCCGCCCGGAACGGGGAAAACCACCCTGCTGCGTGATATTTTCGCGGAAAACATCACCCGCCGCGCCCGTGTCCTCGCCAGCATGAAATCCGCAGGCGACGCCTTCATCGGTTCTGTCGAGGCCGACAGCGGAGAGCACAAGTTCAGTGTCAGGAAGCTGCGCCCCGACCTGAGCGGATATGAGATGGTTGTCACCTCATACAACAATACTGCTGTTGAAAATATTTCGAAGGATCTGCCGCAATCCGCGGCGATCGATCTCTCCCCCGATGAGGAGTTCACGTATCTTCGTCCCGTAGCCCACAAGCTTGCGGCGGAAAAAAAGGATGGCGGCTTCCGCGCCCTCCAGCCCAAGGAATATCCTTGGGGCCTGATCACCTGCACACTGGGAAATTCGACCAACCGTTCCCGTTTCTGTGACAGCGTCTTTTTCAGGAAGGTCCCCGACGATGCAGAGGAAACATGGAGCGGCAACGAACGCCCGGCCACAATATGGCAATGGGTAAAAGGGACGTCTCCCGCCAGCGCACAGCGGAATTTCAGGGACGCGGCAGAAAATTTCCGCAATCTGGATCAACAGGTCTCCGCCCGTCTGGCGGGACTTGAAGCATTTGCCAACCTGCATGCGTCTTCGGGACATGGCCTCCTTCGGCAGCAGCTGTCAGAACAGACAGGGCGGCTTCATGTCGCGCAGGCCCGTAAGCAGCATTGTGCCGACAGCCTTGCGGAGGCACGGCATATACTGACGCGCAGGACCGCTGAACTGGAAAGCCTGCGCGCCGAACAGGAACAGATTGACCGTCTGAAACCTTCCTTATGGAAATCCCTGTTCAACTCCAGGGAAAAGGAGCAGCATTCCATCGCGACACGGGAGAACGCCCAGGCACAGATCAGGCTGGGCAAGGAAATCCGCGACCTTTCGCAGCAGATTGAAAATGGCCTGACCCAGGATTTGCAGGCAGCCACAAGCGCCTGCACGGACATCCAGACGGCAATCGGACAGATCCAGAACAGACTGGCACAGGAAGAAAAGCAGCTTCGCGCCTGCCATGAGGAGTTCCCCGACGTTACCCTGTTTGAGAACGCACGGGACCTTGAAACCGACGGGCTGCAACGCTCTGGCCTGTGGCATGATCGGGAACTCAATCGCCTCCGCTCCGATCTGTTCAAGGCAGCCCTTGCCTTGCACGAAGCCTGGCTTGCGGCGGTGATGACGTCACGGACCCTGCATTATTTCGATACGCTGGCGGCAATCAGCCGGCACATCAGCAATCCCGGACGATACGGGTCCACGCCAGAGACTGTTGCGGCAATCTGGCAGAATTTCTTTATGATCGTTCCCGTTGTCTCCACCACCTTTGCCTCTTTCGCCCGGCAATTCCACGGCGTCGGTCCCGAAACGCTGGGATGGGTTTTTGTGGACGAAGCGGGACAGGCCATGCCACAGGCTGCCGTGGGTGCGATATTCCGCGCGCGGCGCGCCGTCATCATCGGCGATCCCCTGCAGATCGAGCCTGTTTTCACCCTCTCCGCCCCCCTTGTCAAAGCGCTGTGCGATCTCTCGCCCCATACTGCCGATGGACGCTGTTCCCCGGCGAGAGCCTCCGTGCAGACCCTGGCCGATGCCGCCAATCCCTATGGCACTTACCTGAACGTCCGGGATGGAAATCCGATCTGGGTCGGCAGTCCCCTGCGCGTGCATCGTCGCTGCCTTGATCCGATGTTCACGATTGCCAATCGCATCGCTTACGATGGAAAGATGATTCACGGTTCGACTGATCCGGATCCGGAGCCTGACAGTTCACCTTTCCTGGGGGAAAGCGCATGGTTCTCCGTCGCGGGGAAAGTCATGGGCAAACAGGTGGTGCAGGAACAGGTCGATTATGTCGTGGCCCTGATCGTGGCCTGCACCGCCCGCGATCAGGAATTGCCCGCGCTGTATGTCATTTCCCCTTTCAAGGAAATCAGGCAGGCTATTGGCAAGGCGCTTCGCGATCCCGCATGCTGGGCCAGCCGTAACATGTATCCTCCCCGTGAACTGCGGACATGGATTGGCATACGCGTTGGTACTGTTCATACTTTTCAGGGCAAGGAAGAAGATACCGTCATAATGGTTCTTGGGGCGGATGAAACAAAACGCGGTTCCGCCCAATGGGCGGCATCAAAACCCAATATCCTCAATGTCGCGGTCACTCGCGCCAAACGCCGCTTTTACATGGTCGGTGATCGCAAGCTGTGGGGTGGACTGAACTATTTCGGGGATGCGGCCCATCTGCTTCCACAGGTCAACCCGCATCATGTTCTGGACTCTCTCGCCACGATGGACCAGTCGGCCTGAGAATGCTGGACATCGGAAGATCAATGAAGATTGGTCCTGACGATACGTGCGCGCAAGATCGCCCACTGTATCAGACACTTTCAAAAAGTTTTTGGTGAAGCTTTTTTCAAAAAGCTTTGAAGAACGTCGCCTTTTTAAAAAAGGCTGCACCGAAAATTTTTATCATTTTCAGGCCATCCCTCATATATCGGGGGCTGCTTCACTTATCCTCGGCGCTGATGGAAGAAGGCCAGCCGCCACAAACGTATCGGCGATATGCTGCTGGCTGGCTATGACCTGTGGCTTAATATGGTGAAATCCAAAATGGATTTTTGCCACCGACTGTTCCACCACCCCAAGTTCCAGCCCCGTGCTGCGGGCAAGCATGGCTGCGACTTCTGGCCTGTTTTCCTGCGCCCATGCATCGCACTTTTCCACGGCAGCAATGATATCGCGCAGCAGGTCACGATTTTCGGTAAAGAATCCCTTGCGCGCGAGATAGAAAGGAGTTCCGCCCCCTACCTCATCCCCTGTGGCCAGCACGCGGACACGTCCCCCGGCACTCGATAACGCCCCCGACAGATAAGGGTCCCATATCGACCATGCATCAACCTGTCCCGCCTCAAACGCCGGACGCGCCGCAGCAGGCAGCAGATAGGAGACCTTGATATCATGCAGGCTCAGGCCATTGAGCCTCAGTGATGCAAGAAGAAGCCAGTTGGCATCCGACCCCCGGGTCACTGCGACACGTTTGCCGCGCAGGTCGCTGACGGTTCGGATCGGACTGTCCTGCGGCACGATGATCGCTTCGCTGGAGCCAGTCGGATTTTCGTTCCCCGCATAGATCAGGGCATCCGGGGCGCTTGCCTGCGCAAACACCGGGGGCAGATCCCCTGTCGTACCGAAATCGAGCGCCCCGGCGATCATAGCCTGCAGCAATGGCGGTCCTGCCGGAAACTGTGCCCATTGCACCGATATTCCCTTGGGTCGCAAGGCTTCGTCCAGAAACCCTTTTTCCTTCAGAAGAACGAGCGTGCCATATTTCTGATAACCGATCCTGACACTATTCTGCTGGGCAAACGCCTTGCTGCCAAGCAGCGTGACCAGACCTTGCGAAAGTGCCAGCCTTCCGAGAGCGCGTCTTGAAAGCAATTCATGTCTCCTTTTTTCAGGGCGGCTGCTTGTTTTTTCCAATGCAGACGCAAACGCCCAATTTCCTTCAGGCCTGTTTAAAAAATTACCCTTTAATAAAATTTCCGGATGCCGATCTTGAAAGAAGATGGAATCCGCGGATAATTTTCAAACCATATCTTATTTTCCCACGACAGGATCATAATGGTTCCATTACATGCCATTTCCGTAGACAGATTAATGATGCGTCCATTTTGTCCGCAATCCCTACAGCTTGTAGCTGAATTCGCCACCGAACATTGCCGGATCGCCCAGTTGTCCATAAAAGACCGCCCCGGTTGCCAAAGGTGTCATGGTTACGAAATACCGTTTGTCCAGCATGTTATGTCCCCAGAAGCTGAGATCCCATTTCCCGCTTTCCGGACGAATGCCAATATGACCATCCAGAAGGCCATAGGGCTGAATGCGCGTGTAGCGGGATTCCGATGCATCGGCATAATAACCAGAGCGATATGTATAATCAGCGCCTACATAAAACAGAAGGTGGCTCCAGAAACCACGTGCCGACGGACTCATATCCCTGACGGGCACGGTATATTCCAGACCCGCCGAAAGATTCCATTTCGAATTCAGGGGAATCTGGTTTCCTGTCAGGCTGTAAAGTCCCTTGATGTTCGAAGATTCCAGTGGATGCGTTGCATTATTGAATGAGGCATAGAACGCATCGGTATAAGAGGCCGATACCCGTCCCTCAAGCCCCGGGATTATGACGCCCCTGGTATCCAGTTCCAGTCCACGCGACACCACATGCTTTGCATTGGTCAGGTAGGAAATCGTGGTTCCTGTCGAGGTATAATAGGACGCACTTGTAATGTAATCATGAACATTATTCCAAAATGCCGCCATATTGACCAGAATTCTTTTGTTCAGGAACGAATTCTTCGAACCGAATTCGAACATGTCATCGATCTCGGGCTTGACGCTGGGATTTGCGCCTTGTGAAATATTCAGGCTTACAAGATTAATCCCGCCATTTCGTACGCCGCGACTGTAGGTTGCGTAAAGAAGATGATCGGCACCCGCCCGGTACAGAAGGCTTAGATTCCCGCTGGGTTCATGTTCACGATGAAACGCATGATAGGAAACTTCCTGTCCCAGAACGGCAGCAGCCAACGCGGGATACTGGGACCCCACGATCTTTGACGCATAACTTCCGGATTTTGTCACGAAGGAGTATCTGAAGCCGCCTTCAAGCGAAATCCGGGATGTAATCGCATAGCTGGCTCGGACATACCCAGCCACTTCGTTGGTGATCGGATTGTCATGGGATGAGAATGTCGCCCCGTTCAACCCGGCGTTATAGACCGCCGGAGTGTATCCATAACCATAATATTTCGCGCCCTGATCCGTTATGGACCAGTAGGAATAATCCGGCACCTCCTCATACATATAGAAAATTCCACCAGAAAACTGGAACCTCCGTCCCGTGGGCGAGGAAATCTTTAGTTCTTCGGTCGCGTGCTGTTCATAAACCTGATTGTTGCCCGCCGATAATGTCCGCAGGCCGGGTATGGTACCAAGACCGCCCGAAAAACCGTTATGGGGATACCAGAACCATGTATGCCATGACGCAATATTTTCCAGCTTCCACTGATTGGCAAACTGGTAGCCAACATTCAGAGAAACCCCATACGTTTCCTGATCGACTGCCTGGCTGCCGGTGGATGGGGCGCTGATCAGCATGTCACGCACCCCATGCGCGGGCAGGGGTTCCGCGCCCGCATATGCAGCCCGTTCCCAGTAATTTCCTGCAATGACCGCCCCGTCCGCATAATGCGTCAGCGCGGTGGACATGGGTGTAACGCAGCAGCTTTCCCTGAGGTGCGAATAATCCGTGATCAGGCGTATCGTCAGCCGGTCCGTCGGCTTTGCCAGGATCTGCGCCTTTACGCCCAGATCATGATAATCCTGATAATAACGGTCGGTTGTTACGTTCTTTACATACCCGTCGCGGTTTATGGAAAATCCCGACAGGCTGAACGCTACCTTATCACTATTCCCGATGGGGCCGGTCGCCCTCAGGCGGATATTTGCGGTGTTATAGCTACCGTAATCCCCGATCACCGAATACTGCCGCCTGAAGGACGGTGCCAGCGTGGATATGTTGATGGTACCGCCATCATTATCCACGCCGCCCCGCGTCGCCTGAGGCCCCTTGAGAACCTCTATCCCCATCAGGTCGCTGACATCGCCCAGCACGGCCCCGGGACGTGCCTGATAGACACCGTCGATATAAACAGCGGTGCCATTTTCCAGCCCGTCCTGGGCACTTGAACTGAAATTTCCCAATCCACGTACATTAATGGCGGTATTGCGTGGATTTGTGATCTGCAGGGAAACCGCAGGCAGCAATTTCGTTGCCTGCTGGATATTGGTGATCTGGTGGGTCTGAAGGTCCTTTTCCGTAATCGTCGTCACGGCCACAGGGTCGTTCTGCCGCGCAAGAAGCTGACGCCGTGCCGACGAAGCGCTGGCCCGCACATGCAGGATTTCAGGCTGGCTGATAGGAGACGTCCCCCCTTTGGCCGCAGGTTTCACCGTTTGTGCATGAGCAGGCGAAGCCACGCGCGCGTGGCCATTTTTAAAGGGAAGAGACGAATTTCCCTGCGTGGCTGCGGCCTTTCCTTCCTGAGATGAGAAGGTGGCGGTCAGAACGCAGCAGAAAAGCAGGCCTCGATTCAGAGA
This sequence comes from Novacetimonas cocois, assembly GCF_003311635.1. Classification (GTDB taxonomy): domain Bacteria; phylum Pseudomonadota; class Alphaproteobacteria; order Acetobacterales; family Acetobacteraceae; genus Novacetimonas; species Novacetimonas cocois. The sequence goes on along the minus strand of NZ_QEXL01000008.1, from coordinate 59,567 downwards.
TTCCCTGGACGAAAGCCCAGCGTGAAGTCGCAACGATCGAGCTTTTGAGCTACTCATACCGCCCCCAAATAACTACATTATGACGTATAATTATATAACAACATTTGCAATGATATATTCACGCCAAGCGTAGTCAATTATTATTTGTGGAAATTATTTTAAACTATTTTACTTAGTTGAATGAGCATACAAAAACACGCCACCCCCCTGTTTTTACAGACGATCGGACAATTTTCCGGATGGCAGAGGATACCTCCTGCTCACCTCATGACATGACTTTTCATGAGGTAAGGCGGCAATTCACCAAGATACCTCCAAAGGGCAGATATGCTGCAAAAGCGTCTATATCTTCGGGATATATCGTCAATATCCGGCCATGAAGATAAGCGGCATAGCCCTTGCCCGCTTCATCCCTGCGCCCAGCCCGCTGCGAATTACGCAACGTCCCGCATTCTTCACCAACCGGACGTGCTATATCGCTGGCTTCGGCCGGTTGGTCCGCATACCGGACAGGCTTCGATTTTCCCGTAAATCCATATCAGTCATCATGTACGCCCAGCGCACCCAGCAGAACGGTCCGCAAATGCTCGAACCGGGGATCGGCATGACGACGGGGGCGCTCCATCGGGATGGGCAGATCCATACGGATACGTCCCCGTTCCAGAACCACCGCACGGTCCGCCAGCAGCAGGGCTTCGTCAACATCATGCGTCACCAGCAGCACGGAACAACGGTGACGGCCCCATAAATCCGATACCAATCGCTGCATTTTCAGTCGGGTCAATGCATCCAGCGCGGCAAAAGGTTCATCCAGCATCAGGAACGCGGGTTCACGAACCAATGCACGGGCCAAAGCCGCCCGCTGCGCCTCCCCCCCCCGAAAGGGTCAGCGGCCACGCGTCAACCCGGTGCCCAAGCCCCACTTCCTGCAGCACGGCCACGGCACGTTCACGCCCATTCGCCCCGGCCTGACCAAGGACGATATTCTGCCAGACCCGTTTCCACGGCAGCAGACGGCTTTCCTGAAACACGACGGAGACTTCGGCCGGGCGGCTGACGGACCCTTCGACTACCGGATCCAGCCCCGCCAGCGTGCGCAGCAGGGTCGATTTTCCAGATCCGCTATGCCCCAGCAACGCCACGAATTCCCCCGGCGCAATGGCAAGATCAAGATGTTCGAGCACGGCAGGCCCGCCCCCGAACCTGCGGGTCAGGCCCTGGACAATAACGGCGGCCTCATTGCGTGATGGAAGCCTTGCCCCCCTCACCTCCTGCGTAATCCTGTTCATCCTGCCCTCGCAACACGATGGGACGGGCGCCAGACCAGTAGCATGCTTTCCAGAAAGCGCACGATCTGGTCAGAGACAAGGCCGAGCAGGCCATAGATCACCAGCCCGAGAAGAATGATATCGGTGCGGAGAAAGTCCTCCGCATCCATCATCATGTGGCCGATCCCGCTTTCGGCGTTGATCTGTTCCGCCACCACAAGCATCAGCCACGAAATCCCCACGGCAAACCGCAACCCCACCAGCAGATCCGGCAGGGCCCCGGGAAGGATGACGTCACGGATTGTCTGTCCCCGCGAAAGGCCAAGGGTACGCACCATTTCCAGAAGCCTGGGATCTATGGAACGGATCCCCTTGTAAAGGTTAAGATAGATGGGAAAACTCGACCCCAGCGCCACAAGGGCGACCTTTGGGGGTTCCCCGATTCCAAACCAAAGGATGAAAAGCGGCACCAGCGCCAGCGTCGGCAGAGTACGCAGGATCTGCATGGGGGCATCCACGATATCCTCCCCCACGCGAGACAGTCCGGCCACCAGCCCCAGGCTGACCCCGGCGAAAACCCCGATCGCAAGTCCGCACCCGGCCCGCATCAGCGACACTGCAAGATTGGTCTGCAGCGTGCCATCCCGCGTCAGGGACCAGCCCGTTGCCATGATCTGGGCCGGAGACGCCATCAGGCGCGAGGACAGCAATCCTGCTGAACAGGCCGCCTGCCAGAGGAGCACAAGCACGAAAGGAGATGCATAGCGCGTCAGGACACCCGGCCTGATACGCCACAGGGAACGCACGCCTCCCCTGGCCGCTACCGCGAATGTGGTCCGAACGAGAGATCCTGACATGCGCCTCTCCTTTCCTCGTGAATGAGTGTGCTTTTGAGAGTCCTTTATTTTATCATTTTTGAAAGGTAAATAATTTTCTCAACATGTTTGTGATATTTTTTATTTATAACTATTTTATATAGTTATTTATGGTCCTGCATGAGGCTGGATTGATGAGCATGATGCTGATTTCCATGGGATTTCCGGTTCCTGAACAAATCATGCGGATTGTCACGCCATGATGGCCGCATATCCCCATCCACAGGATCTGAAAATCGGCTCCGCCAAACCTCATGCCCCCGATCACCGCAAGCTGACCATCCATGATGCTTCAGGAAATGGCAGCGACACGATATCCGGCCTCGGCACGATCCCCCGGGCTGAATGGCACGCGTAAACAGCTGCAGCCAAGGCAGATCCATAGCCATCTGCAGTCATTGCCCCATCGTGGGCAGCATTGTCGGGATGACGGTCGTGGTTTGCTTCCGCGATTGGAAGCCATGAACAAGACAGCATGCAGGTCGAACGCCAGCGCCTCATCAATACGATTTCTTATAAACCGTCGATCAGGACGTTTAAAAGACCGCTTGAAAACAGCTTATTGATAAATGATCAAAATGTTTTTGAGTGATACATTTTTCAAAAATTCTACGTATTCTTAAGTATTTTTGAAAAATCTCTATGACTAATGGTTCCCGGCATGAGGAGGTCGATCAGCATTTCCAGCAACAAATGAACAGCCTGTACCTGACCGATGAAATGCATTTCCTTTACGACCGCCTGACGATTGGCGAGGATCAAATACCTCATGATCTCCCGCGATCAGGGCAACAATACGCCCGGCGCCGTCCATTATGGAACCGGGACATATTCACAGCCGCTGCCGCAGGTGTCCATTTCCTATAAGCTGACGCCGCATGAGCAGATCTATGTCAACGGAACGACGGCGTTCCGCGCCCCTGCCTCCGTACAGGCATATGGTCAGTTCTTTCAGCCAATCGCGCCGTTTCCGCTTACCAGCTACACAAAACTTAAGGGCGAGTATTCGATCGAGGAGGAAATAGGATACCGGCACTATGGCCTGTTCAATTTCTCTGTCGCACTTTTCAACTATAACATTACCAACAATCAGGTATATACCTCGCCCCAGCCTAGCAGCCTGTTCCTGCCCCGCGTCCTGCATTACGGGGGCAAGACGTCACGTGGCGTGCAGGCGGAATTCGGGCTGCGCCCCTGGCATTACTTCAGTCCATATGTCTCCGCACAATACCTGCATGCAATGATGGATTCCAATTTCTCCTCATTCTTATTCTAAAAATGGCCGTTTTACAAAAATTTTTGGTAGTTTAGCATAATAGACCCGTCTTGGTACCCATCGTTAAACGAATGGTTATTATGGTCCTAAAAATGGCTTTAGAAACTCTTGTATGTAGGTGGCAACCACATTACTTGCAGCGCCCTCGGCTATCGTTTGAATGGACTTCAGAAATTCTTTTATTTTTGAAGGATTTTTTTCCATTTCTCCTACCGCAATAAGTATCTGATCGCTTTGTCTCGCAGGAAGAAAATCAACATGGGATTTTATATTTTCTACCAATCGTGATACTTCAATATCGTAATATATATGACGTATTTGGGCCGATCTATTTTCAATGTCTTGGTCTTGAGCACCTACCCAACTTCCTTTGTCGCAAGGACTGGGGAACCGATGGCCATTTCCTCGCAGGATGCGGTCATTTTCGATCGCAGTTTTGCGAATTTTGTTTATAAAATGCCGAATAAGGGACTCAGATTCAGAGATAGATTGCGCCCTGACCTCGACAGGATACTGCTTTAATTGCTGCTCTAGGTTATCAAATAGCTCTTGAACCTTTTTCTTCGCGTAACGCTGAATAGTGCTCCAATAAACGGTTTGCGCTGATCCCCTGAATTCGACACCTGCATAACGGATCATTCTACCATCAAATCCCTCAATTTCGACAGGCGTAGCGCCTCCTATGCGCTGCCATTTGAAGAACCAGGTATTTTGCATATGCTGGTATTCCGCATCTAAGGTATTTTTTAGCCTTAAACCGATCGGTGTTGAGATGCTCATATTTTGTAACCTGTGGCGCTATTTACGCATGCAAATAACATGATGAGGGTGGTCTAGGCACGCCGTGAAATGAACTTCTATCTCGTATCGTGAAGGGCTGCTGCACCTGTATAATCACTGATCTGCCCCGCCGTCATGAAGAAGCTCAGCGGCCATCCGTTCTGATCGGTGATGGCATGCAGCTTCGTATTCATACCGCCTTTTGTGCGACCGATCAGGCGACCTGGATCCCCTTTTTGAGTCGCAGGCTCGAAGCCGTACGATGTGCCTTGAGATAGGTCGCATCAATCATGATGGTCTGGGGCCCTGCCTTTCCGGCAGCCAGACCGTCCATCATCCGGGCGAAGATCCCCATCGCACTCCAGCGCTTCCAGCGGTTGTAGAGTGTCTTGTGTGGACCGTATTCCCGGGGCGCATCGCGCCAGCGCAGACCGTTCCGATTAACGAAGATGATGCCGCTCAGCACGTGACGGTCATCAACACGAGGCCTGCCGTGGCTCTTGGGAAAGAAAGGCCGAAGACGCTCCATCTGCTCGTCCGTCAGCCAATACAGATCACTCATCTTCAGTCTCCTCACAGAGCCTGAATCAGATTTCTCACCTCAAATCAATAGGTCCTGAGCCTAGCGGGTCTATGCGCTCGATCAACAGATTGCGGGCCTCTGCCGCGTGACGGCGGGCATCGGCCAGGCTGAGGGTGTGAGCTGATCCCAGCCCCATCTCCCTACGTTTGCCTGAAACCGGGCTGGTGTAGCGAAAGATCCAGACCTTCGACGGGTGCCGGGCAACAAGCCAGAGGTTGCCCCCATCAGAGATGACACCATTCTTGAGGGGCGCCACACGGCGGGCTGATAGCTGTTGAGGTGACAATCTGCTCATATTCTCTACCCATCTTGGTACCTGCCTTACAGCATGAGATTTGTAACATCATCAAGGGACAGGCAAGAACACAAGCCGGTGCACATTGTTGAGATTCCGCGCCTTTCAGGGAAATCATGATGCACAACGGAGAGCATCCTTGCCGGACAATTTCGCCGCCATCAACACAGCAGGCCAACAGATATATCTGCCAACAGCCGGGAAAATCGCGGTGCAGAGCCCGAAATTCACGACGGCAGTCGGACTGGCCTATGATGACGGTCATATCTTCGGGATATCTGGTCGGCGTCACAAGCGATGTCGGCAATACAGATTTTGGGATCGACTTCATTCAGCAAAAAGGTTCTGCCTTGATGACATCGGCCCTCTGACTGGGCTTCCGGGTCAGGCCTTCCCCCCACCGGAGCTCTGGAAGAGCTGGCGTGCAACACGGAACAGGGTCTCCCTCAGCCACCGGTGAACCGGGTCCGTGTCGCGACGGGGGTGCCATGCCTGAAATGCCTCGACATACGGCAGGGACAGCGGAAATGCGAAGGAAGCCAGCCCCAGCCGATCCATTGAAATATGTTGCAGCACAAGGTCGGGCACCGTCAGGATCAGGTCCGTATGCCGCATGCTTTCGACCATGGCGTGATAGTTTGGCACCACCATCACGATACGACGGGTCAGTCCGTAATGATCCCGCAGGACCCAGTCGATGGGACCACGGGCCCTCCCGCGTCGTGAAACACTGATATAATCGTAAAGCACCATGCTCTGCGGCGTGATGGGTTCGGCAAGGATGGGGTGTCCTTTCCGCACAAGCCCGAACATCTGATGACGGAACAGCGTCTGTCGGCGGATTTCCGGCTTCATGACGCCTGTCGCCCCGATATACAGGTCAACGCTGTTATGACGCAGCGGATCCGACGCCGGGTCATCCACCTCCGGCGCGAACAGGATCTCGCATTTCGGACATTCCCGCCGCAAGGCATGCAGCAGTGGCAGCCCCAGCGCGGCCACGATCAGGTCATTGGCACGGATGGTAAACGTGGGGGCCATGTTGGCCAGATCGGCCAGAAGCTGGGTCTCCACCAGGCTGTCGGCCGCCCGGACCACGTTCTGCACACGATCAAGGATGCCGGTGGCAAAGGATGATGCCATCATCCGGCGTCCGGACTGCACAAGGATGGGATCGGAAAAAACGACCCGCAGCTTGGCAAGATGCCGGCTCATCGCAGGTTCGCTCACCTTCAGGCGCCGCGCCGCGGCTGAAACGCTTTCTTCTTCGATCAGCACCTGAAGATAGCGCAGCAGGTCAAGATCATATCCTCGCATTCTTTCCAATATAAGCTTCACTGCGCGCAGGGGCCAGCACAAACCCTTCCGGAAAGTGGAATCATCTCTTGCCCGAAACGTGGGTGGTCAGACGCCGTCCAATGCTGCTGATACAGGTCCATGACAACCGCTGCCCCCGCCCCGAAAGATGGTGCGCCGGTGATCCATGCCTCACCCGCGATGCCGTCCTATATCCCGCCATTCGGCCTGCGGACCGTGATGGGCTGCCTGGGCATGCTGCTTGCCGTGCATGTCGCGGGGTTCAACGAACATGTTACCGAAATCGGGCTGTCCGACATCCGGGGCGCGATGCATATCGGGCACGATGAAGGCACGTGGGTCATCGCCATCTACGAAGCGTTCAACATCGCCGCCATGGCCTTTACGCCATGGTTCTACATGACGTTCTCGATCTACCGCTTTTCCATCTTCATGACGGCGATGCTGGCGCTGCTTTCCCTTCCCGCGCCGTTCATGCCGGATGTCACGTCGCTGTGTATCCTGCGCGCCTTTCAGGGACTGGCGGGCGGTTGCCTGCCGCCCGTGCTGATGACCGTCATGCTGAAATACCTTCCGCCGCAAATCCGCGTGTTCGGCATCGGCGGCTATGCCATGAGCGCGACCTTCGGCCCGAACCTCGGCCTGCCGCTGGAGGCATTCTGGTTCGAACATGTCGGCTGGCACTGGCTTTACTGGGAAATCATCCCCACTGCGGCGCTCGCCATTGCCATGATGGCATATGGCCTGCCGAAAGATCCGATGCACTTTGAACGGTTCAGGCAGTTCAACTGGTTCGGCATCCTTGTCGGGCTGCCCGCCATCTGTTCGGTGGTCATCGTGCTGTATCAGGGCGACCGGCTGGACTGGTTCCGCTCCCCCATCATCACGAACCTGACCTTCTGGGGCGGGGCGGCCTTTATCGTCTTTGTCATTAACGAGGCGTTTCACCCCAGCCCCTATTTCCGCATCCAGTACTGGAAATCGCGCAACATCCAGGCCTCCCTGCTCTCGCTGATCGGCATCCTCGCCATCTGCGCCATCATGGGCGACATTCCGGCGACCTATCTGGAAGCGGTGCGTGGCTACCGCCCCATTCAGGCGGCCCCGGTGTCGCTTGTCGTTGCCCTGCCGCAGCTTGTCATGCTGCCGCTGATCGCGGCCATCTGCAACAACCGCAAGGTGGACTGCCGCTTTGTTCTGGCTGGCGGCATGCTGTGCCTTGCGGCCTCGGCCTGGCTGGGTTCATGGCTGACGGTGGACTGGGTGCGGGACAATTTCTACCTGCCCCAGATCCTGCAGGTCTTTGGACAGCCCATGACCGTCATCCCCACGCTCATGCTGGCGACAATGGCCATGGGACCGGCGGACGGCCCCTTCATCTCCGGCATGGTGAACATGCTCAAGGGACTGGCGAATGCCGTCGCCTTCGCGCTGTTTTCCAGCCTGACCCGCCGGCGGGAGCAGTACCATTCCACCATGCTGCTCGACCATCACGGCACGCACGGCCTTGCACTGCAGGGCATGGGCGACCCGATCGGCCGGCAGCTGTCGGGCACCTCCCCCGACAGCATGCATGTCGCCCGCAATTCGCTTCAGGTCTTTCACACCTATGTCCATGAACAGGCGCTCGTACTCGCGCTCAATGATCTATACTACATCCTGATCTGGGTCTGCCTCGGCTATGCCGTCATGAACCTGATCCTGCCGCACCGCGTCTATCCGCCACGCGCGCCCTCCGCCAACGCGCCCGCGCGCTGAATCTTGGGTATCCCGCCATGATCTACAAAAAACCTCTTCTGTATGCCGGATGCACGGCCGCAGTCCTTGCCTGTGTCGCATGGGGCGGGGCGCGTCTCGTCAATGGGGATGGTGTCAACCAGTACACCAACGACGCCTATGTCACGGCCGACTTCACGACGGTCGCGCCCAAGGTCGCCGGACGCATTGACCGCGTGATCGCGCAGGACAACGAACAGGTCCGCGCGGGAGAGGAGCTTGCCCATATCGAGGATGACGACTATCGCGCCGCACTCGACGTGGCAAAGGGCAACGTTCTGGCCGCGCAGGGTGACGTGGCGAATCTGGAGGCGGAACTTGCCCGGCAGGACGCCGTGATTTCAGAGGCGCGCGCCGCCGTCCTTGCCGATCAGGCCAACCTGCTTTTCGCGCAGCAGAACAGTGCCCGTTACCGGAACCTGTCAGCGGGCGGCGCGGGCACCATCGAACAGAAACAGGCGTCCGAAGCGCATGAAAAGGAAGAACAGGCCGCCATCGCCCGCGATCAGGCCGCCGTGGACGCCGCGATCCGGCAGATTGCCGTCCTGAAGGGACAGCTAGAACGCGCGCGCGGTGTCCTTTTGCGCATGCAGGGCGACCAGAAACAGGCCGAACTCAATCTGTCCTATTGCACCATTCCCGCCCCGGTCAGTGGCGTGGTGGGCGAACGTGGCGTGCGTGTCGGTGCCTATGTTCATCCCGGCACCGGCATCCTTGCCGTAGTACCGACGCAGGCGGCCTATGTCCTGGCGAATTTTCAGGAAACGCAGCTGACGAAGGTACAGACGGGACAGCGCGCCACCATCTGGGTCGATACGTTTCCCGGCCATCCCCTCAGGGCGCATGTCGACTCCCTTGCGCCCGCGACAGGAGTGGCCTTCGCGCCGATCCAGCCTGATAACGCCACCGGCAACTTTACCAAGGTGGTACAGCGCATTCCGGTAAAGCTGACATTCGACGCGGGCCAGCCGCTTGCCGCCAAAGTGCGCGTCGGCATGTCGGTGGAAGTCAACATCGACACCCAATCAGAACCCGAAGGCCCCCATGCCGGAGATGACCGCTATGTCTGGCGCTAACGCGACGGGACGCGGGCTTGTCACGTGCCTTGCGCTGGGGGCGCTGGCGGCCTGCACGGTGGGACCTGATTTCCATAAACCACAGGTCAAAAGTGCTGCGACATGGCACGATCCCCTGCCTGCCGCCGAAAGCCGCGTCACGACGGCATCGACCGACCCGGCCTGGTGGAATCTGTTTCATGATCCGCTTCTTGGCCGGCTTGAAAACGATGTCGCGCGTTCGAACCTTGACCTGAAGGCGGCGTCATTCCGTCTGGCTGAAAGCACGGCGGAGCGACGCATCGCCAGCGCGGCCCAGTTTCCCCAGATGCAGGCCAACGCGTCCTATGCCCGCGAACGGGCCAGCACGAACGGGCTTCTGGGCCTGCTGGGCACGATGGAGCGCGAACCGGCCGGCACCATCGCCAGTGGAACGCAGGGTTTTGGTCCTGTCGCCTTTCCCGGCAGCATTGGCAACCCGTCATTCAATCTGCCGCAATACGGCCTGAATGCGTCGTGGGAGGTCGATCTGTGGGGGCATGTCCGCCGACAGGTCGAGGCCGCCACCGCCGCCATGCACGCCACGCAGGAAATGCAGCGTGACGTGCTGGTCTCCCTTATGGCCGAGACCGCGCAGGATTATATCGATCTGCGCGCCACGCAGTCACAGATTGCCATTCTAGAACATAATATCGATATCGCCAGCCACAGCGTACAGCTGACCCGGCTGCGCTTTGAACAGGGTGCCGCGACGCGACTGGACGTGGCGGAAGCGACGGGACAGCTGCATAATTTCGAATCCCGCCTGTCACCGCTGAAAAGTCAGGAAATCCATCTCCTCAATGCCCTGAGCTTTCTCGTGGCGCGCGAACCCGGCGCACTGAATGCGGAACTTGGCAAGGCAGCCATTGTACCGTCCGTTCCGGGCGAAGTTCCGGCAGGCCTTCCCTCGGAACTGGCGGAACGCCGGCCGGACATCCGCATGGCGTCCGAACGCCTGCATGCCGCGACGGCCAATATCGGTGTTGCAATCGCGGACTTCTTTCCGCGCGTCACCCTGTCCGGCAGCCTGGATGTGCAGGCGCTCCAGTTCAGTGGACTGGGTTCGTGGGCGTCACGGCAGTATGGCTTTGGCCCGACCGCGACCCTGCCGATTTTCGAGGGGGGGCGCCTGACCGGGCAGCTTCGCCTGCGCAAGGCGCAGCAGCAGGAGGCGGCAACGCTTTTCCAGCGCACGGTTCTCAAGGCATGGGAAGAAATCGACAATGCCATGGCCGCCTTTACCGCCGCCCAGAACCAGCGCGACAGGCTGACGGAGGCCGTGCATGAAAACGAGATCGCCGTACAGACAGCACAGGCACAGTATGTACAGGGTGCCTCCGACTTCCTCAACGTGCTGACCCTGCAGAACGCGCTCCTCAATTCCCAGAGTGAACTGGTGACCGCCACCGGGCAGGTCGCGGATTGCGTGACCCGCCTTTATCGTGCGTTAGGTGGAGGGTGGGAAAATATCTATCCCGTCCGTAAAAAACCGGGGAAGCACGCATGATCACCATCCGCCGCGCCAGCACGCTGGGCACTGCCCATGATGGCGGCGTCACCTTTCGCTGTCATTTCGACTTTGCCGACTGGCGCTCCGCCGGGCATGCGCATGAAGGGCGGCTGCGCGCGGTCAATCAGGCCACCCTGCCACCCGGTACAACCTGTCGGCTTGGCCCCGAAGCCAGCATGGATATCGCGACATGGGTGGCGCATGGCGATGTCGCCGTTCAGGTGGATCATTTTTCCCATGAACATATCCAGACAGGTGGCCTGCACCTGATCAGTACCGGGTCCGGATGTTCGGACCTGCAATGGAAAACGACCGACGCGGCGGCTGCTGTCTTTCAGTTCTGGTTCGTGGCGGATACGCAAGGCGATTTCCCCTTTCAGGCAGTCCGCGCGCTCTGTCCGGCCATGGATGACGGTTCATTCCGCATCCTGGCCTCCGGTTTTCCGGAAGACGACCCTGAACAGACAGAGATGGTGCTGGATGGAAGCCCCGTTCCCCTCAGCAGTTGTGCCCGCCTGCTGCAGGCCACGCTTCGGGCTGGCGAAGGTGCGGCCTATCAAACGGCCGAGGCCCGCGATCTTTATCTGGTCGTCGTCTCAGGGGTCATGCGGATTGGGGACGAAGTGCTGATGCCGGGAGACGCGGCAGCGATTGAAGAGGAAAACACCCTGACGGTCATCGCGCAGGAAAATGGGATTGTTCTTCTGGTTGATGTCGCAAGATAGACAGGCCGATCAGACAGGATGATCCCGCTGGCGTGCCCACGCATTGACGGCTGATATTTCCCCCGGCACAGGAAGGATATTTCAAAATTCATTCCAGGAACATTCTTCAATTTTAAAGAAGTTTTTGGTGAAGCTTTTTCCAAAAAGCTTCAGGGAAGCTCGCATTTGAAAAAACTTCTCAGACAACCCTCGGATTTTGATCTATGCCAGTTTTGTAGTTAAAGAAAAATTCCAACCGGCATGGGAGGTCTGGCAATGAGCGATAAAGGCAAAAGGAACGATCCCCCCGGCATGACGCGACGAACGGTCATCGCGGCGGGTGCCGTGGCGGGCGGCATGGTTCTGGGGGGACGGGCGCAGGCCCGCACGCCCGGTCCATGGCGCGGCGGTATCTGGCTCAACAGGCCGCGCAAAAGCGTCATCACGGCAGATACCCTCGAAATGACGACCGACAAGGGCTCCGATTTCTGGCGCGAGACCTTTTATGGATTCACGCGCGACAGCGGCCATTTTTACGGCATGCATGCGCCGTCTCGCTTTACGGCGCAGCTTCGTATTCGCGCTGAATATGAAAAGCTGTACGATCAGGCGGGCCTCATGGTCCGTATTGACGAAGAACACTGGGTCAAGGCCGGGATCGAGCTTTCGGATGGGCGCGCCATGCTCAGCAGCGTTCTGACGGATGGCCGTTCGGACTGGGCAACGGCCCCGTATGAGGGTGATCCGAAAGATTTCTGGATGCGCGCGACCGTCGCCGATGGCGTGCTGCGGCTGCAGGTTTCGGGTGATGGCAGGATATGGCCGCTGGTCCGCCTGGCCCCTTTCCCTCAGGCTGAATCCTATCTGGTCGGCCCGATGTGCTGCACGCCTGAGCGGCAGGGACTCAAGGTCCGTTTTTCGGACTGGAAACTTGGCGCGCCGCTTGGCAAGGCGTTGCATGACCTGACATGACCGCCCCAAGAAGCGAAAAGCAGAAAATGCTCGCCGGTGAGCTGTATGTCGCCAGTGATCCTGAACTGCAGCAGGACATGGCGCAATGCGCAGCATGGCTTGGCCGGTATAACAATCATGACGGGGTGCTACATGACCGGCTGGGCGCGGTTGGGCAGAATACGATCATACGCGCGCCTTTCCACTGTGATTATGGTTATAATATCTTTTTAGGCGACAATGTGTTCCTGAACTTCGGCTGCGTCATTCTGGATGTGGTTCCGGTCAGGATCGGCCACGGCACGCAGATCGGCCCCGGCGTACAGATCCTTGCGGCCGATCATCCCCGCGACCCGAACCAGCGCCGGAAAATGCTGGAGTTTGGTAGCCCCATTACTATTGGCGAAAATGTCTGGATCGGCGGCGGTGCCATCATCCTGCCAGGAATCACGATCGGCAATGACGCCATAATCGGGGCCGGGAGCGTCGTCACGCGCGACGTGGCGGCAGGCGCAACCGTGGCAGGCAATCCGGCGCGACCTTTGCACATCTGATTATCAAGAAGTTTTTGGTGAAGCTTTTTTCAAAAATCTTCAGAAGACGCCGCCTTTTTGAAAAAAGGCGGCACCCAAAAACTTTTATTATTACTTTGACGGATTATTCCCGATCAGACAACGGGACAAAAACCGATCGTCGCATGCTGCCCCCCATAAAATAACAGGTCATTTCCGAAAAGCAGACATTGCCCGCATGGCATCATCACGGCGGGCTGATGGAAAAATCTAGCATATAGGAGGACTGATCCTCTGAACGCTTCTGCTCGGTGACATGTATCGTGGGATCCTGCGGCAGCAGGCAGTTTACCAGCCATACCGTCCCGGTCCCTCCGCCCCTGTCATGATATGTCAGGCGGTAACTGCCGGTCTGAAGATCGGTTTTCACGCCGAAACGAAGGTCGATGACGCCAGTGCCCGCCCGCATCTCCGCAATGGTGGGAAAGGTAAAGGTTTCCATCCGCAACCGGGCCGCCCGTCCATTCAGGGACAGCGAAAGGCCCTGCATGATCTGCGACACATAGGCCCGCTGTTCAACCGGCGACAGGCGCCCGTCACTGTTCCGGTCCATCTGTCGGATGATGCGATCGGCAACATCCATGCCTGGCGTAAGCCGCAGATGCAGCAGGATATGCGTCCGCGTCAGGTCAAAGGTTGTCGCATGCAGGTATTCATCCAGCCGGTGCGCCATGGCCGACGCGCAGGGAAGCAGCAGGACACCTGCGGCGAACAGCGCGATCCTTACCCGGTTCATTGAACGGTAAAGCGGCTGCCATAACTGTCGGTCGGATCCCGATAGACCGTATGGACATGCAGGGTGGGATCCCCACCGACCCCTTGCGGCGAAAACTCGATCAGCAGGCGCGGCCCCTGGATCCGGTAATAGGACGACCCGTTATGACCGGGCTCACAGGTGGTCGGCCCGCTCCATGCGAACCAGGTTTCGTCCAGCCCCTCGCGGATTTCCTTCAGACGCGGCGCGGCATAGGCATCATTGATGATCCCGGCCCATTCCGCGATGATGTCCATCAGCATCCCTTTCTGGGCGGCATCCAAGGCAGTTCCCCGAATGCCCTCGGGGACAAGGGTTTCCCCATCATGACCCGGCCCCTGAACAAGATCCTCCACCCTGTAGGAAAGGATCGCCTGCTGTCTCTGCCCTGCATTCAGGGAATTGAGAAGCGCGAACGCCCTGTCATTTTCACCGGCCAGCACGCGGACGGTCTTTCCATCGCGGGAATAGATGGCTGGCTGCGCACCCGTCAGCGTCGGGGTCATCACGCCGTGCGCGCCATCGATCACGACATTCAGGCCCAGATGATGGCCACCGAACTGCACCATCCATGGCGATGTTTCGGAAGGCTGTCCGAAAACCGCGATGGTATAGACCGCCCGGCCCGAGGCGAATGGCGTGCCGCTGTCCGCAAGCGCCTGATCGGCCCCCATGATGTCCTGCACCTTATGATATCCTTTCGCACTCAGAAGGGTCTGCAACAGATGCAGGGCGGCGGCATGCTGCTGTGGTGTCAGATGGCCCATCTGCAGGCCCGGACGGGGCACGTCGCTGACGGGATAATTGGACCACACCGCCGTGCCATATCGTTCCCCGACAAAGCCGCCCGGCGGTCCCATGCCGGGGCCGCGTTTCATCGGTGCCGCGGCCTGCGCATCCGTTACGGGCAATGATGGCTGATCGGGCGCGCTTCTGCGGAAACGGGCAAGAGTGCCGGACTTTTGTGTAACAAAGGGAAACTGCACCATTTCCCGACCATGGGAATCGAAGGTCGCGAGGAACGCGCGGGCGGCGGTAACGGCCTCACGGGTCGGATCTGTCGCGAGGTTGCCTTTTGCCATCATGACGGAAGAGCGCGATGGAACGCCTTGCGCAAGGGCCGGAGCGGCCGCCAGAAACAGACTGCCGATCACCCAAAATCCGGTCTTCATCCCGTCATCACCCCAGTCTTAACCTTTCCCGGCCGTCACCCCTGATCCGGGCGCCAGTGTTGAAACATTGTATGGCGTCAGGCATGAAATCAAGGCTTTGCCTTTCCCGCTCCGGAAAGGTCACGATACAGGAAGATAAAGTCGAGGACCGTCATGCCGTCTGTAAACCGATGCCCCCTTCCTTTTGCAAAGCTGCCTCGCCCGCATGTGGTCACGCTTGCCGCGGGGGCAGTCCTTGCGGCCTGTGCCCTGCCTTTGCTGTCGTCCGGGGCCCATGCGGATGATTGCGCCGATCTGGTGCATTTCGCGCTTCCGGATGCCACCTATACCAAAATCGAAACCGTGGAGGCCGGTGCCTGGCACAGTCCCCAGACGCACCTGACCCGGATCATGACATCTTCGGGCATGAACCTTGCGGGACATCCGGTGCAGGCCCCCAATCCTGCCTTTTGCCGCGTTGCCGTCACACTCCACCCCACTTCGGATTCCCTGATCCGCACTGAAATCTGGCTGCCGCTGCGGGGATGGAACGGGAAATTCCTTGGTGTCGGGAATTTCGGCTGGGCCGGTTCGCTCATGTATGACGGCATGGTCACCGGCGTGGGGGAAGGTTACGCGGTCGCAAGCACCGATACCGGACATGACAGTTCCACGCCGGAGGGCGAAGGCGGCCGCTTCACGCTTGGCCATCCGGAAAAGCTTATCGATTACGCCTATCGGGCCGATCACCTGATGACGGTTACGGCCAGGCAGATCATACGGCGCTTTTATGGAAAGGCCGCATCGCATGCCTACTGGATCGGATGTTCGCTTGGCGGTCTGGAGGGACTGATCGAGGCCAGACGCTATCCTGAGGATTATGACGGCATTGTCGTCGGTGCCCCGCCCAATCCGATCGTGAATTTCAATGCGGAACAGCTGTGGGCCGGATGGATGAGCTATCATGATCCGGCGCTTCGTGTGAGTCGGCAGAAATTCCAGCTGCTCAACAATGCCGTCATGGCAGCCTGCGCATCGCCTGTCGGCAAAAAACAGGGCTTTCTTGACGAACCTGACCGCTGCGGTTTCGAGCCACGCCAGCTTCTGTGCAAGGGGCAGGATACATCAGGCTGTCTGACGGATAATGAAGTAAAATCGGTGGAACAGATCTATCGCGGTCCCATCAATCCCGAAACCGGCAGGGTCATTTTTCCTGGTCCGGCCAAGGGCAGCGAGGACGGATTTTCAGCTGACGGAAAAGCCTTTCCCGTCGCCCTGGATCTTTTCAAATACGCAGCCTTCCAGAACCCTGACTGGAACTGGACCACGCTGAACTGGGATACGGATATTGCCACGGCCACCCGCAGGCTCGGGCCGCTGCTGCATGTTGACGACAACCTGACGCCTTTCTTCCGCCATGGCGGCAGGCTGCTGATGTATATTGGCTGGAATGACGGCCACAACCCCGAACAGCTGGCCAGCTATTATCAATCCGTCATGCGGCATGCCGGCCCCACCGACCGGAATTCCGTGCGCCTCATCACCATTCCGGGCATGGGGCACTGCTACGGAGGGACGGGATGCGATACGTTCAGCAAGCTTGGCGCCATTGATGACTGGGTCGTCCGTGGACAGTCCCCGGAAACGATCATCGCCTCGCGCATATCGGATGGCAAGGTCGTCCGTACCCGCCCGCTCTGCGCCTGGCCAAAGGTTGCCCGCCATGACGGACACGGCGATATGGATCAGGCCTCCAGCTTCGCCTGCGTCATGCCCCAGTAAAATCTAAAAAATCCCTGAATAATAACGCCTTTTTGAAAAAAGACGGCATCCGAAAACTTCCTGTCAGACGATGATCTTAAAACAGCCTTCAGAAGTGGCCGTTCGGAATTTTATCTTGGGGCAGTCTGCGATTATTCGCGTTTCCCGTTTTCATGGGCGGTCAGATGAAACCCGCCCCCGATCGCCCTGTACATATCAACGGACGCATCAAGGCTGCTTAACAGTGCTGTCGTATGTGCAAGTTCCGCCTGCTGTTCGATCACCTGGGCCGACAGCACATCCAGCCGGCTGGAATACCCGTGCTCCAGCCGTAACCGGGTCAGTTCCACTGTTTTTTCGGCCGCAGTTTCCTTTCCGCCATCGTCGCGTTCGCGATCATGGGCGTTGTTCTGTTCCAGCAATGCGTCATGCACCTCCCTGAAGGCTGTGCGGATGCTCTGTTTATACAGGATGACCTGCTCGTTCTTTTCGGCCTTCGCCAGCCGCACCCCGCTTGCCGTCCGACCGAAATCCAGCACCGGGGCGGCCATTGACGCCGCCAGCGTCCATGACCGGGTTGTCGCGCGATAGAGGTTGTCGATATCGATATTGTTGACGCCCGCCAGACTGGCAAGCGAAATGGTGGGAAAATAGGCCGCGCGGGCAAAGCCGATATTGAAGTTGCTGGCGATCAGGCTCTGTTCATGCATGGCGATATCCGGCCTGCGTTCCAGCAGGGTGGAGGGGATTTCCGGCGGCGTCGGAATGGGGACCGTAAGCTCGTTTATATTCTTGCCCCGCGCCATCGCCTGCCCGATGATCTGAACGGGCGAACGGCCCAGCATGACGGCAAGCGCGCTTTCCGCCTTGCCGCGCTGGTCCTCCACATCCGGCAGTGCCGCCTGCGCGGCATCAAGCTGTTCCGTCACGTTCTGCACCGCAAGCGCATCGACCGCGCCGACTTCATGCTGCCGCCGCACCAGCGCCAGCAGTTCCGTCTGGGTCTGGATCGTCCGTTGCAGGATGTCGCGTTCACTGTCCAGCGCGCGCAGGCTGAAATACAGCTTTGCGGTGGCGGCGGCGATGGACAGCCGGGCCGCCGCATGGCCATAGCCTGCGGCACGCACCCCGGCCTTCGCCGCCTTGCTCAGGCTGGCGTTCTTGCCCCACAGGTCCACTTCGTAATTCAGCATGCCGCCGACGAAGCCAAGGTTGCTCATCCTGTGCGGCGTCGGCAGATCATCCTTCAGATGCACGCGGCCATAGGCATCCGCGCCCGCGACGGAAATGGACGGCAACTGGTTTGCGAAGGCATATTTGTACTGCGCGCGCGCCTGCTGCAGCTTCGCACCGGCCAGCGCAAGGTCGTCATTGTTCTTCAGGGCCTCATCGACCAGTTCATCAAGAACCGGATCGCCATAGCTGCGCCACCATGCGCTGTCGTCCGGCATGGTGGCGGTCTGCGCCGTCCCCCATTTGTCAGGCATGGGCATCTGCGGCCGGTGATAGGTCGGCGCCAGCCACGCGCAGCCTGCAAGCAGAACGGGAAGCAGAAGGATCGGGGAGCGTTTCATCAGGCATGTTCCCCGGCCTGTGGCGATGGCGTTTCCTTCACCCGGAACCACAGCACATACAACGAAGGCAGGAAAATCAGCGTCAGCACCGTCGCCACGGCAAGGCCGCCCATGATGACATCGGCCATCGGCCCCCAGAATACGCTCGATGCAATCGGCAGCATACCAAGGATGGCGGCGACAGCGGTCAGCATGATGGGCCGGAACCGGATCTTGGCAGCGTTCATGACCGCGTCCCATTCCGATTGTCCAAGATCCTTCTCGATCTGGATCTGGTGGACCAGAATGACCGAGTTGCGGATGATCATGCCAATCAGCGCCACCAGCCCCAGCATGGCGATGAAGCCCATGGGATGCTGCGTCAGGAATAGCGCGCCGACCACCCCGATCAGGCCGAAGGGCGCAACACTGATGACCAGCGCCAGGCGCTTGAAGCTCTGCAATTCGATCATCAGCACGCCCAGCATGACCAGCACCATGACGGGCATCACGGCGATGACCGAATTCTGTGACTTCGCGCTTTCCTCAACCGTGCCACCCACCGCGACATGATAGCCAACCGGAAGGCCGGCGTTGAAGGCGGCGATTTTCGGCGCCAGCGTGGCGACGGCGGTATCCGCCTGCACCCCGTCGCGCAACTGCGCCTGTATGGTCAGCGTCGGCAGCCGGTCGCGCCGCCAGATAAGGGGATAATCCTCGACGTAGGAGACGCTCGCCACGGTGGACAGCGGCACCGTCTGGTCATTGGGCAGGCGGATGTCGAGATTGCGCAGGTCCTCGATCGACAGGCGCTGCGCATGGTTGGCCCGCAGCACGACATCCACCAGATAGATGCTGTCGCGGATCTGGGTCGCCGTAAGCCCGGTCACCGCCGAATTGATCGCAAGCGCGATCGCGCCAGATGACAGGCCCAGCCGGTGCGCCTCATCCTGACGCACGTCGATCTTCAGCTTGCGCGCGGGGTCGCCCCAGTCGAAATTGATCATGTGCAGCTGATTGCCGTCGGCCATGATTTTCGCCACGTCATGCGCGTAATGCCACACCCGGTCCGGGTCGCGGCCCGTGACGCGGTACTGCACCGGCCAGCCCACCGGCGGCCCAAGCTCCAGCGGGAACAGCCCATGCACCACGTCGGGCATGTTGCGGCTCAGCGCCACGTCCAGCCGTTTGCGCAGGCGCTCACGCGCCACGGCATCCTTGGCGACAATGACGGTCTGGGTAAAGAAGTCGTTGGGAAGCTGCTCATTAAGCGACAGATAGAAGCGCACGGCCCCGCGCCCGACATAGGAACTCCAGTGATCGATGTCGGGATCATTGCGCAGGATGGCGTCCAGACGGCGCGATACATCCGCCGTGGCCTTGATCGACGCCCCCTGCCGCAGTGAAAGGTCAACCAGCAGTTCCGGCCGGTCGGATGCGGGAAAGAACTGCCGCGGCACCAGCGGGGACAGCGCAATGGCCACGACCAGTGCCGCAAGGCTGACCAGCACGGTCGTGCGCGGGCGGCGCATGGTGAACAGCAGCGCGCGGCTGAACACGCGCAGCAGCCGCCCTTCTGGCGGGGCATGGGGGGATGCTGCCGGGCGCTGCTTCAGGATCGTGACACCCACCAGCGGGGCGACAAGCACGGCCACGAACCATGACGCGATCAGGGCGATGCCAACCACGGCGAAGAGCGAGAACGTGTATTCCCCCGCGACACTTTTGGCGAACCCCACCGGAATGAATCCCGCCACGGTCACAAGGGTGCCGGTCAGCATCGGAAAGGCGGTCGAGACATAGGCATAGGTCGCGGCCCGCGTCAGGCTCCAGCCTTCCTCCAGCTTGCTGACCATGCTCTCGACCGTGATCATGGCGTCATCCACCAGCAGGCCAAGGGCGATGATCAGCGCACCGAGCGAGACGCGCTGCAGGTCGATGCCAAACATCTTCATGCATACGAACACGACCGCCAGCACGAAGGGAATGCAAAACGCCACCACCGTGCCCGCGCGCGCGCCAAGGCTGAGGAAACTGATGCCCAGCACGATCAGGATGGCTTCGAACAGGGCCTCCGTAAAATCGCCTACGGCGTCGTGCACGACCTTGGGCTGGTTGGCGACAAGGTGCGCCTCGATCCCGATGGGCATCCGGGCATGCAGTTCGGCCATCTTCGCCGTGATGTTCTTTTCCAGCTCCAGCACGTTGCCGCCGCTGCGCATGGACAGGGCAAGGCC
This sequence comes from Novacetimonas cocois, assembly GCF_003311635.1. Taxonomy (GTDB): domain Bacteria; phylum Pseudomonadota; class Alphaproteobacteria; order Acetobacterales; family Acetobacteraceae; genus Novacetimonas; species Novacetimonas cocois. The sequence goes on along the minus strand of NZ_QEXL01000008.1, from coordinate 39,107 downwards.
GATCGCGTCATGCCCGCCCACCCGGAACATCGTCTGCGGCGGATCGGAATAGGTACGGGTGACGGTCGCGATATCGCCCAGGCGGATCTTGCGGCCATCCGCGTACACCGTGACGTTGGCGATATCCTCAACCGAGCCGAACTGCCCGGTTGGCTGGACCTGTATCTGCTCGCGCCCGGTATCGATCACGCCGGACGGAACCGTGGCGTTCTGCGCCAGCAGGGCGGCTGCGATCGTCGCGCCGTTTATGCCCAGCCGGGCAAGGTGATGGGTGGAGAAATCGACATAGATCTTCTCATCCTGCGCGCCCAGCGTGTCGATCTTGGCGACGTCGGGTACATGCAGCAGTTCGTCGCGCACCGTCTCGACATAATCGCGCAGTTCGCGGTGGGAGAAGCCTTCGGCGGTAAAGCCGTATATGATGCCGTAGGTATCGCCGAACTCGTCATCGAAGAACGGACCGACCGCGCCAGAAGGCAGCTGCGCTTTGATATCCCCCACCTTCTTGCGCACCTGATACCAGATGTCGGGCACCTGCGCCTTGGGCGCGCCTGACAGCAGGTTGACGAAAATCGTGGTCTTTCCCGGCAGCGTATAGCTTTTGATGTAGTCGAGGTCAGGGGTTTCCTGCAGCTTCTTTTCGATGCGCTCCGTCAGCTGGTGGGTGGTTTCCTCCACCGATGCGCCGGGCAGGAATGCCTGCACCACCATGGTCTTGACGGTAAAGGGCGGGTCCTCGTTCCGGCCCAGCCCGAAATAGGACCGGATGCCCGCGACACTGATCAGGATCATGAAAAACAGCACAAGCGCGCGATGGCGGATGGACCAGTCGGACAGGTTTACCCCTCCCGGGGGGGCGGGCTCAGGGGCGGACATCGGCTTCATCCAGCAGGCTGACCTTTTCCTGTGGGTAGAGCGCCTGCACGCCCGCCGTCACGACCCGGTCCCCGGCGTTCAGGCCGGATGCGATCACCACGTCGTCGGTTGCGTACCGGGCAATGGCAACAGGACGCTGCGACACACGCAGCGTGTCGGGGGCGACGATCCACACGGCGGGCCTGCCATCCTGCGTTGTCAGCGCCGACGGGGGCAGATGGACGGTCGATGCCGACGGCATGACCAGATGACCCGTCACCACCGCGCCCAGCGGCAACATGTCGCGCGTGGCATGCAGCAGGGCCCTGGTATGGTAGGTTCGGGTCACCGGGTCGGTGTCGGGCGCGATTTCATAAATCGCGGCGGGCGCACAGACATGCGGGGACGCGTCCAGGCAGACCTTCATCGTCATGCCCACGGCCAGATGGGCATGTGCGATATCACCGGGCATGTCGAACTGCGCATCCAGCCCGTCATTGGCCGCCATGCGCAGTACGGGCTGACCGGCGGCGACCACTTCGCCCGCTTCCACCAGCCTGTCGGTCATAAGGCCGTCCTCGGGGGCAGGAAGGCGCGTATAGCCAAGCTGTTCCTGCGCCACGCGCACCTGTGCCTGCGTGGCCTGCACCTGATCCAGCGCGGTTTTGTACCGACGGACCGCATCATCATATTCATTGCGTGAAATGGCCTGCGCTGGCAGGAGCGCCGCCGCACGCTGTTTCAGGGGCACTGCCTGATCCAGCGCGGCCTTTGCCGTCGCGGCCTCCGCCAGTGCGGTGCGCAGGGCCTGCTGCTGGACCGTGTCATCCAGTCGCGCCAGCACATCGCCGGCATGCACGGTGCTTCCGACCAGAACCGTGCGTTCCACGACCTTGCCAGGCAGGCGGAAGGCAAGGTTGATATAGCGATGGGCCGCAACCTGACCGGTCACCACTTCCCCATCCGTATCGGGCGCGGGTTGAACGACAACCGAACGCACGGGGCGGACTTCTTCGACGGGTGCCTTCTTATGGCATGCCGAGAGCAACAGCAACAGGCAGAGCAGGATCAGGACGGGCCTTTGCCGGTCATCCGCCTTTTGCGTTGCGGGGTCGGGGCGCATGTCCGGCGCGGCGCGTCCCCTGCCCTGCATGATCGGGAACAGGATGGTGCCCAGGAATGAAGGAGGCCCTGCATGACCCATGACCTTTTTGCCAGCATTTCTGGTTTGCATGGATATGCACCATCCCCAATCAGTTCCCGAACCCGGCAGCAGGATCCGGCCGTCAGGATTTACATATACGGTGCCGTATCGTATCGCAATATGATAAAAGGCATGGAAACAGCGCGGCCACGTCCAGCCTGTTTATGGCCCGATGGAGCGGATGTCACAGCGGCAGTCAGGCAATTCCTGAATGAAACGCAGCCGGATCAGGCCTTGTCCCGGCAGCCTATGCCGCCGAGGAAGATGCCCCACGCCCGGTCGAAAAACTGCTGTCGCGCATCGGCGTCCTGCACCTGATTCTGCCCCAGCATGGTGTTCTGCAATGGCCAGCCGATCACAAGGCTCATGAGGACGCGCGTCGTCTCCTCATGGTTCGTGGATTCAATGCGTCCCGCGTCCGCCGCCGCCTTGAGAAGGCGGCTGAGGGTCGCCACGAAGGGTTCCACGATGGTTTCCATCATCTCGTCAGCGATGAAGGGTATGCGGTGCCCATCCCCGATGATGATCCGGTAGGCCTCCCGCGTTTCGGGACGCAGCATGAAATCCAGAAAGAACAGGGCGATCTCTTTTGTCGCCACCAGCGGATCCGTGGACGATGCCTCGACCGCGCCGGCTTCATCCAGCAGCATTCTGCCGCGTTCGGCCACCACGGCCTTGAACAGATCCTCTTTCGATGAATAGCGACGGTAGAGCGTGGCTTTGCTGCAACCTATGACGCGCGCTATCTTCTCAAGCGACGTGGCGGCATATCCCTGCTCGACAAAAAGGGCTGTCGCAACCTCAAGAACCTGCCGGTCAAGCTGCGCCGACATTTCCGGTGACGGACGTCCACCTGTATGCTGGGGCCTTGATAGTGCGTCAGGCATTTCCTGTCCTTCGGTTGCCTCGGGTCTGATAAAGCACGGGCCTCATATCACAGAACGGCGCTGGAACGCCATTACATGCCTTTTCTGCTGGAACGGATGCCAATCCCACGCGTATTGACGGCAGGAATACGGGTCTGATGGACGAATCCCCGGTCACTGTTCCGCATTGCGACGTCCGATACCGGGCACGGGTGATTACACGTCAGGCCATCGTGATACTGTACTGGGTCGTTGCAATTCCATGGATCATATCCGGCCGAGATCACTCCGTACATTTCCGGTCATTTTCTTACGGGGCAGCACAGATGCAAGATACCCTGAGGTTGGAAGCGCGATCCAATGCGTAAGGATGGGCATGAAATCCCGAAGGCTCCACGCCTTTCATCATGACCATGACGTCAATGGATTTCCTCTTCTTGCAATTTCTTTCAGGACGATTGTGCAAGGAAACATGCAATCACGATGTCCAGATTTGTAAATTTCCTGTCATGATCGTGCATATCCGGAACATGACCAATCCTGCTTTTCTGCTCATGCCTTACGCCGTTGTCATGGCAATTGCATGACGGACAATGGTCATGGCATATCTTTTTGAATTTCTGAAAATATTACATCCATTCCCGGACAGAAATTATCTGAATACTTCTGATAAAATATAATCGTGAGTATCAGAAATGTTACCTGTCCTGCTCGATTCATTCTGTATCATGCGAAGAATATCAAAAATGGATTGTATTTATGAATATATTGGCGAAACGGATATATTCAGAATGGCTGTTACGCTGGAACCTGGCGGGTATCGTCGCGCTGATGATGCTTCTGGGGATGACCGCAACCGGGCTGGCACAGCCCGTCACAACCCGCCTCAGGCAATCGCAGGCTCCGGCTTTTCCCGATGAGGCCCAGCCTTCGGATCAGGAAAACCTGACTTTCCGCTCGCTCTTCGACGGGAAAAGGGCATTGGGCACATCGGGCCTCAGTTCCCTTGAGGGCGCAAGCGGCGGCGGGATCGCAACCTGGGCGACCATCGGGGGATATGGCAGCAACAAAAGCATGGGGATGGCTTTTCACTACAGCTATGTAAATATAACAAATTACTGGGATCAGAATGCTGGCGCCGTGCTGGGCATTCATGACCGGGTGGAAATTTCATATTCCCACAATTTCTTTCAGACACGAGGCACCGGCGCGCTCCTTGGCATAGGTCGCGGCTATCAGTTCGATCTGGATACTGGCGGCATCAAGGTGCGCCTGTTTGGTCATATTGCCGACAAGACCCTTATCCCCCAGATCTCGATCGGGGGCATGTACAAGCATGACGGTGATTCAAAGGTCATACACGAAGTCGGCTCCAAACACGTCAATGGCGGGGACGCATATGTTGCCGTAACCAAACTTTTTCCGAAAATCGGCCTGCTTGTCGATACGACAATGCGGCTTACAAAGGGGAACCAGTGGGGAATACTCGGGTTTGGCGGCGACAGGAATGACAATTACTATCCCCAGTTCGAAGGATCCCTTGGCTACCTCCCGTGGTTCGCACCGGGCCTGGTGGTGGGGGTGGAATACCGCACGAAACCCCGAAACCAGAACTTCACGCCAGAAAGCAACTGGTTTGACGTCTATGCAAGTTATTTCGTCAACAAACACCTTAACATTACAGCCGCCTATGTCTCGCTGGGGACGATTGCCACATTCAGGAACCAGACCGGTGTATATTTTTCTGCCCAGACCGGTTTCTGACCGCCCGGTTCGTGGGAAGCTTTTTTGAAAAAAGCTTCACCAGAAACCTTTCCGTAATCACAGGATGTCTCGTGGACAGGCTTTCAGAAGCGCCATCCCGAAACATGATCGATTGAGCTTACGCAACAAAACGGGCGCGGCCGCCAACGACCGTCCGCAAGACCTTGGCCTGCGTGATGCGGGCGGGATCCAGCGTGAACAGATTCTGATCCATCACAATGAAATCCGCCAGATAGCCGGGGGCAAGCGTCCCCATCCGGTCATCGGCAAACGCGGCATAGGCGGCTTCGCGCACATAACCGTTCAATGCCTGCCGCAGAGTCAGTTTCTGGTCCGGCAGCCATCCCCCGGGATTCTTGCCATCCAATGTCTGCCGAAGCACCGCGGCCTGAATGCCCGTCAGGGGATCAAGGGGCGCGACGGGCCAGTCGGAGCCACAGCACACATGCGCCCCGGCATCCACCATCGTGCGATAGGCAAAGCTGCCCTTCAGGCGCGCCGCCCCCAGCCTGCGGATGGCCCACCGGCCATCGTCAATGGCGTGATATGGCTGGATGGACGCAATGACATTGAGTTCACGGAAACGCGGCACATCCTTCAGCAGCAGATGCTGCGCATGCTCCATCCTGAAACGGCGGTCCCGCTGTCCATTTTTCTTGATTATTTCGGCATAGATATCAAAAACTTCATGCGTGGCCGCATCGCCAATGGCATGGGTCGCCACCTGAAGCCCGTGGCGATCCGCCTGCCCGATCCATTCCCGAAGATCAGCGGGCGAGGTCACATGTATGCCCCGTGTGGTGCGATCATCATCATACGGCGCGGTGAAAAGGGCCGTCCGCGACCCGAGCGAGCCATCCGCGAGGGCCTTTACCCCACCCCAGCGCACCCAGTCATCGCCTGTCCCTTCCTGCTGGATCAGCTGGACAAGACGTTCCCAGTCCTTCAGCGGGACGAAAGAATAAAAGCGCAGGTCCGTCTCGCCATGCGCCCTCAGCCTGCGCAGGCTGTCATGCGTCATCCAGTCGAGTTCCGGCGTATGCACTTTTGTCAGGCCCTTTGACAGGCCCAGCGCGATGCCCCGCCGTACCGCTTCGTCAACGTCCTGATCCGTTGGCAGCGGAATGGCCCGTTTGGCAAGGATCGTGGCCCCGTCCTTGATCAGGCCGGTCGGGTTTCCCTGCGCGTCACGCACGATGACGCCCCCCGGCACGTCGGGGGTATTGCGATCAATGCCCGCACGCCTGAGCGCCGCCGAATTGAGCAGCATCATATGCAGGTCATACCGCGTCACGGCAACAGGCACGTCACCTGTCAGTGGATCGATCCACGATTTGTCCGGTAACTGGCCACCCCACTGATCCGCATCCCAGCCATCGCCAAGCACCCAGCGGCCGGGTCTGGCCGCATGCGCGGCCTGCCCGATCTGGGCGCTGAACTGCTGCGGCGTATGGGCATTGCGCAGGTTGATCTGTGACAGGCCGAGGGAAGCCAGTGAGAAGTGCGTGTGGCAATCCGTCATTCCCGGCATGACAAACGCGCCATGCAGATCAATCAGCTGCGTTTTGGATGTTATCCGCGCATGAACCTCATCCGTTCCCACGGCGGCGATCCGGTCCGCGCTTACGCCAATCGCGCCCGCGCGGGGGGCATCGGATATGCCATCCCACACTGTTGCGTTGACATAGGCCACATCCAGGCTTTCGGCGGCCCGCGCCCTGCTGGCCGCCAGAATGGATGTTGCGCAAAGCGTCCCTGCGACAAAGCTCCGACGGGAAATCATGCTGCGTAGTCCTCCTTCGTCACAGGTGCCAGCCCAATGTCATGCCAATGCTGCGTGGCTGGACCAGATAATAATCATTCAGGGACGGCGCGCCACTGATATAGCCCATGGTGACCCCACGGGAACCATTGACGTTATTGACATAGACACTCAGCGTCGTCGTTCCCACCCTGGTGCGATAATCCCCTGAGAAACGCAGGTCTATCGTATTGTAATTGCCGATCCGGAACGCGTTGTTGAGCAGCCCGGGGGACGAGCCCACATAATGATGCACCAGCGTGAACTGCGGATGGAAAGCTACGCCAGGGATACGATAGGACAGGATCTCGCTGAACTGCCATTTGGGGCTGGAGGCCAGCTGCGAATTCTTGGGGATGACGGCGCCGTTGCCCAGGTTGGTCGTATCAATCGTGTGGGCGTCGGTATAGGTGCCGTTGACCTTGATGGAAAATCCGGGAACGGGGGTGAACCATGTTCCTGAAAACTCCGCGCCCTTGCTGATCGCTTCGCCGACATTGGCGCCATAGGTAATGCCGTCAGGCCGCGTCAGGCGCGCCTGCATGTTGCTCCAGTCGATCAGGAAGAAGGTGGGTTCAAGAATAAGACGGTTATTCAGAAGGTTGAGGCGGCTGCCCACCTCCCAGTTCACCAGACTGTCGGAAGATGTCCCCGCTGGCGTCTTGTAAAGCGGATTGGGGTTGTTGGTATTGGGCGCGCCAAAGCGATACCCTTCGGAGACGAGGCCATAGACCATGATCTGCTTGTTGGGTTCCCACCGGATGGCCCCCTTGGGCAGGGCGCTGGTCTGTGATGTCACGCCGCTTGTATGATGATACAGGCTGCCATACGCGGCATAGGCGGAATATCCCCACAGTTCGGTCGAGGATGTTTCCGACATGTTGAACACGCGCGCGCCACCGGTCACCGTGATATGATGCGGGAAATGATAGGACATTTCACCAAAGATGGCTTTTTCCGTGCCATCGTAACTGGCGTTCGCATCCCCCCAGTCATCGGTTCCCATCACCATCTTGGACGCAAGGCCGGAACCATAGATATTGCTGAGGTAATTCTGGATGCCCGGCGTTTCGGCAGGCGCGTTAATCCGTTTCCACGTATCATAATAGGCCGCGCCGATCAGCCATGAGAACCTGCCGGTTGAATTGGACGTCAGCCGTACCTCGTAATACATCGACTTGCTGTCGCCATTCTGGGGGGCATAGGTCGGGGAACTGAGGCCCGGGAACACACCGACGTAATAGGGCGTATAATCCCAAACGGAACTCTGCCCCTTGCGCATGAAGGAGGCCATGGCCGTCAGGGTGGCGAAATTGAACGTGTGATCCAGCCGCAGTTCATGCATCTGCAGCTGCGTATGGACCGGTTCAAGGATGGTGCGGCTTTTTGTATAGGCCCCGAATTCGTCCGACATCGAATACGGGTCATCGGAAACATTCGTGCTCTGCCCCAGATAGGTATAGGACAGTTTCGTATCGTCGGTCGGCGTCCATACGACGCTTGCCCTGGCGTTGCGGGTATAGGTCGTATTGCTGTTCCTGCCGTTGCCTATATTGTCGATATATCCGGGGTCCTGCCGGTAATCGAGCACGCCGCGAACCGCAAGCTTCCCCTTGATAATGGGAATGTTGACCATTCCCTTCTCGGCATAACCGACTTCATGACCGGGCATGCCCAGAATGGAACTTTCCGCTGCACCATCCCATTTTTTCGAATCCGCCTCATTGGGAATATAGTCAAGCGCGCCACCCAGCGTCGCGGAACCGAACAGGGTGCTCTGCGGACCACGCAGGCCCTCGACACGGGCAACATCGAATGTATCGATATCAGGTATGGCGATTGCAAAACCGGGTTCGGTCAGTGGAATGTCATTCAGGAAATACCCGGTCGTTCCCTGTCCCTGATCCAGTCCCGCCGTTGTCGATATCCCGCGGAAGGTAACCGTCGATATGCCCGGAACGGTCGCGTTGAAATTCGCGCCCGGGATCTGCGAAATATAGTCCTTGAAGGACTGGGCGCCGATTTTCTGAAGATCCTTTCCCGTCAGGACGGTTACGGAATCCGCCACGTCATGAGTCGACTGTTTCCGGCGCGTGGCGGATACGGTAATGTTTTCGCCTTCCAGCAGGTTGTCCTGCGCTTTGGGCGCCTGACCTTTCGTGTCTTTTGCATGTGGTTTCTGATGGTTTTCAGATTTCGCCACAGATACGGTCTGCGCCGAGGCCGTTACCCCACACAGAACGGGAGTTACAGCAACAGAGGTCAGCAGACACAGCAGACGACCACGGCCAACAACTGGCAGGATGCCCTTCATCACTCTATTCCTCCTATCAAGGATAGCGCCTTAGCGATTTCAGAATAAATACGTCAGTAAAATGGTATAAAAGTCTGTTTTACATGTATTTCAGAAGCCAGTTCAGAACCCTTTCCTGAACATCGACTTCATAATCACTCCCTACGCTTCCCCCGAACCAGTGGGGCGCGTCGGGATAATGGACGAATGTCACCGGCTTTCCGGCTTCATGCAGGGCGGCATACAGCATGCGGCTCTGCCCCGTCGGAACACGTGCGTCTCCATCCCCATGCAGCAGAAGCATGGGCGTATGGATATCTTTTGCGAAACTTACTGGTGAATGCGCTGCATATTCTTCACGATGCGTCAGCGGATCACCGAAATAGGCGGGAATGAAGCTGTATCCCACATCCGTCGCGACCGCCATGGACAACAGATCGGATATCCCGGCGCCCGATATGAATGTCCGGAAACGGTCATTATGGCCCGCAGCCCACGCCGCCATGAAGCCACCATAACTCCATCCTCCCAGCGCCATATGGGCGGGGTCCGCAATGCCATCATGAACAAGGCTGTCAACACCCGACAGAATGTCCTGATAGTCCCCACCGCCCCAGTCATGGCGGCTGGCTTCGGCAAAGGCATCCCCCTGCCCTTCCGATCCACGCGGATTGGGCAGGAAAACCGCGATGCCATGCGATGCCAACAGACGGGCCCAGTTATGCCACGACCCCAGCCACCCGTCGCTCCACGCTTCGAGGGGGCCGCCATGAACCTGCACGAACAAAGGAAGTTTCTGTCCCGCTTTCCAGCCGGAAGGCAGGATCAGCAGTCCCTCCAGCCTGGTGCCGTCGCGTCCTGTCCAGTGAACGGGGCGCTGTTCCCCCAATGGCCAGCCTGCCACCTGCGGGTTGTTATCGGTCAGGGGATGCCCCTGATCATTCTGATACAGCCATACTTCATCAGGATGTTCCCGCGTGGAGGCTTCCAGCGCGATCGCGCTGCCGTCGCGTGACCTGGAAAAACTGAACTGCTCGCCCAGCACGCGGGAACGGACCGATATTTTTCCATCATCGAGGGACACATGAACAAGACAGGATGACAGCCCCTCCAGCCCAAGCGCGGTCAGGCCATGACCATCCCTGTCCCATTCAAGATAACGCAGGGAGCCATCCCAATCCTTGCCAATCAATGTTTCCGCATGATTTTTCAGGTCAAACCGCGCGACACTTCCGGTAATCCCGTGTTCGGAAAAGAAACCGTAGAGAACAGACTGTCCGTCAGGGGAAAAAGACGGATGCACGGCCGTCGCGCGATGCGGCAGGAGCGCGACCTGATGACCATCAAGGGTGACAACTTCGATACGGGAACGATACCAGTAATAATCCAGCCCCCCTTCCTCTCCCGTTCGCAGGACAAGGCGATCCCCGGCAGGCGACCAGTCAACGTCAAACACCTGTTTCCCGTCCATGGGCACTTCCCGGGACCTGCCGGTCTGCACATCGACAATCAGAAGATGCGTCGCGCCCTTTGCCCCCTCCATGACGGCGCCACGTGCTTCGGGAGCAGCCTTTTCGGTGGTTATGACGGCAAGGAAGCGGCCATCAGGCGACCAGCGCAGGGAGAGCGGACTTCCCTTCAGTTCCCCGACAGTATGGGCGGGTGCGGTCCAGGGCCGGGCAAGCATGACATGCTGCGTATCCGCATGCCCCCTCTGACCAATAAACGCCAGCGTGGTTCCATCGGGCGCCCAGCGCGCGGCGTGGTCCCCTTCCTCACTCCCCGGCAGTGGCCGGTCTGCGCCCCCGCCTTGTGTCGGGACAACCCACAGACGCGACTTTGCCGGTGCCATTGGCGCGGGGGGAGACAGTTTTTCATAAAGCACGTTCCTGCCGTCCGGTGAAATCTGCGGGTCTTCCACATGAACCAGAGCGGCAATATCCGCAGGCAGGATTTCCGCGCCAACAGCCATAGGCATGGGGAGGGCGGCACTGGTTGCAAAACCGATACCACCCGCCATCAGAACAATCTTCAGCAGGCGCACGGCATCACCCCGCTGCGCGTCCTGCTTTTGCGTATAGGCTGTGGTCCGATACCAAGACATCCACATATTCCCCGTCAATACGTGCGAGGAGAACTATGCCCAATATCCTTGGCATATCGAAACGTCCAATTTTTTTACCAGAACGGGTCCATTGCGGACCCGTTTCAAATCGCGGGAAGATCCGCAGCCTTTGCAAGCATTTCGAGCGCCTTTCGCGCCTCTTTTTCAGTGCGGCTGCCAAAGCCCAGCCGCAGGCCATCACACGCCTTTCCCGTAACGGAATAGGAATGGGATGGGGCGAAGCGCAATCCTTCACGCGTGGCATTGCGTTCGATACGGTCCAGAATCCGCATGTCGGGAAACCGCACCCAGAAGGCCAGCCCACCTGCCGGCATCCTGAAGGTGACGTGTTCGCCAAAGAGCGTCTGGATGGAGGTTGCAAAAAACTCCCGCCGGGCGGCATAGGCACGCGCCGCCTTGCGCGCATGCCGTCGCAATTCCCCCTCACTCATCAACAGGGCGGCTGCATCTTCCGTCAGGATATTTCCCATACCATCGGAAATGGAAACCTGATGGGCAAGCGCTTCGACAAAGCGTACAGGCGCTGCGACATACCCCACCCGCAGGGCAGGCAGCGCCATTTTCGACAGGGAACCGACATAGACCACGTTTTGTGGCGCGTAACTGGCCATTGGCAGAAGCGGTTGTGAGTGGAAATGGAACTCATGGTCGTAATCATCCTCAAGAATCGCGAACCTGTAATGATTTGCCAGATGAATAATCTGCAACCGACGCTCCGGGGAAAGCGAAACCGTCGTCGGAAACTGATGATGCGGCGTAAGGAAAATCATTTTTACATCATATTCGCGGCACTTACGCTCCACGTCTTCGACATCGACGCCCAGTTCGTCCAGTTTTACCGAAACAATATGCGCCCCGCAGGATCTGAAGGCTTCGAGCGCCGGTTCATAAGTCAGGTCCTCGACCAGGACGACATCGCCGGGCTTCAACAGGGTCTTCGCCGCAAGGAAAATCCCGTTCTGGCTGCCGCGGGTGATGCAGATATTGTCGGCGCTCACGACAAGGCCGCGCTCGCTTGTCAGCATTTTTGCGATTTCCTCCCGCAGGAAGGACGAGCCACGGGGATCCGAATAGGAAAGATGATCATGACGCGACGCGCGCAGGATCGCGGACCGATAGGCGCGCGACAGCACATCCGCCGGGAAAAGGCGGCCGTCGGGCGATCCTTCATCCAGTTTTGTCCCTCCCTTCCCCGAAATTGCAAGAGAACGCTCGGGCGGGGCTGCGTAATCATACAGGGGGACGGATCCGTCATCGCCCGCCGACACGTTGCATTGCGATGTGGAAACTTTCCTGACGGGAATGGCATCGGAAACCTTTGTGCCACTCGTCCCTTCGGAAATGAGCCAGCCCTGCGCGATCAGGTCCTCATAGGCAAGGACAACCGTCTTGCGGTTCACCCCCAGCGCAAGCGCCATTTCCCGGCTGCTGGCGAGGAATTCCCCGGATTCAAGGCGGCCCCGTTCGATTTCATGAATGATCCCATGCACGATCTGCAGGTACAAAGGGGTCTGCGATTTCTGATCTATCTGTATGTCCAGTCGCATGCGCCACGGTCGCAACATCGAAATCATCCCTCCGTCTGGTCCCCTGCATGCCTTATTTTTGTGCGGCCATGAGGTCCATGTCGAGAATAATTTCAAAAAAAACCGCTTTCCCGAAAACCGCTTCCCCCCGCCTGCCGGATGGCCCCCTGGCATTTTGAAACTTGGCTCTTGCAGGAGCGTATGAAACAACAAAAAAGATTTCAGAAGCAGAGTTGGACGAAGGACCCTGGAATTGGCGCATACGAGCGGACCCGACGCGGCAAAGAAAATCATGTCTCCTCCGTCTGCCGTGCGCGAATGGGACAGCCGGGATGTCCTTGCCCTGATACGGGAATTTCCGCTTGCCACCATCAGCAGTCCTTCATGGCCGGACAGCCTGCCGCTTTTTCTGCCGCTACTGGCCCATGCGGACGATAAAGGTCATATCATCCGGCTGGAGGGGCATCTCGCCCGCAGACGCTTCCCCCCTGCCGACCTGCAGGCGCCATACAGCGTCAGGGCATTGTTCTGCGGCCCTCAGGCCTATGTCTCGCCCCATCTGGTGACGAACCGGAACTGGATCCCCACGTGGAACTACGCCCGCGCGGAACTGCGTGGCATCCTGCGCTTCCACGAAGAGCAGACATGGCAGAGCGTTCAGGATCTTGTCCATGTCATGGAAACGGCACAGCCTGATCCATGGACCCTCGACGAAGCCGGGGAGCGCGCGACCCGGCTGGCCCAGCATATCGTGGCCTTTACAATCGAGGTTGACGGGATCGATGCCGCTTTCAAACTCGGCCAGGACGAAACGCCGGAAATCTTCTCCGAAATCGTCGCAAACCATCCTGACAGGGCACTCGCCCGGTGGATGCAGCGTTTTCGCGACAATCCGCCTGCCTGATTGCCATTACGCCAGCCGCTCTCCGCTATCATGAGTATTTGCAGGCGAGTTCTGCGGGATCGGCCTGACCACTCATGCCCTTGGTTCGGCCCTGTTGAAGCCATATACCGGCATCAACCCGCCAGACATATTCCATGCATTTACATGGCAGTGTCTGCATATCCTGTCAGGACGGCAAGGTAGGCAATGGTCACATAGCCTTTTTCCAAGACCGAAGCACAAGGAAAGCCTGTCTGTTTGCAAGCGCCGCAGGACATGCAGACGTCAGGCACGCATTGTCCAACGGATACAGTCAGTGTTGGGAGCACATTGAAGGCCGCAACATCAAAAAGTCCCGGATTCAGTGCCGCCATACATGCACAACGCCCGGAATGACGCTCTTCAATCCACGAAATTTTACCACATGCAATATTTACTTTCTACTTCTTATGGGAAATCGCTCCCATCCCCGGATCCGTACGTCCGGCCCTCCCCGTCTCAATCCGTCCGGCAAACTGGTACAAAAGTTCGCTTTCATCCGAACTGGTGAGGGATATATCATACCAAAGCATGGTCTGTGACAGATCGAATGCCACATCAATACTATGACCGGCGGCTATCCGCAGTGAACGCATCGTGTCAGGTCCAGACAACATGCATGCCACACCAACACTTTTCGTCCCATGATTGCCTATCCTCAGGACCAGCTCCTTACCCGGACCGCGCAGATAGACACACTCCACCTGCAGGCGCAGGCCATTCTTGCGCCCCTTATACCGCCGATAGAAACCATTAGGCGCATGGACATCGATATCATAGATGTCATTCACAAAGGTTGAGATAGGAAAAGAGACATTGAGCATATCACCCGCTGCCACGGCATAGGTGCCTGCATGCATGCCACTATCGGATTTCACGTCATGACGATAGATATTGAATGGCACGCCGGCAGAACGGGCGCCAAAACGTTCCTTCCCAGCCCGAAGATGAATGACAGCCTGCCTGCCATCTGCCGATATCCCGCCATTGCAATATGGTTCGTAAGGCAGGGCGCAGGCCGGACGGGTGCCGGCTTCCTGCCGCACAGTTTCCTGCACTTTTGCCGGATCATTACGCAATGCCGCGATTTCGGTTGTATCCAACGTGCGAAAACCACCGGGCATCGGCCGGTTACGGGCATCCTCGACAGTGCGCAGATAGGCATCGCGTTCCAGGAAAGGCAGGGCAGGAACACTCCCGTCATAAGGCTGGAAGCATGAGGTCAGATCACCACTTATCGCCCGACGCCAAGGTGAAATATTCGTCTCCCTGATTTTCCTGCCAAATTTGGCCTCAACGAAAGTTTCAAGAAAACGCAGCGTGGATGTATGCTCAAACAGCTGCGAATTGACATACCCTCCCCTGCTCCAGGGAGAGGCTATGATCATCGGCACACGGAACCCCAGACCGATTGGTCCACTACGCGCCAGATGACCGGGCACCCCACGATTTATTTCATCCTGTGCCGTTGTATATTCCAGTCCGGCATGACCGATACCATGTGACGACACACCCGTTTCCGGCTGCCGGGGATCTGGTGCGGCATAAGAACAGCAATGATCAAAATAACCGTCATTTTCATCATAGGTCATGATGAAAATCGTCTTTTTCCAGACTTCGGGATTTTCAGTCAGGATATCCATGATTTCGGAAACATACCATGCGCCATACCATGGTGACGTCGGATGATCTGAAAAATGCTCTGGCGCGGCAAGCCATGATACGGTCGGAAGCCTGCCTGTCTTTACATCCTGCCTGAACTGATAAAGCACATCCCCCTTGGGGGCGTCCATATGCATGGCTTTTTTGCCATCATGAAATTTCAGCTTTTCCAGTTTGCGATAATTCTTATCGCCGCTATTGATGACAAAAGCCTTTTCAAACAATCCGCGTTCATGGAGCGTCAGTTGTTCCGGTGAACGGCCGGTTACCGTTGCACGGCGACGCATCAGGACATTCAGCAGTTGATGCGCTTCGGCAAGCTGCTCCGCGCGTGTCTCCGAAACAAGCATTTCCTGACTGTTCAGTCCGTTGATATGCTTCTGACAGTCACTGATACGCTCTTCAAGCCATACACTGAACCCCGGATTGGTCATGGCGGCATACTGATCGAAATATTCCAGTACATTACATCCGAAATTTGAAAGCCATGCACGCTCCTGATGGCTCATGCCGCCAGTCTGGGAAAGTTCGTTCTGATAGAATTTCCACGACACCCCGGCCTGTTCCAGACGTTCGGGGAACGTGGTCCACCGCATTCCGCCTTCCAGTATGTCGCCATTGCGCATATAGACCCTGGACGCCGGATCCTGCCTGTCACGCACGGTCCCGGTCCAGAACAGCAGACGGTTGGGGGTGGTGCTGGTCATTGCGCCGCAGTAATTCTGGTCACAGACGGTAAAAGCATCCGCCAGTGCGTAGTAGAACGGCAGATCTTCGCGCGTATAATAGCCCATGGTCATCGGATAGCCGGCATATTCCTTCCGATGTGACTTCTTGGCGTCAATCCACCTGTCGTGCCCACCATTGTTCCAGGCATCCACCTGACTGTCGCGCGAATGCGGGATCGACCCCATCCATGTAATGCGCGTGTCACGAATGTTAAGCCGCCACGGCAGATAGGTTTCCCCTGTCTTGCTGCCCTGAACAAAGGCCGGATTCCCATCAGGCAGTCGCATGACGCGTGGATCATTGAACCCGCGCACCCCCTGAAGCGTTCCAAAAACATGATCGAACGAGCGATTTTCCTGCATCAGGATCACCACATGCTCGGCATCCTGCCAGGTTGCGCCAACATCGGGCGCAATGGCGAATGCGCGACTGATGGAGGCAGGCAATCCTGCGGCTGAACCGACAGTACCGGACCAAAGCGCATACTTCAGAAAATCTCTACGTGTCGTCATCGTTCACTCGCATCAGGAAGAAGTTTTTTCAAAACTACGGGGAATCATTTTCAGGAATGATGGTTATTTTTTGAACAGAAAACTCAATGACAGGCATACCAAGAGCAAAATCCATTTGCTCGACCGAACAACCCACCTCTAATTACCTCCATTTCTTCATATCTAAAATTTTATGCTCATTACTACCTTAACGCTTTATCATTTTTCAGAAATTGGCTGAAAGTGTTGCCATGATCACAAATGGGGAACCAATGACATAGGTAGGCTGCGACCCTGTAAAGGTCTTTCCTGTGACAATACCGTGCTGCGTCGTCGCATTGGTCGTATATCCATACATGGATGACAGATAGTGCTCATTACCAAGGTTGACGAGATTCAACCTGATCTTCGGCGCGACCCTGCCAATTTTTGGCAGGTTTCTACCCACGCCAAGGTTTGCCGTTATGTAGCTTGGAATGCTCTGGTCATCCATAAGGGTGGAGTATTGGGAATCCGTGTATTGCAGCGTGAAATTTCCAAACCATGTCCCATCATTATATGTCAGTCCCAGGGAGCCGGAGAATTTGGGCGCGCCGACTTCCTGCTTTCCCTTTGTCGCCAGATAGTCACCTTCATAGGCAATATTGTTGCCATTCCTGGTATGCATATACTGACCTGATGCATAGAAGCTCAGATGATGCCAGGGATGCGTGGCAATTTCGGTCTGTATACCATAAGCCTCCAGGCCGCCTGCATTGATCAGCTGTGAAATTGTCGATGTTGAACCCGGCTCATAACTTTCGGCAGAGACCTGATGATTCGTTACGTTGTAATGAAACCCTGCGACATTGGCCATTAAAAGACCATTATAGCGATAACCGACTTCTTCGGTGATCATATATTCCGGCTTGTAATCCGACATCGGCAATGACTCAGCCTTGCCGGTCGAATAGCTGTAGGAGGCAAGCTGCGAACTCAATGCCGCAGGAAGGTGATAGCCAGTTGTGCCGTTGACATAGATCTGATGCCGCGGGTTGAAGCGATAGCTGATCAGAACCTGTGGCGCCGGAACGAACACATTATGAATGGACTTTCTTGCCGTGACATCCGGCAGGTCCTGGGTATACTGACGGTTCGCCATTGCCATCCTGATGCCGCCATCGATTGTCAGGCGATCATGGAAAAACGACATTTTATCGTCCACGGCAAAACTGCTCAACTGCTGCAGGCCGTTTTCGTTATCTTCGTCTATGGGAATGCCGCCATTCGCTGTCAGCGGGGTGCCATGTCCGTTCCATTTCCCCTGGCTGTTGACTGCATAAAACCGTTCATCCGCGGCTTCCTGAGCGTACGAATACCAGTAACTGAAATTCAGTGTGTTGAACCTGTGCTTCCAGTGTCCCACAAGGGTCAGTCCGGAAGAAATTGTGTACCAGTTTGAAACTTCGACAGATGTCAATTTGCTATTGGCCGGGTTGTATCCTGGAAGATTCTGATAATCGTCCAGGTGCGTATATTTTTCCGCACCGACATACCCGTTCGAGACGGGAACACTTTCCCCATAATAATAGGGGCCATGAAATTCGACGGAATACGCTTCCGCATCAAGGCTCAGTCCATGCCCGAAACTGAAATGATTTTTCAGCGCGCCATAGATTGCGCCGGTATTTTTACCATTCAGGCCGACATAATGCGTGTCCCCTGCAGAATACTGGTCATTCAGGCCATAATTGACGCCATATGTTTTCCAGTTCGCCATTGACGGGTAAAGCCATTCTCCTTGCGCTGCCTGCGTAAACCCAAATATTGCTTCCGAGTCATTTCCCGGCGACCAGTTTTTTGTAAGCGCGGCATCCACATGCCAGCGTCGTATATCCCCTACCCCGCGCCACATGTCGCTGCGCGAATAAGAACCGGAGACAAAGGCACGCACACCGGAATGCCCGATTTCCCCGGTATCATAGCGAATGAAATCCTTGTTTGTCCCATAAGACCCACCAGACGCGGCGACATAGATGTTCTGCTGGTCAGAAGGGCGTCGTATCGAGGCTGAAATCTCGGCACCCGTGGCATTATAGGTCGGGGAATTGATATCAACCGACCCCTGCATGACATTGACCTGGCCCATATTCTCGCTATCGACGAGTGAGGGCGTATAGGTGCTGTATGTAAATGGATTGGCGGCAGGCATCCCTTCCAGCGTGACACCGATTTCCGCCTGCGCCATGCCACGGATATGTATGGTCGAGAAGGATGTCGTCAGAGGCCCCTCGCTTGCGGATACAACCCCCGGCAGGTTCTGGATCAGGGATTCGATCGTCGACGTGGGCGACTGCATGGCGATGTAATCGTGTGAGAGCGAACTGACCGTCTTGGGCGTGGTATGTTTCACCATCATGCCACCGCCCGCCACCTTGCGACGCGAAAGAACCGCGATTTTTTCGGCCCCTGATTTCATATCGTTCGTGTGGCTTTTTGCCTTGGTCAGGTTGGTCCGTTTCTGCCCCTCCTGACGATTGTCAGGTTTTTCTTCAGCAATTGAAGGGGTCTCATACGCAAAAACCCAGACAGCGCTCAGCAGTAAAAATTTCTTCATTGCTATGGGGCATTCCATAATGAATCTTGATGGAGCCCATCTATCAAATCATTTACTTAATTTACACAGTACAAACCACGTTTCATCTTTAATTCACGTAACCGTCTTAAAAAATTCACAATAAATATCTTTATGTCCTCCCCTCTCCATCCCAGGCGCAGGCGCAGGCGCAGGCGCACAACGCTTCCGTCTGATATGTTCACCGAGGAATGGAGCAACTGGGAATATGGACGACAGGCGATATGCGCCCGGTCAATCAACTGCCGGCATGACGACGCCATACGATCAAACAGACATCATGGCCCATACAGACAAAAGACATAAGGACAAGGCCGGGAGTCCGAACTTCCGCCATGCAACAGCACTGTCCTGACAAACGACCATCCAAACCGGACGCTACCCTTCCATAGGGATGCCCCGAAAGTTTTCCGGATGCGGGCGGCATTTGACAGCCACCATTCAGGTTTCGATGGGGGAACAGTATCAGGACGACCTATTATCGATCAGGGATCCGCAAGCGAAAATCTGGTCGGGGCAGCCAGAATCGACGGACTGCCCCTGAAACCGCCAGATCATCCGGGGCAAAAACACGGGTTTTGTTCCACTGCCCCGTCACCGGATCGTTGGGCGACCTGTTGCATGGGACATGCGAGGCCACAGGCTCTTCAGGACGAAAAAACGCCAAGCCTCAGCACCCGCAGGTCTTCATGCCGTCATCTTCACGTGTTGCATACCACTCAGCCTGTAGCCATCGGTTGCAACATTTCCTGCATTTCAGAATCCCTTAGAAATCGAGGGACGTCTTGACATAATACATGCCACCATTGAACCCGTAGGGGGAGTAGGAAGCATATTTTGCAAGACCCTGCTGCGAGTTTGCAATCGAACTGGCAATACGGGTCGGATATTTGTTACCGATGTTATTGGCACCCACCCCGATGGTCCAACGCGGCACGGGCTTGTAATTGACCTCGACATTGGTGATGAAGGCCGGGTTCTGCTCAAACGGCACGGAACCCGGACCGGTCGGCGCGGCCATGTAGGTAATGGAGCCGTAACGCATTTCCTGCACGAAAACCGACCATTTCTTGTACTGCCAGTTCACGCTGATCTGCTCCCGGTTTTTCGGGGCGGAATGCAGCACCATTTCCTTTGTGTATTCATTCACAAGGTTGCTGCGGGCGGAACGTATTTCGTTATCGGAAAAGTTGATGCCCATGGCAAACCGGAACTTGCCGAACCCGCGCGTATGCAGGGTGTAATCCGCACTCAGGTCGCCGCCAAACGTCTGGGTGTTATAGAGGTTGGCATAGTACGACAGCGATGTCGCGCTTGAAATGTTGGCCTGCGCCAGCAGTTCCTTGAGTGTGGTGTCATTCTGATTGACCGTATAGGACTGGGTGCTGCCCAGACGGTCATTGATCGCGATGTAATACAGGTTGCCCGTGATGTGGAAATCGTTCACGGGCGTCGCATCAAGCCCGATCGTATAGCTGCGGGAGTATTCACCCTTCATGTTGCCCGCGCCAAGATATTTGGCAATGGCGCTGTTGGCCGGTACCTGATCCACGGTGTAGCCGGGATAGGGCGCGGAATAGAAATAGGACATTTCACCCAGCGTCGGCGGACGGTACCCGGAATTGATATTGGCCCGGATCGCCCAGCGCTTGTTGAAGTTGTAGCGCGTGCCAACGGACCCGGTCGCGACAGTGGCCAGGTTGTTGTAGCTGTCGACACGACCTCCCAACGTCCATTCCCATTTCTTCGTTATGTAGAAATCAAGGTTTATGAAACCTTCGTACACGTCACGGTTCTGGTTCGTAACCGCCATCGGCACGTTGCCGGGGTGATCCGTCGCACCCTGCCCGCCCCATGACGCGGTCTCGCCTTCGGTCATCTGGAAGGTATCGTGGCGATATTCCGCCCCGAATTTCAGATTGATATCCCGGGGCAGCAGACCGGTATGGAACGAACGCGATCCCTTGAGCCCGGCCGTCAGCTCGGAGGAGATCGACTTGCCATCATAAAAGGATGTCTGCGTCGGGTTGTAAGTGTAAGCATCCCCCGTCAGCGACGCATTTTCGGAATCCTTGGTGCCGTATGTCTGCTCATCACGTCCATAGGTTACATAAGCATCCCATGCGAAACCGAGCTTGCGCGCACGGATACCGTTATCCGTTTCGAAATCATACTGGTCCATGGTGATGTAGGGCTGGTCACCATTGGGATAAAGTGACGGATTGATCCATATATCGGAACCCGAATTGGCCCGGAATGTTTCCGGCACGTTGGCCCGACGGTGCGAGAAGGTAGACGTGCTGTAGAAACTGAACCCGTGCGTCACGGGAATGGACATGTTTTCGCTCAGGGTTTCAAGCGTGCTCTTGGGCAGGCCCAGCCCGCGCTGCACGTCGCGATCCGCCGTGGCATTGCGGACGGGGTCAGCAAACATGGTGCCATAGAAATCACCGCCCCGCGTTGTCGGCAGCTGATGGGTGACCTGTGCCGCAAGATCAAGGTAGCCGCCCTTGTTCCCCAGCGCCATGGCATAATTGGCCGAACCGTCAAGCGCCTGACCATCACCGGCATAATAACCGCTGTTCTTGAAATTGATGGTGCCCCCGTGCGTGTCACGCTTCAGCACGATATTGACGGCACCCGCGATGGCGTCCTGTCCGTACAGCGCCGATGCCCCTTCGGTGATGACCTCGATATGATCGATCGCCGTGATGGGAATCAGCGAGATATCGGCCGGTTCACTGCCCCAGTTGGTGCCCGCGTTGGAGTTGAAGTTCGCCCCGATATGACGGCGATGGCCGTTCACCAGAATAAGCGTATCGTCAGGTGACTGACCACGCAGCTGCATGGTCTGGACAAAGGAACTCGCGCCACCGCCCGGCAGGGCCGCGGTGGTGATGGCCGGATTGGCCTGCGCCAGCGCGGACAGCACGTTGCTCTGCCCGGTCTTGAGCAGTTCCTCGCCCGTGACGACCGTCACCTGCGTGGTGCTGTGCCGTGCTGCGCCGGGCGAGAACACGGAATTTGTCGAATGCCCGCCCACATTGATGACTTCCGGTCTGGCGGCCGCGATCTGGCCCGCAGCCTTGGCATGTCCCTGGACATGGCTCGTGGCCGTCGTCTTCTTGCGGGCATCCGCCTTGTAATGTGTTCCAGGGGCGGCAACCGTCGTCGTCGCGGCCTTGCCCACCACCGGCACAAACGTGCCGAAAGCTACCCCCGCAGCCAGATATAACTTCCGCTTTGATAGGCCCGCCATCTGCATTCCCCCTGGAACTCGCCGAATGTCCGTCACGAATATGCGCAAACTTATGATGCGCATTCGTTATGATTTGGCGTCATATGGATTATTGATATGTTGCTCCCCACAGCGGTTTTTTTCTGAAAAATACGATCATACAATTGAAATTATTCGTATTTTTTCAAAACGATCGCGCTTTCGATGCACGCATCGCAAGTATCGTCGAACTTGTTTCGAAACCGGATCCCGCTCCCCGCGGGAAGCCGCATGCAGGACATGCCGATTTTCCGGAATGCCCGCCCCCGACGCAGGGCAATATTATTGACAATCAAAGAAAAATATGTATTATCAATAGAGTAAAGCCTTTACCCCATAAAAATCATGGAGTTCCAGTTGGATATACGGCGACTGCAGGCTTTTGTTAAAATCATCGACCTCGGCAGCATTTCCCGTGCGGCTGACCTCCTCAACATCGCCCAGCCCGCATTGAGCCAACAACTGGCAACCCTTGAAAATGCCTTCCGACAGAAGCTCGTCATCCGCAGCAAAAGCGGCGTCACACCCACCACGGCGGGGATGGAGCTGTATCGGCATGCGCAGACCCTGACCAAGCAGTTCGACCGGGCCATGGTTGAAATCACCCAGGGCGTGGGTCCGCTGGTGGGCAAGGTCTCGGTCGGGCTGTCCCCCTACAGCGCGGGATCCACGCTGTCGGTCAAGCTGCTGCAGCTCGTGCGGGAACGCCTGCCCAACATTACGCTGCACCTGACCGAAAGCTTTGATGACATCTACAGCGAACTGATCATGACAGGGCGGCTGGACATGGCCGTCATCCACGGCGCCGGGCCGATCAAGGGGGTGATCTTCACACCCCTGATGAAGGAGGAATTCTTCCTGCTGGCACCGCAGTCGCTGGACTTCCCAAGGGATGAGACCGGAGCCGTGCAACTGGCGGATATAGCCGACACTCCCCTGCTGCTGCCGCCCGCACATAACTTCGTGCGCAAGAGCGTGGACATGGCCTTCATGCGCAAGCAGCTGACGCCGCGCATCGTCGCCGAGATCGAGGCGCTGATCACCCTGCAGGGGGCCATAGAGGCAGGCATCGGCAGCACCATCCTGCCATGGTCCGTCGCCAGCCGGATCGTGGTGCCGGGCAAGTCGCGCATCTGTCCGCTGCACAATCCGATCATTCAGGAGGACGTGTCGCTCTGCGTTCCTGAAATCATCCCTGAAACGGAAGCATCGGTTGCCGTGCGCGAACTGCTCATCGATCTGGCAAAGGCAATGGCCGCGTCGCATAACTGGCCGGGAACGCGCCCTTCCGCCTGACGGATCATCCCGCCTGCCGCCCCACGTTCGGGGTGGTCAGCGCGTCCGGACGCAGCAGTTGCGCAAGACGCTGGGGGGAGAGCAGTTTTTCCTCCACGATCAGGTCCGTCACCTTGCGGTTTTCGGCAAGGGCACGCCTGGCAATGGCCGAACACGTGTCATATCCCAGAACCGGCACCAGCGCCGTGACGATCCCGATATTGATATCAGACAGATACTGGCAACGTTCCCGGTCGGCCATGATGCCGCTGACACACCGCGTCGTCAGGGTTTCGATCGCCGCGCGCAGTATCCTGATGGAGGTAAACAGGCAGTAGCCGATCATCGGCTCGAACGGATTAAGCTGCAGCTGCCCGCCATCGGCGCACATGGTGATGGTCATGTCATGGCCTGCCACCAGATAGGCCACCTGATTGACGGCCTCCGGAATGACGGGATTGACTTTGCCCGGCATGATGGAGGAACCGGCCTGCACCGCCGGCAGCACGATTTCGCC
The DNA here is from genome assembly GCF_003311635.1 of Novacetimonas cocois. Classification (GTDB taxonomy): domain Bacteria; phylum Pseudomonadota; class Alphaproteobacteria; order Acetobacterales; family Acetobacteraceae; genus Novacetimonas; species Novacetimonas cocois. Next base: position 15,186 of record NZ_QEXL01000008.1, on the reverse strand, counting down.
CAGCCCCGTCCGTGGCCCGCTGGACAGCAGGCGCAGGTCGCTGGACATCTTTGACAGTTTCAGCGCCAGCCGCTTGAGCACCCCGGAAAAGAGGACAAAAGCCCCCACATCGGACGTCGCCTCGATCAGGTCGGGCGAACCGACCATCGGCCGCCCGGTCAGGCGACGCAGTTCCGCCATGACAGTCGGGGCATAACGCGGATCCGTATTCAGGCCCGTCCCGATGGCCGTCCCCCCCAGGTTGACCTGTTCGAAAGCTGCGGCATGTTCCTTCACGTTCAGGATTTCAGCGGCAATGGCCGCACGGAACGCCCCGAATTCCTGCCCCAGCGTCATGGGGACGGCATCGCGCAACTGCGTGCGCCCCACCTTCAGGATCCCGGCAAAAGCCCTTGCCTTTTCATCCAGCGCGTCACGCAGCCCCTCCAGCGCCACGAGCAGCGGATCAACCGCCTGCAACATGCCCAGCCGCAGCGCCGTGGGATATACGTCATTGGTGGACTGCGCCATATTGACATGGTCATTGGGATGCAGCACGGCATACGCACCCGACTCTTTACCCATCAGTACAAGGGCGACGTTGGCGATGACTTCGTTGGCATTCATGTTGGTCGAGGTCCCCGCCCCGCCCTGCATGGCATCCACAACGAACTGATCGCGATAGGCGGGATCGGCCAGTATCTGACGGCAGGCGGCATCAATGGCGTCGGCGCGCGTCCGGTCCAGATACCCCAGCACAAAATTGGCACGCGCCGACGCCTGCTTGACGGTTACCAGCGCCTGCACCAGTTCCCCGAACGTGCCGATTGACGTGCCGCTTATGGGGAAATTCTCAAGCGCGCGCTTTGTATGCACGCCCCACAGCGCACCAGCCGGAATCGTGACGTTCCCCAGAAGGTCACGCTCGATACGACCTCCGGACGCCCGCGCCTCCCCTACCGCAGGCCCGGCCTGACCAGCAGGCACACGGTTCGTGGAAGCTGTCGCTGGGGGAGGCATATTGGTCATTTCGATCCATCCACGTTCAAACAATGCCACAGACACGGATCCTTGCGATCCAGAAACATTGCCTGAACCCGCATCATCCCTGCCTTCCCGTCGATCCTAGGGGCCAGGGCGCCTCTTTCCCTCATATGATTGTTGTATGGGGCCAGACGATTTTCGTCGGTATCCAGAACGGGGAAAAAGGCCTTAGGTGAATGATGGGATTTTAGAAAATGGAGATGAGGGTTGATGTCTGGGTTTGCGGATCGACTGGATGGGATCGGGATTTCGGCGTCCGCCGCGATGACCGACAGGGCATCGGTGCTGAAGGCGGAAGGTGTCAGGATTGTCAGCCTGTCATCGGGCGAACCGGACTTTCCCACGCCTGAACACGTGGTGGAGGCGGCGATTGCCGCGGCACGGGCGGGCGATACGAAATACCCGCCGCAGGATGGCAAGCCCGCGCTCAAGAAGGCGGTGCAGGACAAATTCCAGCGCGAAAACCACCTTGATTACGCGCTTGACGAAATCCTGGTGGCAAACGGCGCCAAGCAGATCATCTTTGACGCGATGATGGCCACCATCAATCCGGGCGACGAGGTCGTGCTCCCGACGCCAAGCTGGATCAGTTATGCCGACATTGCCCGCCTTGCCGGGGCCAGCATCGTGCCCGTGCCCTGTCCCGCCGGAAGCGGCTTCCGCCTGTCGGCCGAGACGCTCGAGGCCGCCATAACGCCCAAAACAAAATGGCTGGTGCTCAACTTCCCCGGCAACCCAACCGGCGCGTGCTGTCCCCGCGCGGACCTGGAGGCCATCGCCGCCGTCCTGCTGAAGCACCCGCATGTGTGGATCATGACCGATGACATCTACGAACACCTGATCTATGACGGCCTTACCTTCTCCACCATCGCCGAGGTCGAGCCCCGCCTGAAGCCACGTGTCCTGACCGTCAACGGCGTGTCCAAGGCCTATGCCATGACCGGCTGGCGCGTGGGCTACTGCGGCGGGCCGCGCGAACTGATCGCGGTCATGAACAACATGCAGGGGCAGTCAACCAGCGGCATCAACACGCTGGCGCAGGCGGCGGCCGTCGCCGCGCTCAACGGTCCGCAGGATTTTCTCAAGGATCGCGCTGCCGAATACCAGGCCCGGCGTGACCTTGTGGTCGGCCTGCTCAACGCCATTGACGGCGTGCAGTGCCATACGCCGCAGGGTGCCTTTTATGTCTATCCCGACATCAGCGGCTGCATGGGCAAAACCTCGGCAGGCGGGCGGCTGATCGCCACCGACGCCGATTTCGTCATGGCGCTGCTGGAGGAACAGCAGGTGGCGTCGGTGCAGGGGGCGGCCTATGGCATGAGCCCATTCTTCCGTATTTCCTATGCCACCGACACGGCCACCCTGCGTGAAGGCTGCCGCCGGATCGCAGCCTTCATTGACGGGCTGAAGTAAAAAAACCATTCGAAATAAAATCTTTATAGAAATAATAAGAATTTTTGGGTGCCGCCTTTTTTCAGAAAGGCGGCGTTCTTCGAAGCTTTTTAGATAAAAAGCTTCACCAAAAACTTCCCTATGATTTTCAGACCGTCTCCAGGGCCTGAACCAAAAAAAGCCGGGACTTTCCAAAGGAGAAGCCCCGGCTTTTTTTCATCAACGGTCCTGACACATCCCCTCAGTCAGGACGGATGCGCATGATCTCCGCACCATAACCCAGCAGCACGTCGTGCTGGCCCATAACCTCCGTCACCTTGCCCGCCACCGGGGCAACCACGCGAAGCAGCAGGGTATCGAGGCGCAGGAGTGCCACCACATCCCCCTTCCCCACCCTCGCCCCGACAGGCGCGAAGGGGGCATCGCGCAACGGGTGCGCAAGGCACAGATGACCAAAATACGGGGCCGTCACCGCGACCGTGCCAACCCCGCCATCCATGCCAGCGCCGTCCCGTGGGGCGACAACGCAAGGAACCGCGTCCTGCCCCACGCGAATGCGCAGCTTCAGCCCCGCCGCCGCATTCGACAGTTCCAGCCCCTCCAGCCCCGCCTGCGCCAGCCACTGCGCAATTTGTTCAATCTCCTCGGGGGCGGGCAGCTTTTCAAAGGGCGGCAGCAGATGTTCGGGGCGGTTGCTCATGATGCCGTCCTTTGCGCAAGCCAGCGTTCAAGGTAATGGATATCCACCCCACCCTGCTGGAACGCCGGGTCCGCCAGCAGGTCCAGATGCAGGGGGATGTTGGTCGAAACCCCCTCCACCCGCATTTCCGACAGCGCCACACGCATCCGCGCGATCGCCTCCGCACGGGTCGCGCCATGACTGATGACCTTGCCGATCAGCGAGTCATAATAGGGCTGCACCGTATAGCCCGCCACCACATGCGTATCGACCCGGATGCCCGGCCCGCCGGGCAGGTCCCAGCGCGTGATGGTGCCGGGCGAAGGCGCGAAGGTAAACGGATCCTCCGCATTGAGGCGGCATTCGATGGCATGTCCCCGCAACGCGATATCCGCCTGCGCGATGCCAAGAGGATCGCCCTGCGCCACGCGCAGCTGCCCGGCCACGATGTCGATGCCCGTCGTCTCCTCGGTGATCGGGTGTTCGACCTGCACGCGGGTATTCATCTCGATAAAGGCGAACACCCCGTCCTCATACAGGAACTCGAACGTGCCCGCGCCGCGATAGCCGATGCGCCGGCATGCCTCGGCGCAGCGTTCGCCAATCTGCGCGATCATCTCCGGCGCGATGCCCGGTGCCGAAGCTTCCTCAAGCACTTTCTGGTGGCGGCGCTGCAACGAGCAGTCGCGCGCCCCCAGCCACAGCGCCGTGCCGTGTGTATCGCACAGGACCTGGATCTCCACATGGCGTGGCTTCTGCATGAAACGTTCGAGATACAGCGTCGGATTGCCAAAGGCCTGCCGCGCCTCCTCCGCCGTAAGGGCGACCGCCTGCGCAAGGTCCGCCTCGCGCTCGACCACGCGCATGCCGCGTCCGCCGCCACCGCCTGATGCCTTGACGATGACGGGAAATCCCACCTCCAGCGCGATGGCCCTGACCGCGTCCATGTCGGCGGGCAGCGGCCCGTCAGAACCGGGAACACAGGGCACCCCGGCCTCGCGCATCGCGCGCTTGGCGGTGATCTTGTCGCCCATCATGCGGATGGACGCGCCCGTCGGCCCGATGAAGGCAAGGCCCGCTTTTTCCACTGCATCGGCGAAATCAGCGTTTTCCGACAGGAAGCCATAGCCGGGGTGGATGGCCTGCGCACCCGTCAGCCGCGCCGCCAGCAGGATCCCGTCGGGATCGAGATAGCTGCGCGCGGCGGCGGCGGGACCGATGCACAGGGCGATGTCGGCCTCGCGCACATGGCGGCTGTCGGCGTCGGCCTCCGAATGCACGGCCACCGTTTCCAGCCCGAGCTGGCGGCACGCGCGCTGGATACGCAGGGCGATTTCGCCACGATTGGCGATCAGCACCCGGCTGAAACGTGGGGTCCCGCTCATGCCAGCCGGAACAGGGGGGTGCCTGCCTCCACTTCGGCGCCATCGTCCACCAGGACGGCCGCGATCCTGCCCGCCACCGTCGCGCGGACCGCGCCAAAGACCTTCATTGCCTCCACCAACGCCACTTCCTGTCCGACCTGCACGTCCTGCCCCACCGTGACGTAAGGCGCCGCGCCGGGAGAGGGTGACAGGTGCAGCACCCCGTAGGACGGGGCCGTGATGACCGCCCCGTCCTCCCCGGATGTGCCATCCGTCGTACCCGCCGGGCCGTCCGTTGCCGCCGTCCGGGGAACATCCGGGGCGGAAGCGGTATCGGCGGGGATGGGGTCCGAGGTCCCCACGGTGGTCGTGGCCGCGGCCTGCGCGCCCGCGCGGGTGATGCGGATGCGGCAGCCGCCTTCCTCCACCTCAAGCTCCGTCACCGGAGCATGGGCCAGCAGGTCGATCAGCCGCCTGACATATGCGAGGTCCACGTCCCTCACGCCGGTCCGGATGTCTTCTTGGCGAAGTTCAGGCCGCCCACGACCTGCATGGTCGGCAGCACTTCCATGAAGCTGACATTCATGCGCTGCGGCGACATCACCGCAAAGGCCACCGCATTGGCGATATCCTCGGGCAGCAGCGAATCATACTCATCAAAAAAACGCTTCTTCGCCTCTTCCATGTTTCCGATCAGACGGCCGAACACTTCGGTTTCCACCCGCGCGGGTGAAACCTCGGTCACGCGGATGTGCCGGCCGAACAGGTCACAGCGCAGCTGCTGCGACAGCGAATGCACCCCCGCCTTGGTCGCGTGATAGGTGGTGTTGCCACCCGCGAACGCGTAATGCCCGGCGATCGAGGTGATGTTGACGATATGCCCCCGGTCGCGTTCGATCATCCCCGGCAGAACAAGGCGCGTCAGCTGCAGCACCGCGCGCAGGTTCACGTCCACCAGCGCGTCGATATCCTCCACCGTCGTGTTGGTGATGTTGCCCGTGCGCGACTGCCCGGCATTGTTGACCAGGATGTCGATTTCCACCCCCTTCATCAGGGCCTCGAGCCCGGCCTGATCCGACACGCTCAGCGCATGCACGACGCACCCGGTTTCGCGCGACAGCGCCTCAAGCCGCGCCGCGTCACGCGCGATGGCGTGCACCTCGATCCCTTCTCCGGCCAGGCGGCGGACGATCGACGCCCCGATGCCAGAGGAAGCGCCAGTGACAAGTGCGGTGCGGTACGGCTGATGGCCCATGATGGAAAACCCGATCCCAAACAGTAAAAATAACGCCACGCGCCCCCGAAAAAACACCGGCCGGCAACATGATCGTCGCATGCTACCCAATGCGTGAAAACCGCACCAACAACACTTCGTTCTCACGCCATAACAAATTGCGATGGCCGGTTATCACCTTGATCCATAAGATTATCCGATGGCCTCACAGCCAGAATTGCACTGGTCATCATTACGGAAACGACCATATTTTCACGACAGGCGTCCACGTGCCGCAAAATCCTGTTTTGTTACGGTTCCGGTTTTATTCCGAAGCCCATCATTCACAGGATATAACCAGCACTGTTGCGGGGACTGTGTATTTTGAATACGGACATGAAGAACGATGCGGAGCATGGTGCGGGCGCGGCCCCTGCCATAAGCATGATCGGCACCCGCGCCATGCTGTTCGAGGCACCGGGTGACTTCACCATGGCGCAGCAGCGCCGGATCTGGGCGCTGATGGATGCGGCACAGGCCCGCCCGGACGTGCAGGAACTCATCCCCGGCGTGACCAACCTCATGCTGATCTTTTCTGCCCCGCCCGAAAGCCCGCAGGCCGTGGCCGAATGGCTGCGCCATGCATGGGACACCCTGCCTGAACGGCATATCGAAGGTCGCCTGTTCGACATCGGCGTGCGCTATGGCGGCGCACTGGGCGAAGACCTTGCCGCCGTATGCGCCCATGCGGACCTGTCGCCGGAAGAAGTCATCGCAATCCACCATGGCAGCGAATACACGGTCTGCGCCATCGGCAGCGCGCCGGGCTTTGGCTACCTGCATGGGCTGGACCCGCGCATCGCGACCCCGCGCAAGACCGTGCCATCGCTGAACATGCCAGCCGGGACCGTCATCATCGGCGGCATGCAGGCGGGCATTTCCGCGCTGACGGGGCCGAACGGGTGGAATTCCATCGGTTATGCCGAACTGCGCCTGTTCGATCCGTACCGGCAGCCGCCCGCCCTGTTTGCCGTTGGCGATCGCATCCGCTTTTATCCGGAAAGCATAGAGCTGTGATTACGATCCTTGAAACATCGGCCCTGAACACGGTGCAGGATCTGGGGCGCCCCGGGTACCGCAACCTGGGCGTGGGCACATCGGGCGTGATGGACCCCATCGCCCTGCGGGCGGGCAATATCCTGCTGGGCAATCAGGATGATGATGCCTGCATCGAACTGCAGACCTATCCATTCGTGCTGCGCTTTGACACCGCGGGCAGCTTTGCCGTGACCGGAATCGACGCCGAAATCGAACTCGACGGCCGGGCCATCCTGCCGTGGATGGTCGAAACGGCGGCGGCGGGGCAGGTCCTGCGCGTGGGGCCACCCCGGCAGGGCGCGCGCGGCTATATCTGTATTGCGGGCGGGATTGATGTCCCGGCTGTTCTGGGTTCGCGCAGCACGCAGCTGCGCGGGGGCTTCGGCGGGCTGGATGGCCGCCCGCTGGAGGCTGGCGACACGCTCCGCAGCGGCGGCATCGCTCTTGATGTCGCGGGATATGGCGCATTGCCCCCCACTGTGGCCCTTGATACCGCGACCGACAGGGATGACGCCCGGCTGATTCACCTGCGCGCCATGCCCGCGACCGATTACACGCTTTTTACGCCAGAGGCACAGGAACGGCTGTGGCACGTCCACTGGCGCATCACGCCGCAGAGCAATCGCGTGGGTTACCGGCTGTCGGGCGAGCCACTTACGCTGCGTCACAAGGTTGAGCTGCGTTCCTATGGCGTGGTCGCCGGCATCGTGCAGGTCCCGCCTGCGGGCGAGCCGATCGTGCAGCTGGCCGATGCGAATACCGTGGGCGGCTATCCCCGCATCGCCACCGTGATCGAGGCTGACCTGTGGCATCTGGCGCAGGCCCGCATCGGCACGCGCATCCAGTTCCATGAATGCAGCTTTGAACAGGGGGTGGCGGCCATGCAGCCGGTCAATGCCTATCTTGATGATCTGCGCATGATGGCTGCCCACTATCGCAGTTCCGCCCATCGTCGCGCCGGGGGCAGAACTGGCGCGAAGTCAGGAGACAAGGCATGAAGATCGACCTCAATTCCGACATGGGCGAGGGCTTTGGCCGCTGGCGCATCGCCGACGATGACGGGCTGATGGATACGGTTTCCTCGGCCAATATCGCCTGCGGGTTTCATGCGGGCGACTATGCCATCATGGACCGCACCGTGCGGCTGGCAAAGGAAAAGGGCGTCGGGATCGGCGCCCATCCCGGCCTGCCGGACCTGCTCGGTTTCGGGCGACGCGCCATGGCCGTTTCGGATGCGGACATGGAATCCATGCTGTGTTACCAGATCGGCGCCCTGCAGGGCATCGCAGCACGCCACGGCCATCGGGTGACGCATGTCAGCTATCATGCCGCGTTTGGGAACATGGCAAATGCGGATGAAGGTCTTGCCCTGCGCCTGACCCGTGCCATTGCCGCGCTGGACCGTGACCTGAGCGTGTTCTGCATGCCCGGCCAGGCGACCGAGCGCGCCGCCGCGAAGGCCGGGCTGCGGGCGCAGACCCTTTTCCTTGCCGATCGGGCCTATACGGCACAGGGCATGCTGGTGCCGCGTGGACAGCCGGGTGCTGTCATCCATGACCTGGCGAAGGTGCGCGCGCGCGTAAACCAGTTCCTGCAGGATGGGTCCGTCACCACCATCGATGGTCTGCGCCTGCCGGTCAGGGCTCAGTCCATCCTGGTACATAGCGACACACCCGGCTCCGTGGAACTCGCCCGTGCCATCCGCGCGGAAATCGAGGCCAGTGGCGGCGTGCTGACCCCGGCGTGCCAGATCAGGGACTGATCCGTTCCGCAGCCATAAGAATTTCTTATTGCCCCGCAACGAACTTCTATAACGTGGAATGCGCGCGCTGCGTTACGTTGTCGTAACGTGAAATACGCAAGGGGTTATGGCCGGCATTGATCCTTCATGAAACGCCCCCGTCCATGTCGTGCATTGAGGTACGGACAAAATGAAGCATGACCTGAAACGTGGCGCATTACTTCTGGCATCCGCGACATTTTTTACTGCCGCCCTCAACGCCCTGCAGAAACTGACGGGATCGACCCTTCCCGCCCTTGAAATCATCTTCTTCCGCAACCTGTTTTCCCTGCCTTTTGTGCTGCTGATCGCCGCACGCACGGGTATCGTTCTGAAAACGCATCATTTTGGCGGCCATGTGCTGCGTTCGGTCATCGGGCTGATCAGCATGATCATGGTCGTGATAACCGTAACGCGCCTGCCGCTGGCGGAACAGCAGGTCCTGTCCTATACGCAGCCGCTGTTCCTTGTCCTGCTTTCCATCCCGCTGCTGCATGAACGGCCATCGTTCCAGCGGTGGGTTGCGGTTTCGATCGGGTTTTCCGGCGTGGTCGTGGTCGCGCTGGGCAAGGGGCTGTTGCATGGCGCTGACGCCACCGTTCCGTACTGGGCCTATTTCGTGGCGCTGGCCCAGGGCGCGGTGGGCGCCCTGACCACCATGCAGATCCGACAGCTTTCCGCCACGGAAGCCAGCACCACGATCGCCCTGTGGCAGGCCATCCTGATGACGGTCATGACTGCGCTTCCCCTTCCCTTCATCTGGACCACGCCCGGTCCGGGCGAGGCTGCCTGCCTTGTCGCCGTGGGGGCTTTCGCCGGTATCGCGCAGGTCCTGCAGACCGAAGCGTTCGCATCCGCTCAGGTCTCCGCCATTGGTCCGTTTGCCTATTCAGGGCTGCTGTGGGCCGCGCTTATCGGATGGTTCGGCTTCGGGGAAATGCCCGGCGGCGCGATGGCGATCGGCGGGCTGCTGATCATCGGGTCCGGCGTCTGGATGCTGCGCCATGACCGCCCCGCGAAACGCAAGGCCGTGGCCGAAGGAACAATGGATGCCGCCACGGGCACGCCGCCCTGAATACATGTCCGCGCGCAATGCGCCCTTTCCTTCCTGTAAATCCATGGCACGTCAGGAGTCCCGGATCGTGACAACAGGTGAAACCCCTACCGAGGCCCGAAGCAGGCGCGCAATTCCCGCCCGCTACGTATTTTTCTTTCTTGTGTTCCTGATGTACGCCATCAGCTATGGCGACCGTGCCGCGCTTTCCATTGCCCTGCCGACGATGGGCAAGGAATTTTCCCTCACCCCGGTGCAGATGGGCTGGGTTTCGTCCAGTTTCCTGTGGTCCTATTTCCTGCTCAACCTGCCATCGACCATCGTGCTCGATATGGTGGGCGCGCGCGCCATCGGCAGCCTTGCCGTGGGGGTATGGTCATTCGCCATGCTGCTGGGCGGTATGGCGCAGAACATCACGCAGTTCCTGTTCACCCGCGTCCTGCTGGGCGTGGGAGAGGCGCCGACCTTTGGCGTGGGGGCGACCGTTGTCCGTAACTGGGCACAGCCGCAGGAGCGGGGATCGGTCATGACCATACTGCTGACCGGCATGCAGCTGGGCCTTGCCGGCGGCACGATTGCCGGGGCCTACCTCATCACCTTTTTCGGCTGGCGTTGCGAGTTCATGACACTGGGCGGCATCGGCATCGCATGGGCGCTGGCATGGTGGCTGATTTACCGCAACCCGAAGGAAACGTCGGACGCCCCCCGGCGCAAGCCCATCTCGATCCGGGAAATACGCAACCTGTTCCGCTCTTCCTCCTTCGTGGGGATACTGGTCGTGCAGTGCACGCAGAATTACCTGAACTTTCTGGTCATGTCGTGGATGCCGCTGTACCTGATCCACGAATTGCACATCAACATTACCGGCACCGGCAACAGCACGGCCCTGTGCTATCTGGTGGCGGCTGTTGGCGCGGTCATTATCGGGCGCATACTCGAACACCTTGTCTTTCGCAACGGCATCCATCCGCCCCATCGACGTTTCGTCGTTGCGATCTGCCTTGTCGGGGCGGCGACAATCGGGCTGCTGCCGCATTTCCATACCATGACGCCCATCCTGCTTGTACTGTCTGGCGCGCTGGCCTGCCTTATGGCGGCGAATGGCGCCAATACCGCACTGCTGACCGATATGGTGCAGGATGGACGGAAAATGGGTTCTGTAACGGGCGTTACACTGACATGCAGCAATTCGCTGGGACTGCTTTCGCCCATCCTGACCGGATATATCGTCTCATGGACCGGAAGTTTTGACATGGCATGGTATATGTGCGCGCTGGCACTGATTATCGCCGCCCTGCTTTCGCTTGCCATGGTGCGTGCCCCGATCCGGATGGATGAACACGCGACATAAAAGACTGTTTGAGGATCATAATTTTTTGGGGGTGCTGCCTTTTTTAAAGACAGCATCTTTCTGAAGCTTTTCGCAAACAGCTTTGCCAAAAACTTTTATGATTCCTGAATATTATTGGATTTACTTTTTCAAACAGCCTGTAAGCACGACTTTTGTGATATCGGCCTTCTGAACGGAAACGGAAGTTTCAGGGTATCCCTTTAAAAAACAGTGTGCGTATCAGCTTTCCTCTAAAGCTACCTTCTGAAACTTCCTTCTGATTTATAAGATGTTTCACAAACAGACCCGTGAAACAGTCTTCTGAAAAATCGGGACCCTACTTCCTGATTGATCTGATCCGGTCAAATGCATTGGCAAAGCCATTCAGGGACACCGGAAAGGCAATATTCTGTTCGCTTGCGGAAACGGCTGCAATCTGCATGGCTTTACTGGTCCGCAGGCGTGCAAGGACGGATGTGTCAAATGTAAATGGGACGATACATCCTGACGGCAGACATGTCCTGAAGGCAACGGGTTGTCCCACAGCCGCATTGTCCGCCTTCATCGTGACGCCCTTGCCCAGATCCAGCCCAAAAGGAAGCACGACAATACCGCGCAGTCCCTGCTGATCGGGGGACAATTCCATATTCATGACCGTCCTGTGCGTTTTCCTGTCGATGATCTGCTGCACCATAACGCAGCCTGCGCGCTTGTCAGTCTGCTGGCAGATAACCCGCCAGTCCTGATAGGTTTCATTGATGGACGTCGCCCCACCAGGCAGCAGATGCGTGTCCGGTGCTGCGATGGAAGGCGCGGCGGCCCTGGTCGTGGAGGCAGGCGTGGATGTGGACGCTGTCGCGTGCTGGGCAATCTCTGTCCCCGCAACGGCGAGAATAGCCAGGGCGGCCACGGAGCCTGCCATGATTTTCCAGTTCATTATTCGACATCCCATACAGAAATCCGGCCGGCACAAGATGTCCGGCCAGATGTAGATTGACCAAAATAAAGTTTCCGCTGCCCGATCAGAACTTCAGGGAGAACCGCCCCCGCAGGCCGCTATCGACTGACCGGTTGCCGTACTGGCCGATATAGGCAATGCCCAGTTCCAGCCGCCCCGTCAGACGGGCGCGCAACCCTGCATTCAGGACTGCCGCATCGCGTGACAGGGGCACGCCGGCGACATCAAAAGCACTGCTGCCGTCAGCAAAGGCCTCCCGCGTGGTGGGAACCGTCGCGCCAAAGGTGTGGCGATAGGCCAGACTGCCTTCGGGCACCAGCACGACGCGGCCGGCATGGAAGACAGAGGACATGCGCACACCAAAGGTGGAATAGGTCGTTCCAGTATCGATAGCCCGACCATTCAGGGCGGCCGGCCCGCCATGTTCATGGAAACTGTCGGTCTGCATGTTGACATAGGCGACGTTACCAAACGGTTCGATTGCGGTATTGCCCACATCGAAACGGTACCCCAGGTCGCCAAAGCCCTGCGCCACACCACCGTTATAGCTGCTGTTCAGCTTTTCATAGAACCCGGGGAAAGAAGCGCTGCGCCCGGTGGACAGCATCGCCCAGGTGTAGGTGGCGCCCATCCGCAGGGCCAGATGTCCCCAGTGCGTCCCGGCATAGCCACCAAGCGTGACGTTGTTGCTGTGCCCGTAGGCATCGGTCCCTTCCGAATTGAATGTCGAACGGCCATAGCTGACCAGGCCGCCGACACGCCATGTATTGAATACCGGCGCATCCGCTCCGAGCACGAACCCACCAACCGAATGGTTCATGCCGCTGGCATTGCCGTCACCGGAATTATGCCCCCATGAGCCAAAGGCCTCGCCCCACAACGTGACATGGTCCTGCTGACAGGTGCCATCCGTCCTGCGCCCCTTCAGGGTCGCCGTCTTCTGGTTGGCATCGGCGCCAGGATCGCACGAGGCGTTGCGCAGGCGGTCGATCGCGGCATTGCGGACATAGAAACTGTCCTCGATCAGCGCGGTCCGGGCAGACGCATGGATCTCGCCCGACAGGGCATCGAACGCCCGACGCGCCTGCTGACCATTCAACTGATCGATCGCCGAAACCACAGCATTGCTACCGCTCATGCCATCCAGCACCGACGCCACATCACGTTCATTGCGCGTATTTGCAACGGATTCAAAGGTCGTCGTGTTACGTCCCAGCGTAATATCCACGTCGTCAGCGGTATAAAGCAGTTCAGGCGACAGGAAGGTATAGGCATCCGCAAGGTTGGTTGACAGACCAGCAAACTGTCCCGTCACCCCGGTCTGGGTCGCCAGGATGGTGTATTCGGTTCCGGGCTTGAGCGTGGTGCCATCCGGAACCGTGAACTCCACCGTGCCACCCGTCAGGGTCGCCCCACCGGTGACCGACACCAGATCGCTCTGTCCCGCTGCCGCGCCATTGACGACATAGGTGGAACCCGCGTTCATGTTCAGGTTGCCATCAACCGTCAGGATCCCCAGCGCATTGCCGCCCGCAGGCGACAGGACGCCCCCATCGGCAATGGTGGTTGACCCCACGGTGCCGGTGCCCGCCAATGTCCCGCCCCCGGCGACACTCACGCTGGAATTCGCCAGCGAGCCATCGACCGTCAGGGTGCCATCATTGACACTGGTATTCCCGGTAAAGCCGGAATCATCGCTGGCAATCGTGACATCTCCCGAACCGTCCTTCACCAGCGAACCGGAACCGCTCAGCCCGTTGCTGAGCGTACCGTCCGTATCCTGGTTCAGCGTCAGGTTCGCGCCAGCCTCGTCATCGATCGCACCGGTACCGAAACTCGACGTCGTACCAACCAGCCTGCCGCCCTGAATATCGGTGCCGCCGCTATAGCTGTTGTCACCTCCCAGGATCAGCGTGCCGCCATCGGTCTTGGTCAGGGTCGTGCCGCCAGCGACCTTGCTGTCGTCAATCTTGGAATCGATTTCCGCAACCGTATCCGCGCCTGCGGCCGTACCGTCACCCACGCGCAGCGTAAGGTCAGAGCCCGACGAATAAAGCGTATCACCCGTAATGACGTATTTCGCACCGCTGGAGGCATCCGAATTGGCAAACTGCGCCCCGCTCAACGTCACGTCGCCACTGCTGTCATCAACGGTGACAGTGCCGCCCTTGCCTTCAAATATATCAAACGCACCCTGTGTGGAGGGCGTGTTGCCCACCCCCGACTCACTGGTCCAGTTGCCATCGCCACTGCCGCCCGGTGCGGTCCAAACGCCGTTGCCGCCATCGACCTGCCCATTGCCGGACGTACCGTTGCTGCCATGGTCGCCATTGACATTGGCACCATCCCAGTACTGCTCCGCCGTACCGGCGGCGGCCACGACCAGGTTGACTTCATTATCAACAGATGTCTGCAGCGTTTCATTCGTCCCGGCAAGCGTCACGCCATTGTTGGTCAGTGTTCCGCCATAATCATAAAGGCGATATACACCCGGCCCGAAATCACCACCCGCACTCTGGCTGACATTGAGGGTCCCGGCAATCGTCAGGTTACCGCCGACACTGACCAGGTCGTTATACTTTCCGCCAACGGTGCCCGCCTGTCCCATATCGAAATTCGCGATGGCTCCGCTATTTTCGATCAGGTTTCCACCGATGGAAAGATTACCGACGCTATTGCTGCCATCTCCAGGTGACAGCGTTGCGCCACTGGCGATCACGACATCCCCGCCCATCGTGCCGACACCGGACAGGGTCGCACCCGATGCAACCGTTGTCGTGCCGCTGATCCGGCTTTCATTACCATCAACCTGCAACGTGCCGGCACTTACGGTCGTGCCACCGCCATAACTGTCGGCTGAATTATCGAGCACCAGCGTGCCATTGCCGGTCTTGGTCATGCTGCCGCTGCCCGTAACCGTGTTGGCCAGGCTATCCGTATCCGTGCTGGCGACATCGATATCAAGCGCCGCATCATCGGTAATCGCGCCGGTACCAAAACTCGTGGTCGTGCCCGCCAGCGTACCGTTGGCAATGGTCGTCCCACCACTATAGCTGTTGGTGCCGGTCAGGGTTGTCACGCCGCTGTCCTGCTGCACCAGCGCACCAGTGCCAGAGATTGGCGCCGCCAAGGTAGAAGCATCGGAACGGTCAAGGACCAGTGTCCCGTCATCGCTGATACCGGATGTACCATCAAGCGAGCCGGATGCCCCGCCTGCACCAAGCTGCAGAGTGGCGCCCGACGCCACCGTGGTCGGGCCGGTGTAGGTGTTCGCCCCCGACAGCGTCTCCGTCCC
>NZ_QEXL01000075.1 GCF_003311635.1 Novacetimonas cocois | reverse complement strand
CTTTGCGAACCTGTCCAGCCCCGTGCCCGAGGGCATCGCCGCCGTGATCGCGACGATGCGGTCGTCCGCCTCCGCCTGGCGCAGCAGCTCGCGCGAGAAGACGGATGTGTAGGACGGCGGCCCGGCCGGGCCCTTCTTCTGCTCGCCCGTGACGACGTTGAACTTGGAGACGGCATGGTACTTGTCGCCAGCCGACTCGGCCGGGGTATAGCCGCGTCCCTTTTCCGTGATGACATGCAGCAGTNACGGGGCCAAGGTCGTCGGCATCGCGCAGGTTGCGCAGGATCTGCACCAGCTGCGTCATGTCATGCCCGTCGACGGGGCCGACATAATAGAAGCCCAGCTCCTCGAACAGGGTGCCGCCGGTGATGATGCCGCGCGCGTATTCGTCGGCCTTCNTTCGCCGTGCGCTCCAGCCGGTCGGGCAGGCGCCTGGCCATCTTGGCGGCAAGATCGCGCAGGCTGAGGAACTTGCGCGAGGACATCAGCCGCGAAAGGTAGCTCGACATCGCGCCCACGGGGGGGGCGATCGACATCTCGTTGTCGTTGAGGATGACGATCAGCCGCTCCGCCCCCGG
>NZ_QEXL01000074.1 GCF_003311635.1 Novacetimonas cocois | reverse complement strand
CTTTGCGAACCTGTCCAGCCCCGTGCCCGAGGGCATCGCCGCCGTGATCGCGATGATGCGGTCGTCCGCCTCCGCCTGGCGCAGCAATTCGCGCGAGAAGACGGACGTATAGGACGGCGGCCCGGCCGGGCCCTTCTTCTGCTCGCCCGTGACGACGTTGAACTTGGAGACGGCATGGTACTTGTCGCCGGCCGACTCGGCCGGGGTATAGCCGCGTCCCTTTTCCGTGATGACATGCAGCAGCNACGGGGCCAAGGTCGTCGGCATCGCGCAGGTTGCGCAGGATCTGCACCAGCTGCGTCATGTCATGCCCGTCGACGGGGCCGACATAATAGAAGCCCAGCTCCTCGAACAGGGTGCCGCCGGTGATGATGCCGCGCGCGTATTCGTCGGCCTTCNTTCGCCGTGCGCTCCAGCCGGTCGGGCAGGCGCCTGGCCATCTTGGCGGCAAGGTCGCGCAGGCTGAGGAACTTGCGCGAGGACATCAGCCGCGAAAGGTAGCTCGACATCGCGCCCACGGGGGGTGCGATCGACATCTCGTTGTCGTTGAGGATGACGATCAGCCGCTCCGCCCCCGG
>NZ_QEXL01000073.1 GCF_003311635.1 Novacetimonas cocois | reverse complement strand
TAGGGCCTGTTAGGGCTTGATCCAGTCTGCTGCGGCAGCGATGTGGATGACCGCGAGGAACGACGTTGCTGTTTTTTCATATCTGGTTGCGACAGCGCGCCACTCCTTGAGGCGAGCCCAGAGGTTCTCAACGAGATGCCGACACCGATAGGCCCATTTGGGGCAGGCGACCGGGCCATCGCGTCGTTTCGCGGGAATGGCTGGCCGTGCTCCCATGTCCCATATCCGTTCACGCATGGCGTTCGACGCGTAGCCCTTGTCCGCTACTACCCACAGGGGAGTGGCGGGAAGGCTGTCGAGCATGGCTGGTGCCAGAGGCAGTTCATGAGCCTGTCCAGGGGCCAGCGCAAAACCGAAGGCTTTTCCATGTCCATCAGCGATCACGCAGACTTTTGTGCCATAGCCGCCGCGAGAGCGGCCAAGTGCTTCACGATGGTCTCGCTCTTCGAAAGAGGCCCCTTTTTTTGGGCTCCCGCCGCTTTGTGGTGAGCCCTGATGTTTGTGCCATCCAGAAAAGTCATTCCGAATGCCACTCCCTGTTGTTCCTGAACCAGTGCGAGCAGCCGCTCCCATACGCCGAGCTTCGCCCAGCGGATGAAAAGCTGCGCAGCCCGCCA
>NZ_QEXL01000072.1:602-695 GCF_003311635.1 Novacetimonas cocois | reverse complement strand
AGGTCCAGCCCCGCGCCCGACGCCACCGTGGTCGGGCCGGTATAGGTGTTCGCTCCCGACAGCGTCTCCGTCCCGCCGGAAACCGTCAGGCCA
>NZ_QEXL01000072.1:380-464 GCF_003311635.1 Novacetimonas cocois | reverse complement strand
CCGCCGATGGTGTCGCCATCCAGCGTCAGCGCCCCGCCCGTGGCGTTCGTGACGTCACCCGTCACCGTGTTGCCCGCGCCCAGC
>NZ_QEXL01000072.1:0-304 GCF_003311635.1 Novacetimonas cocois | reverse complement strand
TCAGCGTGCCGTCGTTCGTCACGCTGCCGATCGTCCCGCCGGTCGCCGTCGCCGTCGCACCCGTCCCNGTCAGCGCCCCCGTCACGGTGCTGCCCGTCAGGGTCGCGCTGCCCGTGTTGTCCAGCGACGCCAGCGTGCCGTTCTCCGCCGTCACCGTGCCGCTGTTCGTCGTGGCGCCCACCGTGCCGCCATTGACGTCCATCGTCCCGCTGTTGCCGACCGTGCCGCCAACCGTGCCCGTCACGTCCAGCGTCCCGGCATTGCTGGCGTTCCCGGCAATCGAGCCCGACAGGTCCAGCCCCGC
>NZ_QEXL01000071.1 GCF_003311635.1 Novacetimonas cocois | reverse complement strand
GTGCGGGAGCAGTTCGTGGAACGCGGCATGGTGGCTGATCTCAATGTGCATTGGGATATTGGCGAAGACGGACAGGCGAAGCCCCATGCGCATGTGATGCTGTCCACGCGGCGGATCGAAGTCAGAACCGGAGAGGCTGTGCATGGAAGACGAGACGGAATCCCGCATCCTGAACGAGGCGGCAGGGGCGCATACGACCTCGCGCCGGATCCTGGACCTGATGGAGCAGAAAGGGGAGGACGATCCGCTCAAGTTTATGATCCGTCTGCTGACAGAGATCCGGGAGACGCAGCGTGGCATCCTGCTGAAGCTCTCGACGCTGGAGAAGCGCTTGCAGCGGCTGGAAGAACGGCGCGACTGATTGCAGCGGCACGGTTGCGGCATGAAGGCTTGGAGCAGGATCAGCCTTCCATCGGGTTCGGTGCGAAAGAGCGTTCGTGGAATGACAGGGATCTGCTGCTGACGTGGCGGGAGCGGTGGGCGTCACTTGCCAATGAACGGCTGGCCGAACTGGACCTGGATGTGCGGATCGACCATCGGTCGTTTGCCGAACAGGGGATCGACCTTGAGCCACAGAACAAGATCGGTCCGGCCGGGATGCGCCGGGAAGAGCGGGGGGAGGATGCTGAACGGGTTGCCGACCATCTGGAGATCGCGCGGCGCAATGGCGAAAGGTTGCTGGCCGAGCCGCATGTGGCGCTGGAGGCGCTGACCCGACAGCAGAG
>NZ_QEXL01000070.1 GCF_003311635.1 Novacetimonas cocois | reverse complement strand
TAGGGCGTCGACTCATAAACCCCGACACCAGATTCTCGCCGCGACGAGCTTTACAGCGGCGAGGTAGTTTTCGGGATGCTTGTCGTATCGGGTTGCGATATCTCGGAACTGTTTGATCCTGTTGAAGAAGCGTTCCACGAGGTTCCTCTGCCGATAGACCCAGCGTGAGAAGGTGAAGCTTCCCTTGCGATTGGCCTTTGGCGGGATGTTGGCCCAAACCTTTCGGGCCGCTGCCTTGGCGCGAATGGCATTGCTGTCATATCCCTTGTCGGCCAGCAGGATGTCGCCCTCGCCCAGGCTATTGGTCAGCGCATCGGCCTCGGTGCAATCGGCAACTTGGCCGCCTGTCAGACGGAGACTGACGGGACGGCCTTCCGCGTCGACGAGCGCGTGGATCTTGCTGGTGAGGCCGCCGCGGGAACGTCCCATGCCGCCATCGTTTCCATCCCCTTTTTTCCCGTGGCCGCGTGCTGGTGAACGCGAACACAGGTCGAATCGATCATGACGATGTCGCCATCGTAAGACGCTGAAACGGCTTCAAGAAGCCGATCCCATACCCCGGCTTTTCGCCAGCGAACAAAACGATTGTAGCAGGTGGTCGGCGGCCCATAGCGTTCGGGGATTTCTGCCCAGGGCGAACCTGTCCGAAAGCGCCAAAGGATGCCATTCAGCACACGGCGATCATCGACGCGGGGGATGCCACGCGGCTTGTTGGGCAGCAATGGCGACAGGATAGACCATTCGCGGTCGGTGAGTTCGTAGCGGCGGCGCGTCATCAAAGCTCC
>NZ_QEXL01000007.1:52072-173048 GCF_003311635.1 Novacetimonas cocois | reverse complement strand
GTGAATCACAATGCCCCACTCAGTTCAATAAATTAATAGGTCCTGAACCTAAGGTAAAGGGGGCAGGGGCCGGTGGTCCCTGCCGGCTCCGGGCGGCGCCCGGCTGCTACCCCCGTGCGACGGCGCGGCGTCAGGCTTTCTTCACGAATTCCGACTTCAGGTTCATCGTGCCGATGCCGCTGATCTTGCAGGCGATGTTGTGCCCATCCGCGCCGTCCGTCAGGCGGATGTTGCGGACCTTGGTACCTCCTTTGACGACCAGGGACGATCCCTTGACCTTCAGGTCCTTCAGCACGGTCACGCTGTCCCCATCGGCCAGCGTGTTGCCGTTGGCGTCGCGCACCGTCGCGGTGTCCGGCGTTCCTTCGGCCGTTGCGGCCTGCGGGCTCCATTCATGGCCGCATTCGGGACAGATCCACAGGCTGCCGTCCGGATAGGCATGTTCGCAGCCGCATTGCGGGCATTTCGGGTCGGCATCCATGATCATCTTCCTTATGTGGGAACAACGCTCATAAAGCATGCCGCCACCCCGTGGAAACCCTGCCCCCATGTGCCGGGGTGCAGGGGCCTGAGGTCCCTGCCGGGTCCGGGCAGCGCCCGGCTGCCGCCCGCGTGCGACGGCATGGCGGTGGGTAAGTGTGGACAGGGGCGCTGCCCCTGACCCCGCCAAAGGTCGCGGACCTTTGGAAACCATGACTTCAGGCAAAGGGGTGCAGGGGCCCGAGGTCCCTGCCGGGTCCGGGCAGAGCCCGGCTGCCGCCCCCGTGCGATGGCGTGTCGGCGGGGGCGTCGCCCCTGCACCCCGGCCAGAGGTCGCGGCCCCTTGGAAACCCTGACCCGAACCGCCTTCCGCCGACCGGGCGCGGCAACCTGCCGGCGGCCTGTGGCGTTGCGCCTGCGTGCCGGTGGCGGGTCCCGGCGTCCCGTCCTTTTGCGCTGCCGACCCCTGTCGCGCTCCTGCCCCTGTGGGCGCGGCCGCTTTTCCACATTATTATCACACGTAATGTAATTGAAAAAACCCATGTCCGATGCTTGACCCTGCGTGGCGAACATGGGCACCAAGGTGGGACAAAGCAGGCCCATTCGCGGCAGAACGCTTGAGGCAGAGAGGAACAGACATGTACAAGGCCATGATACTTGCGGCGGCCTTCGGGTTATCGGCGGGCACCTGCGTGGCGCAGACGGTCATCGACGCCAGCGCCGCCCATGTCCCCAACGCGCAGGAGGCGATCGGCAAGGTGGCCGGCACCTTTGCCCAGCCATCGGCGACGCGCTTTCGCCATCTGGGGGCGCGCACCGTCGATGGCGGCGCCGTGGTCTGTGGCGAGGTCTCGCCCACCGCCAGCGATCCCCATTTCCAGCAGTTCGGATACGTCGCCGGCCATGATGACCCGATCGTGTTCGCCAACCGCCCCCTGCCCGCGACCATTCCCTTTGGCGAGGTGAATGGGTGGATCAACGACAGCGTCCACCTGGAGGACCTGGAGGAAATGGGATGCGTGCCCAAGGGCACCTATCACGCCTATAGCGAAAAGCTGAACGCCAGGATGAACAGCCGCAAGCAGTATGGCGTCAACTGACGCGGGCGGCTGACGATGGCGTTGGGGGCGCTCGACATCGCGGCGGATCTCACGGGTTTCGCGGGATCCGTGGTGATCGTGGTGCAGTATTACCTCAGCCTGCGCGGGCGGATCGACACGTCGGGCGTGGCCTATCCGCTGGGCAACCTGTGCGGCAGCCTGCTGGTGATGGTCTCGCTGTGCGTGCATTTCAACCTGCCGTCATTATGCATCGAAGTGTTCTGGAGCAGCGTTAGCCTGTATGGCGTCCTCACGGCCCTGTGGCGGCGTTCGCGGCGGGCAGGGTTGTGATCGGGGGCGGCAGCCGGTACACTGCCGTCTTACCGCAGACACGATGCCGGGCCGCCTGTCGCGATCATGACGGGCGACGCGCCGCGATACGGGGCCACGACAGCGTGCATGCCGCACGCCGGGGCCGGGGGCGCATGGCGGGCATCGATATGAAAAGGACATGACATGGCTGATGTAACCCAACAGATGATAGGCCGTGACGTCGTGGCCTCCGCGGGGGGACGCATCGGGAAACTGAGCGCGGTCACGGACAAGGGAACGATTGAAATCACCGTCGATGGTCCCGCCGAAAGCGTGTTCGAGGTCCCGGCAGGCTGGGTCGCCTCCACCGAAAACAACCATATCGTGCTGAGCCATACCGTCGAGGACGTGCAGTCCTATACCCCCGCCAGCTGAACCGCGGGGACGGCGGGCCATGACGGATGGTGGAAACGCGCGCGTCGGATGTGGCGCGCTGGTGCGGCGCGATGACGGGCGCATCCTGCTGGTCCGCCGCCGCCGCCCGCCAGAGGCCGGGCACTGGGGCCTGCCGGGGGGCAAGGTCGACTGGATGGAAACGCTGGAACACGCCGTCCGCCGCGAGGTGGAGGAGGAAACGGGACTGCGGATCCACCTGTCGCGCCTTCTGTGCGTGGTGGACCACCTGACCCCCGCCAGCGCGGGGGAAGGGGCCTCCCACTGGGTCGCGCCGGTTTACCTCGCCACGCCGGTCACGTCCGCGCGCGCGGAACTGCGCGAGCCCGCGGCCCTGTCGGCGGTGGACTGGTTTGCCCCCGACGACCTGCCCGCGCCCCTGACGCAGGCCACGCATGTGGCGTTGCGCGCGCTGGCCGCCGGGGCATGAAAAGCCTGTAAATCGTGAAGAAGTTTTTGGGTGCCGCCTTTTTTTCAAAAAGGGCGGCGTCTTTCGAAGCTTTTTGCAAAAAGCTTCACCAAAAACTCTTAATCCTGTCTGTGCGTTTCCTTACCCGGCGGGCGGGACGATGGGCGGCGGCCTGCGGGGCATGGTTGCGTTGCGCCGCGCGCGCACCACGGCGGTATCAAGCGCCGAGAGGAAGCTGGAGCGGTCGGCGCGCGTGAACCCGCGCCCGCCCTGCATCATCATCCCGGTGGAGCGCAGGTCGTCCATCAGGTTCCGCACCGCCAGCGCCATGCCGATCGCGTCTTCGTCCAGGATGCGGCCGCGCGGGTCCAGCACGCACGCCCCCTGCGCCACGCATCGCGCCGCCAGCGGGATATCGGCGGAAATCACGATGTCATGCGCGCGGACATGTCCGGCAATCCAGTCATCCGCCACATCCATGCCCTGCGCCACCACCACCCGTTCAATCAGGGGGGAGGGCGGAATGGCCATCATCCGGTTGGACACGACAAAGGTATGCACCTTATGGCGCAACGCCACGCGGCAGGTCTCGTCGCGCACGGGGCAGGCGTCGGCATCAATGAAAATGCGGGTCATGGTTCGGGCCGGGGCGCAACGCCGCCCCGGATGGGGAAATGGGTGGACATCCCCCTGTCTAGCCCGTGACCCCGGCCGAGGCCAGCGATGATGGGCGCGCGTTTCAGGACATGGCGCAAATCGCAAGGAAGCTTCTGGTGAAACTTTTCAGGATTTCAGCGTGTTGCCGGTCCTGCCTTCCCCGATGGTCCCTGACGGGGAACGGTGGGGGAAAACACTTTTCCTGTATATGAAAGCCCAGATGACCAGCATGGAGACGGCAAAGGCGGTCGCAAAAACGCCGGCCCCATGAAAGGCGTCGACCGAAACCACGCAATTGACGAGCGAGAGCAGAAGGACCGCAAGCCCGCACAGGGCCCGTTTTCCTTTTGGCGTGGGGGCGTTACATGTCATCCGCAGCCCCCTGCCGCCTGCGCCGGATTATGATGCACAGGGGCACGAACACGGCCGGGATCCATGCAAACCGGCCGAACAGTCCCACCCGGTACTGGGCGGTGGGGGAGTGGTCCATGTATTCCATGAAATGGCCCGTTGCCTCCGCACAGGCCCAGACCATGCCCAGCGTCAGCACGCCAGCCGCGATCCCCATGCCGATGGTCATGTTCAGCATCCGGCGGTCGGGCATGTCGGGCTTCTCCTGCAACGGGGGCAATACTTCCG
Organism: Novacetimonas cocois; assembly: GCF_003311635.1. GTDB lineage: Bacteria > Pseudomonadota > Alphaproteobacteria > Acetobacterales > Acetobacteraceae > Novacetimonas > Novacetimonas cocois. The sequence continues at coordinate 169,058 of NZ_QEXL01000007.1, read as the reverse complement.
CTGATGCTAGCTGTCCCGGTCGTGTCAGGTAAAGCGATTCGATGCCCCCCGATGTCGCAGGCAGGGGCGCAAGGTCCCGGGCAGCGTCCGGCTGTTTCCCCCATGCGATGATGTTGCGGTGGGGCGTGTGGACAGGGGCGCTGCCCCTGACCCCGCCAGAGGTCGCGGACCTCTGGACACCATGACTTAAGGTAAAGGGGTGCTAGGAAAACGATCCCCCGATCAGTGACTGTTTGAAAAAGATGGCGGGGTAACGCACTGTAATAATTAAAGGTTTTTTGGTGAAGCTTTTTGCAAAAAGCTTCGAAAGACGCCGCCCCTTTTGAAAAAAGGCGACACCCGGAAACCTTTGTTGTTTTCAGGCAGCCTCCTGAAGGCGGGGCCTGTTACGGCGTCACGCCGCGTCATCCGGCAGGCGGGCCTGCATGTCGCGGGCCACGCGGCAGGCCGCAAGGTCCCATGCCGCGCATCCCACGGACTTGAAGAACACGGGCCGCGTGCCGTCGGGCGGCGTGTCCAGCGCATCGGCCAGCGCGCGCACGGTGGACCAGTCCACGCCCGCCTGGATCAGGTCGCCTGCCTCCGCCCGTGCGCCGGTGGGGTCGTCCACGTACACCATGCTGTCGCGCACGGTGGGGGCCGCGACCTCCACCATGTCGGGCCGGTATGCCCCGACCGCGATGACCAGGCGGCGCGGGTCCGCCGGGGCGTCAAAGACGGCTTCGCGGCTGGAGGTCACGGTGATGACCACGTCAAACCCGTCCTCCCCCGCCAGTTCGGGACGCAGCGTCAGGCGGTCGGTGGCGTACCGGGCGCAGAACTGTTCCGCCTGTCGCGGGGTGCGGCCACGGATCGCGACCTCGATGGCCGGGTGCAGCGCCGCCAGCGCCTCCACATGCGCAAGGGCCTGCGTGCCCGTGCCGATCACCAGCACGCGGCCCACGTGGCGGTGGGCAAAGGTACGGATCGCCAGCATGCTGATGGCCGATGTCCGGCGCATCGTCACCGTCGGCCCGTCCAGCCCGAACAGGAACCGCCCGTCATGCGCGTCGGCGCACGTGACCTGCCCCTGGATCACCGGCAGGTGCAGCGCGGCGTTCGCGCCAAAGATCGTCAGCAGCTTGGTCGCGATCAGGTCCGTCCCCACCGTGGGCATGCACATCAGGGCGCCGCCGCCGTCGTGCGTCGGCACGCTGGTGCGTTCGGGGCACGCGATGCTGCCCGCCGCGTAATCACGCGCGGTGCGCGCCAGCATGTCCACCAGCGCCGGAAACGGCAGCAGCGCCTGTGTCTGCGTCGCGCAGTAATGTTTCATCGTGGTCGTGTTCCGTTCCGGCTCGGCGCCCGCGCGGCGGCGTCGCGGCGCGGGGGGATGTTGCTGGCCCGGATTTTCACCGCGCGCGACGGCCCGCGTCAAGGGCGCGGGACGGTGGCGTCAGATCGTGCTCAGCACCCCGCCATCGACGCGCACCGCCGCCCCCGTGGTGGCCGATGCCTGCGGGGAGGAGAGATAGACGACCATGTTCGCCACCTCCTCCACCGTTGCGGCGCGGCGGATGATGGAGGACGGGCGGTGCGTCATCACGAAGTCGGCCGCGACCTCCGCCAGTGGTTTGTGCGTGCGTTCCTGTTCCGGGCGCAGCATGTCCGCCAGCCCTTCGGACAGGGTCGGCCCCGGCAGCACCGAATTGACCGTCACGTTCGTCCCGGCCATCCGTTCGGCCAGGCCGCGCGCGACGGCGACCTGCGCCGTCTTGCTGAAACCGTAATGGATCATTTCCACCGGGATGTTCAGCGCGGATTCGGACGAGATGAAGATCACCCGTCCCCAGTCGCCCTTTTCCATCCCCGGAAGGTAGGCCCGCGACAGCCGCACGCCGGACATCACGTTCACCTCGAAAAAGCGGGTCCAGTCCGCATCCGGGGTGTCGAAGAAGTCGCGCGGCTCGAAAATGCCGAGGTTGTTGATCAGGATGTCGCATGCCGGATGCGCCGCCACCAGTGCCGCGCACCCGTCGGCGGTGCCAAGGTCCCCCACGAAGCCCACGGCCTGTCCGCCCGCGTCCGTGATTGCCGCGACCGCGCGTTCCACCGCCGGGGCCCTGCGCCCGTTGACCACGACCCGCGCGCCACAGCCCGCCAGCCCCTTTGCAATCGCCAGCCCGATGCCGCCCGTCGATCCCGTTACAATGGCCGTGCGGCCCGCAAGGTCAATCTGCATGGTCATGTTCCCCTTGTGCGATGGCGTGAAAACAGGCGCGGAGCGTACACCACGTCCCCCCGCCCATGCCAGCCGCAACGCCCCGCCCTGTTGCGTCGTTGCGGAAAGGAAGGTCCGGCAAGATACGTTTCTGATAAGGTCATAAAAGTTTTTGGGTGCCGCCTTTTTTCAAAAAGGCGGCGTTCTTCAAAGCTTTTTGAAAAAAGCTTTACCAAAAACTTTCCTTACGATGGCTGCCTTTCCACGGGGCTGTCCTGCCCGCGCCAGAATGCGTCCAGCGCGCACAGCCCCGCGCGCAGGGTGCGCGTGCGCAGGCCCGTGGGTTCGTCCATGCCGCAGGTCGCGATGACGGCGCGGCGTTGCGGCGGGGTCAGGCGCGACAGGGCCTCGTTCAGTTCCAGCACCGCCCATGTCGCCGGGTCGGGGCCGGCCGCCCTGCGGCCCGCATCGCCCGCATGGGGGCGATAGGACTGCGTCAGGGGCGTCTGCCGCGCCGCGCGCCGCCATAACCCGCGAAAGCGCAGGCCCGCGCGGTACTGCGCGGGGTCCAGGGCGCTGTTGGCACGATGGAACAGCCGGTCGAGCATGCATTCGCAGCGCACCCGCCGCACCACCTGCGCGGGGGCGCGGGGCGTGGGGATGATGGTGTCGGACACGACCTCGCGCGCACGCGCGGCGGGACCGTTCGCGCCCATGTCGGGCCGGGCCGTAGTGTGATGGGGCATGAAAATCCTTTGCCTGACCTGAAAAGATGTTGATCCTGACGGCAGCCTTAGGTGCCGCCGCCCATCGCCAGCAGCCGGCGCAGGGCGTGGCGTTCGGCGTGGATGCGCTGTGCCGTTGGGTACAGCAGGGCATGCAGTTCCCCCGGCGCGGGCCAGCGCGCGCCGATGGGATAGCCATCGCGTGGCGGCTGCCGACACCACGCGATGCGGGTTTCGGGCGTCCACGCACCCAGCGGGATGTCGGCGCAGACCTCGGCAATCGCGGCGGTCCGCGCCACGACGGCGGCGGGCGGCGGTGGATTGGCAACCAGCGGCGCCAGCTTTTTCAGCCACGCGGCAATGACCACCGGCGGCGCGGGGGTGGCCGCGGCCTCGGCGTGCGACATCTGCGCACGCAGCGCGCGCATCCGCGATGGCGTCAGGTCGCGCGGCAGGACCGCGATCCCCCCGCGCAGCGCGGCAAGCAGCCCGCCGACATCGCCGCCGGCCGGACGCCAGGCGCATCCGTCCCCGCCCGATGCAGGGGCGATCGCGGGCGTGGCCGCGCATGAGGCGTCGATGTGTGGGGCGTCGATGTCACGCATGCCCGTCATATCCCCCGCAGGTCCGGGATCGCGTCCCATGCCGCCAGATGCGCCTGCCGCCGTTCCTCCCGCCCTGTCGGGTGGTCGCCCGTGCGCTGGCGCAGGCAGGCGACCACCCATGCCACCGGGTCCGCCGGACGCAGCGCCAGCGCATCGCGCAGCACGGCATCCACCAGCGCCGGGTCGTCACGCGCGGCCTTCATCCACTGTCCCGTCAGGGCACGCGCCTGCCGCGCGCCGCGACCCGTCAGGTCCCCGGTGCGCGCGATCAGGTCCGCCATCACCGTCGCACCGCCCCGCGGTGGACGCGCCGTGGCGCGCGCGGCGGATGTATTGCTGTCACTTTCCCTGTCACTGTCATCGCATGGCGAAACGCGTTTCGCGGCAGGGACGGGGGCAGGGACGGGGATGATGGGGGGCGTTCCGGCGGCCGTGTCGTCCGGCGCATCCGGGGCGTCCGGGGCCGTGCCCGCATGTCCCGCCCGCCAGCGGCGCAGGCGTTCGGCATCCCCGTCGCGGCGTCGCTGCGCCCGCAGGCGTCCGGCATGGGCGCGCGTGGCCTCCCGCGACAGAAGCGGATGGTACAGCCGCCCGTCGGAACACGCGACGAACCCGTCCAGCGCCCGCGCCCGCACCCGCCGCCATGCCCGCAGGTCGCGCCCGAAATCCGCCAGCGTCGCCAGTGCGCGGTCGTCCGTCGGCAGGCTGCCGGCGGGGACCTGGTTCCATGCCGACCACCACAGCCGCACGGCGGCGCGGAATTCGGCATCGGTGCAATGGGTATAAAGCCGCCCGGAAAACAGCCGGTGCCCGAACAGCGGCATGAAATCATATCCCCGCAGGTCACAGTCCGGCGGCGACAGCGGGGCGGGCATGGCGGTCCCGCGATCTGGCGCGGCGGTCATCCGAACATCGCCCGGCAGGCGGGGCACAGCCGCAGGAAACGGCCATCGGCAATGAAAACCCCGTCGCAGTTCAGGCAGGTGCGCCGGACCTCGTCCGGGCCAAGCGCCGTGCCGTCGTCAACGCGATGGGCGCGCAGGTGGCGCAGGCGGCTTTCCATCGTCTTGACATTCAGGTTCAGCCGACGCGCGGTTTCACGGTTGCTCAGCCCCTCGGCACGCAGGCGCGCGACATGGGGGTCCAGCACCGTCCAGTCGATGCGCGGCGGACGGGTGCGGCGGGGGGCGTCACGGCGCGATGTCGCGGGACGGACGCGGGGGGCCGGACTCCTGCCCGGCTGTGTGTGCATTTTCTTCATACGGATGGTTGTGCGAACAAAAAGCACAAAATGCAAGCGAAATTTTTGCACAGCCGAGAGGGCGCATGGCAGCGGCCGGGGTGCCCGGCTGTCCCCGGCGGATGTTGGGACGGTACGGCGGTTCGTGGAAAAATCACTGTATTCAAAAGAAGTTTTTGGTGAAGCTTTTTTCAAAAAGCTTCATGAGACGCCACCTTTTTGAAAAAAGGCGACACCCAAAAACTTTTATAACTCTGGCAGCATCCTGCCTGTGGGGCTTGCGTCCTTGTGCGATATAAATGCACAATGCCGGCCTTCATATGGGACGGGGGCTTTGCATGTGTGATCCGGATTTCCTGTGTGGCGATTATCCACGCTGGGCGGTGCGCTATGTGGCGCAGCTGCGGGCGCGTCTGGCGCGACTGGCGGAACTGCGGGCCGAGCTGTCGGCGGCAAGGTTCGAGGGCGCGTATGACGGTGCGGACCTGATCGGCTATCTCGACGATGAATGCGACACGGTGCGCGCGACGCTGGCGGGGGTGGAGGCGGAAATCACGCAACGCCAGCATGAGGCGGCGGAGGACCGCGCCGCCACCGCCGCCGACGCCGCGCGGGACGGGCGGGCGTGGGCGGGGGGATGAAGGCGGGATCTTTCCCGTCTTTCACGGGGCATGCACCTGTTTTCCACAGGATTGTGCGTGACTCCTTCCCCAGAATCTGTGGAATACGTCCCGTCGGGGGCGTTGCCCCCGTGCCCCCACCAAAGGTCGCGGACCTTTGGAAACCATGACTGGCAAGGCGTCCGGGGGCTGGGTGATGCCCCGATAATATGCTGAAGTCATAAGGGTTTTTGGTGAAGCTTTTTGCAAAAAGCTTCGGAAGGCGTTGCCTTTTTGAAAAAAGGCAACACCCGGAAACTTCTGCCGTTTTCAGGCGGTCTTCTGACCCATAGGTGCGGGATCAACCCGAAAGGGGACGAAAACGCCACAATCCCGCGATCTGCATGACGCGGAACGCGAACACCGGATTCTGACGCAAGGGAAAACCCCTATTTCGCGATCCTGATGGCATATGACAGGTAGGCGAGTTTCTTGATTTCCAGCCGGGCATGCTTGATCGCGTTCAGGATGATGCCGCACAGCAGGCACAGGCCCGACAGCAGCATCAGCCCGGTGGCAAGGACCGCGGACGGAAGTCTGGGAACAAGCCCCGTGCGGATGTAATCCATGACGACCGTATTTCCGATCAGCAGACCGGACAGGGCGAACACCGAACAGAAGAACAGGTAGAAGGGCAGCGGTTTTTCCCTCTGGATAAGGGAGAATATGGTTTTCAGTATCCGCAGCCCGTCATGATATGTCCGCAGCTTTGACGTCGAACCGTCGATCCTCTGGAAATAGCTGGTCGTGATTTCCGAAATCGGCATGTCCAGTTCCAGGGCATGGACCGTCAGTTCCGTCTCGATTTCGAATCCCGATGCGCTGATGGGAAAGGATTTGACAAACCGTCTTGAGAAAACGCGATATCCCGAAAGCATGTCGGCCATGCGATGACCGAAAATGGACATCACCAGGCCGGTCAGGACCTTGTTGCCCAACACATGCCCGCGGCGATAGGCCGCCGCCTGATCGGTGATGCGCGCGCCATTGACCATGTCGACGCCTTTTGTCGCGGCCTCCGCCAGCATTTTCGGGGCGGCGGAGGCGTCATAGGTCGCGTCGCCATCGACAAGGATGTAATAATCCGCCTCGATATCCGAAAACATCCTGCGGACGACGTGTCCCTTGCCCTGCATCATTTCCTGACGCACGATGGCCCCGCATCCGGCGGCGATTTCGCGTGTCCGGTCGTCCGAATTGTTGTCATAGACGAAAATATCCGCCTGCGGCAGCAATTCTGAAAAATCCCTTACAACCCTGCCAATGGAAATCTCTTCATTATAACAGGGAATCAGGACGGCAACCCTGATGTCCTTCAGCCTGTCCCCCGAATTTTCATCTGGCATCTTGATCCGTTACCCTGTTGTTCCGCGACGGGCCTTTATTATCCATCCCCGTGGATAACACGCATGTGTCCATCTGAATCCGGGGTGCGTGCAGGACTTTGCCACATACAACGTGACGTATCATCATTCAAGGAACGGGGCCGCCTGAAAACCCGGCCATGCGACATCCTGTATATATACCCTGTATATATAAGGATATTCCTAAGGATATTTCCGGGATGTTTTCCGTAAGGTTGTCCGTGAGGTTTATGACGCGGCTTTTTCAAAAAGGCTTCCGGGGACATCGTCATCGGGACAAGGGCGCTCCCCCGATCCGGCCCCCTTAATCCGGCAGCGCGTCCAGCAGGGTGGCGGCCGCGCGTTCCATCATCCGCCCGAACAGGCGCGGCGTCTCCAGCGCCTGCGACACCACCAGCGCGCCCTGGATGGCGGCCACCGTGTCCTCCGCCAGATAGGTGGCGCGCCCGCCCTCTATCCCCGTGCGGCGCAGCATGTCGCGCAGCGCGATGATCCAGCGGCGGAAAAACACGTTGATGCGGCGGGCGAACTGTTCGCGCGTCGCGCTTTCCTGTGCAAAGGACCCCATCAGGCACACCCGCCGCCCGGCGCGGTAATATTCGTTTACCGCCGCGAACATCCGCCGGATGGCGTCACGCGGCGGGGCGGCATGGTTCAGCACGTCGAACACATGTTGCGAAAACCACGCATCGACCTGCGCCAGCACCTGTTCGGCCATGTCGTGCTTGCCGCCGGGAAAGAAATGATACAGGCTTCCCTTACCCTTGCCGGTCGCCTCTGTGATCTGGGACAGCGATGTGCCGGAATATCCGTGAACGCGAAACAGTTCCCCGATGCGGGTGACGGTCTCCTCATGGTCGGAAAGCGGGCTGGTCATGGGTGTCCTTGTCCGTTGGGCGTGTCTGGCGCGGCGGGCATATTACAATATCGCAGCCCCAACGGAACAGGCCCCCATGCGTTCCACACCCGGCAGCCATGAAATGCAAACGCATCACCCGCATGGACGGGTGGACATATCCCCATGCCGGGCGGATGGCATGTCGGCACGGGGGTTCCGGGCGGTCTGGAAAGTTCTGAGATGGTAATGATTATCAAAATCAGTGCCAGAAATCACCATTACATCATATGAATACTGTTCATATCAGGTAATCGTATATGGATTCACTTAGTCTTGCCACGCGAAAAAAATCATTGATTTCATATTCCACTTTATAATGCTGTAAATACATGTTTTATAAAGTGTGCATTAACTTTTTTTGGTATATGTAAGGAAAGACGATCCCCGTAACGGAGGAAAAGATGCAGGTCATGGCGCATAATCACTTCATGATTGCCGGTGGGCAGATATGGACCCCCCTGTCGCGCGGCGTGGAAAAGCGGATCGTTCTGGACTGTCCCCCCGGCCGGGTGGGGTTCGTGACCGATCTGCAGCCACCGTCCGCTGGTGTTGTTTATGAAACCCTCAACGATTTTCAGAAATGGGTAATGGTGCATGAGGCCGCGGCGTTGCAGTGGGACTGACGCCCGCCCGTTGATGTCCGGCTGCTGGTGTCTGGCCGCCGGCGTTCGTCCCTGACGGGGCTGTCTGAAACCGTGGGGCAAATCATGTCCTGAAATCATGACAGTTTCTGGTGAGGCTTTTTGGAAAGCATCATGAGGCATCGCCTGTCTGAAAAAGGCGGCATCCGGAAACCTCTGTTGTTTCCAGGCAGTTCCTGACGCCCGGTTTCTGGTGCGGTTCCTTTGTGCGTTACCCCGCCTGCTCTCCGGCGCATGTCCGGTCTGACGTATGCCCGATCTGGCGCATGCCCGGTTTTCAGCCGGGCCGCCAATGGCGCGGGCGGCCTGTCATGGCGGTGTCCTTTCCCGATTTTTTCAGGGCCCTGCGATATTTTCTTGAGGGATGTCAGGTTCCGCGACATATTGCGCTTAATCGGTTATCGGTGCGTCCCACGCCGGGCCGCATCATCCGTACCGGTACACAGGGGGCCGCGCCGATCCATCATGGGACTGGCGCGGCCCCTTTTGCATATCGGGCGCGATTTCCTTTTGCGATCGTTACAGGAACCACCGCCGATGTCCGCACACAGCGACGGCGCATCCCCCCAGCACGCGCTGGAGGCGCAGTTGCGCGCCCATCGCGACGTGGTGGTGGCCGCGCTGCTGGACCTTGCCTGTCATGCATCGAGCGAGGCGACGCGCCTTGCCGCCCTGCGTGAAATGCTTGACCGGGGCTGGGGCAGGGTCGCGCCCGGCGGCGCGGACGCCACAAGCATTGCTGCGGCGCCCACGCTGGTCATCGCGCCCGCGCTGCTGTCGGGTGGGGCGGATGATGCGGGGCAGGACGCATGAACATGGTGCGCGTGGAAATCCCGCCCGCCTGTGCCGATATCGTGCGTCCCGCGCGGTACAAGATCCTGTATGGCGGGCGCGGCAGCGGCAAGAGCTGGACGGTGGCGCGGGTGCTGGTGGCGATGGCCGCCGCGCGTCCGCTGCGTATCCTGTGCTGCCGGGAATATCACAGCTCCATGGCCGATTCGGTCCGCAGGCTGCTGTCGGACCAGATCGCGGCGCTGGGGCTGGGGGCATGGTTTTGCATTCGTGAAAACCTGATTACGACGACCGCTGGTTCGGAAATCCTGTTCCGTGGCCTTGGCCGTAATATTGATGCGATAAAATCCACCGAAAAGGTCGATATCTGCTGGGTGGAGGAGGCACAGGCCCTCAGCCGCGCCAGCCTCGACATCCTGCTGCCGACCATCCGCGCGCCTGGCTCGGAACTCTGGTTCACCTATAACCCCGAGCGCGAGGACGCGCCGATGCACCAGATGATGCGCGCCCTGCGTGACGATCCCGACGCCATCGTGCGCCGGGTGGGATGGCGCGACAATCCGTGGTTTCCGCCCGAACTGGACGCCGAACGCCGCCGCATGCTGCGCCACGATCCCGACGCCTATGACCATGTATGGGGGGGCGAATGCCGCACCCGCAGCGACGCCGTGGTGTTCGGCGGCCATGTGGAGGTCGCGGCGTTCGACACCCCGCCCGACGCGCGGCTGTATTTCGGCGTGGACTGGGGCTTTGCCCGCGATCCCACGGTCATGGTGCGTTGTTTCATCGCCGGTGACATCGTGCATGTCGATCACGAGGTCTTTGCAACGGGGGTGGAAATGGACGACCTGGCCACCCTGTTCGACCATGTGCCGGGATCGCGCGAATGGCCGGTCCGCGCCGATGCATCACGGCCTGAGACGATCAGCTACCTCGCCACGCGTTTCGGTTTCCGCATCACGGCGGCGGCGAAATGGCCGGGATCGGTGCAGGACGGCATCGCGCGGCTGCGGGCGTTCCGGCGCATCCGGGTCCATCCGCGATGCGAAAACATCGCCCGCGAACTGCGGCTGTATTCATGGCGGGTGGACCGGCTGACGGGTGACGTGCTGCCGGTGCTGGCCGATGGGTGGGACCACGGGATCGACGCCCTGCGCTATGCCCTTGACGGCGTCATCCGCAACCGCCGCCGCATGCCCGCCTTTACGCCTGCGGCCCTACGCAGGATCTGAAGGGCAGGGCGGCGTGTCTCAGGGGCTTTGCCCCCGAACCCCCACCAAAGGTCGCAGACCTTTGGAAACCATGACTTTTAATGGATCAGGGTGCAGGGAGCGCGCTCCCTGCCGGGTCCGGGCGGCGCCCGGATGTTTCACGCCCGCGACGGCGGTGCATTGCCCCAAAACGGACAGGACGACAATGAAACACTGGTTCCACCGCGCGCCCACGCCATCGCGCGTGCGGCGTGAACCGCGCGTCGTGCCGCGTGACGGCGCCATGCCGCGCTTTGGCCGTGCCACGACCGCCGCGCCGCCCGACGCGCGGGATGCCCTGCGTCCCTATGTCCCGCCGCCGGGGGTGCGCGGGGCCGGGGCGCTGGCGATGGACCGGGCGCTGTCGGGGGTGCATGACTGGGCCGGGGACGGGCTGTATGACGCGGCCGACCCGGCGGGGGACGCGATCGGCTTCCTCGGCTATCCCATGCTGGCGCAGATGATGCAGCGCGCGGAGTTCCGCAAGCCTGTCGAGGTCATCGCGCGGGAGGCAACGCGCGAATGGGTGCGCATCACCACCCCCGGCACCGACGCGCCCGATGCCGCCCTGTCAGCGCGCGCGACGCAGTTGCGGGCCGAGATGCGGCGCCTGCGCGTGCGCGAGGTGGTGCGCCGGCAGATCGTCCATGCGCTGGGCTTTGGCCTGGGGCATGTCTGGCCCGACCTGGGACAGCCGCTGAGCAGCGCGGGACAGGATGCGCCGCTGGTGATCGGGCCGAACGGCATCGCCCGTGGCGCGATCAGGCGTTTCCTGAATGTGGAGCCGTTGTGGACCACGCCCGACAGCTATAACGCCGACATGCCGCTGCGCCCCGATTACTTCCGCCCACGCGCGTGGTGGGTGCAGGGGACGCTGGTGGACGCCAGCCGGATGTTTTCGATGGTGCCGTTCGAGGTCTCGGACATTTTCAAGCCCGCGTTCAATTTCGGCGGCCCCAGCCTGACACAGATGCTGCGCACCTATGTCCACAATTTCCTGCGCACGCGCCAGTCCGTGTCCGACCTTGTCAGCAACTTCGCGACAAAGGTGCTCAAGACCGACATGGCCGGCGCGATGGGTGACGGGGATGAGGCGGGTCATGCGCAGGTCGATACCGACAGCCTGACGGGCCGGGTCGCGGCGATGAATGCGTACCAGTCGAACCACGGCACGTTCGTCATCGACCGCACGCACGAGGATTTCGCCATCGTCGCCACCCCGCTGTCGGGGCTGAGCGACCTGCAGGCCCAGTCGCAGGAGTTCATGGCCTCCATCCCCGGCATCCCGCTGGTCAAGCTGTTCGGGATCCAGCCGGCGGGGCTGAATGCGTCGTCGGACGGGGAAATCCGCGTTTTCTATGACGAGATCGCGGCTTTTCAGGAGGCACACGTGGCCCCGGTGCTCGATCGTATCTTCCGCATGGTGCAGATCCACCTGTGGGGGGAGGAAGACCCGCGCCTGGATTTCGCGTTCGTGCCGCTGTGGCAGATGGACGACGCGCAGCAGGCCGAAATCGAACAGGCCCGCGCCCGCATCGACGCCATCCGCGCCGCGATGGGCGCGGCGAAAGGAAAATCATGACCGGCATCCTTGCCCACGACCGCATCGGTTCGGTCCGCGTCACGGACGAGGACGGGCGGCTGTATGTCGCGCGGACCCATATTTCCAAGGCCTGCGTCAATGCCTACCGGGGGTCGGAAATCCCCGGCCACGCGGCGCTGGGCCTGCGGGCGGATGCGATGTACCGCCTGTTACGCGCGCCCGACGAACTGGCGCGCGCGGCCCCGACCTTCAACGCCATTCCCGTCCTGGCCGACCATGCGCACGTGTCGGCGGACAATCCGCGCCGCGACATCACCGTGGGCGCGACCGGCACCGACTGCGCCTTTGACGACCCGTACCTTGATAACGCGCTGGCGATCTGGGATGCCGACGCGATCGCGATGATCCGCGATGGCGGGCGGCGCGAACTGTCCTGTGCCTACCGCTATGACGCGGACATGACGCCGGGGCGCTGGCGGGGACAGCCCTATGACGGGGTGATGCGCAACATTCGCGGCAACCATGTCGCACTCGTCCCCGCCGGACGCGCGGGGCCGGACGTGCTGGTTGCCGATTCCGCAATACAGGAGAGCAATATGGCCCCCACACCGGCCCCCATGCCCGACGCCACCTTCAGCGTGCAGGTGATCGGCCACGCCCTGCGCACCGGCGCGCTGACGCCTGATACCGCGCCCGACGCGCTGGCCCGCGCGCTGCATGCCGCAAGGGCGGAAATGGACGAAGCCAGCCCCACGCCCGCCATCCCGGCGGCCCCGTCCGTAACACCGGGCACGCCATCGGACGTGCCATCGGATACGCCTGCGGAACTGGCGTCGGATGCCGCCGTGCGTGACGCGGTGGCCCGTGCGCTGGACGCCGAACGCGCCCGCGCCCGCGCGATGGAGGACGCGCGCCGCGCCGTCCGCCCGCTGGTGGGCGACGTGATCGGCATGGACAGCGCGGATGCCATCTACCGCTATGCCCTGGCGCAGGCGGGACATGATGTTGCGGGCGTGCATCCGTCCGCCCTGCGCCCGATGCTCGATATGGTGGTCGGGACGCAGGGCGCGGCGGCGGGTGCGGTTGTCGCCGCCGACGCCGCGCCGGATTTCAATACCCGGTTCGGCGTCACCCGCGCGCCGCGCGTGCTGTAGGCTTCTGGCGGGATCGCGATCCCTGCATCCCGACACCTGAAAGTCATGGTTTCCAAAGGTCCGCAACCTTTGGTGGGGGTTCGGGGGCAACGCCCCTGAATGCAGGGTCATCGATACATGCAACATCCGGGCGCCGCCCGGACCCGGCAGGGAGCGCGGCTCCCTGCACCCTGATACCTGAAAGTCGTGGTCTGCAGGGGGCTCGGGGCTCACGCGCGGTTTTACTTAAAAAACATGGAGGCTATGCATGCCTTTTCCCAATACGGTCAATTACAACTGGCCCGTATCCTTTCCGGGTGCGTGGGCGTCGGAAAACCCGCGCCGGTCGGTGCTGGCGTGGGCCAATGGCCTGCGGGCGGGCACGGGCGGCGTAAGTGTCGCGGCCTTTGCATGGGTGCAGGCGGACGGGGCGTCGGTGCTGAACACGCCGCCGTCCGATGCTGCGGCGACGGCCACCGCCAGCGCGGGTGTCGCGGCAGGCGGCGTGTCCGCCATCACGGTGACGTCCGGCGGGTCGGGGTATGGCGCCGTACCGACCGTCACACTGTCGGGCGGCGGCGGTACCGGGGCGCAGGCCACGGCCACGATTGGCAACGGCGTGGTGACGGGCATCACTGTGACGGCCCCCGGCACGGGATACACCACCGCGCCCACAATCACGCTGTCGGCCCCCGTGGCGACGCCCGCCGCCCCGGACGGGTTTGTCGTGCGTGAACAGCAGGGGCTGATGACGCAGTACCTGCAGGAAGCGACGATGACCATCCCGCAGGGCTTCATGGTCACGCTGGCCGATGGCGGCGACGTGTTCTGCGCCTGCGCCAGTGACGCCGCGCGCGGCGACGTGGTCTGTGCCTCCGTCACGGATGGCGGCATCACCGCCGTCGCGCCGGGGACGGACGCGCCGGACGGGTATGTCGCGACCGGCTGGCGCGTCGCCCTGCCTGCCGCAACCGGCGGCCTGATCGCCATTACGAAAGATGCTTCCTGATGAATACACCCCTGTTTCGCAACGACGCGCCCGTGCTGGCGCGGCAGTATGGCATTCATCTTGAGGGCGTGCGCGACTATTTCCCCGCAGGCGGCCTGGCGATGGATGCCGATGGCGCGGTGACGGCGGCCAATTCGGGCATTCCGGCCATCTTCACCACCTATACCGACCCGGTGGTGATCCGCGCGCTGGTCGCGCCCACCCGCGCGGCGCAGATTTATGGCGAGGTGCGCAAGGGTGACTGGGTCACCGACACGGCGATGTTCCCCGTGGTCGAACTGTCGGGGCGCACGGCGGCCTATGGCGATTACAGCGCCGATGGCGAGGTGGACGCCAACGCCAACTGGATCAGCCGCCAGTCCTTTCATTACCAGACCTGGACCCGCTGGGGCGAGCGCGAGGTCGCGCGCATGGGGGCGGCGCGCATCGACCTGGTGAACCAGCGCAACCTTGCCTCCATCTCGGTGCTGGGCAAGCAGCAGAACCTGACCTACCTGTTCGGGGTGGCGGGGCTGGAATGTTACGGCGCGCTCAATGACCCGCAGCTGCCGCCCGCGATCCAGCCGCTGCCGAAGGTCGCGGCCAACGGCACGGCCACGGGTTCGGCCGACTGGCTTGCGATGTCGGACCCGCTGCAGTGCTTTGACGACGTGCTGCGGCTGTATGCGCAGCTTGTCACCCAGATGGGCGGCAACCTGACGCTGGAGACGCCGATGACGCTGGTGATCCCGACCGAACGCCAGCAGTGCCTGCTGTATGCCAACCAGTACAATGTAAAGCTGCGGGAGCTTCTGTCCGAAAGCCTGCCGAACCTGCGCATCGAAACCCTGCCGGAGGCCGGGACCGCGCTGGGTGGCGGGATGGTTGCCACCACGCTGATGCAGCTTTTCGTCAACGAGGTGGAGGGACAGGCCAGCGTTTCCACCGGCTTTACGGAAAAGATGCGCGCCCACGCGGTGGAGCGTCACTCCACCTCCGTGCGGCAGAAAAAATCGCAGGGTACGTGGGGGACGCTGTGGTTCTATCCGCAGGCGTGCGCCACCATGACGGGGATCTGATGGACATGGCGACATCGAACAATACGGTTACGGTCCTGTGCCGCATGCCCTCGGGGCTGGTGCTGGACCTGTATGACGAAACGGCACTCGCCGCCCGCGCGGCGGACGCACGGCGCGGCCACGGCGCGATGGCGGCCCCCGTGCCCCGCGCGTCGGTGCGCCTGGCGGGCGCGCGGCGCGACCCGCGTTACCACCCGCGCGACAACCGGCTGCTGGGCATGGCGGGCCGGACGGAGGTCCCGGCCGATTTCTGGGCCGCGTGGTGTGCGCAGAACCCGGATTTCGCGCCGCTGCGCCACGGCCTGATCGCCGCCGAACGCACGGCGGAGCGCGCGGCCTCGTGGCTGCGTGAACATGGCGGCACGCGCACGGGTCTGGAACCGCTGGACCCCGACGCGTTGCCGGTGGTGGGCGTCACCCGTCGCGACGCGGCATGAGCGGCGGCGTGGCGTTCGATTACGCGGCATGGGCGCAGCGTTTCCCCGCGCTGGCGGCGCAGGCGGACGCGACGCAGGCGGCGGCGTATTTTTCCGAGGCCACGCTCCTCCTCTCCCCTCGCGCCCGCAGCCCGCGTGACGCGGCGCGGCGCAGGATGCTGCTGAACCTGCTGGTGGCGCATATCGCGCAGCTGGACCAGCAGGTGGCCCAGGGCAATACCCTTGTCGGGCGCATCAGCGACGCGACACAGGGCAGCATCACCGTCCGCGCCCAGATGGAGGGGGAGGGAGCGTCCGCCGCATGGTTCAGCCAGACCCCGTACGGGGCGCAGTTCTGGGCCATGTCGCGCCGCATGCGCCTTGCCCGCTATGTCCCCGGGCGGCCGCAGCCGGCGCTTGTGTGGCCCTGAACGCGGGAGGGAACACCCGGGCGCTGCCCGGACCCGGCAGGGAGCGCGCTCCCTGCACCCAGGGACTTAAAGGTCAAGGTTTCCAAAGGGCAATGCCCTTTGGTGGGGGTTCGGGGGCAAAGCCCCTGAGGGGGTATCCGCCCTGACAACGAAAGGACCAGCCGACATGAACCTTTTTGGCGCGGCCTGTGCCGTGACGGGGGCCGTGGGGCCGGGCATCGCGGCCACGCTGAAGCTGTCGAGCGGCAGCGCGGGCAATGCGGATTTCACCCGCACGCCGCTGTATCGCGAGGTCCCGGCCACGATCCGGGTGCAGGCCCTGTCGTCGGACGAACTGGCGCATGTGGGGGATCTGAGCCAGCAGGGCGACCTGCGCATCGTGTATGTCGCGGGCGTCGTGGGGGGCATGGACCGCGCGGCGGGCACGGGCGGGGACATGGTGAACTTTGACGGCGCGGACTGGCTGGTGGTGCGCCAGATGGAGCAGTGGGGGACGGCATGGTCGAAACTGATGGTACGCAGGCAGTCCCCGGCGACGTGACCGAGGGCACGGTCCTGACCGCGCTGGGGCAATGGCTGTGCGCCACCGTTCCCCTGCCGGCAGCGTCCGTCATGGTGGGGCAGGTCAACCGCGTGGCCGCGCCGGTCGGCCTGTTCGTCATCATGACGGTGGCGGGCCGCGCGCGGGTTGCCACCAACCGCACCACCTATGCTCAAGGGTGCCGCATCGTGTGGATGCAGCAGCAGGTCGACGTGCGCGTGGACCTGCACGGTCCCGGTGCGGGCGACGGGGCGGGGCGGATCGCGCTGCTGTTCCGCGACCCGGCCTGCGCCGCGTTTTTCGCGGGCATGAACACAGGCGCGGGCGGCGTCACGGGCGGCATCGCGCCGCTTTACGCCACCACGGCGCAGCAGCAGGCCTTTGTCTCCGACGCGGCGCAGTACGAGGACGCATGGCACGTCACGCTGTCGCTGCAGGTCAATTCCACCGCGACGTTCCCGCAGGATTTCGCGAACACACTTTCCGTCGGGATTTTCGAAACCGACGCAACCTTTCCACCGGAGTAAGATATGGCCGGCATTCCTGTTTCTTCCATCGTCCGGGTCACGCCCGGCGTCCTGGCCGCGGGCGGCGGGGTCGCGTTCCTGAACGGGCTGATCCTGTCGCGCAACGCGGCGCTGCCCGCGTCGGGGGTGACGACGTTCACCTCCGCCGCCGATGTCGCGGCCCTGTGCGGTGAAACCAGCGTCGAATACCAGATGGCGCAGGTCTATTTCACCGGCTTTACCAACGCGACGCAGACGCCCGCGACCCTGCTGATGGCCGCGTGCCCGGTTTTCGCCGACGCTGCCAGCACCGCCATCGCCACGGCCACGCTATCGGCGGGGGGCGCGGTGCAGTCGGTCGCGCTCGTCTCCGGTGGCGGCGGGTATGACGCAGCGCCCAGTGTCACCATTTCGGGCGGCGGCGGCACGGGGGCCGTGGCCACCGCCACCGTGGAGGACGGCGTGGTCAGCGCCATCACCGTGACGCAGGGCGGCAGCGGATACACCTCCGCCCCGACCGTGACCCTGTCCGCGCCCGCGACGGGCGGCGTGACGGGCGGCGTGACACCGGGGGCCGCGATGGACGCGGTGGTGGCGGCCAGCACCGGCTGGACCGGATTTACCACCGCGTTCGAACCCGGCCTGTCGGACAAGCAGGCGCTGGCGCAGTGGACGGCGGCGCAGGGCAACCGCTTCTGGTACGTGCCGTGGGATACCGACCCGCAGGCGACGGTGTCCGGCACGACAGAGGCATTCGGCGCGTGGCTGGCGGCGCAGTCGATTGCGGGCGTCACCGCGATTTATGCCGACCCGCTGGTGTCCGCGCTGGCGCTGGGGTGGATGGCGTCACTCGACTTTTCCGCGACATCGGGGCGCCATACGCTGAAATTCCGGCAGAACACGCTGGTGACGCCCGGCGTGCAGGACGCGGTCACGGCGGCGACGCTGGCGGCGAACGGATACAGCTATTACGGCGGATACGCCGGGGGCGGGACGGATTTCCAGTTCCTGTCCGATGGCGCGGTCTCGGGGCCGTTTGCATGGGCCGACAGCTATATCGGCCAGGTGTGGCTCAACGGCTCGTTCCAGGCGGCGCTGGTGAACCTGCTGCTCAATACCGGGCAGATCCCGTACAATTCCGACGGCGACGTGCTGATTGCCGCCGGCGTTCAGGACACGATCAACCAGGCGCTGTCGTTCGGGCTGATCCGCGCGGGCGTCGCCCTGACGGCGGCACAGCAGCAGCAGGTCAACAACGCGGCGGGACGGACCATTTCCGACACGCTGGCGACGCGGGGATGGTATTTCCTGCCCGGTGCCTCCACCGCCGCGGCAGACGTGCGCGCGTCGCGCGCCAGCCCGCCGTGCCAGTTCTGGTACACCGATGGCGGCGCGGTCCAGTCCATCAGCCTGTCTTCGCTGGAGGTGCAGTAATCCATGAGCGACTATAACATTTCC
The DNA here is from genome assembly GCF_003311635.1 of Novacetimonas cocois. Taxonomy (GTDB): domain Bacteria; phylum Pseudomonadota; class Alphaproteobacteria; order Acetobacterales; family Acetobacteraceae; genus Novacetimonas; species Novacetimonas cocois. Next base: position 150,589 of record NZ_QEXL01000007.1, on the reverse strand, counting down.
GACGCCAACTCGGTCTTTACCATCACGGTGGCCAACCTGTTCAACGCGCCGGTGACGCTGTCGAATTACAGCGCCGACCGCGCGTTCGACACCGACCAGCGCGAACTGGTGGAAACGCAGATGTCCATCGACGGCTACCTGTCCGCCGGCTGGGTGCCCCAGCCGGTGCACCAGAGCATCTCGCTCGCCGCGAGTTCGGACAGCTGCCTCGTGTTCGAATCCATCGTCACGGCGCAGGATGTCGCGCGCACCATCTATCGCATCGGCGGCGAAATCCAGCTGCCGTCGGTGGGGCGGCGCTATACCCTGCTGCGCGGGGTGCTGCGGGCCATAAGCCCCCTGCCCAGCGCGGGCCGCGTGCTGGAGGCCCGCCGTTTTGACATCCTGTGGGAGCGGGTGCTGCCCGCCGCGCTGTGATGGCGGTGAAATCCATCGAATACACCATCACCGACCCCGGCGAGGACCGTGGCAAGGTGTTCGTCATCACCCGCATGAGCGCCTTTGACGCCGACCGCTGGGGCCGCCACGTGCTGCATGCCGCCATCCGCGCGGACCTTGCGGTGCGCGACGACGCTCCGGATGCGGGGATCGCGGGGCTGGCGGGGATGGGGGTCGCGCTGTTTGGCGCGATCGACCCGGCGGCGGCGGACGGGCTGCTGGACCGGCTGATGCAGTGCGTGACGGTGCGGCCCGACCCGTCGCGCCCCGGTGTGACGCGCGCGCTGCATGCCACCGACATCGCGGAGATCGAGACGGTAGGCACCCTGCAGGCGGAGGCATTCGACCTGCATGTGGGTTTTTTCAGGGGCGCGGCACGCCTGTTTTCCCCCCGCGCCGCGACGACGGCCGCGCCCGCCGCCCCGCCCGGTGCGTCAACATAGGTCGCGCGCTGGCCTGCGTCATGCAGGCGCGGCTGGCGAGCCTGCATGAACTGCAGAGCATCTATGATTCCGAGGGGCTGTACGACCTGCTGGAAGTCGCGGCGGTGGAGGCATGCAACCGCCTGCCCGATCGTTGAGGAGAGTACCGCCAATGATGCCAGATCCCATGCCGTCGCCGGGGGTTGACGCGCGCGCCGGCAGACCGGCCACCACATGGGAGATCGTGCTGCGCGCGGTGGCCGGGGCGGTGCGCGCGCTGCGCCGGATGGCGGGGCGGGCGCGTGGCGCATCCCCTGTCGCATGGCCGCGCGAGGGCGGGGGAATGGCGGATGTCCCGCCCGTCCCGCCGCGTCCGTCCCATTGCCCGGCCCCGCCATCCCTGTCTTTGCCCGCGCCCCTGTCCGCGCCCGCATCCGTCTTGCCCGATCTTTCTCCTGCCCGGCAGGACGGGGGCGCGTCCCGCACGCGTGGCGCGGTGCGGTCCGGGGCGTCGCGCCGGGACATGGGGGGCGGGACGCCGGACGGTGGCACGGCCCCGCGCGGACATGTTCCGCCGGGGCGGGGCGCATCGCCCGTTACCGTGGCGGCAGGGGCGCCGTGGTTCTGGCGGTCATGGTCCCGCAAACCGTTGTCCCGCGACGCACGGCCCGTGGCGGGCGCGTCCCATGCGCTGTCCTCGACGGGCGGTGGCGAGGACGTGCGAGATGCCGCGTCATCGCCACGGGGGGACATGGCGGCCTTGCCCGCTCCGGCTCGCGCCGGGCGTGGGGCGCGGGCCGTGGTTGCGGGCGGCGTTGTACCGGATGGTATGGAACGGGTGACTGCCGTGCCGTCCACCCCATCACGGCGGGGGCGGGACGCGGAGGTCCCGGTCGCCGCCGCGCGGGGGGCGGGCGATGCCAGTGCCGTCCCCATCGCCGCCGGAAAGGAAGAAAGCCCGGCATCCGCCCCGTTGAGCGAGGGGGCGTCCGGTCCGGCATCCGGCCCCATGTCGGATGTAGTGTCGGGTTCGGTGCCGCGCCCGGTGCTGCATCGGGTGTTGCGTCGGATGTTGCGTCATGGGGCGCATCCCGGATCGCCGGTCATGGCGGGGCCGGTGGCCTTTGGCGGATCGGTGGCGGATCGGCCTTCATCGCCCCTGTCGCGGGCTGTCGCATCGCCTGTCCGGGTCGCATTCGGGCCTGTCGCGGCGCAGGTCGTGGGGGACGGCGTTTCCATGCCGTCCGTCCCGCGTTCCGCACGGCGGGGGCTGCGCGCGGTGCTGTATCCCATGTCCCGCCCGGCGGGGACGCCGGCGCGGGATGTGGCGTGCGTGCGGGATAACGGTCTGTCACGCGATGCGTCCATGCCGTGGCCCGGTTGCGGCGTCATCGCGGCGGACCGTTCGCTGCTTTCCCCGCTACAGGCGCAATATGCCCTGGTCGAGCAGGCCGGCGGCCCTGCGCCGATGCGCGAGGTTCCGGCCCCGCCGATGCCCGCGCCACCGTCCCCGGCCGCGTCCGCCATGCCCGCGCGCATGCCCGCCGCGCGCGCGACGCCCACGGCGTGGAGCCGCAGCCTGCCCGCGATGGCCAATGCGGGTCATTACTGAATATCGCGGACATTCCTGTCATTTTCACCAACGCGCCGGTATCGGGCAGCCGCCTGATCCCGGCAGGGAAGCGAAACGACCATGCCGATCCTGCCTGTTGTCCTGCCCGCGCTGTGGGATATCCCGGTGGCCGCGGGCGTGCCGGCCCTGCTGGGGCAGTCGGTGTCCGCCGGGGTGTCGGCCGTGGCCTCCACCACGCTTGGCACCGTGCTGGAGGATTACGCCATCGCCGCCGCCGCCAGTCAGTGGGGGCTGTATGACGCGTCGGGCAACCGGGTGCTGACCTGCGCCCATGTCCGCGCGCTCGATTTCGAAAGCATGAGCCAGATTTCCGATGCGCCGCAGCTTAACGGGGCGTTCGTGTCCTATGACAAGGTGCGCATGCCGCGACGGCTGATGGTGGAGATGGTCTGCGATGGTTCCGACGCCGAAGGGGCGGGCCTGCTGGCGCTGCCGACGCAGGTGATCGGCAGCCTGTCGGGCGGCACGGCGCAGGCGTCGCGCGCGGCCTTCCTCGCGACGCTGGAGGCGATGGTCGATGATGTCGGGCTGTATGCGGTGGTGACGCCGGAAATCACCTGTCCCTCGGTCAATGTGATCGGCCACCGCTATCGCCGCGAAAGCCGCGATGGCGGGGTCAGCATGCTGGTGGCGCAGGTGATGGTCCAGGAGGTGCGCGTCGCCGCGACGCAGCAGTACGCCACCACCCGCCAGCCGCAGGGCGCGGCGGGCATGTCGCTGGGCACGGTGCAGGCGGTGGATGTCGCGGNGGTAGGGATCCGCCTTTAATCATGAAGAAGTTTTTGGTGAAGCTTTTTTCAAAANAGCTTCGAAAGACGCCGCCTTTTTGAAAAAAGGCGACACCCAAAAACTTTTGAAACCTTTATCAACCGGCCGGTTCCGCATGGAACTTCCCGATCTGGGGGATATGACGATGCAGCAGATACCGCTGGTCGCGACGGCGGCGCAGTCGCTCAATGTCGTGCTGTCGCAGCAGCTGATCCGCCTTGACCTGCGCCAGCGCGCCACCGGCCTGTTCATGGATGTGTGGTGCAACGGGACGCAGGTCCTGTGCGCCGTGGCGTGCCTTGATCGCAACCCGGTGGTGCGCGATGCCTATTTCGGCGTGCCGGGGGACCTGATGTTCGCGGACCAGCAGGGCACGTCCGACCCGTCCTGGGACGGGCTGGGCACGCGTTACCTGCTGCTGTGGGATGGTGGGGGGACGGATGATGGCTGATGCCGGATTTTCCGCCCGGCGCGTCGATGTCACCTTTACCATCGCCAGCGGCGGGCTGGGCGCGGGGGCGGGCGGCGCGGACAGCGTGACGCTGTCGGGGTTGCGGTGCCAGGCGCATGTCGTGACGGCGGCCCTGCCGACGGGGTGCAGCCTGTCGCTGCGGATCGCGGGCATGACGCCGGACCTGATGAACCGCCTGTCGCTGCTGGCGGCGCTGCCGGTCGGGGGGGACGCGACGAAAAAGCCCGTCGCCCCGAACACCGTCACGCTGTCGGCGGGCGACGGGGATGCGACGTGCGTCGTGTTCACGGGCATGGTGGCCGATGCCTATGCCGATTTTTCCGCCGCGCCGGATGTCACGTTCATCGTGTCGGCCACGTCGCTGGCGCTGCTGCAGGTGTGGCCGCTGCCGGCCACCAGCCATGCCGGGACGTGCGATTACGCCGACAGGCTGGCGGATATCGCCACGGGCTGCGGCCTTGGCTTTCGCAATGGCGGGTTCCACCATGTCGCGACCGATTACTACAATTACGGATCGGCGCGGGACCAGATCGAACGCATCCGCGCCGCGACGCATGCGCGCATCGTGGTGGACGGTAATGTCCTGTCGGTCTGGCCCGCCGCCGACGCGGATGTCGCGACCGGCGATGCCGTGGTGATTTCCGCCCCGACGGGGATGATCGGGTATCCGTCGTATAACCAGTATGGCGTGACGGTGGACACCCTGTTCAACCCCGCCCTGCGGCTGTGGACGCCGGTTTCGCTGCAGGCCGATTACGTCAGCGGCGCGACGGGAGGCGCGGCGGGAAATATATCGGGCGCCACGCAGGATGGATGGCGCATGGCGGCCAACGGCATGTGGCTGCCCTATGCCATTTCGCATGAACTCGACACCATGCTTCCCGGCGGGATGTGGCGCAGCAGCGTGCAGGCGGTGCGCGCCACCGCCACGGCATGAGCGTGTGGCGGGGCATGGCCCATGCCGGGGGAGTTTCCAAAAACCCGTGAAAGGGGAACAGGATGTCCGAAACACAATCCGCGACGGTGCATGTCGGCACGCAGGACGCGCAGGACCATGTCAGCGATTACAGTGCGGTGCAGGCGGTGGCGCGGCGGATGCTGGCGATGATGGGGGCCGACACGCCGGTCAGGGTCGTCGCCGTCAATGGCACGGGGGTCAGTCCCGTCGGCTTTGTCGATGTGCAGCCGCTGGTGCACATGCAGGACAGCCTTGGCCGCACCCTGCCGCACGGTATCATCCGCAACGTGCCCTATGCCCGCATCCAGGGCGGGGCCAGCGCGGTGATATGTGATCCGTGCGTGGGCGATATCGGCGCGGTGATCGTCTGCGGGCGCGACATCGGCAATGTAAAGGCCAACCGTGCCGACAGCGCGCCGGGCAGTTTCCGCATCCATGACATGGCGGACGCGGTGTATGTCGCGCCCATCCTCAATGCCGCGCCCACCGAATATGTCTGGCTGACGGGCGAGGGCGTGCGGGTCCGCACGTCCGGCACGCTGCAGATCGATGCCGCCAGCGTGCTCATCAACTGCGACGTGACCACGACGGGAACGATCACGGCGCAGGGCGACGTGACGGGCGAAGGCATTTCGCTGTCGGGCCACGCGCATCCCGTGACCTCCGCCCCCGGCACGACCGGCCGCCCGCAATAGCCGGAAGCCTGCCTGAAAAGCATCCTGAAAATTCCAGAAGTTTTTGGTGAAGCTTTTTGCAAAAAGCTTCGGAAAACGCCGCCTTTTTAAAAAAGGGCAGCACCCGAAAACTTTTATCCTTTCATCAACGGGCCGTTTTCAGGCCGCCCCTGACAAGCAGGCATTTTTTCGGGAACGAACATGACTTCATTACTTCTGGACCGCACGACGTGGGACCTGTCGGTCACGGCGGGGCGCGACATTGCCGTGGCGTCAGATCCCTATGCCGTGGCGCAGGACGTGGCGTGCGCGGTGCGCACGTTCGCCGGGGAATGCTGGTACGACACGTCAAAGGGCATTGCGTATTTCAACATGGTGCTGGGCGTGGGGCAGTCACCCGCCCTGTTCCGCGCGCAGGTGGAGGCCACGGCCCGCGCGGTGCCGGGGGTTGCCGACGCGCGCTGCGTCCTGCGCAGCATCGGCGCGGACCGGGTGCTGGGCGGGGATATCGCGCTTGGCCTGACAACAGGGGAGAGCACGAGTGTCAGTTTCTAGCACCACATCCGTTCCCGCGCCCGCGCTGGGCGCGGGGGGCTTTGCCGCCCCGGCCGAAAGCGACATCCTGACGGGGGTGATGTCGGACATGAACGCCGCGTTCGGCGGCAGCCTCAATACCGACCTCACCACCCCGCAGGGACAGCTGGCCAGCAGCCTGACCGCCATCATCGGCGACTGCAACGACGCGTTCGTCGCCCTTGCCAACGGGGTGGACCCGGCATTCGCCACGGGACGGATGCAGGACGCCATCGGCCGCATCTATTTCATGACGCGCAATCCCGCCACCGCGACGGTCGTGACCGGGGTGTGTTCGGGGGCGGCGGGCACCGTCATACCGTCGGGCACGCTGGTGCAGGACGCGGCGGGGTACCGCTATGCCGCGACATCGGGGGGCACGATCCCCGCGACGGGGACGCTGTCGCTGCAGTTCGCGTGCACCACCACCGGGCCGGTCGCGTGTCCCGCCGGGTCGCTGTCGATTTACCAGGCGGTGTCGGGATGGAACAGCGTGACCAACCCGGTGGCGGGCGTCAGCGGATCGGACGTCGAAAGCCGCAATGATTTCGAGGCACGGCGCCAGCTGACGGTCGCGGGCAATTCGGTGGGGCCGAACGCCGCCATCCTGGCCAGCGTGCTGTCGGTGCCCGGCGTGACGGATGCGTACGTGACGGACAATTCCACCGCCGCCGCCATCACGACCGGCGGCGTCGCCATCCCCGCCCACAGCGTCTATGTCAGCGTGGTGGGCGGCGATGCGTCGGCCATCGCGCTGGCGATCCTGCGCAAGAAGCCGCCGGGCTGCGGCTATGCCGGGGGGACGACGGTCACGGTAAGCGACCCGAACGCGGCCTATGGCGTTGCGCCGTCCTATGCCGTGTCGTTCGATTACGCCACGCCGACGCCGGTGTTCATCGCGGTGTCCATCGCCTCTTCCGCGGCCGTGCCGTCCGATGCCCTGACGCGGATACAGGCGGCGGTAACGGCGGCGTTCGACGGCACGGATGGCGGGACGCGGGCACGCATCGGCGCGAAACTGTATGCCAGCCGGTTCTATGGCGCGGTCGCGGCCCTTGGGACATGGGCGCAGATCGTGGAAATCACGATCGGCCCGGCCGCCGCGCCCACGGGCTTTACGATGCAGATGGACATCAGCCAGGTGCCCACCATCGACGCCGCCGGCATTACACTGACGCTGGTGTGACATGGATAATGTGCAGCAGACCATCATCAGCCAGTACGCCAGCAGTCCCGCCATCTGCACCCTGATCGACGCATGGAACCAGTGCATCGACCCCGGTGCCGGCATCGACGCCTTTTACGCCCTGATCTGGAACGTGCAGACGGCGCAGGGATACGGCCTTGACGTCTGGGGGCGCATTGTTGGCATCAGCCGGGTTCTGACGATAACCGAAGACCTCTTCTGGGGTTTTTCGGAGGCCGGAAACACCTCCGCCGCGCCGTTCGGGCAGGGGCCATTTTATAACGGATCGGTCGTCACCGCGAATTACGCCCTGACCGACGATGCGTTCCGCACGCTGATCTATGCCAGGGCGATGGCGAACATCACCGATGGTTCGGTCATCGGGCTGAACGCCATCCTGATGACGCTGTTCGCGGGGCGGGGCAATGCGTGGGTGGCCGACGGGGGCGACATGACCATGACCTACAGTTTCGATTTCCAGCTGACCCCGGTGGAGATTTCGATTGTCGAGGCCTCGGGCGTGCTGCCCCGCCCGGCAGGGGTCGCGGTCGCATACAGGATGGAGGCATCATGAATGAAACAGAGTGATTTTCCCGCCCGCTTTTCCATCCCGTTCGCGAACGCGGCGGCAAGCGGCTATATCCGGGACATTCCCACGGCATCGCAGATCGCGACCACGCCCGGCGCGGCCTCCCTGACGGACGGGTTTCCCCCCGTGACGTTCGACCCGGTTTCCGCCGGGGGGACGCCGCCATCGGGGCAGGACATGAATGGCCTGCTGAACTGGGTCACCTCTGTCCTGCGCGCGTTCCAGTCGGGGTATTTCGGGCCGTGGGATGCGACATTCGCGGGAAATATCGGCGGTTATCCGATGAACGCCATCGTGTCGGGCGCGACCGCGGGCACGTATTACGTGTCCACCGCCGATGACAACGTGACCACGCCGGGCGCTGCCGGCGCGTCGTGGCAGTCGCTGTTTACCGGGCTGCAGTCCGCCCTTGGCTTCACCCCGGTGCAGCAGGGTGGCGGCCTTGATCAGGCATCGGACAAGGTACTGCTGGGCCGCGACAGCACGTTCGCCGGTCTGCGTNTATTCCTATGGCGGGGCTGCCNGGGAATGTCAGCTGCGGCTACCTGATATCCAGCTATGGCCCCGAAACCGGCGGGCCGGGGGCATCATTCGCGCAGATCGGTGATATCTCGCTCGGGACCGATACGCGGCTGTCCTATCGCGGGCTGGCGTCGAACGCGGCGTATTATACGGGCGCGCTGCTTTATGATGTGCAGGTCGTCCAGACCAGCCTGACGTCGGAGCAGACGGCGCGCGCGAACGCGGATGCCGCGTTGCAGGCATCAAAGCAGGATAACCTTGGCTTCACCCCCGTCCAGCAGGGCGGTGGCCCCGATCAGGTCACGGGTCGGGTCAATATCGGGTCATCCGCGGCAAACCCGTCGGTGCTGCGTGCCTCCGTCAACGGAAACGATACCGGTCCGCTGGTCTCGGGGCAGTTCGGGGCCGTCCTGACGTCCGGGGATTCGCCGGTATGGGGCATCCACTGGACCGCCGCGGGGCGGCCCATGGCCGGCTGGGGATCGGCAGGCGTGACGTGGTCGCAGATCGGCACCTATGCCGACGTGCAGGGCGTGCAGGCCAACGTCACGGCCGAGGCCACGGCGCGCGCGAACGCGGATGCGGCGTTGCAGGCCGCGAAACAGGATGCCCTCGGCTTTACCCCGGTGCAGCAGGGCGGCGGCCTTGATCAGGCATCGGACAAGGTGCTGCTGGGCCGTGACAGCACGTTCGCCGGGCTGCGCNTATTCCTATGGCGGGGCTGCCNGGGAATGTCAGCTGCGGCTACCTGATATCCAGCTATGGCCCCGAAACCGGCGGTCCGGGGGCATCATTCGCGCAGATTGGCGATATCTCGCTCGGGACCGATACGCGGCTGTCCTATCGCGGGGTGGCGTCGAACGCGGCGTATTATACGGGCGCGCTGCTTTATGACGTGCAGGTGGTCCAGACCAACCTGACGTCGGAGCAGACGACGCGCGCGAACGCGGATGCCGCGTTGCAGGCGAACTTTGCGAATTACCTTCCGCTGTCGGCGAACGGAAAGAACGTCACCTATGGCAACGGCGGTGGGTACCGGGTTGCCCTCCAGACGGATGGCAATTTTGTCATCTATGACGCAGCCACCCCGATATTCGGCGTGGGCGGGCCGACCGGCACGGTGTCGCTGGGCCTTCCCGTGGCCGGAAGCGTGCGTTCCGGGACGGTGTCCGGCGGGGTCTATACGGTCATCAACGACGTCATGGAACTGACGTTCAGCGTGTCCGATGTCGCAGACCAGTCGACCATTGAGTTCCCGATGGCATTTTCGCAGACGCCGAACGTGTTTTTCCAGCCATCGCTGGAGGCGAACGGCGACAATCTGAGCTGTTCGCTGATATCGGCGACCGCCACCGGATGCACCGTGCAGATCCACAACAACGCCAACGGCAGCAGCACGTCCGCGCCAACCCTTGTGGTCAGGGCTTCGGGAACGATCTGACCCACCCGGTTTCACCAGAAAGGATATTGAGACATGACCGATACGACCACCACCCCCGTGGCGCAGAACTACATCCTCTATCGCACCAGGGCGCTGATGTTCCAGCCTGCCTACAGCTACCTGTCCGGTGAAACGCCGGTCCCGCCTGCGGCCACGGTCGCCGGCGCGGTCGGCAGCGTCGTCGCCACGCAGCAGCTGACGGGCCTGACGGGCGTCACCACCCCGGACGGGTTTGCCTATGCGCTGGATGCGGCCGGTGCCTATCCGCTTGGCAGCATCTATACGCCGCCCGCGACGACGGCATCCTCCTGATCCGCCGTCACGCCGCATGCCCGCCATGCCGCCTTATGGGCCGCCTTATGAACCGCCTTTCTGGGCGGTTTTTTATTGTCTGGAACACGGATGAACACACAAACGATGCCGCCGGCGCCTGTCGGGCCGGGGGACACGCCCGTGCGCTGCGCCACGGTGGAGGACCTTGCCCGCGTGCGCGAACGCCTGGCGAAGGTGGAGGGCGGGCATGACAACCTGCGCGACGGGCTGAACACCCTGTCGGTGCAGTTCGCCGACCTGCGGCGCGACCTGACGCGGGCGGTGGCCGACAACGCGGCGCAGACCCGGCGCGAGATCATGGGCCGCGTGGACGACCTGACGGATACGGCGACGGCGCGCGACACCGAAATCTCCGCCCGGCTGGCGCGGATCGAGGGCGGGCTGAAACTGACCTCATGGGTCAGCATGACCTTCATCGTGCTGGCGACCGGGCTGCTGGGCTGGGGGCAGGTGGGCGATGCCGTATGGTCGTTGTGCAGGCGCGCGCTGGGATACGGGCCATGAGCGGCCTGTGCATCGCGCAGTTCCGGCGTGAAATCGTCGCCCCGACGCTGTCCCATCTCGGGCTGGGCGGGGATGCGGCGGTCGGCCTGATGACGGGCACCGCACTGATCGAAAGCGGCCTGTGGCAGATGGAACCCGCGACGCATGACGACCTCTGGGCCACGTTCCTGTCGGATGCGCGGCTGGCGTCCCTGCGCGGGGCGGTGCTGGACCTTGCGTCCCGATGGCCCGCGCGGGTGGCGCAGCTGCCTGGGAACCTGCCCTATGCCTGCGCCATGGCGCGGCTGAAATACTACCGCGCGCCGGGGCCGCTGCCGGATGCAGATGATGCGGCGGGGCAGTGCCGGTACTGGAAATCCAACTACAACACCTCGCTGGGGGCAGGGGCGGCGGACGCCGCGCATATCGCCCTGTTCCGGCAGGCGATCGAGGTATGAACATGAACACCACGGCAAAGCTCGGCGGCCTGGGGGCCGTCATCGCGCTGCTGCTGGCCGAAGTGCCGGGGCAGTACGCGCTCTATGTCTCCGTCTTCGTCCTTGCCTGCGGGGCGGCGTCGGCCATGATCCCGCCGCCCCACGCGGGCAGCCGGTGGGCCGTGGCCTATCAGGTCATGGCGGCCATCGGGCTGAATGTCGGATGGGCCGAAAACCACTTCAAGCCGGGACAGTCGGGGGTGCGCGTGCCGCTGCCGGACAAGCCCGCGGCGAAACAGGCCGTCGCGGATGCGGGGATCGCGGTGCTTGATCGCAGGGGCAGGCCCGAACCCCCGGCATCCTGAACATGTCCGGCCGCCCGGTGGGCGGCTTTTTTCATTTCTGACGGGAGCATTGCATGCGCATTTCGAATTGCCGCGCCGTGTGCGGGGGCATGGCCCTCCTCGCGGGGCTTGGCGCCTGCGCCAGCAGCGGGCAGGGGAAGCTGAAACAGTCGGTCTATGACATCGACAGCGCGTATCACGTCATCGCGGCGCCCATGCCCGACGTGATGGCGGGCGGGCTGCCGGGCGTTACGCTGACGGACGCGCAGAAGGCGCTGGTGAAAACCGCCAGCCAGAGCGTGTTCAACGAGATCACGTCGCTGGAAACCTCCATCGAGGGTGGGAAATCCGTCACGTCCGCCGCCGTCTCCGCGCTGGAGACGGACTTCGCCTCGTTCGAGGCATGCTGGACCGGCATGAAGGCGGGGCAGCAGCCCACGGCCTGCGCCGCCGCCGCAACCACCACGACCACCACAACCACGGGGAACTGAGACATGGACGCGGAAGAAATCGGCGCGATCGCCAGTGCGGCCAGCGCGGTGCTGGCCCTGATCGAAAAATACGGCCCCGAAGCGTGGGAGACCATCAGGGAGGCGGTGGAGACCACCACCAGCGGCACCGGCCCCAGCGTGGCGCAGGTGGAGGCGATTTACGCCAGATGCAGGGCGGACAATGCCGCCATACAGGCGTCGTGATCCCCGCCGCGACCTGCGCCACGGCCCATCCCGTGGCGTATTTCGGGACGCATTCCGGGGCGCATCCGGGCCTCCTCGCCATCGCCTTCGTGGCGGGGGCGCTTCTGGGGCAGGTCCTTGCCACGGTGGGGGTGCTGATGCTGCGGCGCGACCGGCGGCGCGCGATCGAGGAACGGCTGGGCCCGCCGCCGCCCGGCTGATGTTCCCCGGCCGATGATCCCCGGTCGATGATCTCTGACTGATGCTTCCCGGCCGATGTCCCCCGGAAACTGGCGTCCGGAAACTGGCGTCCGGGGGCAAGGGACCCGCGCCCGCCTGCCGGGGCCGCGGGCTATCCATCCGCGTCATAAGCGGCTAACATCATGCAAACAGCAAGGTCTCCATCTTTCATGACAAGGACGCGCACACAACCGCCTGCCCCGTGCACAACGCCGTGTCTGTCCACAGGGAGGATGCGTGCAGCGGGAAACGGTAACGGATGAAGATCGACAAGGCGCGGATTGTCGGAAAAATCAATTTCCTTCTCAACCGGATCAGGGACCGGCCGCCGGTCTATCTGGGTGATGACACGCTCCTGTTCTACACGCCCTATGGCTTTTACATCTACCTTGACGGGCGCGATGACAGCCTGACGCCGCACATCATCAACAATGGCGTGTGGGAGGCGGGGATCTCGCGCTATATCGACGCCACCCTGGCGCCGGGGGACACGTTCGTCGATATCGGCGCGAACAACGGCTTTCACTCCCTGCTGGCGGCAAAGCGGGTGGGGCCGGGCGGATGCGTCGTCGCCTTTGAACCGCAGGCGCGGCTGTGCGCCCTGATGCAGCGCAGCCTGCATGCCAACGTGATGGCCGGCCGCCTGTTCATCCGGCAGCAGGCGCTGGGCGATGCCGCCGGTTCGGTGCGGCTGGGCAAGATGGCGTATCTGTCCGGTTCCGCCTCGCTGCTGCCCAACCAGCAGATCGTCGAGCATGAGGACGTCCCCATCGACCGCCTCGACAGCGCGCTGGCGCGGCTGTCGGATGCGATCGGCCGCAAGGTGGTGCCCGACCTGATAAAGATGGATGCCGAAGGGTCCGAATACCGCATCTGGTGCGGCATGCGCGACATGGTGCGCGAGGTGCGCCATATCCGCATCGTGACCGAATTCTCGCCCATCAGCTATCGCCATCAGGGGATGGACGTGGTCGGCTTCCTGCAGGAATTCCACGACCACGGCCTGCGCATCCAGATCATGGACCGCAGGGGGGACCTGCGGGATTTCGACATGCGCCATGCCCCACTGCTGGCGCAGGCGCAACGGCAGTTCGACCTCGTGCTCAGCAAATAGCAGGGGGCGGCGCGCCTCAGGGCACGCCAATATCCATCAGCAGGCGGCGCAGCAGCGCGGTCAGGCGTCCTTCCTCCCGCGGTCTGGGCGCGTCGTCCACCGCCACGCCGTCCGCGTCATCCATGGGATAGCGCGGCAGTTCGGGATGCGCCGCGCTGATGGCCCGCCACAGGGCGGCAAGGCGCAGGCGCTCCTCCTGATAGGAGCGGGCGACGGACTGCACCTGGCGCAGTGCCTCCCGCGCCGTGGGATCGTTGTGGCGCGCGCGTTCGCGCAGCTGCTCCCCCAGCGTGATCGTGGCGGCGGAGCTTGCATCGACCTGCCGGATCAGGTCGGCATAGGCCTCGATAAGTCTTGGCGTATCCATTGCCATGTTTCCTGATAGTGCGCGTGGCCCGAACGCGAACAGTGATCGCGGAAAGGCCGCCGGGCATCAGTAAGGTCGGGCATCGGCGCAGGGATGGTCGGCGCAGGGGTGATCAACGCAAGGGTGATCAAAACAGGGGAGGATGATCGGCGCCGGGATCAGTCGGGCGGCTGCGCCGGGTCGCGCTGGACGTTCGGGGCGTTCATTCCCGGCGGGATGGATTCCTCCCGCGTGGGGGACTTGCCATGCGACAGGCGCGACTTCTGCGCCTTGCGGCCCAGCGCCTGCTGGTCCTGCAGGTAGGGCGCGTTGTTGTAATCCGACGCGGGCTTGTTCCCCGGCCGTTCGGCATGGGTATTGCTGGAGGTCGCGCCCGTGCGGTCCGACGTGGCCTTGTCCGGCAGGGCGGGGTCCGTCATGCCGGGGGTCGTCGTGTCCTGCGCCTGTCCGTGGGCAAGCGCGGGCGGGGCGGATGACAGTCCCAGCAGAAGGAGGGGGATCGCGCCCGCCATTCCCTTCATCAGCACCTTGGACGTCGTCATGGGCATCGGTCTGGTCATGGCTGCGTATTCCTTGTCCGCTGTCGCCCGCGTGGCGCGGGGAACAGTGCGTGGGTGACGCGAAAACGGACAACCCGCATGGCACGCGAAGATGGCATGGGAAAATGCCGCGCCGCGCAGGTCGTGTTACAGGCGAACGCGCCATGACGGGCACGGTTGCCAGCCCGCATGGCCATCCGTGCCGGCGGTCGGGACCAGGCGCCGGCCATGAAGGGCGCGGACGGTTCCCGAAGGGGATTGCGGACGCAGGTTTTTAAGCAAGGCCCCGGAATGACGCCGCATTTTCGAAAAATGCGGCACCCGGAAACTTTATGTCCCTTCAGGCCGGTCCCGCCGCGTGGGCGGGCACGGCCTCGCGCACGCGGCCGGCGGGCGCGGGATGATGGGACACGACGCCGGGGCGGCCGATGCGCGTGATGTCGAATGGCGTCGTCTGGTAGATGCGGTTGATCCAGTTCCCCGCCAGCAGGTGCGCGTGGCTGCGCCAGCGGTTGACGGGCGCGCGGGTGGGATCGTCGTCGGGGAAATAGTTGTGGGGCACGCCAATGTCCACGCCATTGGCGACATCGCGGAAATATTCATCCGCCAGCGAGGTGGAATCGTATTCCAGATGGTTGAACATGTGCAGCGAATGATGCGACGGGTCATCCACCAGGCACAGGCCCGTCTGCTCGCTTTCCGCCAGTACCGTCAGGCCGCTGTGGGCGGGAATGTCGGCGCGGCGCACCTCGGTCCAGCGGGAGACGGGGATGCAGACGTCATCGGAAAACCCGACAAGGTAGGGCGAGGCCGGGACCAGCACCCGGTGGTCGTACACCCCGAACGCCTTTCGCGGCAGGCAGTGCTTTGGCATGCCGTGGAAATGATGGACCGCCGCCTGCGCCGCCCAGCAGATGTTGAGACATCGGTGCACGTTCGTCTGGGTCCAGTCAAAAACCCGGCGCAGTTCGTCCCAGTACGTGACATCGCTGAAGGATAGCCGCTCCACCGGGGCGCCGGTAATGATGAACCCGTCGAAACGTTCCGCCCGCACGTCCTGCCACGCGCGATAGAACGAGGTCATGTGATCGACCGGGGTATGGCGGGGGACATGGTCGCTGATGCGCACCAGCGTCAGTTCGACCTGCAGCGGGGTCGCGCCAATCAGGCGGGCGATCTGCGTTTCGGTGCAGATCTTGTTGGGCATCAGGTTCAGCAGCCCGATCCGCAGGGGACGCACGTCCTGCCGGATGGCATCGGCCTCGCCCATGACCATGACGCCTTCGGCCTCCAGCGTGTCGCGGGCGGGCAGGTCGTCCGGAATCTTGATTGGCATTTTACGTCTGTTCTCCAACTACCTGGCTGGGACAGACGCAGTGGCTTGATCCGTTTGGTTGCCGGGTCCGGCCACATCCTTCCTTGCGGAAGCGCCACCTTGCCCGGAACGGCAGGTTGGCGTTGGGCGTCGTCCCAACTCCTGATGCTGGCGTTTCTTCTATGCGCGGCGGATCATGATTTCAAGTCCGAAAAGCATCGCGGCCCGATTCTCCGCATTGTGTGAAGCCTCCCGCCCCGTGCCGCCTTTTTTCAAAGAGGCGGCGTCAATCGCCACCGCGCAAGGCAAGACCCGCACGGCCTTGCCTTGGGTTCGCCGGTATCTGTCGTGGATGACTGCCCGGACGGAGCGAAGGCGGCCCGGCCACCGCCTATGACGTGACGGGATGGCCATAGGCGCGGTTGAACCAGATCAGGCCGGGCCGCGCGCCGTCATGGCGCACGACCATGTCGATCACGCGGGCGATGACGATGGTGTGGGTGGCGACATCGCGCACCTCGCTGACGCGGCAGTCGAAACTGACGAGCGCACCGTCAAGCAGCGGCGCGCCCGTGCGGCCCCGCCGCCATGTCGCGGCGGCGAAGCGTTCGGCCATCGGGCGGGAACGGCTGGCAAAGGCATCCGACAGCGCCGCCTGCCCCCGGTGCAGGACATTGACGGCCATAACGCCGTGGTCCAGCACGTGCGGGTGCGCGCTGGTGGCGCGGTTGATGCACACCAGCAGCGTCGGCGGCGCGTCCGACACGCTGCAGACCGCCGAGGCGGTAAAGCCATGGGCGCCGCGCGCGCCGTCGGTGGTGACGATGCTGACCGCGCAGGCCAGCGCCGCCATGCCGTCGCGAAAGGCGGCGGCGGTGACGGGTGCCTCCGCCGCCGGGGGAAGGGTGGTCACGGTGGGGCCGGCCATGCCGCGTCCCGCCGTCAGGCCGCGCGGGTGGGGCGGTGGTCGTTCGCGATGGTTTCGCCAAACGGTCCCATTGTGCCCTGCGCGCCGCCCGCGTGCCGGGGATGCGCCGTCGGCAGTCGCGGCAGCACCAGTTCGCCAAAGCGGTAGGCCTCCTCCAGATGCGGATAGCCGGAGAAGATGAACGTATCGATGCCCAGGCGGCGGTATTCGTCGATCCGTTCGGCCACCGTGTCCGCATCACCCACCAGCGCCGTGCCCGCGCCGCCACGTACCAGGCCCACGCCCGCCCACAGGTTGGGGCTGATCTCCAGCCGGTCGCGCTGTCCGCCGTGCAGGGCGTTCATGCGTGACTGCCCCACGGAATCCATCCGGGCAAAGACCTTCTGCGCCTTTGCGATCGTCGCGTCGTCAAGGTGGCTGATCAGGCTGTCTGCCGCCGCCCATGCCTGCGCGCTGGTTTCGCGCACGATGACATGCAGGCGGATGCCGAACGACACCTCCCGCCCGCGTTCATGCGCCAGCCTGCGGATATGGGCGATCTTTTCGGCCACCTGCGCCGGGGGTTCGCCCCATGTCAGGTATTTGTCCACCGATTTTGCCGCCACGTACGACGCGGTCTCGGACGAGCCGCCGAAATAGATCGGCGGCCCGTCCTTCTGCAGCGTGGGGAACAGCAGGTGGCCGTCGCGGATGTGGAAATGCTTCCCCTCGAACCCGACATGTTCGCCCCGCAGCAGCGCGCGATAGATGTCGAGGAATTCATCCGTGATTTCGTACCGGGTGGCATGGTCGGCGAACAGCCCGTCGCCCGCATTTTCCGTGGGATCGCCCCCCGTCACGATGTTGATGAGCAGCCGCCCGTTCGAAAAACGGTCCAGCGTCGCGGTCATGCGCGCCGCAAGCGTGGGCGACAGCAGCCCCGGACGCAGCGCGATGAGGTAGCGCAGGCGTTCGGTCATCGGGGCAAGGGCGGAGGCCACGACCCAGCTGTCCTCGCAGCTGCGGCCGGTGGGGATCAGCACCCCGTAATAGCCCAGCGTGTCGGCGGCCCTTGCCACCTGCTGCAGATACGGCAGGTCCACCGGGCGCGCGCCCTTCTGCGTGCCGAGATAGCGGGTGTCGCCATGGGTGGGCAGGAACCACAGGACGTTGATTTTTTCGGGGATCTTTTCGGGGATCTTGTCGGGAATGTTCCCGGCGGTTGTGTGTGACATGGTCAGGGAACCCTGGATGATGTTGGCAATGACGTGGGGATGACGGTCGTGGCGGCGGACGCGATGGCGGTGCGGCCGGGACACCGGCACCTGCGCGCGCGGGCCGCCCTGTCGGGCGACGGGGCGGGACGGGACCCGTGGCGGGGCGGATCTGTCATGGCGACCTCTCACGGCGATCTCTGGCAACGCGGCACATTAATTAACGAACATAATTGCGTATTAATGTGGTAATGACATTAACAACAGTACAATATGAGTCAATAAAATAAATGACGAACGTCGTGCGCATATATTGCGGACGACAGGAAATCCGCCCGCCATGCCGCCCTGTCCGGGTCATGGCAGGGGCCGGGAACATGCGGAAGGAACCGGCGGGATTTTTCAGAAAACCCATGATATGGCATGAAAATCGTGCAACACTGCGGCGGGATCCCTTTCGGGGGATCAAATAACGATAATGAATCGTTGTTATTTCCGGCGCCCGCAGTCGCGCGGATGTGTTTTCCCGTGGCCGGGAATGGCGTAGCGTCGTCGCCGCGCCAGATGGGCGCCGCAGGGAAACGGGAGGGAAAGGCAGGTGGGCGTCATGAAGTCAGGTGCAACGCAATATCGCACGCTGGACATCGCGGGCATCCGCGCCCTGCTGTCGGGCCTGCCGCACATTGCCGCGCGGCTGGGCAGGACGGCGGCGCAGTGGCGCATTGCGGAGGTCAGTGACGGCAACCTCAACAATGTCTTCCTGATCCACGGGCCGGCGGGCGGGGTGTGCCTGAAACAGTCGCTGCCTTACGTGCGGGTCGATCCGTCATGGAAAATGCCGCTGGACCGCACGTTTTACGAGGCCGCCTACCTGCGCGATGTCTTTCCCCTCGTCCCCGGCCTGACGACGCAATGCCTGCATTTCGACCCGGACCTGTTTGTCCTGATCGTCGAAAGCCTGTCGGGCCATCAGGTGTACCGCAACGCCCTGATGACGGGCGCGGACTGGCCCCGCGTGGTGCCCGACATCGCCACCTTTGTCGCGCGCGCGACGTTCGGGACGTCGGTCCTGTGCGAACCGTTCGAACGCGTGTTCGACCGGCAGGCGCTGTATGCCCGCAACCAGACGCTGCGGCGCATCACGCTGGACCTTGTGATGGACGATCCGTATCACGACCATCCCCGCAACCACTGGGACGATCCGCGCCTGAACGCGGTCGTGGCGGACATCCGGGCCTCCGCCCCCGTGCGGCGGGCGGTGGACGGACTGCGGCTGCGTTTCCTGACCTGCCCGCAGGCGCTGCTGCATGGGGACCTGCATACCGGATCCATCATGGCGAGTGCGACCGACACGCGGGTGATCGACGGGGAATTCGCGATCTATGGCCCCATCGGGTTCGATTGCGGGATGTTCGTGGGCAACCTTGTCCTGCGCCGCTTTGCCGACCTGTCGCCGGATGCCGGGCGGCGCTGCGTGCGCGATATCGTCCGGTTCCGCGACCGTTTTGTGGAGGAGTTCACCCGCCTGTGGGCCGATGCGCACCCGACCCCGTCCGATACGCGGGGGCCGTGTGCCTTTTTCATTCCCGATGCGGCCACCGCCGCGTCGCCGGGGCGCGCGGCATTCATGGACGGGGTGCTGCGCGATCTTGTGGGCTATGCCGCGATGGAAATCATCCGCCGCATCATCGGATACGCCCATACGGCGGATTTCGACGTGATCGCGCGGCCGGAGGAACGCGCGACCCGGCGGGAGGCCGCGTTACGCTTCGCCTTCGGGCTGCTGCGCGATCATGGGCGGCATGACAGTGTGGAGGCGGCCTTTGGCGGGCTGGCCCCTGAAACATCCTGAAAATCAGGAAGAAGTTTTTGGTGAAGCTTTTTTTGAAAAAGCTTCGGAAGACGTCACCCGGAATCTTCTGTCGTTTTTGATCAGATGGAAAATGTCGCGACGGGTGCTTCCGCCTTCGGGCGGGACAGGCCGTTGCTTTCGGCCTGGCGTACCAGTTCGTCAAGCGTGATCCTGCGGTATTCGTGATCCAGCAGTCCCCCCATCCGGTCAAGGAACGGGCGGATCACGGCATTGAACAGCGGCCCGTTGCGTTTGTCCGGGCGGCTGTCATCGCACCGCATGGCATGGTGGATGTCCGACAGCAGGATTTCACGCGCCGGATGGCCCAGCCGGTATCCACCCCGTGGCCCGCGCACCCCCGACAGCAGCCCCGAGCGCGACAGTTCCTGCAGCACGGGTTCGATCCCGCGTCGCGCCATGCCCGAACGCTGCGCGATTTCGGTGGCGCTGACGGTGTTGCCATGCGTGCCGTGAAAGGCGACGTCGAGCATGATGTAAATCGCCGTTACCGTGCGGTCGCGGAAGCCCTGCATGCGATATGTCCCTGTTATGCGTGATGCCGCCCGCGCGCGGGGATGCCGTTCAGGGCGATGTCACCCGCAGGCGCATTGCCCGCGGGCACGTCGCCCGGCGGCGGAAGCGTCGCCAGGAAATCCCTGAACCAGTCCAGCCCCTGCGCCCACGTCCCGACCGGCGACGTATTGCCGATATGCCCCAGCCGCCCCGCCGTGATCAGCGGGGCATCCCACGCGGCGGCGAACGCCCCGGCGCGGCGCGGCGACAGCCATTCGTCATTGGTGCTGGCGATGATGCGGGCGGGAAAGGGCAGGGGCGATGACGACGGGAACGCGAAATCGCGCAGGGCGGGCACCTGCCGCGCGCGCGGGCCGCGCAGGTCGGCGGGCGCGACCAGCAGCGCACCGGCCACGCGCACGCGCGTCTGCTGCTGTCCCCATCGCGCGACAAGGACCGCGCCAAGGCTGTGGGCCACGAAAACGACCGGCCTGTGGCAATGGGCCAGCGTCCGTTCCAGCCCGGTCACCCACATGTCCCAGCGCGGCCGGTCCCAGTCCGCCTGCCGGACGCGCCGCGACGGCAGCAGCGCGTGCCAGTGCGACTGCCAGTGGCGCGGGCCGGAATCATGCAGCCCCGGCACGATCACAAGGTCATAGGGCGCCAGCAGCCCGCGCAGGTTGCGCGCCGATGCCGCGATGTCGTGCGTCGTCTCCGTCCGGGAAAAATCGGCCCCGCCCGATGGCGGCGCGCCCACGGGCGATGCGTCCGCTGATGGCGTCATGGGGAATGTCCCCGGCGCAAAGGGATCCAGCGTCATGGGTGTCCTCCACCGTTGCCTATGCCGCCGCCCGGCGCGGCGGGGCGGACGGCGCCGCCCCCGGCCCGGCCACGGCCCGCAACGTGTCAAGCAGGTGCAGCACCTCGCGGAAATCCCGGCTGCCGGCACGGGATTGCGCGGGCGGATGGGACACGGTGGTGCGGATCGTCCTGTCCGGCGCGATGAGGAAGACGACATGTTCCGCCACCATGCCGGGGGCGGGCGTGTCTTCGAACTCCGCCCCCGAATACAGCCGCGCTATGGCCGCCCCGTCGCCCGTGTCGCACACCGCGACGCCGCCCGGCGGCGGGACGGGGACAGCGCAGACGCCGCCACCCGCCCCGGCATGATGGGGCAGGAAAAGGATCTTTACCGAACGGTCCAGATGGCCATGGGGAAATGTCATGGGATGGAAATCGCCGGGGTGCGTCACCAGCATGCCCCATGACTGGCCCAGCCATTCGTGAAAACGGATGCGGCCGATGGTGGTCCGCGCCGTGAAATCCGGCGCCCTGTGCCCAGCGAATAATGCCATCGCCTGTTCCCCCGCAAATCCTGTTTCATTGCGCGGCGCCCTGTCCGTCCCGTCATGGGGGGCTTCCGTCTGCCAGCATAAAAACACACGGATCATGCGCAGTCAAGAAAACCACAACAAAAAACGTTTATTGTGATTATCAATCTGTTTCCGCGTGTGTTTTTGGGAGTTTTCCCGGCAGGGGGGCCGGATTCGCAGGAGATCACCGTCCCGTCATGGGGAGGGAAGGCATGAGGATGCCCGTCCCCGAATCCTGCGTGGGTGGCGGGAATGCAGCGATTTTTCCATATGCGCCTCTCCTGTCCCGGGCGGGGGAAGGAAAAGGCATATTTTACAATTTTAAATGGTGATTAATGGGGTCGCCGTTCATGCCGCGACATGAAAGGGGGCCACTTGCCCGTTTGGGGGCGTGCTTCGTCCGGTACGGACCCGGACGATGACGCAGGCTGCCCCCGGCGTGGGGTGCCGTCCGGGGGCGTCATGATGGTCGGTGAAAAGTCGTGAAAGTTTTCGGGTGCCGCCTTTCATCTAAAAAGGCGGCGTTCTTTCGAAGCTTTTTGCAAAAAGCTTCACCAAAAACTTTTATTACGATTGTCCGGTGTATCGGGGGGCAGGGGTGACAGCCTTCAGGCGGGGACCTCGATCGGCATGGGGGCCACGTCGACAGGCGCGACCGCGTGGCCGACCTGCCCCGCAAGCAGTTCCACCGCCGCGAGGTAGATGGCGCTGAAGCCGCAGAACATCCCCTCATACCCCGCGATGAGCGTCAGCACCGGCTGTTCAAGAAGCTCGGCAGTGCCAAGCAGGACAAACAGCACCGTCAGGCTGGCGAACACCACCTGGTGCATACGCGATGCCCGCAGTGTACCGACCGTCATGATGGCGGTGAACAGACCCCACATCAGCAGGTAACTGCCCATCAGGGCGGGCGATGACGCCGGCGCCAGCCCCCAGTGCGGCAGGAACAGCAGCATGACAAGCGACAGCCAGAACGCGCCATACGACATGAATGCCGTCATGCCGAACGTATTGCCGTTGGCATATTCAAGCAGCCCGGCGACAAACTGCGTCGCGCCCCCGAACACCAGCCCCATTGCAAGGATGGCGCCCCCCATCGGGACAAGGTGCGCGTTATGCAGGTTGAGCAGGACGGTCGTCATGCCAAACCCCATCAGCCCCAGCGGGGCGGGATCTGCTTTTGCCGAATTGTGGGTCATGCCGCGATTCCATTCCATGGCGGATAAATCATGACAAAACATGTCACGGACGGCGGGGCGCGGCATATTAAAATATGGCTTAGGGATCGTTTCGGAAACCGCCCGGAAAACAGCCTGCAATCATGACAGGGGTTCCTGGTGAAGATTTTTGCAAAAAGCTTCGAAGGGACAACGATTTTTAAAAAGTCAGCACCCGGAAATCTTTGCCATTTCTGTCGGCAGGCTGTTTTCGGGCAATCCTAATGGATGACGGCGCAGGCCACGCGGTCGCCCGCCCCGCCAATCGGCTGCGTGCGGTAATCGTCGGGGTTGGCGTGGATGACAAGGGCGGACCCATCGGAATCGAGCAGCCCCGGATGGCCGTCCGTGCCGTTAAGGGTCACCAGCGTCGAATACAGTTCGACCGTCGCGTTGCCGTCCTGTCCGACGAAGATGTTCGGCAGGTCCCCCGCATCGTTCGCATTGACGTTCAGCAGGCCGTGGACCACCGGCGTCGCAGCATGGACATGCGCGCCCGCGTCGGTGAATTTCGGCGGGCCGCAGGTGCCCTTTTCATGGAAATGCACGCCATGCCATCCGGGGATCAGCCCGGTGGCCTCGATACGCAGCAGCACCCCCTTGGGCGCTGCCGTCACATGGATCGACCCCCGCGCCGTGCCGTCCGTGCCCATCAGGGTGCCCGATGCCGTATCGGCCGCCCGGGCGGGGGTGGCGAATGCCGCGTAACCGCAGGCAAGGGAAAGCAGGCCGAGGGAAAACAGGCCGGAAAGCCGGAGACGTCGTGTGGGCATGGGAATTTCCTTTCGACGGAGGCGCGATGTCGCGGGTGGGCACGAAACGGCAGGGCGCAGGCGCGCGACGCGCGGCCACCTGTCCGAAGGCTGCGCCCCGCCCGTCATGATGCCATGCGTCCTGTGACGGGCATGCAGTCTCGGCCCATGCGCGGGGAACCGGAATCCAACTCTTTGTGA
The DNA here is from genome assembly GCF_003311635.1 of Novacetimonas cocois. Lineage (GTDB taxonomy): Bacteria > Pseudomonadota > Alphaproteobacteria > Acetobacterales > Acetobacteraceae > Novacetimonas > Novacetimonas cocois. The sequence goes on along the minus strand of NZ_QEXL01000007.1, from coordinate 127,038 downwards.
GGGATCGGCGCCCGCAATGAAAAACGGCACCGCCATGTCACTGGCGATGCCGTTCCCTGTGTCGGTATCAGGACCGCAGGCGCATGAGCGTCACATGTCCGTCGTGCCGTAGGTAAAGCCAAGGGTGCTGCGGATCATTTCGCTGACGGGATAGAAATAGGTCTGCGCCTGGATCATCCACCGGATCGCGCCACAGGCCAGCCCGCCACTGATCCCGCCGGATTCCCGCATCTGCCGGGCCAGATACTGGAACAGCGCGGAACTGGTGACGTCATTGGACGAAAGCCAGATGATCGTGACGCACACGAACAGCACGCCCGCCACGATGATGTGGACCGGCTTTGGCTGCATCCGCGCGGTATAAAGCAGGTAGAACATGCTTTTGTACATATGCACCAGCGCCCCCATGGCGGAAAAGACAAGGGCGAGGGCCGGCGCGATCACCGCCTCCATCGCCTCGCGGCCGATATGGGCATGCGCCGCCCCGTCAAGGAAGGTGTCGGGGGCGTAATCCAGTTCCCGGATCTTCCTGTTGACCTCACGTTCCACCATGACGTCGCGCACGCGCGTCGTGTATTCATCGGGCGTCATGTCGGCATTGACGGCAATGTCGTCGGGGATATGCAGCGCCTCGCGCAGCTGTGCGACGATCGGCGGCTGCCGGGCAAAGGTGTGGAAGTCGAGCTGCGGCGGGATGAGGCCCGGATGGTGCGTCAGCCGCATGAGCGCGCTTTCATAAGTCAGCCGCGCGAGGCCCGTCTGGCTGCTGCGGGCATAGGCATAGGACAGGTCGGTATAGACGTTGTATTCCTTCTGTATTTCCTGCTGCACGGTGGCATAGCCGTGGTTATAGACATACCCGTCCGAACCGCCGGTATCGTGGCGCACGGACCGCGCCATCACCTGCTTCACGTCGTCGAGCACCTTCTGGTCGACATGCTGTACCGACATGCCCATCAGCGGCAGGATCGACAGGAACGCCTTGCCCGGCGGGGAATGGCGGGCATGGTCGTCAAGCCTGATCGCCTCCGCCTTGATAAGGCCGCTGATGAGGTCGCGGTTGACGTACTGCAGCAAAAGCGCGTTGCGCCGCTGTTCCCCGGTGGAATGATCGACGATCTTTTCCACCAGCGCCTTTTCCCCGTAATAGGCCGCGGGCATCAGCGCCATGGCGCTGCAGATCAGCAGCAGCAGCACCCAGCGCCCGCGCTGGTAGGTTTCGTTGGACAGGCGCAGGATCGGCCCCCATATCGCGATCGTCAGCGCCACCCCCGAAATCAGGCGGCCATAATGTTCGATCGCGGTAATGTCGTGCCGCGTCGCGATGCCGCCCGTAATGTCGAGCAGCCGGGCATTGAACCCGAGTTCGAAGATGAGGTAGCCCGCCGTCAGGACCAGCATGACCGGGGCATAGGCACGCGGGCTGGTGGCGTTGGAAAAGTTGATGAACGGGATCTTCACTTTGTCAGGTCCAGGCTGACGTCCTTGGACGTGTCGGTTTCATCGGCATGCATGCTGCCGACCTGTATTTTCTTCATGTGGACCGGCGCCGGCCGGGCCGGGGCGACAGGGGCGGCGGGGGACGACGACGCTGACCTCGCGGCGGCTTTCCTCGCCGCCGCGGCCTCGGCCAGCAGCCTGTCGTCAAGCGCCCTCTGGTCTATCTTCGCCCTGGCGTCGTTGTTGTCCAGGGTCATGGATGCGGACTGATCCGCGCGGATGACGGGCAGGATGGTCGGGCGCTCCCTGATCCGCCGGAACATCGGCGACACGACGTAGGAGCGTACCGTGTTGTTCTGGTAAACGTAGGTCAGGCTCTTGCCGATGGGGGCATGAAAGATGACCATCCCCGTATAGATCGGAGCGAACCATAATGTCGGCTGGCACGGACCGTCCAGCATGTTGACGCGCATGTTCCTGCCACCCCACAGCGAGACGACCGCGTAACGGCGGTCGCACGTGCTGTCGCGCCCGCGCAGGATCATGACGGTCTCGTTTTGCAGCTGTGCGGCCTCCAGGACAAAGGTATCGTGGATGTCCAGCGGCGCCCTGGCGTCATGGCCCACGACCGCCATGTAATCATGGCCCTGCGCATCGGTTTCCAGCGCGATCTGGCTGCCTTCGTACATCAGGCTTTCGCGCGGGGTGTCGGGCGCCACCACCTGCGCGCGGGTGGGCGATGACAGCGCGATGCACGCCATGACGCCCGCGCCGAAAAGAAGCGGGCGGCGGGCGGTCGAAAACATACGCTCAAGTAATGAATAACCAGATGTCGAAAATGAATTAAATGAAAAATCCGAAGTCGTCATGTCGGTAATGTCATCCGCAGGGTTTCCGTTTCGTCGCGACAGGACGCGTTCTTGCCGCCACGAAACATTGTCATGAGACCTTAACCGCCCGCCCTGTATTTGTTTCAGATATCGTATCGACGCATAACTTGTCACCCTGCTATAAACCGGTCGGTTAAATTAAATCGTACGCGGGGGATAGGGCCGAGTGGATACCACACAGCTGCGCAGGCAGGCGGAAGAGGGCGACCTGTCCTCCATCATGGTGATGGCCCGTATCCATTCGGCGCGCACGCAGGGCGTCGATCCCGCAGATCCCGTCGCCTATCGCCGGGCGATTTACAGGTGGTGCGCCGCCGCGGCCAAGCAGGGATCGGCCGAGGGGCTGGTCGCGCTGGGCGACTGGTGCGCCCTGGGCGGGGAGGCGCGGCCCGCCACGGCGCAGTTCTATGAACGGGCGGTCATCTGTTACACCAAGGCGGCCGAGGCGGAAGGAATCGGGCTGGACGAACTGCCCTTCGATCCCGAACGCCTGTGGCGGCCCGCGACCACCGACGGGCTGCTGTCGTCGTATTTCGACATGGTCAATTGCGATGATGACGACGCCACCGCCGCCGTCATCGCGGCGGCGCGCGCGGACAGTTCCACCATCCCCGACGTCGCGTGGCTCGAAAACTGCGCGCGAAAGGGCGTGCCCGGCGCTGCGGCCCTGCTTTCGGACCTCATGGGCTATCCCGAGCTGTTCAGGGTCGAATATGGCGCCTATGCCACGCCCAGGCTTGGCGATTACGAGCAGCCGGACCTGATGGACTGGCTGCTGGCGGCGGTCGTCAAGCGCGATCCCTATGCCATGACCGCCATGATAGCCCGCAGGTTCAACGCTAACGTATGGCCCACGACGATGCCCGAGGTTCTGGACGCCACGGGCGCCCGGATGACCGCCGCGCCGCCTTTCCTGCGGGGGCGCCTGGCGCAGATCGCCGCGATGGTGGCGCAGTTCGTGAATGACCTGGCCGCAACCCGCAAGTGGCTGGACATAGGTGTGGCATGCGGCGACCTGTGGTGCGAATACGCCCTTGCGCGGCTGGACCTGGCGCAGATGCCGCGCGGCCCCCTGCTGAGCGCCGCCGAGCACGAGGCCCGCAAAAACGAGAGCGAGAGGATCGTAAACAGCCTTATCAAGGAGGGAAAAGGGGTCACGCGCGACGAGGTTCATGCACCCCTGGCCCTGCAGAGTGCGGCGATCAAGCTGCTCGGCGACATTGCGATGATCTTCCCGACGGAACAGAACAAAGCCCCGGCGTCCTGTTACAAAGCGGCGGCGGAGCAGGGGAATGCGGCCGCCATGGCCGCCGTAGGCAATTACGTGCTGCGTTACCCCGGCCCACGGGCGCAGTCTGAGTACAAATACCTGCGCGAATGGCTGGAAAAGGCAAGCCGGACAAAGGTCATCACCACGGGCAGGGCTGATTACTGCGTCGACTCTATGCTGCGGACGGACAACCCGGAAAGCAGGTCGAAGTATAAGGAGTTTTTTGAAGGCCTGCTGTCCATATACGACCAGATAGACAGGGGCGGGGACGACCTGATTCGCAATGTCGCCCGGACGACGGCGGAGGATTTCAGGCGCAATTACGCCTATGTGCTGGAAATGCGTGGCGTGCTGGCCTCCGCCCCCCGGCCACGGTGGGGGAGCCTGTCGGGGATCACCCCGTACGAGGTCGACCTGCCAGGGGCCGCGCAGATGTACGAGAAGGCCGCCCTGCTGGGACGTGCCTCCGCGATGTTGCGCTATGCCGACTGCCTGCGTGACGGGACGGGCGTGCAGCGTAACCTGCCCGCCGCCACCGAATGGTATGAAAAGGCCACGGAACAGGGCAACATCCCCGCCCGCGTGGAACTGATCAAAATCCTTTTCGATCCGCGCTCGGGGGCGACGGATCCCGCCCGGGCCGAGGCGCTGCGCCAGAGCCTGTACCTGCCGGAAGCGACGATGCGCCGGCACGATTACTTTTACTTCGACCTTCCGCGCGTCGTCGCGGCGCAGGAAGAGGCGTTCGCCCTGACATGGCAGCTCTACCTCCAGGCGACCGACGCGAAGCGCAAGGACAGCCTGCGCACGCAGGTGGAGATCTATTGCCGGTGGGCGGGGGATTATAAGAGGGACCTCGATTTCAGCCTGCGTTTCGTGAAATGGGCGCGGCGCGCGAAGCTGGACCCGCAGGTGGTCACCGTCGTGCATAACGCGGCGCGCTATACACTGGAACTATGGGCTGCAAAGGGATCACGGTGCGAGGAGGGATCTCCGGTCGCACGCCAGCTTCTGGGCGAGCTGCTCCTGCGTGGGGAAATGATGCCGCGTGACATAAAACGTGGCATGGAACTGATCGGGACGCCGGATGCCAATGATGTCGCGGGACTTGAGGCCATCGCGCTGGCAGGCGGCGATGCCCGCGACGCCACCACCGTCGCCCGCTACGGGGCGGCCTCCCGCGCGGGAAGCCTGAAGGCGCAGGCATGGATGTTCGAGAATGTCTGGCCGGGGGAAAAGGACAAGGCAGCCGATCAGTACATGCGCGAGGCCATCGAATGCCTGCCCCGTCTGGTGGATGCAGGCGTCCTCACGCCTGAAAAAATCGTCAGTGTCTGCCTGTCGGCCCTTTCCCGCATCAGCTGCCGTGGCGGCATTCTGGATCTTTATGCGGGCATCAAGCACGATACTCCCCAAAATAATATCATCTGGTTTCCGCTGCATGCGCGTCCCATCCTGACGCAGCTGGCCACGACCTATGCCGAGAAGTCGGTCGCGGCGGGCGGCGGCGTCCGCACCGATACGTTGATGTTCCTGCGGTATGCCTGTGGAAATTACATGGACGGGAAATTGCGCGACAGCGCCATGGAATGGCTGGAAAAGCTCGCGCGTGACGGGAATGTACGCGCGATGCAGTTCCTGTCCTTTGCCCATAATGTCTATGGCGAGAACCCGCTGTCGAATGCGGGGAAAGCGTTTTTCTGGGCCGAACAGGCCGCCAGTCGCGGCGATGCGTGGGGCATATTGCGGCTGGCGTACTGCCACTGCCTTGGGATCGGCGCGCCCCGCAATTACCGCAACGCGCTAGGCCTGTTCCAGAAACTGCAGAAAGTGACCGGGCACTGGGGATATTTCGGGGAGGCGATGTACCTGGGCGGCCAGAAAAAGGGCCTTCTGGGCCCGCTGTTCAGCAACACCAGGAAGGCCGATGAACTCATGCGCGAGGCGGCCAACAACACGTGGGGCGATAACACCACTTTTGGCGACCTCGATGCCCGCGACGCCGTAACCATGTACCAGCAGTACAAGCAGGCTCCGGATTACTGGCTCCCTCACGAAGCATACCGGCTGTATGGCGCCGATCCCACCGGCATCTTCTTTCCCCATGTCCAGCAGTATTTCCATGGTGGCACGCTGCCGTTCTTTTTCGTGCCGTTCCAGCCTGACACGTTGGACACAAAGAAAGATATTGCGATGTTCAGCGGCGTCCTGATGCCCTTCCCGCGAAAAAGTTGACGGGCTGATGCGCATGACCTGCTGTCCCGTTGCCATGACATCCTTTCAATCCCAAGGCGGAGAACCCGTTTCATGAGTGGAACCGCATCGGACCTCGACGACCTTCTGGGCCTGACCCCCGCCCCCGACGCCCCCGCGCAGGAGGCCGCGCCGTCTGCCGCGCCATCCGCCGGCCGGCCCGCGCGCCCGCTGGTGCGGCCCGTCGCGATCGATGACGCGCTGGCCCTCGACGCCGCGTGGCGCGCCGAGTACGCGACACGGGCCAGGCCCGGCCGCGAGCAGTCGGCCGGGGTGTGCGAACTCAGCGTCGGGCCGGAGGGGACCGCAGTGCGCCGGGCGCTCTATGCGCCGGAGGTCTTTCACCTCAACGCCTCGTTCCTTTCGGATGACTGCGCCGGGCTGCATGCCGAATGGGCGCCCGCGTGGGTGCAGTGGCTCAAGCAGGGGGAACATGTCGGGCTGACCCGTGCGGATCAGGACGGCTGCCTGCTGCGCTGGGGCCGCGATGCGGATCCGTATGGCGCCATCCGCTACCTTCCGCTGATCGGGGGGCGCAGGTCATGGGTAATCCTGTCGGACGACAGGACGAGGGAGAGCGCTGTCGGGCTGATCCGCGCGCTGGTGCTGCGCCTTGCGTGCATGATGGGCAATGACGTGCGCTTTGTCCTGCTGGACCCCAATGGCGGGGGCACCACCTTTCCGCAGCAGGGGCTGCTGCCGTCGCACCTGCCGGCCAACAACGCCGTCCCGGCGGAAACGCTGGGCCTTGTCATGGACAGGCTGGCGAAGGTGACGGCCACGATGCTTGATGGCACGCGGGCGCAGGATTTCCACAAATGGGACCGCCGCGACCAGAAGGATGCCGGCGGGTACGAGGTCGTCTGCGCGCTGGATATGGGCGATACGGCCAAGTACAACCCCATGACGACGCAGCTGACGGACCTTGCGCGCACGGGGCCGCTTGCGGGGCGTTACCTGCTTTTGCATGTCAACATGGACAAGCCGCAGCCGCACGGGTTCGACCTGAAGGCCATCATGGACGACGCCCACGTGATCGACCTGCGCGAATGCGACGCCGGATGCGTGGACCGCCCGCCGGACGGGGCCCTGCACAGGCATATCCTCAGCCGCCTTGCCGAGGCCATGGTCGATACCGAGCTGAAGGTCATTCCCGACAGGTGGTGGACGAAGACGTCGCAGGAATGCGTCGGCACCTCCCTTACCGACAGCGATGACGGGCTTGGCGTCCTGTTCGGGCAGGAAACCGGCGGGCGCAGCACCCGCTCCATTACGGCCGGCGTGCTGTCGGGCATACCGGGGTCGGGCAAGTCCAACGTGCTGGCGCTCATCATCATGGGCCTTGCGATGCGCTACCCGCCTGAAGAGCTGCAGTTCCACCTGCTCGACCTCAAGGGCGGGGTGGAATTCCAGGCCTATGCCAGGCTGCCGCATGCGGCGGTCATCGCCTCGAACGCGGTGCCGGGGGCCATGATCGGCTTCCTGCGCAACATGCGCGGGGAAATGGACCGGCGGTACGACCTGTTCCTGGACCGCGACGACGGCAAGGGGGAGTTCAGCGACCTGCAGCAGTATCACGCGGCGGGCCAGCCGCGCGGTCCCGCGCCGCGCATCCTGATCGTGATCGACGAGTACCAGACCCTGTTCGATGAGGAGCAGAGCCAGGACGAGGCTGCGAACCACCTCAAGGAAATCGTCAGCAAGGGGCGCGCTGCGGGCGTGCATGTGCTGCTGAGCTCGCAGAAGATGGTGCCTTCGGGCATGTCGCGTTCGCAGCATATCATGAGCATGATCACCCTGCGCATGTCGCTGCAGATGGCGGCCGACGAGGTTGATTCGATGTTCGAATTCGGGACCGAGGGCCGGCAGATCCTGCGCGGCCTGCAGGAATCGGGACGGATCCTGATCAACGACCACGGCGGCGCGGACGGCTTCAACCATGCGGGCAAGGTCGGGGTGCTGGACGGGCGTCCGCCGGCGCAGCGCACGACGCCGTCGGAACGTGAAAAGGCGGCGGTGCGCCTTGCGCCTCTGTTCGCGCGGTTCGAGGCGATGAAACAGAAATGGCCCGCCGAAAAGCGCGCGGCATGGCCGACGACGCAGGTGCTGACCGGGCAGGTCCGTCCGGGGCTGAAGCAGAACTTCCTGGTGCGTGAGGCCCTGCGCACGCATGGCGCGATCAGGCTGACGCAGCTGCTGGAAATGGGCGGCAGGCCGGCCTCCGCCGGGGGGCTGCAGGAACTGGGCATCGATTCGCGCTTCCTGCCGGTGCCGCTGATGCTGGGCCGTGATTCCACCCTGAACGGACAGGCCTGCGTGCCGCTGGTGCGCGAGGGGGGTGAAAACCTGCTGTGCGTGATGGAGATGAAGGCCGCGCGGCTGCAGATGGACGTGGTGGCGACGGTCGTCGCCTCGCTCGCCGCGCTGTCGCCCGACGTGGTGGGATCGGTGCGCATCCTCAACCTCGCCCCGGCGAAGCTGGTGCCCGACGATTTCGATTACGGCGATGCGATTGCGGCCGGCCTTGCCGCGGCGGGGCTGCCGCAGCCCGCGAACATCACGGTTTCGACCAGCCCCGACGACGCGGTCGGCCTTATCGGTGCCGTGGCGCCGCCGGGGACGGCCGACATCCTGATCCTCATCGATCCCGAACGCGCGTCCCCGCTGCTGGTCGGACCGCCGGAGACGGCGCGTTTCAGCACCTTCCCGCTGATGGAGCGCCTCAAGCAGGGGCCGGACATGGGGCAGCACACCATCATCTTCACCAGTTCGCTGCAGCGGCTGTACAAGGTCGTCGTGAACGAGACGGTGGGCGGTGGCCTGTCGCAGCTGCTCCGCTGGGTGCTGGTCGAACGGGTTGATGACGACCTGCGTGCGGCGCTGCGGCTGATCCAGCCGCTGTCGCGCGCGGGCGGCGGCACCCGCCCCGGCAAGGACAGGGATACGACCGCCATCCTGCTGGGCCGGTCGGACAAGGAAACCGTGGTTACGGTGTTTGGAGAATAGGCATGTCATCCCTGGACGATACATATGTGCAGATGGGCGATTTCGAACAGAAACTGGCTGAGTTCAGCGAGGTTCTGGCCCGTTCGCTGGTTGACCTGACGCGGCAGCACGAACAGGCGATGGCGGTGTGGGGCAATGACCGCAGCGCCGTGGCCTATAACCGGTCGTGGGAAGAGCTGAGCGACGCGCTGATGAAATGGAGCCAGGGCGACGCGCCGGCCTATCTGGGGTTCATCAACCAGAAACGCCATATCCTGCGCCAGTTCCTGGAGAGTGGACGATGACCGACACGACGCAACTCGTCTCCGCGCTGGAGGGGTACATCACCGCGCTGTCGCGCAACAATGGCGCGATGGAACAGTCCTTTGGCGAGCTGGAGCGCAGCTGGCGCGCGCTTTCGATGGTGTATCACGGCAACGGGGCGGAACAGTTCGCCACCATGTTCGGGGGCAGCATGCGAAAGATGCAGGAATGCAGCGCGATGATGAACCTGATCCAGCACAAGCTGAAGGAGCGCCTGGAATACCTGCGGCAGCTTGATACCCCGGGCGGGGCCTGAGCACGATGGAATCGAGTGATCCGCGCGTCCTGGTCCTTCTGCTGGAATCCATCCTGCAGAATCACGTCCTGCCGCAACAGAGGACGCTTGGCGCCATCGCGACGTTCGGCAGGACGCAGGCGAGCCTGCGTGACGAGGCCGAAAAGGCCGTGCGGGAGGCCCGGCGCGTTGCCGAGGCGACGCGTGTCGCACGCACGCAGGTCGAGACCTGCGCCACCACGCTGGAACGCCAGCGTTCCGGGGCAAAGGCCGCCCATGGCCGCGCCAGCGTGCAGCTTGGTAACGCGCGCGACGCGCGTCAGGCGACGCAGAACCGGCTGGACCTGTGGGAGGACCGCCTGAGCAGCGCCATCTCCGTCCGGATCGCGGCACAGAACGACGTCACGGCGGCCGAGGCCCGGGTGCGTAGCGCGGAGGCAAGCCTCAGCCGGGCGGAAAGCGAGCTTGCCGACGCCCAGTCAAGGCTGAGCAGCTGCGAAAGCTCCTACTACATCGATTCCGAGGGGAACCATATCCGCTATGACTGTTCCGCGCATGCGGCGGCCGTCGGGCGGGCCAGTGGGGAACGCAATGCCGCCGCCGCGGCCCTGGGGCGGGCGAACGCGGACCTGTCTGCGGCACAGGGCCGCCTGAACGCGGCGATCGCGCATGAAAACCACTGCCGCGCCTGCGTTGCGCAGGCCGGCCGCGCCCTTGATACCGCCAGGACGGCCTGCACCCTTGGCGAACGCGCGGTGAACGAGGCATCCCATGCGATCGAACGGGTCGAGGCGACGCAGCCGCTGGTGGACCGGATGCATGCGCTGGCGAAGGTGGCGCAGGACGCGGCCGAAAGGTGCATGGTGCGCGCCAGCCATGCCACCGCGCGCGGCGACAGCGCCATGACGCAGTTCGGCACCTGCCAGAGGGTGGGGGACGAAAATGCCCAGTACGCGCGCATGATGGACAGCAAGCTGACGGAACAGGTCCAGCTTCTGCTTGCCTTCAACGCCGCGACCTGAATCCTGCCACAGGGGAAAAAACGCCATGACCACCACAAGAGGGACCCTTCCCGACAGTCTGGACCTTCTGCGCAGGCGGACGCGCGAAGCGCATGACGACCTTCAGGCCCTGTTCCATTCGGTACAGATATGGAAGCAGGAGGTGGAGGGAATGCAGGGGACATGGCAGGATGTCGCGGGACGCGAGACCATCCGGAAATACGTCATCACCGATATCGAGGGCCGTGACGAGGTCGTCCGTCAGCTGATGCAGATCGTGGAACTCGACGATGACGGGGAACGCGCGACGGTCGAGGCATGGAAGGAATCGCTGGCGAACCGCCAGACGATCGCCAACATCATGGAACGCAACGACACGTTCCAGGACACCGTTCCGAAACTGCAGGCCGCGATCCGCATGGCGGAGGACACGACGGCCGACAGCAGCCGCCATGCGAACGATGCCCTTGCCCAGATGCCCGGTACCTGATGCCCGGTACCTGATGTCCGGCACCTGACGGATGGCGGCCTGCGGCAGCAGGGGTGAAAGTAGGCGATAAAGGTTTTCGGGTGTCGTCTTTCATCTGAAAAGGCGGCATTCTTTCGAAGCTTTTTGCAAAAGGCTTCACCAGAAACTTCTTATGTTTCGTGTGCGATCTTTTCAGCCGTGCGGGACATGATGCACTGGCCGCCGATTTCCATGCAGAGGTAGCGGACAGTCTTTGCCCCGCCGTGGATGACGCCGCATCCGACCTCCCTGAACCCCAGTGCCGCGTGGAAGGCGTCGGATGCCGGGTTGGGCGGGTTGAGGTTGACCTCGCACACGACATGGCTGTGCCCGGCGCGCGCGGCATGGGCGAACAGGTCCATGTACAGCCTGCGTGCGTAACCGCGTCCGCGCGCGTGCGGTGACACGACAATCCGGTCAACATAGACGAAGCGGGCGAAACGTTCGCGAAACCACAGGAAGTTGGGGCTGTCGTAACCGGCGTCCTGATCGAACGCCAGCACGAATGCCGCCCCGCCGATATGCCGGGCGAGGAAGGATGTTTGCAGCAGATGCCTGAAACGATCCGCATCCAGCCGCGAAAGCTCGGTCTCATGGTCGTTGTTCAGCGTGAGGAGGTCGCCGATCGACGGGTCCGTCGCGGTCAGGGTCCTTACAGTGTCAGGCAAGACATCCTCCATGTGGCAGTCCTGAAAATGATGAAAGTTTCCGGGTGCCGCCTTTTATCGGGAAAGGCTGCGTCTTCCGAAGCATTTTGCAAAAGCCTTTCACGTTTAAACCTTTCACGTTTCCCGCAGCGTCCCGTGGTCCAGAAAGTCAAGGACAGCGCGCAGGAACGCCTCCGGCTGGTCCAGCATGACAAAGTGAAAGCTGTCATCGATGCGCCGGAAGCTGACATTGCGGGTCGTGGCATAGGCATTTTGGAATATCGCATCGATATGCGGGGCCGCGACGCCATAGGCAGGGTCATAGGCATAGATGACCGCTACCGGCGCGGTGATGCGTCCCAGTTCGGGACGCAGGTCGGTGGTCATCAGTTCATAGGCGGCATCGGCCACGGTCCTGCGATCCGACCCCAGCCCCGCCGCGACCAGTGCGGGCCGGACGCTTTCGGTCCGGGCAAGGCGGGCGATGGACGCCTGCTGCATGGCCTGTGCCTGTGCGTCGGATGCCGCCAGCACGGCATCGCGGAACCCGGCTGCCTGCGGTCGGGCCGTTTCGCTGGTGGCCGCTGGATTGAACAGCAGGCCGTACAATGGCAGCGCATCGACAGTCACCAGCCCGCCAACCAGGTCGGGATGCCGCGCGCCCAGCATCAGCGCCACCGCACCCCCCAGCGAATGGCCGATGACGATGGGGGCCGCGATATGTTCGCGCCGGATATACCCGGCAATCGCCTCCGCCGTGGGGGCCGCCACCTGACGGTCCGGACCGGGCACGGGGGGCATGCCGGCAAACCCCGCCACCTGAACGAGGTGAAGGCGGTAATTCCCCCGCAACCTGGCGGCAAGGCCGGCCCATACATCGCGTGAGGACGCCAGTCCGGGGACCAGGATGATGTCCGGCCCCGTGCCTTCAGCCATGACCGAGATATTGCCGTGGGCCGGCGATGCCGATGGCGGGGATGCCAGCCGGGCGGTCCCGGTCGCCGGCGGCGTGGTGCGGGGGCTCATGGCGGTCTTCCTGTCCCGAATGGTGATGGCTGGAACACATCCTCAATCCCCGGCCCATCAGCCTGTCAAGTTTCCTGTCCATCGCGCCGCGATATCCGGCCGCGCGACCTGTTCCATGCCACGGCCGTCGCCGCATCCACGTCCTTCCGGTGCGTGCTGGCTGGCACCATTCGGACACACCACCGCAGCAGGCAGGCTTGTCCTTGTGGATTTCCCGCAGGCGTCCCGGCTGTTTGGGGCAGGGCGGTCACAGGTCGGAACGGGCGGTCGCAATGACAGGGCATGGCTGCCGCTTCGGGGCGTGGGCATGGGGCGCGCCGTCAGGGAAGGCCGGATGGCATGGGGCTTATATGGGGATGCCGTGCGATCTGGCGCGCATGCGTCGCCCGCACGCGTTCCAGAAGTGCCGCGTTGCGTATCAGTTCCGCCCCGGTCGCCGCCATGACCTTGGCGACATGGACCATGCCGGTATGTGCCAGCGCCGAGCATCCCTGCGCCGTCATCTGCCACGAATGCAGCGGCGTCCCGACGGCGCTGGTCGCGCCAAGCGCCTGCACCGTCGGCACGACCCAGCTGACGTCGCCCACGTCGGTCGATCCCATCATCGCCCGGCCCCGCTCCGGCACATGGGCGATGACCGTGTCGCATACGGCCATGTCGGGCCTGACAGGCAGGTTCAGCGCGCGAAAGACGGTCGCGATCTGCTGGGTATCCAGCGTCGCGCGCATCGCGGTGGCAAAGGCGCGGTCGGCGGTGGTGAAGGGCGGCGGGCCCAGCCGTTCGAACTGGGCCTGCATCGCCTCCTCCAGCGGGCGGTTGCCCAGCAGGTTCGCCATGCTGCTGACCACCGCGCAGGTCATCGTGGTTTCGGTCATCATTGCAGCGCCCTCGGCAATCCGGCGCACACGCCCGGCCAGGGCGTGCATCTCCGCCAGGTTGGGCGCGCGGAGGGAATAGGCCACCGTCGTGCGTGCCGGCACCACGTTGGGGGCACTTCCACCGGCATCCAGATAGGCATAATGGACCCGCGCGGCTGGCGGCATGTGTTCACGCAGGTAATTGACCCCGATATTCATGAGTTCCGCCGCATCCAGCGCCGAACGGCCCAGATGCGGGGCGGCGGCGGCATGGGCCGACCGGCCGGCAAAGATGAAATCCACCCGCAGGCTTGCCAGCGAGACGGGGGGAAGCACCATGGCGAACGAACCCGGATGCCAGGTGATGGCGGCATCAGCCCCCGCGAAGACACCGGCGCGCACCATGATGGCCTTGCCCGCCCCGCCTTCCTCCGCCGGGCAGCCGTAATAGCGCACCCGCCCCGGCAGGCCGGTTTCGGCCAGCCACGCCTTCAGCGCCGTCGCCGCCAGCAGCGATGCCGCCCCCAGCAGGTTATGCCCGCAGCCATGGCCGTTCCCGTCCCCCGGCAGGGGACGGTGCGTCGTCGCGCCCGCCTGCTGGCTCAGGCCCGGCAGCGCGTCATATTCGCCCAGAAAGGCGATGGTCGGCCCGTCGCGCCCTGCCTCGCCCAGCAGGGCGGTGGGCAGGCTGGCGATGCCGGGGGTCACATGGAAACCGGCATCGCGCAGGGCCCGGTCATGCAGGGCGCAGGATCTGGTTTCGGCAAAATTCAGTTCAGGGACGGCCCACACGGCATCGGACAGCGCGATGGCCTGCGGGGCGTGGGCCTCCACCAGATCCCACAGGCGGTCGGTATTGGCGTGCATGGCGGCCTCCGGCAGGGGGTCAGGCATGGCGGCGGCAGTCGAAACGGCTGAGCCCGTACCACGCCGCCGCCTGCACGCCATAGGCGAGGGCCATCAGATAGCCCGCCATCATCGCATCGCCGGTATGCTGGATCAGCCACGTGACCAGCGAGGGCGTAAACCCGCCGAACAGCGACACCGTGGTGGCATAGACGAAGCCGAACAGCAGCACCCGGCTGGCGGAGGGCAGGGATTCCAGCATGGCCTGCCACAGCGGCACCAGCGTCAGGCTCGAAAGGGCGAACAGGCTGCAGTTCAGCAGCAGCTGGCTGGGCAGGCCGGGCTGGGCGATGGCGAAGCGGTAAAGCGGCACGCTCAGGATGCCCGTCAGCACCATCAGCGTGCCGATCACGCCACGCAGGTGATGCGATCGCAGCCCGACCCACCATCCCAGAGGCACCGTCGCCAGCCCCGCCAGCATGCCAGCCACGTTCGCCAGCATGCCGACGCGCGATGACAGATGCAGCACGGAGATGGCGTAGCTGACCCCGAAATGGCGCAGATAGGTGGAAATGGTGCCCCCTGCGACCGTCAGCGCGATCAGCGCGACCGCCATCGCATGCGGTCGCGCGGCGCCCGCGGCCGGGGATGCGTGTGGCAGGGCAGTGGCGATCCGGCGCAGGGCAAAGCCCGCCGGGATGATCACAAGGCCCAGTGCAAAGGGTACGCGCCAGCCCCATGCGTAAAGCTGCGCATGCGACAGCGCCAGCGACAGCACCAGCCCCACACTCACGGCCGCGAGCGAGCCGAGCAGCTGCGTCAGATATTGCAGCGAACCGTAAAGCCCGCCCTGGCCAGGTGGCGCGGCATCGAACAGGAGCGCCGTGACCGGCCCGATCTCGCCCCCTTCGGAAAAGCCCTGCACGATGCGGGCCAGCAGGATCAGCAGCGGCGCCCACGCCCCGATCATCCGCGCGGGCGGCGTGGCGGCCAGCAGCGCCAGCCCCGATGCCATCAGCAGGAAGGACAGCATCATCGCCTGCTGGCGGCCGTGCCGCGCGGCATAGCGCCCGATGGCGACCGCCCCCAGCGGACGGGCGACAAAGCCGGCCGCAAACACCAGCATCGCGCGCAGCAGGCTGTTCAGGCCGCCGCTGCTGTCCGGAAAGAAGGCATCCCCGATCATCGGCGCGAAATAGGCGTAGGCAAGGAAACTGTAGAATTCCAGGAAATTGCCGATACAGGCCCCTGCCACCAGCATGACCCGCCCCGGACCGGTGGTCGCCACACCCAATGTCTCGCTCCCGTTCTGAAACTGTTATGAACTATGAACGGAAGATCGCCGGTAACGCAAATGGTGTACCGGGCGGCCCGGCCCGGACGCGCATGCCCCCGCCCGGACCGTGTGGCGGCACGCATGCCCGGCGCGAACCGCCCGGTGCGCAATACGGTGCGCAATGCATTGAAAATGCCATATCTGCTGACGGGACCAGAAATGATCGAGGAAAAGTGACCCTGCGGCCCCTGGCGCGCCTGCCATCCATCCGGGCCGTATTTTTCCCCCGCGGTATGGTGGCCCGGACCCGGGGGAATCCTGATCGCCTGGCATGCCCCGGACCATTGCTCAGACGTAGCGGATCATCTGCATGAAGCCATAATCCATGTGCATCTGGTGATGGCAGTGGAACAGCGTATCCCCCGGATTGTCGGCGGTGAACAGGGCGTCGATCGTGTCGAACCGTCCGATCTGGACCGTATCCTTTTCGATCGGGCCAATCCGGCGCATGCCCCGGCGCAGGACCGTAAAGTTATGCCGGTGCAGGTGGAGGGGATGCGCGCAGCCGCTGAGGTTGGTCCAGCGGAACAGGTAGCGCCCGCCGGCACGGACATGAAGCGGCGGCAGCTCGGCAAAGGGGCGGCCATTGATGGTCCAGCCCTCCATGCCATCGGGCGCCAGCCGCCGTTCGAACAGCATCGGAAAGACGCCATCCAGCCGCAGGTCCTCCACCGGGGGCGCGGCGGCGCCACCGAACAGGGCATAGTCCCAGTCGGATGCCGGGGGCGCGGTCCAGACGGGCGATCCGCTGCTGCCGGCATATTCGATCACCCGCCCCAGACCGGCGGCGAGGGACGCGCGGTCGGTCGGGCCAAGCACCCAGCGGCCCGGGCGGTTCATGTGGACGATGGCGTCCACCCGTTCGGCCACGCCCAGGGTGATGACCGATACCGGCGCGGGACTGGCGACCGGGTTGCCATCCAGCGCGACCACGGTGAAGACATGGCCCGGCAGGGTCAGGGAAACGGTCTCGGTCGCGCTGGCATTGAGGAAGCGGAACAGCACGCGCTCGCCCTGCCGCACGCGCACCGGCTCGGCCGCCTGCATCAGCCGGCCGTTGAACGTGGCGTAACGATAACGCGGCATGGCGCAGTATTCGGGCGATTTCGGCACGTCAGGCAGGCTGGCATCCCAGTGATGGACCGCCAGCAGCACCTCGCGGTCATGGCGGCCGGGATCGCGCCGGGGCTCGACGATCAGGAAACCGAACTGCCCGCCATACAGGGCACGCGAAAAATCCATCATCGCCATGGTGTGCGTATGATACCACCGCGTGCCGGCATGCGTGGGCACGAAGCTGTAATCCAGCGTGCCGCCCGGCGCGATGGTGGCCGATCCTTCCTCGGCCGCGCCATCGGGGATGCTGCCGACATCCACCCCGTGCCAGTGGACCAGTTCCGGCGCGTCGCTGCCGTTCGTAACGCGGATCCGCGCTGTCTGTCCCTCCGGCAGGCGCAGCACCGGGCCGGGGACCTGCCCGTTATAGGCCAGCACGCGCCGGGTGATGCCCGGGGCCAGTTCAACCGTGGCGGGCGCGATATGGAGCAGGACCGGGCGCGCCGCGGACGCAGGCGGTGCGGATGCGCCCCGGCCAGTGGACGGGCGCAGCAGCAGCCCCGCCGCCCCGCCAGCCAGCAGCACGTGGCGCCGGGTGACGGGGGGAATGTCATTTACTGCCATGATGCGACCTCCCGGCCGGCGCGGATTCCGTGCTGGAACGCGCCGGTATAGTTCTGTGCGCCGTTGAGTTCGGCATGGGCGATGGCGATGCGGCCAAAGCCCCTTGCCACGACCTCGCGCCCCGGGGGCCGCCCGTCGAGGCCGTAATAGAATCCCGGCGTCTGGATCACCCGCGCATGGCCCCAGCGATTGAGGATGATGCCGTCGATGTCGCGCGCGGGGTCGAACCCGACCTCGGCGAACATCGCGGCCATCTGGGTGCGGATGATGCGCTCATATTCCGCGTAACTGGTTGACAGCAGACGCATCCGGCCGCGCGCGCCCTGTTCCCAGGCGCTCAGCCCGGGGGTATAGAGCCCCATGTAGAACGTCAGCAGTGCCGGCCGGTCGGGGTGCAGCGGCGGGTTGTAATCCGGGGTCACCATCGACTGCCGGATATTGGCGCAGAAGCCGAACATCGTGCCGTCATCCATCCAGCGGGCCGCCGTCGCGTTCAGCCGGTAGAGAAAGCGCCAGTTCTTCAGCGCCACGTTCGCCACCAGCGCCGGTGCGTAGCTGAACCCGTCATAGGCGTCACGGATATCGGCCGGCAGGTCGCGCACCACATGTTTGGTGATCCATCCGCCTGTCGCCATGATGACGGCGCGCGCGCGTACCCGCCGGATGCAGCCGGCGTGGACATAGGCGATGTCGACAATGCCCGATGCCGGGTCGCCGCCGCGATGGCGGACCGAAACCACGGTGGCGTTCTGGCGGATGCGTACCGGCCCCTCCGCATCCAGCCGGGCGGGGTCGATGCGTCCCCACTGCATGGCCGAAAACGACATGCCGCCGGGAAACAGGCCGGGGATGAGCTGCGCTGCGAGATAGCGGCCCAGCAGCGCGTTGCCACCGGGAAAGGAATAGGTCATCCGGCTGGAATGCGAGACGAGGTGCATGCCGTAGCGCGCCGAGATCGCATCGGCGCTGACACCGCCCAGCAGGCCCACCACCGGCTGGTGGAAGGCCGTGACCTCGGGCCGGTAGCCGCACATCTTTTCCAGATAGGTACGGTAATCGACCTGGTCCAGGGCGCGCGGGTCATCGGCATGGACCGCGCCGTCGCCCCGCCGCCAGCGCAGCAGGCTCTGCCGGGCTTCCGGCGGGAAGGGCGTGCGCGCCAGATCGTCGCGCCAGATATTTTCGGCCCAGTAGGGATGCTGCGCGCCGTCGCGGGTCTGGAAACGGTAGGCGATATCGACCTGCTTTTCGTTGAAGCCATCCATATTGGAATAATTGTCGAACGAGAAACGCAGTTTCTTAAGCGACGCATCCCAGTCCTGCACGGTGAAATCGTACGGGATGGCGCATTCGCGGAACAGGGCGCCGATCGGCGTGTCGGCATCGGGCCTGGGGGCCAGGAAATCGTTCGATCCCTGCGGGCCAAGCAGGCGGGTGCCGTCGACCATGAATTCGTTCTGCCGGGCCTCGCCCCCAAAAATCGGGTGGTTGTCCAGTATCAGGCAGCGCCGGGCGCCCCCGGTGCGTGCCTGGTATTCCTTTGCCGCCATCAGGCCGGTCAGGCCGCTGCCGACGATCACCAGGTCATGGGATTCGACATCCCCGCCGGGGTCCGGGTCGGCAGGTAGGGCATCGTACGCTCCGTCGCGCACGCGGTGCGCCGCCGTCAGGACCGACAGGGTATTGCCGTTGGCGCGCGCATAATCCCCGATGCCGCCATAGCCCGAAAAGTCGTCGATCCCGCCCGGATCGTGCCCCGCGACCGGACACCCCCCCACCGGGCGCGATCTGCCATTCAGGAAGTCCCGCCGCGTGGTGCCCCCACCCATGCCCAGACGGCGATCCTCGCTGCTGCCGTTACCCATGTCGTTTCCTTCTGAAACCCTGTTTTTATGTCTTGTTTTTTCTAAAGCGTCAGGTCGACGCGGCCGTAGTAATACCCACCCGTGAAGGGAATTCCCGACAGGTTCAGGTCATAGGGGCTGGCACCGCGGTAATTGACATCCAGCGGCACCTTCCGGGGCCTGACATTGAAGATGTTGTTCGCGCCGATGGCGACATGCAGGACGGGAATGGGGCGGTAGCCGACCTCGAGCTCCGTAAGCCAGGCCGGCGTATTGGTGAACTTGGACCAGCAGACATTCGAATAGGCCAGGGGCTGCCCCTTGCAGGTGGCGCTGGCGGGCGTCTGGTCCTCATAGGTCAGCATGTCCGACGTCTCGCCATACCGGGTCTGCCGGATCGTGGCGTCCCAGTCGTGATAATGCCAGTGCAACTGAAGGATGATCTTGCTGCGTGGCGAGGTGGTCGTCAGATAGGCCGCCGTCTGTTCGTTCAGGTAGGGATTCCCGTTGGCATCCGTATTGACATGCTGGAGGCGGGTGCGGGTGAGGCTGAGCGAAAGGGAAGGCGTGAACGTTCCGAAACGCCGGGAGACGTATGAATAGTCGGAGCGGATATCCAGCCCCTGCGTTCTGGTGCTGCCGACATTGGCGAAATAAAAGGCGCTGACCTGCTGGGGGGAGACGGTCGTCGGAAGTGCCGCGCCGGAAAGGGTGATCGCCTCCTCCGCCGCCTGCCCATAGGTGGAGCCGCCGACATAGATGCGGTCGCGGATATTGATCTGATAGACGTCGGCGGACATGTGAAGCCTGTTGATGGGCTCTATGATGATGCCGCCTTCCGCGCTGGTGGAGCGTTCGGGCTTGAGGGCCTGCCCGCCAAGATACCTGCCGCCGGGGCTGTTGGGGGACAGCAGGGCGGAGGCACTTGTCACGGATGTGTTGGTGGAACTGAAATGTTCCTGCAGCAGGGTGGGGGCTTCGAACCCGTTGCTGAAGGTGCCGCGGATCGCGACCCGTCTGGTGATGTTGTAGCGCGTGGAGACCTTGCCGGTTTCGGTATTTCCCGACCCGTCGGTATAATGTTCGAACCGGCCCGCGAAATCGACTTCCCAGTTCTTCGTGAAATGGAAATCGCCATCCAGGTATCCGGCCCAGATGTCGCGTCCCCATTTGCCCGCGTTCGAGGGCATGAGCCCGCCATAGCCCTGCGCCCCCCCAAGCAGATAGGACGCGACGTCGCCTGCCCACAGCTGATAGGTTTCCAGCCGGTGTTCCGCCCCGGCCGCCACGGTGACGGGGACGGTGCGTGCAATGTTGAACTCTTTCTTGATGTCGAAATTATTTGTCCATTGTGCAAGGTTGTACCGGGTGTCCATCATGCTGGTCGGGGTGGATCCGGTATTCTGGTACAGATCGACGTTGGCGCTGTTGACGGTGCCGATCCGGCTGTTGTCCGCCCCGTAGGTGGTGCTGAGATCCCATGTCCAGCCAAAGAACCTGTTCCCCTTCAGGCCCAGCGTGGCGGAATAGTCGTTTTCGTCATTCGTCTCGATCGGGGAATAGCCGTCGGGATAGAGTTGCGGAAGGGCGTTGGGATATCTGTAATTTTCATACGCTTCGTTATGGCGGTGGGTGTACAGGATATTGCCGTATCCCTGGATGCCCTCGGTAAGGTCGGTGCCGAAGGACAGGACGATGTTGCCGCGCGTTTCCTCTGGCGTGCTGGTGATGTGATTGCTGGTTGGCGGGAAATGATAGGTTTTCGCGCCCACGTCATATGTCGGCGGGATCATGTGGTCGGTATGCATGTACTGGCCATCAACGCGGAAATAACCGTTATTGCCGAATGTCAGGCCGTAGCCGAGGTTGATCTGCGTCTGCCACCCGTCACCGTTATAGGCATTCGCCCCGGTCTGGGCGCTGGCGGAAAATCCGGTCGTCCTTTTCTTCAGCACGATGTTGATGACGCCGGCAATCGCATCGGACCCGTACATCGCCGCCGCGCCGTCACGCAGGACCTCGATATGGTCGACGGCGCTGGTGGCGATCATGTTCAGGTCAACGCCGCTCGACCCTTTTTCCGGGCCGGATGAGGTGCTGATGGTGGCCGTCGTATGACGCCGCTTCCCATCGACCAGTACCAGCACCTCGTTGGGGCTGAGGCCGCGCATCCGCAATGTGGAGGCCAGGCTCGCGCCGCCCTTGCCGACCTGCTGCGCCGTGATCGAGGGGTCCAGCTTCACGATGGCGTCGATCAGGTTGACCTGGCCGGTCTGCATGAGGGCCTGGGACGAGATGACGGAAATGGGGCTGACGGAATCATAGACGCGACGGTTTCCGGCATGCGTGCCGGTCACGATGATGGCTTCCGGGGCGGCATGGGCCTCCGGCGCCGGGCGGGAGATGCTGCTGGCGCTGCGGGACGGGGCGGCCGCCCTGCCGTTTGCCTGCGGCGGGGTCTTCCTGCCCGCCCTGCCGGATGCGTGGATGTCCTTGCCCCTGCTTTTGTCCGGATCGGCGCCGGTGTCTTTCGTGGGTGCCGCGGAAAGGGACGATATCACGGAAAATGAAAAGAAAGTGGACAGTAACAGCTTTGCCTGACTGGACGACCGAACAGACATGTTCCCTGGCTCCCCGCATGCTGAAATATGCTCTTCGTTACAGAAACGAAGGATTTTCTGAATTTGTTTGTTACGGGTAAGTCATGATAACTGCTAATTCTTTTTATTTACCTTTTCATAGCTGCAGGTAGCGAAGTCGATGACACCCCAACGTTTCCACCAGCTTCGGGCCTTCATGGCCGTCTGCCAGACAGGTTCGGTCAGTGCGGCGGCGCGGACGATGCACCTGTCGCAGCCTGCGATCACCAAGCTGATCCGGCATCTGGAGGCCGAAACCGGCACCGCCCTGTTCGACCGCGCGCGACGTCGGCTGACGCCGACCGAATCGGCCCACGTGCTGATGGCGGACCTCAGGGGCCTGTTCGGCGCCATGCGCAACGTGGATGTGACGCTGAACGGGCTGCGCCATGCAAAGGGGGTGCAGATCCGCATCGCAGCCATGCCGGCGATCGGCACCCATCTGCTGCCTGACGTGCTGCCGTCGTGCATTGCCGTCCGGCCGGAACTGCGTTTCGCGCTGTCGGTGCTCAGTTCGCTTGACGTGCATCACATGGTCGGCAGCAATGGCGCCGATATCGGCTTTGCCCTGCCGGTACAGGGAACCGGCAGCGTGACGGTGGACCGCACGCTGATGATCCATGCCGCGGTGGTCGCGCCGCCGGGCCATCCGCTGACGCGCGCGCGCCGGGTCCGGGTCAGGGACCTGGTGCGGCATCGGCTGATCTTCTTTTCACAACAGTTCGCGCTGGGGAACCCGATCGGGGAATATTTCAGCCAGAACGGGCTGGAGGCGACATCGTTCGTCGAAACGCAGAACAGCGCCTGTGCCTGCGCCATGGTGCAGAACGAACTGGGCGTGGCCGTGGTCGATATCGTGACCGCCTTTGCCCACCGCGCGCATCTGGAAATCCGGCCGCTGGATGTGGAATGTGTCTTTCCCGTTCAGGTCATCGTGCCACCCGGGGGATCACCCGGCAGGGACGCCGGTCGCCTGGCCGCGCTCTGCACGGATCGGATCGAGCGGATCAACCGCGAGGTCATGGGCTGACCCGCCCCGGTCGCGAGAAGCCGGTCCCTGTCAGGCCCCTGTGCGGACCGGTCCCGGGAAACGGCCGGGATGCTGGCGTTTCGTGCCAGGACATTGTGCCACGACACAATGCAAACAAAAAACGGTCCCCAAGGGACCGTCTTTAACCGTCTGATTTTTTTTGGAAAATCTGGAGCGGGCGATGGGATTCGAACCCACGACCCCAACCTTGGCAAGGTTGTGCTCTACCCCTGAGCTACGCCCGCGCTCC
The DNA here is from genome assembly GCF_003311635.1 of Novacetimonas cocois. Classification (GTDB taxonomy): domain Bacteria; phylum Pseudomonadota; class Alphaproteobacteria; order Acetobacterales; family Acetobacteraceae; genus Novacetimonas; species Novacetimonas cocois. The sequence continues at coordinate 103,977 of NZ_QEXL01000007.1, read as the reverse complement.
GTGTCGGTGAAGGGGTGTTTACGGAATAGGCGCCTGTTGCGCAAGGGGGAAAAATGCATCCGCGCATGTTTTTTTTCATCTGACGCGGCGGAGGTTGCGTGACGCGGTGGGAATGACAATCTATCGGTATGAAATGATGCCATCCCGTCCGGGGATGCAGGCGGGGCCGTGCCGCAGGGCGCGGGCCGATGCCACCGGGGCGCGGATGGCCGTGACACAGCCAAGGCAGGATCAAGGTTCCATGGACTATATCATCGGTCAGTCCCCGTCCCCCAACGCGCGTCCCGGCGCCCCGGCCGCCGCGCCGGGTGCCGCATCCGCGCCGGGGGGGGGCGTGATTTCGGATGGCAACCAGAACACCTTCATGCGTGATGTGGTCGATGCCAGCCGCACGGTCCCGGTCCTTGTCGATTTCTGGGCGGCCTGGTGCGGGCCGTGCAAGAAGCTGACGCCGGTCATCGAAAAGGTGGTGACGGCGGCGGGCGGGCGCGTGCGTCTGGTGAAAATCGACGTGGACGCCAACCAGGCGCTGGCGCAGCAGCTGGGCAAGATCGGCCTGCCGCTGCAGTCGATCCCGCTGGTTGCCGCCTTCTGGCAGGGGCAGATCCTTGACCTGTTCCAGGGCGCCCAGCCCGAAAGCGAGGTCCGCCGTTTCGTGGAAGGCGTGCTCAAGGCCGCGGGCGGCGCGCTTCCGGCGGCCGACCTGATCGACATGGCGCGCAAGGAACTCGACGAAGGCCGGGCGGAGGCCGCCGCCAGCGCCTATTCGCAGGTGCTGGAGATCGAGCCCGAAAACCCCGTCGCGTGGGGTGGCCTCGTGCGTGCGCTGATCGTCATGGGTGATGAGGAAGGGGCCGCCGACGCCCTGCGCGACGTGCCGGCCGCGATCGCGGATCATGCGGAAATCAAGGGCGCGCGCGCGGCCCTCGACCTCAAGCGCGAGGGACGCAAGGCTGCGGAGGAGGCCGAGAGCCTGCGCGCCCGCCTTGCCGCCAACCCGAAGGATTACGCGGCCCGATTCGAACTGTCGAGCGCGCTGAACGCGGCGGGCAAGAAGGCCGAGGCCGCGGACGAACTGCTGACGATCATGAAGGAGGACCGGTCGTGGAATGACGATGCCGCGCGCCTGCAGCTGATCCGCCTGTTCGAGGCATGGGGCCATGACGATCCCGCCACCGTCGCCGCGCGCCGGCGCATGTCCTCGCTGCTGTTTTCATGACGCCACGCCATGACCCGCTGGGCACTGTCGTCGAACATGACGGCATCCCCCGCCGCATCCCGCTGATCCAGGACATGACGCTGGCGGATTTTCCGGCGGAAATCGGCCTGTTTCCTCTGGACGAGGCGCTTTTGCTGCCGCATGGCAAGCTGCCGCTCAACGTGTTCGAGCCGCGTTACGTGGCGCTGGTGGAGGACGCCCTGCGGGAGGGGCGGATGATCGGCATGATCCAGCCGCGTGAACGGCGCGGCATGGTGGTGTCCGACGACAGTCATGGCGATCCCGACGACAACCCCCCGCTTTATTCCGTGGGATGCATCGGGCGCATCACCTCCATGACCGAACGGGCCGATGGCACCTATGGCATCACGCTGACGGGGCTGGCGCGCTTTCGCCTCCTGCGGGAGGCGGGGCTGCGGCGGGGGTATCGCGTGGCGCGGATCGACGTGTCGGGGTTCGCGGCCGACCTGACCGACCCGGAAGAGGAGGTCGTCTATGACCGCGAGCGCCTGCTGGAGTCGCTGCGCCGGTTCTGCGCGCAGCAGGGGCTGAGTACCCAGTGGGACGCGCTGCATGAAATGGACGACGCGACGCTGCTGGTGATGCTGCCGATGATCTGTCCCTTTGCCACGGCGGAAAAACAGGCGCTTCTGGAATCGGGCAGCCTGGCGGAACGCGCCAATACGCTGCGCATGCTGCTGGAGATGGCTGGACATGAGCCGGACGAGGGTGCATCCCCATCGTGAATTCCCATCGTGACTTATGCCGGAGGCGTCCTCATGACCGATAAGCCCACTTCTCCCCCGCTTGACCCGCGGCTTCTGTCGGTGCTGGTGTGCCCGGTGACCAAGGGGCCGCTGATTTATGACCGCGAGGCGGGCGAGCTGATCAGCAGACGCGCGGGCCTTGCGTTCCCGATTCGCGATGGCATCCCCATCATGCTGCCGGACGAGGCGCGTCGTCTCGCCCCCTGATCGCCCACGCGGCTTCGATAAGACAGCAGGAAGTTTTTGGTGAAGCTTTTTGCAAAAAGCTTCGAAAGAACGCCGCCCTTTTGAAAAAAGGCGGCACCCGGAAACTTCTTCGGCAATTCCTTTCATCCCGAAGGCAGGCCGGGATGAGGGGATAACGATGCTCCCTCCGTCCCGCTCAGCCGACCGGCGCGACATCCACCCCGTCGATCAGCCGCACCGAATCCAGCCATGCCGCCGCCAGCAGGCGCGCGGGCGCGGTGGGGGTGTCCATCAGGGGCACAAGGTCGGACGCGGCGCGGAGTTCGAGGTAATCCACCGCGTCAAATCCCGCCGCCAGCAGGTCCGCGCGCGCCTGTTCCATCGCGGCGGATGGGGTCTCCCCGGCCGTGATGCGTCCGGCGCAGCGTTGCAGAACCTGCGGCAGGGCGCGGGCGCGGGCGCGGGCATCGGCCGACAGGCGGCGGTTGCGCGATGACATCGCCAGCCCGTCCTCCTCCCGCCGGGTGGGGCAGGTGACGATATCCACCGGCAGGTTCAGGTCGGTCACCATGCGGCGCACGACATGCACCTGCTGGAAATCCTTTTCCCCGAAAAAGGCATGGTCGGCCAGCGTCTGCATCAGCAGCTTGCACACCACCGTCGCCACGCCGTCGAAATGGCCGGGCCGCGCCCCGCCGCACAGCCCTTCGGACACGCCGCGCACCGAAATGGTGGTGGCGAATCCGGGGGGATACATCTCCGCCGCGTCGGGGACATACAGCACGTCCACCCCGGCCTCGCGCAGCAGGGCGGCGTCGGCTTCTTCCGTGCGGGGATAGGCGGCAAGGTCGGAGGCATCGTCGAACTGCTTCGGGTTGACGAATATGGTGACGATCACCCGGTCGCACATCGCGCGCGCGGCACGGACCAGCGACAGGTGCCCTTCGTGCAGGGCGCCCATCGTGGGGACCACGCCCACGCGCAGCCCGGCGCGTTTCCATGGCGTGGCAATGATGCGCAGGCCACGGACGGTGCGCGCGATGGTCATGTGCGGGGTGGTCATGGGGCTGTCCTCAGTCAGTGCCGGAAGGCGGGTCGGTGTCGGAACATGGCCCGTCGCGGCGGGATTTCGCCATGCCGGCGCGGGCCCTTTCCCTTTCCTTTGGGGTATCAGCGCGGCGGGCGCAATATGCAAACATCCGCTGTATCGCGGGTCGTGGCATGATGGGTCGTGACCGGGGGGATGCTTTTCTGTTATGTTGCCCACCCTGTCGTGCTGGAGGCTTGCTTGACCCGCTTTGTCCATGTTCTTGGCCTGTTTGCCTTCGTGCTTGCGCTGGCGGCCTGTTCTTCTGTCACGCCGGGAAAGGTGGACCGCCGCGCCGACTGGCAGCGCTGGGGCTATGCCGAGGGGCTGAAGAAAGTCTCCTCCTACTGACCCATCCCATGCCCGGCATGGCCGCCTGCCGCGTCGTCCCTGCGCCGGGGCGCGGGCAGGGCGTGCGTCGTCTGGAGGCCGCCTGAAAAGGCAGGCCCGGTAACGCCAGGTCCGGTAATGCACCGGAATGATGGAAAGTTTCTGGTGAAGCTTTTTTCAGAAAGCTTCGCACGACGTCGCCTTTTTGGATAACGGACGACACCCGGAAACTTCTGTTATTTCTATCAGCAGGTTATTTTCAGACAGTCCCACAGTGTGTTGGAGCCACCGGCCGGGGCCGGGGAATGATGCATGACCCAGTCCTCTTCCGATTCCGCATGGTTTCCGCTGGCGCTGCGCCTTGACGATGCGCCGGTGCTGGTGGTCGGCGGCGGCGACATTGCCGTGAACAAGACGCGGCTGCTGCTGGCGCACCGGGCGCGCATTTCCGTCATCGCCACGCGGCTGGTGGCGGACATGCGGCGCTGGGCGGAGGAGGGGCGGCTGACCCATATCGCGGCGCAGGCGTCGGACGACGCGTTGCGGGCCGCCATTCCCGGATCCCGCCTTGTCTATGCCGCGACCGATGACCGGGCGCTCAACCGGCATGTGGCGGCGATCGCGCGCGGGATGAACGTGCCGGTCTGCGCCGTGGACGATCCCCAGCCCTCCACCTTCATCACGCCGGCGCAGGTCCATCGCGGGGCGGTGCGCATCGCCATTTCCACCGGCGGCGCGGCCCCCGTCCTTGCCCGGCGGCTGCGCGCGCAGGTGGAGGCGATGATCCCCGACGGCACCGGCGCGCTGGCCGAGTTCATGCGTGCCCGGCGGCAGGACGTGGGCGCGGCGTGTCCCGACATCACGCGTCGCCGCCGCGTGTGGGAGGCCTTTCTGGACGGGGCGGGGGCGCAGGCCGCCCGCGCGGGCGATATGGCGCGCGCGGGCCGGGTTCTGGACGATCTGGTCGCGGGGAAGGCGCCGGGGGGCGAGGTCTGGCTGGTCGGCGCGGGGCCGGGCGACCCGGACCTGCTGACGCTGCGGGCGCTGCGCCTGATGCAGGACGCGGATGCGGTGCTGTATGACCAGCTGCTGTCCCCTGACCTGCTGGACCGGGTGCGGCGGGATGCGGAACTGGTGTTCGTGGGCAAGCAGCGCGACCGCCACACCATGCCGCAGGCCGACATCAATGCCGAACTGGTCCGTCGCGCGCGGCTGGGCCAGCGTGTGCTGCGGCTCAAGGGCGGGGACCCGTTCGTCTTCGGGCGCGGGGGGGAGGAAATCGAGGCCCTGATGGCGGCGCGCGTGCCGTTTCAGGTCGTCCCCGGCATCACGGCGGCCAATGGGTGCGCCGCCTATGCCGGGATTCCGCTGACGCACCGCGACTGTGCCCAGTCCTGCATGTTCGTCACCGGCCATGCCCGCGCCGATGGCGTGCTGGACCTGCCGTGGGACAGCATGGCGCGTCCGGGACAGACGATCGTCATTTACATGGGGGTGACCAGCCTGCCCGCGCTGTGCGCCGGGCTGACGCGTCATGGCCTGCCGGGCGACTGGCCCGCCGCCATCATCGAACGCGGCACCCGCCCGGACCAGCGCGTCTTTACCGGCACGCTGGCGACCCTGCCGGCGCTAGCCCGTGACAGTGACGTGGGCAGCCCCGCGCTGGTGATCGTGGGGCAGGTGGTCAGCCATCGCGTGATCTCGCCCTGATGGCAGCGGCGTTTCGACCCGCCCCCGTATGGGACGCCCTGTAAATCCGGAAGAAGTTTTTGGTGAAGCTTTTTGCAAAAAGCTTCGGAGAACGCCGCATTTCTGAAAAAAAGGCGGCACCCAGAAACTTTTGAACTTTTATCGCCGGACTGGTTTCGGGCCATCGCGCCGTTCTGATGCGCGGGGCGTTTTCATGTTCAGGGGAAAGTGAGGGACAGGGCGATTTTTCTATTGAAAATAAGAATTATTATCATCTAAGGTCGGGAACAGGATGAACCCTCAAGGAGCCGGACATCCCGTGTCCGGAAAAGCCATGTCCTGTTATGCAACCGTTCTGTCCGATCTTCCCTGTGGTGAACGACTGGCGGTATGGACCGTCCGCCGTCTGGTCGGCCCCGCACGACAGATACCGTCATGTTCCGTGGATGCGCACGGTGCTGGCCTGTCGGTGAACGCGCGACCGCCACTCGGGTTGTTCCTGCCGTGCAATCGCCGTGAATTCGCCGATGTCGCGCGGGCTTTCGACAATGCGCTGGGATGGATGTCGCGCCAGCGCCTGCCGCTGCCTGATATCGCGATGGCCGGGGTGATGCGCGTTACCGAAACCGAACGCCGCCTGCTGGCGGCCACGGCGGCGGCGCAGGCCGGGCATGATGATGACGCCCGCGCCGCCCTGCATGACGTCAGCGCGCATGAGGGCGTGGCCGCGCGGCTGATGCCGGCCATCACGCTGCTGGGCGCGTGCCTGGCGGGGGCGGGATACTGGCTGGGGGCGCGGGTGACGCGACCGGCGCTGCATCGCGCGCCGCTTTACGCCACGGCGATGCGGCCATGCGCCACGCCGTCCGCCGGGATGGCCTGACGCGGCCCTGACCGGGGCGCATTGCCCCCGACAGGGCGGGAATGGCCAAAGGCCGCCCGCCCTGAACCCCGTCCGGCACGCAGGCGGCGCGGAACGGGATCATGGGCGGGCGGCGTCCTTCAGGCCGGGGCAGTCGCCGACCACCGAGATGGTGTCGAGGACCGTAACCGGGGCCGGGACCGTTGCCCGAACCGGGGCATCACGTCCCGGTCCGCGTGCTTATTCCTCGGTGCAGGTGGCGGGGTCGGGGCCGGTGCGGTTGTTGCCGTCCAGCGCGTCGAGGTCGCGCATGTCCGTATCCGACAGCTCGAAATCGAAGACCTCGATATTCTTCTTCATGCGTTCGGGATGCGCGCTCTTGGGCAGGGGAACGGCCCCGACCTGAATGATCCAGCGCAGCAGGATCTGCGCGGGCGTGCGGTTATGGTGCTGCGCGATCCGGCCAACGACCGGGTTTTCCAGCACGCTGCCACGGCCCAGCGGACTCCATGCCTCGGTCAGGATGCCCAGCTTTTTGTGCAGGGCAAGGGATTCCTTCTGCGCGAAATCGACATGCAGCTCGATCTGGTTGACCGCGGGCGTCACGCCGGTGGCGTCGATGATGCGCTCGATATGTTCGGGCAGGAAGTTCGACACCCCGATGGAGCGCACGCGACCGTCCTTCTGCAGCTGCACCAGCGCCTTCCAGCTTTCGACATACTGGTCCTTCATCGGCAGGGGCCAGTGGATCAGGTAGAGGTCGATATAGCTCATCTTCAGGCGCTGCAGGCTGGCGTCAAAGGCGCGCAGGGTGCTGTCATACCCCTGGTCGCGCCCGCGCAGCTTGGTGGTGACGAAGATGTCGCCGCGCCCCACGTCATAGCTGATAAGGCCGGTGCCGACCCCGGATTCGTTGCCATAGTTGGCGGCCGTGTCGAACAGGCGGTATCCGCAGTCCAGTGCCTCGCGCACGGCCTTTTCGGCCTGCGGGTTGTCCAGGGGATACGTGCCATAGCCGATGGCCGGGATCTTGTGCCCGTCATTCAGGCGCAACAGGGGAATGTTCTGCATTTTTGGTTCCTTCGCCTCGCTGAGTGTCCGGCCTGCCGGCGCGCGGGGGCGCACCGGCGTGGATCGACCGGAGGGATGGAGTAGCCAGTCCCCAGACTAACGCCCCCGGGGCATATCGGTTTAATGCCCGGTTTTCAGGACAGCCCTGCGTATGCTTCATTGTGGCAAAAGGATGACAGCCATGAATGAACCAACCATCTCCGCGGTGCAGGCGATGCACCGTTCGATCCTGACACTCGACACCCACGTCGATATCCCCTGGCCCGACCGGGGCGATTTCGCGACCGGCGCGTCCTCGCGCTGCGTGGACCTGCCGAAAATGCGCGAGGGCGGCATGGGGGCCGCGTGCCTTGTCGCCTATGTGGGGCAGGGGCCGGTCAGCGATGCGGGCCATGCCGGCGCGTCGGCCAAGGCGCTGGCGATGCTCGACGTCATCGCGCGCGCGGGCGACGTGCCGGGCGTGCGGGTGTGCGACACCGCCGACGCCCTGCTGGCGGCGCATGCGGCGGGGGAGGTCGCGATCATCCCGGCGGTGGAAAACGGATACACCATTGGCGAGGACCTGGGCCTGCTGGCGCAGTTCCGGGCGCGCGGCGCGCGTTACATGACGCTGACGCATAACGGGCACAACGCGCTGGCGGATTCGGCGCGCCCGATGGCCCACCTCGGCGACGAGGCGGAGCCCCATGGCGGGCTGTCGGCGCTGGGCCGCGCGGCGGTGGCGGAGATGAACCGGCTGGGCATGCTGGTGGACGTGTCGCACACGTCGCGCAAGACGATGATGCAGGCCGTCGAACTGTCGCGCGCGCCGGTCTTCGCCAGCCATTCATGCGTGCGCGCCCTGTGCGACCATCCGCGCAACCTCGATGACGGGCAGCTTGATGCGCTCAAGGCATGTGGGGGTGTGATCCACATCACCGCGATGGATGCGTTCCTGTGCCCGCGCGACGTGCGCCAGACCCATCGCGTCGGCGTCGCGGACTTCGTCGACCATATCGATTACGCGGTCAGGCGCATCGGCATCGCGCATGTCGGCATCTCCTCCGACTTTGACGGCGGCGGCGGGATCGAGGGATGGGCCAACGCGGCGCAGGCGCCCAACCTGACGGCGGAGCTGATGCGCCGTGGCTATGACCACGCGCAGATCGCGGCCCTGTGGGGCGGCAACTTCGTGCGCATCCTGCGACAGGCCGAGGAGGTCGCCGCGCAAACGCGATGACCCCTTGCGCGTTGCATGCGTCAGGCCCCGTCTCCCCAGGGCGTACATGGCCGCGCGCTCTGGATCCATCGGGGGGAAGAGGCTATACCCACCTCCGTCAAACAATAAATTCAGGACAGGTCATGACGACAGATTACAAGGTCAAGGACATCTCCCTCGCCGATTGGGGACGTAAGGAAATCGCCATCGCCGAAGGGGAAATGCCCGGCCTGATGGCGCTGCGCGCGGAATATGGCAAGTCCCAGCCGCTCAAGGGTGCGCGCATCGCGGGCTGTCTGCACATGACCATCCAGACCGCCGTCCTGATCGAGACGCTGACCGCGCTGGGCGCGACCGTGCGCTGGTCGTCGTGCAACATCTTCTCCACCCAGGACCAGGCGGCGGCTGCGATCGCGGCGACGGGCGTGCCCGTGTTCGCGTGGAAGGGCCTGACGGAAGACGAATTCTGGTGGTGCATCGAACAGACCATCAAGGGTCCCGATGGCTGGACGCCGAACATGATCCTCGACGATGGCGGGGACCTGACGACGCTGATGCACGACAAGTATCCCCATATGCTTGAAGAGGTGCGCGGCCTGTCGGAAGAGACCACGACGGGCGTGCACCGCCTGTGGGAAATGACCAAGAAGGGCCTGCTGAAGGTTCCGGCCATCAACGTCAACGACAGCGTGACGAAGTCGAAGTTCGACAACCTGTATGGCTGCCGCGAAAGCCTGGTGGACGCGATCCGTCGCGGCACCGACGTCATGATGGCGGGCAAGATCGCGGTCGTCGCGGGCTATGGCGACGTGGGCAAGGGGTCGGCCGCGTCCCTGCGCAACGCGGGCTGCCGCGTGCAGGTGACCGAGGTCGATCCCATCTGCGCCCTGCAGGCCGCGATGGAAGGCTATGAGGTCGTGACGATGGAAGAGGCCGCGCCGCGTGGCGACATCTTCGTCACCGCGACGGGCAACGAGGACGTCATCACCATCGACCACATGCGCGAGATGAAGAACCGCGCCATCGTGTGCAACATCGGGCATTTCGATTCCGAAATCCAGATCAGCGCGCTGCGCAACTTCAAGTGGGACAACATCAAGCCGCAGGTGGACGAGGTCATCTTCCCCGATGGCAAGCGCCTGATCATCCTGTCCGAAGGCCGCCTGGTGAACCTTGGCAATGCCACGGGCCATCCGTCCTTCGTCATGTCCGCGTCGTTCACCAACCAGACGCTGGCGCAGATCGAGCTGTGGACCGCGCCCGAGGGCAAGTACGAAAACAAGGTCTATACCCTGCCCAAGCACCTGGATGAGAAGGTCGCCTTCCTGCATCTGGCGAAGGTCGGCGCGCACCTGTCGAAGCTGACGAAAAAGCAGGCGGAATATATCGACGTGCCCGTCAACGGGCCGTTCAAGAATGATCTGTATCGTTACTGAGACGCGTCGCGTCTGTTATCACGGATCCGAGAGTCCCGGCCTTCCGGCCGGGACGCCTTAGGAAACAAGGAACGATTGCATGAGCATTTTTGGCTCCATCCTGTCCAGGATTTTCGGCTCTTCCGAGGCGAAGGCCGCAACCCCGGCCGCGCCTGCCGCCGCCGCCAAGCCCGCCGCGGCACCTGCCCCGGCTGCTGCCGCCCCGGCTCCGGCCGCGCCTGCCGCCCCGCCGCCGCAGCCCGTCGATGTTGACGCGGTGCTGAGTGCCATGGCCGCGAAGAACCCGGAAAAGCTGAACTGGCAGACGTCCATCGTCGACCTGCTCAAGCTGCTGGGCCTCGACAGCTCGCTTTCCGCGCGCAAGGAACTGGCGGCGGAACTGCATTACAGCGGCGACACCAATGACTCCGCCGCGATGAACATCTGGCTGCAGGGCCAGGTGATGAAGAAGCTGGCCGAGAATGGTGGCAAGGTTTCGCCCGACCTGATGAAGTAACCTTCACGGTTGAGCGGACCTGATGGGGCGGGACCGGGCGGCCATCACTGGCCCGCCGGGTTCCGCCCCCGTTTTATGTACCCACCCGTTTTCCGTGTCCCCGCCCGCCCGTGCGCCACGCCCCGGCGCGCGCCTTGCGTGATGGGCCGGTGTCGCCGGGGCGCGGTTGCGCCACCCCGGCCATCGTGCAAGATGGGGGCACGACTGCCCGAGGCTTTCCGGATACCCCGCCCATGTCCGACATGCTTTCCCCTGTCCCGAACGCCCCGACGCAACCCGGCCCCGCGCCCTCCCTCCCGCCGGAGGCCGACGGACTGGTCTGGGCCATCGCGTGCCGCCCGGGCCACAGGCCGGAAAAGCTGGATGCCGAACAGATCGCCCGCGCGCTGGCGGGGGCGCCGCCCGATGAACCCGATGCATGGGTCTGGCTGCATTACGATATCGTCCATACCGCCACGCGCGCGCGGGTGCAGGCGATTGCCTGCCTGCCGGAGGAGGCGCGCGCCGCGCTGGGCAATATCGACCGTGGCACCCGGCTGGAGGTGGAGGGCGACATCGTCTATGGCGCGCTGCCCGGTTTCGACGACAGCATGTCGGAGGATGACAAGAACCTTTCGGCATGGCGTTTCGCGGTGCTGCCGGACCTGCTGATCACCACGCGCCGCCAGCCGGTGCCCGCCCTTGGCCTGATCTACCGCTATATGCAGCGGGGGGAGCCGTTTGCCTCTCCGGCGGAGGTGGTGGACCGCACACTGCTGGAATTCGCCGATACGGTCCGTCGCAACATCGCGCTGCTGGACGATCACCTCGACCGGGCGGAGGACCTTCTGCTGACGCTGGACCAGCATACCGATTTCGGGCGCATCAGCGGCCTGATCGGGCGGGTGCGGCGGCGTTCGACGGAACTGCGGCGCGTCATCTCCCCCGTGGACCGCATGTTCCGCAGCGAGGACCTCGAACTGCCCGAATGGGCGGAGGACGACCTGCGCGACCGTTCGCAGCGCCAGATCCACGCCGCGCTGGATGACCTTCTGGCGCTGCAGGACCGCGCGCGCTCATTGCAGGACGAACTGGCGTCGGGACAGGCGGAAGAGACCAACCGCCGGCTGTACACCGTGTCCATCGTGACGACGTTGATGCTGCCCGCCACCTTCGTCACCGGGTTTTTCGGCATGAATACCGGCGGCATGTTCCTGGCCGAAGGGCGCGCCGGCACGATCGAGGCGGGGTGCATCTGCTTCCTGTTCATGGTCATCACGTGGCTGCTGCTCAAGCTGATGAAGCTGCTGTAGCGGGCCGCCATGACGCGCAGGGCAGGACTGACGGCGTTGCATCGGTCGCGCCGCGTGTTGTACAGTGCGCGCCACCGCCATTTCGACGCGATGGTGGCCCGCGTCCGGGCAGTCCGGACCATCGCAACAGGATCATAGCGGCCCATGTCATCTTCGCTTCTGGCGGAACTTCCTGTCTGGCTATGTTCTTTATGGCCATGTTCTTTCCGGTCGCGTTGGCGGAAATGGCATTCTTCCCCGGAACGGGGGCGGGCGGGACGCGGGTCGGCCGCGCGCTGGCTTTCGCTGGGGCTTGCGGCCGCACTTGCCGCCTGCGCCGGACAGCCCCGGACGCACGACATGTCCGAAGCCCAGATGATGCAGGAAGCCGACAGCTATCGCGCCCGCGCGCGCCAGAACTATACCCCGCCCGGCCCGCCGGAGGATCCGTGGGGCCCTTACATCACCGAGGCGGGAAAGCGTTTCGACGTGCCCGAACTGTGGATCCGCGCCGTCATGCAGCGCGAGTCGGGCGGCCAGCTTTTCCATAACGGGCAGTTCGTGACGTCGCAGCCCGGCGCGATGGGGCTGATGCAGCTCATGCCGCCGACCTATGACGAAATGCGCAACCGCTACGACCTTGGTCCCGATGCGTACGAACCGCATGACAACATCATCGCCGGTACCGCCTACCTGCGGGAGATGTACGATATCTATGGCTCCCCCGGATTCCTTGCGGCGTACAACAGCGGGCCGGGGCGCCTGGACGATTTCCTTGATCGCAGCCACACCCTCCCGCGGGAGACGCGCGAATACGTGGCCTTCATCGGCCCGCGCATCGCCGGCGTGTCGCCCGTCAACCGCTCGCAGGCCGACCTGATGATCGAGGCCCGGGCACAGGCGCGCGCGCAGGCCCGGGCGCAGGGACGCACCCTTGCGTCAGGGCGGCGCGGGCGTCAGGTGATCGGCGCGGACCAGCCGCTGCAGGTGGCCGAGGCCCCTTCGGCCGAAAGTGCCGCCGTCCGCGCGGCGTGGAGCGCGCGTGAAAAGGCGGGGCAGATGCCGATGTCGCCGGCCGGGGCGCATCCCGTCATTGTGATGGATACAGCCAGCTGGGCGGTGCAGGTCGGGGCATACGGATCGCGGGGACAGGCGTTGCAGGCACTGGCGCATGCCCGCAGCAGCGCCGCCCTGCACAGCGCGCGCGAACAGGTGGAGGCCGTGACGACGGGCCGCAGCCATGTCTATCGCGCGCGGCTGACGGGCCTGTCGCATGCCACCGCGCTGCAGGCGTGCCGTCGCCTCGGCAGCCGGGCCTGTCAGGTCATGGGACCGATGTCGACCTCATGACATGGCGATGCGCCCCGCTGGCGACGCGCCGGCCCATGATACGCAAGCGGCAGGCGGCATGCCGGGACATGGCGTTCCGCGCCGCGCCACGACACGACACATGACGGGATGAAGTGAATGAAATATTTCTACAGGCGTCCACGATGGTCATGGATGGGCATATTCGTGCCCCTGATGGGGGTGCTGGCCTTTGCCGGTGTCGTGGCGTGGTCCAGCGCGCGCGCCGCCCTGCCGATCGGCAGCACCGCCCCGATGTTCGTGGCGCAGGCCAGCCTGGCGGGAAAGGAATTCAGCTTCCGCCTGGCCGATGCGCTGCGCAGGGGGCCGGTGGTGGTCTATTTCTATCCCGCCGCCTTTACGCGCGGCTGCACCATAGAGGCCCATGACTTTGCCGAGGCGATGGACAGCTATCATCAGCTTGGCGCCAGCGTGATCGGGGTGTCGATGGACGACATCGCCACGCTGGACCGTTTTTCCGTCAGCGAGTGCCACGGCAAATTCCCCGTCGCGTCCGATCCGGGGGGCAGGATCGCGCAGTCCTATGATTCGCGCATGCCGGTGAACCATTACGCCAGCCGCACATCCTATGTCATCGCGCCGGACGGCAGAATCATCTTTGCCTACAGCGCCCTGTCCCCCGATGAACATGTCCGCCGCACCCTTGACGCCATCCGGGGATGGCGCGCGGAACAGGGGGGCGCCACGAAGGCCGCCATTCAGGGCATGCAGCCCGCGCCCTGATCCCCGGTGCCCTGACGGGTGTTGCGGAAGCCCGTTTCAGAACAGCAAAGGGTTTTCGGGTGTCGCCTTTTTTCGGGAAGGCGGCGTTCTTCGAAGCTTTTTGCAAAAAGCTTCACCAAAAACCTTTGTGGATTCAGGCTGCTGTTCAGGGGGCCTGTATCACGCTGTCCCACAGGGACTTCAGCTTCTGGCGCATGTCGGGTGAAAGCTGCGGCAGCAGGCGCGTCGCCGCGATCTGCGCAGGCTGTTCATCCCAGTGCAGCGCGGCCCTGATTTCGGGCGACAGCGGCGTCTGCATGTTCGCGGGCATGCCCCAGTAACACGACGAGGTCGCCAGATGCGCCTGTGCCTGTGGCGTGCGCAGGTATCTGGCAAAGCGCAGCGCCATGTCCTTGCGCTGCGAGGCGGAGAGGATGGAGATCGCCTGCTGCCAGCGCAGCGCCCCCTGACGCGGGATCAGGTAGGTCAGCGTCGGATGCGCCGCAAGCTGGGGCGCGGGGGCGGCGGATGGCGCGGCAGGCGTGGCTGCGGGCGTGGCGGCATTGCCGGGGGGCGTTGCGGGCGGATGCGCGCCGGGCGGCGGCGGGGGGCCGTCATCCGCGTCGTCATCGCTGTCCTGTGGCGTGGCGGGGGCAGGTTCGCCCTTCTGCACCATGCCGTCATTGCCGATGCCCGCGGTGGTCCATGCGCCGCCGCCGACGACAATGTCCACCTGCCCGTCGGCCAGCGCCTGCTGCGTCGTGGCCATGTCGCCCACGATCGACGCATTCGCCTTCAGCGCCACCAGCCTGTCATGCAGGGCGGGCAGGTCGGTTTCATCAAGCTGCGACGGGTCCTTGCCCAGCGCCAGCGCGACGTAGGAAATGCCCGGCAGGTAGGAATCATAGATCGCAAGGCGGCCCTGGTACTGCGGCTTCCAGATTTCGTTGATGTCGGACAGCGCCTGCGCGGACACCCGCGCCTGATCGAAGGCCAGCGCGAAATACCCGAATTTTTCCGGCACGGCGTACAGGACATTGTCATACGACCCCGCCCGCGGGTCCGCCACGGCGGCGGGAATGCCCGTGGTGGGGAAATCCGACGCGCTCAGCGGCGTCAGCATGCCGCTGCGCGCCATGGGCATCAGGACGGTTTCATCTGTGACCACCAGGTCCCAGTCGCCCGGCTGGGCCTGCTGGATGATGGACATGACGGAATCCACCGTGTCGATGTCGCGGAAATGCACCTGCACCGCGTTGTCGCGTTCGAACGGGCGCAGCAGTTCGGGATCCTCGTGATCGCAGCTGGTCAGGATGTTCAGAACGTCATCGCGGGCATGGGCGGCAGGGCAGGCGAGGGGTGTCGTGGCAAGCAGAACAGCCGTGGCGGCGGATAACAGGCCGTGACCGGACCATCCGGACATCAGGGGCACTCCTGGGAAGAAGGAAGGAATGAAGGCAGACAGGCGGCCCCGTGGCATGCCGGGCCTGTCGCGGCGAGGGGTGCGGGCTGCGACGGTCGATCGCGAAATGGTGTCCTTCATACCTGATAATGCCGCGTGGGCACGATGCGACAAAAAAATATTTTATGTAACCGCATGCGGGGGACCTTTATCGTTACGTAACGTGTCATCCTCCCTTTCATGTGCCGGGACGTTCGCGGCATGTGGCGCGGGCCGTGATGCGCGGGCGGGGGCACGTACTTGACGCGCCCGTAGGCGGCGGCTACGTCCGGGAAGGGCCACCGCGCACCCACGACGCGGTATCTGACAGCGTGTGTCGGTCCTGCCACGTGATCGCGACGCCTGTCGGCGCGGTCTGTCCCACCGGTCTATGGATAGGGCATGATTGCCGATTTCATTCAGCGCCGCATCCTGCGACGTCGCGATACCTCCTCCCCCCTCCCAAAGTCGCAGCCTTCCCCGCAGCAGTCCGAACCGCGCGTGACGCGGCAGCGCCGCTCGCTCGCGCCCGTGACGGCGCGCGACATCGCCGATATCGCCGCGCTGCGGGTGCTGCCGTCGGGACCGTGGCGCGAACGGCTGCGTACCGCGCGCGGGATCGGGCGGCTGGCGGCCATTACGGTGTGGGTGCCCCTGTCGGTCGGGTTCGAGGCGGTGCTGCTGCTGGTGCCGGGCACGGCGAAAATCCGCTGGACGCGCTTTGTCTGGGGCGGGCTGTGCTTCCTGCTGTCGATGAAAATCCGCGTCATCGGGCGCAGGGCCGGTTCGGTCGGCGGCGCGCGGGCGCGGGCGCGCGGCGAACGGCCGGTGATTTATGTCTCCAACCATTCCTCGTGGCTCGACGTGCCGGTGCTGGGCACCGTGCTGCCGTCGAATTTCGTGGCGAAGGGCGATATCGAGAAATGGCCCATCATGGGGCTGGTGTCGCGCATCGGGCGCACCATCTTCGTCAGCCGCCAGCGCAGCACGACCGGGCGGGAACGTGACGAGATGATGGACCGGCTGATCGGCGGCGACAACCTTGTCCTTTTCCCCGAGGGCACGTCGTCCGACGGGTCGCGGGTGCTGCCGTTCATGTCGGCCTTCTTCGCCATTGCAAAGCTGCCACGCGTGCCGCGCGGGCGCGAAAACACGCCCGAGGCACAGGCCATGCGCCAGCATCCGCCGGGCATGACGCCGCTGATCCAGCCCGTGTCGGTGGTGTACGACCGGCTGGAAGGCCTGCCCGTCAACCGTGCCCGCCGCCCGGTTTTCGCATGGTATGGCGACATGGAGCTGGGCCCGCACGTGTGGCAGCTGGTGAAATGGCGGTCCATGCGCGCCAGCGTCATGCTGCATCCCGCGCTGGATCCCGATGATTTCCCCAGCCGCAAGGCGCTGGCGCAGGCCGCGTGGCGCGCCGTGTCGCAGGGGGCGGCCGAATTGCGGCAGAACGCGGAGCAGGACGCGGCGGAGTGCGAATATGCCTGCCGGCCGCTGGGAGGGCTGCTGCCGCAGGACCTTGATGGCCCCCCTGATGCATCAGATGCATGCCGCGTACCACAAAAATAGTCAGCGGCAATATTGTAAACATCGTTAACATTGAGGCATATCATTGGCCGTCATCCCGGTTGCGGATATCCTTGGAAGCAGGATACGGCCCCGTGCATGTGTCGCACGTGGTGGGAAATGTCGATCCACAAGGCAGTCAAGTGGGCTGAAGGGGGCGCGGAATGTTTCGCGCCCCGACCGTGCGAGATGATGTGAAACCTGAAACGTGTGGGACGTCCCGCACGGGCGATCTGGAGAACGTGGTGAGTCAGCCCAATATCAAGG
Organism: Novacetimonas cocois; assembly: GCF_003311635.1. Lineage (GTDB taxonomy): Bacteria > Pseudomonadota > Alphaproteobacteria > Acetobacterales > Acetobacteraceae > Novacetimonas > Novacetimonas cocois. Next base: position 87,018 of record NZ_QEXL01000007.1, on the reverse strand, counting down.
CCGAGATCCTGTTGCCTGCCATGGAACAGGCGATCGACCCCATCGTCATCATCGATGAGCACAACAGCGTCGTTTTCTTCAACCCGGCTGCCGAACGCATGTGGGGCCTGCCCCGCGACAAGGTGGTGGGGCAGAATGTCAGCTGCCTTGTCCCCATGGAATTCCGCAAGGACCATGACGGGTTCATTGCCCATAACCGCAGGACCGGGATCAACAAGATCGTCGGCACCTCGCGCGAGGTGGAGTTCACCCGCGCCGACGGACAGTACGTCTGCGGGGAACTGTCGATCTCCAAGGTCCGGCTGCCGGGCACGGACAAGATTTATTATATCGCGGTGATGAAGGACGCGACGGAGGAAAGCCAGAGGCGCAAGATCCTCATCCTCCAGAACGACGTGCTTCAGGCGCTTGCCAGCGACCTGCTGATCCAGGACGTGGCCGACCTGCTGTGCCGCCGCGTGGACAGCTTCGTCCCCAATTCCGTCGGCTGCCTGATCCTGGTGGATGCCGACAGCCGCCTGCAGATCCTGTCCGCCCCCGGCCTGCCCAAGCGGTATTTCAACGCGATCGACGGGCTGAAGCTGTCGCCGGCGGATCTGGACCGGCTGAAGCGCGATCCCGCCTACAGCAACCAGCTGCTGTGGCACAATTACCAGTCGATCGCGATGTCGCTGGGGCTGGAACACTGCCGCTCCGCCCCGATCCGCACGCACGACAACCAGATTTCGGGCCTGTTCGCGCTGTATTCGCGCGACCCCAACGCCCCGCAGGAATGGCCCGAACGCATTGTCGAGGCCTGCATCCCGTTCTGCGCGCTGGCGGTGGAACAGAACATGACGCGGCAGCACATTTCACAGCTGTCGAACTTCGACTCCCTGACCGGGCTGCTCAACCGCGCCTCGCTGCACAAGATCATCGACGCGCTGATCATGCGCGAGGGGGACAACCACTTCTACCTGTTCATGGTGGACATCGACCGCTTCCGCGACATCAACGACGCGCTGGGCCATGTCTATGCCGATGAATTCCTGGTGGAAATAGGGCAGCGCATCCGCGAACTGGTGCAGGACGACTATATCATCAGCCGTTCGGGCGGGGACGAATACATCGTCATCGTGCCCGACTGCACCCATGCCAAGGCGGTCAAGTTCGCCGAACTGCTGATCAACACCATCGCCAAGCCGATGCAGGTGGGCGAAAACACCCTCAGCATCTCGTGCAGCGTGGGCATCAGCAGCTTCCCCGACAACGGGCCCGACAGCGAATCCCTGCTCAGCAACGCGGACGCGGCCATGCGGCAGGCCAAGGCGGACGGGCGCAGGGTCTATCGCTTTGCCGGGCAGGGCAAGAACCAGGTGGCGCAGGACCGGCTGGTGCTGGGCTCCGCACTGCGCGATTCGCTGGCGAAGGGGATGCTCAACCTGCATTACCAGCCGCAGGTCGAGGCGGCGAGTGGCGGCCTGTACGGGGTGGAGGCGCTGTCGCGCTGGCACCATCCGCACCTGGGCAACATCTTCCCCTCCCGCTTCATCGCGGTGGCGGAGGAAACCGGACAGATCGAGGCCATCGGCCGCTGGTCCCTGCAGGAGGCCTGCCGCCAGATGCGCGCGTGGGACGATGACGGCGTGCATGTCCCCACCGTGGCGGTGAACCTGTCGGCGGTGCATTTCCGCAACCGCGCCCTGCCGCAGTACATTTCCGGCCTGCTCAAGCAGTACAAGCTGACGCCGGAGCGGCTGACGGTGGAAATCACCGAAAGCGTCATGATGGACAGCAGCAGCGACACGATCGAGGTGCTTCACTCCATCCGCAACATGGGCTGCGGCCTGTCGATGGACGATTTCGGCACGGGCTATTCCTCGCTGTCGCGGCTGACGCGCCTGCCGCTGAGCGAGNATCAAGATCGACCGCAGCTTCATCAACGATTTCGAACATGACACCAACGCGCAGGCGGTGACGATGGCCGTCATCGGCATCGGGNTCGCGCCTGGGCATGACGGTCGTGACCGAAGGGGTGGAGACCGAACAGCAGCGCCTGCTGCTGGAGGAGCTGAAGTGCGACGTGATGCAGGGCTACCTGTTCGCCAAGCCGCTGCCGGCGCTTGAGCTGGAGGAATGGTACCGCGCGGGCAAGGCGCGGGGCACGTTCGTGCCGCCCCCCGCCGACCGGCCGGGCGCCGTGCAGAAGGAACCGGAGGAGGCGCAGGCCGCCCCGGTCGCGGCCACGCCGACGGAGACGAAGTGACGCGCCGGGGCGCCGCCATGCGGAATGGGGGATGGTCAGGGTTTTTATGGCCGGGGTTTTACGGTCAGGTTTTTTATGATCAAGATTAGAGATTACGGTCTGAATTTTTGATCCCCCATTTTCAGGTTTGAGGGAAACATGTCATTGCAACACGATGATCGGCTGCGCGCCCTAACACGTCAGGATGCGGATTTCTGGGCCGATCTGGTTGATGATGTCCTGATTGTCGCCATCACGGACCTTGATGGCGTCATAACCTATGTCAACGAGAAGTTCTGCAAGGTCAGCAAATACTCGGCCGGGGAACTTCTGGGATCGACCCACCGCATCCTCAATTCCGGCTATCACGACGCCGCCTTTTTCCAGGACATGTACCGCACCATCAAGGCGGGCCAGCCGTGGCGGGGCAACATCTGCAACCGCGCCAAGGACGGCACGATCTACTGGGTCGCGACCACCATCATTCCCCATGTCGGCTCCGATGGCGAAATCAGTGGCTATGTCGCCAGCCGCTTCGAAATCACCGAGCTGATGAAGACGAAGGAGCGTCTGTCGGAACTGGCGGAGACGGATACGCTGACGGCGCTGCTCAACCGCGGGGGGTTCAACACCGCGCTGACCGCCGCCCTTGGCCTGTCGAGCAAGGAGCCGCCGCAGTCGCGCGCGCTGGTGATGTTCGACCTTGACGGGTTCAAGCAGATCAATGACGTCCACGGCCATCATGCGGGCGACATCGTGCTGCGTGTCGTGGCGTCGCGGCTGGTGGAACTGACGGACCCCGACGATCCGGTCAGCCGCCTTGGCGGGGATGAATTCGCCATCGTCCTGAACAAGACGCTGCGCAGCATGCCGCTGGAAAAATACATGGACCGGCTTCAGGCGGCGCTGGAACGGCCCATCGATATCGAGACGGTGACCGTCAGCATCGCCGGCAGCATCGGCGCGGTGTTCCTCGACGCGCGCGAAAGCGTCGAGGACATGCAGAAAAACGCCGACATGGCGCTGTACGCGGCCAAGCGCGCGGGCGGCAAGCAGGCGCAGATGTTCACCGATGCCCTGCGCCAGCGCGCCAAGGTGCGCAGCCAGATCCTGATCGAGGCGCGCAGCGGCGTGAAGGAAGGACAGTTCGAGGTCTATTACCAGCCGATCCTGAACTGCCACACCAGCCAGCTGGACCAGATCGAGGCCCTGCTGCGCTGGCACCATCCCGAACGCGGCCTGCTGGCGGCGGAGGATTTTGCCGACGTCTTTACCGATTCCACCCTGACGCAGGCGATGGGGCCGTCGATGATCGCCTCGTTCCAGCGCGACATCGCGCTGTGGGAACGCACGGGCCAGCCGCCGCGCCAGCTGGCGATCAACATGTCGCGCATGGATCTGGGCCGTACGGAATATCGCGTGGAACTGGAACATTCGCTGCGTGAATTCGGCCTGTCGCCATCCGATTTCGTGCTGGAGGTGACCGAGCAGATGCTGCAGGGCCGCCGTGCGGGGCGCAGCATGCGCAACATCCGCGAACTGAGCGAGGCGGGTTTCCAGATCGCGATGGACAATTTCGGCAAGGGCGAGACGATGCTGCGCCACCTGCACGACCTGCCGTTCAGTCAGCTCAAGATCGATCAGTCGCTGGTCGCGGGCATCGTGGACAACCCGGGCGAGCGCGAGGTGCTTGCCAGCCTTGTCAGCCTGGGTCAGGTCTATGGGCTGGAGGTCACGGTCGAAGGGGTGGAAACGCGCGCGCAGTTTGACCTTGTCCAGGCGATGAAGCCCGACCGGGTGCAGGGATTCTTCATTTCCCCGGCGCTGTCCTCCTCCGCGCTGACCAAGCTGCCGCCGCGCTTTGAAATCGCGGCCTGAGCAGCGACATGAACAAGCCTGATGAAACCCCTGTGACGGTGCGGCTGGACGGTGCCGCGCCGCGTGTCGATGTGGCGGGACTGGCCAATACCCGGCGCATCATGCATGTCCGCCACGAAGGCGAAGGCACGGTGATGCCCGCCTTTGTCCCGACGCCCGCATGGGCGCGTCTGCTGGAACGGTACTGCACGGGCGACGGCCCGGTGGATGGCGCGGGCGGGCGCCTGTCGCCCACGCGCGTGATGCAGGGGCTGGACCGCGCGATCGGGCGGCTGATGGAGGTCGCGGCGGGGGATGATGCCCGCGCGGGCCGGCCGCTGGCGGCGGGCTATGTCGTGGAATCCGACCTGTTCGACCCGGCGGGCGGGCCGGTGGAACTGCGGGTCGTGGTGGATCGCGAAACCGGCGTGGCCTGCGTGATTGCGGGCATGGCGTCCGATATCGCGGCGCTGGACCTGCCGCCGCTGCCTTCGGGTTCGTAAGCGGATTTTGGACCGGAATTCATTAATGGAACAGAAGTCTTTGGGTGCCGCCTTTTTTTAAAAAGGCGGCGTTCTTCAAAGCTTTTTGCAAAAAGCTTCACCAAAAATCTTTTGGACTTTTACCTTGGGATAGGGGGAATGCCCGTGCTTATGAACGGGCGGATACGCTGCCCGGTGCGTTGGGCTGGGTCAGGGCCGCGGGCAGGCGGGTCAGGCGCGCGCATGTCCGGCCGGTCGCCACCGCCAGCGTCATGGCAAGGCACATCGGAAACCACATGTCGTGGCCGACGCGCGTGAACTCGATCCCCAGCGCCAGCGCCGTCACCGGCATCGACATGAATGTTCCCAGAAACGCCACCCCGCCCACCAGCGCCGCCGCGTCCGCGTGGATGGGAAACAGGACCGCGTTCCACCCCGCCGCCAGCACGGTGGACAGCAGCGCGCCCATCGTCAGGCTTGGCGTCAGCAGGCCGCCCGCCGCCCCCGAGCGCAGCGCCCCCATGATGACGAGAATCTTCAGCCCCAGCAGCTCCGCCGCCAGCGCCACGCCGACACTGCCTGCCACCGCCAGCTGCATCGGGCCGCGCCCGTTGCCCGGCAGTTGCGGAAACATGCATGCCAGCACGCCAAGGCCGGTAAAGACCGGGATGCACCACCAGATGCGCGCGGCCCCCGATGCCGCGCGGTTCTGTACCGCCGTGCCCAGCGTCCTGATCACATGGGCGCCCGCCCCGATCAGCGGCCCCGCGCACATGGCCCACGCCATCAGGGCGGGGGTCAGGGTCATGGGGCCGATATCATATTGCTGCACATTGCCCAGCGCCCACCACGGCACCTGCGCGGCAATGCCCGACGCGGCCAGCGCGGCCAGCGCGGCACGTGGCGAAAATGCCTTGAGCAGCACCTCAAGTATGAACAGGGCCCCGCCCAGCGGCACGTTATAGACCGCCGCCAGCCCCGCGCCCGCGCCGCACGCCACGATGATGCGCGCGTCCCCCGCCGCCAGCCCCAGCAGCCGCGCGCCGCGTGTCGCCAGCATCGCGCCCAGTTCGCGGGGCGCGACCTCCCGCCCGAGGGGGGAGCCCAGCCCGACGGTCACGATCTGCAGCATGACATGGGTAAAGGTGGCGCCGGCGGGCATCACCCGTCCCGGCGCGTCGCCCCGGCCCACCGCCGCGTTGACGCTGACCAGGCGGATGCCCGTGCGCTGCAGCCGCCACCAGCCAAATCCCGCCACCAGCCCGCAGGTGAACAGGGCCGCGACCCGCCGCCACGGCGGCGCGGCCATGACGCCGTGCAGGAAGTCGTGGGGACCGCCCGCCTGCCCATAGCCATAGGCCATATGCTGCACGTCATGCAGCAGGCATGCCAGCATCATCCCGCCCAGTCCCGACATGATCCCGGTCAGGACAACGGCAAGAAACATTCGCGCGCCCGGCGTGTTGACCGGCATGGCGGGGATGGGGGCGGCAGGGGTGGACGGACGCGGCGCGGGTAAGGTCATGGCGGCCAATTCTATGCAGGAAGTGCCGGGTGGATGCAAAAAAAGACCTCGTGTCATCGGGGGGTTAGGGCGAATGCCGCGACTGTTGCATTCATGTTGCGCGGCGTGATGGAAAAGACACTGACCCCCCTTCAGAATCGCAATGACCGCTTGCATGGTTCTGTCTTGTCAGGAATATGGCAGGACGGCGGTTTGTTGCGGTCCACGAACAAGGTGCAGGCTGTTGCAGGGCCCGGACCGGTTTCGTATTCGGAATGTATCATGCCCGTCTCCGTTGCTGCCGGACACGCACCACCGACGGATCGCGGACGTAGGTTGGGGAAGGAAACACAGACATGAAGTTCGTCATTGCGGTCATCAAGCCATTCAAGCTTGATGAGGTCAGGGAGGCGCTTTCCTCGATCGGTGTCGATGCCCTGACCGCGACCGAGGTCAAGGGATATGGCCGGCAGAAGGGCCAGACCGAGATCTATCGCGGGGCGGAATACAACATTCAGTTCCTGCCGAAGATCAAGCTGGAAATCGCGGTGCCGGACGCGCTGGCCGACCGGGTGATGGAGGTCATCCAGGCGGCGGCGAGCACGGGCAAGATTGGCGATGGGAAGATTTTTGTCCTCGATCTGGAAAAGGCCATGCGGATCAGGACCCAGGAAACGGGAGAAAACGCGCTGTGAGTAAGATATACGCCAGACTGTCGCGCGCCTGCGCGCCGGTGGCTGCCTTTGCCGTGGCGATGGGCGGTGCGTCCGCCCTTGCCGCTGATGCCGCGCCCGCAGCGCCCCCCGCCATCGATACCGGCGATACGGCATGGATGCTGGTCAGCACGGCGCTGGTGCTGATGATGACCATTCCCGGCCTCGGGCTGTTCTATGGCGGCATGGTCCGCAAGAAGAACGTGCTGGCGACGCTGATGCAGTCATTCGCGATCTGCTGCATCATGACGGTGGTGTGGATGGTCGTGGGCTACAGCCTGACCTTCACGTCGGGCAATTCGTTCATCGGCGGCCTGTCGCGCGTGATGCTCAACGGCATGGGTGCCGCGATTTCCAAGGGGTCCGACGTGGCGTTCACCATGGCGGCGGGCACGCCGGCGGCGACGACCATGACCATTCCCGAAAGCGTCTGGATGACCTTCCAGATGACGTTCGCCATCATCACCCCCGCCCTGATCGCCGGCGCCTTTGCCGAACGCATGAAGTTCAGCGCCCTGTGCATCTTTACCATCCTGTGGTCGCTGCTGGTCTATGTGCCGGTCGCGCACTGGGTATGGGGGCCGGATGGATGGGTCGCGGCAAAGATCGGGGCCATTGATTTCGCCGGCGGCACGGTCGTGCACATCAACGCCGGTATCGCGGGCCTTGTCGCCGCGCTGGTGATCGGACGCCGCCGTGGGTACGGGCATGACGACATGTCGCCGTACAACCTGACCTATGCCGTCATCGGGGCGTCGCTGCTGTGGGTAGGCTGGTTCGGGTTCAATGCCGGGTCCGCCGGTGGCGCGAACGGCCGCGCGGGCATGGCGATGGCGACGACCCAGATCGCGACCGCTGCCGCAGGCGTCGCATGGATGTGCGCCGAATGGGTCAAGACGGGCAAGCCGACGGTCCTGGGCATCATTTCCGGCGCGGTGGCGGGCCTGGTGGCGATCACGCCCGCCGCCGGCTTCGTCCTGCCGGGCGGCGCGCTGGTGATCGGCCTTGTGGCCGGGGTCGTGTGCTTCTGGGGTGCGACCACGCTCAAGCACATGCTGGGTTATGACGACAGCCTTGACGCCTTTGGCGTGCATGGCATCGGCGGGATCGTCGGCGCGCTGCTGACGGGGGTCTTTGCCTATGGCCCGCTGTCGGCCACCGACGCCAGCCCCGATGGCGTCAGCGGATCGTTCGCGCAGTTCGTGGCGCAGGCGGAATCCGTGGGCGTCACCATCGCATGGTGTGCGGTGCTGACCTTCGTGATCCTGAAGGTCGTGGACCTGACGATCGGCCTGCGCGTGACCCCGGACGAGGAAATGGAGGGGCTGGACATGGCCCTTCATGGGGAGCGCATCAATTCCTGAACCTGTTGCGCCATGGCGGAACAAAGGAAGGCGGGGCATGTCCCCGCCTTTTTTAATGATGTTGCATAAGTGCAATGTGGTCTGTGATTTTTTTGGCACATGGCATGTGAAATGTTACGCATGGCCGAGTGTTACGGTGGGGAAGCAAATCGAAATCTGGTAAACAGGACCTACGGTTCAGGACGACAGTGGGGACAGTCGATGAAAAAGGCGGGGATGGGGGCGACGCTGTTGCGCGCCGGCATTGGATGTATTGCCACTCTGGCCATGGGGCTTGTGGTGGATGCACATGAGGCCCATGCCCAGATTGCCGTGTTCAAGAGCATGGAAAAAAGCGATTCCGCCCTGGCGCGGTGGCTGTCGGACATCACGCTGGTGGGACAGATCGAAGGCGGCATCATGGCCAACCCCGCCCGTCCGCAGCCCGGCTACAACTTTGGCGACTTCTTTGCCGACCACGCCAACCAGGTGCAGCTGAACCAGGCCGAATTCACCCTGCAGAAAGCGATCGACCCGTCGCGCGGCGGATACCAGGTCGGCTTCACGCTGGAGGGGATGTACGGTTCGGACGCACGTTATTACCAGATCCTTGGCGTCAGCGCCCATGAATGGAACGCGCGTTACCAGTTGATCCCCGCGCAGGCCCATGCCGACGTTCACCTGCCTTGGGCGACCAAGGGCGGCCTGGACATGCATGCGGGCATCCTGCAGGCCCCGATGGGGGTGGAGACGCTGGATCCCACGACGCGCCCGTTCTATACCATTGCCTATACTTCTGAATATTCCGTCCCGTTCCAGCATATCGGTGCGATGTTCAACTGGCATGTCACCGACATGCTGGACGTGACGTTCGGGATCGATACGGGGAACCAGACCTCCTTCGGCAAGTCGGACAACAACAACGCCCCGGCCGGGTATTTCGGGTTCAACCTGAACAACCTCGCGCATGGCAAGCTCAACATCATCGAACTCAGCCGCGTCGGGCCTGAAAACTCCCGCTATTCCTCTGCCGGGGGACGGTACGAGGCGGATCATGCCGAACGCTTCTGGAACGACATCAACGCGACCTATGCCGTTACCGACCGTCTGACCCTGACGGGGGAGTTCAACTATATCCATGACCAGGGCCTGAACGGCATCCGGCCGAACGGGAACTTCAAGGCCGCCGATGCCGAAAGCTTCGTCAGCTTCCTCAGCTACAAGATCAACAAGGTCCTGACCTTCAATTATCGCGGTGAAATCTATCGCGACAACAACAACCTGATGGTCGCGACCTTCATTGGCAACAACTCCTACATGGACGGGATTTCCGGCCGCGCCAGCCCCGGCAGCACCGTGATGCCCGGCCCGACGGGCCATGGCACCACCTATGGCGAAATGACGCTGGGCGTGACGTACAAGCCGGACCTGGGCCATCATGTCCGCGTCTTCATGCTGCGTCCCGAAATCCGTTTCGACCGTTCGCTCAATGGCACGACGCCTTTCAACGGGGGCCGCAATAACGGCATGTTCACCTTTGGCGGCGACGCGGTGATCGGGTTCTGAGGGGTAGCGCGCCACGTGGCGTGAAAAGGGATGCCCGGAGTGGTCGGGCATCCTTCCGGCTGGAAAAGGGCAGGGCGCGGACACCGCGAAACACCCTGAAAATCATAAAAGATTTTTGGTGAAGCTTTTTGCAAAAAGCTTCAGATAACGCTGTATTTCCAGAACAATAAATCGCATTGAAATTGTCATTACTTTTTACAGACAACCTGTCTTCTGGCGATATCCCATCATTTATTTGCGGGACACCGTAACGGCGCATCATGTTGCCATTTCGTTGCGATAGTTTAATATCCTGATGCGCTGTTTATCTGTCATACATCACAGGCATTGATCGCATTCATGACGATTATTTTCGACCTGTGAGGTTCCCTTTGGCATTGCGGTATTTGATCACGGCCCTCCTCCTGCTTTCGGGCATGTCCGCGGCGTCCGCCGCCCCGGTGACGCTCCCCCATTTTCCGCAGGCGCCGGGCCTTTTTGCAAGGGCCGACCTTCCGGCATCGGCGCCCATTGAATCCGTCGTGCTCTCGCCCCTTTTCAACCAGCGGTTCGTATGCGCGGAGCATCCCGATGGCGAGCTCAGGCAACTGGGCGATGCGCTCGGGACGGATTGCCTTGTCATCGGCGGGATGATCGACAGGGAAAACGGGTTTTTCAGGCTGTTCCGGACTGACGGGAAACGGAATGAGGACTGGTACGGCTGGCATACCGAGGTCCTGGCCCCATTCACCGGGACGGTTGTCGGGGTTTCCAATAACCCGGTTACGAATACGCCCGGATCCATGAAGCCGTCGCTGCCCAGCTTCATCGTGTTCCGGCGTGCCGACGACCTGATCGTGGCATATGCCCATGTGACGGACATCAGGGTCAGGATCGGCGACAGGGTGAGCGCGGGACAGGTCGTGGCCCTCGACGGGAATAACGGGTTTGCCCGCGCGCCGCATGTGCATGTCGGGGCATATCGTGGGACCACGCCCTTTCAGATCCGATGGGACCTGCGTGCGGAACACAGGATCTTTCCTGACCAGAATTAGGGCGCGCTGTCGGTTGGCGTGATCGCGTTCTGCGAGGCTGATGGGCTGCTGTGTCTGTCGCCCCTGTTATTGGGTGACAGACGCATGCGGCGTTACCTGAAGCTTTTTGAAAAAAGCTTCACCAAAAACTTCTTGATGATTACAGGATGTTTCATGGGCAGGTTTTTTGAAACAGTCCCTAGGCCGTTCGGTGGCATGTGAGCGTATCGCCAATCGTCAGCGGGGTTCCGTTGTGACTGATGGCCCAATCGATTTTCAGTGTGTCTGCGTCTCTGAACTCATAGGTAAACTGCTCGACCACCGTGCCACCATCGGTTCGATCCAGTTTCAGAATCTTCCCGTCCCAGTCGCGTGCAGTGAACCAGCGCATGCCATATGCATCACTGATTGATGACTTCACGGAACCATCCTTGCCATTACTCCAGACCTCCAGTGAATGGTATGGACCAGGCGGCCTGTCGTCGTGATGAAGGACCAGCGCGCCACTGCCAGCATCGCGCGTGATGGAGATGTTCGACGCGATCGGACGCCTGTTTCGGATGAAATATCCCTCACACGACCAGGCCCCCTCAATCTGGGGAAAAGGTAGTATGTGCACGTCTTGCGCTTCTGCCGCGTGAAGATGAAACGTTGTTGATAAGGCCAGTGCGGTCACGGCAACGATAATAGGCCGCATGGGTGATTTCCTTTCCGGTATCGAAACCATTTTCTTACCTTCAGGGGGTTTTCTCTTTCGGTCAAGAAACAGGTGCGATTGCCTGTCCGTGATGCGGGTAACTGCCACCAGTACGTCTGTTCCATTGGCCAGGGCACTGCCGATAGAGAACATGACGACGAAGGCGATGACCCTTGGGAACACGCGGGCGGTCGAATTCTTCGTCGGGATCATGCGTCATCCCGCGCTTTGCCATGATGCGACCTGACTTGAGGTTGCGGGGCACGGTGATGGCAGGAATCTCAGGCAGGTTTTTATCTTCTGTCCTGTGCAAGGAAGATAATTTCCATCCAACGGACACAAGGTCCATACCAGACGGCGGGACCGTGGGATCTGGCAGGAAATCTTTGCGGATCCCCCCTGTGTCCGATGCGGCATTAAAAATCATACGATTTTAGTTTCATCATGACGTCCTGATTCTTGCTGTATTTTTCTTCGATGCGTTTCTGCCTTTCATATATGTCACCGCACTTTTTCCCGATTTCCTTCGTCAGCGCATCTTTTCGGCGCTCAGGCAGGCTGCTGTCCCATTCGCCGGAAAGGTACCGGCAGATATCCGCATCATGGACAAAAACGGCGACATCATCGGGGAACCTGTCTTCAGCCCGGGCGATGGCCGAACAGGTGATCGTAAGATATGCCAGACAGAAAAATGGCGCTCGGATTTTCATGGGGCGTCCTGTGCGGTCTGTGGCTTGGATCAACAATAATTTTCCAGCATCCGATAATAAATCCCATGAACAGCCGGCATCAGGATGACCGTCACGGGAGGCTGATACATCGGGCTGCCCTGTAAATGCGGGTCGTAACGGCGTTCCACCGTGGGCGGCCATCGGGGCGGGCGAATTGTGCAATATGGTCCATTGTCTGTATCGTTCCGGCACAGGAATGCGAAGCGCCCTGAACAGTCCGGAGACCTGCATGCCCATCCTGACACGAAAGCTGTCCGAACATGTGCCTGCCGCCGCCGCAATGATCCTGCGTGCCGGCGTCCCATGACCGATCAGCCTGTTTCCGATACGCAGCGCCGGCTGGTCATGCTCTGCGCCGTGCTTGGCATTGTCCTGGCGGGGCTGGATGGCGCGATCGCCAATATCGCGCTTCCCACGATTGCGCGCGACCTGGCGTGTAGCGACGCGCTGACGGTCTGGATCGTCAATGCGTACCAGCTGGCGGTCGCGGTCAGTCTTCTGCCCGCCGCCGCCGTGGCGGGGTCGCAGGGCCTCAAACGGGTGTACGGTTTCGGGATGGCGCTTTTTACCGTGGCGTCCCTTGGCTGCGCGCTTTCGGGGTCGCTTGGCGCGCTGGTGGGCGCGCGCGTCCTGCAGGGGATTGGCGGGGCCTGCATGGGCGCGTTGAGCGGGGCGCTGGTCCGGAGCGTTTATCCCAGGGCCATGCTGCACCGGGCGTTTGCCATCATCGCGCTGGCCGTTGCGATTTCCGCCGCGATCGGCCCGACCCTGGCGGCTGCCGTCCTTGCCCTTGCGTCATGGACGTGGCTGTTCCTGATCAACCTGCCGGTTGGCCTGGCCGGGGTTTTCGTGTTCCTGCGGGTCGCCCCGAGCAGCCCGCGCCACCCGTTCGCGTTCGACTGGACCGGCGGCCTGCTGAATGTGGGGGCGCTGGGGCTGGGCGTGCTCGGGGTCAATGCGCTGGGACAGAAGGAGCCGTGGCTGGCGGGGATGGAGATGGGCGCGGGCCTTGCCTGTGCCATCGCCCTGTGGCGGCAGCAGCGGCACCAGCAGACGCCGATGCTGCCGCTTGACCTTCTGGCGATTCCACTGTTCTCGCTGTCGATCCTGACGTCGATCTGCGCCTATGCCGCGCAGATTCTGGCCTATGTCGCGCTGCCGTTCCTGTTCCAGACGGTCATGCACCAGTCCGCCGTGACGACCGGCCTGCTGATTACCCCGTGGCCCCTGCTGGTGGCCGTCGCGGCACCCTTTGCTGGGCGGCTGGCCGCGCGGCATCCCGCCTCCGTGCTGAGCAGCATCGGGCTTGCGATCCTGGCGACGGGGCTGGCGATGCTGAGCATCATGCCCGCCCATCCATCGTTCGGGAATGTCGTGTGGCGCATGGGGCTGTGCGGGATCGGGTTCGGGTTTTACCAGACCCCCAACAACCTGGCGGTCATGACCGCGGGACCCACAACCCGCAGCGGGGCGGCCAGCGGCATGCTGGCGGTCGCGCGAACGATGGGCTGGGCGTTGGGATCGGCGCTGGTGGCCCTGGTCCTTGGCCTGTCGCGGGGCAGCGGGGGCGCGGTTCACTGCCTTGAACTGGCGACGGGCTTTGCGCTTGGGGGTGCGGTCCTGAGTGTTTCGCGCCGCATTGTCCGGCGCGAACATCATCGGAAGGAAACCGATTGAAAATATGTAAAGGGCGCTTTTCAACCGGCCTTCAGGCGCTGCGTGTCATGGCGTGAAACGCAGCCACAGCCATCCCGCCAGGGCGGACAGGACGGAACCGGCAAAGATTCCCATCTTGGCCGGCATTACAAGGTCCGGGGCGGGGAATGTCAGGTTCGCGATAAACAGGCTGATCGTAAATCCGATGCCGCACAGAAGCGAAAGGCCAAACAGCATTGTCGTCGGCGTTCCGGCGGGACGTGCCGCAATCCCCAGCCGGACCGACAGCAGCGTCGCCCCGAATACGCCAACGGGCTTGCCGATCATCAGCCCCGCCATGATCCCCAGCGGCACGGCGTCCAGCATCATGCCCGCATGCATGCCCCTGAGTGTTACGCCCACGTTCATGAATCCGAAAAACGGCAGGACCACCCATGTGACGAAAGGCCCCAGCATGGATGCCACCCTGTCGAGCGGCGCGGCCCCCTGTCCACGCGCCGCTGCGGGCAGGCAGAGGCCGGTCACCACCCCGGCAAGGGTCGGGTGCAGGCCGGACGCCAGAAGCGACGCCCACAGCAGGAGGCCACCGGCAGCGTAACCCCATAACGTCCTGATCCCGACCCTGTTCGCCCCGATCAGCGTGGCCGTGACGGCCAGGGTCGCCAGCAGCGCGGGCCAGTACAGGCTGCCGCCATAAAACAGGGCGATCACGACGATACCCAGCACGTCATCGAAAATGGCAAGCGCCATCAGCCATGCCCTGCCCCCGGCCGAGACATGCCGGCCAAGGGCAAGAATGATCGGCAGCGTGAACGCCGCGTCCGTCGCGACGGGAATGGCCCAGCCGCGCATTGCGTCCGGATGTCCGGATGTCACCAGCAGGTATGTCAGCGCAGGCACGATCATCCCGCCCAGCGCCCCGATCAGCGGCAGGGCGATATGGCGCAGCGATGAAAGGTGTCCTGAAATGATTTCTTTCCTGATTTCAAGAATGACCACCAGAAAAAACAGGCTCATGAACCCGTCGGAGATCCATGCCGCGATATTGTCCGGCCCCCGTTCCCCAAGGAAGGAAAGCGTCATGGGCGTTGCGATCAGGGCGGCATAATCCGCCGCCCAGGGCGAGTTCGCCCAGGCAAGGCCCGCCAGCGACGCAAGCAGCAGGACGGACGCCCCGCCGGCAGGGGAGCCCAGGAAACGCCGGATATGCGCCGCAGGCGTAATGGGGGTGTCGGTCATTCCCCCTTGTTGAAGGAGTCAGGGCCGCCATACAAGCCGATGATTATGCCGGGTATCCTGTATCGCGAATATGCCGTCCCGGTGGGGGATGGAAAACGAAAGCTTTCAGGTGCTGCCTTTTTTTAAAATGCTTTATTCCCAGAAGATTTTTGAAAAAAGCTTCGCCAGAAACTGCGTAATGATTTACGGAATTTCATAGGGAACGCGACGCTGGAACCACGGGCGCTGTGAAGCGTGCTTTATGCAGGGCGGGAACAGGCGGTGTTCCTGGGACAGGGGTAATCCACGACTGGAATGACAGGTCAGCCATATTCAATAAATATGGATTAATGCGTCATTCATATAAAAAATATTTCCGTTTGCACATTGAGCATCCGCATATCCGTTCCACATATCCTTACACAATCAAGGAGTTGGATTATAATGAAAGAGCATCGCGTTCCCCATGCGGCGGGTTCCATCCATGATCTGGTGCGCAAGGCCACCCATTCGCCAGATCTCCTGACACCGGCAGAAAGGGCCCGCCTTTCTGAGCATGTCCTCAAAGGTGGCGAACATGCCACGGAAGAGGAACAGGCCATTGCCCGCAAGGGAACGGTCGAGCCTGAAAACATGAACGCAGCGGAAATCCAGTTGCTGGGACGACGCGCCGCCGCCAAGAAATAGGAACGTCCGCGTTCGATGGGTATGGAAGGGCAGGCTGTCTTTTCATGCGCGACGGTCCCTGACGCATGTCTGGATTGAGATTCGTTCCTGAATATACGGCAGGGGATCCCGATCGGGACATCGGACGATGACGTGGCAGGCCATAAAACGCCATATCATCCGTCAACCTGAAACCGGAGGCTCCGGTTTCAGGTGTTTTCGCATTTCCGAAATATTTTTATTCTGAATATTATATAATTTCCTGTTTCAATAGTATTCATGATGAAATTTGCATTGATGACTTATCATTTCAGCATGGAATTGGCAGCATGGCTAGATTGATCTGGATCACTGTCTGACGGCCATGCCTGTTACAGGCTTTGTGCCAGACGGGAAAAGCCATATCCCGGATCGAATAATATTCTTATTTTGTCAGGAGAGATTTCATGATCACGCGTCCTGCATTCATCGCCGTGCCGCAGCATGCTTCCGTCAATCGTGAGGGACGGACCGTGGATCCCTTTGCGGTCCTGCAGCGCCAGATGGGCCGGCTTATCGAGGATTACCGTGCGCCCGATACATTCGGAACCGGGCGCATAGGGGCCACGGATATTACGGAAGACGCATCTGGCTATCACATTTTCATCGAAGTTCCCGGCTGTTCGGAAAAAGACATTACCCTGAGCACCACGAACGGGGTCATGACGATTTCCGGTGAAAAAAAGAGCCCGATTGAAGGGACCGAGCAGAAGCAGCACGTCTCCGGGCGCAGCTTCGGCGCGTTTTCGGAACATTTTACCCTGTCCGATGACATCAACGCGGATGGCATCACGGCCAGCATCAAGAATGGCGTCCTGAAAATCTTTCTGCCGCGCCGCGAACCGGCCAAGCCGGCGGAACGAAAGATCGAGGTCAAGGCGGACTAAACCCGATCGACATTCAGGATTCCCGTTCCGGGAATGAATGATTTACCCGGTGTTCATCTCAGGTCGAGATGCAGACACCGGGTAAAGTCGTTGCATGTATAGGAACCGAATGCGTCGCCAGTTTCAAAACCGTGCCGATGGTAAAGGGACAGCGCCGGGTCGAACGCCGCGCCGCTGCCGGTTTCCAGGCTCAACCGCCGGAGGTCCCGTTTTTTCGCGGTCGCGATAATGGTTTCAAGGATCGCGGTTCCCACGCCCTTGCGAAGGAAATCGGGATGCGTCCGCATGGATTTTACTTCGCCCGTATCGGACGACAGCATTTTCAATGCGCCTATCCCGGCGATATGGCCCTGATGCCACGCCGTCCAGACTGTCACCTCTGGCGTGGCGAGGCCTGAGAAATCAAGGGCATGGCCGGGGGGCGAAAAGGCGTGCATTCTGTCAAGATGCAGGGCGAGCAGCGCGCGCGTCTGCTCCCCTGACAGGTCATCTTCGCGGATGTCAAACATATGGGTCGTCTCTTGCAATGGCAGGGGATTATCTGAAAACAGCCGGATAAAAAATAGTAGAAATTTTTGGGTGTCGCCTTTTTTAAAAAGGCGACGTCTTTTCAACGCTTCTTGCAAAAAGCTTTACCGAAAAAACCTTTACGATTACACCATTCCTTCGGGAAAAACCCGATCGGTCATGTGCTGGTGCATTTCAGATAACTTCCGGCATTGGCCAGAGTGCCCCCGCCGAGATCCTCGATCCTTATGTCCCTGAACCGCGCGCGTCCCTCCCTGCGCTGGAAAACGGAGTTCGCGATCAGCCAGATGCCTGTAATGCGGGATGGGGGCGTGCCCGGAATGGCTTTCTGGTAATCGTAAAGTAGACGGCGTTTCTCTTCCTGCCATGTCCCGAGGTCGTTTGTCCCGGATCTGACAATCCAGTGTGTCTCACGCTGGCACCACCATGGAAGCGGGCAGTGGAAGTGATAACCGGCAGGCAGTTCCCTGCTCCACATATAGGTCAGATCGCGGCCATTATCGAATTCAAACGCAACGCTGATATAATCATGCGTCAGCGCCAGATCTTCTGGCAGGTCTGACGGAAGCTTTTCAACCAGCCACGACCATGCGGCAACAGTCTGGTCATTCAACGCAACATCGACATCGGTCTGAAGGATGCAGCAGTCCCCTTCGGACGTCCTGACCGTTATGTCATTGCTGTCCCCGGAAAAGATGTTGACCGCGCCAAACAGGGGCATGAACTTCCAGTTTTCGGGCAGGTCGGGTTTTGTCACCGGCCTGTCGGTGGCACTTACCAGAACGCCGATGCCATCCCCAAACCTCTTGCGCGGCCCCGGCATGACGGTCCCCGCATCGTCCGCCCACAGGGACAATCCTTTTGCGAATGCTTCGACCGTTCCATCCGCCCAGGCTTCGAAAACGGTTTCTTCATCGAAAAGAACCTTATGTATGGGGGCTTTCCCACCAATCCGGATCCATAGTGAAAATTTGGGCTGCACAAACAGCGCCAGCCGTTTGTCGATAATGTTGGCGCCTGACGCCCGAACGGAAAAACGCCTGCCCTTCGTCGCCTGAAAACCTGTGGGGGACCATGATGTTTCGCTGCCATCAAGTATGACATCAGACGGCCCGATGGGCGTTATTTCAGCCAGCCTGACTTTGCGCACCTTCCTTTGCTGGAGCGCAAATCGGGAAAAGGTAATCGCCTTTTTCAGGGCCGATCGTTCGACGGTTTCCATCTGCTGCCCCACCTGTCATTTTTCAGAAGGAAATCACTATGCGGAAATGGCATGATGATAGAAAAACACATTAATTCAATATTCTGTGAATCCGGGAAGGGCTGTTTCCTCGTTTCGGAGCCTGCCCTGCAATAAAGGCGTCATGCCGGTCGGACCTGTATGGAAGATTTCATTTCACCGTTACGCATTGGCAATCCGATGCCTGTCGGGCAATCTCCACGGAAAATACGGAGCTGTATCAGCATGTCGCCACGGGATGGTGTTCCCCAACAACGCAATGCCGGGATCGACGTCCTGCGTGGCATCGCCATTTTCATGGTCATGTTGCTTCACTTCAGCCTTACTTACCGGTTGTGGCATGCTGGCCTTCTTGTGGATCTGATCGGGCGGGACTGGACATATTCGCTGATCGGCTGGGGTAATTTCGCCGTTACGATGTTCTTTGTCATATCCGGTTTTTTGATTGCCACAAACACGGCGCGGCGGGATGGCGGTCTGGGGCATGTGCAACTTCGGTCATTTTATGTCCGGCGGTTCGCACGGCTTTTACCATGCCTTATTCTTGCCCTTGCCATCATTACAATTCTGGGACTGTGTTCGGTGGCCTCCTTTGCTGCCGAGGGGCCGCACCCGACATCTGAGCTTCTGCTTGGCGTCCTGTCAGTCCTGACCTTTTTCCATAATATCCTGATGCAACATTGGGGATATTTTGACTATGCCCTGAATGTCTATTGGTCATTATCCGTGGAAGAGGTTTTCTATATCCTGTTCCCGATTGTATGTCTTGTCCTGAAGCGTGAGTGGCTTATTGCGATACCGTGCTTCCTTTTCATCATGATCGCGCCCTTTTATCGGGCCGCGCATGCGGATAACGACATTTTCTATTTATATGCCAATCCTGCATGTTTCGATGCCATTTCCATTGGCTGCCTGACTTCCATGCTGGCCCGGCATTGGCAACCTTCGGTCCGGCAGGCCATTTTCATGGAAGCTGCAGGCTGGATAATATTGGTTATCTTCTGGCTGCGGGGGTTTGATGGGGCGCATGTGAAGTTCAGTTTTACGGTGATCGCCCTTTCAACGGCGGCAATCATTTTCGGAAGCTTCTCCAGACCCTCCACCATCATGGGGCGTTCGTTTCTGGGGCAGGGCATGCGTTGGCTGGGGCGGCACAGTTATGAATTATATCTGTTCCATATCATCGTGCTTGGCATCATGCGCGATATCGTTCCGGGAAACTCTCCTGGAACTGTCTGGCAAATCCCCTGGCTGTTAACGTTTCTGGCGATTTCTGTCATTGTGGCGGGTGGTGTTGCCCGTACCTTCGGCGATCCGCTGAACAGGGCACTTCGACAGCGTTTCCTGAAGGTTTGTAAATCAGGGACAATTTCAGCGTCGGGACCGCTTTGATACATGCCTCCCTTGGGAACTATAATTTCCCACAGGCCATGATAAAATAACAAAAGTTTTTGGGTGTCGCCTTTTTTTAAAAAGGCGACGTCTTTCGAAGCTTTTGCAAAAAGCTTCACCAAAAACCTCTTTTATGCCTGCTTCCATCAAACCGGCGGGCATGGGTGGATACCCGAAGCGCGGGCCAAGACCAAAACCATAGCATTACGGCCATGAAAAATCAGAAATCCCGTAACGCAGGACGCAACACGCCACGGGTCAGTGGAGGTCGTTGCGAATGATCGTTTCAGCCTGCGTCAGGACAGTATCCTGCCCGCCTTTCAGCATCTCCGGCGTGACAGGTATCTCCACGTCCGGTTTTACCCCCATCCCCTCGAAAGGTGTGAAGTCCGGAAAATATTCCCGACGCGTGCTGACGATCAGATTCATGCCAAGGTCCGGGAAATCGACCCTGTAGGGTTGTCCCGTTGTGCCCTCGGTCGTCTCGCCCAGGATTTTCGCCCGATGGGCAATACGCATATAGGTCACGAAATCCTCGCATGCCGAGGCACAGTAGCGATCCGTAAGAAGATAGACGCGACCGTGAAAGATGGGATTGTCAGGCTGGATCATCTGCCCGCCAGTGCGCAGCATCGCATGCGACAGGGCGTCGTAATCGGTCATCCCCGCCTTCTGCCATGCCTCGATCGTGCCGATGCGCAACGGCGTGGCGTCAAGCATGTCGCGGATCGGATGTTCCAGTAGCGCATGGACAAGGTCCATCGGGCTCGCGCCCCCGCCATTGCCACGCAGGTCAAGCAGAAGCACCGGTACGGATGCGTGCGTCCGGATGGCATCGACGGCCGAACGTTCGTATTCCGGCTTGCTAAAACTCGGGATTTCGATGCGCAGGATGCGACCATCCGGCATGGAAACGCGTGTCTCCCCCGGCGGTGTCGGCAGTCCCCGTGGGGGTTCGGTTGCCGGGTTGTCCCGATCGATCCTGACCTCATGGCCATCCTGCGTTTTCAACATAAAACGCACCGGCCAGACAAGTGCGCGGTAGAACAGGGTGCTTTCGCTTCCGGTCAGGTTGCTTCCCCGGACATAGGGCAGTTTCGTGTCCACCCATTGACCGAATGGTACATTGTCAATCGTCACGATCGTATCGCCGGGTTCCAGCCCCTTCTGGGCGGATCGCACGACGACCCATTTCCCCTGCAGGCGCTGTGCCAGGAACGGCAGCTTTGGCGCGCACATCAGGCGCGTGTCAAAGAAACGCGTATGTCCGTTGGCAAGGCTCCCGAACAGCTTCATCGTGGCGAGGTCGAATTCAAGGCGCGTTTTACTGGCAACCGCCTCGGTTATGTAGGATTTGTACTGCCTGTCGAAATCATAATCGACCGGCAGCCCCTCCCAATGGGCGAAATATTTCCCGACAGTGTCATAGATGCGCGTCGCCACCCAGATCTTCTGGTCAAGGGTGGGGGGGGGAAGCTGTGCCCCCTCGCTGGCGGACGGGCATGGGGATGACGCCAGCGCGGGTTGGCCAAGGATGGTGCAGCCTGCGGCAAGAACCAGCAGCTTCAGTAATTTCATGCGATATCCCGTCGTGTAATGAGCCCTGATGAAGCAATGCCGAGGTTATCGCATTTCCCCGGCGCGCGGCATGACATTTCATTCACGAACCGTATCGTTATGACGGACGCATATGCGCGGGCATAAAGCCGATTTCACTTACCTCAGGATGAAATTCGTGATGATATCAGTAAGTTTCCCGAACGGCGGCTGCAGAAGCGTCGCCGCGTTGATGCGGCCCTGTCGGTAAATGCCGCGTGGATGGGTAAGCGCCATGAAACCCTCCCTTCCATGATATGCTCCGATGCCGCTGTCGCCCACGCCGCCAAACGGCAGGTCATCCTGGGCGTAATGCAGCAATGTCCCGTTGATCGTGACATTCCCCGAAACCGTGCGTTCCAGCAGCCTGTCGCGTTGCGCGCGCCTGTCGCCAAAGTAATACAGCGCCAGGGGCCGGGGACGGGCGTTGATGAAGGCAATGGCCTCGTCAGGGTTGCGGTATGTCAGCACCGGCAGGACGGGGCCGAAAATCTCCTCCCGCATGATGGCCATTTCGGGTGTCGTCCCCAGCACCAGGGCGGGGGCAAGGACATGGCCTGTATCTGAATCGGCCCCCAGGCGGATGACGCGCGCGCCGTGTTCCTCCGCATCGCGGATCAGGCCGCGCAACCGTTCGTAATGATGCTGGTTCAGGATGGCGGTATAATCGGGCGACCCTGCGTAATCGCCCGGATGAAGCCTTTCCACCGCCTGCCGGTAGGCGCGGGCGAACGCGTCCTCGTCCGCTTCATGCAGCAGCACGTAATCCGGCGCGATGCAGGTCTGTCCCGCGTTCGTCAGCTTGCCGTACGCCACCCGGTCCGCCGCGCGTTCCATGGGAAAGCCGGGTTCGATCACCACGGGGGACTTGCCGCCCAGTTCAAGCGTGACCGGGGTCAGGTTGCGCGCGGCGGCGGCAGCGACCTTCCTGCCGACCGCCGTGCTGCCGGTGAACAGGATATGATCGAACGGCAGGGCCGAGAACGCGGCCCCCAGTTCGGCATCCCCCGTGACGACGGCAACCTGTTCCGGGGGAAAGACCGCCCGCACGATCTCCCCGATCAGCGCCGCCGTGGCGGGTGTCAGCTCCGATGGCTTGATCATGGCGCGGTTGCCCGCGGCAATGGCGGTCGCCAGCGGCACGAGGGCAAGTGAAAGCGGATAGTTCCACGGCGCGATAATGCCCACGACGCCAATCGGCTGACGGACCACCCAGGCGCCGCCGCACTGGAAATAGGCGGAAACATGCCGGCGCTTCGGCTTCATCCAGTGACCGAGATAGCAGGTCAGGTAATTGATCGACTGCACCAGCGGGATCAGTTCCACGATGGCGCTTTCGCGTTCCGACCGCTGGCCGAAATCCGTGTTCAGGGCGCGGACGATATCGCCCCGCCGCCGCAGGATTTCGGCCTTCAGGCGGCGCAGGTCGGCCCGGCGCCGCGCGGCACCAGGCGGCCCGTCCTGCATGAAGGCGGCACGCTGCCGTGCAAGGATGCCCGGCAGGTCGGGTGATGTGGCGTGTGCCAGGGGCGTGTCGGGCATTGCGCCCTCCATGTTTACAGGAGAAACTTCTCAGGGCAGGATATGGAGCGCAATGATCCGGTGTCAATGAAAGTTTCTTCTGTAAACATGGGTGTCACGGATGAGTGAAACAACGGACCGGCCCTATCACCACGGCGACCTGCGCCGCGCGCTGATCGACACGGCGCTTGCCATGCTGGCCGCCAGCCGGAACTGGACCTTTACCCTGCGCGAGGTCGCGCGGCGCACCGGCGTCAGCCACGCGGCGCCCTACAAGCATTTTCACGACAGGGAGGAGCTTCTGCGCGAACTGGCGCGGATCGGTTTCGTCCGGCTGGGACGCGCGATGACGGCGGCAATGGCGTCGGACGGTCTTTCGACGCGGGCGAAGTTCATCGCCGGCGCGCGGGCCTGCATCGATTTCGCGCTGGGTGACCCCGGCCTTTACCGCCTGATGTTCAGCACGGATGCCGACAGGACGGCGGACCCGCGCCTGCATGACGCGGCCATGGAAACATTCGGGATTCTTCTGCATCTTCTGCAGGAGGGACAGCGTGACGGAAGTTTCCGGCCGGTCGCCATCAGCGCCCTGGCGGCGGCGGGCTGGGCGCAGGTGCATGGGCTGGCGATGCTGGCGATTGACGGACAGCTGCTGGAGGAAAAGGTCGGGACGGAGCCGGTCCGCGCCGCGCTGGACGTGCTGCTTGATGGGATGTGTGGCTGATGTTTCAGGACCGTTGTTTCAGGGCTGTTGCGGCGCGCGTCCCTGCCGCCAGCCGTGTCAGGGCCGCGTCGATCACCGGCCAGTCCCCGCCGCGCGCCGCCGCCGCGACATAGCCATCGGGGCGCACCAGCCATATGCCGTTGCCATCCGGGGGCGGGCAGAGATCGGGTTTCAGCAGGGTGGAATGCCGCGCGATCATGGCCCGCGCCCCGGCATCGTCCCGGGCCACCAGCGTGAAACGCGGAAGGTCGCCCGCGCCGACGCCACATCCGGGATCAAGGCGCCGCCCCGGACGCGGGTGCCGCGACCCTGTGGCCCCCCCTGTGTTGAGGGGGCTGTCGGGATAGTGGATCATGACCCCGGAAAGCGCGTTGGCAAGGGCGCGACGGATTGCCGGGATGCGAAAGAGCGCCCGCACGACCAGGCCGCGCAGCAGCCGGGCCGGACGGTTTTTAAGCAGGACAACCCTGGTCATGCGGTTGGAACCGGTCAGGACCTGCCGGGCAACCGGGCCGCGTTCGGGGCCATAACTGTCCAGCAGGCCCGCGCGGGCCTCCTGCCGCATGACAAGCGCCAGCTTCCACGCCAGGTTGAAGGCATCCTGCATGCCCGTATTCATGCCCTGTCCGCCAGCGGGGCTGTGGACGTGCGCGGCATCCCCCGCAAGGAACACCCGCCCCACGCGGTAATCCGCGACCTTGCGTTCATTGACCCCGAAATGCGACAGCCAGACGGGATCGGACAGGGTGATGCCGCCCGGCCCGCGCCGCGCGACGATCGCCTGCACCTGCCGCAGGGTCGGTTCGCATGATGGGACAGAACCGATATCGGCAATGATCCTGTATCGGTCGGGCGATATCGGAAAAAACATGACGGCCCCGTCAGGATGCCAGAAGATCGCCGGTTCGTCGGACGGAACTTGCAGGCCCGCCACGCGGACATCGGCAATGATGAAGGCGGTGGAGAGGATATCCCCCTCGAACGCCAGCCCAAGCCGGTGGCGGACGGACGAATGCGCCCCGTCGCATCCGATCAGCCAGGCGGCCTCCACGACCTCGTCTCCGTTTCCGGCACGCGTGATGGTGCAGGACACGCCATCGCCCGTATCGACGAACGCCGTCAGTTCGGCATCGCGTTCGACCTTTCCGCCAAGAGACAGCAGATGCGCCTCAAGCAGTCGTTCGGTTTCCGATTGCGGGATCATCAGCAGGTAATTGAAGGGTGATGCAATTTCGCCAAATGCGACGCGGCCAAGGACCCTGCCGTCCGAATGAATGCTGACGGCCCTGGCATGCAGCCCGGTGGCGGCAAAGGCATCAACGCACCCCGCAGCCCTGAGGAGTTCAAGGGTCCGTGGCCAGATGGCAAGGGCCCTGGACTGATCGGTGCGCCCGTGCGCCCTGTCGATGATCCGGACGGGAATGCGATACCGTGCAAGCTCGGCAGCCATGGTCAGGCCGACAGGTCCCGCGCCAACGACAAGAACAGGCTTCATCATGGCTGTCACCCGCAGGGGAAAATGGCTGTCCCGATGTCCGGGCAACCGTCCCGCCGGTAACGCCGGACGCGTCCGGCCCGTTCCGGCCGCTGCCTTTTTTCCAGGAAACCTGCGTTCTTCGAAGCTTTTTGCAAAAAGCTTCACCAAAAACTTCTTTATGATGACAGGATGTTTCGTGGGTGGGGTTCTGCAAGATCCTTTCAGCCATGTGCGGCGCCCCGCCAGTTACGTACATATGCCCACGGGGGACAGGGGGCCTTGACGGGCCGGGTGGGGGATTGACGTGTCCGGTCTGTATATGTAGGCACCTACGTATATTGATCCATGAACGGGGACCTTTTCATATGTCACGCGCCCGAAGCGGAATTGTGATGGCGGGGTCCCTTGCGACCACGTTGATGGTGGCGACAGTCGCGGCCGCGCGCCCCGCGACGCCATGCCCGGATCTGCGCCCCACCGTCAATGCGATCGCCGATGCGCTGGAACGCGGCTATGTCCTGCCCGCGCGGGGGGCGGAGGCAGCGGACAGACTGCGACATGGCGTGCGTGAGCGGGATGTGTCGCATGTCTGTGGCGATGCCCCGGCACAGGCCGCGATCCTGACGGATATGACGCGCGATGCGCTCAATGACCTGCACCTGCGTGTGGCGCCCGGGCCGCCCGATCCCCTTACGCCCCCGGCGCGGCCGGATGCGGACGCGCTGGCCGACAATTTCGGCATCAGGGATGTCAGCCGCCTGCCCGGCGGGATCGGTTACCTGCGCCTGTCGGCATGGGCCCCGGCCCCGTGGGTGGAGGCGCGGCTGGCGAACGCTTTCGCGCTGTTGCGCGATTCACGGGGGCTGATCATCGATGTCCGTGGCAATCCGGGCGGCGATGGCGGCACGGTCAGCATGGTGGAACGGACATTCCTGCCGGACGGGGCGCCCCCCACGTTTCAGGATTTCGACCGCGCCGGACAGCCGGTCAGTGTGGAGGACGTCAGGGAACCCGCATGGCCGCGCTTTCCGAAGGACATGCCGCTGGTTATCCTGATCGACCGAGGCAGTGCGTCCGGTTCGGAATCGCTGGCCTTTTCCCTGCGGGAGGAGCATCGGGCAACCCTTGTCGGCGGTCGCACCGCCGGGGCCGCGCATGTGGTGCGCGACGGCGTTTTGCTGCCCGGCGGCTTTACGCTCTATCTTCCCCGCTACCGGCAGGAGGGCCGCATGAGCCACGCGGACTGGGAAGGTGTTGGCGTGCGACCGGACGTGGAGGCGGACCCGGCGGACGTGAAAATGCTGGCATGGGAGTTTCTGAGGCAGAAACTGGAAGGCGGGAAGAAATGACGACCTCCCCGATATCCGTCGCGGTGTGGTCATGAGCGGGCATGATTTCAGCCGCGATGCGCGTGGCAAGGCGCTGGGCGCGCGGCTGCGGCGCCTGTCGGAGCAGATAGATCGCGATGCGACACGCGTTTACGCGACGCTTGGCATAAAGTTCGAGCAGCGCTGGTTCGGTCCCCTCAACCAGATCGTGCGAAATGGCCCCCTGTCGATCGGGCAGATCGCCGAACGGCTGCATATCACGCATGTCTCCGTCAGCCAGGCCGTGCGTTCGCTGGAGGCCGCGGGCCTTGTCGCATCCCGGCCGGATCCCGACGACGGGCGTCGCCGGGTCCTTTTCCTGACGCCCGAGGGGCAGGGCCGGGTCCGTGAACTGACGCCGCTGTGGGAGGTATTCGATCAGGCGGCGGCGATGCTCGACAGGGAGGCGGGGGGCGTGGTGGATGTCTTCGACCGCCTGGATGACGCGTTGCAACGGATGTCGCTGTTCGACCGCATCTCCGCCCTGCTTGACCGACCGGTTGGCACAGCGGATGGCTGAACGGGCGGCATCCGGCGGTTTCATGTGCCTTGTTGCAAGACAGAAATGAATCGGGGTAAGGTGCGGGAGGAGTTCAGCCGTTCCTGCGGCGTGCTGAATGTCCGTTCATGGGTTCAGGAAAGCCGGTTTATGCACAGACGTCGTGTTTCAGGGTTCCGCTGTCGTGTCCTGCCGGTTGCCTTCATGCTTTCGCTGGCCTGCGTGGCGTTCGCAGGCCGGGCGGACGCATCCCCCCTGTCGGAGGCGGTCGATCACCTGCTGACGGCCGAGGACGAATTCCGTCCATCGGACATGGCCCCCCTGCTGTGTGCCGGGTATCATGAAATTTCCCCGGTGGGGGACATTGATGACCGTGCGCAGGTCCTGTCCTTCTATGCGCCGGAAAACCGCAGCGCGGTGCGACTGGACAGGAAAATCCTGAGCGATGTCTCGATCAACGGGGTGCCGCTTGTGACGGAGCAGCTGCATTACACCCTGCAGGATCCAGCACATGCGGGGCGTGAGACGACCCTGATCGGAACATGGGTGGGACAGCCGGAACATGGCCGCATGACCATCTGCCATGCGCAATTCACCATCTTTCACCCATCCCACAAATAGACGTCACGCAGCCCCCTGCATGCTGTCGAAAGGTTTTTGGTGAAGCTTTTTGCAAAAAGCTTTGAAAGACGCGGCATTTTGGGGAAAAGGTAGCACCCGGAAACTTTTATGATTCCAGGGCATGGTCGGGGCCGCGCAGCACGCACGGCCCCACGGGTGCCGCCTTTCAGCGCTTCATGTTCTTGAACCGGCGGGTCTGTTCGGTCAGGGCGACCTCCACCGGCAGGCGTTCCATGCTGGATGCGCCATAGAAGCCATGACAGTCGGGACAGTTATCCAGAACCTTCTGCGCGTCGTCGGGCATCGCGATCGGGCCGCCATGACACAGCAGCATGATGTCCGGCCGGATGGAGCGCGCGGCCTCGGAAATCTCGTTGATGAGCGTGATCGAATCCTCCAGCGTCATGGTGGTGCCCGCCCCGATGGCCCCGCCCGATGTCAGGCCCATATGCGCCACCAGCACGTCGGCCCCGGCCCTTGTCATGTCGCGTGCCTGTTCCGCGTCAAAGACATAGGGCGTCGTCAGCAGGTCCTTTTTATGGGCGCGCGCGACGACATCGACCTCCAGCGCATAGCTCATGCCGGTTTCTTCGAGGTTGCGGCGGAAATTCCCGTCGATCAGCCCCACGGTCGGAAAATTCTGGATGCCTGAAAAGCCGATCCGCTTCACATCATCCAGGAACACATCGAAATCGACGAACGGGTCGGTGCCGCACACCCCCGCCAGGACCGGCGTGTGGGGGACGACCGGCAGGACCTCGCGCGCCATGTCCATGACGATCTGGTTGGCGTTGCCATAGGCCAGCACCCCGGCCAGCGACCCGCGACCGGCCATGCGATACCGGCCCGAGTTGTAGATGACGATCAGGTCGATGCCGCCCGCCGCCTCGCACTTGGCGGACAGGCCCGTGCCGGCGCCACCACCGATGATAGGATGTTTGTCCGCAATCATCTTGCGGAATTTCTTCAGGATTTCTGCGCGTGGAATCGAAGGCATCAGCTGTGTTCTCCGTTAAAGAGGCTGCGGAACGTGGCCGCAAGCGTATCAGCGAACGCCGTGTCGTTCACCCCATAGGGCAGGGGGATCAACCGGCGTCGCGGTGTCTGTTCCACCGTGCGTTCCAGTGCCTCGAACAGGGTCTGGTCCGCCTGCGGGTCGTAAAAGGGTTCCCCCATGCGGTCCAGCAGGGAAAAGCCGCCTTCGGGCAGGAAAAACCGTACCTCGCCCTGGCACTGGTTCAGGCGGTGGCCGATCCATTCGCCCATCGCGCGGCATTCCTCGACCGAGGTCCGCATCAGGGTGACCTGCGGATTATGTTCCACCAGCACGCGGTCGCGGTAATGGGCGGGCACGGTATCGATCGCGCCGAAATTGACCATGTCCAGCGCGCCGCAGCTGCCGACATAGGGGACGCCCGTGCGGATGGCGGCCCCCAGCCGGTCGTCATCGCACGGGAAGATCCCGCCGGACAGGAAGTCGCAGATTTCGGTGGTCGTGACGTCGATGATGCCCGCCAGCTGCCCCGAATCGGCCATGCGTTCCATCGCGCGGCCGCCGGTGCCGGTGGCGTGGAAGACCATGCAGTCGAACGTGTCCTCCAGGTCGCTGACGATGCGTTCGACACATGGCGTGGTCAGGCCGAACATCGTCAGCCCCACCGCCGGGCGCGTATCGTGTATCGCGGGCGGCAGGTGGGCCGCCATGCCCGCCATGGCGTTGGCGGCGTTGGCAAGGATGCGGCGCGACAGGCGGTTCAGCCCCTCCATGTCCGTCACGGAATAGACCATGGCGATGTCCGACCCGCCGACATATGGCGCGACATTGCCCGACGCGACGGTGGAGACCATCATCTTCGGCAGGCCCAGCGGCAGGGCCTGCAGCGCGGGCGCGATCAGCGCGGTGCCGCCCGACCCCCCGATTCCCAGCACCCCGTCCACGTCGTCGCGCGCGCACAGGAACCGGCGCAGCGCCGTGGCCATGGCGGCGATGGAGCTGCCGCGCCGGCGTGTGAACACCGCCTGCGGGCCATCGGGATGGGCGGCGGCGACGGTGGCCGGGTCGATCGTATCGGACTGTTCCGAACATGGCGCGCGCAGCGCGGTGCTGACATCCACGATGACGGCGGACACGCCCTGTCCCGTCAGGAGGTCGTGGACATAGCGCAGCTCGATGGCCTTGGTGTCGCATGTGCCGACCACATATACACGTCCCACGTCACCCTCCTGATCCTTGTCCGGCGCCAGAGTCTGCGTATAGGCGACAACGGCGCAACCCCCGTCCCCGGCCCGGCGGGGACACGGTTTCGTGAAAAAGGACGGAGCAATATTATGTCATCCCGATCGCGGTTTTCCGGGCGCCCGATGGCCCGCCGCCGCGCGTTGTCACCGCGGCGTCACGGCGTGGCGCGATAGGGCAGGGGCGGCAGACGCTGTCCATCGCGCTGATAGGTATTGAGGAACACCCGCACCGCCGAACGCGCGACAAAGGCGATATATTCGTCGGAGGTATCGACCGGCAGCTGCATGCGCGCCCGCCCGGCGATGTGCGTCTGGCACAGGGCATAGAACTGTTCCGCCGCGAAAAGCGGGTCAGGCACGTCGAGCAGGTCGCTCTGCGGTGCGCGGGCCAGCCACGCGGCAAGGATGCTGGTGGCCTGCTGCGGGCCGTGCGTCCAGAACGTCTGCGCCAGTTCGGGGAAATTCCCCGCCTCTGACACGATGACGCGGTTCAGCATCAGCGAAATGGGCGATATGATGAGCTGGATCAGCGCCGTGGCCACGTGTTCAAGCGATTCCGCCAGGGTCGCGCCCTCGTCGATGCGGCGGAACATCAGCGGCAGTTTTTCGCGCGTGCACTGTTCGATGAAGGCGCAGAACAGCACCGCCTTGCTGTCGAAATAGTTGTAGAGCGTCCCCTTGGACACGCCCGCGTCGCGCGCGATGCACGACATGCTGGCCCCTTCGTATCCATGTTCGGCGAAGATGCGCGCCGCGCCAGCAAGGATCTGCGCGCGCTTGGCCGGTGACGTGCCCGTCGCGGTGGTGCCCACTGGCTGGACCGGCGGGTGATCCCGGCCGGGGGGTGGGGGCGCTGCAGCCATCAGACGTATCCTGACCTTTTGTCCGTTAGTTTCGATTGACCCGATGCGTAAAGCGGATAGGTTATGGAGCTGACCGAACTGATCGGTCAATGGTAAATGATATCGCGTAACCGTTGCGTACGAACAGGTTTATCGTATTGACGACAAGGACAACAGGGGGCCGCGTTGGTGGTTAGGGGATTTTCATGGCGCACCGCCGTGGTCGGGTTGTCGATGGTGACGGCCGGATGCGCGGTCGGCCCCAATTTTCACAAGCCGACTCCGTGGACGCCCAAAAAGTATGGCGGCCCCGCCACCATGCACACCACGACGGCAGCCGGGGAAAAGCCGGTTGCAAGCCAGGTGACGGACGATACGCCCGATCCCGCATGGTGGGAC
Source organism: Novacetimonas cocois (assembly GCF_003311635.1). Classification (GTDB taxonomy): domain Bacteria; phylum Pseudomonadota; class Alphaproteobacteria; order Acetobacterales; family Acetobacteraceae; genus Novacetimonas; species Novacetimonas cocois. The sequence goes on along the minus strand of NZ_QEXL01000007.1, from coordinate 55,978 downwards.
TGTTTCCACGATCCCGTCCTGTCGGAACTGGAACGCAGGGTGGCGACGGACAACCTCGACGTCCGGCGCTTTGCCTACCGCATGGCCGAAAGCCGCGCCGAGCTGCGCATCGCCGGCGCCGAGCGCTTTCCCGCCATGTCGGCCGCGGGATCGTACGCGCGCCAGCAGTACAGCACCAAGACCCTGCAGCGCATCGTGACCGACATCGACCAGGAACATCCCGACGGCCTGATCCCCGGCATGGGCGCCGTGCCCCCCGGACAGGCGAAGATCCCCCTGTTCAACCAGTGGCGCGACAGCATCGACGCGACGTGGGAAATGGACCTGTGGGGCCGCGTGCGCCGCCAGTACGAGGCGGCGGCCGCATCGGCGCAGGTCACGCGTGAGGCACGGCGCGGCATGCTGATTTCCCGGCAGTCCGAGGTTGCGCGCGATTACATGGAACTGCGCGGGGTGCAGGAACAGCTGCGCATCGTGATGGAAAACCGCGACGTGGCGCAACGCATGCTGGAACTGAACCAGCAGCGTTACGACCATGGCATGAGCAGCGACCTCGACGTCGAACGCGCCCGCGCGCAGCTGGAGGGGACGGTGTCGCGCATCCCCCGGCTGGAACAGCAGCTGGTGACGCAGGTCAACGCGCTGAGCATGCTGATGGGCGAGCCGCCGCGCGCATTGGCGGACAAGCTGCTGGTGGCGTCGGCCATCCCGCCCGTACCGCCCAGCGTGCCGATCGGCGTGCCGTCGGAACTGGCGCGGCGCAGGCCCGACATCCGCCGGGCGGAGGCCAGCCTGCATGCCGCCACCGCGCAGGTGGGCGAGGCCGTGGCCGAATTCTATCCCCGCGTGACGATCAATGCCGGTTTCGGATTCGAATCCCTGTCGTTCCGCGACCTTGGCTTCTGGAACGCAAAGGCATGGAACGTCGGCCCGTCGATCACCCTGCCGCTGTTCCAGGGCGGCCGCCTGCGCGGGCAGCTGGAACTGCGCAAGTCCGAACAGAAGGAGGCGGCCATCGCCTATCAGCAGACGGTGCTGCAGGCATGGCATGACGTGGACAACGCGCTGACCGCCTATACCGATGAACAGCGGCGGCATGATTTCATCGCAGCCCAGGTGGAGGCCAACCGTGCCTCCCTCCGTCTGGCGCAGGACCAGTATGGCAGGGGGATGGTGACATACCTGACGGTGCTCGACGCGCAGCGCCAGCTGCTGTCGTCGCAATCCGACCTGACCACCAGCACCGCAGCGATTTCAGGCAACCTCGTACGGCTGTACAACGCGCTTGGCGGCGGGTGGGAGACGACCTATCCCGAGAACATGCCAAAGAAGAAGGCCGCCGTGAAAACCGCCGCCACAACACCCGCCACACCCCCGGCCGCATCGCACCCGGCATAGCGGAAAAGACCCGGATCGTGCGGAAATGCTTGGCGCGGCCTGAACTCGCCTGATATAAGCCGCGCGGTTCCGCCATGCCGGTCCCGACGCGGGGGCCGCATGCCGGAGCCGAGGCGCAGGGACCAGTTAACATGCTTACATTGCCACCCGACTATCATCCCTCGGACTCTGAGGAGTTCATGAATCCCCTTCAGGTGGAATATTTCCGTCACAAGCTGCTGCGGTGGCGGGCGGAACTTCTGAAGGAAGCGGACGAGACATTGGCCAGCCTGTCCGAAGGCGGCATCCACGAAGCCGACATTACCGACCGCGCCAGCGTGGAAACCGACCGGGCGCTTGAACTGCGCACCCGCGACCGCGCGCGCAAGCTGATTTCCAAGATCAATCAGGCATTGCAGCGCATCGAGGCCGGCACCTATGGCTATTGCGAGGAAACGGGCGAGCCGATCGGCCTGAAACGGCTGGAGGCGCGTCCCATCGCCACCCTGTCGATCGAGGCGCAGGAACGCCACGAACGCATGGAAAAAATCCATCGCGACGACTGATTCCAGCCCCGTTCCCGTCCCGCGTTGGCGCAGGATGCATAAAATCCCGTGAAAAGGGGTTGCAACGCGGGACGGGAAAAGCTACCAACCGCCCAACGGCGTCGCTGCTGTAGCTCAGTGGTAGAGCACTCCCTTGGTAAGGGAGAGGTCGACAGTTCAATCCTGTCCAGCAGCACCAGAAAACCTAATGAAAACAGTCAATTAGGCAGAGGCTTTTTTCTTTAAGCCGTTGGAAATACACTAGCACAGTCTTGGCACAGGATTTTGTGCCTAGTGTTTTCAACGGGTTGGTAATGGAAAAGCACAGTTTCAAGCACAGTCCGGTAGCACTCTCAAAAAATGAATGGGTCGTGTTCAGGCGTCCGGGCACCCGAAACTGGTCCGTTCGGTTTTCCCTTCCCGGTCAGGGACAGATACGCGAATCCCTCAAAACCGCAGACGAGGTAGAAGCTAACCGGCGGGCAGCAAAAGTCTATTATGCGGCACAAGCCCGTGCCGAAGCGGGGCTCGAGGCCCGCGCCAAGACCGTTGCCCAAGTGATTGAGGAATACATACAGGCCAAAACGCTAAAGGACACGCACGCGGCTTTCCTGCGCCGCTACGTGGTGGAATTTTGTGGTCGTAAGGAAGTCGCACATCTTACCACCAAAACCTTGAGCAATTTCTTGCCTTGGCGAAAAGCCTATTGGATCACTGGCCCAGGCAAGGATATTCAATTGATCATCTATATGAGGGCAGGCAAGCGTATCTCGCGCCCTCCGCGTCGAATCGAACCCAGTGATTCGACGCTATATGGTGAACAGGTCATTTTAAAAAAGTTTCTGACCTACTGTAAGGATCACGGCTATATCGTAGCTGTTCCCACCTTTGATAAGGTAACGGCGACTGACAACGCACGTCCTTCCTTTGCGCCTGCGGAAATCCAAACTCTACAAGCGACTGCCTATAGGCGGATTCTCGAAGCCCAGCATCATCCTCGCGTTAAATTCGACCGCACCATGCTGTATGCCTACATTGGCATAATGGTAGGCACAGGAATGCGCCCGACCGAAGCCCAAAGGCTCAAATGGAGTGATATTCTTGGGTTCAATGCCGATAGGAAATATGAAGGGCAGAAGGTCACGATTCGAGTCTATGGGAAAGGAAAATTCCGTGAATTCATACCGCAGGATAACATCCTTCCCGACCTTGGTCTGATATGGACTGTCCAGAAAGAAATATGGCAGCGAGACCCACTGTCTGACGATTATGTCTTTGCTGATGAAAACGCACAGCAAGTCAAATCATATAACAGTGGCCTTAATGCGCTCCTTGAAGAATGTAATCTGAAAAAGGATTATCGCGGTGTTAATCGCACGGCATATTCGTTTCGGCATTATCATATCACAAGCATGCTCAACATGAACGTGAGTGTTTACAAATTGGCGAAAAACTGCGGGACATCGGTTGATATGATAGAGCGGTTCTATTCGCATGTAACGCTTGAATCCATGCGTGAGGATTTGAGACCTCGGGCAACCTCATATTGAAATAGGGGATTGGAATGAAGACGGCACGCATACGCTTCACGATAGAGCGTGAGACCAAAGAACAGGCTAAAGCCATCCTCAAGGAAAACGGTTGGACCATGAGCGGATATCTGGCAACTGCCTTGGCTCTGATTGCCGAAGACCCGGTTAAGAACTACCCCTTGCTCACTGGCAAGCCATGGCCGGGGATGTCCCCGGCTGGCGCATGAACCACAGACATGTGGCAGGATTGGCTTTAGTCTTGGTCCGTCGATTTATTCCCGGATAACTGCCAAGAAACCACTTTTCAAAAAAAACCGCGCACAAAAAAATAAGGGGTATGTGCGTTAGGTAGGCATGCCTTTTTGAAAATGACCCCTGTAGGGGGCATGANNAGCGTTCATATGCCCAGGACCTTGCCTCCTATCTCCTAAAACATATGGGATGGAGCCTTG
>NZ_QEXL01000007.1:49374-52061 GCF_003311635.1 Novacetimonas cocois | reverse complement strand
CCAAAAATTTAGCGAAAACCCTATTATATAATAGGTATTTCGCTAAAAATTTGTCAGGTTAAGTGAGGTAACACCTTAAAAAAGTGAATGCTCGAACTAAATAAACATGAACACCCAAATGCTGGCCGCATACAGGTTCTACTAAATAAGAGTGAAATAATCGTTCTTGGAAGAATCCCGCAGTCGGCCAGCCTGCGGGATTTTTTCAATTATTACGAGAAAGATTATTTCAAATGGCCAAATTTTTCAAAATCAATGCTCCATGTGGAGCCGGTAAAACCTACGCCCTTCCCAAAATTATCGGGAAAATCCAGAGCAACGGCAAAAAAGCTATCATTGCCCAACCCAAAATCGACAATCTCAAGGAAACGGAGACAGCCCTAAAGGGCCTTGGTATGAACGTATGTCGCTATGACAGCGAGACACAAGCCAGTCCTGTAGCAGCTATCATCGGTTATCTCACTGGATCACCTAAACCCGATGACATTCTCCTAGTAACCCATAATGGCCTCATGGAAGCTGTAACGGCTATAGACCATCATTCTCCATGTCTTGGTCAGTGCGTGGTGATTGTTGACGAAGCTCTTGCGATCATCGGATCAGAATCAATCAAACTAAAAACTCATCACAGGCTGATAACGGACAATGTGCGCTTGGTTGATCCCACAGGGTCCATTTCAGAATGCGAAGTAATAAACAAAAAGCCTCTGGAAAAATATCGTGACAACCAACAAAATGATGACATTAATAATGTTGTTGGTCCAGTCGCAAAAATCCTACTGGATGAAACCATAAGCGTTAGTGCTTTGGTTCAGAATTTTAATAATCCCAAAAGCGAACATTTAGAATTTTTATGGCATAGAAAGCCTGATATTTTCGACGGATTTAATGGCGTCATCATGATGAGCGCTGATTTCGATCAGTCTATTGTTTTCAACGTATGGAAGCAGAAGTATAAAGTCCATTTTCAGGACTTTCCATCGAAATTAAATTTTCGATACACCAGTCATGCCAACACAACAAACACGACAATCCATTTTTTCATGGATAGGAATTTCAGTAAAAAACTAGGGCAAGCTGATAATTTTAATGTTCATAATCAAATGGTTGCGATCATTGACCGGATCATTCTCGAACAGGAATGCCTTACCATTCTGAATAATGAGATTAATACGGACGTTTAGGAAGCCGGGCGAAGGCCAACCCATTACATCCATTCTTATGTGAAGATTCCCAACCCTGAATCTACGGATGTCATATCCAGCTACGTCCATGGCCTGAACCGATATCAGCACATTCATCACGTGGCTTTTCTGGCAAGCCTCAACTTACCCGACCAGACCGAGACTTACCTCATGGGCCTTGGTTTGAGTGAGGTTGAGATTGAACAAGGCATCCTGATGGCTTCAACCTATCAGGCTGTTTGTCGCACCAGTATAAGAAAGCCCGAGATTGATGTGGAACGCCACATCTTCGTGCCCGACCGCCGTAGTGCTGACTTTCTGGCCCTTCAATTCCCGGGCGCTAACACGGTCAGCCATGAGGGGGAAATGACGCTACCGGAGGTGAAACAGCCCGGGAGACCTTCGCTCATGTCGTCGGGACCAATGACAAGGGACCAACGTAATGAGCAACAGAAGGAAAGGACTCGCATAAAACAGGAATGTGAGGGGCTGTTGTCAACATTGGAATGGGACAGGACTGGGGATTTTGATGCCTGCTTGTTGGATGGTGTCCAGGCAAAACGCATTGTGGACCGACCCACATTTGCGGATGCGGATGGAATCATCCGTTATTTCAAAGATGAGGCTGATTTCGTGTCTTGTGATAAGCATGCGCCCAATCGTCTGATCTGGCCTGCCTTGGTTGATACCAATCCCCTTGAGGAAGGCGGCACAAAGTTTGGCAAAAACAACGTGCTATGTTCCACGTTCATCATGTTGGACAAAGACGAGGGTTCCCCCGGTCACGATATGACCATGGATGATTTCAGGAAAGCATTCCCGGACTGGAAAATGTGTATGTATCAGACATATTCCGGGGCAGGTAACTTCCGCGTTGTCATCCCTTTGACCCATCCGATCACGGGTGAAGCCAGTGAGGTCATTACCCGTGAGATTAGCCGTCGCATGTATGAAAAGGGTTTCAAGGACAAGGGCGGAAATCTGCCCTTTGATGGCTCAAAATATAACTGTGCGAGTAAGTTTTTCCTCCCCAATCATGCGCCTGACACGGAGATGGATTTCCGCGAATATGGTGGGGGCGTCCTTGATCCTCTCGCGTTTATCCAAACAGCCTTCATTGATATGAAACACAAGGCACAGCCTTTGGCACCAGCGGACAGGGCTAAGGCCCTAGCCGATTTCAAAGCGGCTCTAGCCTCAACAGGCCAAAGTCAGGCGGATTATATCCAAGCCAAACTAGATGCCTTTGGCGGATTAGTGGATGGCACTGGTCGTCATGGCAAGTTTTTCGGGCTGGGTTGCGATCTCGCACGAAACGGGTTTGATGAGACCGAAATCAGGACCGCGCTCCAAAGCTGCCGATATGACGGGCTTTCAAACCGCGAAAAAACGCGCAAGATAGACGCCATCATAAAGTCCCTTCGCCAGAAGGGACTGTTATGNAGCGTTCATATGCCCAGGACCTTGCCTCCTATCTCCTAAAACATATGGGATGGAGCCTTG
>NZ_QEXL01000007.1:359-49359 GCF_003311635.1 Novacetimonas cocois | reverse complement strand
CCAAAAATTTAGCGAAAACCCTATTATATAATAGGTATTTCGCTAAAAATTTGGCAGGTTAAGTGAGGTAACACCTTAAAAAAGTGAATGCTCAAAAAAAAGCCGGGTTCATTTCCGGCTCTTTTTTTATCAATTCACGAATGTGTGGAACTTCCCGATATGTTCAGGTGTCCAGTCATATAGATTATCGGGCAATCCCTCATTCCTAGCCCATATCTGATAGCACTCGTCCATTAGGTTCGCTGAATAGGGGCCACAGCAGATAATGGCCCCATCCCACTCATCCAGTTCATAATCGCTTTTAATGGCCGCATGTTCGATTGCGCTATCTGTGGACATGAAACGCATTAATTTTTCTTCTGATGTCATTCCGTCTCCGTTATGGAAATAGTATTCCTCCTATCTATCCAGCAATGAATGACTCCGCATAAATTGTAACTTTAGACCTTGCTCTAAAGTTACCTTTCGGATGTGACACTTTTATGTAACTTTAGGGTTGTTTTTGGATTTATGTGACATACATTCGTCAGAGTCTTAGATTCTAAAGTTACACATTCGGAGGTGGCGCATGCTTATCGGTTACGCACGGACCAGCACAACGGATCAGGTGGCCGGTTTGGAAGGTCAGGTTAGGGAACTGAAAGCCAAGGGCTGTGCCAAGGTGTATGCGGAGCAGATATCAGCTACCTCCGCCCGTAGGCCAGAACTGACAGCTTGTATGGATAACCTACGGGCTGGTGATGTGCTGGTGGTTGCCAAGCCTGATCGTCTGGCACGTTCAACGGCGGATTTGTTGGCTCTGGTTAAAGATATTGAAGCCAAAGATGCTGCCCTGTTGATCCTTTCAATGGGAGGCCAGGAACTGGATACCCGCAATCCGACCAGCAAACTGATGCTAACCATGCTTGCCGCTGTCGCGGAGTTTGAACGCGATCTCATGAAGGAAAGGCAGGCGGAAGGGATTGCCAAGGCAAAGGCAGATGGTCGCTATAAAGGGCGCAAGCCAACTGCTATGAATCAGGCATTAAAGATTCAGCAGATGAAGGCGGAAGGGCAGAAAGCTACAGATATCGCTAAAACTCTGAATATCAGTCGTATGAGCGTATATAGGGCATTAAGAGATGTATAATAAATCGCAAGGATATGCGGCTGCTATTTCTATTTTATGTATGTCCTTTTTTATGCCAGCATTGTTTCTTGATACAAGAAAACCTATAGAATATGCTGATTACATAAAACTGTTTCCTACATTTGTTGTTGGTGTCATTACAGCATATATAGCTTATCAACAACATATAGTCTCCAAGCAACAAAAAAATATATCAAAAAACAAGTTAAATTTAGATTTGTATGATAAAAGATTTGCGATATACGAAATATTTTTGAATATGAGTATATGGTCTACTTCTATATATGAAAATAGTTATGAACCTGATCAGTTAACACGAGAAGCGGAATTTCTTAAAAATAGATATGAGAGTAATAAAGAAAACTATCTGAAACATATAGATGATTTAAACGCTTTTTGTGAACAATCTAGGTTTTTAATGAATGACGAAATTTATAGTAAACTTTCCGAAGCTAGAAGAAATATATTTGAAGCTCGGGGGTATGCTGATTCTTTATATGACGTGATACAACGTAAGAAAATTATATCCGAAAATGATTTTGAAGCAATACAGGCGAATAGAATGGAAATGATCGGTTATATAAATCAAAAAAATCAATCATTTAATTATGTCAGGAATTTTTACATGAATATTTTACCAAATATGATGAAACCATATTTGAATATTCCTCAAGATGTCTCAAAAGATTAGAATTGATATTTTGTAGTAATTCACGGTGATAGATAATATCGTTATGGTGTAGTGTATTATTTTGACATTTATTGGTGTGGTGAATGTAGAATTTCTCCAGAATTTTTATGCTGATTACCATACTTCATACCTTGGTTGATCAGCGATATAGGATGCCGCAGATTATAAAATGGTTTCGCTACGAGAATTCCTTATAGGAGCGAATGAACACGAAGGGCATTATAAGGACGCATGGTGTTGATTAATGCCCTTCGTGGATTAATCTGTGCGGCAGAGATTAAAAATATTTCACATTACAATATAGTAAGAAATCAACTGACAAAATCTAGCACAGTTTAAGCGCATATTATTTTTTAAACAAAAATATCAGTATGTTATGTGCGTTTCGTCTATTTGGTAAGGGAGAGGTCGACAGTTCAATCCTGTCCAGCAGCACCATGATTTCCTTATATATTTTTGTTTTGCCCGGAATCATTTCCTGTGCCAGCTGGCACAGAAAACTTTCAGGCTCCTGACAGGACCAGCGCCGCCTGACGTAGCTTGTCGGGGAATAAACATGCTCGATCATCTCGATGCTGTTTTCAAGATGCCCGGCGACCATCTCAAAAAGCCTTCTGACATCACCATCCATGCGATGCATGCATGATCAGGGCATGAGGTGTCAGATTGACTGTGAGTGTGTGTTCATGTCGCACTCCGGTTGCTTGGTCCCGGCGGTCATCAGCCCTGGCAGACGACGCGGCGTTCTGGCGACGCATCAGGGATGCACCGCATCCGCTCGGCGCCCTATGCGGCGTTCGTATTTTTCCGTCTTGCGATTTCCGCCATGATAAGTCCCAGCGCATGCCGGGCGGCGTTTTCGTTTCCGTGCGTGAAATCGGCGCGGCACAGGTCGCGCACTATGGTGGAAAACCGTCCTTCCTGATCCACGGTGGCAAAGCGGGAGACCGCGCGTGTGACGACGTGGCACATGGGCATGCGGGGCCGTACCTCCATCGACAGCCATTCGCGGATATGGCGCGCCGCCTTTTCCAGATCACCGGTGTCGGCAAGGTCGGGGGCCCACCAGCCGCGCCAGACATATTTCACCGCATTGCCGAGGCAGAACGACATGTGGCGCACGATCTCGATGCATTGCACCCCGGATGGATGACGGTAGGAGGGGGACGGGGCGACGGCGGACTCTGACGCTTCTTCCACGGGGTGTTTCTTCCTTCTTGTCCCCTATGATCCACGCGCGGGCCGGTTCTGCGTCCATGCGGGATCGCAACCAAGCTTCATGCAATCGTCACACCATGGCTGCGGGCGGCCTGCTAAGGAACCGTTACCCGCAGCATCGCGGGCCAGCAATAGAGGTTTGCGGATCATGAACACACAATCCGATTACCCCACCAAGACCCCTTGCGATCCCCATGAGGAATGGCGACTGGCCCTGATTCAGGCATGGAAAAACAGGCGTGGCTATACACGTCCGACCGATACGGCCTATCCGGTTTTTGAAGAAGACTTTCTTTTCGACGAGCTGTGAGCGGCATCGCCCCCGGCCAGCAATGACCGGACGGGGGCATGTCGCGCCGGGATGCCAGCATCGTCCGCCCGGCTGATGATGATGCGCCGTCCTGCAGGGCAGGGCGGTCAGCCCGAACCGTCCTGACCCTGCGGGACGGTGACGCGATCAGCAGGGAACGGCCCCGCCCGGGCGCGTCACATCGCCTGCTGGTGGCGCACCGGGGGATGGCGTCATTCCTGCGTGGGCGTGGTGGTATGGTATTTCGTATGCTTGTGCCCGTGCCATGAATGGCCGGTATGGGGGCCAGTGGTCCCGGTTGTATTGGGCGTGGCGGTCCCGGTCGTGGAATCGTTGGGTGGCGGCTGCGTTCCGGGCTGTTCCCTGACGGTGCGGGGGTTGTTCCACAGCTTGTCCGACGGGTCGATCCGCTGTCCATTACGATCTGTGGCGGAGGGTGGGTTCTTGCCCACTTCGGACGCCGCGGAGTCCGCGTTGGGCTGTGGCGGGGGCGTTGTCTGCGCAAGTGCGATGGACGGCACCCCGGCAAAGGCCGTCAGCATGAACAGGGAACTGGCAAGAATTTTCATGACGCTTCCTTTTTTTATGAAATGCGCGGCGGACATGAATTCCAACCGCCCATGCGCGAAAAGGTTGCGTGCCCGCCCGGATCTCCCTGCTCCCGTCTCCCCTTTGACCAGATGGTACATCACTCACCACCCGCCCCGCACGAAAAGCAGTTCCAAAAACCCTCTGTAATCATAAGAAAGTTTTTGGTGAAGCTTTTTTCAAAAAGCTTCGATAAACGCCACCTTCCTGACAAAAGGCGGCGCCCGGAAACTTTTACCATTTTTCTCGGTCAGTCGTTTCCGGCCCCCCCCCAACGGGGACGGGTTCATGTCTCCGGCCCCGTGGTTTCGCCCTTTGACGGCGGATCGCTGGCGGGGAAGGTTTCCTCCAGCGCCTCGTCACGGTCCTGGTCCTTTTCCGTTTCGGTCTTCGGAAGGGGTTTTTCAGTCTGGTTCCTGATATCCGACATCGGGATTCTCCCTTGTTATATGGCGGAACTGTTCAACAGCGTAATCGGGCAGGAGTTCCGGAAATACATCGCGCCCCCACAGATCGGCAGCGGCGGGGGATAGGGCTGCGGGTCGTCGATGGGCTGCGGATCCTCGCCCGGTTCCGGCGGGTTGGTGGGGGGCACCGGCACGCCGGGCGGCATCGGGGGCACCGGCGCGGGGGACGGCGGCTGTTCAAGGCCATGCGGGATGAAGGCAAAGCGCATGTCTGTTCTCCCTTGCATATAAGGCAGGCAACGAGACATCCCCGACGGGGGTTCCGGTAAAAAACACATCACCGGACCCGCGATGACCGCAGGCCCGGTGACTGGATGTGCGCAAAGAGGAAAGATGAAATGTTGTGATCAGATAAGGCGGTTTCAAATGCCGCGATCACCCGCCAGCGTCAGTCGAGCCTGACCGCCGGGCGGACGAAAACGTCAAGCCAGTCCACAAGGCACGAAACAAGGCCGCGGAAGGTGCCATACAGTTCGAACTGGTGCTGGCGATACAGCATCAGGTGAACCATGCGCGCGGTAATGCCCCTGAGCCACCCGCCACCAAAGACCTTGCCGCCGGGGAACGTGCCCCATCCGTTGTAATCGCCCAGTGCCACGACCGCGCCCTTGTTGTGGAAGGCGAACGGCGGCAGCTTTGCGCCATTGATCCAGCGCGGCATGTAACGCGCCAGGTGATGCGCCTGCTGGCGGGCGACCTGCGCGGTGGGGGCGACGGGCTTTTCCGCGATGAAGGCGCAGTCGCCCATGGCAAAGATGTTGTCATCTTCCAGAAGCTGCAGGGTCGGGCGCACCTCAAGCTGTCCGGAGCGCGAGAGCTTCAGCCCCGCGAAGTTGCGCGTCACGTCAGGCGCCTTCACGCCTGCCGCCCATACCCGCAGGGTCGCGGGGATGCGCGTACCGTCCTTGAGCATGTAGCCCTTTTCATCCGCGCCGCTGACCATGGCGGAGGTCTGCACCGTCACGCCGATATCCTCGAGCTGCTTTTTCGCCGCCGCCGACACGGCTTCGGGGAAGGCCGGCAGGATGCGGGGGCCGGCTTCCAGCAGGGTGATCTTCAGCTTGGGCGGCTTCTTGCCAAAACTGTAGAGGGAGGCAAGGTCCAGCGCCTTGTGCAGTTCGGCGGCAAGCTGCGTGCCCGTGGCACCGCCACCGACGATGGCGATGTCCAGTTCCTCGTTATTGCCGAACGCCTTGAGCAGTTCCATGCGGAAGCGTTCGTTGAATCCGTTGGCTTCGACCAGGTTGTCGATGAACAGGCAGTGCTGGGCCACGCCGGGCGTGCCGAAATCGTTGGCGCGGCTGCCGATCGACAGCACCAGCGCGTCATATTCCAGCGTGCGTTCGTCAAGGATGACCTCGCCCGAGGGTTCCTTTACCGGGGCCAGCGTGATGGACTTGGCCGCGCGGTCAAGGCCGGAGATCTCGCCGGGCCAGAAATCGAAATGATGGCGGCTGGCCTGCGACAGGAAGCTGATGCGGTCGTTTTCGTTGGCCGCCGTGCCTGCCGCGAAACAGTGCAGCATCGGCTTCCACACATGGGCGAAGCTCTTGTCCACCAGTGTGATTTCAGCGCGTCCCGACTTGCCGATGGAATCGCCCAGACGCGTCGCCAGCGCCAGGCCCGCGATACCACCGCCGACAATCACCACCCGAAACTTTTGTGCCATCCTATGCCTCTTTCACCCCTGCCGCACAGTGTCCCGGCCCCCGTGGGAAAAACCCTGTCGCATTACGAATATATCGAAAAACTGTTCATGTCCGTGCCGGCCCGCGCCCGTTGCGGGGGCGGCGGGCGGCAAGACGGCAACGGCCGACCCGGCAAAAGAAAACCGGCCCGGCCGCACCGCCTGCGTATCATGGCGTGGCGGCCTTCGCCGCCACGACCCGCGATCAGAAGAAGCCGAGCTTCTTTTCGCTGTAGCTGACAAGCAGGTTCTTGGTCTGCTGGTAGTGTTCCAGAACCATCTTGTGCGTTTCGCGGCCGATGCCGGACTTCTTGTATCCGCCGAACGCCGCATGCGCGGGATAGACGTGATAGCAGTTGATCCACACGCGGCCGGCCTCCAGCCCGCGACCCATGCGGAAGCAGGTGTTGGCGTCACGGCTCCACACGCCCGAACCCAGCCCGAAGGGCGTGTCGTTGGCGATGGCCAGCGCTTCTTCTTCCGTCTTGAAGGTCGTCACGGCCAGGACCGGGCCAAAGATTTCCTCCTGGAAGATGCGCATCTTGTTGTTGCCCTTGAACACGGTCGGCTGCACATAGCATCCCTTGTTCAGGTCGCCGCCCAGGTCGGGGCGTCCGCCACCGGTCAGCAGCTGCGCGCCTTCGCCCTTGCCGATGTCGATGTAGGACAGGATCTTTTCCTGGTGGCCGTGCGAATTCTGCGCGCCCATCATGGTGTTGGGATCCAGCGGGTTGCCCTGGCGGATCGCCTTGATGCGCGGCAGGGCGCGTTCGATGAACTTTTCATAGATCGATTCCTGAACCAGCGCGCGGCTGGGGCACGAACAGATCTGGCCCTGGTTCAGGGCGAACATGGTAAAGCCCTCGATCGCCTTGTCCAGGTAATCGTCGTCGCGGTCCATGACGTCGGCGAAGAAGATGTTCGGCGACTTGCCACCCAGTTCCAGCGTCGCGGGGATCAGGTGTTCGGCGGCGGCATGGGCGATCATCTTGCCCGTGGGCGTGGAACCCGTGAACGCGATCTTGGCGATGCGGTCGCTGTTGGACAGGGCCGCGCCCACGTCCTTGCCCAGGCCGTTGACGATGTTCAGCGTGCCGGGCGGGAACAGGTCACCGATCAGTTCCATCATCACAAGGATGCTGGCGGGCGTGCTTTCGGCGGGCTTCATGACGACGCAGTTGCCGGCGGCCAGTGCCGGGGCCAGCTTCCACGAACCCATCAGCAGCGGGAAGTTCCACGGAATGATCTGTGCGACAACGCCCAGCGGTTCATGGAAGTGATAGGCGATGGTCGTGTCGGTGATTTCGCTCAGCGTGCCTTCCTGCGCGCGGATGCAGCCGGCGAAATAACGGAAATGGTCGATCGCCAGCGGGATGTCGGCGGTCAGGGTTTCACGGATCGGCTTGCCGTTGTCCCATGTTTCCGCACGGGCGAGCAGCTCGAGGTTCTGCTCCATCTTGTCCGCGGCCTTGAGCAGGATCAGCGCGCGATCGGCCGGGGAGGTATGGGCCCAGGCGGTCTTCGCCTTGTGCGCGGCATCGAGTGCCAGTTCCACATCAGCGGCGGTGGAGGCGGGAACTTCGCAAAGCACGCGGCCATCGACGGGCGACGTGTTCGTCAGGTAATGACCCGCGATCGGGGGCAGCCACTTGCCGCCGATATAGTTTTCGTAACGCGCCTTGAACGGCGGCTTCTCGGTCGTGAAATCGGAAGACATGAGCCATGTTCCCTTGGTTGTTATACAGTGTCCATGTCCGTATTTCATGGGAATATGAAATACAGTTTCATGGTTACCCATTTGTCCGGCGTTGCTGATCCCGGTGCGTGGTCCGGCGACTGTTCATGTCCCGCAGGCAGGACCGAACGGTACAGGGAATGGGTTGCATCCTGCATTTCCTGTTATCTGTTCACCGTGTTTCTGAACGTCTGTACCGGGATAAAATCGTATCTGCGTGTCACCACCCCAGTCTGCCGGTTGCAAGGATCGGCGAGGAAAGAACAAAACCGCCGGATACAGCGGAATGTCTATATCCACTGGTATATAGATAAATCGTGAACCACAAGCGTCCGGATAATCACGTAAACGTGAGGTGGACACCCGATGTCATATTGTGTCCCATTAAAACAGTTATATATCAATATGTTGGTTTGTTATGTCCGGCAGTCATTTTCAACAACTGAAATACAATGAAAGAGCAGTTGCATAAAACCACCCGCTGATCCGGCCTGGTCATGCCGGGGCTGGCGGGAATGTGACCCGCCGCCGGGACCGGCTTTTCCCATGCGGATGAAATGGCGGGATTGATTGTGAACGTTGCCGTAAAATACAGCGAAAAAACATTTCCAGCGTATGGCGGAAGGCGGCGGCCATCATGCCGCCGTGCGCGGGGCGTAAAGGAAGTGTCCGGATCTTTGTTGGCAGGATAACGGATTTTTACCCGCAATGGCGGAATCGGCGCCTGCCTGTCATCGCGATGAACCGGAATTGTCCCCCACGGGGGAAGCGTCCGATTCCGGCACGTGCCCGTCGGGCAGGCTCCGCCCCAGTCCCCGCAGCAGGATGGCAAGGTCGCGTGGCCCCATGATCGCGCTGTTGCGCAGGCGGGGATGTCCGTCGCGGTCGTACCACATCAGCCAGAACAGGTCGCCGCGGCCATCATGGGCGCGGACATGTTCCAGCCACATCGTATCCCCCGTGTCATCATGGCGGATCAGGGGATCGGGAAACACGCTGCCCCGCGTCGTGCCGTCGCCGTGGGAATATCCGCGCGACGTATCGGTGCGGTACCACGCATTGCGCATGCCGTACCGTGCGGCCGGCGTTCCGTCGGGCGGGGATGATCCCGATTGGGGTGATGCCGGCGGGGCTGACGTCGGCGGGCGCGCGATCATGGCATGCGTTCCATTATGGTCCTTCGGGATTGCGTGCCGCGTGGCGCGCATGGCGCACGGGCGACGGATGGGGCTGACGCAGGCGGGTGCATGCGGTATCTCACGCGCATACAGCAGACGTTGCAAGGAAACAGGCAATGACACAGCAGACCCCGGCCACCCCCGCCAGCGACGACCCGACGGCAAAGGGCAAGGCCGCCGCCGTCGGGGGGCAGCCCCTGATCGAGAACCCGTATGAAGAAGACACCCCCGAATTCGCGCAGTGGTCGGCGGGCTGGTGGAGCGTGCGTGAGAACGACGGCGACGAGGATCCGCTGGATCAGGCATGAGTTACAATAATGTGACCTCAGCACGTTGTTACCACAGTTGTGTTGTATGGTTATTCACGTGTGTCATTAATAACGGACAGTAACGGCTGTTTTTCCGAACGGTTGTGACTGTTCTCAGGTTGGCGGCATTCCTTTCACCGGGGGTGCCGCCTTCTGTCTTTTACGCCCCGATCACTGCACTTATGTCACGGATGCTGACCGGAATGCTGCTGCGTCGCGCCCATGTATCCCGTGTCTCCTGATGACGGGATCCTGCGGGCATGATCCCACCTGAATGCGCCGCCCCGCGCATCCGTTCCGGCATGCGATCCGCCCCATGCCGAAGCCTATACGTTTTGCTCTTGTCACGAGCCGGAAAACCTTCATGATCAAGTATGTCAGGGCATCATGATATGAGCAGAAAAAGATTTTCCAGTTCCGCCACAGATGACGCGGACTCCCTCGAAGTACTGATGAAGTATTGGCCGGATGAGGATGAAGCGTCCGTCCCCGCCGAAGAGGAGGCCGATCCCGTCCCGCCGTCCGACCGGATGATCCGCGTCCTGCCTGAAGAGTTCGCGTTTCCCGCCATTCCCCGGAATGCCCGCATGCCGGACCGCTATGCCTCCGTGCGGCGGCTGGAACAGCCGCTCAGGCTGCATGTCCCGGATTTCGTGGAATCCCGCATCGATCTTGCGCTGCAGTCCTGTCCCCACGCGACCGACGCGGTGGAGGCGATGGCGAACGCCGAACGTGAACTGATGGCATGGGGCACGCCGGGACGGATGCGCCCGGTGCTGCTGGTCGGGCCGCCGGGGTCGGGCAAATCCACGGTTGCGCGCCTGTATCACGAGACCATGGGACATGCGGTGCACAAACAGAACGTCGCCGCGATGTCCGATGCCCTGTCGCTGATGGGAACGCACCAGACCTATGGCGATTCCAAGCCCTCCATCGTGCTGGAGGCGATGGCCCGCACCGGCATGGCCAATATCTGCATGATCATGGACGAGGTGGACAAGTCCCCGCGCGAATGCCGGAACGGAACGGTACAGGACGCGCTGCTGCAGTTCCTTGACCTGGCGGAGGCCCGGACCTTCCGCGACGTGTTCCTGAACGTGCCCGTCGATGTCAGCCATATCCGCTGGGTCATGACCGCCAATTCGCTGGAGGCGATTCCCGCCCCGCTGCGGTCGCGCTGCGCGGTTGTGCATGTCCCGGCCCCGACGGTCGAACACGTGCCCGCGCTGGCATGGAACATCGTGCGCGAAATCGAGG
This sequence comes from Novacetimonas cocois, assembly GCF_003311635.1. Taxonomy (GTDB): domain Bacteria; phylum Pseudomonadota; class Alphaproteobacteria; order Acetobacterales; family Acetobacteraceae; genus Novacetimonas; species Novacetimonas cocois. The sequence goes on along the minus strand of NZ_QEXL01000007.1, from coordinate 38,791 downwards.
TCGAACGGAACCTGCAGCCCGGCTGGTTCGACCTGTCGACGTACGAACTGGCGCAGCTGCAGAATGTTTTCGCAGGCGACATGCGCATGCTGCGCCGCTGTGTGGAAATTGTCCTGCGCGAACAGGTGCGCCACTGGCCCCGCGCCTGACGGGAGGAGAAAATGGCGGCGGCGGAATTGTAACGGCGTCAGCCCGAACCATATATGTTACAACATGATATGCGGAGGGCGCGTGGGTGATTGATCGTGACTGGCAGGTTGAAATGCTGCGGCGCATGGAAAAGGCGGGCGGTACGATCGACCCGGGTTCCCTGCATGACGGTGATGAACAGAAATGCGCCCGTAACCTGCTGGACCTTGAACTGCAGGGGCTGTCCACCGGCGGCGTCAGCGCCACGCCACAGGGATTCCGGGTGGGCGGGACCTGCACGATTACCGATGCGGGGCGGCGTTTCCTCGCCCGGCCCGAAAACATGGAAATCACGCTCGATGGCCCGACCACGGTCGCGGCACTGCGCCAGCGCGTGCTGGACGATGCCAGCCTGTCGGACGGGCAGCGCAAGGACCTGCTGACCTCGCTGCAGACGATGCATCCCCTGACGCTGAAGGGGCTTGGCCGCGACCTCCTCAACGCTGCCGTGGCGGAGGGACCGCATGCCATCCCGCTTCTGCGCAAGCATACGGGAAACTGAAGGACGGGCATCCCGACAGCGGGGGCACGACGCCCGCGCGGTGAAACGGGCGGGACAGGACGGAGTCCCGCGTCCGGTTTCGGCATGGCGCGGGCCAAAATTTTGTTACATAATATTGCGCCATTCCCCGTGCCGGCAGGCGCGGGCGCAGGGACACGTTCATCCCGCGCGGCCCCGCGTGGGCTGTCCTGTCACGAATTGCGCGCGACCCCGTGTGCCCCTGTAGGGGCATTAGGAATAATTACCTGATTTTGGGAAAAATGGTGCCGACACTCGGAATTGAACCGAGGGCCTACTGATTACGAATCAGTTGCTCTACCCCTGAGCTATGTCGGCGGAAGTTGTGCGCTTGATATCCGACGTTGGACGCGGATGCAATATGCCAAATGCACCATTCCTCAATTTAATTCGCGTTGTATGGTGGCGCTGGCATGAGAACTTTCATCACGACCCTTCCCGCCCGGCTTGGCTGTCAGTCGGTCGGGCCCGCGCCGATGCCGCCCGTGCAGCATGTGCGTGTCATCGGCGGACTGGCGGAATGTCCGGGCTGCGGGCTGTACCAGCACGTTCCCGAACTGCAGCCGGGACAGCTTGCGGCATGCCCGCGCTGCGGGCAGCACCTGCAGCGGCGCAGGCGGACCGCGCCGGTGGCGGCGCCGCTGGCGTTCTGCATCAGCTCGGCCGCCTTCTACCTCGCGGCGCTGGCGTCCTCGCTCATGACGCTGAATGTCTATGGGCGCGAACGCACCGTCGACCTGCTGACCGGGCCGATGGAACTGATGCACGAAGGCTGGGGGGAGGCCGGGGTGCTGGTGGGCGCCGTGACCATCATGGCGCCCGCCGTCGCCATCGCCCTGATGTTCGCCATCCTGTACGCCGGGACGCGTCCCACCCTGCCCAACTGGGCGCCGGCCATCCTGATCTGGTATGAAAAGCTGCGGCCCTGGTCGATGGTGGAGGTCTATATCCTCGGCATCTTCGTCGCCTATACCAAGCTGACGGACATGGCGCATGTCGATGTCGGGCCTGCCGTCTATCTGATCGGCGGGCTGATGCTGACGATGGCGGTGACCGATTCGACCCTCGATACCGAACGGATCTGGAAACACCGCCGCGTGGATTCCCTGGCCCGGCTGGAGGATGGGGAGGCCGTGCCGGTCGAGTACGTCCATGTGGGGGATGTCGGCATGCCCCCCGTCGAACGCCTTGTCGCATGTCCCTCATGCGGCCTGGTGGGGGAGATGGAGCATCCCGTCAGCAACCTGCACTGCGTCGGCGCGTGCCCGCGCTGCGGCCACAGTGTCTGGCGCCGCGCGCCGCAGTCGCTGACGCGCACCACGGCGTACCTGATCGCGGCGGTCACGTTCTATATCCCGGCCAACCTGTACCCGGTCATGACCTTCATGCGCATGGGCGGCGGCGGGGGCCACACCATCATCGAAGGCGCGCTGGAGTTATGGAGCGACGGCATGATCCCGCTGTCGCTTCTGGTCTTTTTCGCCAGCATCACCGTCCCGATGCTCAAGATCGTCAGCCTTGCCACCATGGTCGCCATGACGTGGCGCGGCGCGCGGCAGGGGCTGGTGCGGCGCACGCGCCTGTTCCGGCTTGTCGACATGGTGGGCCGGTGGTCCATGATCGACGTCTTCATGATTTCCATCCTTGTCGCGGTCGTGCGCTTCAACGCCATGGCGACAGTGACCGCCAATGCCGGGATGGTGGCGTTCGCCGCCGTGGTGGTGCTGACGCTGCTTGCGGCATGGAGCTTTGACCCACGCATCATGTGGGACGCGGCCGGCATGAACGGCACGCTGGTCGACGGGCTTCCCCGCGCCGTGCTGACGGCGCATGACGGCGACACCACGCAGGGGCCGTCCGGCCCCGCATCAACCAAGTCCGCGGCGACCCCCCGTCCCGCCAATATGGAGCCGAATCAGGCGTGAACGACGATACCCCGAACGATCCCCGGAACGGGCGGTCGCAGACTTCCATCCCGCAGTCCGAAACGCGCACATACCAGTTTTCCGTCATCTGGCTGGTTCCCATCGTCGCCCTGCTGATTGCGGGCTACCTTGGCTGGCGCGGCCTGACGACACGCGGGCCGGTCATCACCATCACCTTCGACACCGCCGACGGCCTGACCAGCGGCCAGACCGAGGTGAAGAGCAAGTCCGTCTCCCTCGGCACGGTGGAATCGATCCGGCTGAGCGATGACATGCACCATGTGGAGGTCGGGGTGCGCATGACCTCGGCCGCGTCGCGGATGATGACCGACCATGCGCGGTTCTGGGTGGTGCGCCCGCGCATCAACGGCGCCAGCATCACCGGGCTGGAAACCGTGATGTCCGGGGCCTATATCGCCATGGACCCCGGCGAACCCGGCGGGCGCCACACCACGTTCTTCAAGGGGCTGGAATCGCCGCCGGGCGTGCGTTCGGACCAGCCGGGCCATACCTATACCCTGATGACGCCCAGCCTCGGCTCCATCGGGCAGGGGGCGCCGATCTTCTTCCGCGATGTCGTCGCGGGCGAGGTGCTGGGCTATACCCTGCCGCCGGGCGGCCGCGGGCCGATCAAGGTGCAGATTTTCGTGCAGGCCCCGTATGACCAGTACCTGCGCACTGACACGCGTTTCTGGAACGTCTCGGGCGTGCAGGTCGGGCTTGGCGCGGGCGGGCTGAAGGTCAAGCTCCAGTCGCTGCAGGCGCTTCTGTCGGGCGGCATCGCCTTCGCGCCGCCCGATGCGCGCGATGAACAGCTGGTGCAGCCCAATTCCGGCACCGTCTTTCGCCTGTATGACAGCCAGGAGGAGGCCGATGCCGCCGGGTATCGCGAACGCATCCCCCTTGTCACCTACCTTACCAGTCCCGTTTCGGGCCTGACGAAGGGCGGGCGCATGACCATGTTCGGCATTCAGGTCGGCATGATCGACGACGTGAAGCTGCTGGTTGACCCCCATACCGGACAGGCGCGGGTGCGCGTGGCCATGGAACTGCAGCCCGAACGCGTGCTGAATGACCAGGAGGTCCCTGCCGACGCCCTGCGCAGCCTGCTGCATACGCAGGTGGCGAACGGGCTTCGCGCCTCGGTCCAGAGCGCGAGCTTCCTGACCGGCGAATCCGAAATCGCGCTGACCTTCGTCAAGAACGCGCGCCCCGCCGCCATGACGCAGGAAGGCGACGCGCTGGTCCTGCCGGGGCAGGCGGGCGGCATGGCGGGCATCATGGATTCGGTGTCCACCATTACGGACAAGGTCGCGGCGATGCCGCTGACGCAGGTGGGCGAAAACCTGAACAACCTGCTGGCCCATGCGGATGCCCGCATCAACAGCGCCGACATGCGTCAGGGGCTGGCGTCGCTGCGGGCATCGATGGAGAACCTGCAGGTCATCTCCCACGATGCGCGGGCGCGGATGCCGCAACTGCTGGCGGGGCTGGATTCCACGCTGAAGAACGCGAATTCGCTGCTGTCCAGCTATGGCGGCGACACGGACTTCCACCGCAACCTGCAACAGATGGTCGTGCAGCTTAACGAGGCGGCGCGTTCGCTGCGGTTCCTGTCCGACTTCCTTACCCGCCATCCCTCGGCGCTGATTACGGGACGATAATGCGATGACCTGGCCCTTGAGCTTCATGAACGGCACCACACAGCCGGGGCGTGCCGTCCGGCGCGCGGCACTGGCGCTGGCGGCGGCGACCCCGCTGCTGGCGGCCTGCGGATCGGCGGACCCGACGCTCTACAGCCTCGCCCCGACGCAGGGCAGCGCCGTGGGACAGGCCCCCGCCGTGGTCGAGGTCCGTACCCCCGGCGTGCCGCCCGCGCTGGATCGCGACCATATCGTGGGACAGCAGGCGAATTACAGCCTGACCACCCTGTCCGGCGCATCGTGGAGCGAGCCGCTGCCCCAGATGATCGGCGATACCCTGACATCCGACCTGCAGCAGCGCCTGCCGGGCAGCAGCATCTTTGCGCAGAACAACGCCACCAGCATGCCGGCGAAGGCGTTCGTCGAACTCGACGTGACGCAGTTCGCCCGCGATGCTTCGGGGGAGGTACGGCTGTCGGGCACGCTGTCGGTCCATCGCGCGGGCGATCCTGAACAGGGCACGGCGCAGCCTTTCTCCCTTGCCACCAGTTCGGGCAGCGGCACGACCGCCATGGTCGCGGGGCTGAGCCAGCTTCTGGGGCAGGTGGCCGACAGCGCGGCGCAGCGCCTGCGCGCCCTGCCGGCAGAAGAGACCACCACCCGTCACGCGCGCTGACGTGGCAGGCCGCCGCATGGGGGATCGGGCACCTGTCCGGCCCCATGCCGGCTTTCATGGTCTTGGAGACTGTTTGAAGGCAACCTATTGATAAGATAAAAGTTTTTTGTGAAGCTTTTTTAAAAAAGCTTCAAAGGACGTCACCTTTTTGAAAAAAGGCGACACCCAAAAACTTTTATGATTTCAGGGTATTGTTGGACCGGTCGTTTCAAACGGCGCCGGACGAGGATCAGGCGAGGGTGTTGGCGTAATTCTTCAGGTGGCTGACGAATTTCAACCCCTTCGTGGCCTCGGGGTCCACGAAATGCACGTCATCAGGCGCACGGCGCGGGGTGTCGGCGGCGAAGAAGACCACCGGCGCTGTGCCGATCGGTCGCACCCCATGCACGACATTGCGCAGGAACGAGACCATCTGCCCCGCGCGCAGGGTGCGTGGCGGTTCGTCCTCGATCAGGAATTCCAGTTCCCCACGCAGCAGCAGCAGGTGTTCGTCGCACTGTGTATGATAATGACGGGGCAGGGGATGGTAGATGCGGAACAGCCGCATGCTCGCCTCCGCCGAATCGCTCAGGTAGGCATCGACGATCAGCGTGTCCGACTGGTCGGGGAACTGCTTTATGATCTCGTCAAAATCAGCGAATCTGTAACGTTCGTTCATTCCGGTTCCTCCCGTTGGGTGGAGGAGTGTATCGTGATGCGATCATCCGGGGCCAGACGACCGGTCGAAAATCACAAACTGATAATAAAGAACAAAAGTTTTTGGGTGCCGGATTTTTTTAAAAAGGCGGCGTCTTTTGAAGCTTTTTACAAAAAACTTCACCAAAAACTTTCATGACTTCAGTGTGTTGCCGGCCTTGGGGCGCGGACATGAAAAAAGGCACCGCGAAGGGTGCCTTTGTCTCAAAACATCGCAGGATGGAAAAGGATCAGACCTTTTCCACCTGATTGTATTCCAGGTCCACCGGCGTGGAGCGTCCGAAGATCGAAACGCTGACGGTCAGGCGGCCCTTTTCCTCGTCCACTTCCTCGATCGTGCCGTTGAAGGACGTGAACGGGCCGTCCGCCACGCGGATCTGCTCGCCCACCTCGAACGTGACGGAGGGACGCACGCGCTCGACGCCTTCCTGCGCCTGCTTCATGATCCGCTCGGCCTCGACCTTGGGAATGGGGGAGGGCTTGGTCTTGCTGCCCAGGAAGCCGGTCACCTTCGGCGTGTCCTTGACCAGGTGCCACGCCTCGTCCGTCAGTTCCATGTTGACCAGCACGTAGCCGGGAAAGAACTTGCGTTCCGAATTGACCTTCTGGCCGCGACGGACCTCGGTCACTTCCTCGGACGGCACAAGGATTTCCCCGAAATGGTCGGCCAGCCCCTTCTGGGCGGCCTGTTCCTTGATGTGCTGGGCGATTTTCTTTTCAAAACCCGAATAGACGTGGATGACATACCACCGCTTGGCCATGGCTGAACTCAGCCTCCCAGTCCAAATAGTTTACGCACGCCAAGGCCGATCACCTCGTCGACGAGGAAGAAAAATACCGATGCCAGCCCGGCCATCGCCAGAACCGCGCCCGTCGTCATCAGGGTCGCGCGGCGCGTGGGCCACGTGACCTTTTTCGCCTCGGCGCGGACTTCTTCTACAAATTTCGCGGGACTGACCGACACGAAACATCCTTCCTGCAACACCCGACGCGCCTGACCGGGGGTGCCCGGCTGGCGCGGGGGCCTGAAATCCGGTCAGCACGGCGTTGTCCTGACCAAAACATGCCAAGCCGGAAGGGGGGGAATGATCCCGACCGGAGAATGGCAGGGGTGGAGGGTCTCGAACCCGCAACCTCCGGTTTTGGAGACCGGCGCTCTAGCCAATTGAGCTACACCCCTGCAAAGCCGCTATCGACGTGGCCGGATCGCAACGGAACCGTTGTTCCGATCCTTCCGGCCTGCCCATGCGTACCCGGCACAGTGAAGCGGAAAAGAATACGACTGACGGAGAAAGTCAAGGGGGCGTGGATGATTTCATGCACGGGGGTAAAAAAAACGTTCCCCGTCCCGATGAAAGTGACATGGTCGCGTCATCGGGACTTGCCATGCGTCATCGCCGCGCATTATACATGCCCCGAAATGGGCGGGCGTAGCATAGTGGTAATGCAGTAGCCTTCCAAGCTTCTGAGGAGGGTTCGATTCCCTTCGCCCGCTCCATTCCTTCGTTATCCTTCAAGCATATATCTATGAGTGTGGCTCCCGCTTCGCACGGAACGGGTTTCGTCCCGGAAATGCCGGGTGGCCGGGCTGGGTCCTCCCCAACGGGCCCTGCGGCCGCGGGCAGCTTCCGACCGACGGGAACCCGACCACGCCATGACCCCCACCAATCCCCCCACGCGCACCGGGGCGTCCCGTCCTGCCGCGATTCATCCGACCATTGTGCTGGTGACGTGCTGCCTCAGCCTGTTGCTGGTGATGATGGACGTGACCATCGTCAACGTGGCGCTGCCCTCCATCCGCGTCGCCCTGCACGGCAGCTTTTCCACCCTGCAATGGGTGGTCGACGGCTATACCCTGATGGTCGCCAGCCTGCTGGTGCTGATGGGCGCGATCGCCGACCGGGTGGGGCGGCGGCGCGTCTTTGTCGCCGGGATCGCGGTGTTCTGCGGGGGATCGATGCTGTGCGCGCTGTCGGGGTCGATCCCGTTCCTGGTGTTCGCGCGCATGCTGCAGGGAATCGGCGGCGCGATGCTCAACCCCGTGGCGCTGTCTATCATCGCGAACGTCTTTACCGATCCGCGCGCGCGGGCGCAGGCCATCGGGATATGGGGCGGCACGTCCGGCGTCGCGCTGGCGCTGGGGCCGGTGGTGGGGGGCATCCTTGTCCACTGGGTCAGCTGGCAGGCGGTGTTCTGGGTCAATGTGCCCATCGGGATCATCGGGATTTTCCTCAGCCTGCGTTTCATCCCCGAATCCCACGGGCCGCGCACGCGCTCGTTCGACGGGCCGGGGCAGCTGCTGGTGATGGTAACGCTGGCGATGCTGACGGCCGCCCTGATCGAGGCGCGTGACCTCGGCTGGGGCAATCCGGTCATCGTTGGGTTCCTGTCGCTGGGCGTCCTTGCGATGATCGGCTTCGTGATCGTGGAACAGCGCAGTCCCGCGCCGCTGGTGGATCTGCGGTTTTTCCATGCGCTGCCCTTTTCCGGGGCGATCGTGACCGCCATCCTCGCCTTTGCGGTCTTCAGCGCGTTCCTGTTCCTCAATACCCTCTATCTCCAGGGTTCGCGCGGGATGTCGGCGCTGCATGCGGGGCTGTGCACGCTGCCGTTCGCGGTGTGCAGCAGCATCTGCTCCCCCCTGTCGGGACGGCTGGTGGGGCAGGTGGGCGCGCGCCTGCCGCTGCTGGTTTCCGCCGCGGGATTTGGCGTCAGCGCCCTGCTGCTGACGGATCTATCGGATGCGACGCCGCTTGCGGTGCTGCTGGTGGCGTATGGCCTGTGTGGCTGCGGATTCGGGATGTGCAATGCCCCGATCACCAATGCCGCCGTCTCCGGCATGCCGCGCACGCAGGCGGGGGTGGCGGCGGCGCTGGCCTCCACCAGCCGTCAGATCGGGGTGCTGCTGGGCATCGCGCTGTCGGGCACGATGACCGGCGCGCCGACGGGGCAGATCGGGGCGGTCCAGTGGGCGGCGTTCGCGCGGGCGACGCATGCCGTGTGGTGGGCGATGCTGGTGGCGGCCATCCTGATCGGGGTGATCGGCATTGTCGTCACCAGCGCGCGGGCGCGCGCCAGCACCAAAGCGGTGGCGGCCGTGCTGGCCGGGGCGGAGGCCGGGGACATGGCAGGCCGGGGCATGGCGGGCGGGGCGTCACGCCGCGCCTGATCGAATGGCGCATGACTGCGATGCGTAATGTGCAACGTAAGGCGGGATATTCGTGACGAATCGTTCATGAACTCTATTTCCGAAGCGGGGGTGGATATGTATGCTACGACCCGCTGTGGGACGGTGGCGTGACCTGCCGGACGGCCGGGTCGGGCGCGCGATGGATTTTGTGGTGCGCGGCAGGTATGGTGCCGGTTGCGTGGGTCAACGCAGCGTGCTAGAGCCGCGCCAGCAGTGGCTGGGGCGGTCGTGTTCCGGGGCCTGCAGTGTGTTTGTGTGACCCACGATTCTGGATTGGAAAAGCGGACAGTGGATTCGACTGGAACGACCTCAATACCAATCGCCTCCATTGCCAATGGTCTTGCGGGCCGTTATGCGACGGCGCTCTATGACCTTGCCTCCGACCAGCAGAAGCTCGACCTCGTGCTGGATCAGGCAAAGGCCCTGTCCTCCATGCTGGACCAGAGCGCGGACCTGTCCGCGGTGCTGGTTGATCGCACCCTTGACATCCGCCAGTCCACGCGCGCGCTGATTGCGGTGCTGGACAAGGAGGGTTTCGATCCCCTGATCCGTGATTTCGTCGGCGTGGTGGCGGCAAACCGCCGCCTGCCGCATCTTCGTGAAATTCTCGCCGCCCTGGCGGCAATTGCCGCTGCCCGCCGGGGCGAGGTGGTGGCGGACGTCGTGTCCGCCCATCCCCTCAACGACGTGCAGCGCGCACAGCTTCGCGGCCGCCTCGCCGAGGCCGGCTATTCCAAAGTCAATATCCAGGAGCGTGTTGACGCGGCGCTGCTGGGCGGTCTGGTCGTGCGCATAGGCGCCCGCCTGTATGATACCAGCCTCAGATCCCGCCTTACCCGCCTGCATCATGCCATGAAGGGAGCCGCGTGATGGAAATCCGCCCCTCCGAGATTTCGGATATCCTCAAGCAGCAGATCGCCACGTTCGACCAGGCTGTCGATGTTGCCGAAACCGGCACCATCCTGTCGGTTGGTGACGGCATCGCCCGTGTTTACGGGCTGCAGAACGTCGAAGCCGGCGAAATGCTGGTCTTCCCCGCCAGCGGCCAGCATGGCATGGCGCTGAACCTCGAAAACGACAATGTCGGCGTCGTCATCTTCGGCGATGACACCTCCATGCGCGAAGGCGACACCGTCGCGCGTACCGGCAAGGTGGTCGAGGTCCCGACCGGCAAGGCCCTGCTGGGCCGCGTGGTCGACGGTCTGGGCAACCCGATCGACGGCAAGGGGCCGCTGGTTGGCGAAATCATCAACAAGCGCGCGGAAATCAAGGCACCCGGCATCATGCCGCGCCAGTCCGTCAGCGAGCCGATGCAGACCGGCATCAAGGCCATCGACGCGCTGGTGCCCATCGGGCGCGGCCAGCGTGAGCTGATCATCGGTGACCGCCAGACCGGCAAGACCGCGATCCTGATCGACACCATCGTCAATCAGAAGAGCGTCAATGCCCTGGGTGACGAATCCAAGTCGCTGTACTGCATCTATGTCGCGATCGGGCAGAAGCGTTCGACCGTGGCGCAGCTGGTCCGCACGCTGGAGGAAACCGGCGCGATGGAATATTCCATCGTCGTGGCGGCCACCGCGTCCGACCCGGCCCCGATGCAGTATCTGGCGCCGTATGCCGCGTGCTCCATGGGTGAATATTTCCGCGACAACGGCATGCATGCCCTGATCGTGTATGATGACCTGTCCAAGCAGGCCGTCGCCTATCGCCAGATGTCGCTGCTGCTGCGTCGTCCGCCGGGACGTGAAGCGTATCCGGGTGACGTGTTCTACCTGCATTCGCGCCTGCTGGAACGCGCCGCAAAGATGTCCGACAAGTTCGGCGCGGGTTCGCTGACGGCGCTTCCGGTGATCGAGACGCAGGCTGGCGACGTGTCGGCCTATATCCCGACCAACGTGATTTCCATCACCGACGGTCAGGTGTTCCTTGAAACCGACCTGTTCTATCGCGGCATCCGCCCGGCGGTGAACGTTGGCGGTTCCGTGTCGCGCGTCGGTTCCGCCGCGCAGATCAAGGCGATGAAGCAGGTTGCCGGCAAGATCAAGCTGGAACTGGCGCAGTATCGCGAAATGGCCGCCTTCTCGCAGTTCGCATCGGACCTTGATCCCGCGACGCAGAAGCAGCTTGCCCGTGGCGCGCGCCTTGTCGAGCTGCTCAAGCAGCCCGAAACCTCCCCGCTTTCGGTCGAGGAGCAGGTGGTTGTCCTGTTCGCGGGCACCCGTGGCTATATCGATGCCGTGCCGGTGAACGAGGTCACGACCTATGAAAAGCGTCTGCTTGAGGAAGTGCGTTCGGCGGGCAAGGACATCCTCGAATCCATCCGGACCCAGCGTCAGCTGACCAAGGATATCGAAAGCCGACTGAACGATTTCCTGACGACGTTCGGCCGTCAGTTCGTCAACTGAGGAAGAACGCGCATCCATGGCTTCCCTGAAGGAACTGCGCGCAAGGATCGGCAGCGTCAAATCGACGCGAAAGATCACCAGCGCGATGAAAATGGTCGCCGCGGCCAAGCTGCGTCGGGCTGAAACCCGCGCGGCGGCGGCGCGTCCCTATGCCGACGCGATGCGCCGCATGCTCGCCGAGGTTGCCCGCAGCATGGCGGGCGAGGGCGGCCAGCCCAAGCTGCTGTCCGGCACGGGGGGTGACACCACCCACCTGCTGATACCGATGTCGAGCGACCGTGGTCTTGCCGGGGCCTTCAACGCCAACATCAACCGCAAGACGCGCGACATGATCCTGAAGCTGCAGGCCGAGGGCAAGACCGTGCGTCTGCTGCCGGTCGGGCGTAAGACATATGAATACCTGCAGCGCGATTTTGCCGACCTGATTGTCGGGCACATCCACATGTCGTCGGGCAAGGAAGTCTCGTTCAAGGTTGCCTCCGACCTGGGCGAACGGATTTCCGGCATGCTGGACCGGGATGAATTCGACGTCTGCACGCTGATATACAACCGCTTCCAGAACGTCATGTCGCAGATCCCGACGGAAATGCAGCTGATTCCGCTGGCGCTGCCGGGCAACGACAATGACGCGGGCGACGAGACCGCGCAGTACGAGTTCGAGCCGGACGAGGGCGCGCTGCTGTCGCGACTGCTGCCACGCAACCTGCAGGTCCAGCTTTATGCGACCATGCTTGAAACCGCCGCGGGTGAAAACGGCGCGCGGATGACGGCGATGGATAGTGCCACGCGTAACGCGGGCAAGGCCATCGACCGGCTGACGCTGACCTATAACCGCACCCGCCAGACCAACATCACCAATGAACTGATCGAGATCATTTCGGGCGCCCAGGCAGTCTGAAGATCGGTCTCCACGCTCCAGGAGCTGTCCCATGTCGGAAACCACAACTCACGAGGCTCCTGTCTCCACACAGGGGCAGTCGCAGAAAAGCAACGTCGTCGGCCGTGTGACGCAGATCCGCGGCGCCGTCGTCGATGTCCAGTTCGAAGGCACGCTGCCGCACATCCTCGATGCGCTGCATGTCTCGCTCAATGGCCAGACGCTGGTGCTCGAGGTCGCGCAGGAAATCGGCGAACACGAAGTCCGCTGCATCGCGATGGACACGACCGACGGCCTGAGCCGCGGGACCGAGGTCGTCGCCACGGGCACGCAGATCACCGTGCCGGTCGGACCGGGCACGCTGGGCCGTATCCTCAATGTCATCGGTGAGCCGATCGACGATCGTGGCCCGATCCAGGCGAAGGGCCGTTCGCCGATCCACCGCGCGGCCCCGGCCTTTGACGAACAGGCCGCCGCGACCGAAATCCTGCCGACCGGCATCAAGGTCGTCGACCTGCTCTGTCCCTACCTCAAGGGCGGCAAGGTCGGCCTGTTCGGTGGTGCGGGCGTCGGCAAGACGGTCATCATCCAGGAACTGATCAACAACATCGCCAAGGCGCATGGCGGCGTGTCCGTCTTTGCCGGTGTCGGTGAACGTACCCGTGAAGGTAACGACCTGTATTACGAAATGCAGGATGCGGGCGTCATCAAGCTCGATGGTGATTCCACCGCGGGTTCCAAGGTTGCGCTGGTCTATGGCCAGATGAACGAGCCGCCGGGCGCGCGTGCCCGCGTGGCGCTGTCCGGCGTGACGGTCGCGGAATATTTCCGCGATGTCGAAGGTCAGGACGTGCTGTTCTTCGTGGACAACATCTTCCGCTTCACGCAGGCCGGCGCCGAAGTGTCCGCGCTGCTGGGCCGTATTCCTTCCGCCGTGGGTTACCAGCCGACGCTGGCGACCGAAATGGGCGCGCTGCAGGAACGCATCACCTCCACCAAGAAGGGGTCGATCACCTCGGTGCAGGCCGTTTACGTTCCTGCCGATGACCTGACCGACCCGGCGCCTGCCGCGACGTTCGCCCATCTTGACGCGACGACGGTGCTGAACCGTTCCATCGCGGAAATGGGCATCTATCCCGCGGTTGACCCGCTGGATTCGACCTCGCGCTCGCTGGATCCGAAAATCGTGGGCGACGAACATTACCAGGTGGCGCGCGACGTGCAGCGCATCCTGCAGACCTACAAGTCGCTGCAGGACATCATTGCCATCCTGGGCATGGATGAGCTGTCGGAAGACGACAAGCTGGTGGTGGCGCGCGCGCGTCGTATCCAGCGTTTCCTGTCGCAGCCGTTCCATGTGGCCGAAGTGTTCACCGGCGCGCCGGGCAAGCTGGTTGCGCTGGCTGATACCGTGCGTTCGTTCAAGGCGATTGTCGCCGGCGAATACGATCACCTGCCCGAAAGCGCGTTCTACATGGTCGGCGCGATCGAGGAAGCGGTGGCCAAGGCCGAAAAGATGAAGGAATCGGCCTGATTACTGGCCCCTGACGCAAGGAAGACAGACCATGCCGATTAAGGTCGAGATTGTCAGCCCGGAGAAAATCCTTTTCTCCCACAAGGCTGACATGGTGGTCATGCCCGGGTCCGAGGGCGATATCGCCGCGATGCCCGAGCATGCGCCGCTGATGCTGATGCTGCGCGGTGGCGTTGTCGAGATTTACGAGGGCGATGCCATCGCCCATCGTTTCTTCGTGTCGGGCGGGTTTGCCGATATGACGCCGGACCACTGCACCATTCTGGCGGACCACGCGACGCCGGTTACGGAACTTTCCGCGACCGATGCGGAATCCCGTCTGGCCGCTCTGGAAAAATCCTATGACGAGGCGGACAAGATGAATGTCCCTGCGCTGGATATCCTGATGGACAAGATGCAGTCCGCCCGCGCGGAAATCGAGGCCGCCAACAGCGCCACGCCTGAGATGTCGATCTGATATCGCGGTTTCCGGCCTGATCAGTCAGGAAAACGGCGCCCCATAGCGGGCGCCGTTTTTTTTTGGCAGGTTCCTGAACCGTTCCACGGGGCGTCAGGATGTTTCCCGATCGGCTTTTGGGGGCTGCCTGAAAACAGTCCCTTGCGGAAAAATAACAGAAGTTTTTGGGTATCGCCTTTTTTCAAAAAGGCGATGTCTTTCAAAGCTTTTTGCAAAAAGCTTCACCAAAAACTTTTTGTAGTTTCAGGACATTGCCGGGTCTGGTTGTCAGCCGCGCCCGCGATATCCGGGGACGTCCTGCGACGGGATCCATGTACCTTCGGGCGGGGTTCCGGTCTGCCAGAAGACATCGATGGGCATGCCGCCGCGCGGATACCAGTAGGCCCCGATCCGCAGCCATACGGGGTCGAGCAGATCGACAAGGGTGGTTGCGATCTGCATGGAGCATTTTTCGTGAAACGCGCCATGATTGCGGAAACTGGTCAGGAACAGCTTCAGCGACTTGCTTTCCACGATCCATTTGCCGGGGATGTAGTCGATGACGATATGCGCGAAATCCGGCTGTCCCGTGACGGGGCACAGCGAGGTGAATTCCGGCGCGGTAAAGCGGACGACGTAACGTTTGTCCGGGTCCGGCGCGGGGACGCGTTCCAGCACGGCTTCTTCCGGGCTGGCGGGCTGGGCCGTGTTGCGTCCCAGCTGCGTCAGGACCTGGCTGCCATCATCGGACGGGGTGGGGGATGTCATGGGCGTGTTCTTTCCATGGTTCACGTAATGGCCGCGTGATGGCGGACGGGATATGGCGGCGTCAATGGATTGCCATGTCATTTTGCCTGCTGTCGCAAGCCTGCGGCACGTGATAACACACAAGGCATGGCACCTGCATCCCGAACCGAATTTCCCGATCCGGTCCTTGTGACCACGACAGCCGACCTGAACGCGGTGACCGCGCGCCTTCGCCGCGAACCCTTCATCACCATCGACACGGAATTCGTGCGTGAACGCACGTACTGGCCCGAACTGTGCCTGGTGCAGCTGGCGGGCGCGGACGAAGTGGTGGTGGTCGATGCGCTGGCGCCGGGCATGGACCTGTCCTCGCTGGGTGAACTCCTTGCGGATGAAAACGTTATCAAGGTGTTCCATGCCGCCCGTCAGGATCTGGAGATTTTCCTGCACCTGTTCGACCGCCTGCCGCAGCCGCTGTTTGACACGCAGGTCGCGGCGATGGTCGCGGGATATGGGGATCAGGTGGGGTATGACAACCTCGTCTCCTCCCTTCTGGGCGCGCAGATAGACAAGTCGCACCGTTTTTCCGACTGGGCCGCGCGTCCGCTTTCGCCGGCGCAGATCAGCTACGCCGCGGCGGACGTCACGTACCTGCGCGATGTCTATCTGCGGCTGGTGGCGCAGCTGGAACGGGAAGGGCGACAGGACTGGATGACGGCGGAGATGGACGTCCTCAATTCCCCCGCGACCTTCCGCCCCGACCCCGAGACATTGTGGGAACGGATGCGTCCGCGCACCAGCAACCGCCGCATGCTGGGCATGCTGCGCGCCATCGCGGCATGGCGGGAGCGCGAGGCACAGCGCGTCAACGTCCCGCGCCAGCGTCTGGTCAAGGATGAAAGCCTGATGGAAATCGCGGCCACCGGCCCCGGTGATGTCGACGGGCTGGCGCGCGTGCGTGGCATTTCGCGCGGCTTTGCCGAGGGACGCAGCGGGCAGGGCCTGCTGGAGGCGATCGCGGTCGCGCGGCGTGAACCCGATGCCAGCCTGCCGCGCCCGCCAAAGGGACGGGGCAAGGACACGCCCCGGCCATCGGCGGCGTTGGTGGCGATGCTCAAGGTATTGCTGGCGGCATGCTGCGAACGGCATCGCGTGGCGCCAAAGCTGGTGGCGTCGGCCGATGATATCGATCGCCTTGCGCTGGAAGACGCGCCGGAGATTCCGGCCCTGCAGGGATGGCGGCGCGAGGTTTTCGGGACGCAGGCGCTGGCGCTGAAGGCAGGCGAACTGACACTGGGGGTGGAAAACGGGGCGATACGGCTGATACGCGCCTGATCCTGACGGGGTTATCCCCCGGGTTTTCCCGTGGTTGCGAACAGGTTATGTGCAGTCTTGTCCACAATATTTTGTGTCTGGCCGGTTGAGTCACCCACAATATAAGCCTATTTTGCCCCCAATTCCGCGTAATGGAGTGTGAGCGATGGCGATGGAATGGACCGAGGAGACGATCGCGCGTCTTCGCGACCTGTGGCAGCAGGGACTGTCAACGGCGGAAATCGGCCGTCAGTTGGCAGTGACCAAGAACGCGGTCGTGGGAAAGGCGCATCGGCTGGGTCTGAAACCACGCCCGTCGCCCATTCGCCGGGGTGGCAAGGCTGCGGAAAAGGCCGCCGCCGCGACGCCCGCCCCCGCCGCGGTCGAGGCACCAGCCGCTGTACCTGTCGCCCCCGTGGCCGCCGGACCGGCACCTGTTGTGGCGGCGCACCCGGCCCGGGCGGAAGCAGCCCCGGCCACCGCCACGCCTGCGGCAACGCCCGCGCCGGCCGAACCTGTGGTGGCACCGCCAGCCAGCGCCCCCGTCGCATCTGCTCCTGTCGCGTCCGCTCCCGCAGCGCAGCCCACCCAGGTTGCCCCCGCGGCCCAGAAAGCCGCGGCCCCGGCGACTCCGCCCGTCGCGCCCAAGGCTGAGGAACCGGCCCCGGCCAAGCCGGCACGCAAGGCCGCGACCCCGCGTGCCGAACGCGCCGCGGCGCATGCCCCGACCCCGCCGCGCCGTCGCAGCAGCCAGTCCTGCTGCTGGCCGCTGGGCGATCCGGGAACGCCGGGCTTTCATTTCTGTGGCGCAACGCCACTGCCGGGCAAGCCCTATTGCGCCGAGCATGCGCAGCTTGCGTATGTAAAGCTGCGCGACCGTCGCGATAACGTCGCCTGATATTGCCGATGACATGACCCCGTGACATGCGGGCATGAAAAAGCCGCCGGGAACATGACGTTCCGGCGGCTTTTTTCATGGCACCCGGTTGTTCCTGACGCCCGGACTGCGTGGCGCCCCGATTGCATGGCGTCGCGCGGGCGGACCGTGATGCCCGTGCGGGACGGGCATCATGGTCGGGCAGGGCTGGCCGGCCTCAGGGCGTGGCGGGCTTGGGCTGCGGGGCCGCGGCCGGCGGTTCCACCGGGGCGGGGGTGCTGATCATTTCCAGCTGGCCGGAAACCTGACCACCGTCCTCGACCTTCAGGCGGCGGCACTTTGCCGTGCCCAGCAGGCGACCGGTCGAACGGATCGTCAGGCTGCCGCGCACCGTCAGCTTGCCATCGATGGTCCCGGCCAGTTCGGCGTCTTCGACCTCGACCTCGCCCTTGAAGATACCGCCATGGGCGATCTGCAGTTCGGAGGCGTTGATCATGGAAGATTCAACCGTTCCCTCCACCACCAGGCGTTCGGCGTCCTGGATGGTGCCCTGGACGCTGATGCCACGACCCACGACGAGGGTGCGGCGGTCATTATCCTTTTTCGCGCCGGGGGCCGAGGCGCCGGGGCGCACGCCACCTGCGGCAGGAGACGTGTTCGGTGTCGGGGGGAAAGGGGGACGGGCCATCGGCGCGTTTTCCTTGTTGGCTGATGTGGAAGAAGGCGCTGGGCGCGCGGCTTGCGGAGTGGCTGCCTGAGGCTTGACCGGCGGCTTGGTCTCTTCTGGCTTACGACGTCTGAACAATATTACCCCGCTTCATCTGGCTGTGTAATCCGGTGCTGGGAATAGTCCGGATCGGTCATCGCTTTCGGACCGGACAGGCATGCCCTACCTTTCTGTTTTTGTTATACGCGCGCATGTATTCGCGACAAGGGCGTACGTCATGTCGCAGCGGTGAAAAACATGCCGCCATTGCGGTTTCCCTGCCCCGGTGATAGCGAATGCGCAACTTAGTTATCCGCAATGTTGGTTATTTCATGGCGATATTGGCGCAATAACGCCGTAAGACGCGGGGAAAGGGGAGACGAAGATGGAAAAGAACACGGAAAATTCTGGACAGGCCACCGAGTGCAGGTTCGATATCCTCGGGATCGGCAACGCGATCGTCGATATCCTTGCCCCTGTCGAACCCTCCTTCCTCAAGGCCAACGACATGGTGCCCGGCGGCATGATGCTGATCGACGCGCCCCGCGCGGAGGAGTTGAGCCGCGCCATCCGGCGGGAAAAGGAAATGGGCGGTGGCTCGGCCGCCAATACCTGCGTCGTGGCGTCGAACATGGGCGCGCGCGTGGCCTATCTGGGCAAGGTGGCGGATGACGCGACGGGCCGGGCCTTTGCCGCGGACATGCAGGCGGCGGGCGTGTATTTCCCGTCACAGCCGCTCAAGGGCAAGGACGCGGCGCAGCAGCCGACCGCAAGCTGCCTGATCCTTGTCACCCCGGACGGGCAGCGCACGATGAACACCTATCTCGGGGCATGCGTGGCGTTCGGGCCCGATGACGTGCTGCCCGATGTCGTGACGGCGTCGAAGGTGACCTATATGGAGGGATACCTGTTCGATCGGCCGGAGGCGCAGGCCGCCTTCCGCCGTGCCGCCGAAATCGCGCATTCCGCCGGCCGCCGCGTCGCGCTGTCGCTGTCGGATGCGTTCTGCGTCGACCGCCATCGCGACGCGTTCCTTGACCTTGTGCGCGGGCATGTCGATATCCTTTTTGCCAACGAGATGGAAATCCTGTCGCTGTACCAGGCCAGGGAATTCGACGAGGCCCTGCGCCACGTGTCGGCCGATACGCATTTCGCCGTCCTGACCCGCAGTGAAAAGGGCAGCGTGATCGTGCAGGACCAGCAGCAGATCGCCATCGACAGCGTCCGCACGCAGGTGGTCGACACCACCGGGGCGGGCGACGCCTATGCCGCCGGGTTCCTTGCCGGGTGGACGTCGGGGCGCGAACTTGCCGAATGCGGCCGCCTGGGCAGCGTCGCCGCGTCCGAAGTCATCTCCCACTATGGCGCGCGGCCGCTGATCAACATGCGCCAGGACATGGGGTTCTGATCGCACGCAGGGCAGAATTCATCACCGGCATGCGCGGATGACGTGAAGTTTCACGTGCAATCCGCGCCAGTCCCCTTTATCTACGCCTCAGCACCAAACAATGCCGCCATGTCGCTCGGGCCTGAACTGCCCGCACGGGCGGCGCGCCCTTTTGGCGCCCCCGCAAGGAAAGTCAGGTTACAACCGTTATGGATATCCGTAATATCGCCATCATCGCGCACGTCGATCATGGCAAGACCACGCTGGTTGACCAGCTTCTGAAACAGTCCGGTTCGTTCCGCGAAAACCAGCACGTCGCGGAACGCGCGATGGACAGCAATGACCTGGAGCGTGAGCGCGGCATCACCATCCTGGCCAAGTGCACGTCCGTGGTGTGGAAGGACACGCGCATCAACATCATCGACACCCCGGGCCATGCCGATTTCGGCGGCGAGGTGGAACGTATCCTGAGCATGGTCGATGGCGCGGTCGTTCTGGTCGATTCCGCCGAAGGCGCGCTGCCGCAGACGAAGTTCGTCGTGGGCAAGGCGCTGGCGCGTGGGCTGAAGCCCATCGTGGTGGTCAACAAGATCGACCGTGGCGACGCCCGCCCGGACGAGGTGCATAACGAGATTTTCGACCTGTTCGCCGCCCTTGGCGCGAATGACGAGCAGCTTGATTTCCCCATGCTCTACGCATCCGGCCGGCAGGGCTGGGCGGATCTGGAAATTGACGGCCCGCGCAAGGACCTTTCCCCGCTGTTCGACCTGATCCTGCGTCATGTCCCGCCGCCGAAGGTCAACAAGGACGCGCCGTTCGCGATGGTCGCGACCATCCTTGAAAATGACAACTTCCTTGGCCGCGTGCTGACCGGGCGCGTGGAACAGGGCACGGCGAAGATGAACATGCCCGTGCATGTGCTGCGTCCCGACGGTTCCGTCGTGGAAACCGGTCGCCTGACCAAGCTGCTGTCGTTCCGCGGGCTGGACCGCGTGCCGGTGGAAGAGGTCGAGGCCGGCGACATCGTGGCCGTGGCCGGCCTGTCGGAAGCGACGATCCCCGAAACCATCGCCGCACTCGAGGTGAAGGAGCCGCTGCCCTCCACCCCCGTCGATCCGCCGACGCTGTCGATGACCTTCCGCCTCAATGACGGCCCGCTGGGCGGTCGCGAGGGCAAGAAGGTTACGTCGCGCCAGATCCGCGACCGCCTGTTCAAGGAAACCGAGGGCAACATCGCCATCCGCGTTTCCGAAAGCCCCGAAAGCGAGGCGTTCGAGGTCGCGGGCCGTGGCGAACTGCAGCTTGGCGTCCTGATCGAGCAGATGCGCCGCGAGGGTTTCGAACTGACCATCGGCCGTCCCCGCGTGCTGTTCCGCACGAACGAGGAAACCGGCGAGCGCGAGGAACCGTTCGAGGAAGTCCTGATCGACGTGGACGAGCCGTATTCGGGCGTCGTGGTTGAGAAGATGGCACTGCGCAAGGGCATCATGCAGGACATGCAGCCGTCGGGCGGTGGCAAGGTGCGCCTGACGTTCCAGATCCCCTCTCGCGGGCTGATCGGCTATCACGGCGAATTCCTGACCGACACGCGCGGTTCGGGCATCATGAACCGCCTGTTCTCCGGCTATCAGCCGTATGTCGGGCCGATCGCGGGCCGTCGCAACGGGTCGCTGATTTCGTCCGAGGACGGGGCGACGACGCAGTATTCGCTGTTCTCGCTGCAGGATCGCGGCACGCTGTTCGTCGACGCGGGCGAAAAGGTCTATGTCGGCATGATCATAGGCGAACATTCGCGTGAAAACGACCTGGAAGTGAATCCGGTCCGTGAAAAGAAGCTGACCAATATCCGCGCCGCCGGCAAGGACGAGGCCCTGCTGCTGATCCCGCCGCGCAAGATGAACCTGGAACAGGCCATCGCGTATATCGAGGATGACGAACTGGTGGAGGTCACGCCGTCGGCCGTGCGCATCCGCAAGCGCTACCTCGACCCGCATGAGCGCAAGAAGCGTGAGCGCTCGGGCACCGTGGACTGATTTTCACATTGACCATGACTGTGCCGCAGACCTGTTGCAACCATTCGTAATGTTTCGGGGATTGTGATTGCGGTGGGAATGCGGCAGTTATGGGGTTCGCTGTGAAAATTTAAATTTTTTAATCCGAGACGGGGCTCCTCTCCGCGTGTTATTCCGCGTGGTGTCGGATCGGACTGGTATCGTTGCTGGTCCGGCACAGGCATTGGGATATTATCCCGATTGTTGGAGAGAAGAGTTCATGATCGTTTCGACCCGCCGCTTCCTGGCCGCCCTGTCCGCAGTCGCCGTTATGGGCGTCGCTTCCCCCCTGATGGCGCAGACCACCCCCCCCGAACCGACCGCCCCGGCTGTTTCCGGCCCGGAACATGCGCCCGAAGCCGGCGCGCCTGACGCGGCCGCGGGTGTCGCGGGCCAGGGTGAAAAGAAGATGCACCACGGCAGCCACCATCATGGCGGCAAGCATCACGGCAAGAAGAAGGCCGCCACTGGCGAAGCGCCTGCCGCGCAGTAATGTCGCCCGGACGTCGCCTGACGGATTTATCCGGACGGCGATGCGCCACGGTTGCATGATGCCCGAAAAACGGGGCCGGGAATTTCCGGCCCCGTTTTTTATTGTCCTGATTTCCGGCAACCATGCCGGAGTTTCTGGTGAAGCTTTTTCGAAAAAGCTTCAAAAGAACGCCGCCTTTTTCAAAAAAAGATGGCGCCCGGAGACCTCTGTTGTTTTGACCGGTGGGCTGTTTCCGGCACCCGGCTTACTGGAAATAACGCTCCAGCGAGAGGTCCAGGCTGGGGATTTCGGTCTGCCGGCCACTGATCATGTCGGACACCAGCTTTCCCGACCCGCAGGCCATCGTCCATCCCAGCGTGCCGTGACCGGTATTGAGCCACAGGTTGCCGAAACGTCCTGACCTGCCGATGATGGGCGTGCCATCGGGCGTGCAGGGGCGCAGTCCCGTCCAGTACACCCCCTGCGACAGGTCGCCCCCGCCGAACAGTTCGGAGAAAGATTCCTCCAGCCCCGCGCGGCGATCGCGGCTCAGCCGCGTGTTGTATCCCGCCAGTTCCGCCGTCCCGCCAATGCGGATGCGATCGCCCAGGCGGGTGATCGCGACCTTGTACGTATCATCATTGACGGTGGAAACCGGCGCGCGGGCTTCGTCCGTGACCGGCAGCGTCAGCGAATACCCCTTGACCGGACAGACCGGCAGCCGCAGCCCCAGCGGACGCAGCAGGCGCGGCGCGTAACTGCCGAGGGCGACGACATACGCATCGCCCGTCATCCGTCCGGCGGAGGTACGCACGCCCAGGATCTCCTCGGCCGAGGCGTCGAGCGCCCTGACCGTGGTTTCATAATGGAAGGTAACGCCCAGCTCCTCCGCCTTCTGCGCAAGGCGCTGGGTGAACATGTGCGCATCCCCCGATTCGTCGCCCGGCAGCCGCAGCCCCCCGCGCAGCAGGTGGCGCGAGGCGGCAAGTCCGGGTTCGAACGCCGCGATCTGGTCCGGGTCCAGCAGGTCATGCGCCACGCCGTGCTGGCGCAGCACGCGCATGTCGCGGTGCGCCTTCGCCACCTCGCGGTCGGTGCGGAACAGCTGGATCAGCCCGCGCTGCCGGTCGTCATAGGAAATGCCGGTTTCGGCCCGCAGCGCGTCAAGGCAGTCGCGGCTGTAGGTCGCGACGCGCAGCATGCGTGCCTTGTTGATGTCATAGGAATGGGCGTTGCAGTTGCGCAGGACCTGGCGCATCCATGCGAACATCGCAAAATCGATGCGCGGGCGGACGATCATGGGGCTGTTGCGGCTGCACATCCATTTCAGGATCTGCAGCGGCAGTCCGGGGCTGGCCCACGGGGCGGAATAACCCGGCGAGATCTGTCCGGCATTGGCAAAGGACGTTTCCATCGCGGCGGCGGGCTGCCGGTCCACGACCTCCACCTCATGTCCCTGTCTGGCGAGGTACCATGCCGTTGTCACGCCAATGACGCCCGCGCCGAGAATAATGACCTTCACCCGCTGCCCCTTTTGTCATGTCATGGAGTTCGGGCGCGATGCTATCGCCCGTCCCGATGGGGTCAAGCATCACGGCGCCGATCTCGACGCGGCAATTATAACATTATATGTCAGATTATGTGGCCCGGCACGGTGGCAGCCGCCATGCGTTCAGGTGGTGGGAACGCCCTTGCTGGTGGAATATTCGAAATGCAGCGCGGTGTCGGGATGGACGATGGGATGGATGGCGTGCGCCGCCATCGCGCATTCGCTGAATCCCTGCAGGATCAGCTTCAGCTTCCCCGGATAGGACGCGACATCGCCGACAGCGAAGATGCCGGGCATGCTGCTTTCACAGGTGGAGGGCGTGACGGGAATGGTCCCGCGTATCGTATCCAGCCCCCATTGCGCGATGGGGCCAAGGTCGGTCGCCAGCCCGAAGAACGGCAGCAGCGCCTGGCACGGGACATGCAGGGTCTCGCCCTCCAGCGTGACAAGGTCCACGCCCTCCAGCACGCCATCCGTGCCGCGCAGGCCGTGCAACTGGTATCCCACCAGCTTCTCGATCTCGCCCCGGCCGACGGCCTCGTCCAGCTGGCGCAGGCTTTCGGGGGCCGCGCGGAAACGGTTGCGGCGGTGGACGATGGAAACCCGCGATGCCACGTCACGCAGCGACAGCGCCCAGTCCACCGCCGAATCCCCGCCGCCTGCGATCAGGACGTGCTTTCCGGTGAAATCTGCGCGACGGCGGACATAATACCGCACCGCGCCGCTTTTCTCGAACGCCTCCAGCCCCTCCAGCGGGGGGCGGTTGGGGCCGAACGCGCCCGCGCCCGCCGCGATGATGACGGCATGGGCGCGAATCGTGTCGCCCCCGTCGGTCCGCAGCGTGAACGCGCCGCGCGTGCCCGTCAGTTCCTCCACCCGGCGGCCCAGCAGGCGCGGGACGTCAAAGGGCGCGATCTGCCGGTCCAGCGCGCCGATCAGGTCGCCCCCGGTGATGGAGGGATGGGCCGGGATGTCATAGATCGGCTTTTCGGGATACAGCGCGCAGCATTGTCCGCCCACCTCGTCCAGCGCGTCGATCAGGACGCAGCCGAGCTTGAGCATGCTGCATTCGAACGCGGCGAACAGGCCGGCAGGCCCCGCGCCGATAATGGCGACATCGGTGGAAAGGCTGCGGGTGTCGGTCATTGCTGTGTATCCTGCAATCCGTGGCTGTTCAGGCTGTCGGCAGCGTTGTGCGTTGCGCGGCGCACCAGCGCAACCCACAAAAAGGGGACGGCGCATGCGAAAATGCACGCCGGCGTCAACGTGCATCGCGACAGGTCGCTTCATCAGTATGGCTGCATCTTGTCCGCTTGTCTGCGCGGGGGGCAAGGGCGCACAATATGCGGCAATGAGGGAGACGGACATGAAACCACCCCGGCCGCCCGCCCGGACGGCGGCATCGACACCAGCTTTGACAGTGGCTCCCGCGGCGGACGCCGGGGCAACGGATACCGATACGGTGCGCATCATCCTGCCCGATGACGCGGCGACGATGGCGCTGGGCCGCGCGCTGGCCCCGGCGCTGGGCGCGGGGGACGCGGTGCTGCTGCGCGGGGATCTGGGCGCGGGCAAGACGACGCTGGCGCGCGCGCTGCTGCGGACGTTATGCGATGATGCGGCGATGGAGGTACCAAGCCCGTCCTATACCCTGGTGCAGACCTATGACGCGCCCGGGGTGGATGCATCAGGGGTGGAGGTGTCGCATTTCGACCTGTGGCGTCTGGATGGTCCCGACGCGCTGGTGGAACTGGGCTGGGATGACGCGTGCGAGGGGATCGTGCTGGTGGAATGGCCCGACCGGCTGGGTGCCCTTGCGCCGCCCGACGCGCGCGGCATCGAGCTTACGGTGCGCGCCGATGGCGGGCGGGACGCCATTCTGCGGGGCTGGGGCGCGCATGCGCATGCGGCCGCGCGCATGATACAGGCAGGAGGACGGGGATGAGCGTGAAGATGCCACACACGGCGATGATCTTTGCCGCCGGGATGGGCCGGCGGATGCGCCCGCTGAGCGAGGCGACCCCCAAGCCCCTGCTGAAGGTGGGCGGACAGTCCATCCTGGAACACGCGCTGGACCGGCTGGACCGTGCGGGCGTCGACTGCGTCGTGGTCAACGCCCACTGGCACGCCGACATGGTGGCCGCCACGCTGGAGGCCCGGCGGGCGGCGGGCGACGGGCCGCGCACCATCCTGCGGCGTGAGGATACGCTGCTGGAAACGGGGGGAAGTGCGGCCGCCGCCCTGCGCGCGGGACAGATCGGGCCGGGGCCGTTCTTTCTGCTCAATGGCGACGCGATGTGGCTCAATGGCCCGCACGCGGCGCTGCGCCGTCTGGCGGCGGCGTTCGATCCCGACACGATGGACGCGATGCTGCTGCTGGGGGCGACGACCCGCGCGGTGGGGGAGGTCGGACGTGGCGATTTCGCCGTGGACGCGCATGGCAGGCCGCGTCGGCCGAAGGGGGATGAACTGACGCCCTATGTCTATACCGGGGTGCAGATCGTCTCCCCCGCGCTGTTTGATGGCGCGCCGGACGGGGCGTTCAGCCTGAACCTGCTGTGGGACCGGGCGATGGAACGCGGGCGGCTGGGGATGATCGTCCATGATTCGCTGTGGTTCCACCTGTCGCGCCCGCGCGATATCGAGGCGGCGGAGGCGACGCTGCGCCGGACGCTCGACCCCGATCATGACAGCCCGGACGTGCACGGCTGATGTCCGGTCCCGCCATTGTCACCGTCGCCCATCATGTGCCCTTTCTTGACCAGCTTGCCGCGCGCTGGATGGCGGAGGTCGATGACGACCCGCAGCGCACCGGCGCGGGCCTGATCCTCCTGCCCAGCCGCCGCGCGGCCCGCGCCCTGACGGAGGCGTTCCTGCGCCGCGCCGACGGCCGCGCCCTGCTGCTGCCGCGCATCGCACCCATCGCGGCGCTGGACGAGGCGGCGCTCGCCCTGTCGGGGGAGGCCGCGCTGGAACTGCCCCCCGCCGTGGAAACCGTCCGCCGGCTTGCGACGCTGACCCTGCTGGTGCTGCAGGCGGGCGAGGCGTTCGGCGACGTGCGCACCGTCGATCAGGCATGGCCGCTGGCGCGCGCGCTGGCCGACCTGATGGACGAGGCGGAATGGGCGGAATGCGACCTGCGCGAACGCCTGCCCGAAGCGGCGGATGGCGATTTCGCGCAGCACTGGCACCTGACGCTGAAATTCCTGTCGATCGTCACCTCCGCCTGGCCCGCCTGGCTGGAGGAGCAGGGCGTGATGAACCCCGTGGCCCGGCAGGTCGCGCTTTTGCATGCGCAGGCCGCGCACTGGCGCGAAAACCCGCTGCCCGCCGGGCAGAGGCTGTGGGCGGCGGGATTCGCGGATGCCGTGCCCTCCACCGTTGCGGTGCTGCGCACGGTGCTCGACATGCCCGACGGCCGGCTGGTGCTGCCACCGGTCGACCTCGACATGGATGAGGAGACGTGGCAGGCGCTGCCGCCGGGCCATCCGCAGGCCGGGAGCGCGCGCATGCTCCGCGATCTGGGGGTGACGCGCGACATGCTCGGCGTCTGGGACGAACCGCCGCCGGGATGCGCGGCGGCCGCCCCCGCCGGTCGCGCCGCGCTGCTGTCCGCGGCCCTGCTGCCTGCGCCCGCGCTGGGACGGTGGCTTGACCCCGCGCCCGCCCCCGCGCTGGAGGGGCTGTCAGTCCTGCATGCCGCCGACCAGCAGGAGGAGGCCGCCGCCATCGCCCTGATCCTGCGTCACGCCATTGAACAGCGCGGGCATGTCGCGGCCCTCGTCACGCCGGACCGCGCACTTGCGGGGCGGGTTGCGACCGAACTGGCGCGATGGGGCGTCGTGGCCGATGACAGCGCGGGCGAGGGGCTGGCGACCACGCCGCAGGCGACGTTCCTGCGCCTGATCGCGCAGGCTGTCGATGGCGGCCTTTCGCCCGTCGCACTCCTGTCGATGCTCAAGCATCCGCTGGCGGCATGTGGCCTGTCGCCGGGGAACTGCCGCGCGTCGGCGCGCCTTCTGGAACGCGCGGTCCTGCGTGGTCCCGCCCCGCCACCGGGCATCGCAGGGCTGCGCGCGGCGCTGTCGCGCGCGACGGCCGACGAATACGGCGCGCTGGCCGATGCGCCCGACGCGCCACAGGAACTTTCCGCCTTTATCGACCGGCTGGAGGCGGCCCTCGCGCCGCTGCTTTCACTTGCCTCCGGCCCGGCGGAGGTTGTGGACCTGCTGTCCGCGCTGGTCGAGGTGGCGCAGGCGCTGGCCACCACCGATGATGCGGACGGGGCATCGCGCCTGTGGTCGGGGGAGGAAGGCAACGCGCTGGGCCAGCACCTGGCGGAACTGCTGACATGGTGCGACGTCCTGCCGGCGCAGCGTATCGGCGCGCTGGACGGGCTGGTGGCGTCGTCGCTGGCGGGGGTCAGCGTGCATGGACGCCGCGCCCTGCGCGGGCGCGAACAGACGGTGGCCCATCCGCGCGTCTTCATCTGGGGCCTGCTGGAGGCACGGCTGCAGACGGCGGGGACCCTTGTACTGGGCGGGCTGGTGGAAACCGTCTGGCCGCCCGCGACCGACCCCGGCCCGTGGATGAGCCGCCCGATGCGCGCGCGTATCTGCCTGCCGTCGCCCGAATGCGCCATCGGACAGGCGGCGCACGATTTCATCGCCTGCGCCTGTGCGGCACCCCGGGTCGTCCTGTCGGTGCCGGGCCGGCGGCAGGGCGCGCCCACCGTGGCCGCCCGCTGGATGGTGCGGCTTGACGCCTACCTCTCCGGGCGCGGGGCCAGCCTGCCGGCGCATCCCGCCCTGTCGTGGCTGGAGCAGCTGGACCGCCCGCCCGGCGCGCCCGCGCCTGTTGCCCCGCCGCGTCCGTGCCCGCCCGTGGCCCTGCGCCCGCGCAGCCTGTCGGTGACCGAAATCGAGACATGGATGCGCGATCCCTATGCCATTTACGCCCGGCGCGTCCTTGGGCTGAAACGCCTCGCGGATCTGGAGGAAATGGCCGACGCCGCCGATTACGGGGAAATCGTGCATGCCGCGCTGGAACGCTGGTTCACGCGCCATCCCGACCACTGGCCCGGGGATGGGGAGGCGCGGATGCTCGCCACCTTTGACGAGGTGCTGGCCGAGGCGCGGCTACGCCCGGCGCTGGCGGCGTGGTGGGCGCCGCGCCTGGGACGGATCGCGCGGTGGTGCGCGATGACCGAGGCCGCGCGCCGGGCCGATGGCGCGCCGCGCGTCGTCATGACCGAACTGTCGGGGCGGATGGAACTGTCGGGCTTTTCCTTTGGCACCTTTACCCTGCGTGGCCGGGCCGACCGGATCGACCGCGACGCGGACGGGGGGCTGAGCCTGTTCGATTACAAGACCGGGACCCTGCCGACGCTGCGCAGCGTGATGGCGGGATGGCAGTCGCAGCTGGTGCTGGAGGCCGCGATGATCGAGGCCGGGGGCTTTGCCCCGCAGGCGGCGGGACGGGTGACGGAACTGGTGTACTGGCGGCTGACGGGCGGGCATGTCGCGGCGCAGGCGCTCGACATCGCGCGGGGCGAGAAACTGTCGGAGCTGATCGCGGGATGCCGCGCCGGGCTGCGCGGGCTGATCGCCGCCTATGACGATCCGCAGCAGCCTTACCTGTCGCATCCCTATCCGGGGGAGGAACCGCGCTTTGCCGATTACGCGCACCTGGCGCGTGTCGCGGAATGGAGTGCCGCGCGTGAGGAGGACATGGGATGACACCCCCCGATACGGTCGGACCCGACAGGCTGGTCCCCGGCGCGATCCCGCCCGACGCGATCACGCTTGCCAATAAAAGCCAGGCGCAGGCGTCCGACCCGCAGACCTCGGTCTTCGTGTCCGCCTCCGCCGGAAGTGGCAAGACAAAGCTGCTGATCGACCGGCTTCTGCGGCTGATGCTGCCGCGCCCGGCGCGTGACGCGCAGGGGAATGCGGTGCTGCTGCCGGGGTCGGACCCGGCGCGCATCCTGTGCCTGACCTTTACCAAGGCGGCGGCCGCCGAAATGGCCATCCGCCTGCAGAACCGGCTGGGACGGTGGGTGACGCTGCCGGATGGGGAACTGGACGCCGAACTGCGCGGCCTGTTCGTCCCGGCGGAGGAACGGACCCGGCAGGTGGCGCGGGAACTGTTCGCCCGCGTCCTCGACCTGCCCGGCGGCATGCGTATCGGTACGATCCATGCCTTCTGCCAGTCGCTGCTGCGGCGTTTCCCGGTGGAGGCGGCAATCAGCCCGCATTTCACGCTGGTGGAGGAAACGGACGCGCGCCTTGCCCTGCGTGGCGCGGTGGAGGACGTGATCGGCCGGGGGGGGCCTGCCATCGCCACCCTTGCGGGGCAGGTGGGGGTGACGAATTTCACCCTGCTGGTCACGCGGCTTCAGGCGCGGCTGCGGCAGTTCCACCGGGTGGCCGAATCGTGGCGTGCCGACCCCGCGGCGGTGAACGCGGCGCTGCGCCGCGTGCTGGGCGTGCGTGGCGACGATGCGGCGGCCATCCTGCGCGATGCCTGCGCCCGTATCCCCGACGAGGAGACGCTGCGCACGGGGCTGGTTACGGTCATGGAGGAAGGATCGACCAAGGTGCGCGCGGCGGCGGCGGAGATGCTGGCGTGGCTGGGCGAGGGGGTGGAGGCGCGTATTGCCCGGTGGGACGACTGGCGCGCCGGCCTGCTGACGCGCGACGGCAGCCCGCGCAAGCGCGGGGGCCTGAACCCGAAGCTGGATGCGAAATATCCCGGGATCGGCGACGCCCTGATGGCGGAGGCGCAGCGCGTCCTGGACGTGGAGGCGGAACTGCGCGCGATCACGGTCTGTGACCTCAGCCGCGCCCTGCTGTCGGTCGCGGTCCCGGTGCTGGAGGGATATGCCGCGCGCAAGACCGGGCAGGGGCTGGTGGATTATGACGACCTGATCGAACGCACGCTCGGGCTGCTGCGCGATCCGGGGGCGGCGTGGGTGCTGTACAAGCTCGATGGCGGGATCGACCACCTGCTTCTGGACGAGGTGCAGGATACCTCCCCCGAACAGTGGGCCATCGCGGGCGGACTGACGGCGGAGTTCTTTGCCGGCGAGGGCACGCGCACGCCCGACGGCCCGCCGCGCACGATCTTTGCCGTGGGGGATTACAAGCAGTCGATCTATTCCTTTCAGGGCGCGGACCCCGAGGCATTCCGCCGCTGGCGCGAACATTTTCGCCGGCAGGCGCGCAACGCGGGCGCGCACTGGCGCGAACCCGCGCTGACGGTGTCGTTCCGTTCGACCACGCCGGTGCTGGCGCTGGTGGACCGGGTATTTTCCATTCCCGCCGCCGCGCGCGGCGTGGCCGAACCCGACAGCGGCATTCCCACCCATGTCACCGCGCGCCCCGGCGGCGGCGGCCGGGTCGAGCTGTGGCCCATCACCCCGGCGACCGAGGACGGGGAAGAAGCCGATCCCTGGCGCGCGCCCACCCGCAACGCGGGACAGTCCACGGCGCAGCAGCAGCTGGCCGATACGCTGGCGGCGTGGATCGCGCGCGAACTGCGCCGCGCGCCCGCCGCGGGGCAGCCGCCGCTTGCGCCCGGCGACGTGCTGATCCTCGTGCCGCGCCGCTCCGCCTTTGCACGCGCGCTGATCCGTGCGCTCAAGACCCACGATGTGCCCGTGGCGACGCTGGTGCGCACGGTGCTGACGGACCAACTGGCGGTGCGTGACCTGATGGCGCTGTGCGCGGCGCTGCTGCTGCCGCAGGATGACCTGACGCTGGCCTGCGTCCTGACCTCGCCGCTGGGGGGGCTGGATGATGACAGCCTGATGCGGCTTTCGACCGGGCGGGATGGACGGCCACTGTGGGCGGTGCTGCGCGCGCGGCACGCCGAACGCCCCGACTGGACGCGGGCGTGGCGGATGCTCGACACCCTGTTTGGCAAGGTGGATTATGCCTCCCCCTATGCCCTGCTGTCCGAGGCGCTGGGCCCGCTGGGCGGACGCGCGCGGCTGCTGGCGCGGCTGGGGCCGGAGGCGGTGGAGCCGGTCGATGAACTGCTGTCGGCGGCGCTGAGGTTCGAGGAAACGCATGTCCTGTCGCTGCAGGGCTTCCTGCACTGGCTCCATGCCTCGGCCGAGACGGTGAAGCGCGAACCCGACGCCGGCGCGGACATGGTGCGCGTCATGACCGCCCACGGGTCCAAGGGGCTGCAGGCGCGTCTTGTCATCCTGCCCGACACGGTGGGCACCCCGCGATTCGACAGCGGCCTGCTGTGGGCGCGCGACGGGCAGGAGGGGCTGGAAATCCCGCTGTGGGTGCCGCGCCGCGAACTGGGCACCGGGGTGACGCAGGAACTGCAGGAGCATCTGCGGCTTGCGGCGGTGGAGGAGTATAACCGCCTGCTATATGTCGCCCTGACCCGCGCGAGCGAGCGGCTGGTGATATGCGGGTGGGAACCGCGCCGCGGCGTGCCGGAGGACAGCTGGTACGACCTGTGCCGTCAGGCGTTCGAGGCGGAGGGAGCGACACGCGAGCCCTTTGCCATGGGATGGCCGGGCGAGACACTGGTGATCGAGGAAGCCTATGCCCCGCGTCCCGCCGCCCCCGTGGCGCAGGCGGCGCCCCCGGCCGCCGCGCCGCTGCCGCGATGGATGGGATCGGCCCCCGACTGGACGCCTGTTGCCCCGCCGGTGGAAGGACCGCTGGCGCGGCCGCTGGCCCCCAGCCGTCCCGATGACGTCGCCCTTGGCCCGCAGCCCGCCGTGCGCTCCCCGCTGGAGATCGCGCGCGCCGGCGGGACCGGCGGACCGGGTGCGGCCACGCGGCGGATGAATGCGCTGCGACGCGGGCAGATGGTGCATGCGCTGTTGCAGTACCTGCCTGATTGCGCCCCGGCCGCGCGGGCCGGCGTGGCGCGCGCGTGGCTGTCGCGGCGTGGCGGCGACCTGTCGCCCGCGCAGTGCGAACGCATCGCGTCCCAGGTGATGGCGGTGATGGACATGCCCGCGATGGCGCCCCTGTTCGCCCCCGGCAGCCGGGCGGAGCAGCCATTGGCCGGCGTGGTGGGCGATACGGTGATCGTGGGGCTGGTCGATCGCATGGCGGTGACCGACAGCGAGGTGCTGCTGTGCGATTTCAAGACCAACCGCCAGCCCCCCGCGCGCGTCGAGGACACGCCGGTGCTGTACCTGCGGCAGATGGCGTCCTATCGCGCGTTGCTGCGCGCGCTGTATCCGGGGCGCGCGATCACCTGCATCCTTGTCTGGACGGAGGATGTGCGCGTCAGCGTCCTGCCCGATGCGCTGGTCGCGGCCAATGCCCCGTCGCGGATACAGTAACCTGTTGATGAAAGTATAAAAGTTTTCGGGTGCCGCCTTTTTTTAACAAAGCTTCACCAGAAACTTTCCCATGATGGGAGTTTTTTGCTGGAGCAGCGACCTTTCAGGCAGTCTATTACGGTTTCGGGGCCTTGTTTGGGGATGTGCGGGGGAATTGCAATGAAATACGGCAATATCTGGAAAACAGTGCTTGTCATATGTCCGGCTGCTGGTGGTTTCTGGGCAGGGAGCTGGATTGCCCGGCATCCCGTTCACATCAATATTGCAGTGCTGAATTTCATCTGCCTCCCGCTGCTTGCCCTGAGCGCCTGCGGCGTCGCTTACGGCCTGTGGGAGGGATGGAAGGGCTGGAAGAAAGGGCAGGCCGGGCAGGTCGGGACATAGGGCGCCGACGCATCCATGACGCTGCGGCAGGTGCGGGTGCCGTCGCGGCGGCGGTCCGGGGGACGGCTTTCGCACCCGACCGGCAGGGTTCCTGATGCCGCAATGACTTGACCCCGCGCCCCAGGCTCGCCATGTGCAAGGAAGCTGATAACGTCGCGGGTTCCGCCGCGACGAAAAGGAGTGATGCTATGAGCGAGAACACCGTCGCCGTCAAAGACGCCGAATTCAAGTCGCAGGTGCTGGAATCCAGCGAGCCCGTTCTGGTCGATTTCTGGGCCGAATGGTGCGGACCGTGCAAGATGGTCGCCCCCGCGCTGGAAGAAATCGGCGCGGAGTTCAAGGGCAAGCTGAAGGTGGTCAAGGTCAACATCGACGAAAACCCCGAAACCCCGAACACCTATGGCGTGCGCGGCATTCCGACGCTGCTGCTGTTCAAGGGCGGCAAGGTGGTTGCGGACAAGGTCGGTGCGGCCCCCAAGACGCAGCTCAAGGAATGGGTGAAGACCAGCCTCGCCTGAAGGGACAGCGTCCCTGATTGCCCGCGTCCCGGCATGTAGTGCCGTCGCGTGCATGAACCACCCGGGCACCGCCCGAACCCGGCAGGGAGCATGGCTCCCTGCATCCTGATCTGTCCGAAAGTACTGGTTTCCAAAGGTCCATGACCTTTGGTGGGGGTTCGGGGGCAACGCCCCTGAATACCTGTGTCCCGGCATGTAACGCCGTCGCATGCAGCACCATCCGGGCGCTGCCCGGACCCGGCAGGGAGCGGGCTCCCTGCACCCTGATCTGTCTGAAGATACTGGTATCCAGGGGGCCGTGACCTTTGGGGCCACGTCCCTGAAATACTATGCCGCGCGCGCCACGTCCGTCCATGTCGTCGGGGTCGCCCCCGCATGGCGCAGGCCCGCGCGCAGGCCGGGGCTGCACAGCGTTTCGAATTCCGCCACATGTTCATAGGTCGGCATCAGGCGCTGCAGCAGCCTGTTCTTGGCCGTGGCGGGATGGAAATAGATTTCCGACAGCCCGTCCGGCAGATGCGCCGCAAGGGCGGAGACACGCTCCGTCGTCATGTGGCCGCTCCACGCCAGGCCAAAGCACCAGTCATTGGTCACCAGTCCCGCCTTATGCGCCTGATGACGCAGCAGCCGGGTCCAGCGCCGCAGCGCCGCATCGCCCAACGTATCGGCATAGGTACCCGCCGCGAACAGCGGTTCGGGCGGTTCCAGCGGCACGCGCACCGCGCGCAGCCCGTGGCGCAGCCCGCTTTCGATCATGTAACGCCCGACCGTGGGATGCAGGTGCATGTGCTTGTGCGCGTTGGCATGGTCCAGCGCCAGCCCGGTGCGTGAAAAGGCCCGGAACTGGGCCTCGATTTCGGCGGCCAGTTCGCGCCGTACGGCAGGGCGGAAGAAATATTCGATCCCGAGCTTCAGCTGGTCCGAAGGGAACTGCCCGTCCTGCGGCACCAGCAGCGGGATTTCGGCCGGGGGCAGGGTGGCCGGTCCCTCGATCGCGACCAGATGCAGCCCCACCCGCAGGTCCGGCAGGCGTTTCGCGCGCCGGATCGCGTCCTCCGCCGCGGGACCAGCGACCATCAGGCTGGCGGTGGACAGCAGGCCGTCGCGATGCGCGATCTCGACGGCTTCATTCACCTCTTCCGACAGGCCGAAATCATCGGCGGATATGATGACGCGTTTCATTGGGGCAGGGAACCGGATGTAACGATACCAGAAAAAACGCCGGAACCCGCGGGTTCCGGCGCAAAAGATGCGTGACGGCGATCAGGCCGCGCGACGTTCGCGCAGGAACTGGAAGAACTCCACCCCCTCGCGCAGGCGACGCTTCATCATCTGGGGCGAACGCACCATCTCGCCCACGATGGAGGCGATCTTCGGCGCGCGGAAATAGAACTTCCGATAGAAATCCTCGACACTGTTGAAGATTTCGGTGTGCGACAGGTGCGGGTAATGCAGCGGCGCGATCTGCACGCCGTTTTCATCGATCAGTTCCGCGTTGCTTGCATCCAGCCAGCCATTTTCCGTTGCCTGCTTGTGCAGGAACGTCCCCGGATAGGGGGCGGCCAGCGAAACCTGCAGCGTGTGCGGGTTGATTTCGGTCGCGAACTTGATGGTTTCCTGAATGGTCTCCTTCGTCTCGCCCGGCAGGCCGAGGATGAAGGTGCCATGGATCTTGATGCCCAGCTCGTGGCAGTTCTTGGTGAACTCGCGCGCGACCTCGACCCGCATGCCCTTCTTGATGTTGTGCAGGATCTGCTGGTTGCCGCTTTCATATCCCACCAGCAGCAGGCGCAGGCCGTTTTCCTTCAGGACCTCCAGCGTCTTGCGCGGCACGTTCGCCTTGGCGTTGCACGACCAGGTGACGCCCATCTTGCCCAGTTCGCGGGCAATGGCCTCGGCGCGGGGCAGGTCGTCGGTGAAGGTGTCGTCGTCGAAGAAGAATTCTTTCACCTGCGGGAAATACTGCCGTGCGAGGCGGATTTCGGCCGCCACGTGTTCGGGGCTGCGGGTGCGGTAATGATGGCCGCCCACCGTCTGCGGCCACAGGCAGAACGTGCAGCGCGACTTGCACCCGCGACCGGTATAGATCGAGATGTAGGGGTGCATCAGGTAACCGATGAAGTAATCCTCGATCTTCAGGTCACGCTTGTACACCTCGGTCACGAACGGCAGGCTGTCCATGTCCTCGATCATCGCGCGGTCGCGGTTGGAGATGATCTTGCCGTTGGGGTCGCGCCACGTGATGCCATCGACATCCTTCCAGTCGCGGCCTTCGGCGATTTCCTTGATGGTGTAATCGAACTCGTTACGTGCCACGAAATCGACCGGGGCGGCGTTCAGCAGGCTTTCCTCCGGCTGAACGGCGACCTTCGCGCCGACCATGCCGATCTTGACCGACGGATTCGCGTCCTTGAGCATCTGCGCCACCCGCACGTCGGAGGCAAAGGACGGGGTGGAGGTGTGCATGATGACGAGGTCGCGGTTGCGTACGTCCTCAAGGATCGGTTCCATGCCCATGCGCGCGGGGGGCGCGTCGATCAGGCGGCTGCCCTCCACCATGGCGGCGGGCTGCGCCAGCCATGTCGGATACCAGAACGACTTGATTTCCCGCTTGGCCTGATAGCGGGAACCGGCCCCGCCATCGAATCCGTCGAAGGAAGGCGGCTGGAGAAACAGGGTCTTCATCATGTTACGCGAATCCTCGGGTCTGAAAGGGGCTCACTCCCCCGCGCGACCGCAGTTGCCTTGACTGGTTGGGTTCGGCCTGCCCGGCCCCGGCGGGGTCAGTCACCGGGGGAGGCAGGTTGTGATCGGGATGTCATAGCGGAATGTGGCGAAATGTGCATAGTCTGTCCGCGCCACGCCACGCGCGTTCCTGTCACGCTGCCGACCATGATGGCGGCCGACAGCCAGTCACGCAGCGGCAGCAGGAACAGTGGAATCAGGCTACGCTGCGCCAGCGCGCGGTCCATGATGAACGCGCACACGGCACGCGCCGCCCATACGAACAGGAAAAACACCCATGTCCACGTGGCATGCGGCGCAAGCACCACCGCCAGCGTGGCCCAGAACAGCGGAAGCTGGATGGCCGACGCGGCATAGCCCAGCGGTTCCAGCGTCTTGACCGTCCGGCCCCAGCGCAGTTCATGGGCCAGCACCTCCCGCAGGGAGGTTTCCCCCACGGTGGTCCATGTCATGCACGCGGCGATGGCGATATCCTTGCCCTGCTCGCGGACATAGCGGCCCAGCATCGCGTCGTCCGCGACATGGGGGACCAGTGCCTCCAGCCCGCCGATGGCCTGCAGCATCGAACGGCGCAGCGCCATCGTCGCGCCAAGGCAGTCCTGCCGCCCCAGATAGCGCGACAGCATGACGCCGGGCAGGAAATTGTGGTTGATCTGCCCCGCCGCCAGCAGGCGCGGCAGCGTGGGCGAGGCGGGCAGGCCGGCGTAAAGCGTGGTGACCAGCCCGACATGGTCGGGAACCAGCGCCCCGACCACGTGGCGCAGGTAATCGGGCGCCACGTGGATGTCCGAATCGGAAATGACCAGCACGTCATGACGCGCGCGGGTCATCATGTTGATGAGGTTGCCGATCTTGCGGTTGATGCCGTGAAAGGTCGGGTCGATGACCAGTTCGATGTCCAGCGCGGGATGGCGTTCGCGCAGCCGCCGCACGATGGGAATGGCGGCATCGTCTTCCGACTGCACGCCAAAGATGATCTGCATGACGGGATAATCCTGCGTGCAGAAGCTTTCAAGCGCTTCTTCCAGCAGGGGTTCGTCGCCATGCAGGGGCTTGAGCACCGTCACCGGGGGCATGGGCACCGCCTGATCGGCGCTTTTTTCCTGCACGCGGAAGCGCGAGACCAGAAAAGTGCCTAGCGTCGCCTGTACGCACCCGGCCACCGCGACAGTCGCGGCCAGACCGGATGGTGAGACAAGGGCGTTAAGAACAGACATCATCTTTCCGGCTGGGTCGCGCGTGCATGATATAACATCGGGAATCCGGCCTGTAACCCGGGCAAGGGGTCATCCTGCCGAAAAGACCTTGATCTTCTTCTGTAACAGATCGATCAGATTTTGCACATTCCCGCCAGCCAGCGCGCTGCGGAAGTCCGAATGCTGCATGCCGACCTGGCTGATGTTGCCATTCAGCAGGACGTCAACGACCTGATATCCCTTGGCCCCGTTCAGGTGCATGACGTAATTGACCGCCGTGCCGGACGGGTCATCGGATGATCCGATCTGGGTATCGACGATCTTGTTGCCACCAACCGGCGCGTCACGGACGGCGGGATTGATGGTGAAACGCGCGTCGGCGCCGGGCTTGAAGCTGGAAAGGTTGCGGGCGATGGTGAACTGGCGGAACGTCGCCAGCAGCGTCTGCTTCTGCTCGGCCGACAGGGTGGCGTAATGCGGCCCGATGGAGGAGGACAGGATCGCCTCCAGGTCATAGACGCGGTCGATGACCGGCCCCAGTTCCTGTGCCCGCTGCTCGAACGAGCCACTGTTCTTGGCCTCGATGCGGGTCAGTTCGGCGTAAAGCGCCTTGATGGGGGCCTGCGGATCGGACGCGGCCGCCGCATGCGCCGGAGGGATGAGGACGGGCAGGGCCGGAAGCGCCGACGCTGCCACCAGCCCGGCGCACAGCGCCAGAGACGTTGTTTTCAGGACATGTTTCATAATGATCATGATTTCGGTCCGATTGCCGTCTTTAGCAAGGGCTGGGTCATGCTGATTCCGACACCCAGCGCTTCCAGCGCGGTATTGGTNGATCGCCTGCGCGTCGAGGCCTGCCTCGTGATACTGTGCGGTCTGGGTGTTGTGGTCGATGAAGCGGTCGGGCAGCGCCATGGGGCGGAAGCGCACGCGGTCCAGCAGGNCCGGTTTTCGCAAGGTGCATCATGACGAAGGCGCCGAACCCGCCGGGCGCGCCTTCCTCGATGGTGATCAGCACGGCATGGTTGCGCGCCAGCTGCTCGATCAGCGCGGTGTCCAGCGGCTTGGCA
>NZ_QEXL01000007.1:206-332 GCF_003311635.1 Novacetimonas cocois | reverse complement strand
TCGGCCGCCTTCAGCGCCTCGGCCAGGCGCGGGCCCAGCGACAGGATCGCGATCCCCCCGCGTTCCGGCCCCGACTGGCGCGCCATCTCGCGCACGATGCGCCCGCGCCCGATCTCCAGCACCTGT
>NZ_QEXL01000007.1:0-176 GCF_003311635.1 Novacetimonas cocois | reverse complement strand
ATCGGCCCCTCGTCGAACGCCGCCGCCGTCGTGGTCATGTTCAGCAGCTCCAGTTCGTTGCTGGGCGCCATGATGGTGATGCCCGGCAGGCAGCCGAGATAGTTCAGGTCGAACGCCCCTGCATGCGTCGCGCCGTCCGCGCCGACCAGCCCCGCACGGTCGATGGCGAAGCGCAC
>NZ_QEXL01000069.1 GCF_003311635.1 Novacetimonas cocois | reverse complement strand
TACAGGCTTTGAATCACATCCAGACGCTTCAAAAAAGCGTAATTCCCGACAGACCCTGAAATGAGTGATTCATTGGGCATAGGGTGTAGGAAACGATTTTTGAGACGCTGATGGCCGATCGGGAAACCGATATCTGATGCCCGATTTAATCATCATTCGCGAGCCGGTTGTTGAAGCTTTCGACAAATCCGTTCTACTGCGGCCTCCCCGATGACGGACTGTTAGCCCCTCCTCCTGATAAAGGCGGAACAGCTTCTTGTGATTGGGGAAGGCCTTTCCGCGCCAGAAGGTAGCTCAGGTGGTGATACCCAAAACGGCGCCGCTGGCCCGCCAGATCCCGTAAACGCTGCCGCAAGACGGCATCGTCAGACCGGGGGGAACAACCGCGCAACACGTCTGGCAAGACCAGTAAGGACGCATGTCCGGCGCCCACTCAGTGCCAGAGTGGCCTGGATATGTCGGGCCGCCTGCCGCGAAGCTGCAGGCGTCACCACTTTTTCCTACGATTTCCTTCAGTGCGGCATTATCCAGCATGGCATTCGCCAGAAGACGTTTCAGGCGGCTGTTTTCATCTTCCAGCGCCTTCAGTCGTTGGGCCTCGGACACCTCAAGACCTCTATAGCAGGTTTTCCATTTGTAAAAGGTCGCGTCGCTGATCCCGTGTTTTCGGCAAAGATCAGAGACCTTCAGCCCAGATTCCTGTTCCTTCAGGATCCCTATGATCTGCTCTTCCGTAAAGCGGCTGCGTTTCATCCGTAACCGGCCGTTTGAGGCCGCCTTATGATTGAGGATTGTGACTGGTAACTT
>NZ_QEXL01000068.1 GCF_003311635.1 Novacetimonas cocois | reverse complement strand
GGGCGTGTCGTCAGTTAGCATCTGGTGCCATGAGGCTTGTACTCCCGTTTGATCTGTGATGTTTTGTCCCTGTTTTCAGGGAGAGAATGAATGCGACGATATGGCCTGAGTGACAGCCAGTGGGAACGGATAAAGGATCTTCTCCCGGGTCGTGAAGGCCATGTCGGCGGAACGGCTGCCGATAACCGTCTGTTTGTGGAAGCGGTTCTGTATCGTTACCGTGCCGGCATTCCCTGGCGTGACCTGCCTGTCCGTTCTGGTGACTGGAAAAACGTCCACCGGCGACTGCGTCGCTGGTGCGAAGGCGGCGTGATCGAACGGATTTTCCGGCATCTGGCCGCCGATCGTGACAACGGATACATGATGATCGACAGCACGATTGTCCGGGCTCACCAGCACAGTGCGGGTGCCCGTAAAAAAGGGGTGCGGATCAGGGCATCGGGCGGTCCCGTGGCGGACTGACTTCGAAAATCCACGCCATTGTCGATGCTGCAGGAAAGGCGGTCGCCCTGTCGCTGACGCCCGGGCAGAGAGCGGACATCACGGAAGCAGGTCCCCTGCTGGATGAAGTCGCTCCCAAAGCCTTTATCGCCGACAAGGCTTATGACGCCGATCCGCTTATCGAAAAGATCGAGGAACGGCAGATCACGCCGGTTGTCCCTTCAAGGAAAAACCGACGCGATCCACGGAAAATCAGCTTCCAGCTCTACAAAAACAGAAACATCATTGAACGTTTCTTCGCCAGGCTGAAGTCAACATTCCTCGCAGCCGTGCAACTCGTTTCCGCCATCATCGGAATTAACTGACGACACGCCCTAGG
>NZ_QEXL01000067.1 GCF_003311635.1 Novacetimonas cocois | reverse complement strand
GGGCCTGTTGGGAATTATCGTGAATTGATGACTGCGGCGACAAGATGGATCATGGCTGCGAATGACCTGTCTGTCTTGTCGCTGCGCATGGCGATACGCTTGAACTCCTTGAGCTTGCAAAAGAAGTTTTCGATGAGATGACGCGCTTTGAACAGGCTCCCATCGAACGGGCGTCTTTCGAGGCGGTTCCTGCGCTGGGGAATGACCGCACAGGCACCCTGCGCACGGATGGTGTCTACGATCCAGTGGACATCAAATGCCTTGTCGGCAAGAATTCCCTTGAAATCCGCCGGTTCGAGAAGAGGTGCCACGCCGACCGTATCGTAATGCTGGCCGGGGATGAGCGTGCGGACCAGATTGCCCAGGGCGTCAGTGATGGCGATGATCTTGGTTGACCATCCCGTCACACTGCGTCCTATCGCCTGACTTCGGGTCCCCCTTTTGCGCCCTGACCATGACGGTGAACCCGGACCACCGTGCCGTCGATCATCGCATATTCCATGTCTGCCTCGTCAGAGACAGCTTCAAAAAGCCGTTTGAAAACACCGGCTTTCATCCAGTCGCTGTAACGGGAATAGACCGAGTTCCAATGTCCGAAATACGTCGGAAGGTCCCGCCATGGACTGCCAGTCCGGGCAATCCATAAGACCGCCTCGATGAAAAGACGGTTGTCCTGTCCACTGCGCCCCCGATCCGTTTTCTTGCCAAGGCACAGCGGTTCCATTTTCGCCCATTGGGCATCTGTCAGTACGAAGCGATCCATACGCATTTTGAATCACATTCAGATGCTTGAAAAAAGTATAATTCCCCACAGGCCCTG
>NZ_QEXL01000066.1 GCF_003311635.1 Novacetimonas cocois | reverse complement strand
TAGGCTCAGGACTCATAGCCAGAAGATGACGGTTGCAGCGAGGCAGATTGCCGAGAAGAATACGGTGGGGCATCTGTCATAGCGTGTCGCGACCCGTCTCCAGTCCTTGAGCCTCCCGAACATGATCTCGATACGGTTGCGTCTTTTGTATTTCCGCCTATCGTATTTTATGGGTTTCCCTCGGAATTTCCGTCCCGGAATGCAGGGTTTGATCCCTTTCTCCTCCAAGGCATCCCTGAACCAGTCAGCATCATAGCCCCGATCTGCCAGCATCCATTCGGCTGGTGGGAGACCGTCCAGAAGGGCAGCCGCACCGGTGTAATCACTGATCTGGCCTGCTGTCATGAAGAAGTCGATCGGACGTCCGTTCCGGTCGGTGACGGCATGCAGCTTCGTATTCATCCCGCCTTTGGTGCGCCCAATCAGACGGCCTGGAGCCCCTTTTTTAACCGCAGGCTCGAAGCTGTGCGATGTGCCTTGAGATAGGTCGCATCAATCATGATCGTCTGAGGCTCTGCCTTGCCGGTAGTCAGTCCCTCCATCATGCGGATGAATATCCCCATAGCGCTCCAGCGCTTCCAGCGGTTGTATAGCGTCTTGTGTGGACCGTATTCCTGGGGTGCATCACGCCAACGCAGACCATTTCTGTTCACGAAAATGATCCCACTCAACACACGACGGTCATCAACGCGGGGTTTGCCATGGCTCTTCGGGAAAAAGGGCCGCAGACGCTCCATCTGCTCGTCCGTCAGCCAATACAGGTCACTCATCTTCAGTCTCCTCAACGAGCCTGAATCACATCCTGACACTCATATCAATGGGTCCTGAGCCTA
>NZ_QEXL01000065.1 GCF_003311635.1 Novacetimonas cocois | reverse complement strand
GCGACACCCGATGATCCGCATGTGCTCCCTCATGACAGGGCGCTCACCGCAATCATGGATGCACGCCAGCGCGGAGAGATCACAGCCGATGAGATGATCGCCCAGATCCGGCAGGCAGGTGCCTGAGCATCCGCACCTGTGGTGCAATGGTGTATGAAGAACAACTACTTATGGGTAGGCGCGATGTCGGCCTCGGGTATGTCGATGGGTCGTCACAAGGGTAGCCGTAGGGTCGTGAAACGGTCGTTCCATCAATGCATCAGGGATAGTCGTAACCATTGCACTCTGCGTCACCTTCCTGCGGTGTGCGAGAGCGTCCCCCTTATTGCCCGGGTTGTGGCAGAGAAAGGGGATGATCGGTCCCGAGGCTGGCCGCCCATGCCTTTACCGCTTCACCACTGATGAACAATCCGGCATCAGCCTCGGCCAGTGCCCGGCGTGTGGCTTCGTCCTTCCAGGCTTCCCAGTCGTCGCGATCGGTATGATCCGTCTTCATGTCCCATTTCTCCCGGTCTGGACCTTCAGGCCAGTTTTGGCCTGCGTCCGCGTTTCTTCTCTGGCAGGCGCGTGACCGGAACTTCAGCGTCCGGTACGTGCGAAGGTTCCGGTGTCGCCTTGATGGTCCGCCCCAGTCCGATTTCCTGTGCCAGGGTAGCCCGTTGTGCCGAATAGGATGGGGCGGTCATCGGATAGCTTTCCGGCAGGCCCCATTTTGCCCGGTATTGCTGGGGCGTCAGGCCATAGACGGTGTGAAGGTGACGCTTGAGCATCTTCATTTTTTTTCCGTCCTCCAGGCAGACGATGTAATCCGGGAACACGGATTTTTTCACGGGCACGGCCGGCACCAGATCCGGTGTTACGGTCGTCGCCTGTCCCAGACTTCCGAGCGCCTGAAACACCGTGGCGATGAGGCCGGGCAGGGTATCCGCCGGAACCGTGTGACTGCTGACATAGGCTGTGACAATCCGGGTCGTAAGCTCGCGCACTG
>NZ_QEXL01000064.1 GCF_003311635.1 Novacetimonas cocois | reverse complement strand
TGGAGGGATCGAAGAACCCCTGATTGATGTGCTTGGCCGGTAATTTCTGGGTTTTGGCGATTTGATTGACGGTTTTTGCGATGGCCTCCGGTCTGCGTTTTGAGCAGATTGGGAGTTGTCCTCCGCTGGATGGCTATGCGCTCGCGTTCAATCTTTCGAGGAAGAGGAAGCGGCGCATATTGTAGACGATATTGGCGAGCCCGATCCTCATGGTGGCTTGGCTGATACCGACAGTCCGGACAAACAGCCCCGTCTGTGACTTCTGATCGGCAAAGACATGCTCGACACGCGACCGGATAATGGATTTTCCTGCATTCGATTTCTGGATATGCCGGGGCATAGGCTTGAGATGCGGCTTTTTGCGATGAACCTTGGAGACAAAGCCCTGCTTTTCCATGAAGTCTTCATTGGCTTTTGAGCGGTAGGCCGTGTCAGCCCAGACACTTGAGGCTGTATTGGTTTTATCCAGCAGCCCCTCTCTCAATCGCGCGCCATCACTGGCGGCGGCATGCGTTGTTTTCCATTTCCGGATGAACCGGTATTTTCGATCGATGGAAACATGCGATTTATAGCCAAAGAACGGGATGGCGAGATCGCTGGATGGCATGGTTCCATCATCCTGCCGCTTCGCCTTCGTGAACTTCAGTGTCCATCGCGCATGACGATCCTTGTGCGACAGCTTTGCGGGTTTGTCCTGCCAGTCTTCAGGAATACGTCCTTCCCGAAGATCGGCTTTCTCTGCATTGGTGTTCCGCTGCTTCGGAGCCGCTACCAGCGTGGCATCCAGGATCTGGCCTGACATCGGCAAATACCCGGCGTTGCGCAGGGTGGCATCAAAGCGGTTGAACAGCCCATCGATCGCACCCGCCTGGGTCAGACGCTTTTGACACAGCCAGACCGTTTTGGCATCCGGCACCCGATCTGAAAGTCCCAGACCAAGGAAACGCATAAAGGAGAGGCGATCGTTGATCAGATATTCCGTCCGCTCATCAGACAAATTGTTGAGCGTCTGGATCACCAGAATTTTGAACATCAGCACAGGATCAAATGGCGGTCGTCCGCCTTTGCTGCCGTCAGAATACGCCAGAGCCTTCTCCAGGTCAGGGCGGAAGACTTCAAAATCCACAGTCCGGGAAAATGCTTCGAGCTGATCACCAAGCCCGCTCAAGCGGGCAAGCCGCTCTTCAACGTCAAAAAATCCCGTCTGCTTCAT
>NZ_QEXL01000063.1:1253-1361 GCF_003311635.1 Novacetimonas cocois | reverse complement strand
GCCGTCGTGCCGCCCGCGCCGACCGCGGCCCGTACCTACCTGGTGTTCTTCGATTGGGACGGTGCGGCCC
The DNA here is from genome assembly GCF_003311635.1 of Novacetimonas cocois. Taxonomy (GTDB): domain Bacteria; phylum Pseudomonadota; class Alphaproteobacteria; order Acetobacterales; family Acetobacteraceae; genus Novacetimonas; species Novacetimonas cocois. Next base: position 1,291 of record NZ_QEXL01000063.1, on the reverse strand, counting down.
TTACCGGACGTGCGCGTGAAATCGTCGCCGAGGCCGCG
>NZ_QEXL01000063.1:1107-1185 GCF_003311635.1 Novacetimonas cocois | reverse complement strand
GAGAAATACAACATGGGCCTGTCCATGCGCCGCGCCGACAGCGTGAAGGCCGAGCTGATCCGTGACGGCGTGCCCGCA
>NZ_QEXL01000063.1:0-1016 GCF_003311635.1 Novacetimonas cocois | reverse complement strand
ATCCTGCACTGATCCACGATCAGNCTCACGGTGACGTCACGAAAAGGGAGTGCCTCGGCACTCCCTTTTTTCTTGGCAGGCGAAGATGGCGGCACATTAACATTGTCCCGATCCGCAATCCCGCCCAGAAATTTGCAATAATGAAGACTCGTGTTGTGCCCGAAAGGTTTTCCAACCGTTTTTCCCAGCTCTTCCGCTTCGGAATTGTCGGCGTCATGGGACTGGGATGGGATACGGTAAGCGTCTATACCCTGCGCCCCCTGCTGGGTCTGGGCTGCGCCACGATCGCTGCCTATTTTGTCGCAGCGACGGCAAACTGGCTATGTAACCGGGCATGGACCTTTCGCGACAGTCAGGCCCGGCACCATTTCATCATGCAATGGTTGCGCTTTATCGCGGGCAATACGGTCGGATTCTGCCTGAACAGGGGATGCGTGTTTCTGCTGTTCCACTTTTTCCCGCTGTGCCGAGTCTATCCCTTCATCGCACTGGCCGCAGGCGCGCTCAGTGGCATGACGGCCAATTTTCACATCAGCCGCAGATATGTCTTTCAGTGCGGTACAAAGGGTAAGGAACCGCCCGGATCCCCTGAATCCACGCCTGAAAGCCTGTCTTCCCCCGCGCCGGATGACGGGATCATGACGGTTGCGAATAAAAATCCCGGCATCTGATGGATCGGGCCGCCATTCATTGTGTTATTATGGCCACGTCATCGGAAAACCGACATTTCCGCCCCATGCGCACCCCGGCCCGCCCCTTACCCGAATCCCTTAAAATAACCTTTATAATCAGTCGATTATAATATAACGTGTATATATGTTAGAAGTGTAATATCAGCCCTGCCAAACTGATGGGTTTCTAAAACGAAACCGATAGCGGTATAGGGTGTTACGCATGAAGCTGATTACCGACCGCAATGTAGTGCGGCCCGACTATAAAGAACGAGTCTTAAGGAAGGACGAAAATATGCGTCTTCGCACGGCGTTACTGGCAACGACCCTGATGGCCGCTGCCCC
>NZ_QEXL01000062.1 GCF_003311635.1 Novacetimonas cocois | reverse complement strand
CTAGCACTACAGTTGCATTTTGTGTTGAGTTCTGAATCGATGGGTAACCATGATTCAGGATATGATGAGTGGCGGTACGTCTGTTGAAGAGACGCTGGAATTATGGGCGCGCTCGCTTCGGTCCGCCAAGGATCGGATGGCGCCGCTGTTCACGCAAAAACGTGTCGTAGATTCGGCCTGTGCTTTTCTTGATGTTTTGATTGGCAATGAACCACGCAAGACGGGATGGATGCGAGCGGAAGCCGCAGGAGATCCTGGTCCATGGCGGCAGCAGGCGCTTCTGGGACGCGGGCACTGGGATGCCGATGCCCTTCGTGACGTCGTCAGGGATTATGTGATTGAGCATCTGGGCACTGAAGAGGGCGTGCTGGTCATTGATGAGACCGGTTTTCTGAAGAAGGGTCAGGCGTCCTGCGGTGTGGGGCGGCAGTATACGGGATCTGCCGGCAAGATCACGAACTGCCAGATTGGTGTGTTTGGCGCTTATGTTTCGGAACGGGGGCATGCCTTTATTGACCGCGCCCTGTATCTCCCGAAAGACTGGACATCAAAGCCTGAGCGTCTGAAGCGGGCCCACGTTCCCGATGACGTGGTGTTTGCGACCAAACCGGCGTTAGCCTCGATGATGATTGAGCGAAGTATTGAGGCCGGTGTGCCGTTCCGCTGGGTTGCAGCAGACAGCGTGTATGGCGTGGGCGACGTAGAACGCACGCTTCGCCGGGCAGGAATTGGATATGTGCTTGGGGTCAAGGGCAATCACTGGTTCGGATCATGGGCAACGGAACCGCTGATTGCCGGAGAGGCGAAAGATATTGCAGCAGGACTGCCAGACCAGGCCTGGCGTCGTCTGTCAGCGGGGCACGGCACAAAAGGTGAGCGACTTTATGACTGGGCGTATCTTCCGCTTGCTGATCTGGATGCTGAAGAATTTGACTGCCCTATAGCCGGACCATGGACACGTGGCCTGTTGATCCGCCGAAACATCGCTGACGGGGACCTTGCCTATTTTACGACCTGGAGCCCGAAAGGGACAACCACGCAGGAACTGGTGAACGTTGAAGGGACGCGCTGGAGGATCGAAGAAGGGTTCGAGACGGCCAAAAACGAATTTGGTCTTGATCATAACGAGACCCGCTCCTGGCATGGTTGGCATCGGCACGTCTCTCTGGTCATGCTGGCCTATGCCGTCATGGCCAGTGTCCGTTACCAGGCAAACTCACTGAAACCGAAAAAAACACAACTCAGAACACGACAGTCCTTGTCCGCTGGTCCATTCAGGAGATCAGGCGCCTCGTCGTAAAACTTGCACAACGCAGACTACCCGTCTCTCACATCCTCAGATGGTCCGTCTTTCGACGAACGCATCAGGCCAGTGCTATCCGCGCTCACTCACGACACAAAATGCAACTGTAGTGCTAG
>NZ_QEXL01000061.1:645-1458 GCF_003311635.1 Novacetimonas cocois | reverse complement strand
CTTAAGCGCACGTCACGAAGTGACGTATAAGCGCGCACTTACATTTTACTGCGCCACAAGGGTTGATTTGTCTGGATGAGTGACGCGGTTCTCGCCTGTATGGTAGAGTATGCCACAGACCAGCAGGACAGGGGACCGGAAATGCGCAGGCCACGGGACATTGATGCGGAACTGAAGNGCGCTTCAGGAAAAGGCGAAGCAGCTTAAGGCGCAACGGACCATCCAGCTCGGTGAACTGGTCGAGGCGACGGGAGCCGATACCCTGTCGATCGAGGCGCTGGCCGGGGTGCTGCTTGCGGCTGTCGAACAGGCGGACGGCAAACCTGAAGCCGTCGCGAGGTGGACCGAACGGGGGACGGCGTTCTTTCAGGCTGGCGCAAAAAAGGGCGGCCGGAAAGGAACCGGATNACGATCAGAACGGAGCTTCTGGCGCTTGAAAGACGGNATCAGGAAGCAGGCGGCCCTGATCCATCGCCATCAGGCACGAAAGGCACGCACTGACATGCGCGACTGGGCGAAGGCGCGACGGGAACGCACCCATCACCTGATCGAACTGGGTGGCCTGGTCCAGAAGGCGGGACTGGTCGATCTGACCGATGATGACCGCGCCACCCTGCTCGGGGCCTTCCTGGACATTGCGGGGCAGCTTCGGGAAGGCAGGAATACCGCGTCAGGCGACCTGAAAACACGCTGGAGGCGTGCGGGGCTTCATGCCTTCGACAGGGACCGGGAACAGGACTGACGACGCAACACGATCATNNCTGATCTGTCCGCTATCGAATGCAAACGAAACCCTGAACCAGAACGGGAGAA
>NZ_QEXL01000061.1:0-637 GCF_003311635.1 Novacetimonas cocois | reverse complement strand
CCGAGGCCCATGTATTACGGCAAGAACGCCTTTTCTCTGCTCCTACGTTACACCCTTGCCCATGAAATCGAAGAGTGGGGCTGGGACATCGGCGACCATACATATGGCGCCAAGGGTTCTCCCATCATCATAGAAGCCNGAATATGCCGGCCTGAAGATCGGGAAATACTGCTCGATTGCCCGCGAGGTGCTGATGATCCTGGGCAATCACCGACCGGATACGATCACCACCTACCCGTTCAAGAACCAGTGCAATTTCTGGCCCGAAGCGGCGGATGCAACCGATGACCATTCCACCAAGGGGGATATCGTCATTGGCAACGACGTCTGGATCGGCGCGCGGGCCAACATCATGTCGGGTGTCACCATAGGATCAGGCGCGATCATCGCCACGGCGGCCGTGGTGACCAGGGACGTGCCGCCATATGCCATCGTGGGCGGCAACCCGGCCCGGGTCATCAAATACCGCTTCCCCGAAAAGACCATCGGGCGTCTGCTTGCAATCGCCTGGTGGGACTGGCCTGAAGCATTGATACGAGAACGGATGCCCCTCCTGATGAGCGACGATATCGACGCTTTCCTGCGCGCTTTTGAAAAAGGACCCGCACAGGAAAAATCATGATGCAAAAACTGTTTT
>NZ_QEXL01000060.1 GCF_003311635.1 Novacetimonas cocois | reverse complement strand
GACAGGGCGATAAGCTCTCATGACCGTCATTAGGGGAGTGCAGTTGCAAGAAGCCTACACCATGACTGGTGTCTGGTGTGACCAAAAACTGATAGTGGACCTGACGGGTGTGCCGCGAGCCGATCGACGACGATTGATCATGCTCTCATCCGCGGGTTGGCTACCGCATTTCCCATTTCCGTCGTGGGCCTTCCTCTCTCTATAGACGGGCGTCGGTCGAAACCTGCCCCAGCTTACAACGAGGATTACCCATCTTGCCTGGTCTTCGCGGCACGCCCGTCAGGTCCGATGACCGGGCGAAGGAAGCCGTGTCAGGTTGGTTGCACGCGGCGACCGATATCCCAGATGAAGCCGACCAGCTCGCGCGCGATCGCCGTGATCACTTTCGGCAAGGCTTTACCGGATGCCGCTAAAGTTCGGTAGCGCTGGCACAAGCGAACTTGCGCCTTCCATGCAATTGCCCTGATTTCCTCTGGCAAGTCCTCGACACGCGCCCGATAACGGCGCTCCTCGCGTGCCGGCAGGCGGTATGACCAGGCTGCCTCAACCAGCATTGCGCGTGTTTCTCGGTTTCCGGTTTTTGTGATGGCGCCGCGACGGGTACGGGTGCCACTGGAAGCCTCTGATGGCACGAGACCAAGCCAGCCCATGAGTTGTTTGGGTGTTTCAAAACGGCTGAGGTCCCCGATTTCTGCAGCAAGCGTTATGGCCACGATGGGGCCGACACCGCGCAACGCCTGCAATGCCTTTACTACTGGCGCGAGTGACCAGCGCGGTAACGCCTCCATGAGCATGGTGTCCAGTCGATCGCAACGCTGCTGAGCTTCTTCAATGCGTCGGATGCTTTCACCCAAAATAAATTGCTGATGTGGTATTTCAAATGCCTGACTTCCCAGCCATCTCCAGTGCGCTTTTGTCCAATTCGTACGACCGGTGAATTTACGCCCATGGCGCAACAGAAACCCCAGAAGCATCTGTCGGCTGGCAACAAGATCCTGTCTAACCTGGCGCCGACTGCGTACGAGGTCTCGCATAGCCTCGTGTGCCGGATCCGGGATCCAGATTGCCGTCAACTCACCCGATCGCAACAGTCGCGCCAACATTTCGGCGTCTCTCCTGTCCGTCTTCACCCTGTCGGCTGGCTTGCGCGGTATTACAGATGGGGCGATGACACTGCAGTCCATACCCATGCCCAGCAACTGGCGATGGATGCCGTACCCGCAGCCACCTGCCTCATAGCAAAAGTGGAGTGTCGCATCAGGCGTAGCCAGGCGCGACACCAGACGTCGTATGGCCTCGGGCGTGTTGAGAATTGTCCCGTGGAACCGGATTTCTCCCGATCGCCCATCGTCTGCAACAGCCACGGCAATCGTCTCTTTGTGGACATCCAGACCGATGAATTTTATCGTCGACATTGTCATTCTCCTCTCGTGACAAAGTGAGCTTACGCTCCTCCTGACCTCGGAAGGCGAGGCAAATGACGGTCATTGGGTCTAT
>NZ_QEXL01000006.1 GCF_003311635.1 Novacetimonas cocois | reverse complement strand
ACGGGGATATACGGTCACCAATCACCACCGTCAATCAAAAAATGAAAGTTTTTGCAGAAGGATCCTTCGCCATCAGGACCAAAATCAAAAGAAACGGCGGAAAACCACCATTTCTTTTGATTTCATAAAGTTAGCGAATCAGGGGCTTACCTTCTTCGCATCGGCGAGCGCCGGTGTTTCGACCTTGTCACCGACGACGATTCCCAGCTTCTCCGTCAGGCCACCCTGCAGTTCCAGCGTCGCACGCACCGGCCCCTGGCTGCTGATATGGGCAAGGCTGAGGGGGACGGCATTCTCGACGATGGAGGAAATACGGTTATCCATGCCGATAAAAACGATATCCAGCGGCACGAGCGTATGCTGCATCCACATTTCGCTGGGCCGGGGATAGGACCAGACGAAAATCATTCCCCCATCGGCGGGAACAGATTTGCGATACATTTCCCCCACCTGCTGTTCACGGGGGGTCGATGCCTTTTCAACCGAAAACACGTGCCGCACATTGTCATGACCCGTGATGGTCAGCGCAACCTTGGGCAGTTCCGCCTGCGCCTGCGTCGGCTCACCAGTTTCCTGCGCCTGCGTGACAACGGGGGCAAACAGCAGCAGCCCGGTCAGGCACGCGCCAACAATCCGGACGGGGGTCATCACGGATGACTTCATAGATTCTCTCTCCAGCTAAACAGCCCGCAGGGATCAGCGCAGAAAGAGGTTCCCCTGCCGTTCTGCCCCGATCGTCGTGGCCGGTCCATGACCGGGCAGGATCGTGACATCATCCCCCAGCGGAAGCAATTGCCGCACGATCGCCTCCTTCAGGACATCGGCATCGCCATAGGGAAAATCGGTGCGGCCCACCGATCCCTGAAAAAGGGTATCGCCGACAAAGGCAAAGCGAGCCTGCGGATCGAAAAACACGACATGCCCCGGCGTATGGCCCGGCACATGCAGCACCTGGAATTCATGCCCGAGCAGGTCGAGCCGTTCCCCATCGGTCACGAAACGATCCACATGGGCATCCTGCATTCCCTCCACGCCAAAGCGCGCGGCCTGCTGCGTGATGCTGGAGAGGAGAAAGTCATCGCGCGCATCCGGCCCGATCAGCGGAACCTGATGGCCGTCCTGACGTGCCGTCAGCTCATCGCGCAGGGCATCCGCGCCGCCCGCGTGATCGAGATGGCCGTGCGTCAGGAGGATTGCATCCACCGTCAGGTTCCTGTCCGCGATCACCTTCAGCAGACGGGGGACATCCCCCCCCGGGTCCACGACGATCGCATGGCGCGAACGGCGGTCCCACAGGATGGAGCAGTTCTGTGCAAATGCCGTAACCGGGACAACTTCCAGCGCGAGTGAGGATGGCTGCGACATCTCATTACTACTCCTTGCAATCCCGATGGGCGGATGATCCCGTCATTGAGCCACAAACCGGCGGACGGGACCATCGTTTATCAACCGTTTATTAACGGATTTTGGGCAGCGGCCATCCCGTTGCGGGAATATCGAAATGGGAGGCAAGGTTATGATCGGGAATATTGGTCAGGTCCTTGTCCACCGTCTTGACCACGGCGGGACGCGACTCAACGTCCAGATGGGCGGTGATCTGGTGCATCACCTCGCCCGGCGCGGCAATCGCCAGGCCCACGGCTTCCTTCTTGCGCACCGCATCGTTCAGATACGCGGCAATCACCTTGCCATAGGCGCCGTCGCGGGGTGCTTCGGGGCCTTTTGCGTCATCGCTCTTGAGGTGGGCGATGGTCGCCAGCCCGTGTTCCCCATGCTTGAGGATACGCGCATGCAGGCTGTCAGCCACGACATACCAGACGGGATCAATATAGCTCATGAAATGTCAGCTCCTTGATATGGAATGAAACGCGTTACACATGACAGACTTCACGCGTTTGCGAACACACCCGCTGTCAGATAGATATGGACGCTCGGTTTTTCCAGCGGGTGGCGCGTCCATATCCGTGCTGATCGAGTAGCCCTGCCATGACACAGACCCTCACCTCCCACGATCCACTCGACCTTGCCATCGCATGGGCGCGCGCCGGACAGGCCGCCGCACTGGCCTGCGTGACCTCCACTTGGGGCAGTTCGCCACGGCCCGCAGGCAGCATGATGGCGGTCAGCGCAACCGGACGGATCGAGGGATCGGTCAGCGGCGGCTGCGTGGAGGGTGCGGTCATCGCGGAAGCGGCCGAAGTCATGCAGGACGGCCGACCACGCAGCCTGTCCTATGGTGTCTCCAGCGAGGATGCATGGTCCGTCGGACTGGCCTGTGGCGGCCTGCTGGATGTTTATGTCGAATCGATCAGCACGCCCGAAAGGCCGACCGGCACGCTGGAACTGGCGCTGCTTGAACGGCTGTCGGCCCTGCGACAGGCACGCCAGCCCGTGCTTCTGGCCACGCGCCTGTCTGACGGCAGGCATATCGTCCTGACCTGTGGCGATGCGGGCCTGCAGGCACCTGACTGCCTTCCCGAAGATTCCGGCCATGTCGCCTCCCTGTCCGAAAGCGCGCGGCAGGCGTTCCATACCGGTCGCAGCCTGCGACATATCGACACGCAGGCAGAGGAATGGTTCCTTCACCTGATTCCGATGCAGCCACGACTGATGATCGTCGGCGCGGTGCATATCGCGCAGGTGCTGGCGCCGATGGCGCAGACGGCGGGGTTCGCGGTGACGGTGATCGACCCGCGCACGCAGCTTGCCACGGCCGACCGCTTCCCCGGCATCACGCTGGACACGCAGTGGCCGGACGAGGCGCTGGACAGCCTGCATATCGACAACCAGACCGCGATCGTCACGCTGACCCACGACGCCAAGCTGGATGATCCCACCCTGCGCCATGCCCTGCGGGGGGCGGCCTTCTATATCGGTGCCCTCGGCTCGCGCAAGACGCAGGCCTCCCGTCTGGCGCGGCTGAAGGAGGACGGATTTTCCGATGAACAGACTCGCCGTATCCATGGCCCGGTCGGGCTGGCGATCGGCGCGGTGGGGGCTGCGGAAATCGCGCTGTCGATTCTGGCGGAAATTGTCGCCGTGCGCCGTAATGCGCCGCTGGGCCACCATCCCGGCTGGATATGACCGCACGTCATCCCGACGGCATTGACGCCATCGTTCTGGCGGCGGGCCTGTCGCGCCGGACGGCCCCCCGGCACAAGCTGCTGGCCCGCGATACCGACGGCATTCCGATGATTGCCACGACCGTGCGCCGGATACAGGCAGGCAGAGTGGGACGTGTCGTCGTCGTGCTGGGCCATCGCGCGGACGAGATCCGCCATGCGATCCGGTCCCACGCGCTTTCCGGCCGGCCTGCCCCCAGCTTTGTCATCGCGCCCGACCACGAACGGGGCCTGTCCGCCACCCTGCGGGCCGGAATCATGGCGGCACAGGCAGATGGGGCAACGGGCGCCCTGATCTGCCTGGGTGACATGCCCCTGATCCCGACGGCGCTGCTGGATCGTATGATCGCCGCCCATCAGGCGCATCATCCCCCGGCGGTTGTCGTCACGCATGGGGGACGTCGCGGAAACCCTGTCCTGTGGGACAGGCGGATGTTCCCGTCCCTGCTGGGCCTGACGGGGGACGAGGGCGCGCGCGGATTGCTGCGCCAGCACGAAAGGGACCTGCTACGGTTACCGGCGGGCGAGGAAATACACCTCGACTTCGACACGCCTGATCGGCTGGAGCAGTTTTCGCGCCTGTCATTGCCGTCTTGACCTGCCTGCCGGTCATGGCACACAGGACCCGCGACCGGACGGTTTTCCGGAAACATTCCTTCTTCACATGGGAATAATGATCATGAGCAAGATTATCCGCAGCGAATCGAACGACATCCTGTCGAAGGTCGTCGAATATCACGGCTTCCTCTTCACGCAGGGATTCGTCGCCCGTGACCTGTCCGCCGACATCACCGCGCAGACCAAGGACGTGCTGGAACAGATCGATGCCGCGCTGGAGGCCCATGGCACCGACAACACCCGCCTGCTGCAGGCCCAGATCTGGCTGAAGGACATCACCGAACGCGACGCCATGAACAAGGTCTGGAGCGCATGGCTGCCCAAGGGCGGCGCCCCTGCCCGCGCCTGCGTCGAAGCCAAGATGGCCCACCCCGACGTGCGCGTCGAAATCATGATCGTCTGCACGAAATAAGCCGCGTTCGCAGGCCGGAACGAAGGGTGGCGTGGCGCGAATCAACTGTCACATTTATGCCACTCTTTGTTTCTACATGCTGATCTGTCGCTGGTGCGACTCAAGACATAAAGATGTGAAAATCGCCAGAAAAAGCAGATGTTTTTAGTCCGAATAAGGAATTAATTCCTATTTTTTCTTTTTGGCTGGGTCATTCTGCGAAAACTGACTGACTCCCGATCCAGATGTGCCGCTCAGGCTTGTCAGGATTGCAAACAGCTTGCTACTTCACAGGAGCGGGATGCGAATGCCCCCTTACGGCACAACCCAGAGGCGGAGACTTTAAGAGTATGCGGATCGGCAGTCTGAAGCGTGGCTTATACCTATCCGTTCTTACAGCCTCTTTCGGGTTGATGCTTTCCGGCACGACGCAGGCGCGCACCGTTCGCCACTCTGCCACGCGCGTTACGCATACCTCTGCCACCACGCATCACACCACTGCCATCCGTCATGCGGCCACCTATCGCCACTGGCATCATGAAGGTGGCCATGTCATCCAGTGCGTGGCCTTCGCCAAAAGCGCATCAAGCGTCATGATACGCGGCAACGCCGCCGACTGGTGGCACAACGCGGCAGGCCGCTATGCCCGCGGGAACATGCCTGAGGAAGGCAGCGTCCTGAACTTCCGCGCCACGCGTCGCATGCCCCTCGGCCATGTCGCCGTTGTCCGGCAATTGGTGGACAGCCGTACGATCATCATCGACCAGTCACACTGGGGGCAACGCGGCGTAAGCCGGAATGTTCCCGTCATTGACGTGTCGCCCAATAATGACTGGTCTGCAGTGCGCGTTGCCCTGAACAGCCGCAATGGCTCGTTCGGCAGCATCTATCCCACCTATGGCTTCATTTACGGCCGTCCGGACGGCAATGGCCGCAGCCTGAGCAGCCCGATGTCGGGCATGATGACCGCCGCCGCGGATCAGGAAATCGCCCGCACGCCGGTTTCCAGCCGCAAGGGCCGTCACAGCACCACGACCGAAATCGCGGAAGCGCCTGAACCCGTTTCGTCGGCTTCCTCTTCCCTCGCCTTTGATGATGACGCGCCGAACCGTTCCTGGGAATAAGGTCTGACCTTTCTGGCCGGATCTTCATGGCCCGGGCGGAAAGAAGCCTTTAGGACTGTTTGAAAACAACCTTCCGATAATCATAAAAGTTTTTGGGTGCCGCCTTTTTTGGAAAAAGGCGGCGTCTTTTCGAAGCTTTTTGTAAAAAAGCTTCACCAAAAACTTTTATGATTTCAAGGGTTTCTCAATCAGCCCGGCCGTCCCGCGCGGTGATAGGGATGGCCCGTTGCAATGGCACGCGCACGGTATAACTGTTCCGCCAGCAACCCGCGCACCAGCATGTGCGGCCATGTCATCGGTCCCAGCGACAGCGTATCGTCGGCACGTTCCATAACGCAGCTGTCCAGCCCTTCCGCGCCACCGATCAGGAAACAGATCGGCCGCGACAGACCCATCCAGCGTTCCAGCGCCCGGGCGAAGGACAGGCTGTCATGGGCCCGTCCCCCTTCGTCCATTGCCACCACATGCGCCCGCGTCGGCAGTGCCGCCAACAGGGCCTGCCCCTCCCGTCGCTTGATTTCCGCCGTCGCCCCGCGTCCCTCAGGCAGTTCCGTCAGCCTGAGGCGCGGCGAAAGACGTTCGGCGTAACGACTGAACAGATCCTTTTCGACCCGATCCTTCATCCGCCCGATGGCGATCATGTGCAGCAAGGCTACCTAGCCCAGCGGTTCGGCAGATTCCTCTGGCGGGACATCCAGTTCCTTGCCCCACATCCGTTCCAGGCCATACATGGCGCGGGCTTCGGCCTTAAACAGGTGGACAATGATGTCGCCCGCGTCAATCAGCACCCAGTCGGAGCCATTCGCGCCCTCGATCAGGACACGCTTCAGCCCTACCTCGCGCAGCTTGCGTTCGATATGGGAGGCCATGGCCGTGATCTGACGGTCGGCAAGGCCGGTGGCGATCACCATCCGGTCGGCAAACGCGGCACGCCCCGTCAGGTCGAGCACCACGATATCCTCTCCCTTATCATCGGAAAGGCTGTTCGTGATGATTTCCAGATAGGTATCGACCATCGGATCATTCACCGGCTCGCGCCGTCCGGATGCGACAGGACCTGCGACGGCCGCTTTCTTGCGTGGGGTTCCCGGCGCCGTAACCGCGCTGCCCAGGGGGGCAACCGATGCGCCTGCGGTTTTCATGCCCGTACGGCGTTTTGCACCCGTTTCGGCTGAAGGCTTCCTGATGATGGCTCTCACTCCTGTCGGGGTGCCTGCGCATGTCCCCGGACATGATCAGGCCGGGCCTCGGCCCGATGCACGTATTTCTGTCGCTGATATAGCGTTCTGCGGCGCGGGAAGAAAGACCCATACGCATCCTCCCTGCCGCGCCAGTACCGGCGCCTCGCGCGCGGGACGTCGCCACGATGCCATGTACCGCGCGACCCGCCCGTGCAATGCCGCCGGATTGTATCCGGGCCGGGGCAGGATCGCGATCGGCACCAGCTTCATGATGCGTTTCCATCGCCGCCAGCGCGCCATCTGCGCCAGTCCGTCCGCCCCCATCAGCCATACAAAGTGCGCGCGGGGAAAACGTTGCCGCAACTGTGTAATCGTATCGACGGTATAGCGGGTTCCCATGCGGCTTTCGATATCCGTGGCGATGATCCGTCGCCCGAATGGCGCGACACGCCTGCGGGCCTGTTCCAGCCGCTGCGATGCCGGCGCCATGCCCGCCACCGGCTTCAGCGGATTTCCCGGCGACACCAGAAGCCATACCTGATCGAGGCCAAGCTGCCGCAACGCGCGACAGGCCAGCTGTATATGTCCCTCGTGAATCGGGTTGAACGAACCACCCAGCAGCCCGATACACGCGCGCCTGCGGTCGCCATGCACGGGAATCGTGGAAGAAGACGCCCCCATCGGAATGTATCAGGGACGGACCTGTCCGTTGCCGAACACCTCGTAACGGAAGGTGGTCAGCTGCTCCAGCCCGACGGGACCACGGGCATGGAAACGGCCGGTCGCAATCCCGATTTCCGCGCCGAAGCCGAACTCCCCCCCGTCGCAGAACTGGGTGGAGGCATTCCACATGACCACCGCGCTGTCCGTTTCGTTAAGGAAACGGGTGGCCACGGCTTCATCCTCGGTAATGATCGCCTCGGTATGGGAACTGCCATAGCGCACGATATGGGCCAGCGCATCGTCCACCCCGTCCACCACGGCGATGGACATGACCGCATCCAGCCATTCCGTGGCGAAATCCTGCTCCGTCGCGGGGGGCAGGTCCGGCACGATGGCGCGCGCGCGCGCATCGGCGCGGAACGTGCAGCCCTCTGTCGCCAGATCCTCCACCAGTCCGGGCAGCAGGACCGGCGCGATCGCGTTATCGATCAGCAGCGTCTCCGTCGCGCCGCAGATCCCCGTGCGCCGCATCTTGGCATTCAGGACAATGCGCCGCGCCATTTCCAGATCGGCGGCGGCATGGACATAGGTGTGGCACAGCCCTTCGGCATGGGACAGGACCGGCACCCGGGCCTCCCGGCAGACACGCTCGACCAGTGACTTGCCCCCGCGCGGGATCAGCAGATCGATCAGGCCCGATGCCGCCAGCATGTCCGCGACATGGCGACGGTCGGTGTCGGGCGGGATCTGCACCGCATCGACCGGCAGGCCCGCCGCGCGCAGGCCCGCCTGCATCGCCGCATGGATCACGCGCGCGCTGTTGATGCTGTCGGATCCGCCACGCAGGATCACCGCGTTCCCCGACTTGATGCACAGGGCGGCGGCATCCGCGCCGACATTGGGGCGGCTTTCATAAATCATGCCGATCACCCCCACCGGGGTGGCGACACGCCGTATCTTCAGTCCGTTGGGCCGCGTCCATTCCGCCAGGACCCGTCCCAGCGGGTCAGGCAGCTTCGCGACATCCTCCAGCCCCCGGGCCATGGCCTCGATCCGGGCTTCATCAAGGATCAGCCGGTCGCGAAACGACGCAGCGCCCGAAAATGCCGCAACATCACGCGCATTCGCCGCCAGCAGTTCCGCCCTGGCATCGCGCAGGGCCGTCGCCGCATGGCACAGGGCTGCATTACGCTGTTCCGCGCCGGCATGGCCCAGCACGCGTCCCGCGACGCGGGCACGCCGCGCCATGTCCGCGACCGCCGTTATCGCCGTATCCGGGGCCGCCGGGACGCGGGGGGCATGATCCACCGGCGTGGATGTTACGGATGCGCTCATGCCCTTGGTTCCCTGTTCATGCGGTGTGCCGGCAACCGGCGCCGACAGCCGTAACCGCCGGATCAGACGTTGAAACGGAACAGCAGGACATCGCCATCCTGCACCACGTAGTCACGTCCCTCGATTCGCAGCTTGCCCGCCTCTTTTGCGCCGGCTTCGCCATTGCACTGGATATAATCGTCATACGCAACGGTTTCGCAGGCGATGAAGCCGCGTTCAAAGTCATTGTGAATGACGGCGGCCGCCTGCGGGGCGCGCGTCCCGGCCGTGATGGTCCATGCGCGCGTTTCCTTCGGGCCGACCGTGAAATAGGTACGCAGGCCCAGCAGGCGATATCCCGCCGCGATCACACGATCCAGCCCGCTGTCGCTCAGCCCCAGCCCCTCCAGGAACTCGACCCGGTCTTCGGGGCCAAGCTGGCTGACTTCGGCCTCGATCGCGGCGGACACGACCACCATGGCCGCGCCTTCCGCCTCGGCCCGCGCACGGACTCGTTCGGAAAATGCGTTTCCGGTCGCAGCCGATCCCTCGTCCACGTTGCAGACATAGAGCACCGGCTTGGACGTCATCAGGTTCAGACGGCGCACCGCCTCTTCCTGACCGGCCGGAATGGCCGAACGCGCGGGCTTCCCCTCCCGCAGCGCCTCGATCAGGGGTTCCATCAGTTCGACCTGTGCTGCGGCCTCGCGGTCATTGCCACGCGCCTTTTTCTGGAGCGCGACGATCCGCTTCTCCAGCGACTCGAGGTCCGCCAGCATCAGTTCGGTTTCGATGATCTCCGCATCGCGGATGGGATCGACCCCGCCTTCGACATGCGTGATATCGTCATCCTCGAAACAGCGCAGGACGTGGATGATGGCATCCACCTCGCGGATATTGGCAAGGAACTGGTTCCCCAGCCCCTCCCCCCGCGACGCACCGCGCACCAGCCCGGCGATATCGACGAATTCAAGGCTGGTCGGCAGGATTTTCTGGGACTTGCCGATCTGCGCCAGTTTTTCCAGGCGCGGATCGGGAACCGCCACGCGCCCGACATTCGGTTCGATGGTGCAGAAGGGATAATTCGCCGCCTGTGCCGAGGCCGTTTCGGTCAAGGCATTGAACAGCGTGGACTTGCCGACATTCGGCAGCCCCACGATCCCGCAGTTGAAGCCCATATCCCTATTCCCCCGTGTGGCTGGCCATTCTGGTCATGAACAGTTCCGGCTGCCCGTCCGCAAGGAGTGCTGCCGTATCCGACAGCGCGTCGAGCATGGGATCGAGCCACAGCCGGTCATCGCGCGAAAAATCGCCCAGCACATGTCCCGTCACCCGTTCGCGGCTGCCGGGATGGCCGATGCCGATCCGCACGCGCCAGTAATCCTGCGCGCCGAGCATGCGATCCATCGACCGCAGCCCGTTATGTCCCGCCGCCCCGCCACCGCGCTTGACGCGGATACGGCCGGGGGCAAGGTCAAGTTCGTCGTGAAATGCCGTAATAGCATCGATCGACAGCTTGTAAAAAGCCGCCGCCTGCTGAACGCTTTCACCTGAAAGGTTCATATATGTCAGCGGTTTGAGCAGAAGCACCTTGTGCCGTCCGATCCGTCCCTCACTGACTTCGCCGCGAAAGCGCCTGCGCCACGGGGCGAACCCGTGGCGTTCGGCGATCCGGTCAACGGCCATGAACCCGACATTATGGCGATTCCGGCTCATCCCCGGTTCGGGGTTCCCCAATCCGGCCCAGAGGAGCATGGCATCTCTCCAGTCGTATCAGGTTCCGTGATCAGTCGGCGGCCGGGGTTTCGGTTTCTTCCACCGTTTCCTCGACATCGACGGTCGGCGCCGCGATCGTGGCGATGACGAAGTTGGGGATGTGCTGGACCGGGGTCACGTGTTCCGTGCCCTTCAGGTCTTCCCAACGCACGTTGTCATGGATGTCGAGCTTCGACAGGTCCGCGCTGAAGCCTTCGGGCATGTTGGCGGGGTCGGCCACGACGTCCACGGTGTGACGCACGATGTTCAGCACGCCACCACGCTTGATGCCGGGGGAGGTTTCTTCGCCGGTGAAGGTGATGGCAACTTCCACATGCACCTTCTGCCCTTCGGCAAGGCGCTGGTAATCCACATGCAGCGGGGCATCGGACACCGGATGCAGCTGGATTTCACGCAGAAGGGCGTGTTCCGTCTTGCTGCCGTCGATGGAGATGTCATAGATGCGCGAACGCCAGCCCGGCTTGTGCAGTTCGCGCGCAACGATGCGCGGGTCCAGCGCGATCAGCGCGGCTTCCTGCTTGCCACCATAAATAACGCCCGGCACCAGCCCGGCACGTCTCGTCGCCCGCGCTGCCCCCTTACCAGCCTTCGCGCGCGAAGAAACATCGATTTTCGTGAATTTGGTCACTTGTCTGCTCCTGAAACACAAGGCGCGTCGGCCTCCAGGGGTGCCGAACGCGTGCGCGGCCTTTAACGGAAAAGGCCGGCGGATGCAACGCCGGCAATCACTTTTACCGCCCCGCCCCCGCGCGGACAGGCTTCAGGCAGCGGGGTTCAGGAAACGGCGGTCAGGTCCCACGGCTTCCCGTTACCGGCGGGCTGCGCCCACATCGGGGTCGCATTGGGCAGACGCACGTTGGGCTTCAGCCCCATCGCCGCGCGCAGGGCGCGGAACATGCCGCCATGACATACCACCAGCGGCGTGCCGGGGGCCTCCGTCGCGCGATTGATGGCCGATACCGCGCGCTCACGCAGCTCGGCAAAGCTTTCCCCGTCCACCGGGGTATATTCACCGGCGATCCAGCTATCGTACCAGTGGCCCATCGGCTTGCCTTCCTGGTCGCCGAAACAGACTTCCTTCAGCCCGTCATCAAGCTGCACCTGAAACAGCGGCGCACCATGGGCGGCCATGACCTCGGCCACGATTTCGGCCGTCCGGCGCGCGCGGCCCAGCGGGGAGGAGACGATGCGCGCGATCGGATGTTCCGCCAGATGACGCACCAGCACCAGACCGGCCTGCCGGGCCTGTTCCACCCCGGTGGAATTGAGCGGGATGTCGGTCCGGCCCTGCGAACGCCCCTCGGCGTTCCAGTCCGTCTCTCCATGTCGCAGATACCAGTATGGCCGGGCGAGCAGGTCCGTCATTAAATGACTCCTTCTTGATTGGCTTTCCCGGCGATAGCCGCGACGGGCCACAGGGTCAATCCCGCGACACACTATGACATAAATCGGGGAACCCGTAAGTCCCCGGCCCGTCACGCCGGATTTCAGTCAAACAGCGACGACACCGAACTTTCGTCCGATACCGCGCGCATGGCGCGCGACAGCAGGTTCGCCGTGCTGATCTGGCGGATGTTGTGCGACTGGCGCACGTCTTCCGTCTTTACGATGCTGTCGGTCAGGGTAAGCATCTGCAGCGGCGACTGTCCGATGCGGCTGACCGCGCCGCCCGTCAGGACGCCATGGGTGACATAGGCCTCCACCGCCGCGGCGCCATGGCGCATCAGGGCCTCGGCCGCATTGCACAGTGAACCGCCGCTATCGACGATATCATCGACCAGGACGCAGTACCGTCCCCGCACGTCGCCGATCACGTTCATCACTTCGGATACGCCCGCGCGCTCGCGCCGCTTGTCGATGATGGCAAGGTCCACATTCAGGCGCTGCGCCAGTTGCCGCGCGCGCACGACGCCGCCCACGTCGGGGGAGACGATCATCAGGTTGTGCGGGCCGCCGGGGATGTTCATGTCCGGCGCGTCATAGGGCAGCGGTGCCTCCAGCCCCATGCGCCCCTTGATGTCGCGCGTGAACAGGGGGGCGGCGTACAGGTTGTCGACGGGAATGTCGAAAAAGCCCTGGATCTGCATGGCATGCAGATCCATCGTCAGGATGCGGTTCGCCCCGGCCTCGACCAGGATGTTGGCGACTAGCTTCGCGCTGATGGGGGTGCGGGGACCGGATTTGCGGTCCTGCCGGGCATACCCGAAATAGGGCATGACCGCCGTGATGCGCCGTGCCGACCCGCGACGCAGCGCATCGAGCATGATCAGCAGTTCCATCAGGTTGTCATTGGTGGGCGAACAGGTGCTCTGGATGACAAAGACATCCTCGCCACGCACATTTTCATGGATCTCGACAAAGATTTCCATGTCGGCGAAGCGACGCACGGTCACGTCGCACAGGGGCATTCCCAGTTCGACCGCAACTTTTTCAGCAAGGGGCAGATTACTGTTACAGGCGACGATTTTCATCTTGCGACGTTCCCAGACGACATGAGGCGAAGCGACCGTGGATGACCACTTCCATTTCCATGGACCGGGCGCGTTCTAGCAATCGCGCCAGTTCCTGTCACCACCACACCGCAACGAACCACCACCCGAAGACGTCAGGGCGGACCTGCGCGGGACACACGTGCCCGCGACGTGTCGTGACGGCCACACCCTGTGCGTTCATGACCTGCGCGGCGGCAGCGTCACGCCCGGCAGCTTCCTGCGTACCGGCGTCGTTGCGGGTGCGGCCTCGGCAGCCGGCTGCTGCGGGACAATATCCTGTGGCGGGGCCGAAACGGGGCGCGCGGCGACAGATGTGGCGGAAGACGAGGCCACCGCCGGGGCCGCAGGAGCCTGTGTCGAAGATGGAGACGACGGCATCGTGGACGGCGCGCGCGCGACT
The DNA here is from genome assembly GCF_003311635.1 of Novacetimonas cocois. GTDB lineage: Bacteria > Pseudomonadota > Alphaproteobacteria > Acetobacterales > Acetobacteraceae > Novacetimonas > Novacetimonas cocois. Next base: position 163,080 of record NZ_QEXL01000006.1, on the reverse strand, counting down.
GACGGCGTGGCGGCTACCGACGACGCAGTCCCGACAGGCGCGGATTCCACGGCTGCGGCAGGCGGGGCCTTTACTACTGGCGTCGCCACCGCGGGAGACGGGGATGGCGGCGGGACCGATGCGGTGGATGTCGTGACGGGCGTTGTTGTAACGGGTGACGTCGGAACGGACGATATCGGGGTTGGCGGTACCGGAGAGGTTGATACTGGAGATGTTGATGCCGGGAATGTCGATACCGGGGCGGACGACACGGCCGCAGGCGCATGCGACAGCGGCGCATTCCGGCTCAAACGGGCATCGGAAGCGTCAGAGGCCGGCATGACGGCAGGCGCCACGGCAGCCGGCGCGGCCGATTTTACCCCCGCCGGTTTCGATGCCTGCGCCGGCGCGGCAGTAGCAGTGGCGGCCAGTGGCACATTATCCCGCCCTGAATAACGCGAAATGATCTGGCGGACGCCGCCCGCGGCTTCCTCGCCCGCGGCTTCGGCCGCGTCACCCCATTTGCCATCAAGCGTATGGGCCGCGATATCGTGGATCTGCGTGGCGGCACCCGCTTCCTTGCCGTGGGAATCCACCACGCGCCATGTCAGCGTCAGCCGCTGTCGCGCGGGACCCGATGCCGGCAGCTGCGTCACGACAACCGTACATCCGACCGAAAAATCGGCCCCTGACTGCGAATGCTGGATCTGGTCATGCGCATCGCGCAACGATGCGACGAACGCCCGCGACAGCATCGCGTTCCCGTCGCCCGGCGCGCCCTTCACCCCCTGGAAAAACACATGGGCCGGACGGTTCTTCAGGCTGTGGGGATCGCTCTGCATCTGGGCGGCCTGAATGCCGGTCAGCAGGGCTGCGACCTCGGGCGCGGCCTGCATGGCGGAGGCCTGCATCACCGCCTCCGTCCCGGCGGACCATGACGCGGCGGGTATGGGCGCGCCCGTCGTCTCGCCGCGCACCTCGCCCTTGGGGGTGATGACGGCATAGGTCGGGATGACCTGATTCCCCTGCAGGGTGGCGGTCATGCGCAACCACCAGTCGCCACTTTTCGCCGGTTGCCCCACGGCGGGTACCGACTGGTCCAGCATGGCGGCGACCATGTCCTTCTGCCATGTCTGCGCGGCCATGCTGACCAGCAGCGCCTGCGTCGGCTGCGGCACGGCAAGGCGGGCGGGCGGCGCATTGGAAAGCTGCGACAGCCCCCTGCGCTGGAATGGATGCGGCACGTCAAGGCACCCGGCAAGAAGACACAGGCCCGACATCGTCAGGGCCATCATGCTATGCCTGAAAAACTTTCCCCTCATGCCGGCATCATACATGGGCGCATGAAATTACCGAAATCTGGTGGCCGATCGCCCCCCCGCCCGCCAGCGTGCGGCGACGATGGCTGAAAAACCGTTCCTCGTCCCCAAGCGTATCCACGCCCAGCGCCGTGGCCTGTCCCACGCCCGCGCGCCGCAGGCGCGCGACGCAATAGGCGGGCAGGTCGAACTGGTAGTGCCCGGCCCTGTGGCCGGACGTGAAAAACGGCGTGGCCGCATCATCCAGCGCCAGCACGGCGTCACGCATGTCGGCCCCCACCTCGTAACTGTCGCGCGTGATGCAGGGCCCGACGACCGCGCGGATATCAGATGCAACGCCACCCAGTTCGACCATCGCGGCCACCGTGGCCTCCAGCACGCCCGCCGCCGCCCCGCGCCATCCGGCATGGGCGGCCCCCACCACGCAACCACGCCCGTCGGAAAACAGCACCGGCGCGCAATCGGCGGTGATGACGCCCAGCGCCAGTCCCGGACGGGCGCATACCATGGCATCGGCGCGCGCGCCCTCGCCCGACGCCCACGGGGCGGTGACACGGACCACCTCCGTGCCATGCACCTGCGTCACGCCAAGCAGGCAGTCGGGGGACATCCCGATCGCCCGCGCGACACGTGCCCGGTTTTCACGCAGCGCCGCCGGATCGTCGCCACTGCGCATGGAACAGTTCAGCGAGGCATAAGGCCCCTGCGACACGCCCCCCAGCCGGGTGAAAAACCCATGTGGCGCGGCATGCAGCGCCCCGGCCCGAAGTATCGGTCCCTCCAGCTGATCCTGCCCGTGCTTCTGCGTCATCTCCATCCGCGTCACCCTTCCCCTGCCCGGTCGCGGTGTTGTCCCATGCCGGCATGATCGGGGGCAAGCGGGGTCACGCCCTCGAACCCCGCGACCTCCTTCACATCCGGCGCTGTCATGGCCATGACGCGGAACAGTCCCCCCATCCGGTCCGGGGCCGCAAGGCGCTGCGCCGCCTCGCTGATCTGGCGGGCCACGTCCCCGGGCTGGTTGCGGGCCAGTTGCGCCGCGCGTGGAAACAGGCCCAGCGCGGAAAGGAACGCCCCCTGCGTCACGCTGCCCCATGTGGCGCATCCCCCTTCGCGCGCGGCAATCGCCAGCGCGGCGAAATCCACATGCGCCGTCAGGTCCGCCATGCCCGGTCGCGCCAGCGGCCATGCCGGACGCCCGTCGCACAGGGCCTGCAGCGTGTCGCCCCATCCGGGGCCATCATACCCGTAATCGATGAACAGGGCGACGCCATCGCCATGCGACAGCCGCGCGCCAAGCTGCCGCGCGATGGAAAGTGCTCCTTCGCAGATTTCCAGCACCTCCCCCTCGGGCACGTCGCGGGTGGCAGGCGGGCCGGAAGCGGGAAGGTCCGTGGCGGGACGTGTCACGAACACCTCCCCCGCCACCATGCGTTCGTCCCAGCCATCGGCGGTCCGCACGAACTGCCGGATGGGCAGGGCGTCAAGGAATTCGTTGGCGATGAAAACCAGCGGACCGGGCGGCAGGTCGGGGACGGCATCCAGCCAGACGGGTGCCACGACATCCGCATGCGCCGCCAGCGCCGTGGCCTGCGCCTGTCGCAGCCGGGGCGATGTTTCCACCATATGCACCCGCGCCGCCGCGTAACAGGCGGGCGCCACACGTGACAGCAGGCGCAGCGCGTCCGCCATCAGCGTCCCGCGCCCCGGTCCCGCCTCCGCCAGAATGAAAGGATCGGGCGCGCCCATGCGCTGCCATGTCACCGCGACCCACGCGCCCAGAAGCTCCCCAAACATCTGCGAAATTTCAGGGGACGTAATGAAGTCCGCAAAGGGATCACGGCTGCTGTAATACGCCGCGTTCGCGCGGGCCATGAAATGGTCGAGCCTGATGGCGGCATCCCGCGTCATCAGGCCGCCTCCTCCTCATCCATGGCGAAATCCGGGGGCATCAGTTCCGTGCGGGCCGGACGCAGGCAGGCATTGAGCATCAGGCCCAGCCCGCCGATCGCCATGGGAATGCACAGCACCTGCCCCATCGTCACGCCGAAAGGCAGGAAGCCGATAAAGGAATCCGGTTCGCGGAACAGTTCGCAGATGCTGCGCGCGATGGCATAGCCGAACAGGAACAGCCCGGCGAGGAAGCCGGGATGTTCGCGCACCTTCAGGCTGCGCGATACCACCCACATCACCGTAAAGAGGACCAGCCCCTCGGCGAATGCCTCGTACAGTTCGGAAGGATGCCGCGGTATCGGTCCTGCGTCGGGAAAGATCATCGCCCACGGCAGGCTGGCCGGGGCCTCGCGCCCCCACAGTTCGCCATTGATGAAATTCGCGACCCGTCCCAGCCCCAGACCGATCGGCACAACGGTGGTGATACGGTCCGAAAAGCCAAGGAAGCTGAGGTTGTTGCGCCATGTAAAGACAATCAGCGCGATGATGACACCCGCCGCCCCGCCGTGAAACGACATTCCCCCATGCCAGACCTGAAGGATCGCCAGCGGGTGGGACAGGTAATATCCCGGCTGATAGAACACGATGTATCCCAGCCGCCCGCCCAGCACGACGCCCAGCGTCGCCCATGTCAGGAAATCATCGACCTGCAGCGCGGTGGCAGCACGCGGCGGCAGCGCCACCAGACGCCGCGCCACCCGCCATCCGACCACCAGCGCGACGATGTACGCCATCGCGTACCACCGCAGGCCGAACGGCCCGAAATGCACCATGACCGGGTCAAATTGCGGAAACATCAGGACAGGCAGCATGAAGCGACTTTCGCAATCGGGAATTTCCAGGCACGGGGCATGGACCCGCCCTGCGGCGGGGCATCACCCCTTTACGCGTCGCCTCAGGCTTTAGACATATGGATCATCGGCGGCAAGGTAGTCATGGATATAGCGCCTGACCCCCTCTTCCAGCGTGACGAAGGGCTGGTCGTATCCCGCCGTGCGCAGCCGCGCCATGTCGGCACAGGTATAGGACTGGTACTGTCCGTGCAGGGCGGCCGGCATGTCGATGAATTCGACCCGTCGCGCGACCTCGGCCGCGTCACAGACCGCATAGGCCAGATCCAGACAGGTCCGCGCCACGCCCGTCCCGCAGTTGAACACGCCATGTACATGCTGGTGATCCAGCAGCCACAGCATCACCGCGACCGCGTCACCCACCCAGATGAAATCGCGCGCCTGATGCCCGTCGGGCAGGCCCGGCCTGTCGGAACGGAACAGGCGGGGTGCCCGGCCGGCGCGCACGTCCTCGTACTTCCCGTGGACGAGGGAGATCATCGGTCCCTTATGATATTCATTGGGGCCATAGACGTTGAAGAATTTCAGTCCCGCCCATGACAGTCCCTGCAGGTCCCCCTGCGCCAGCCGGCGCATCAGGGTGCAGTCAAAGGCGTATTTGGACCACCCGTACAGATTGAGCGGCCGCAGCCCCTCCAGCCGGGCGGGATCATCGGAAAACATTTCCATCCTGTCGGCCGCGCCATAAGTGGCGGCGGAAGAGGCATAGATGAAACGCACCTCCTCGCGCGCGCACCATTCCATCAGCCGTATCGAAAGGTCCACGTTGGTCCGCCACACCAGGTCCCCGTCGGTGGCCATGGTCTCGCTGATGGCACCAAGGTGGAAGACCGCCGTGACGTCCGGACGGCTGGCAAGGAAGGCATCGAGGTCCTGTGGCGCGATCAGGAAATCGGGCACGTGCTTGCGCAGGTTGCGCCATTTCCCGACATTTCCCAGGGAATCCACGATGGCTGTCTGCTCACCGCGCGCATGCAGCGCCTTGTGCAGGCATGATCCGATGAAACCCGCGCCACCCGTAATGATAATCATGAACCCCAAAATCCCGTACGTCCGCGAAACGACGCCAACATGCCACAAACATGCAAATGCAAGGGAGACAAACTTTGTCACATCGTGCTGCATTGCGTGACAGCCGCGCGGGAATGACGCGTGTGGATGGCTCTGGCGCGTGGATGCGTCTATACTTGCGCGCCACACGTCGCGACGCGGCGTGCCAGTCCCATTTCCGGCCCATGCCCAAGGAGTTACGCGCGATGTCCGTCCGACCACGCATTTTTGATGATCTTGCCGGTGTTGCCGGTGGTGCCTTTTCCGCCCTGTCCGGCGTGCGCGAGGAAATCGGCGCGATGGTCCGCGCCCGCGTTGACGAGGCCATGGCGAACCTGAACCTTGTCCGCCGCGACGAATTCGAGGTGGTGCGCGAAATGGCCACGCGCGCGCGAATCGCGCAGGAAGCGACCGACAGGCAGATCGCCGCCCTTGAAGCCCGCATCGCCGATCTTGAGGCGAGCATGACAACGCCGTCCGCCACCTCCTACAACGGCTGAATGCACCAGCACGGGCAGGCTGGCGGGCATGCCCGTGGGAGCGGCGGCATCGCGCGCCCTCCCGACCGCCACGATGCGTAATTCGTCCCCACCCGTCGCCACAGGCTTGCCACCACGGCCGTACCAGCCATAGGGTTGCCGTTACGTCTCCTCCCACAGGGGGAGGCGGGTTGCAGACGCCCGGGATCCGGAAATACCGGATTCCCTCCACGACGGCTTCGGGGAGTCCCACAATGCCTGCCTTGAATTTCACGACATCGCCCAAGGACTCCAACCCGCTCGATCTGATGGAACAGATCGTGGGGGGCTATGAATGGGCATTCGATCGCCGCAACGATTCGGAAATGGCGGCCGAGGCACCGGGAAAATGGTGCGATTACGGCCTGTTCTTTTCCTGGTCGCGCGAAGTCAGCGCGATGCATTTCACCTGCACGTTCGACCTGAAGGTTCCACCCGTGCAGCGACGCAACCTGTTTGAACTGGTCGCACTGGCCAATGAACGCCTGTGGATCGGGCATTTCGGCATGGACCTCGACAATGGCATGCCGCTGTTCCGCCATGCGGTCCTGCTGCGCGGGGCGCCGGGGGCCTCGGTCGAAAGCCTTGAGGACATGATCGATATCGCCCTGACGGAATGCGAACGTTTCTACCCCGCGTTCCAGTTCGTCCTGTGGGGCGGCAAGTCCCCCACCGAGGCGCTGGAGGCCGCGATGCTTGACTGCGCGGGAATGGCCTGATGGCAGCGACGGATACGCCCCCCCTTCCCTCCATCCTGCTGATCGGATGCGGGAAGATGGGCGGCGCGATGCTGCAGGGATGGCTGGCGGAGGGGCTTGCCCCCTCCGTCATCGTGGACCGCCACCGCGACAGCGTGCCTGCGCCGCACCGGCTGGTCCGCGACGTGACGGACCTGCCCGCCGATTTTCAGCCCGACCTCATCATCCTTGCCATGAAACCGCAGAAGGTGGCGGCCGCCCTTGCCGCCATCGCCCCGTATGCCCTGCATGCGCCGGTCCTGTCGGTGCTGGCGGGCAGGACGGTTCATGGCCTGACGGAAGGGCTCGCCGCCCATATGCCGCCCGGCGCCCGGCCGCTTGTCATCCGTTCCATGCCCAATACCCCGGCGGCGGTAGGCGAAGGGATGACCGTTTCCTACGCGCCGCCACAGGCAACGCCACGACAGCGCGCCATGTGCGACCGGGTCCTGTCGGCCGTTGGCGAGACCGCATGGGTGGAACATGAAGACCAGATCGACATCGTGACCGCAATTTCCGGCAGCGGTCCGGCCTATGTCTTCCTGCTGGCGGAACTTCTTGAAGACGTTGGCGTAGGAGAGGGGCTGCCGCCCGCCCTTGCCCGGCAGATCGCGCGCAAGACGGTGTCCGGCGCGGGCGCGCTGATGCAGCAAAGCGGGACGGAGGCCGCGCAGCTGCGGCGCAACGTCACCAGTCCCGGCGGCACCACGCAGCAGGCGCTGTCCATCCTGATGGCGCCCGACGCATGGCCCGCCACGCTGCGCGCGGCGATCCGCGCGGGGACGAAGCGGGCGCGCGAACTTGCATCCTGAAGCACGCGGAATATAACGGCGGCATACCCGGCGGAACCTTTCGCCACCCCAGTCTGCGCCTGTCCCGCGTTTCGCGGGCGTGGTGCGCCTTGGCAACAAGACATCCGGAAGATCGTGATTTCCATGGACAACGACCAGTTTGACGATGCCCTTCTCCGCTCTGCCATGGAGCGTGCCGCGCTGTATGGATGGCGACGGCTGACGGTTGTCGATGCCGCGCGCGACGCGGGGCTGAGTCTGGATGTCGCGCGCAAGCGTTTTCCGTTCAAGGCCAGTATCCTGCTGACGCTCGGTCGGCTGGCGGACGAGGCTGCGCTGGTTGATGACGGCTCCACCGGCACGCCCCGCGAAAAGCTTTTCGATCTGCTGATGCGGCGGCTGGACGTGTTCCAGCAGTACCGCGCCGGCGTCCGCGCGGCCCTGCGCGCGCTGCCGTTCGATCCGCCGCTGGCACTGTTGCTGGGTGGGGCGACGATGGAAAGCATGAAATGGATGCTTGGCGCTGCGGGACTGGATATCAGCGGCGTGGCAGGCGCGCTGCGGGTTCAGGCGTTGCTTGGGGCATGGACCGTGACATTGCGGGCATGGGACAAGGACGACAGCCTGGACATGGGCACGACGATGGCGGCACTCGACAAGGCGCTGGACAAGGCCCTGCGCTTCAGCGCCCTGCCAGGCATCGGCAAGGCCGCGGCGGCATCGGGCGAAACGCAGGCACCTGCCGGGCACGATTTCTCCACCGATCCGAGCGTGGATCTTCCACTCGAACCCCTGGCCTGAAAAACGGATCTTCTGGTCCGCCAGAATGCTGTTGCCCCTTTACGGGAGCCCTCGTCCCGCTCTAGAAGGGCGGCAGCAGCCACGAATCGGCCGTGACAGTTGGGGCGTAGCCAAGCGGTAAGGCAGCGGATTTTGATTCCGCCATGCGGAGGTTCGAATCCTCCCGCCCCAGCCAGCATCAGCGCCATGCGTGGCGGTTTTTCCATTCCAAAAATGCATTATGACAGGCGGCTGACCATTCTCCGCTGGGCATTTCTTTCGCGTATCGTTGCAGGCCCGACATGCATGTTCCGACGTGCGGCCATGTCGCGATTTGGCATCGTTCAGGCTGATCCAGTAATGCGCCAGTAAAGAGGCGTAATGTCATACCGGATATCATCGCATGGATCAGGATTTTCCACGTCATGTCGTGCGAAGAAAATGGTGTTTTTCCATACATGCGAAACCCTGTTTTTCAGGAAATCCAATGCGGGATTACCGCTCAGGTTTTTCCGCCATCGCGGTCATGTCCTGAATAATACAGAAGACACGACTTACAATATTGATCGTATCATTTCAGCCCGACAAAGCTGAATGGTTCAGGCATGCCGTTCCTGTCCGCAGGAAAACATGAATTTGAAATTCATGTAATAGGATGGAGATGGGGTTTCCCGGTCATGGAAACCGGCTCTGCTGGCTCTGGCCGCGTCCCGCATCTTCGAATCGTAACAGGAATGATGCCGTGCCGTTTGTAGGAACCGTTTCCTATCCCCCGGATATTCCCCCTATCCCGGCCATCGGAAACGCCTCTGTCTGCCCATTTTGACATTTCAGACATTCACTTATGGCATTGAAATTTCAGGCGTTCACATTCTTTCTCCTGCAATGCCACCAATCCGCAGATCCCGAAATATCCAGTCATATCATGCCCCGTACAGGTATTCGGGGTCCGTTGAATGGACCGCAGGGGAAAACAGGAAGGGAAAGGTCCGTCGGGCCAGAAATGATATGACAGACAGGAATCACTAAATCGTGATTTAATTTACTTCTGGCAGTTATTAAGGTTTTTTAAACTTATGCAGTAGATGATAAGTTTTTGATAATATTTCATGAATTTCAAATCTATCCTGTGGCGCCATGACAAAATCACCCTGCCGGATGCCTGCCCGTGGCTGCCGGCATCTTACTGCCCGTTCATGGATGGCGAATGTCCCTGCCGGATCCGAAACCCATGCGGAATAGGCATGTACCGGACATGACCCCCCTTTCCCCCGCATTTCATTCCAATTGTGCATACCTGTCGGGATTCCTTCTTCCGTGGCAGGAATTTTTTACATTTTCCGCATGTAATCTGGTTCGTATCTGAATTCTGGAGTTCGCCATGCCTCGGGACACCCTCGATGACACGCAGGTCACGGTATTACCTGCCCTTGAACAGACCATTCTGGGTGTCGTCCTGATTGATGAGACCAATACGGTCACATTCTTCAACAGCGCCGCCGAACGCCTGTGGCACTGTTCACGTTCGGAGGTGCTCGGCCGCAACGTCAACGTGCTCGTCCCGCGCAAGATCCGCCCGTCCCATGACGACCTGATCAAGCATAACCGCGACACCGGCATCAACAAGATCGTCGGCACCTCACGCGAGGTGCAGGTGGAACGTTTCGACGGCACCACCTTCTGGGCCGAACTGTCGCTGTCGCGCATTTCGGTGGGGGGCAAGATCGGGTACATGGCGCTGATCCGCGACATCTCGCAGGAAGTCGCGGACCGCGAAAAAATCCGCCTGCTGTCGCTCGTGGTGCGCGAAACCGATCGTGGCGTGGTCATCCTCGATCCGGAATTCCGGCTGATTTACGTCAACCGCGCCTTTACCGACATGTTCGGCTATGAACCCAGCCACGTCATCGGCCACGGTCTGTCGGTCATCCTTGCGGGGGATACGACCGACATCAGCACCCTGAACCAGCTTCATGCCGGCGCGCAGAACGCCAAGGGCTTTCACCTTGATATCCGCGCGCGCCACAAGAACGGGCGTGACATCTGGGTTTCAGCGGCGATGAACCCGATTTTCCACGATCATGGCGATATCGAAAACATCGTCGTGGTCCTGACGGACATCACTGAAAACCACTTCCTCGAAACGCTGCAGCGCGATGCGCTGGAGGCGATTTCCAGTGACCTCAGCCTGCGTGAAATCATGGATTTCATCTGCCGGCGCATCGAAAATAACGGCATCGACGTGATGCCCGCCATCTTTACGGTGGATAACAATTCCAAGCTGAAATGCGTGGGCCGCGCCAGCCTGCCGCTGTCGCTGGTGGAACTGTTCGATTCCCTGGAAATCGGCCCCGATGTCGGCAGCAGCGGCGTCGCCGCCTACAAGGGGGAAACGGTCACGACCCCCGACATCGAAACCGACCAGAAATGGCTGACGCTGCGCACCCCCGCGATGCGCAATGGCATCCGCGCCGCGTGGGCCACGCCCATCATCCTGCGCGGGGGGCGGGTGGCCGGCGTTTTCACGCTGTATTTCCGCACCAAGCGTGAACCGCAGGCCTGGTGCCAGAAGGCCGTCAATGCCAGCCTGCATCTGTGCACGCTGGCGCTGGAACGTTACGAGGCCAAGGAACATATCGCCAAGCTGTCGCATTTCGACACCCTGACGGGGCTGCCGAACCGGCTGTGGCTGCGCCAGCATCTGGACAAGATGCTGCGCCGTCCGACGCGTGGCAATTTCATGCTGCTGTCGCTGGGACTGGACAATTTCAAGAACATCAACGACGTCTTCGGCCATGCGGCGGGTGACGAGCTGATTTCCTATATCGCCACCCAGCTGCGGGAGGCGATCGGCATCGACGATACGATCGTGCGCTCTGGCGGCGACCAGTTCACGATCATCACCAGCGGCGCCCAGCAGCATGCGTCGTCCCTGTCGGAGATGATCCTGCGCCTGCTGTCGCAGCCCACGCAGGTGGGCGATGTTTCCGTCACATTTTCCGCCAGTATTGGCGTCAGCGTCTATCCCGAAAATGGCGAAACCGGCGAGACGCTGCTCAAGCATGCCGAAACGGCGATGTTCCAGGCCAAGGCGCATGGCGGGGGCAATTACTGCTTCTTCAGCCCCAAGATGAACCAGCAGGCCACAGATCGCCTCATCCTGGCGGCGGCGCTGCGTGACGCGATCGCCCATGATCGCCTGCGCCTTGTCTATCAGCCGCAGGTTCATGCCCGCACGGGCAAGATGTACGGGGTGGAAGCACTGTCGCGCTGGATCGATCCGACCCTTGGCTTCATTTCTCCCGCGCGCTTCATCGCGGTGGCCGAGGAAACGGGACAGATCGAGGCCATCGGCAAATGGTCGATGCGCGCGGCCTGCCGCCAGATGGCGGAATGGATCCGCAACAAGGTGGATATCCCCACCGTTTCGGTCAATCTGTCCCCGCTGCATTTCCGTGATGAAAAACTGCCGGAATTCGTGGCCGAAGTGCTGGAGGAAACCGGCATTCCCCCACGCAGCCTGATGGTGGAAATCACCGAAAGCACGATGATCGACAATTACGAACGCACCATCAAATCCGCGCAGGCTTTGCGCGAACTTGGGGTCGGGATGTCGATGGACGATTTCGGGACCGGATTTTCCAGCCTGTCGAACCTGGCGGGACTGCCGGTCAACGAAGTGAAGATCGACCGCAGTTTCATGAACGGGCTGGAAACGGTGGACAAGGTGCGTTCGGTCGTGACAGCCGTGATCCGCATCGGGCAGAGCCTTGGCATGACCGTCGTCGCCGAAGGGGTGGAGCACGAGGAACAGCGCCAGATCCTCGTCAACATGGATTGCGACGTGCTGCAGGGATACATGTTCTCCAAGCCGCTACCGGCCGAAGATCTGGCCACGTGGCTGGCGAACTATACCCCCAAGGAAATTGAACCCGCCTGATCCGGCCCCGTCAGGCAACATGCCGGGCCGATGGGCAGAGGAAATGTCCGTCGGCCCGAACGGGGGTTATTGCACCTGTATCGCAGATGACACCGGAGAGGGCGGTGTTGCCGGCCAGAAGGCCTGCGTGATTTCCTCCTGGATCTGGCGTAACTGGCACTGGATCCATTCCATGTATTCATGCAGCCCGCGCAGGATGATTTCTTCGGCAGTCTGTTCCACCAGCGTCACGCGCAGTTCCTCCACCCGTTCCAGGATATGGCTGCCGTGGCGCAGGCGGTATTCCCCCGCCAGCAGCCCCAGCGCCGAATGGACCTGCCGCAGGCTGGTGGACAGGGATCGGGGAAAGCCGTCATTCTTCAGCAGGAATCCGACGATGTTCACCGGCGTCATGCCCGATGGCAGCACGCGGCGGAACGCATGATAGGCTGCGGCCGATCGCAGGACGGACGTCCACTGGCTGATGTCGATGTCCGACCCGATATCGGCACCCGGCGGCAGCAGGGTATGATACTTGATATCCAGCAGGCGCGTGATCTGGTCGGCGCGCTCCAGATGCTTTCCCGTGATATAGAACAGCCATGCCTGATCGCGGTACAGCGTGCCTTCGGTAATTCCGAAATGGGTCTGGCATTCCTGTTTCAGGCGGGTACAGATGCCCGACAGGCTGCCCGCGCGGATATCGCGGGGGGTCAGTTCACGCACCCATTTGGTAAAGACATTCAGGTGCATCCACATCTCGGTCGAAATCAGGGGACGCAGGGCGCGCGCATTTTCGCGCACCGCCTCCGCCATTCCGGCGATGGATCCGGGATTATCACGCTCGGTAATGTAAAACGCGACGACCTCATGCTCTGATGCCTGCTCATGGGTCGCGAAGAAGCGCGCCTCGTCCGCGTTGATCTGCAACAGCGAATCCCACCCGGCACAGACATTGCGGGGCCGAACGAAAGTGCCCGTCACCTCGATCAGGCGCGCGAGGTTTTCGATCCGCTCCATATACCGCGCCAGCCAGGTCATGCTTTCGGCATAGCGTGAAAGCAGGTTGTGCAGGCCCGGCAGGACCGGCGCGGGGAAAGCCGAAAGATTCGTCATGACGCAAGCACCCATGTGTCCTTTGATCCCCCTCCCTGAGAGGAATTGACCACCAGCGATCCCTTGCGCAACGCCACGCGCGACAGGCCGCCGGGCAGTACCCATGTCTCCTTCCCCGTCACGGCAAAGGGGCGCAGGTCGACATGCCGCGCCTCCAGCCCGGCGGAACACAGCGTGGGCGAAACCGACAGGTTGATGACGGGCTGGCTGATGTAATTCGCGGGATCGGCCAGAAGGCGCGCGCGGAAATCGTCCAGTTCGGCGCTGGTGGCATGCGGACCGATCAGCAGGCCGTACCCGCCGGATTCCCCGACAGGCTTGACCACCAGCCGCTCCAGGTTCGCCAGCGTGAAATCCAGTCCCTCCTTCTCCGCGCAGATATGGGTTTCCACATTGTCGAGGATGGGATCCTGATCGAGGTAATAACGGATGATCCGGGGCATGTAGGCATAGATCGCCTTGTCATCGGCGACCCCTGTCCCGATGGCGTTGGCAATGGTGACGTTCCCCCGGCGATAGGCATCCACCAGCCCCGGCACGCCAAGCAGGCTGTCGGGATTGAACACCTGCGGATCAAGGAAATCGTCATTGAGGCGACGATAGATCGTGTGCACCGGCGACAGGCCCGCGACCGTGCGCATGAAGACGCGGCCGTCGATCACCACCAGATCGCGTCCCTCCACCAGGGGGATGCCCATTTCACGGGCAAGGAAGACATGCTCGAAATAGGCGGCGTTATAGATGCCGGGCGACAGCAGCACGACCTGCGGATCGGCCACCCCCTCCGGGGCGGTTTCGGCCAGTGCGCGATGCAGCCGCAGGCCGTATTCGTCAACAGGGCGGATATCCACCCCCGAGGCGAGATCGGGCATCATCCGCAACATCATGTGGCGGTTTTCGATCACGTAGGAAACACCCGACGGCGTGCGGGCATTGTCCTCCAGGATCAGGAAACGCCCGGCCGGGTCGCGGACAAGGTCGGTACCGTTCACATGGACATACACGCCCCCCGGCACATCAAGCCCCACCATCGCGGAACAGTAATTCGCGTTCCCCAGCACCATCTCCGCGGGCACGACGCCATCGTTCAGGATGTGGCGATCGTGATAGATGTCCCACAGGAACAGGTTGATCGCCTGCACGCGCTGGCGCACGCCACGTTCGACATGGTCCCACTCCCCGGCGGTCAGGACACGCGGCACCACGTCGAAAGGCAGGATGCGATCGATCGCCTGATTGTCGGTATAGACGGTAAACGTGATGCCCAGCTGATAGAGCTGTGCCTCCACCGCGGCGGTGCGGCGGCGCAGTTCATCCAGGTCGAAATGCGCCAGACGGTCACGCACGCGGCACAGGCCCGGGGAAGCAGGATCGGCGCGGTTCATCAGTTCGCAAAAGGACGTCGGCACGTCATATGTCGCGAACAGTCCAGCGCCCTGCGTCTGGCCGCGCCCTACCGTATCATTCATGCCCCTGCTCCCGTGCCCTGGTCGGAAGGAGGATCAGGCGTGACGGAAACATGCCCACCCACCTGCCTTATTCATTACGCTTCCATCTTCAGCGGAGCAAGAAAACACGTCCTTGCCAAGGAGGAATCTGCATCGGGTTTCCTTTTTTCGTCATTCCTTCAACGAAATGACACCCGCGTATGGCGCTGGCCGCGAACTCATGCCATGCATGCAGGTCATGCGATTGACATCCTGCGCGCATGCCGGTCCGGGAACCTGATGCCTTCTTCTTGTACGACATGCCTTCATGAAAGCGATCCCGTGATGACCCCCCATGTCACACTGGTGCACCGGACAAGCTACCGTTATGACCGCCCGGTCTTTCTGGGGCCGCAGACCATCCGCCTGCGGCCTGACGCAGCATGCCGCACGCCCATCGTGTCATATGACATGGACATCCTGCCATCGGGACACCGGCACACATGGCGGCAGGACGATTTTGGCAATCACGAGGCCCGCGTCACCTTTGAACACCGGGTCACCCGTTTTGACATCACCATACGCCTGACGGCCGACCTGTCACCGATCAATCCGTTCGACCTGTCCCTGTGCGACGCGGGGCGCCGGTGGCCCGTGGCCTATACCCCCGCGCAGGCGCGCAGGCTTGCCGGTTTCATGACGCCCCTGCCGGCGGGGCCGCATCTGCGCGCCTTCCTTGCGGATGTGGCGGGGCTGGAACATGGCGGCACGCTGGACCGGCTGGTGGCGATCAACCGCCTGATCGCAGCACGCATTGCCTATCGCACCCGCATGGAGGCCGGCGTCTGGAGCGCGGAGGAAACCCTGGGCCAGAGGACGGGTTCATGCCGTGACAGCGCGTGGCTCCTGATACAGGTGCTGCGGCATATGGGCATGGCGGCGCGGTTCGTATCAGGCTACCTGATCCAGGACGGGGCGGACGGGACGACATGCGACCTGCATGCCTGGGTGGAAACGTGGCTGCCGGGGGCGGGATGGGTCGGTTTCGACACCACCTCCGGCCTGCTGACGTCGCAGGGACATATCGCGCTTGCGGCGGCGGTCCGGCCCGATCAGGTCGCGCCGGTCACGGGAATGCTGGACAACTGCACCGCGACGCTCGACGTTTCCATGACGATCCACCATCCCGCGGATGCCGACGTGAAAAAGGACTCCCGGACCTGACACGGGGATGTCATATCCTGAGCCTTCCGGATAATGGAATCATGCCCCCCTTCGCGTTATGGAAAGCAAACGGCCTTGCAACTCTTTTCCTGTCAGTCATGCGGTCAGGTCCTGTTTTTCGAAAACACGGCCTGCGAACGCTGTGGGCATAAACTGGGTTACGTGCCGGACATCAACAGCCTGTCGGCACTGACGCCCGATGAAAACGGCGATGGATGGCAGGCCCTTGATCCGCGCGCCACGGATGCTCCCTACCGTTTCTGCGCCAATCATGCACATGACGCCTGCAACTGGCTTGTTCCCGCCAGCCAGCCGGAGCAGCAGTTCTGCGTCGCATGCCAGTTCAACCGCACCATTCCCAACCTGTCGGTGCCGGGGAATCTGGAACGGTGGTGCAAGATAGAAATCGCCAAGCATCGCCTGTTCTACACCCTGCTGCGTCTGCGCCTGCCGATGCATACCCGCAGGCAGGACCCGCAGAACGGGCTGATGTTCGACTTCCTCGACGATGGTCCCGATGGCAGCACGGTCATGACCGGCCATCAGAACGGCCTGATCACCATTGCCCTGCGCGAGGCCGACGACGCCCAGCGTGAGCGGATGCGCATGGAAATGGGAGAACACTACCGGACCCTGCTGGGGCATTTCCGGCACGAAATCGGGCATTATTACTGGAACCTCCTGGTGCGCGACGGACACCGGCTGGAGGAATGCCGGGCCATTTTCGGCGATGACCGCATGGATTACCAGCAGGCCCTGCAGCGCCATTATGAAAATGGGCCGCCCACGGGATGGCGCACGCAGTACGTCAGCGAATACGCCACCTGTCACCCGTGGGAAGACTTTGCCGAAACGTGGGCGCATTACCTGCATATCGTCTCCACCCTGGAGACGGCATGGGCCTATGGCATGACCGTGCGCGAACAGCCGGGCAATCCGAAGGCCCTGCGCGCCATGATCGCCGACAATCCCTATGACGTGGAAACATTCGACACGATTTCGCAGGGGTGGCTACCGCTGACCTATGCCGTCAACAGCCTGAACCGTTCAATGGGACTGGCTGATTTCTATCCTTTCGTGCTGACGCCCACCATCCTGCGAAAACTGGCATTCATCCATCAGCTGGTGCGTGCGGCACGCGGGAAACAGTAAAAATCCGCATTCATAAAACAAGACCCTGGAATAACTCCACCGCATATCTCTGGCTGGCGAATTCTTGTTCTTTCTTGATTTTTCCTGCATGGGAAAGCACTTTACATTATTTTAACAATTCCATATGAAACATTCGTACACATTAAAGACACTACAAGGTCGTGTTGTACGTGCCTTACCATGTGTCAGAGGAGGTACTTTTTATGAATTTCAAACGTTTCATGCTGGTTGCTGGTATCGCTGGGGCTCTGGGCGCTTATGGCGTTCCGGCAATGGCGCAGGACACCCAGAACAACAATTATGATCATCATCATGAAGATGGCCAGAACCACGATGAACACCATGACGAACATGGTGAGCATGGTGACCACGACTGGAACCATCATGACAATGACAGCAACAGCAGCAGTGACGAGCATCATGGCGAGCATCATCGCAGCCATGGCAAGCATCGCCACCACAAGGAAGACAGCAGCAACTGATCCGGCATGACCCCTTTCATATCGGGGTCGTGACGTCAGGAGGGGGCGCTTTCCATAAGGGAAGCGCCCCCTTGCTCATTTCAGGGGGTCGATATCGGGATCGTCCGTGGGAAGAAGCTGCATGTCACGACATGCATCGCGCAGGATCCCCACGAAATGCGAAATCAGCGGGGAATGCTGGCCCACGCGCATGGCAATCGCCAGATCGGCCCGCGGGGCGTTCGGCCCAAGGGAATGGTAGGTCACGCCCCCTGAATGGATCTGGTGCAGCGATTGCGGCACCACCGAAATGCCAAGTCCTGCCGCGACAAGTGGCACGGTGGAGGCGATCTGGGGCGCCTGCTGTCCCATGCGGGGGGTAAATCCCGCGTTCTGGCAGGCGGACAGGATGGCATCATGAAATCCCGGCCCCAGTTCGCGTGGAAAGATGATCAGCGGCTCATCCGCCAGCATGTCGAGTTCCAGACGCGGACGCGACGCCAGCGCATGCCCCTTGGGCAACGCGACCACGGTCGGTTCCGCCAGCAGCGGGGAGACAATCAGCCCCTCCTCCCCATCGGGGACGGGCGGGCGGACAATCGCGATATCAATCGCCCGGTCATGCAGGGCCTTGCGCAACGCCGGGGTATTGCTTTCCTCGAGCGAGATGGTGACATCCGGCCATTCCTCGCGAAAGCGCCGCACGGTCTGGGGGATCAGCGGCAGCAGGGAAACCGCCCCCGCCAGCCCGACACGCAGGTGCCCCCGTTCGCCACGGCCCAGACCCGCTGCAATGGACATGAACTGCTGCTGCATGCCAAGAATGGCCTTGGCCTGATCCATCAGCACCGCGCCCACGTCCGTCAGGCGCACCCCACGCGTCAGGCGCTGGAACAGCAGCACACCCAGTTCATTCTCGAACTGCTTGATCTGCTGGCTCAGCGGTGGCTGTTCTATCCCCAGCTGTTCGGCAGCGCGGGTAAAACTGCCATTTTCAGCAACGGCCACGAAATAGCGCAGATGTCTTAAATCCATTTGGCATATAAATAATATATGGAAAACTAGTTCAATATATATTTGACGCCATAACATGCCATGCGCCACGTTCCCCCCATCTGGTAAGGATGAGAGCTCCCTGATGAAGATTGGCCTGTTTATTCCCTGTTATATTGATGCTTTCTATCCGCAGGCAGGCATTGCCACGCTGGAATTGCTGGAGAAACTGGGGCTGGATGTCGAATATCCGCTGGATCAGACATGCTGTGGCCAGCCAATGGGCAATTCCGGCTGCAATTCCGACGCGGCCGCGGCAGAGGCGCTTTTCGTGCGCAACTTCGCCCGCTTTGACAAGATCGTCATGCCATCGGGAAGCTGCACACATCATGTGCGCGACAATTTCGACGCCATCCCACAGACCGACGAAGTCCGCCATGTGCGCGAAAACACCTATGAACTGGTGGAATTCCTGCATGACATCATGAAGGTGGAGGAATTCCCCTGGGCTGAATTCAACCATAGCGTCGGTTTGCACAACAGCTGCGGCACCCTGCGCGCGCTGCGTACCGCCAGCATGTCGGAACTGGGTGAAAAGCCCTTTTCCAAGCCGATGGACCTGCTGTCGAAGGTCAAGGGCATCCGTTTCGTAACCCCCAAGCGCCCGGATGAATGCTGCGGATTTGGCGGCACGTTCTCCGTTACCGAAGAAGCGGTCTCCGCGCGGATGGGTCTGGACAAAGTGCGCGACCACTATCAGGCGGGCGCGGATTACATCGTCTCCGCGGACTCCTCGTGTATGATGCACCAGCAGGGCTGCGCCGAACGCGCCGGGATTCCGATCCGCTTCATCCATATCGCACAGATCCTGAACGGAGCACGGGCATGAGCAACAGGCCGGTCAACCACGCCAGGGCCGCCGAAAGGTTCCTGGAGGACGCCCCCCACCTGAAGTTCCATGATGAACGCCTGTGGGACATGCGCCAGAAACGCGACGAGCAGATGCACATGCTGCCCGAATGGCAGGAACTGCGCGCCGAGGCCTCGCGCATCAAGGAACACACGCTGTCGCGCCTGCCGGAATATCTGGAACAGTTCGAGGAAAACGCGAAAAAGAACGGCATCCACGTTCACTGGGCGCGTGACGGGGCGGAACATAACCGCATCGTGGGCGAGATCCTCAAGGCGCATAACGCCCGCAGCCTGATCAAGAGCAAGTCGATGGTCACCGAAGAATGTGACATGCGGCCCTATCTTGAAAAACGCGGCGTCACGGTGACCGAAACCGACCTGGGCGAACGCATCCAGCAGCTTGACGATCAGTTGCCAAGCCATATCGTCGTCCCCGCCGTGCATAAGCTGACGTCTGACGTGGCACGCATCTTTGCCAAGGATTACAAGACCGATCCGGGCATCCGCGACCCCCACCTTCTGGCGGAGGCGCAGCGTCAGGCCGCCCGCCCGGTCATCCTGCACGCGGATGCCGGCATGACGGGCGCCAATTTCGTGGTGGCGGAAACCGGCACGTTCGTCGTATGCACCAACGAGGGCAATGCCGACCTCAGCGCGACGGTGCCCAACCTGCATATCGCGACCATCGGCATCGAACGCCTTGTTCCGCGCATGGCCGACCTTGGCGTTTTCATACGCCTGCTGTCACGCAGCGCGCTGGGATCGCCCATCACGCAGTACACCTCGCATTTCCGGGGGCCGCAGAAAGGCGGCGAAATGCATGTCGTGCTGGTTGATAACGGACGTTCCGCGCGACTGGGGATGAGCGATTTCTGGACCTCGCTGAAATGTATCCGCTGCGGGGCATGCATGAATACCTGCCCCGTCTATCGCCGTTCGGGCGGGCTGTCCTATGGCGCGGTCTATTCCGGGCCGATCGGCGCGATCATCGACCCGACCTTCAACGAACGCAAATACAGCACCCTGCCCTATGCCTCCACGCTCAATGGCAGCTGCACGAATGTCTGTCCGGTCAAGATCAACATCCATGAGCAGCTTTACAAATGGCGGCGCGTGCTGGTGCAGCACCACGAAATGCCCTTCGTCAAGCGCGAGATCATGCACATGGCCGGCAAGCTGATGGGGCAGCCGAAACTGTATCGCGCCGCCATCAGCACGACGGAAACGTCACTGAGCACGCTGCCGCGCTTTGCGCTGTACAACTGGCTCAACCCATGGGGCAAGCACCGCGAAAATCCGCATCCGGTCAAACAGACCTTCCATTCATGGTACAAGGCCAACCGGACGAACAAGACCAGCAAGAGCGGGGGGACACAATGAACGCGCGCGAAACAATCCTTCAGGCCCTGCGTACCAACCGCCCCTCGCCCGAGCAGTATCCCCTGCCGCCCGTGACGACGCTGGGCGATCTGGATGCGGGCCGTGAACGTTTCATCACCTCGCTGAAAATCCTGGGTGGCGACGTGCTGGAACCCCAGGGTGACGAAACGCTGGATGCCGCCATCGCACGACGTTTCCCGGATGCGAAAAACGTGTGCTCCGCCGTGCCGGAAACCAACGGCACCATGCGCGCCGAAACCCTGAAAACCCCGCAGGACGCCAAGGACGTGGACATTGCCGTCGTGCGCGCGGCCTTTGGCATCGCGGAAACGGGTTCGATTTTCCTGAGCGAGGCGCAGCTGCCGCTGAATTCACTGGCCCATCTGGCACAGCATATCGTCGTGCTGCTTTCGCCGGATGAAATCACGGCGAACATGCACACCGCCTATCAGAAACGCCCGGAATTCCGTTCCGCGAAATACGGCGTGCTGATGAGCGGACCTTCGGCCACGGCGGATATCCAGGGTGTCCTGATCCGCGGCGCGCAGGGCGTGCGGACCCTGAGCGTCTGGTTCGGCTGAAAGGCTTTTCAGGTTTCCTGACAGGTCATTCGCCCGCCTGCCCCCTTTGGGGATGGCAGGCGGGCGAAATCGTATCAGACAGCCTTTTTCAGATTGGGGCTCGCCTTGAAACGGACGGTCTTGCCGGCCTTGACCTTGACCGGCTCGCCCGTACGCGGGTTCAGGGCCTTGCGGGCCTTGGTCTTCTTGACGGTAAAGGTACCGAATGACGGCAGGGTAAAACCGCCCTCGCGCTTCAGTTCCTTGATGATCGCTGCCATCAGGTCCGAAGCAGCCTGGTTGGCGGCCACACCAGTGCAATCGATCGAATCCTGAATCACTGCGGCAATAAAGGCTTTGCTCATCGAGACTGTCTGCTCCTTTCAAACCATGCTGTATAAAATAACGCCATGTCCTGATCCCGACATGAAGGGGCATGGACCATCATGATCAGGCGGTCGCGGCTTGTAACGCGGCATGTGAACTTACGCCAGAGGTTTTTTGTCATTACATGCCAATGTTGCTGTTCCAGTCAGCAAAAGCCGCCGCCCTTCCCGAATTTCCCGATATGATACAGACTTTGAGGAAGCTGCAATCAGTCATATCGATTCTGTATCATTATTTCATATGACTGTCATCTTTCCAGATCGGATGGCCGGGCATTTTCCCTGTGGCTGGTTTCCCCATTCCTGATGGATACAAAAAATCCGTCCCGCCCATTCATTGGCCGGAACGGATCATGCGCGGATTGTCCGCCCGCGACAGGCCATCAGCCCACGGACCGTGGCTTACGGCTTGAAGTTCTGGGTGCTCAGGTCCGTTACGCCAACGAATGTCACATGCGTATGGTCCGACAGGGAAATGGTCGTGTTCCCACCCGCGACCGTCGCATTGGCGATCATGTCCTGCAGGGACGCCTGCGTCATGTTGTAGCTCGACAGGTCCACGATATTGCTTGTGGACTTGCCAAAGTCCTTGATGATGTCCTGACCGCCCGCATGGCCCTTGATGAAGACGAAATCATTGATGCCATTCGCACCCGACAGCGTATCGTTGCCACTGCCACCGATCAGGGTATTGCTGCCGCTGCCGCCGATCGCGTTGATGTCGCCCGTCGAATTCGCGCCATTGAACAGTTCGCTGCCCGATCCCTGGCTGCCATCGAAATCGGTATAGGTATCGTCGCTGGCGGTAATATTCAGCGCATTCTCGCCCGCCGCGCCGTAAATCGTGCTGCGCCACGCGCTGACGGTGGCACTCCCGCGGGCATTGAGGAAACTCAGGCAGCCATCGACGCTGATGTCCCCGCCGGTGGAGTTGTTGACCGTCAGGAAGCCGCTGGCGGAAATCGTATCGCCCGTCCCGCCGGACAGCGACTGCTGCTCCACCAGATCCTCAAGGCCGTACAGGCCTTCCTGATTGTCGAAGGTGATATGTTCATCCGTGCCGCCATTGACGACGCTGCCGCCGTGTACGGTCACGTAATTGCCGGATCCGGAATCGGTCAGGTTGGCCTTGGCGCCAAGGTCCAGGCTCGCACTGCCCGAAACGGAACTCTGCGTTTCCAGATCGACGGTCTGCGCGCCCGTATTCTGCGCATAGACCGTATCAGCCCCCTGCAGGTTCAGGGTGTTATTCGCTGAATCGAGGTAGATCGCGGCCGCCCCGCCCTGTCCGGCGTTGATGGTGTCCTGACCGCTGCCGGTGCTGATGGTGTCGCGTCCGCCCCCGGTATTGACGACGTAATCGCCCGACCCGCCCTTGAAGACATCATTGCCTGACGACGCCGTAAAGACACCCGACTGGCTGCCGGCGGTATAGGTCACGCTTCCCACGTCGCCCGCGATGACGTTGACGGATGTCGTGATGCCGGTCCCGTCCACGTTGACGGGCTGGCTGAGCGTCTGGCCGTTGGGGCCGCCAATCACGACGCCGGCGTCGCTCCCCTTCAGGGTATAGGTGCCACCGGCCGTAATATCGGTATAGGTATTCGCGACGGTGGCGGTATTCATGCCCGGCGTCGCATTGACGATGTAATCGTTTTTCAGCGTGGCGGTAATCTGTCCCGCGTACTGCTGCGCAAGGCTGGTGACATATGCGCCGCTGGTCGCAACGGATACGGTTGAACCTTCCGCACCCGTGATGGTTACAGCTCCCATGCTTTCCGCTCCCTGTTCCATGTTGCGGGCATGGGCTGTGCGCCCCGCCACCAACCAGTTCCAATCCGAAGCGGAAGATGCGCGCGTCCCCAAACGCCCACGCATACCCCGCTCGCAATGGAATCGTCAGCGCCGCCAGCAGCGGACGCCCGATCCCGCAGGAACGAATACACAGATGGAGGTTAACAATTCTCGAATGTCCCCTGACTTCCGTAACGGTTCTGCAGGGGCGTCATTGCGGGGAACGTTATTTTTCGGGAATGGTGCGCTCGATTTCCTCGATCCACAGCCGGGCATTCCCGTCCGACGGCGCGCGCCAGTCCCCGCGCGGCGACAGCGCGCCACCGGCAAGGACCTTTGGCCCGTTGGGCATCGCGGACCGCTTGAACTGGCTGAAACCAAAGAAACGTTCGACGAAAACCAGCAGCCAGCGCCGTATCTCCGCCAGGTCATATTCCGTCTTGCGATCCTCGGGGAAGCCGGGCGGCCACGCCCCGCGGGCGCGATCCCCCCATGCATGCCATGCCATGAAGGCAATCCGCGACGGGCGGAAACCATGGCGCAGGATATAGTACAGGTTGAAATCCTGCAGGGCATACGGGCCGATTCGGGCCTCCGTGCTCTGGATCGGCTGGCCTTCATGCGCGGGGATCAGTTCGGGCGAAATCTCCGTATGCAGGATGTCGCGCAGGATATCGCAGGTCCGCTCCTCCTCGTCCCCGTGGGACATGACCCAGCGGATCAGGTGCTGGATCAGCGTCTTGGGCAGGCCCCCATTCACGTTGTAATGCGACATCTGGTCGCCCACGCCATAGGTACACCACCCCAGCGCCAGTTCCGACAGGTCGCCGGTGCCGATCACGATGCCCCCCGACTGGTTCGCCAGCCGGAACAGGAAATCGGTGCGCAGGCCGGCCTGCACATTTTCAAATGTCACGTCATACACGGCCTCCCCCCCGGCAAAGGGATGGCCCATCTGTTCAAGCATCATCCGCGCGGTCGGCCGGATGTCGATTTCCTTCGCGCTTACGCCCAGCGCCTCCATCAGGGCCAGCGCGTTGGAGCGGGTTTCCGTGCTGGTGCCAAAGCCGGGCATGGTATAGCCCAGCACCGAATCACGCCCCAGCCCCAGCTCATCTGCCGTCCTGACCGCGACCAGCAGCGCATGTGTGGAATCGAGGCCGCCCGAGATGCCGATCACCATCCGTCGCGCGCCGGATGTCTTCATCCGCTGCTTCAGGGCGGATACCTGAATGGTAAAGGCCTCGTAACAGTCCTGCGCCAGCTGCTCCGGCGCGGACGGCACGAAGGGGAAACGCGCGATTTCACGCCGCAGCCCCAGATCACGCATTGGCGGGTCAAGGACGAACTCCACCCGCCGCCACTGCGCGTCATGCACCTGCGTCGCGCGGCGATTGTCGCCAAACGTTCCCATCCGCATGCGTTCCTGCCGCAACAGGTCCAGATCGATATCCGCCACCGCCCGGACGGGCCCTGTGGGGAAACGGTCGCTCTGTGCAAGCACGCCACCATTTTCGAATACCGAGACCTGCCCATCCCATGCCAGGTCGGTGGTCGATTCCCCCTCGCCCGCCGCGGCATAGACATAGGCGCACAGACATCGCGCGGAATGGGCCTGACACAGCAGCGTCCGGGTCTGTGTCTTTCCCACGGTGATGTCGCTGGCGGACAGGTTCGCGATCACCGACGCCCCGGCCAGGGCTGCCTGCGTGCTGGGGGGCTGGGGCACCCATATGTCCTCGCAGATTTCAACCGCCAGCGTCAGGCCCGCAACATCGTGCGCCGCGAACAGGAGGTCGGTCCCGAACGGGGCTTCCTGCCCGCCGACGCGGATATGTCCCCCGCGCATCCCCGCGCCGGGGGAAAACTGCCGCGCCTCGTAAAACTCGCGATAATTGGGAAGGTAGGATTTGGGCACCACGCCCAGCACGCGGCCACGATGGATCACGACGGCGCAGTTGTACAGCCCGTCCCCATGCCGCAGCGGCGCGCCGACAATCATGACAGGCAGCAGGTCGATGCTGCCCGCCGCCAGTTCGGCCACGGCCGCGTCCACCCGGTCCAGCACAACGTCCTGCTGGCGCAGGTCCTCGATCGCGTATCCCGAAAGCCCCAGTTCGGGAAACACGCAGATCGCAACGCCCTCGTCATCGCAGGCCTGGGCCTGCTGCAGGGTGCGCAGGACGTTGGCCTGTGGATCGGCAAGCGCCACCGGCAGGGTGCAGGCCGCGACCCGCGCGAAACCATGACGATAAAGCGCGTGAAAATCGGTCATGAAAACTGCCTCTCCCTGCTCCGCCATCTCCTGCCGGATGCCCGCCAGTGCCCGTGGATGGGCAGGCCGGCACGACACCAGATGTAATCGCGCGCGCCCCGACCTACAAATTACGGCGCTTCACGATATGACCATCGCGATGAACTTCACCTGTCCTGAAACATTCATGACAGTAGATGGTGGCGTACCGCCCGCGGGCACCCCATTGCAAAACACCAACTGAAGGAGTGCGGACATGGACCTGTTACGCTGGACCATCACCTTCCTTGTCCTGGCCCTGATCGCAGCGGTCTTCGGCTTTGGCGGGATTTCATCGACCTTCGCCTATTTTGGCAAGGTCCTGTTCTTCATCTTCATCATACTGTTCGTCATTGGATTGTTTTTCGGCCGCGGCCGCGGAAGCGTCCCTTGACCTTCAGGCCCCGGGGCACCAGCGGCAGCAGGGCAAGGGCATAAAGGCCGCTCATCGCCGTCATCGACACCGGCAGCCACGCAATAAGGTACGTCGGGGCATCACATGGCTTTGCCGGGCGGACAGGCATGGACGCCAGCCGCTCGGCAAAAGTGCCGCCATGGAACGTGGGGGCCATGCATTCCGGCAGGGGACTGGGCCACCATCCCTGCTCCACCCCAACATGCAGCACCGACAGCCCGCATGAAACCAGCAATACGGGCATGCAGCACCACAATGCGGTACGGGCGGCGTCACGCGGCAGGACCATGGCGCCCAGACCCAGCATGATCAGCACGCGATAGGGCCAGCGTTCCCACAGGCACAGCCCGCAGGGGACATGCCCCAGCCCATGTTCCGTCCACCAAGCCAGCGCCAGCGCAAGCGAACCCGCCAGCGCCATGACAAATCCTGTACCTCTCATCATCCCCTTACGAAGAGACGGAAACAGGTGCCCCGTCAAGCGCCCGCAGGAAATCATTGGCCCAGCTGACGGCCGTCGTGCGGCAGACTTCCTTTTCCAGCGCGGTCCAGCGGGTCTGACGTTCCGGACGCTGCATCGTCAGCGCCTGATGCAGGGCATCGGCGATTTCATCGGTATCATAGGGATTTACCAGCACCGCCTCATCCAGCTCGGGGGCAGCACCGGCGAAGTGCGACAGGATCAGCACGCCGGGATCGGCCGGATCCTGCGCCGCGATATATTCCTTCGCCACAAGGTTCATGCCATCGCGCAGCGGCGTAATCAGCGCCACGTCCGCCATGCGATAGAAACCGGCAAGGACATCGCGCGAAATCGGCCGGGTGATATAGCGGATCGGCGTCCAGTCGAATTCGGAATAGGCGCCGTTGATCCGCCCCGTCAGTTCGTCCAGCTGACAGCGCAGCTGACGGTATTCCTCGACATTGCCGCGTGAAATCGGCGCGACCTGAAGGAAGGTGACCTTGCCGCGATGTTCGGGATAACGCGTCAGCAGCGCCTCATACCCCTTGAAACGTTCCGGCAGGCCCTTGGAATAGTCCAGCCTGTCCACACCCAGCACCAGCGCTGCGCCACGCAGGCTGTCGCGCAGGCGGCTGACCTCCGTCCCCTTCATGCTGGCTTCGGCCTGCGTGCGGAATTCCACCGGGTCGATGCCGATCGGGAACGCCTGCGCCCGTTCGGCCATGTTGTTCATGCGCAGCGCATGGTTGAGGTTTTCCGCGTCCTCGGGCGTCTGCACGCCCACCAGATCATAGGCCTGCATGTCCTCAAGCAGCAGCTCCGCCCCCGGCAGCGCCCGCACGAGGCTCCACGGTGGAAAGGGGATATGCAGGAAAAAGCCGATCCGGCACTTCACCCCAAGGTCACGCAGCGCCTGTCCCAGCGGGAACAGGTGATAGTCATGGATCCAGATCGTATCGTCGGGTCGTAGCAGCGGACGCAGCGTGCGGGCGAACATGGCATTGACACTGAGGTACATTTCCCAGTCCAGCCGGGAATAGTTCATCAACCCGACACGGTAATGGAAAAGCGGCCACAGGATGCCGTTGGAGAAATTCTGGTAAAACCCGGTATGCTGCGCCGTGGTCAGGTCAATGGTGGCATAGGTGACATTGCCCACCCGGTCGATCGCGGGCGTCGGATCACCCGACATTTCCGGCACCTGACGGCCCGACCACCCGAACCACAGCGCATCGCCCTGACGCAGGGCATCCTTCAGCCCCACCGCCAGGCCACCGGCGGGCTGGTTACGCTCCCTTGGCGCGGGAACGCGGTTTGATACGATAATCAGACGCCCCATACGTCGTTCCCCCCGCCCGACAGGGCCGCAAGCCATGCCCGCACCGCGGCGGGATCAGGGAAATCGCGCGGGATGCGAAAACCCATCCCGCCCAGCGCGACCGCCGCGCGGATCCCGTCCTCGTCCGTCACGTCGTCACCGATGAAAACCGGGTAACGCCCCACGAATGGCGCCGCCGCCATCAGGTCGCGCACCGCATGCCCCTTGTCGATGCCCGCAGGGCGGATTTCCCACGCCATCTTGGCTTCCTGGATGTGAAAGCGCGGATCCGTCGCGACCCATGCCTCCGCCGCGTGGCGCAGGGCCGGACCGGCGTCGGGCGCGCCACGGAAATGCAGAACGACCGCCGCCTTCTTCCGTTCGATCCGCACGCCGGGATATTTCGCCGCAAGCTCGTCCGCCTGCTTCAGCCACGCGGCCGGCACGGCGGGCAGGTTGGCGCGCTGGATCGGCGCGCCCGGACTGCGACGGATGGCAATCCCATGCTCCCCCGCCACGGCATAGGGCACGTCGCCAAGGAAAAAGTCGATCTGGTCAATGGGACGTCCTGAAATGACCGCCACCGCGTTTCCGCATTTCCTGCGCAGCCGCCGCAACGTCGCCAGCAGCCCTGCCTGCACCTTGACCGATTCGGGGGTCGGCGCGATTTCCACCAGCGTACCGTCGAAATCCAGCAGGAAAGCCGTCCTGTCAGGAGGGGGCAGATCGCCGCTTCTGGGCAGGAAAGACATCAGGCTCATAATGGTTCAGACCTCCGGGAAACCGAACGGACGGAAAAAAAGACATGAACGCGCGACAGCAGGAGCCATCTCACCCGTTCATATCGTGTCGGACCATGCTCACATATCAATGCAGCAAGAGTGGGGCAGCCCCGGAATTATTATCCTCGGGCGGGGACGCGGGGGGTATGGGCGGCGGCGCGGCCGGATGGGCCGGTGGGGGCGAAAGGGGCACGGGCGGCAGTGGCGCATCCGGTGACGATGGCGACGCGGCCTGCGCCGGCTGCCCCGGCGTGGCGGGAACGGGGGCGTCGGGCGATGCGGCCTGCTGCTGCACCACGGCAAGCGGCGGTGGCACGGGCGCGACATCGTCGCCGCCACATCCGACCACCTGCACGTCGTAAAGCGGGTTCTGGAACACGCCGATGGCGGGTTCCTGCGTCAGCATCCATCCATCGAATGCCACCATGCCC
The DNA here is from genome assembly GCF_003311635.1 of Novacetimonas cocois. Classification (GTDB taxonomy): domain Bacteria; phylum Pseudomonadota; class Alphaproteobacteria; order Acetobacterales; family Acetobacteraceae; genus Novacetimonas; species Novacetimonas cocois. Next base: position 134,076 of record NZ_QEXL01000006.1, on the reverse strand, counting down.
TCATGCGCGTCATGCACCGTCAGTGACGCCGCCGTATCCGCCGCAAGGGTGGGGGGACGTTCCAGACAGGCACGGGCATGCAGTGTCAGGCTTTTGTAAGTCGCATCCTGCCCGGCGGGGATATTGATCACCTGTACATGCGCATCGAGCTTGTCGAGGATGCGCACCACCGCGACAGAACGTCCCTTCCATGTATCGGGCGGATACATCGGGGGCGGTGCCAGCCACTGCGTATCGGCCAGCGCGGGAAACGGAACCACGGCCATCCCGCCCATCAGGGACAGCACACAGGCGACGGCACGCATCCGCCGCATCATGCGTGGGGACTCCGCATCCTGCCGACCAGTTCAATCAGGATACGCCGCATCTGCGCCTCATCCACACCCATCAGGATCGCATCCTCGAACGCATCGCGCATGACATCATGCAACTCGACATAATTTTCCCGCAGGACCACCAGCTTCTCCCGACATGACACGGGTTCCCCATCCGGCTGGGGCCAGATCACGGGCACCGCATCATCATCACTGTCACCCGGACCGCCGTTACCCTGACCACCGTTACCCTGGGCCATGCTTACGGTCCCTCATGCGCGGCGGGGGCGGCGGACGCGCCATCCGGCGACGCGGGATTGGCGGGCGCGTTGCTGCCGGCGGGGGCCTGCTGCTGCGCATGGGCGCGCGCCTGATTGGCCTGCGTCAGCGTATCGGTGACCGAGAATATGAACTTGCTGAGCAGCTGTTCCAGACTGATGGAGCCCTGCGTTTCGCCGATCGTGGCCCCCGGGCGCAGCATCTTGTCATCCCCGCCGGGGGAGAGCGCGATATACTTGCCGCCCAGCAGGCTGTCGCTGGTGATGATCGCCGCCGTATCGTCAGGCAGCTTGATGTCCGGCCGCACCGTAAAGGTCACGCCGGCGGAAAATGTCCGCGGATCGACATGTTCATCGACCACCTGCCCCACGGTGATGCCGGCAAGCCGCACATCCGACCCGATGGACAGGCCATCGATATGCCCGAACGTCGCATTCAGGCGATATCCGCTTTCGGCAGGGCGGCCCTTGTCGATCACGGCGTAGGCCAGAAAGCCCCCCAGCAATGCGAGGATTGCAAACCCCGCCACAAGATCCGCCGGTTTCCGTTCCGGACGTGCTGAAACCGCAGCCACCATAACGCGATGCTTTCCCAAAATCGATCGGCACCACCCATAACAGGTTATGCCGAACGTTTCACCCTTCGGGGAACCATGCCTCATAATCGCTGGTGGTTGAAGCCCGCTGGCCGCCGCGATAATCGCTGCCGGGGGGGCGATAGGCCTCCGGCGTGCCGGTCTGGTTGGGCTGGTAGGGGATCTGCCACGACTTGCGCGCGCTTTCGGGCAGGGGGGCGTCATCAATGTGATGCAGCCAGCCCCACCATTCCGGCGGAACGGCGGACGCGTCCTCCCCCTTGTGATAGATGACCCAGCGTTCGTGCCGCTTCAGACCTCCACCGGTCCGGTTGGCCGTGCGGGCCTCATAATAGCACCGGCCATCGGCATCCTTGCCAACCAGCCGGCCCTTGAATCGGGTGTATATACGGGTGCCGAGATTTGCCATGCCCCATAGCCTAGTGGCATTTTCGCCGAACGCGGCGTCACATCTGCGGGATCAGGAACGCCCGCGTCACGCGCATGGCGTCACACCCCGCACGCATCGCGCTTCCACTTCACGCAAAGTTATCCCCCATATCCACGATATACAGTGGAATGTATAGCGCCGACTCCCGCCCGGACGGGTTCCGGCGGCACGTCGCGGGGGGATAAAATGCCCCCATGACAGCACGAAGCCACTGGAACGGCGTTCGCATGCGCACCGTGCAGGCCGCCGCGGACCCCGACGATGCACCACGCACCGTTACCCTTCCCGCCGACTGGGACGATACGGCGGCCGAGGCGCTTGCGCGCCTGACGCCGGGCCACCGTCCCGTCGACCTCGCGCAGGAGGCGGCGCGGTGGATCGACGACCTGTGCGCGGGCGATATCGCGCGCCCGGTCATCGAACCGGTCGCGCGCTCCCTTTCATGCCTGCTCCTGCTGCGGCAGGCCGCCCCGAGCGAGGCCCTGTGGCACGGGCATTTCGACCGGCGGGCGGGGTTTGTCGTCAACCTGGCGGCATTCGTGCATCCCGACATCGGATTCCGCGCCGACGATTTCGTCGCGGCCCTGCGCCTGATCGCGCGCGTCCTGCGCACCATCGCCCGGCAGAAGGCGGGCCAGCGCAACGGGGAACTGCCGCTGGGTGATGGCGCGCTGTCCGCAACGAACGTCCCGGCGACCGATGACGTGGCATCGGGGCATGCGATGGTCGCGGGGGAAATCCTGCTGACCAACCTTGACGCCTGCCTCGCGGGGCTGGGGCTGGATTATGACAGCGAGGGCGCGCGCGACGCGGCATGCAGCCTTGTCGCGCTGGCGACGCTGGTCGCCCACGCGGGCGAAGGCGCGGATGCGCTGCCCCTGCCCCCCGTGCGCAGTGTCGTGCCCGGCGTCAACCAGATCGCGCGCGCCGTCTGGCAGGATGCGGCGGTGGAAACCGAACACCCCATGTCGCGCGTCGAAACCGGCTTTTCCGCGCCCGGGCCGATCGACGCCCTGCTGGGGGTGGAGGCGTGTGGCCTTGCGCCGGCCTTTTCCCCCCTGCGGCCCGACGGGCGGCTGGCGACCAGCACGCTGGCGCGTCTTGCCTGCCGTGGCCTGACGCTGGAGGCCGCCTTTGCCGCCATGCTGGCGGGCGAAACCGTGCTGCCCCTGCCCGATGCCGCCTCCCACCAGGCGATGTACCGCGCGCTGGCGGGGTTCATCGACCGCATGCCGCCGCGCCCCGATTCCGTGCGCGATACGTTGCAGACCCGCGCGGCGCTGGAACGCGGCGTCCGTCGCCCCCTGCCCCCCCGCCACGGTGGCTTCACGCAGAAGGCCAGCGTCGGTGGCCACCGGCTGTACCTGCGCACCGGCGAGTATGAGGACGGGACGCTGGGCGAGATTTCCATTACGCCCACGCGCGAAAGCCCGATGACGCGCGGCCTGATGGACAGTCTGGGACAGGCCGTCAGCATCGGGCTGCAATATGGCGCACCGCTGGAAATCTATGTGGATGCCTTTGCCTACAGCCATTTCGGACCGGCCGGAACGGTGGAAGGCGACGCGGTTGCATCCTATGCGACATCCATGCTGGATTACGCGTTCCGGGCATTGTCCGATGCCTATCTGGGGCGCAGGCTGCCTGATGCCCCGCATGAGGACGACCTGACCCCGGCGCCATCGCCGATGCTGCCGCTGGACCTGCCGGCGCGGGCGCATTCGGGCGATGACAATGACGAAACCCCGCCACCGCGCCGCGGCAGGCTGCGGCTGGTTGTATAAGGGGCGTTCGCGCGCCCTGAACATTCGCGCCACGAAAACCCACGGAGAAAGCCGATGTCCGCACATACCCCCGAAGAACGCCTCCGGCAGCTGGGCATTGTCCTGCCGACGCCGGCGGCCCCCGTCGCCAATTACGTCGCCGCCGTCATCAGCGGCTCCTCCCTGATCGTCTCGGGGCAGCTGCCGCTGGTGGACGGACGGCTGTATGCCAGCGGAAAGCTGGGCGACAGCGTCGCGGTCGAGGTCGCGGTCGAGGCCGCGCGCTACAGCATGGTCAACGTGATCGCGCAGGTAAAGGCGGCGATTGGCGACCTCTCGCGCGTGCGGCGCGTGGTGCGCCTGGGCGGATTCATCGCCTGCACGCCCGATTTCACGCAGCATGCGAACGTCATGAACGGTGCATCCGACCTTGCCGTCGCGGTGTTCGGCGATGCGGGACGCCATGCGCGCTCCACCGTGGGCGTGCCGTCCCTGCCGCTGGATTCGGCGGTCGAGGTCGAGGGCCTGTTCGAAATCGCCTGATCCACGCCCGCGGCGCCCGGAAGAGATGCCGGATACTACCTATCCGGACAGATCGGGCGCCGCGGCACAGACATGCGGGAAAATGCGATGTCTTCCTCCGCCCCGAGCCTGAGCCTCCATCGCCGTATCGCGGACATCCCGGCGGCGCAGTGGGACCTGTGCGCGGGCGACGACAATCCGTTCGTCAGCCATGCCTTCCTGTCCGCGCTGGAAGACAGCGGCTCGGCCGAGGCGCGCACGGGCTGGCTGCCGCAGCACGCCGCCGTGCATGCGGCGGACGGGTCACTGCTGGCGGTTGCCCCGATGTACGCGAAATCGCACTCCTTTGGCGAATATGTCTTTGACCAGCAATGGGCGCGCGCCTTTGAACAGGCGGGCGGGGAATATTATCCCAAGCTGCAGGTCGCCGTCCCCTTTTCCCCCGTAACCGGGCCGCGCCTGCTGGTTCGCAGGGACATGGGGGAGGAGGAAGCCAGGACCAATGCCCGCATGCTGGCGGGTGCACTGCGGCAGGCATGCGGGGAACTGGGCCTGTCCTCCACCCACGTGACGTTCTGCGAACGTGGGGAATATGAACTGATGGGCGGCGAAGGCTGGCTGCAGCGGCTGGGGGTGCAGTATCACTGGGACAATCCCGGCTACGGCAGTTTCGACGATTTCCTGGCGACCCTTGCCTCGCGCAAGCGCAAGACGCTCAAACGCGAACGCCGCGACGCCCATGGTTGCGGCCTGACGTTCGAGGCCGTGCGCGGTCCCGACATCACCGAAGAACTGTGGGACCATTTCTACCGCTTCTACCTCTCCACCGTCGATCGCAAGTGGGGAAGCGCCTATCTGCGGCGCCCGTTCTTCTCCCTTCTGTCGCAGCGTCTGGGCGATCGGGTCGTGCTGATGATCGCGCGACGCGACGCAACGCCGGTGGCGGGCGCGCTGAACCTCATGGGCCGCGATACGCTGTATGGCCGCAACTGGGGCTGCGACCGGGGGGACTGGCCCTTCCTGCATTTCGAGCTGTGCTATTATCAGGCGATGGAATTCGCCATCGCCCACGGCCTGCGCCGCGTGGAGGCCGGGGCGCAGGGGGAACACAAGCTGCAGCGTGGCTATCGTCCCTGCCTGACCTATTCCACGCACTGGATCGAACATCCGGGCCTGCGGAATGCCGTGGCCGAATTCCTTGAACATGAACGCGCCGCCATCATGGGCGAAATGGACGTGATGAACGCCATGACGCCCTACCGCACGCAAAGCTGAGAGGCTGTCTGAAAATAACCTGCTGATGAAGAACAAAAGTTTCCGGGCATCGCCTGTTTTCAAAAGGGCGGCATCTTTCGAAGCTTTTTTGCAAAAGCTTCACCAAAAACTTTTATGATTTCAGGATATTATCGGACCGATATTTCAAACAGGCCCTGACGGACGCAATGCGGCGATTTGTGATGCAGGTCATGCGTTCTTGGGCCGCATGATGGTAGGATGTTCCCCGACACGGCGCCCGTGACAGCAGGCGCTGATGACGACAAGGGAGGAACACCCGACATGCATGCCATGAGACTGAACGCCCCGCACACGCCGCTGCAATGGACGGAACTGCCGGATCCCGAACCCGGTCCGGGACAGATCCGGGTCAAGGTGGGCGCGTGTGGCGTCTGCCGCACCGACCTGCACGTGGTTGATGCCGACCTGCCGTTTCCGGGTCATTCCCTGACGCCGGGGCATGAAATTGTCGGGCGCATCGACGCCATCGGCCCGAACGTCACCGACCTGCATATCGGGCAGAGGGTGGGCATCCCGTGGCTGGGCCATACATGCGGGCACTGCCATTACTGCGAAACGGGGCATGAAAACCTGTGCGATCATCCGCTGTTCACCGGCTATACCCGCGATGGCGGATACGCCACCATGGCCGTGGCGGACGCGCATTTCACCTTTCCCCTGCCGGAAGGTACCGATGACGTCGCCACTGCGCCACTGCTGTGCGCCGGGCTGATCGGATGGCGTTCGCTGGTGATCGCGGGCAAGGAGGCGCAGACCGTCGGCCTTTACGGTTTCGGGGCGGCCGCCCACATCATCGCACAGGTCGCGCTGTGGCAGGGGCGCAAAATCTACGCCTTTACCCGTCCCGGCGACACCAGGACACAGGATTTCGCCCGCAGCCTTGGCGCGACATGGGCAGGCGGGTCGGACGAACTGCCGCCCGAACAGCTGGATGCCTCCATCATCTTCGCCCCGGTGGGCGCGCTGGTGCCTGCCGCGCTGAAATCCGTGCACAAGGCCGGACGCGTCGTATGCGCGGGCATCCACATGAGCGAAATCCCCGCCTTTTCCTACGACCTATTGTGGGAAGAGCGTCAGCTTGTCTCCGTCGCGAACCTGACGCGGCAGGACGGCGTCGATTTCCTTGAGCTGGTTCCGCGCGTCGGAATCCGCACAAAAACAACCGCTTACCCCCTACGTGAGGCCAACCGCGCGCTTGATGACCTGCGCCATGGCCGCTTTGAGGGGGCAGCCGTTCTGGTTCCCTGATACGCGCGCGCCATTGGCGCGCGCGACCCCGGACGGAAAGAGGATGATCAGAAGGGGGCGTCATTATTGCTGGTATTTCGGGCCATCTTTCTTTATGCACCCCCTTCCCCCATGACGCATGAACGGCCGGCGGCCTCTCCTCCTGCGTCGCCTTATTTACGTTTATGCCCGGATTGCTTCATATATGTCGTTTCCTGAAACCCATCCCGCACTTAAACGCGCGCTGGACGAACGGGGTTATGAAACCCCCACCCCCGTCCAGACCGCCGTTCTCGACGTCGCCGCCGATGGGCGCGACCTCCTTGTCTCGGCCCAGACCGGGTCGGGCAAGACGGTCGCCTTCGGCCTTGCGATGGCCGATACGCTGCTGGGCGGTGCCGAACATTTCGGTCCTGCCGGCGCGCCGCTTGCGGTCATCATCGCCCCGACGCGCGAACTGGCCATGCAAGTCACGCGCGAACTGACATGGCTGTACGCGCCTGCTGGCGCGCGTATCGTGTCGTGCATCGGCGGCATGGACGCCCGGCGGGAAGCCCGCGCCCTGCAGATGGGCGCACACATCGTCGTCGGCACGCCCGGACGCCTGTGCGATCACCTGTCGCGTGGCCGCCTGGTCCTGTCGGACCTGCGTGTCGTCGTGCTGGACGAAGCGGACGAGATGCTGGACCTCGGCTTCCGTGACGAGCTGGAACAGCTGCTGGACGCGATGCCGAAAACCCGGCGCACGCTGCTGTTCTCCGCCACGATCGCGCGTGAAATCGCCTCCCTTGCCAAGCGTTACCAGAATGACGCGCTGCGCATCGATACCCTGTCGGGCGCCAGGCAGCATGCGGATATCGAATACCGCGCGCTGCTGGCGGATGGGCGCGAGATCATCCCGGCGGTCGTCAACGTCCTGCGCGAAACCGACAGCCCGACCACGATGGTGTTCTGCGCCACGCGCGAACTGGTGCGCCACCTGCAGTCCGCGCTAGTCGAACGGGGCTTTTCCTCCGTCGCGCTGTCGGGTGAGCTGGGACAGGCCGAGCGTACGCGCGCCATCGACAGCCTGCGCAAGGGACAGGCCAGCGTCTGTGTCGCGACCGACGTCGCCGCGCGCGGCATCGACATCCCGGCGCTGGCGCTGGTGGTGCATGCGACGCTGCCGACCGATCCCGCCACCCTGCTGCACCGTTCGGGCCGCACGGGCCGCGCGGGACGCAAGGGGGTCTGCGCCCTGATCGTGCCGGTCTCGCAGCGCCGCCGCGCCGAACGCCTGATGATGGGCGCCAAGATTTCGGCCACGTGGTCCCCGGTCCCCAGTGCCGAGGAAATCCGCGCGCTTGACGCGCAGCGCCTGCTGTCCGACCCGGCCCTGTCGGAAGAGGTGCCGGCGGCGGACCATGAGCTGATTTCCCGCCTGACCGAAGGGCATTCCCCGGAACAGCTGGCGGCCGCCCTGCTGCGCACCTATCGCGCGCATCTGCCCCAGCCGGAAAATGTGCGCCAGATCACGCCCGACGCCCGCCCCCCGCGCGCCGAGGGCACCCGTCCCGTGCGCGAGGGTCGCGACCGCGCCCCGCGTGAGCCCGGCGCCTGGTTCTCCCTCAGCGTCGGGCGGCAGGACAAGGCCGATCCGAAATGGCTGGTGCCGCTGATCTGCCGGCTTGGCGGGGTGCGCAAATCCGATATCGGGGCCATCCGCATCGCGGACACGCAGACCCTGTTCGAAATCGCCCCCGACACGGAAGAGAAATTCCGTTCCTGCATCGCGGCGATCGACAATGACGAGGTGCAGATCGCACCTGCATCGGCCCCGGCGGGGGGAATGGGCCCGCGCCGTTCGTCCGGCCCGCGCGGCCAGGGCCGTCCGCCGGCAGGGGCACGTCGTCCCCGCACCTTTGGCGGGGGCGGTCAGGGCCATGGCGGCCCGCGTGGCGGTGCGACCGGATCGTCGCGCAAGCGCAGCCCGCGACCGGCCTGATCCACGATTGGGGACGACAGGCCACAGATACGGCCTGTCCCCTTCCCCATCAGCAACCGGGACAGGAAGACAAAAGGACTGCCTGAAAAGGCGGTCCCAATAATCTTCTGAAACTACAGAATTTTTTGGTGAAGCTTTTTCCAGAAAGCTTCGAAAGACGTCGCCTTTTAAAAAAAGGCGACACCCGGAAACTTCTGTTATTCCTGATTGGCAGGCTGTTTTCAGACAGTCCCCAAGGGCGCGTGAACCGGCAAACCCGGATCACGCGCCCTTATCCGCATCGGGATTACTGACCGCCACCAAGCAGGCTGTCGACGTCCGAGCGGGTCTGGTTGCGCATGTTGTTCCAGTTCTGCTTTTCCGCATCCCCGGCCGAACGGATCTGGTCCAGCTTCTGCTGCGGGGCATTGCGGATCGCATCCAGACGGTCGCGGCCGTTTTCAAGGCGCTGGTCAAAGTTGGAACGTGCGTTCGTCAGCTTCTGCTCCTCCGCCTCACGCGCGCGGTCCAGCCGTCCGGTCGTGTCGTTGCGCAGGGTGTCCTCGCGATCCTTCAGGGCCTGTTCACGCTGCTCGATGCTGTTGTGGGCCTTGTCACGATAGGATTGCAGGCGGTTGTTGGCACAGTCGCCGGCCTGCGCCGCGCGATCGAGCACGTCCCAGCTTGGCGTCGACTGGCTGTTGTCGCAATCCGTGGCATGTGCCGCGGGCGACAGGGCGCAAACGGCACCGGACAGGCTCGCTACAATAAAAAACCGATTGAACTTCATTATTACCCTCATCAAATGCAAGATAATCCAACCTGGCTGGAAACAACCACGGACATATGGCCGCATTGGGACGGACCTGTGACAAAACCCATCCTGCGCTGTTTCACGTTGACATAATGATCCACGGACGCATGGATAAGGTCGTGCAGCACATGGCTGCCTTTTCCCTGGCACAGGCTTTTCCTTGGCATGGGGGAAATTATGGCCTATCCGGTTGTGCTGGAAAAAATAGTATATTTGTTAAAATATTGTGATGATATAATATTGATGACATACGTATTGAACGCCTGACAATTTCTTATCGACATTCATGATGATACGCCCCCCATGTGGCCACCGTTACCGAACCTGTGGTCCCGGCCCGTCCGGCAGCCCCCGGGCTGTCCGGGGATGGACGGACTGACGCCATGTGGGACGAACCTTATCTGGAGACATGCTGCCGTTCGGCGCTGCACCGCCTGTATCTGAGCGGACAGGCAGGTCGGCCCGAAGGAATGCCCGACACCCCCTGCCTGGAACGGCTGGTGGAGATGGGGCTGGCCCTTCGGCGTCCGGACGGTCGTTTTGCAATTTCAGCGACAGGAACCACACGGCATTGCAGCGAAATCCTGAAACGGCCCTGACTGAAGCGGCCCCCCCATGATCAGCCACGAGGATATCTGGCGCGCGCTGGATCTTCTGGCGACCGAACGCGGCATGACGCCTTCGGGCCTGGCGCGGGCGGCGGGCCTGGACAGCACCACGTTCAACCCGTCCAAACGCATGACATCGTCGGGGCGGCCGCGCTGGCCGGGGACCGAAAGCCTTGCGCGCACGCTGTCGGCCACCGGCATTTCGCTGGAGGGTTTCGGGCGGCTGATGAACGGGCATGGGGAAAAACCTTCGGCCACGCATCATTCCCACCTGAAAATCGTCTCCTTTTCGGAACTGTGCCAGCCGGATCTGTTCGATGACGCGGGCCTGCCCTGTGGCGACAGGTGGGAGACATGGGATTTCCATGGGCTGGCGGATCATCATTCCTATGCCGTCCTGGTGGATTCCGACAACATGGAACCGATCTTCCGCCGCGGCGCGGTCGTGGTCGTTTCCCCCACCGCCGCCATCCGCGAACATGACCGGGTGCTGCTGCATGGTCCCGATTCCCATCCGTGCTGCGGCATCGTGACCGACAGGTGGCACGATGCGCCAGCCACGGCACCGCTGCATGAACGAATCCGCATTCGCGGCGTTGGCCGGATGGAGGGGGAGATCATCGAAATGGATGGCGCGTCACGCGTTCACCGCATCGCGCTGGCCTGTCTGTAGGCCGCCCGTGTCCCCGGCGTGACCGGTGCGCGAAAACCGGATCAATTCATGATGTTCCGGCTGACTTTTGGCAATTTTTACCTTATGTCTCGCGCATGACCGACACACCCCTTTCCCTGATCCGCAATTTCTCGATCATTGCCCATATCGACCATGGGAAATCCACGCTGGCGGACCGCCTGATCCAGGCGTGCGGCGCGTTGACGCAGCGTGAAATGACGAACCAGGTCCTCGACAACATGGACCTGGAGCGCGAGCGCGGCATCACGATCAAGGCGCAGACCGTGCGCCTGACCTATCCCGCCAAGGATGGAAAGACCTATGTCCTCAACCTGATGGACACGCCGGGCCATGTCGACTTCGCTTACGAAGTCAGCCGTTCGCTTGCCGCGTGCGAGGGGTCGCTGCTGGTTGTCGATGCATCGCAGGGGGTGGAGGCACAGACGCTGGCCAATGTGTATCAGGCCATCGACGCCGATCATGAGATCGTGCCCGTCCTGAACAAGGTGGACCTGCCCGCCGCCGACTGCGAGCGCGTCAAGGCGCAGATCGAGGAAGTCGTGGGCATCGACGCCGAAGACGCGGTCGAGGTTTCCGCCAAGACCGGACTGAACATCGAGGCCGTGCTGGAGGCGCTGGTGACGCGCCTGCCGCCGCCCAAGGGCGATGCCGAAGCACCGCTCAAGGCGCTGCTGGTCGACAGCTGGTATGATCCCTACCTTGGCGTCATCACGCTGGTCCGGGTCAAGGAAGGGCGCCTGAAGAAGGGCATGCGCATTCGCATGATGTCCACGGGCGTGGTCCATAATGTCGATCAGGTGGGCGTATTTGCCCCGCGCATGACGCCGGTGGACGAGCTGGGTCCGGGCGAAATCGGCTATATCAACGCGGCGATCAAGACGGTGGCCGATTGTAACGTGGGCGACACCCTGACCGACGACCGCCGCCCGGCGGACAAGCCGCTGGCCGGGTTCAAGCCATCCATTCCCGTTGTCTGGTGCGGCCTGTATCCGGTGGTCGCGGATGATTTTGAAAAGCTGCGTGACAGTCTGGCAAAGCTGCGGCTGAACGATGCCTCCTTCCATTACGAGGCGGAGACGTCCGCCGCGCTGGGCTTCGGGTTCCGCTGCGGGTTCCTCGGGCTGCTGCATCTGGAAATCATCCAGGAACGCCTCAGCCGTGAATTCAACCTCGACCTCATCGCGACCGCGCCATCGGTGGTCTATCGCCTGTGGCGGACCAACGGCACGATGGAGGAGCTGCACAACCCCGCCGACATGCCGGACGGTTCCCTGATCGAACGGATCGAGGAACCGTGGATCAGGGCGACCATCATGGTTCCAGACGAATATCTGGGCGCGGTCCTGACCCTGTGCACGGAACGGCGCGGGGTGCAGCTGGACCTGACCTATGTCGGCAACCGGGCGATGGCGGTCTATCGCCTGCCGTTGAACGAAGTGGTCTTTGATTTCTATGACCGTCTGAAATCCGTCTCCCGCGGGTATGCCAGCTTCGACTACCAGATGGACACGTATGAGGAGAGCGACCTGGTCCGCATCTCCATCCTTGTCAATCAGGAGCCGGTGGATGCCCTGTCCTTCATCGCCCACCGTTCGGCGGCGGAAACACGGGGACGCGCGATCTGCGCGAAGCTGAAAGAACTTATCCCCCGGCAGCTGTTCAAGATCGCGATCCAGGCCTCCATCGGAAGCCGCATCATCGCGCGCGAAACGCTTGGCGCCATGTCCAAGGACGTGACCGCCAAATGTTATGGCGGCGACATCTCGCGCAAGCGCAAGCTTCTGGAAAAGCAGAAGGAAGGCAAGAAGCGCATGCGTCAGTTCGGCAAGGTGGAAATCCCGCAGAGCGCCTTCCTTGCCGCGCTGAAGATGGATCACTGAGGACCGGCGCACGACCATCATGATTATCCCGCCAAGGGGTGGGATAATCATGATCTTACCCCTTGCGCTTGCATGAATTGCTGCTATGTTCCGCACCCATCAGGCGGGATTGCGTGCCCGTTCCTGATCGGCAGGAGAGATGGCCGAGCGGCTTAAGGCGCACGCTTGGAAAGCGTGTGTACGTTAATAGCGTACCGTGGGTTCGAATCCCACTCTCTCCGCCACGACTTGCAAGTCCTTGATTTTGCACCAAATTTTTTTGGCTTCCCGCAGTGTTACACACGCATGTGGAACACTTATGGCTACGCTTTATATGACCCGACGACGAGCTTGCTGGTATCTTCGAGTAAGGATTTCGTCAGACCTTCGACCTATGCTCAGAACGCATCTGGTCCGCACCCTTCGCACTTCTGACAAAAAATCGCACAAAGTAGGGCGCTCGGTCTGATGCCTGTTTTGTCGGACTTATGGGGCGAAATGCGAGAAAAAGTTATTCAGGCTATCACGGCCTATCGAAACGAAGAGATATCAGCAACTAAGCTGAGAGACTTCTTCAAAGAAAATATATCAGAAATTAACAAGCTTCCGCAGGAAAACCTTCAAAAAAGTCACTGACTGGATGAATGCTCGATTCAACCTCATGGAATATACCGTTCGAAAAGAACGAGAACAACGCGATATTCTTATGCTCAAGACTCATTCTTTGAGGCAGAAGATGAAGCTTGCTGCAATCTGGATTGCGGACATGAACGTATGAGCGCACCGGTCGTATCTGGTCGCAACACGTCGCCAGCCTTTCAACTTTGCGAACATGTTTTCGGNTAAGGTGGCGCTTTTTATACAGGTGCCAGTTGTAAGATGGCTTTGATTTCCGGTTCTTCCTCGGTGGAATGCAGGCGGTAATGTTCCGTTCGACAAGATNATCGTCTGATCCGGTTGCTGTCATAACCCCGATCCCCGATGACCTCTTCTGTTTCTTAAATAAGGTCGGACTCTGTTTGATTCATGTGGTCAAGCATCTAACCCAGCTTGGACGAACACTCTCACGACCCCAAAATATGAGCGTCATATATACAGAACATATGTTCTTGAAATGTATTTCATATGTTCTTATTGTGGCATTCTTAACTTTAAAGAGCATGTCATGGCAGTTCGATTCTTCACCGTATCTCCAAAATCTCTTTTAGATGAGTTTAATAAAAGGCTTTCTCAAAGTGAAGAGAAAGGCCGGATAAACACATGGAAAAGAAGTAATGATAAAATATATTATACTCACTCCTCCCAGCAATGGGGGTCATTAGCTTGGTTTAAACCTGAAATATATGAAGATAGATTAACTTTTAATATTATTAAGCCGAAAAACAGAAACATAACAACTACTGTTTATGGATTTTACCACGGTCATTTGATAGAGACATTCTTAAATCACTTTGATAATTTATTTACCATAGGAGCAGGCACAGCAAAGCCAACAGATAAAGACCTAATATCAAATAATTAGAGATACATAGAATTATTTAACGATTTCTGTTCGTATTTTTCCACACGAGTGAGTAGCCACAAAAAAACTCTGTGACTTTTCACTCATGTGCTATACTGTCGTGAAACACTGTATGTAAACCAATATTTTGTGGTAATTAGTTTTATATAGTCAATAGGTTGTAGATGAACTGGCTCTTTCTTCCACTCTCTCCGCCACGACACCTCCTCGAAATGATTGCCTGAATTCCTGTGGTCGTGCCTCCGTCAAGGACGGTGGAACATGGGACATAGGAATGAAGACCCCCAGCCCATGGGGGATGCCGTCTTTCAGGGAATGTTCACGAAATACCGTGTCATCATAAGGAAGTTTTTGGTGAAGCTTTTTGCAAAAAGCTTCATGAAGACGCCGCCTTTTTGAAAAAAGACGGCACCCAAAAACTTTTATTACTGTTACCGGAAGATTATTCAAACGGTCCTTCGGAGAAAAACTGACAACTTTTCCGTTCGGTCAGTCCGCGAAAATCCGCGCCATCCAGTCCTCGACCGTGTCGCCACTGCTGATGGCAGGATCGATCAGCCCATCAACCATGAAGGTCGGCGACACATGAATGCCGTTCTGCCGCGCATATTTGCAGTGCCATTTGATCGCCGCCTGCAATTCCGGCACCGCAAAGGCCTGCGCCAGCGCGACGCCGCTATAACGTTCCATGCGACGGATGATATCATTGGGCGTGGCGTCCATGTTGGGACCGGCGCAATGATGCAGGAATTCAAACTCCTCCCGATGGGCACCCACGGCATTCATGACGGCACGCGCCGTTTCCTTGCCGCCCTCCAGCGTAGAGGCCGCCAGAATGGCGCGCACGATCACGCCCGAAAACATGTGCCACGGCTGGGACTGGAAACGGATCTTGATCGTAATCCGATCCTCGCCCGCCTGCTGCAAAAGCGCATCGAGCTTGCCCATGGCGCGGACGGAAAATGGGCAGGTCGGTTCGACAAAAATCTCGAAAATCCTGGGTCCATGTCCCCAGACAAGCGGATCAACGCGATAGGATGAAGGCATTCTGGACATGATGCATGTTCCTTCTTCTGTATGGGGCAGTCACGCTATCGAATTTTCAGGACACGCATGACGGCCTGCTGTCCATGACAGGGGGCCGACCGCCCGTTACGTACGCCGGCACGATCATTCCATCGCCGCGGCATGGTTGGCATCCATTTCCCGCATTTCGGCAAAAGGGTGCGCGCGATACTTCAGGATTGAAGCATGTCCGGAATACTGATCGCACGTAAACCACATCGTGTGCATGCCCCCGAAGGTGGCATACCCCGACAATACCGGGAAAATGGCCGACGCATGGATGAAGGGATTTTTACCCGACGGGAAAGATCCCGAAAAGCAACAGCATCCTGTCGCAAAAAAGCTATGGTGCCGGGTGAGGGATTTGAACCCCCGGCCTTCGGTTTACAAAACCGCTGCACTACCGCTGTGCTAACCCGGCAATAGCCGTCTCCTTTTGCCCATATCGCCGCGCAGGGTCAAGCGGGTATTGGCCCCCGGTGATGGGGGCCGGCGACGCTTTTCCTCAGGAATGCTGGCCCTTCATCCTCTGCGTCCATACATCCCTGATACGCGCCCGTTCCGCCGCACTCAGACGGCCGGTCGTCGCGGGATGCGACGTGGGGACGCGACGGGCCGCATGCCCCTGATGGCGGCTTATACGCCGTGGACGTCCCGCGACCGGCACCTGCCCCGATGCGGGATTGTCGCGCATCTGGCGGATCGCCTGCGCGCACAGGGATTCCTTGCCCACCCCGGCCTCGATCGTCGGCAGCAGGGCGACAGGCGTCACCACCCCCAGAAGGACAGTTCCCACGGCACGGGCGATCGTCTCCGTCCCCGGCATGATGGACGGCTTTTTCAGCAGCCCGGTAATATGCAGCGTTCCGGGAAAGGATCCGACCGCGAAATGGCGGGAATCCGTCATCAGGGCGTAATCGATCGTGTTGTCGCGGAAATTGATGTCCCCCTTGCCCACCGTGCGGGTATCCCCCGTTTCGATCAGCAGCGTGCGCGTTCCCAGTATCCCCTGACGCAGCGGCATGTCGGCAATCACGCATTTCAGGTCCGTCTCACCCGGCAGGCCGAGAAGCGAAAGCAGCGCCTTGCCCAGTTCCAGCCCCAGCAGGTCCGGCAGCACGGCGGAAATATCGCCCCCCTGATCCAGCGCGACGGTCATGCCGCCATCGCCATTGCCCACGATGGCCGCCAGCGAATTGCCGGTCCCATGGATCGCCAGATGCCCGCCGAACACCCCGTTGCCATGAAACCGTCCGGTTGCCTGCATCAGGCGCGACAGGTTGATGCGCACCATGTCGATGCCGATCCGTGCCTCCACCGCGTCACCTCGGGGCGTAAAGGTGCCGCTGCTGGCCAGCGTGCCGGAACCCACGGCAAAGTTGAGGTGATGGACATCGATCACGCCATCGCGGATATCGGCCAGCACATCGATATTATCCAGCGGCGTATGCCGGTTTTCGATATGGTCGCCGTGATAGGCGAAATGCACATTGGTCGCCCGGATCTTGGGCATGTTGATGGGCGTGCTGGGCAGGACGGCATTGCTGCTGGCATGGGCGCGGGCTTCTTCCTGCTGCTGCGCGGTGGAGGGTTTTTCCCCCGGCGTCGCCCCGAAAAATCCGCCAAGATCGGCAAGGTCGACGCGACGGGAATGAAGTTCGGCATCCACGAAGGGCACGGCCTGATGGGGATCGATCGACAGGTCGCCGCCAAGGTCGCTGGAACCGACATGCCCATCCAGATCGCGAAAGCGGACATGCGCGGCGGTGTAGTCAAGGTTGCCCTCCACCCGATAGGGGGGCGTCTGGGGAATGACCACGCCCGTCAGGGGGTAAAGCAGCGACATGTCCGGTCCCGCCAGCGACAGGCGCAGCCGTGCCCCGGCAAAGGACAGCGGGTCCTCCACCGCGCCATGCAGCGACAGGCGCGTCTCGCCATGCCGTACCTCCAGATCGACCGGATAGGGCTGTTTGCGATCCTGCAGCGATACCAGCGTGCCGCCGGAAAAATGGCCGGTAATTGCCTGACGGACATAGGTGCCACGGGCATCCATCACCAGGCGCGCGCCTTCCGGATCACTTGCCTCGGTCGTGTGGACCTGCCCGCGCATGTCGGTATGCAGCCCGGCATGCATGACATGCAGCTGCCCGCTGACGATGCGCACCGCGCCGATCCGGGGCATGGAGGTGTTCCCCTTTTTCGGGGTCCGGTTCTCTTTCGCCGCGTCAGGATCGGAAAAATCGTAATTGCGGCTGCCGTCCGCCCGTTCCTGCAGTTCCACCACCGGCGTATCAAGCGAAATCAGCGGCAGGTCCAGCCCCCCGCCCCACAGCAACGGCCACCACCGGATCGCGACATCAAGCCGCTTCGCCGTTGCAAGCGGCGGCAGGTTTCCAAATCCCTCCGGCTGGTCGATGCGTACGTCATCGGCCCCGATCACGATCACCCGGCCGGGACGGACATGCAGGTGCGCGATGGTGACCCTGCGATGCAGCGCAGCCCCGGCCCTGCGTTCCACCATGGGAATGAACCAGTCCCATGACCACAGGATGATCAGCACCAGCAGGGCGACACAGATCGTACCCGCGACAATCGCGCGCACGGGGGGAACCGCGCGGCCCTGACGGGGGGGCGGGGGTTCGTTCCCGCGTGTAAGTGCCTTGCCTGTATCCGTCATGCCTGCCCTTTCTTCCGGATTGATGCAAACGCCTGCCACAACACAGAGTTTCGACCCCTCCCGCCCGCTTTCCCGCCGCGCGCTGGCGCAAAACCGGGAAATAACAGGGCTGGCGTGGGGGGATGCGGTCCTGTAATTGCCGTGTAGTCATACCCATCTCTTCACGGGTTGTCCCATTTACCGCAGAAAGGTTTACCCATGCCTGCCTACCGTTCCCGCACCACGACACATGGCCGCAACATGGCCGGTGCGCGCAGCCTGTGGCGTGCGACCGGCATGCAGGATGGGGATTTCGGCAAACCGATCATCGCGGTCGCCAATTCCTTTACACAGTTCGTGCCCGGCCATGTCCACCTGAAGGACCTGGGACAGCTGGTGGCCGGCGCCGTGGCCGAGGCCGGGGGCGTCGCGCGTGAATTCAACACGATCGCGGTCGATGACGGCATCGCCATGGGTCATGGCGGGATGCTCTACAGCCTGCCGTCGCGCGAACTGATCGCCGATGCGGTCGAATACATGGTCAACGCCCACTGCGCGGATGCGCTGGTGTGCATCAGCAACTGCGACAAGATCACGCCGGGCATGCTGATGGCGGCAATGCGGCTGAACATCCCCACCATCTTCGTCTCCGGCGGCCCGATGGAGGCGGGGAAGATCCTGAACGAAGGGGTCGAGCGTCGCGTGGACCTTATCAGTTCGATGGTCGCCGCCGCTGATTCGCGCATCAGCGATGACCAGTCGCAGCGGATCGAACGCTCCGCCTGCCCGACCTGCGGATCGTGTTCGGGCATGTTCACCGCCAATTCCATGAACTGCCTGACCGAGGCGCTGGGCCTTGCCCTGCCCGGCAATGGCAGCCTGCTGGCCACGCATTCCGACCGCCGGGACCTGTTCGTGCGCGCCGGACACCGTATCGTCGAACTGGCGCGCCAGTGGTACGAACATGACGACGCCACCGCCCTGCCGCGCGGGATCGCGACGCTGCCCGCGTTTGAAAACGCCATGTCCGTCGATATCGCGATGGGCGGATCGACCAACACGGTGCTGCACCTGCTGGCCGCCGCGCATGAAGGCGAGGTCGCGTTCACCATGGCCGACATCGACCGCCTGTCGCGTCGGGTGCCGAACCTGTGCAAGGTCGCGCCGTCGCGCTCCGACATCCATATGGAGGACGTTCATCGCGCCGGGGGGATTCCCGCCATCATGGGCGAACTGCTGCGCATGGGGCTGATCCATGATGACGTCCCGACGGTGCATGCGCCCACCCTCCGCGCGGCGCTGGCGAAATGGGACATCAGCGCCCCTGACGCGGACGAGGCCGCGCGCACCCTGTTCCGCGCGGCCCCCGGCGGGGTGCGCACCACGCAGGCCTTTTCACAGTCCAGCCGTTACAGCGAACTCGATACCGACCGGGCCACGGGCGCGATACGCGATAACGAACATGCCTACAGCCATGATGGTGGCCTGGCGGTCCTGTTCGGCAACATCGCGGAAGACGGCGCCATCGTGAAAACGGCGGGCGTTGCGGCCAACCTGCTGAGCTTCCGCGGTCCGGCACGGATTTTCGAAAGCCAGGATGACGCCGTATCCGCCATCCTGGGCGACAGGATCAGGCCGGGCGACGTCGTGGTCATCCGTTACGAAGGGCCCAAGGGCGGCCCGGGCATGCAGGAAATGCTCTATCCCACCAGCTACCTGAAATCCAAGGGACTGGCGGAAAAATGCGCGCTGATTACGGATGGACGCTTTTCGGGGGGCAGTTCCGGCCTGTCGATCGGCCACATCTCCCCCGAGGCGGCGGAAGGCGGCATGATCGGCCTTCTCGAGGAGGGGGACATCATCGAAATCGACATTCCGGCGCGTGTCCTGCGCGCCGCCGTGGGCGATGCGGAAATGGCCGCGCGCCGCGACCGCATGGAAGAACGCGGGGACGCGGCATGGCAGCCAAAGCGTGACCGCGTCGTCTCGACCGCGCTGCAGGCCTATGCCGCGCTGACGACCAGCGCATCGCACGGCGCGGTGCGCGATGTGACCCAGCTGCGCCGCCGGGTCATTCGCTGAACCGGCATGAAAAAACGGGCAGGCCCCGCGGCCTGCCCGTCATCATCAGGATATACTGCAAAAAGACCTCCCGGTTTCCTTGTGCCATGCCCCGGGAAACGGCAGGCGGATGCGGCATCAGCCATGCAGCCGTTTCAACGGCGGGGCCTGGCAGGCAGCATGATGCCCCGCCAATGGGGGCTGCCGGGCCGGGGCCTATGCCTGTCCCTGCGGCCTGAGGCGGGAAAATCCGCCCATTTCCCCATGCGCCATGCGGCGGAATGTCTGGGCCACGCGGTTTTTCAGGGCCGCGATGTCCGGCACCACCATATTGTGCAGCGACCTGACCCGGTCATGCGTGGCATAAAAACGGCGGCTCTGGTTCTGGTCCATCTGGATCGCCGTTCCAACGAAAATTCCGTCTATTTCGATAATCTGTGAATCAAGCATGGATATCCTGCCTTATCATGGCCGGTTAAGCGAAAACCCGTAAACGGGACAGGGATGCCCGCTGTTCCGGCAAGCTTCCGAATTATGGGTTCCGGTTCATCTTTTTCATTGCCGTCACTGGTGTTGGGGCCTGTCGGCCGCGCACCACGTGATGTTCATGTCAACATGCGCGCCGCCCATCCGGGCCGCATGCATACGGACACGTCAACGCATATTGCCTATCACGCGGATGCATTCAATCGGAAAAACAATATTTTGATGTGAATTTTTAAAGTAACACCCCGGATATACTTTTGAAACATGCGTTCAGAAAGCGGGGTATTATGTCTTTTTTATGTCTTTGTTTGCTTTTTACTTAATGACGATTTCGAAACAGATCGTCATTCGAAATCATGCGCGAACCTGCGGGTGGAAATTCCTCCCCACCCGCAGGGCCTGCCTGATTACGGCGCGTCGATATCGACGACGTTGATCAGCTTCTTGTTGACGAACTCGTCGATGCCCAGACCGGAAAGTTCCCGGCCATAGCCCGACTTCTTGATGCCGCCGAACGGCAGTTCCGGGGCCGTCCATGTCGGATGGTTGATGAACACCATGCCGGTGCGCACCTGACGGGCCACTTCCACGCCGCGCTTCTCATCGCGGGTAAAGACGGAACCGCCCAGCCCGAATTCGGAATCATTCGCCAGCGCGATCGCTTCCTCATCGCTGCCCACGCGGAAGACCATGGCCACGGGGCCAAAGAATTCCTGGAAATAGGCCGGGTTGTCACGCGCCACATCCGTCAGGATGGTCGCACGGACGAACGCACCCTTTTTCGGCACCTCCGCCCCGCAATAATGCGGGCGCGCGCCATTGGCGACCGCCTGGCGAACCTGTTCGTTCAGCTCGTCCGCCGCCCCCTGGGAGGACATCGGCGGCAGGGTGGTGGCCGGATCACGCGGATCGCCCGCGACCAGCTTGTCCAGCGCCGCCTTGAACTTGGCGATGAACTCGTCGGCAATGGATTCGGCCACGATAAAGCGCTTGGACGCGACACAGCACTGGCCACCATTGTTGAGGCGTCCCCAGACGGCCCACTTGACCGTCTTGTCGAGGTCGGCGTCGTCCAGCACGATGAACGCGTCGGCCCCGCCGAGTTCCAGCGTCGTCTTCTTCAGGCTCTTGCCCGCGCGCGCGGCGACATGGCCACCCGAACGCTCACCGCCCGTCAGGCACACCGCGGCGATGCGCGGATCCTCGATCAGGTGGTTGAGCTGATCGCGCGTGGCGAACAGGTTGGTATAGGCACCGGCCGGCGCGCCGGCATCATGGAACAGCTTGTCAAACGCCGCCGCGCACTGCGGCACGATGGAGGAATGCTTCACCATGACGGTATTGCCCGCCATCAGCTGCGGCCCGGCAACGCGGGCAAGCTGGTAATACGGGAAATTCCACGGTTCCACCGCCAGCAGGACGCCAATCGGGTCGCTGACGATCATGGGGCGCATATGCTTGTTTTCCGCTTCCTTCAGCGGAACCGGGGCAAGAAAGCGCTCCGCATTGTCGGCGTAGTAGTCAAGGATGTCGGCCGACAGCCTGACCTCGCCCTGTGCTTCGCGTGCCAGCTTGCCCATTTCCAGCGTCAGCAGGGAGGCGTAATGGTCCGCCTGCTCACGCAGCAGGGATGCCGCCTTTTTCATGATGGCGCGACGCTCCGCGAAAGAGGTGCGCGACCACTTCTCAAAAGTGTCGACCGCCTGCGCGAGCAGGACCTCGACCTGGGCATCCTCCAGATCGGGAAAACGGGCGACAACTTCGTTGGTATAGGGGTTTGTGGTAATGTATGCCATGACTTCGCTTTGACACATCAAAACCGCCAAGAAAAGGGCATATGTCCCATGGTGGCGGGCATGACCCCACGGCGGACGGCGCTTTTTTGCAAAAGCCGTGGCACCGGCCGCTCCGCAGGGCTGATTTTACCTTCTGGGTGCTGGATTTTTGGATATGACGTGGCGCAACAATCGGTCACCGGGCGGTGATTCCGGGGAAAGTTTAATAAAAATTTTAATGCGGATTTGCTCGTTTCTGTTCCTATCCGAACATTCGCGGGGGCTGTCGCGGTTCCGATTCGCCACAGGTGGCGCAATCGCGATGGCGGTGGGGCTTACACTGGCGGATGCCCATGCGGCCCCCTATCCCGCGCCAATCCTGCCGCCGAATTCGATGGCGCAGGCGTGGGGCGTCACCGCGCGGATCGAACATGTGCGACAGGGCTGCACCGTGCATGCCACGATCGATCAGGCGCGTTTCATCGCGCAGATGCCCCGGATGATTTCCGCGGGAATCTTCAGCACCCGCCTGACGCCCGAACTGATCCGCAGCACGCCGCATTACCTGATGAACACGCTGCAGACCGATGTCAGCCCCGGCTTTGTCCACGCCCTGTTCACGCAGGCTGGCGCGCCCGCCAGCTGCCGCTTCGTATGGGATTACATCGCCGCCGACCCGTCGGGGGCCATGACGTCCCATCCCATGCTGTCGTTTGAATTCAGCCGGGCCGCCCATGACCACATCGACTGGCCCAACCTGAAATTCGGCGACATGGTATCCAGCGAACAGGCCGTGGCAGCGGACCGCATCTTTGACGCGCAGGTCAATCAGGAAACGCTTGATATCACCATGGCGCTGGCGCGTGAGGACATCCCGGCGAGCGGCCCGTCCTGAGGGCGGGCGCCCCCTGCGCGTTCCTATCGCGTGCCGTGAAACCAGTGTAACAGCATGTCCCCCATCGCCAGGCAGGCCAGAAGAAGCACCACGATCCTGACACCGACCTGCAGCGCGCGCTGAAGCGGGGTCAACGGTTTTTCGCGTCGCCGCATGATGACCCTGTCCGGGTCGGGGGCATGCACATACCGCGTATGCGGGGAGTCAGTCATGTCGTTCACCATCCCTTTTCTGCCGCATCCGTGATTAACAGACATGACAGGATGGCACCACTCGCCCCGCTCCACGGTCCTTGCATGAAAAGCCTTCCCTTTCGTTTCCTGTCGTTCCTGATAGTGGTCTTGGGAACGGCAGGCCCGGCATGGGCGGAACCGTGCGCCTCCATGGGGCCGGGCAATCGCCTGCCGGCCCTGACCAACGAAAAGCTGAGTGCGCAGACGCGTCTGCTGTGCAATAGCGCGTTCGTGGTCCTGTATTCGGGTGTTGCGCGCGACCCGATCTGGTCGGCCGAACACCTGACGGCCAGTGTCATACGACAGGCACAGGCCACGCCCCGGCGCGGGGAATTCCAGCCCGATGAGCGCCTGCCCGCCAATGCGCGCGCCGAACTGTCGGATTATGTCCATTCGGGATATGACCGCGGGCATATGTCCCCCTCTGGCGACATGCCGGATGACGCCACGCAGGAAGAAAGCTTTCGCCTGTCGAACGTCGTGCCGCAGACGGCCGCGCTCAACCGTGGACGGTGGGAAGAAATCGAAAGCGCCGTGCGCCGCCTGACCCTGCGCGATGGCGAAGTTTATGTCGTGACCGGCCCGGCATTCCATACGCGCCGCCTTTCCACCATCGGAAGCGACCGGGTTCTGGTTCCGACATCGACGTGGAAAGCGGTCTATGACCCGCGCCAGCAGGTGGCGGGCGTTTATGTCTGCCGCAACGCAGTGCGCACGCCCGCCTGCCATCGCGTCACGATCGCGACCCTGATCGAAACGGTGGGGGTTGATCCGTTCCCGGCACTGCCACCCGCGCTGAAACAGACCTATATCACCCTGCCCATACGGACCGTCTGGCATGGATCATCGCGGCGATCATCACGACGCCATGCGCATCGTCGCCGGACCCGGCATTACCGTCATATATGAGAAACTGTTTGAGAAAGAATGTTCCGTAATAGCCTGAAGCCATAAAAATCCCTGGCGAAGCCTGTTGCAGATGGTGTCATGAGGACATCGCCTTTTTGAAAAAAGGCGACACCCAGAAACTTCTGTCATTTTCATCAACAGAGTATTTTCAGGCAGCTTTTATGGTTCTGACACCCGAGCGTGGAGATTGCAGACATGAAACAGGCCTCACATCCGGCCATCGTTCCCTTTGCCGATGACAGCGCGTCATGCACACTTGACGGGATCACCATTGAAAACGGCACCGACAGCATCGCCTTTTATGGACAGACGGACCTGACCCGCGACAAGGCCGGGCTACGCCGGGCGCAGGACCTGCTGACGTTCCTGCAGTCCGTCGTGGACAGGCTGCAATCCACGCCGGACCTGCCCACCGCCATCAAGCCGGCGCCACGCAAGGCAGGCAAGGTGGACAACCCGTTCATGTAAAAGGCTGCCTGAACCCCGACAACACCCAAAAATCATAAAAGTTTTTGGTAAAGCTTTTTTCAAAAAGCTTTGAACACCGCTGCCACTTTAAAAAATCCCCCGGAAACTTCTGTTGTTTTTTATCAGCAGAGTGTTTTCAGACAACATCCCAAGCTGCATGCACAAGGGGCACGAACAACCTGTTCATGAAAGCCCGGCAAAGGGCCGATGCGGCAGGAGGGTATGCGTTTTCACAACTACCCGGATACCGGGTCTGGAAAATGGCCGGAAAACACGAACGGGGCGGACCGCATGCGGCCCACCCCGTCGTGATAATCGCCTGACCTTTGGCATCTTCCCGACATGTGCCGGAAAAGATGCCGCAGGATATGCAATCAGCGCTTGCTGAACTGGAAGGAACGACGTGCCTTGGCGCGGCCGTACTTCTTGCGTTCGACAACACGCGGATCGCGCGTCAGGAAGCCCGCGGCCTTCAGGATGCCACGCAGGGCCGGTTCGTAATGCGTCAGCGCACGGCTGATGCCGTGACGGACCGCACCCGCCTGACCCGACAGGCCACCGCCGGTCACGGTGCAGTAAACGTCGAACTGGTTATAGCGATCGGCAACCAGGAACGGCTGCGTGATCAGCATGCGCAGGACGGGACGGGCGAAATAGGTGCCGACCGGACGGCCGTTGACGATGATGTCGCCCTTGCCCGGCTTGATCCACACGCGTGCCGCGGCGTCCTTGCGACGACCCGTGGCATAGGAACGGCCCTGCGCGTCGCGCTTGGCTTCGTAAACGGGGGCCGCGTTCTCGGTAGATTCGATCTGACCCGACGCGACTGCTCCCTGCAGATCGGCCAGCGTGCCTGTACGTTCTTGGGTTTCAGACATGGAGATCAGGCCCCGTTCTTGTTGCTGGAAACGGAATTCTTGCGGTTCAGCGCCGCAACGTCGAGAACCTGCGGCTTCTGCCCTTCGTGGGGATGCTCGCTGCCTGCATAGACATACAGGTGCTTCATCTGCGCGCGCTGCAGCGGACCGCGGGTGATCATGCGCTCGACAGCCTTGCGCACGACATGGCCGGGGTTCTTGCCTTCGAGGCGCTGGGTGATCGTGCGCTGCTTGATACCGCCGGGATAGCCCGTGTGGTAATGGAACAGCTTCTGCGCCACCTTGTTGCCGGTCAGGCGGACCTTCTCGGCGTTGATGATGACGATGTTGTCGCCACAATCAACATGGGGGGTGAACTGCGGCTTGTGCTTGCCGCGCAGGCGCTGTGCGACGATGGCCGCCAGCCGGCCCAGGACCAGACCTTCGGCGTCGATCAGGGTCCAGCCCCGTGTCACCTCGGCAGGTTTCAGGGAAAGTGTGGTCTTCATGGATTCAGTGTTCCGTCTTGATATGAGCGGTAACGGGTGGCGCGTTATCATCCGGACGCAACACGAACGTCAAGAGGACAATGCGATTTTCCGGCGCTTTTCCGCAGAAAATCGTCATGTGGTAACATGATACCACAATATTTGACGCCAGAAGATTGCCCCGCCCCCTGTGAATGATATAGCTGACATGCAAGAGATCACTGTGGACACCGCGCTCGTGAAGAAAATATTTCCCGCCTTACCGATGGTCGCACTTGTCCTTGTGGTGGGCAGCTGGGGCCTCCATCACTTCGCCCAGCGCAGGCTGGAGGCCGGCATCGCGGACTTCCGCGCCGCCATCGGGCCGAACGCCAGCTTCAGCTACGCGACTGCGAAACCCCGCACCCTTGCGCGCGGCGCCCGCTTTACCTCCGTCACCTATCATAATCCCGTCATGACGCTGACGGCCGCCAACGTGCGGCTGGGTGGCATGAAGGGAAACAACGTCCAGGGGGAAAAGATCGGCAGCCTAATCCTGCAGAAGGTGCAGGTCATGGCATGGGGCAATACCTTCTCCCTCGACGAGGTGGACCTGTCTGACCTGACCCTGCCCAATGGCGCGCGGCCCGTCGATAACGCGCCCCAGTCGCTGGGCTTCGATTCGCTGGTGCTGGGTGAAGGGGTCTTCACCAACTTCCACCTCGCCGCCCCCGCCACGCAGACCGACATGACCGTGGCCCACATGCGCGTGGACCATTACGGGCTGGGACAGGCATCGCACCTCGACCTCGACCATCTGGCAACGCAGATCAACCTTACGCCCACGCGCCGCATCACGGTGGACCATCTTGAGCTTGATGGCCCGGATTTCGCCGGACAGGTCGCAAGCCTGATCCAGTCGGGCCATCTGGTGCATGAGACGCACCCCTACAGGGTGGACCTGAAAAAGGGCGTGATCGAAAGCTCCCACCCGCTGCTGCAGGTGGACCGCCTTGTCTCGTCGCGCACTTCGACCGAGGTCGAGGACAAGATGGATTCGCGCCTGACCAATCTTGCGATCTGGTCCACGGGAACGGACAGCATCTCGCTCCTCAATGCTTTCGGCTATGACCATTTCATGGGGAACGTGCATGTGGTGAGCGCGGGCGACCGCAGCGCGGGGCACCTGCGGCTGGAACCCATGACGGTGGAGTCGCCGGACATGGGCAACCTGACGGTGATCGCGGAACTGGACCAGATTCCCTTTGACGACATGCTGGTGGTGCCCGAAACCGCGCGCGTCGTCTCGGCGGCCATCACGTGGGAAGATCGCTCGCTGGCCAGCCATGTGATCGAAGCCCTTGCCCGCAGCCGCGAGACGCCGGTGGATGCCTACCGCCAGACGCTGCTCGCCAGCCTGTCTGCTTCCGATGACGCCTCGATGCGCGCGCTGGGCCGTTTCCTGCAATCCCCTGCGGATCATCCGCTTCAGCTGGCGCTGCGCCCGATGAAGCCGGTCAACCTGATGATGATCGGCGTCGCCCTGTCGATGGCCAGCGACCCGTCCATCGCCGCCCCGCTGGGTCTTACGATTTCAACGCCCTGATTCAACGCCCTGAGGCTTTCACATCATGATGGCGCCCTGATGTCCGTGTCCCCCGTCCCTGCCATGCAGGGGCCGGT
Organism: Novacetimonas cocois; assembly: GCF_003311635.1. GTDB lineage: Bacteria > Pseudomonadota > Alphaproteobacteria > Acetobacterales > Acetobacteraceae > Novacetimonas > Novacetimonas cocois. The sequence goes on along the minus strand of NZ_QEXL01000006.1, from coordinate 106,635 downwards.
GCATGTCATCGGGGCGTCAGGCCGCTCGGGCCGGGCGCTGTGCATGGCGCTGCATCAGGATGGCATTGCGTTTGTCCCACTGGTGCGTGATCTCGGCCGGTGGCGTGCGACGGGCCTGCCGGGACAGGCACGGCGAATCGAGCTTACCTCCACCGACGGCACGCTGGCTGCGGCACTGCGCGACGCGCGACGGATCGTTTCCACCGCGCATGCCCGTCATGTCGCGGCCATCGTGGCGGCCGCCCCGCCCGGGGCCTCGCTGGTCTGTCTGGGCAGCACGCGGATGTTCACCCGCTGGCCCGATGCGCATGGGCGTGACGTGGCGCAGGGACAGCAGGCGCTGCTGTCGTCGGGTCGCAACGGCGTCATGCTCCACCCGACCATGATTTACGGCGCGCAGGGGGAAAACAACATCCAGCGCCTGCTGGGCCTGATCCGGCGCCTGCCTGTCCTGCCGCTGCCTTCGGGCGGGCGGGCGCTGGTGCAGCCAATCTTTCAGGGGGATGTCGCGCGCGCGATCATGGCGGCGCTGGCGCGCGAATGGCGCGGGGGACATACGCTGGTGATTGCGGGCGGGCAGGCCGTTCCCTATCGCGTGCTTGCCACCCTTGTCGCGCGTCATGCCGGGCTGCGTCCGCGCCCGGTCGTCAACGTGCCGGCGCCGCTGCTGATGGGGCTGAGCCGCCTGATGCCGCCCCTGCCTGGCCTGCCCCGCGTCACCCCGGCGGAAATCCGCCGTCTGGGAGAGGACAAGGCCTTCGACATTGCCCCGATGCGCGCGGCACTCGGCTTTACGCCCCTTACGCCCGATGAAGGACTCGGCAGGTTCCTGACCGCATTGCGCGCAGAGACGCAACCCGCGCGGACATGACGGCGCGGCACCTGATTTCGATTGGGAAATTTCAGAGGGAAATGATGGGGCGAATGACGGGGCTCGAACCCGCGACATCCAAGACCACAACCTGGCGCTCTACCAACTGAGCTACATCCGCCGCAACGAGGGGTGATTTAGAGGCTCTGATGCACGACGTCAATAACCCTTTTCCCGCCGCGCGGCGTTTGGTGTCCCGCCCCCGTCCTCATCCCCTCAGATCATCCACGCGGGCCAGTCGGCTGACCGCCTCGGCAATGACTTCGGGCCGCTTGCAAAACGCAAAGCGCACGAGGGTACGCGGGCCGGGGCCGCCGTCAGGGTCATAGAAGGCGGAGACGGGAATGGCCGTCACCCGCAGCCGGCGCGTCATCGCCTCGCAGAACGCGACATCGTCGCCCGCGAATCCCAGCCCCGCGAAATCGGCAATGACGAAATAGCTGCCATCGCAGGGCAGGACCTCGAAGCCGGCACTGCGAAGCCCCCGGGTCAGCATGTCACGCGACTGCCGCATGCTTTCGGAAAGCTGGAGGAAATAGTCGCTGTCCTTTTCCAGCCCGATGGCGACGGCGCGCTGCAGGTTTGGCGCGACCGTAAAGGTCAAAAGCTGGTGCGCCTTTGCCACCAGTGCCGCCAGCGGCGCGGGCGCGGTGACATAGCCGACCTTCCAGCCCGTCATCGAAAAACTCTTTCCCGCGCTGCCGATGCGGATGGTGCGCGCCTTCATGCCCGGCAGGGACATCAGCGCGACATGGCGCACCGGGGCGAATGTCAGGTGCTCGTACACCTCGTCGCAGACGGCATAGACATCATGGCGGACCATCAGATCGGCGATGAATTCCAGTTCCGCGCGGGTAAAGACCTTGCCGGTGGGATTCATGGGGGTGTTGAGCAGGATCGCCTTGGTCTTCGGGCCGACCGCCGCCGCCAGTTCCGCGCGCGGCAGCGACCAGTGCGGCGGCAGCAGGCGCACCGGGCGCGCGACCGCGCCCAGCATGCGCAGCACCGGCAGGTAGGTGTCGTAAAGCGGTTCGAACACGACCACCTCATCCCCCGGATTGACCAGGGCCATCAGCGAGGCCGTGATCGCCTCGGTCGCGCCGCAGGTCACCACGACCTCCGTCGCGGGGTCGACCTCTATCCCGCAGAACCGCGCGTTGGCCGACGCCACCGCCATGCGCAGTTCCGGCACGCCCGTCAGCGGCGGGTACTGGTTGCGCCCGTCACGCAGGGCCGCGGCCGCCGCGTCGATCAGGTCGGCCGGCCCTTCGGTATCGGGAAATCCCTGTCCCAGATTGACGGCGTCATATTCCACCGCCAGCGCCGACATTACGGAAAAAATGGTCGTCGGCAGGGCCGACAGCATCGCATTCGCGGGTTTCATACCTGACATCCTGTCCAGGGGCGCCAATAACGCCGGGCTTGCGATTTTTGGCATATCATCCGATTGCCTGAAATCCCAACCCGTGCAAACCTGTAGCGGAAAAGAAGCTGAAACGGCATCTGCGTCCGTTCCCGCAGGAATACGATCCGGTACCGGAATGCCGCCGGTCCGCCAGACTGGAGATTGACGACGCGGCATGAAAAAGATCGAGGCCATCATCAAACCCTTCAAGCTTGATGAAGTGAAGGAAGCCCTTCATGAAATCGGCCTGATGGGCATTACCGTGACCGAAGCCAAGGGGTTCGGCCGGCAGAAGGGTCATACCGAGCTGTATCGTGGCGCCGAATACATCGTCGATTTCCTTCCCAAGGTGAAGCTTGAAATCGTGTGTTCGAACGATCTGGCCGACCGCGCGATCGAGGCCATCATCGCCGCCGCCCGCACGGGCCGCATCGGCGATGGCAAGATCTTCGTCTCCCCGGTGGAAGACGTAATCCGTATCCGTACCGGCGAACATGGCGAGGATGCCGTCTGACATGGCCTGTCCCGTCCAGCGGGACGGTACGGTCCCCTCGACACGGCCATTCCTTTTCCGTAACCGTTTCGGTATCCGCATCATCCTTGCGGGACCGTTCACCACAGGCAGGTAGAGAACAATGCCAAAAAAAGCATCGGGTACCCCTTCTTCCCCGACATCAGGGGTGTCTGCTGAAGCCATCGCCAAGGTCTTCAGCCTGATCAAGGAAAACGCCGTGGAGATGGTGGACCTGCGTTTCACCGACCCGCGCGGCAAGTGGCATCACACGACGCAGTATGTCTCCACCATCGAGGAAGACACCTTCCGCGAGGGATTCATGTTCGACGGTTCGTCCATCGCCGGGTGGAAGGCCATCAACGAAAGCGACATGATCCTGCTGCCCGACCCCGCCACGGCGGTCATGGACCCGTTCTCGGCCAAGCCGCAGCTCATCCTGATCTGCGACATCGTCGAACCCTCCACCGGGCAGTTCTACAACCGTGACCCCCGCGCCACGGCGAAGCTGGCGGAACATTACCTGAAGTCCACCGGCCTGGGCGATACGGCGTTCTTTGGCCCGGAAGCCGAATTCTTCATCTTCGACAGCGTGCGTTTCGGCACGGGTCCGAACTTCGGCAAGTACGAACTTGAAAGCATGGAAGGCCCCGGCGCCTCGCTCAAGGACTATCCCGAAGGCAACATGGGCCATCGCCCGGGCGTCAAGGGTGGCTATTTCCCGGTCCCCCCCGTCGACAGCGAAAGCGACCTGCGCGCCGAAATGCTGACCACGATGGGCGAGATGGGCCTGCCGATCGAAAAGCACCACCACGAGGTCGCGCAGTCGCAGCATGAGCTGGGCACCAAGTTCGCCACCCTGGTGCAGTCCGCCGATTTCATGCAGATTTACAAGTACTGCGTGCACAACGTCGCCCATTCCTATGGCAAGACGGCGACCTTCATGCCCAAGCCGATCTATGGCGACAACGGATCGGGCATGCATGTCCACCAGTCGATCTGGAAGGCGGGCAAGCCGACCTTTGCCGGCAATGGCTATGCCGACCTGTCGGACGAGGCGCTGTACTACATCGGCGGCATCATCAAGCACGCCAAGGCGCTGAACGCGTTCACCAACCCGTCCACCAACTCCTACAAGCGCCTGATCCCCGGATTCGAAGCGCCCGTGCTGCTCGCCTATTCCGCGCGCAACCGTTCGGCGTCGTGTCGCATCCCCTACGCCACCAGCCCGAAGGCCAAGCGCGTCGAAGTCCGCTTCCCCGACCCGACCGCGAACCCCTACCTTGCGTTCTCGGCCATGCTGATGGCGGGTCTGGACGGCATCAAGAACAAGATCCATCCGGGCGACGCGATGGACAAGGATCTGTACGACCTTCCCCCCGAAGAGCTGAAGCAGATCCCGACCGTGTGCGGATCGCTGCGTGAAGCGCTGACGGCGCTGGAAGCGGACCACGAGTTCCTGCTGGCCGGTGGCGTGTTCACCAAGGACCAGATCGAAAGCTACTGCGCGATCAAGTGGGAAGAAGTGTTCAAGTTCGAACACACCCCGCATCCCGCCGAGTTCGAGATGTACTACTCGGTCTGAGGACCGCGCGTTCCGCATTCCCTGCGGCACGACATGGCAAGGCATCGGGATCATGCGATCCCGGTGCCTTTTTTGATCTTCCGATTTTCATGCGCCGATGCCCGAACCCCGCTTCGGGCGCGACGTTGCTCAGGACGGCACCGCACGCCATGCACGCAGACATGTCATCGGGACGCCGCATGATCGGGGCATGATATTACGCCACGATGTGTTATCGACGGGGTTACGCCACCTTGCCCGGAATACCGACGAAAGGATGATCATGAACCCCACCCTGCCGGTCATGATGCAGGCCGTCACCTATGCCGATCCCGGCACCCCCGATGTCATGACCCTCAGCGACGTGCCCGTTCCCGCCCCGAAGGAGGGGGAAGTGCTGGTGCGCGTGATGGCGGCGGGCGTCAACCGCCCCGACATCATGCAGCGCCAGGGGCTGTATCCCTCGCCACCGGGGGCAAGCCCGATCCTGGGGCTGGAAATCGCGGGCGCGGTCGTCGCCCGTGGCCCCGGCATCCCTGATGATGCCTTCCCCGCCCTGGGCGCGCGTGTCTGCGCCCTGTCCAATGGCGGGGGATATGCCCAGTACTGCACCGTTCCCGCCGGGCAGTGCCTGCCGTGGCCGACGGGGTTCGATGCCCTGCACGCGGCCGCCCTGCCAGAGACGTTCTTTACTGTCTGGTCCAACATCTTCATGACCGCGTCCATGCGCGCGGGGGATCGTGTCCTGATCCATGGCGGCAGCAGCGGCATCGGCACGGTCGCGATCCAGCTGGTGCGCCAGATGGGCGGCATTGCCTATGTCACCGCCGGCACCCCCGAAAAGACCGAGCTCTGCACCGCCATCGGCGCGGACGCGGCGATCAATTACCGGACGGAGGATTTCGTCGCCCGCATTGCCGAACTGACCGATGGCAAGGGGGTGAACATCATCCTTGACATGATCGGCGGTTCCTATCTGGAGCGCAACCTGAAGTGCCTTGCGCCGGAAGGGCGGCTGGTGATCATCGCGCTGCAGGGTGGCGCGCGGGCTGAAAATGTCGGTCTGGCGCGGATCATGACGCGACGCCTGGTGGTGACCGGCACGACGCTGCGCCCACGCAGCAGCGCCTACAAGGCGGAAATCGCAAGACAGCTGGAACAGCATGTATGGCCACTTCTGGAAAAAAAGGCCGTCCGTCCGCTCATCCATGCCACCTTCCCCCTTGCGCGGGTCGTGGATGCCCATAAGCTGATGGAAAATGGGACGCATTCGGGGAAAATCCTCCTGAATCTCCAGACATCTTGAATCCAGGGACAAGGTAATCGCGGTGCTGCTGAATGTGATTGAACGGGGGCCGGAGGAAGCATCCACGCGGGATGCGGGCCGACCACCGGTTGTCCTGCTGCACGGGCTGTTCGGACGGGCACGCAACCTTGGCTTTTTCCAGCGGCGCCTGGCGCGCACGCGCCGCACGCTGGCGATCGACCTGCGCAATCATGGTGCAAGCCCGCACGGGCTGATGGATTACAACGTGATGTCCGCCGACCTTCTGGAAACGCTGGGCCATCACGACGCCCTGCCCGCGACGCTGGTGGGACATTCCATGGGCGGCAAGGTCGCGATGACGCTGGCGCTGATGCATCCGGGCATGGTGCACAGCCTGCTGGTCGCGGACATTCCGCCCGCACGTACCGGCCACGGGCAGTTCGGGCTGGGCGAACAGATGCTCCACGTGCCCTTTCCCCCTTTCCTCAACCGGGCGGGGGCCGACCTGCTGCTGCAGCATTACATTCCCAATGCCGACGTGCGCGCGCTGATGCTGCAGAACATCCGGGTGGGGGAAAACCCCGACTGGTGCATCGGCCTGCGCGAAATCGTGGAATCGATGCCCAATGTCGAAAGCTGGCCCTACATCCCCGAGGGCTACAGCTATCCGGGGCCGACGCTGTTCCTTGCGGGGGAGAATTCCCCCTATATCCGGGCGGAACATTTCACGACGATGCGCCGCCTGTTTCCCAACCACCGGCTTGAACTGATCGAAAAGGCCGGGCACTGGCTGCATGTCGAAAACCCCGACCGCTTCGCCGAACTTCTGGAACGCTTCGTCGAACGCTACTGACACAACGCTACCGACACGGGAAAAGACACGCGGCCACATGTTGTATCGCTCTTGACATCGTGACCCGTCCCCGCAGTTATGCTGGCAAGCCGGGACAGGTAATGGCACGATAGTGGCGGCAACCTGTCTTGCGATCACAGCAGCCACCCCAAGGCGGAGAAACGCGCCCTTTCATGTCGGTGACACTCAGTCCTTCTTCCCGGTACCGCCATGCCGTGGAACCCGTACTGATCCCGCGCGGGGACGAGCCGGTCCGCCCCGCGCCGCCTGTCACGCCATCGCGGTCCCATACCCGTCAGGACGAACGGCTTGAATCGCCCGACCTTGTTCCCCGTCCCCCCGGCTATCGCGGGCTGCGTCCCGTTACCTCGGGACTGATCCGTCCCGACACGCTGGAGGAACCGGGGGCCGGCAAGGCCGCCGCCATCTCCATCGCGCTGCATACCGCGCTGCTGTGCGCCATCCTCATCAGTTCCGCGCACCACAATCCCCACGGCGATCCGTCCTCCTCTTCCGAATCCCCGCAGGTGGAGATGGTATTCTCCCCCCCGTCATCCAGCGGGATGCAGGGACAGTCCTCCCCCGACATGGCCGGGGGTGCCGACGCGCCGCGCAAGGAAAGCCAGCACAGCACGACGGAAAGCACCCCGACCCCCAAGGAACAGAGCGAGGATTCCTCCCCCTCGCCCAACGTCCCGACGCCGGAAACCCCGTCATCGCCGCCGCTGACGCAGGCCCCCTCCGACCTGTCGGTGCCGCAGTCGACGGAACAGAAGCAGTTCAATCCGGGCATGCAGAGCCCCGGCCATTCGACGCATGCGGCGCAGCAGCCGCGCCATCATGCCTCCAGCCAGTCGCATTCGTCGCTGCAGTCGCCGATGGACCTGTCATTCGCGCCATCGCCGCTGCCGCACCGCAGCCGCCATGGCCGCGCGGGCGGTTCCGGCTCGCCCATCGATCTGTCCGTCGGGCCGCTGGTCAGCAACGGGAAGATCAATTCCCCCTATTCCACCAACACGCAGATTCATGGCGTCAGCGACGATTACGCCTCCGAACTGGATCAGTGGATCCGCAGCCACATGTACTACCCCGAAGAGGCCGCCCGCGCGGGCGAGGAAGGGCCGTCATCGGTGCATGTCGTGCTGGACCGCAATGGACAGGTGGCGAAGGTGCGCCTGACGGGGCAGTCGGGATCGTACTACCTTGACGCCGCGACGGTGGGGATGTTCCGCAATGCGCAGCTGCCGCCCGTGCCGCCGGACATGGCCGGGGACCATTTCGATATCGACCTTACGATCAACTATATCCTGATCCGCCACTGACCGGCCTGCCGCGCCGGTAAGGAAATCCCGGACGGGCGCGGCAGCCCCGTGCCGTGTTAGTTGATTGTTTTTTCCGCCCTCTTCATAGTTTCCCCACCAGAGCAAGGGGAAGCGCCATGACACCGACGACAAAGCGCCTGCTGGAAGAGGTCGGGACGGATTTCGAATCCTTTGACGACGCCGATGCGGCGGTGGCACGGATTACCGACCTGTACGACACGGCGGCACACCTGCTGCGCAAGGCCTTTGCGACACGCGATACGCGCCATCTGGCACAGGGGGTGTATCCCTACCTCGCGTTCGTTCAGGAAAGCGGGCTGCCTGCCGACATGCCGCGCCCCCCTTTCGACATTGTCCTTGAATCCGGATTTTACGGCACGACCCTGACGCACCCGGCGCTGTTTCGCGAGTACTGGCGCGAACAGATCGATATCCTGCTGCGCCATTACCGCCAGCCCGTGCTGGTGGGACGGTCGCGGCGGCCCATTCCGCTGTCCTATGTGATGGAAGATGCCGTCACCTCCCTGACGGAGGCGGACATGGCATGGCTGCAGCAGCATTTCGCGCTGCCGGACCTGTGGATGACCGACGATTCCATCGCCAACTGCGAACAGGTGCCACGTCCCGGCACGCCGCGCCCGCTGGCGCTGTTCACGGCGGAACGCACCGATTATTCGCTGGCGCGGCTGCATCATTACACGGGCACGGCCCCGGGGCATTTCCAGCGTTTCATCCTGCTGACGAATTACCAGCGCTATGTCGATGCCTTTCGCGAATATGGCCATGCGCAGGTCGACAAAGGCGACGAATACGATGCCTTTGTCGAACCGGGAAGCACGATCCACCGCAGGGGGGCATCCCCCCGCCCGCAGGGCAGCGCGGGCAGCCTGCCGCAGATGCCGGCCTATCACCTGTGCCGCCCGGACGGGGATGGCATCACGCTGGTCAATATCGGGGTGGGACCGGCCAACGCCAAGACGATTACCGACCACCTCGCCGTCCTGCGGCCGCACTGCTGGCTGATGGTGGGACACTGTGCCGGGCTGCGCCGGACGCAGCGGCTGGGCGATTATGTGCTGGCCCACGGGTATCTGCGCGATGACAACGTCCTGGACGAGGACCTGCCGCCATGGGTCCCGGTTCCCCCCATCGCGGAGGTGCAGACAGCCCTGCAGGAGGTGGCCGAACGGGTGACGGGACTGCATGATGCGGAGCTCAAGACCCGGCTGCGCACCGGCACGGTCATGACCACCGACAACCGCAACTGGGAACTGCGGCTGGAGGCACTGTTCACCCGCATCAACATGACCCGCGCCATCGCGGTAGACATGGAATCGGCCACCATCGCGGCCAACGGTTTCCGTTTCCGCGTCCCCTACGGCACGCTGCTGTGCGTTTCGGACAAGCCCCTGCATGGGGAGGTGAAGCTGCGTGGCATGGCCAACGCCTTTTATCGCGAACGCGTGCGCCAGCATCTGATTGTCGGGATCGAGACCATGCGCCAGCTGCGGGCGCAGGGCGTGGGCCGGCTGCATTCGCGCAAGCTGCGGGGTTTTTACGAACCGGCCTTTCGCTGATGGACGTGTCCGCAATCACCATCCGCCGTCTGGACGGGCGGAACGCCGCGTGCTTTCGCGTCCTGCGGCTGACGGCGTTTCGCACCCAGCCCCCGCGAATTCCGCTACAATGTGGATGACGAAGCCCGGCAGGACATCACCCATGTCGCCCCTGCCTGCCGCGCGCAGGGGATGGCGGACGGCTGACATCCGCGCGACAGGGCTGTCCCCACGCCATCAGAAATCGGGACGCGTCTGCGCCAGATGCCCACCCAGCCGCAACGGGGCCATGCGCATGGCAAGGCCGGTCGCGTCATCGGTTTCCACCATCATGCCCGCGATGCTGGCATCGCCTTCCGCCGGTTGCAGGCGTTCGCCCGGCATCTTGCGCACGAACCGCGCGATGGCGGCATCCTTGCCCATGCCGATCACGCTGTCATAATCGCCGCACATCCCCGCATCGGTCTGAAACGCCGTTCCATTGGGGAAGATGCGATGATCGGCGGTTGGCGTGTGGGTATGCGTCCCGATCACCAGCGACACGCGACCGTCGCAGATGTGGCCCATGGCCCATTTCTCGCTCGTCGCCTCAGCATGGATATCGACCACGATGGCCTGCACCGTCACCCCCAGCCGATGGCGCGACAGGATGTCCGACACCGCGCGGAACGGATCGTCCATCGCATCCATGAACTGCCGCCCCATGACGCTGATGACCAGCGCCCTGCGCCCGTTGACCAGTTCCACCACCACGCTGCCCTGTCCGGGCGTGCCGGGGGGATAGTTCGCGGGACGGATGATGCGGGGTTCGGCATCGATATGCCCGATCATGTCGCGCCGGTCCCAGCTGTGATTGCCCAGCGTGATGACATCGGCGCCCGCCGCGAACAGGTCACGGCCGATGGCCGGGGACAGGCCAAAGCCGTGGCTGGCATTTTCCCCGTTCACCACCACCAGATCCAGCGACAGCTCGTTACGCAATCCCGGCAGGCGGTCAATCACCGCCTCGCGGCCGACGCGGCCGACAATGTCGCCCAGAAACAGTATCCTCAAAAAACCCGACCTTCCTCTTTACCCGCGCAGGGGCGCATCACCATGACACGCGATCCGTTCGCGCTCCGTCACAACGCCCGACAGCGGCACGTCATGCGGGCCCATGGGAATGTGCGCGACCTCCTGCGTGGCGAGACCATAGCCGATCGCAATCGCATGGGGCAGCCGCGCAAGCGTGCGATCGTAATATCCCCCCCCGTATCCCAGCCGGCCGCCCCGCCTGTCAAAGGCCAGCAGCGGCACGAACACCATGTCGGGCCGGTGGGCATGCCCGTCGGGATGCCATGTCGCGAATCGGCCGTTGCACATCGTCACGTCAGGGTGCCAGTGATGGAACGACAGCGGCTGCCCCCGTGGCGGCGTAAAGGGCAGCAGGACGCGATAGCCACGGTGGTGAAGGGGCATGAAAACCGGCCGCAGGTCGATTTCCCCCGGCAATGGCCAGACCAGGGCGATCGCACTGCCAACCGGGACCTGATCCACACAGGCAAGGATGCCCGCGCGCAGGGCATGTTCCCCGGCCGCCGTGAGCGGGGTATTTTCCCGTCGTGCCCGGCATTGCCGCCGCAGTTCGGCCTTGGCCCGCGCCAGAGCGGGCGAATCGGAATCAGGGGATATCGTCATGAATTACGGAGCCACCATGACCGTTGGTCTTATCAGCCCTCCCGGACCTGCAGGTGCAGGTGGGCGCCAGGTAACGTGACCACGGTCACGACAGTGCCAGCTCCCTTAGGAAGTGCTTATCGGCCCAGGGGTTGAATGTTGCCTGACGCGTCCGGCAGCCCCGCACCTGTTATCTAGTCACGTTCGAGGGCGGCTGCAATGTTTTCCGCACGTTCCACCAGATGCGCCAGCTGATCGCGACGCCGCTCGTTCTCGACGCGGGCCTGACGGCCCTGCGCCAGCTGGTGGGCGGTGTCGGCGGACATCTTTTCCGCCGTCAGGTCATGGATCTCGTCCGCCATCAGCAGCGCCGCCAGCGCCAGCAGCCGTCCCTCGCCGCTGTGACCGCCCAGCGCGCGGATACGGTCGATTCGCCGCTCCACTTCCTGCGCCATCGCCTGCAGGTGCTGTTCCTGCCCTTCCTCGCATCCGACGGTATAGGAATATCCGTTGATGCGTACCGTCACCTGTCCCATCGTCATTCGCCCCTTACATCCGCGATCACGGCTGCCGGTTCCCCGTCATCCAGAAGATCGCGCACCCTGGCGATCAGGACATCAATATTTGCCGCCAGCGCCTGAAGGTCCACCTCCGGCGTGGAAGAAGACGGCGGCAGCGACGGCCACGTTCCCTGTTCGCGGCATTCGATGGCAAAGGCGATACGCGTCAGCGCCTGTTCCAGCCGGTCCGCCGGGTCAATCGTCCCCTCATGCGCGGATGCTTCCTGCCCCGTCTGCGTTGTGTCAGTATTGGACACGTTCATCCTTATTTCCTGCCATGGTCCCTTGCAAACTGATCGCCCGGTGGCGTCTGAACGTCAAGCATGATCGATAATCATGACATTTTTGCGCTTCCGCGTCATTTCGTCGTCATTTCCACCCCGGCGGAGATGGAAATGGTATGCACCGCGCTGAAGGCCCGGCCCGGCAGTTCCTGCGCACTGGTATCAGAACCCGATGCCGGCTGCTTCATGGGGGTCGCATGGTGGAAGGCGCTGACGGCGCGGACCGGCATGCCCGCCTTCCTTGATTGCGGCATGGCGGCGGCCCGCGCGGCCGAAGGGCTTCGTGCGGGGCTGGGGGGCGTCATTGTCGAACCCGCCTGCACACAGCACGACGCGCTGGTCCGGCTGGCACGGATGACCGGGGCGACATGCCTGCGGGGCCGTCCGGACGCGCATGTCATCGCGGGTCCCAACCCGGCAGATGCGTTGCAGCGATACCTGCGATCCCACCCCGCAGGCTGAACGGCGCATCGTCATCGTCTTCAAATGCAGGGCCTGCCACGACCGAACGCCTGCACAACATAATCCGGCCTCCCCTGCCCAAGGTCCCGGTCCTGCCGGGCACGATCATTGATGTTCCCAGATCGCCTGCGAAAAAGGGCGTTTGAAAACCACTGACTGATGAAAATTAACAAAAGTCTTCGGGTGCCGTCCCGTTCCAAAAGGCGGCGTCCGGCAAGGCTTTTATGCAGAAAACTTCGCCAGAAACTTTCCCATGACACGCACCACGGTTCGGTGACGAACTGTGAAACAGTCCCGACCCATGCGCCATGGGGACTGTTTCCGATGATGGATGTGCGTCATATGATCGACTTACCATGACCGATTGCCAGCTTTATCTTGTCACGCCCGAGTCGCTCGATCCCGACGCATTCGCGCCCCTGCTGGCGCGCGCGCTTGACGCCGGGCCGGTGGCGGCGGTGCAACTGCGGCTCAAGAACGTCCCCGACGATACGATCCGCCGCGCCATCGACGCGCTGCGTCCGGTCGCGCATGAACGCGACGTCGCCTTCATCCTCAATGACCGTCCCGACCTTGCCCGCTCCACCGGCTGCGATGGCGCGCATGTCGGCATGGATGACATGACGGTGGAAGAGGCACGGCGCATCCTTGGCGACGACCTGCAGCTTGGCGTCTCATGCTATGACAGCCGCGACATGGCGATGCGCGCGGGCGAAGGCGGAGCGGATTACGTGGCGTTCGGCGCATTCTTCCCTTCCGTATCAAAGGAAACATCCGTCCGGGCGGGAACCGACCTGCTGACATGGTGGAGCGGCATGATGGAGCTGCCGGTCGTCGCGATCGGGGGAATCACGCCAGACAACTGCGCGCCGCTGGTCCGTGCGGGGGCTGATTTCCTGGCGGTCATCAGCGCGGTATGGTCACATCCCGATGGCCCCGACGCGGGCGTGCGGGCGATGAACGCCGCGATGGACGCCGCAGCCGATTCGGTTGGCTGAACCCGGCAGGCAGCCTTTTTTCATTCCATTGGGCCCTGGAGACTGTTTGAAAAAGCAGGCCGGGTAATGCCCTGATAATTAGTAAGAGTTTTTGGTGAAGCTTTTTGCAAAAGCTTCTGATGACGTCGCCTTTTTGAAAAAAGGCGACACCCAAAAACTTTTATCAACATTTTCCAACCTTCTATTTTCAAACAATTCCTTTCATTCCGGCAGCCACAATATATCGCTGATGCGCCGTGTTCCGGCCGCCAGCATCACCAGACGGTCAAGGCCAAGCGCGATCCCCGCGCAGGGCGGCAGGGCATCCAGCGCCGCGAGAAACGCATGGTCCATCGGCCATGCCGCATCCGGGTCGTTTGCATACAGCTCCGCACGGCGGGCACGATCGGCGACGAAACGCGCCTCCTGCTCCGCCCGATCGGTCAGTTCCTCGAACGCGTTGGCCAGTTCTATCCCGTCAGCATACAGTTCGAAGCGCAATGCCACGCGCGGATCATGTGGATCACGACGGGCAAGGGCCGCCTGACTGGCGGGCCAGTGCGTCAGGAAGGTGGGACGCCGACGCCCGATATGCGGCTCGACCCGTTCCATCAGCAGGCGAAAGAACAGGTCCTCCCAGCTTTCACCCGGTCGCAGGTCACACCCGGCGGCATGCGCCAGCGCGGCCGCGTCATCGCCCGTCGCCAGCAGGTCAACGCCTGCGTACCGCCCGAATGCCTCCGCCATCGTCAGGCGCTCGAATGGCGGGGCGATTTCGACCTGCGTCCCCTGCACCACAGGCGGCAGCGTCGCGCGCAGCAGGGCCTCCGTCTCGTCCATCAGATCCGAAAGGCGGCTTCCCGGACGGTACCATTCCAGCATCGTGAATTCATGCGCGTGCAGGCGGCTGCCCTCCGCATTGCGCCACACGCGCGCCATCTGGAACACCGGCAGTCCCGTCGCCGCGACGATGCGCTTCATCGCGAATTCAGGGCTTGTGTGCAAAAACAGCGGACGCGTCTGACCATCGGGGCTGTGCTGCTCGGTGCGGAACACCTTCAGGTGCACTTCCTCCCCCGGCGTGGGCACGGCATAGGGGGTTTCGACCTCCAGATAGCCACGCGCCTCGAAAAACGCGCGTATGGCGCGGATGACCAGCCCACGCCGCCGCAACAACGCAAGGCGTTCGGCAATGCAGGCGGGGTCGTGGCCCGCATGTGCCGGTGCCGGGCCGGAAGATTCGTTTCCGGAAGATTCGTTCATGGACGCGCAACTCCGGTTGCAGGGAAAACCGGCGCGCAGTACAGCGCGGCAGGAGGATCGCAGGTCAACCCCTGCGACCCGCCGACTTCCCTTTTTGCCGTCCTGCTTCATCCCCGCGTCACGGAGGTCCCGTCATGCCAGATACCCCACGTCCCGCCGCCCGCACGCTGCGCACTGTCGGCGACCTGGTTGACGCAGGCCTGGTGCCAGAGGACGCGCGATCCGCGCTGGAGGAGGTGGCGCGACATTATGCCACCGCGATCCCACCGGCCTTTGCCGACCTGATCGAACATCCCGACGACCCGATCGGGCGGCAGGTCATCCCCGATCCGGCGGAACTCAAGGTCACGGCGGAGGAGCGTTCGGACCCGATCGGCGATGACGCGCTGTCGCCTGTGCCGGGAATTGTCCACCGCTATGCCGACCGCGCGCTGCTCAAGCCGCTGCTGGTCTGCCCGCTTTACTGCCGGTTCTGTTTCCGGCGCGAACATGTCGGTCCCGATGGCGGCGTGCTGGACGAGGCCGCCCTGGAACGCGCGCTGGACTGGCTGCGGGACCACCCGGCCATTGGCGAGGTGATCCTGACGGGCGGCGATCCGATGATGCTGTCGCCACGGCGGATGTCGCGCATCATCCGCGCGCTGGAGGCGATGCCCCACGTCCACACCATCCGCATCCACACCCGCGTGCCCGTGGCCGATCCCGCGCGCATCACCGAAGAGATGGTCGCGGCACTGGACACCACATGCAGCATGTGGGTGGTGGCGCACGTCAATCACGCCCGTGAACTGACCCCGCAGGCACGCGACGCCATCCGCCGGATACAGGCGCGCGCCATTCCCGTCATCGGGCAGTCGGTGCTGCTGCGCGGGGTCAATGACACGCCCGAAACGCTGGAGGCCCTGCTGCGCGCGCTGGTTTCGGCGCGGGTCAGGCCCTATTACCTGCATCAGCTGGACCCCGCCCCCGGCACGTCACGCTTTCGCGTGCCCATCGCGCAGGGGCAGCGCCTGCTGGCGGCGCTGCGCGGGCGGGTGACGGGGCTGGCATGGCCGACCTATGTCCTCGATATCCCCGGCGGCCATGGCAAGGTGCCGATCGGCCCCGCCTATCTGGAGACGATGGAAAACACCGTGGTCAGGGTGCGCGATCCGCAGGGCAGGACCCATCGGGTGGAAGAAGGCGGGAGCGCAAAACTTGCCCTTCCGCGCCGGGGGAGGTAGAAGCCCATCCTTCAAGACATTCCCACAAGTTCAGACAGAGACCCCTATGAAACAGCAGGCGAACCTGATCCGTGCCGGACAGGTCATCGAGCATGACGGCCGTCGCTGGACGGTCCTGAAGCAGCAGATCATCACTCCGGGCAAGGGCGGCGCCTTCATCCAGGTGGAGATGCGCGACCTCAAGACCGGCAACAAGACGAACGAACGCTGGCGCACGGCGGATACCGTCGAACGCCTGATGACCGAGGAAAAGGAATATACCTATTCCTACATGGATGGTGACAACATCGTCCTGATGGACCCGGAAACGTTTGAACAGCTGCTGCTTCCGCTGGACCTGCTGGGCGATCAGGCCCCGTTCCTGCAGGACAACATGACGCTGGTCCTCAACCTTGTCGAAGGTGACCCGGTCGGTGTCGTGCTGCCCAGCCAGGTGACGCTCGAGGTCGTGGAGGCCGATCCCGTCGTCAAGGGACAGACCGCCAGTTCGTCGTACAAGCCCGCCCGCCTGTCCAATGGCGTCAAGACCATGGTTCCCCCCTTCATCGAAGCGGGCGAAAGCATCGTGGTCCGTACCGAGGACGGCAGCTATGTCGAGCGCGCCAAGTCCTGAATGACCGACCCGCGCGGCGCCCGTCCGGGCGTCCGCGGTCATTGCGTTTTTCCATCCCGCTTCCATTCCCGTTTCACCGCCGAACCAGACAGGACCGATCACCGTGGCAATGCGACTTTCCCCTCATATGACGGTGATGCAGAACGCCGCGCAGAAAGCGGCGCGCCGTCTGCTGCGTGATTTCAATGAGGTCGAACAGCTTCAGGTCAGCATCAAGGGACCGGGCGATTTCGTGTCGCAGGCGGACCTGCGCGCCGAGACGACCCTGCGCGAGGAGCTTGGCCGCGCGCGTCCCGGCTATGCCTTCCTGATGGAGGAAAGCGGCGCGTCGGGTGGCGACGGCTGGACATGGCGCTGGATTGTCGATCCGCTGGACGGGACGACCAACTTCCTCCACGGCATCCCGCACTGGGCCATTTCCATCGGCCTGCAGCGCCGCCTGCCCGATGGCGCGATCGAAATGGTCGCCGCCCTCGTCTATAACCCCGCCGCGAACGAGATGTTCTGGGCCGAAAAGGGCATTGGCGCGTTCCTCAACGAACGCCGCCTGCGCGTCTCGGCCCGGCGCAACATGGACGAATCGCTGTTCGCGACGGGCATCCCCTTCGCCAAGGTCTCGGCCAAGAACCGCCTGTCCTTTGCCCGCACGCTGGGCGCGCTGATGCCGCAGGTCGCGGGAATCCGGCGCTTCGGGGCTGCGGCACTCGACCTCGCATGGGTGGCGGCCGGCCGTTACGAAGGATACTGGGAACTGGGCATCCGCCCGTGGGACTGTGCTGCCGGCGTGCTGCTGGTGCGCGAGGCCGGGGGCTATGCCACCGATCCGCAGGGCGTCGACCTCAACGACTTCCCGGATTCGGTGGACGCGGTGGCTGGCAACCCGCACCTGCATGGCGTCCTGCGTGAACTGGTCGCCAACAGCCTGATGCCGCGTTCCTGAGGCATTCTTCCATTGGTCCGGGCATTTCCCCGGGCCTGAGCGGGGACGGCCATCGCGGAACGCCGCTGACGGGGCCGCGATTTCGCGCCCCATGCGCACGATCATGTTGAGTGCGCCCCGCCCGTCGTCTAGCGTGTCGGTCATCATGTCACATGAACCGACCTTCACGCGCCCTTCCCTGATGTTTTCCCGGATATCGCCTGTCCCCCGCCTGTCCGCCGCCCGCCCCGTGACGGCATCCTGCGCGGGCGCGAAACTGGTGCCGGGCCTTGCGCTGGGCCTGTTCCTCGGCCTCGCGCCGTGGGGACACGATGTCCTCCATGCGCAGGTGGTCACCCATCCCGACGTGCTCAATACGCTTGGCGCGCCACCGCCCGCCCATGCGGAGGCGAAACCATCCCCCCACGCCGCCGCCAGCAATGAAATGGGGCCCCATGCCCCGGCCTCTGCCCCATCCGCCACGGACGGGACCAGCCCGGCTGCCATCGCGGCGGTACCGCAGGTTGCGACGACCCCGCCGGCCAATCCCGTCCTGCGTCCGCCCGAAGTGCATGTCCCGCTGCATCCAGCCCCGCCGCCGCCGGAGGTCAAGCCCGATCCGGCGGCCAAGGGCCACGCAATGCGCATTCCGGGCGGCACGCGGCTGTTTTTCGGAAACCAGAGCGCGGACATGAACCCGCGCATGATCGCGGCCCTGCAGACGCTGGCGGGCGTCATGCAGCACCTGCCGGACCAGCGCATCAGCATCGCGGCCTATGGCGAGGGTAATGGCGACGATGCCTCCACCCCGCGTCGCATCGCGCTGTCGCGCGGGCTTGCCGCGCGGTCCGTCCTGATTCACGCCGGGGTCGCATCGACCCGCATCTATGTCCGCGCCATCGGGCTGCCGCCTGAAAATCAGATCGGAATAACTCCGGACTGTATTGACGTGACCCGCTCTGGTGTGGTGGCGTCGAATCCTTCTCCTTCCTGAGCGAGCAGCTGCGTGACGCGACCTACGACCTATATCCTCCGGATTGTCCTGTTTCTTCTGGCCGTAGGCATTGTTGCCTCCATGCTGGGGACTACGCTGTATCAGGCGTTTTTCAACAACCCCTATCTCGACGGGCTGATCCTCGGGATCCTGATGCTGGGGATCGCATGGAACGTCTCCATGGTCCTGCGCCTGATCCCCGAGGTACGGTGGGTGGACACCATCCGCCACCCGCGCGAAGGGCTGACCACGCCGCAGCCGCCGCGCCTGCTGGCGCCCATGGCCTCCATGCTGGCGACGCGCGAACGCGGCACCCGCCTGACGCTGTCGGCCCCCGTGGCGCAGTCGCTGCTCGACAGCATTTCCTCGCGGCTTGACGAAGGGCGCGAACTTTCGCGTTACCTGACGGGGCTGCTGATTTTCCTGGGTCTGCTGGGCACGTTCTACGGGCTGCTGCTGACGGTGGGGTCCATCGCGGATGTCATCGGCGGCATGACCGTCGGATCGGGCGACATGACGGCGATGTTCGATCAGCTCAAGACCGGGCTGGCCGGGCCGCTGCACGGGATGGGCACGGCATTTTCGGGCTCCATGTTCGGTCTGGCGGGCGCGCTGGTCCTGGGGTTCCTGGACCTGACCGCCGGACAGGCGCAGAACCGCTTTTTCAACGAACTCGAGGAATGGCTGGCCAGCATCACGCGCCTGTCGGGCGGTGGCGTCGCCGCTTCGGGCGAGGAAGGGACCCTGCCGGCCTATGTGGAGGCGCTGCTGGAACATACGGCGGAAAACCTTGAAAAGCTCCAGACGCTTCTGGCCCGCAACGAGGAACATCGCGCGCAGGAACAGCACATGCTGTCCACCCTGAATGACCGTCTTGCCCATCTGGTGGATCCGCGCGGTGGGGAACATCTGCAGAATATCGAGGCCCTGCTGGCCCGTCTGGTGCAGGAATCCGAAGCGGGACGTACGCAGATTTCCAGCGAGATCCGTGGCGACCTGCGTCTTCTGGCCCGCACCATCGCCGCGGCCGCCCCGGGCGCGGGACGCCCTGCCTCCTGATTCATAGAAAGTTCCCGCCATGGCCCGCCGTTCCCGCCGCCAGTCCCGCTCCTCCGAACTGAATGCATGGCCGGGATATGTGGACGCGCTGTCCACCCTCCTGATGGTCATCATCTTCGTGCTGCTTGTTTTCGTGCTGGGACAGGCATTCCTGTCCGTGGCGCTGAACAAGCGCCAGCAGGTCCTTGACCAGCTCCAGCGCGAAGTCGCGCATCTGGGCCAGATGCTGTCGCTGGAAGAGGGACATAACCGTTCCCTGCAGCAGTCGGTCGCAACGCTCCAGAAAGAACACGCCGCCGATCAGGCCACCGCCGCGTCGCTGACGGCACAGGTCAGCCAGCAGGCTGCCGAACGCGACAGCGCGCGCCACCAGGCCGATGACCTGAACACGCAGGTCGCGCAGCTCAGCGCGCAGCTGGCAGCCGTCAGTACCGCGCTGGAGATCAGCGAAAACGAGGTCCAGGACCGCGATCGCAAGATCGACAACCTTGGCATGCAGCTTAATGTCGCGCTGGCACGCAAGGTGGAACAACTGCAGCGTTACCGCTCGGAATTCTTTGGCCGCCTGCGCGACGTGCTGAAGGATACCAAGGGCATCCAGGTGGTGGGCGACCGCTTCGTCTTCCAGAGCGAGGTCCTTTTCCCCGTTGGCAGCGCCGACCTGTCGCCCGAAGGCGTAAAGGAAATCAAGGTGCTGGGCCGTACCCTCAAACAGGTGGCGCAGCAGATCCCGCCCTCGATCCCGTGGATCCTGCGCGTGGATGGCCATGCCGACCGCCTGCCGATCCACACAGCCTTCCCCAGCAACTGGGAACTATCTTCCGCGCGTGCGATCACGGTGGTCAAGATGCTGATTTCCGACGGGATCGACCCACGCCATCTGGCGGCAACCGGCTTTGCCGATTTCCAGCCGCTGGATAACGGCACGACGGCGGAAGCCTATGCCCGTAACCGTCGCATCGAATTCCGCCTGACCGACCGGTAAGAGAAGGCAGGCTCAAAGAATACCCTGAAATCATAAAAGTTTCCGGGTGTCGCCTTTTTTCAAAAAGGCGACACCTTTCGAAGCTTTTGCAAAAAGCTTCACCAAAAACTTCTGTTATTTTTATCAGCCGGTTGTTTTCAGACAATCTTCAAGCGAATGCACACGCCGGTTGGGGCAGCCCGGCAATGGGTCACCCGATGGCTGCCTGACCGCGCAGCCGACGTCAGGAGATCATTGACGACTGTCGGTCACGCGCAGGGAAATCAGGTGGGGCGTCCGAACGCCTTGAGGCGCAGGTCCTCGGTCTGGTGGGCGGCACCGGGGAACATGGGATAGAGCGACAGGACGTGCTGCCACGCCTTCCACGCAGCGCCCCAGTCGCCACGCACGCCCTCCGCATCGCTCAGGATCTGCCATGCCAGCACGTCGCGCGGGTCATGGTGCAGCGCCACGCCAAGGTCGGCCACCGCCCCGTCGGCATTCGCCCCTGCAAGGCGCGCCTGCGCGCGCGTGCGCCACAGGATTTCCAGATCCGGCTGCAGGACCAGCGCATCATTCAGGTCGGTCTGCGCATCGCCCACGCGGTCTTCGCCAAGGTCATCCTGCGCACGACGCACCAGCAGGCGGGTCGTGGGCGAAATCTCTTTCTGGCGCAGCTGTTCGATCCGGTCCAGCAGGTCGCCCGCCGCCTGCCGTGACTTCGCATGCGCCAGTTCGTCCTGAAGCTCGGGCAGTGTCGGTTCCTTCTCCGCCCTGTCCTTGTCCTTCTGCGCCGTGGCATCCGGTTTGGCCACGGGGGCGGAATGATGGCCCGGCGGGGGCGCCGCCGGACTGCCTGCGGCGGGCGCTGCCATGGCGGCAGGCCCCGCCATTACAGGGCACAGGGACGCCAGAAGGCACAAAAGGCCGCGCAAGCGGGCAGTCTCCTGCCGGCTCACGCGACCCTGTGTCGCATCAATATGGAACCTGACGGTCAAATCCGTCCGGCAATCAGCCCTGACGGGCCTTCATGCGCGGGTTCTTCTTGTTGATGACATAGACCTTGCCACGACGACGGACCACACGGCAGTCCTTGTCACGAACCTTGGCCGACTTCAGGCTGTTTCTGATTTTCATGATCCGACCCTCACTGGCGGCTGAAACCGCAAAGAGGCGCCCGAATACCCCTGACCGCGCGATGAGTCAACTGCAACGACGCCTCCTTCCTACTTTTTATCTCCGGAAAACGGCGCCCGCGACGCCTTTCCTTCCCTTGCGGACAGATGCGGGGGAATGAAAAACGGGGCCAGCGTCCGGAAATCCCCCATCCGTGGGGAACGCGGACGCCACGCCAGCCCGATCGTGCGCCATGCCTGTCCCCCCGTCACGGGACGCGCCACGACCGCCTGATCACGCAGCAGCCCCGCCTCGACCGCCATCTGCGGCAGCAGGGCGACCCCGAGTCCCGCCGACACCATTTCCACCATGGTATGCAGGGACGTGACGGTGAACTCCTCCCCCCCTTCGGCGCGGGACCATCCGCGCACCTGGCGACACAGCGCCAGCGTCTGATCCCGCAGGCAGTGCCCGTCCTCCAGCATGATCATACGTTCGGAGACGATCCGTTCAACCGGCACCGCCGAGAGTTTCGACAGGGGATGGTTTTCGGGCATCGCCAGCATGAAGGCATCGCGCCACAGGGGCCATGTCTCGCTGTCGGCGCAGTCGCACGGCATCGCCAGCAGCACGAGGTCGAGCCGCCCCAGCGACAGCTTTTCCAGCACATGATGGGTCAGGTCCTCGTTCAGCGACAGCCGCATGCGCGCAAATCCCTGCCGCAGCCGGCGGATCAGGTCGGGCACGACAAACGGGCCGATCGTGGGGATGACCCCGATGCGCAGCAGGCCGCTCATCGGTTCATGCGACGCCGCCGCCACGTCAAGGACCGACTGCAATGCCTCCAGCGCCAGCCGGGCACGGGCGACCACCTCGTTCCCCAGCGGCGTGAACACCACCTTCTTGCCGACATTGCGGTCAAGGAGCTGCACGTTCATCTGCCGCTCAAGGGCAAGGATTCCTGCCGAAAGGGTGGACTGCGTGACGGCGCAGCTTCTGGCGGCGCGGCCGAAATGACGCAGCTCCGCCAGTGTGACGAGATAGCGGAGCTGCTGTGCGGAAGGCATGGGAAGCATCGATCAATTCGATCATGAATATATAAATTATTCACTGGTCTGATAGCAGCATCAGGGTCATAGATATAGCCCATCGGACGCGCCCATCCGGGTGGACTGCCTGACCCTCAACCGAATCAAGGGAGATTCTTCAAATGCTTACAGTCGGTGACAAGTTCCCGAGCTTCAACCTGCAGGCCGTTCCCGGCGGCCCCGAAGGACTGAAGGGCGAGTTCGTCCAGATTTCGGATGAAACCAATGAAGGCAAGTGGAAGATCGTTTTCTTCTGGCCGCTGGACTTCACGTTCGTCTGCCCCACGGAAATCGTGGCGTTCGGCAAGCTGGCCGGTGAATTCAAGGACCGCGACGCGGTGGTGTATGGCGTGTCGATCGACAGCGCGTTCGTGCACCTGAACTGGCGCCTGCATAACGAGGACCTCAAGAACCTCGAAATCCCCATGCTGTCCGACATCAAGCGGGAGCTGATCGAAGGCGTCGGCGTGATGTCGCAGGGTGCGGGCGCTGCCTATCGCGCCACGTTCATCATCGATCCGCACGGCATCATCCGCCACGTCAGCGTCAATGACCTGTCGGTCGGCCGCAACCCGCAGGAAATCCTGCGTATCCTCGACGGCCTGCAGAGCGACGAGCTGTGCCCGTGCAACTGGAAGAAGGGCGATGCCTTCATCAAGGCCTGATCGCACGATCAGACCCTGACCGGTGCAGGCGATATCCCGCGCGGCGCGTCACCGCGCGGGATGGCGTCCGCATCCCCGGCTCCCGCGCCCGCCGCCATGTTGCCCGCCGCCATGTTGCCCGCAGCCCTGTTTTCCGTTGCTCCGGCTTCCGTGGTTCCGGTTCTTATTTTCTAGCGCGCCCGCGGCATCCCGGCATGTGGACCCCGATATCCCCTTCCGCCACGGCATCCGATGACGTCCGCATGGGGCATGACATGCTTCTTCGCGGGCGGGACGCCGCATTCCCGTTTTCCTGACCTTTTCCTGATCCGCATCTGCGCGAGGCACGTCTTTCATGTCGCTCGATACGCTCAAATCCCTCCTGCCTGATTATGCCAAGGACCTGAAGCTCAACCTTGGCTCCCTCTCCCACGACGTTACCCTCACGCCGCAGCAACTGGCCGGGACGTTCGTGGCGTCGGCCATCGCGTCACGCAACCCGCTGGTCACGGACCTGCTGAGCGCGCATTTCGCCGAATCCCTGTCCGGCGCGGCACTTGACGCCGCGCGCGCCGCCGCCGCCATCATGGGCATGAACAATGTCTATTACCGTTTCGTGCATCTGGTCGGTGGCGATTACGCCAAGATGCCGGCACAGCTGCGGATGAACGTCATCGCACGCCCGGGCGTGGAAAAGGTCGATTTCGAACTCTGGTCCCTTGCGGTATCGGCCATCAACGGATGCGGCATGTGCATGGAAAGCCATGAACACCAGCTCCGCAAGGCGGGCCTCGGCGCCGAGCAGATCCAGACCGCCGTGCGCATCGCCGCGACCGTGCATGGCGTGGCCGTGACCCTTGACGGGGCCTGCCTGCCGAAAGCAGGCTGATCGGGACGGGCGGATTTTCGGCAAAAAACGGCATCACCATGAAAAAGATGCCGTTTTTTTTTCGACAGGCCGTTGCCAGAGCAGCCGAAGCCTGTTATTTGCCCATCCACCGAATGGTTCCGGGGTTTCTTCCACCCCGGCAGCCCACGCGGGTGTAGCTCAGTTGGTTAGAGCGCCGGCCTGTCACGCCGGAGGTCGCGGGTTCGAGCCCCGTCACTCGCGCCATTTCTTGGCATCTCATTTTCAGAAAATCATTTCCTGCCCGGATGATGGGATCGTTATCCCCGTCCCGCATGGGTGGCTTTCGTTGCATCGGTTTTCCATTGGCGGCAGGATGACTTCCTATTTTTCAGAGTCGCCAGAGGACCAGATGCCTGACCTCTTTACGCCCTATACCCTCAAGGGATGCACCCTTCGCAATCGCATCGCCGTGTCACCGATGTGCCAGTATGTAGCCGTCGATGGTGTCGCGGGCGCATGGCATGACGTCCATTACGCCTCCCTCGCCCGTGGGGGCAGCGGACTGGTGGTGGTGGAGGCCACGGCCGTCTCCCCCGAAGGACGCATCACGCCCGGCTGCCTGGGTCTGTGGAACGATGCGCAGGCCGATGCCCTGCGCCCGATCGCGCGCGCCATCCGCGATGCCGGGGCCGTGCCGGGCATCCAGATCGCGCATGCCGGACGCAAGGCCAGCGCGAACCGCCCGTGGGAAGGCGACGACCACATGGCGGCCGACGACCCGCGCGGGTGGGAAACCATCTCCCCCTCCGCCATCGCGTTTGGCGCCAACCTGCCCAAGGTGCCACGGGCCATGACGGGCGATGACATCACGCGGGTGCGTCAGGACTTCGTCGCCAGCGCCATCCGCGCACGCGACGCCGGATTCGGATGGCTGATGCTGCATTTCGCCCATGGCTATCTGGGGCAGAGCTTCCTTTCCCCCTACGCCAACCAGCGTACCGACCTGTATGGGGGCACCCTTGAAAACCGGGCGCGGTTCCTGCTGGAAACGCTGAGCGAGGTGCGCGCCGTCTGGCCGGAGGATCGCCCGCTCAGCGCGCGTCTGGGCGTGGTCGAGTTCGACGGCCATGATGAACAGACGCTGGAGGAGGCGATCACCCTGACGCGTCATTTCCGCACGCTGGGCCTCGACTTCCTTGACGTCAGCATCGGCTTTTCCACGCCGGAAGCGAAAATCCCGTGGGGTCCGGCCTTCATGGCGCCCATCGCCGCACGCGTGCGCAGGGAAAGCAGCCTGCCGGTCGCGACAAGCTGGTACATCAGCAGGCCGGAACAGGCCAATACGCTGATTCAGGATGAAAATCTGGATCTTGTCATGATGGGGCGGCCATTCCTTGAAAACCCGCACTGGCCCTATGCCGCGGCGCGCGCGCTGGGACGGCCGGATGCGGCGCAGGTGCTGCCCGAACCCTATGCCCACTGGCTGGCGCGCTATCGTTCGGAATGAGCATCAGGTGGGATCGCCACACAGGCCGCCCATGAAATATCCAGAAAATCGTGAAAAAGTTTTTGGTGAAGCTTTTTCCAAAAAGCTTTGAAAGACGTCGCCTTTTTGAAAAAAGGCGACACCCAAAAACTCTCATTACTTTGATCGGCAGGCGTTTTTCAGCAGACTTTCTGCTTCAGGTGCAGCGCAAGGGCTTCCGCCCCTTCGCTGACATCGCGCCATGTGATCGTGAAATCATGGGCCGTGCCGTAATAGGGATCGACCACCGCCTGTCCCTCCCGCTGCGCCACATGATCAAGCAGAAGCGCCAGTTCCGCCGTTGCGTCCTCGGGCCTCAGCAGCTTCAGATGTTCCAGATTGGCGTGATCGAGGGCAATGACATGGCTGAATTCGTGGAAATCACGCTCGGTCACGACCCGGGCGCGGTAATGGTCGATATCGATGCCATTCTGACGGGCCACGGCGCGGGCACGCCGGTCCGGCGGATCGCCCACATGCCAGTTGCCCGTCCCGGCCGAATCAATATGCACATCCAGCTCATGACGCGCCGCCGCCGCGCGAAACGCGGCCTCCGCCAGTGGGGAGCGGCAGATATTGCCCATGCACACAAACAGGACCGACAGTTTACGCGCCATGTTTCCCGATTCCTGCAGGTCCGGCGCGTCCATGAAACGCGTCATGGACGCCCGATCCGGATAAAATATCAATACTGGCGGGATTACGGATCTGGCCGGGAAAAAGACCTGCCACCACATCACACCCCCAGCTGCCTTCCCGACGGGCTGCCAGATACCCTGTTACGGCCCCGGCGTCCCGTCCGGGTTTTCCCCGGCTATCCCATCACCCTGCTCAAGGTGGGCGGGGTTATTCGGGGTAGCGTTCCTGCAATATGCCGATGGTCTTCGCGATCATGTCCGCAGGCGTTTCCTCCAGCGTGACGACCACCGGATGCTCGTCAGGGGTGGGGGGTTCCAGCGTCGCAAGCTGACTGGGCAGCAGGCTGGGGGGCATGTAGTGCCCACGGCGCCGTTCCAGCCGCGCCTTGAGGATATCGGGCGGGATTTCCAGATAGACGAACACGATCCCCGGCGCGTCCGCGCGCAGGATGTCGCGATAGGACCGTTTCAGCGCCGAGCAGGTGAGTATCCCCCCCTGCCCCGATTCCACGCGCTGTTTCAGCCAGTCATGACAGCGTTCCAGCCACGGCATGCGATCCGCGTCGGTCAGGGGGATGCCCGCCGCCATCTTTTCAACATTCGCCTTGGGATGCAGCAGGTCCCCTTCCTGATAGGGCCAGCCCAGAAGGTTGTGCAGGCCGGAGGCCAGCGTGGTCTTGCCACATCCCGATACCCCCATGATCACCAGGACAAGTGGACGGATACCCTGATCCTGAAGAACGGCAGAGGTCATGATGGCTCCAGATGTTTCAGGCCGTCATGCGCGGCCACGATGACTTCGGATGTGCGGCCGATGAACAGGCCGGTTTCAATGACGCCGACAATGGCGCGCAACCTGCGCGACAATGCCACGGAATCGGCAATCGGGCCAAAATGGCAATCAAGGATCATGTTGCCGCCGTCGGTGACAAAGACGTTCCCGCTGCGGTCCATGCGCTGCGTTATGCGCGCGCCCAGCGCCTCCAGCTGGCGGGCGGTGCTTTCCCAGCCAAAGGTCGTGACCTCCACCGGGACGGGCACATGATGGCCCAGACGTTCCACCAGTTTGCTTTCATCCACCACCACGACGAACCGGCGCGACGCGGCGGCGACGATCTTTTCACGGAACAGCGCGCCGCCCAGCCCCTTGATGAGGTTGAGCGTGCCCAGTTCCACCTCGTCCGCGCCATCGATATCTAGGTCGATCTGCGGATGGGTGGCAAACGTCACCAGCTTTATGCCATGGGCGCGTGCCTGTTCCGCCGAATGTTCGGACGTGGGAATGGCGCAGAACCGCAGTCCCTCGGCCCAGCGGCGGCCCAGCTCCTCGATCATGTAGGCCGACGTGGTACCAGATCCCAGCCCGACCACCATGCCGTCCTGCACCATGGAGGCCGCCTCGATCGCCGCCTGACGCTTGAGTTTCGCCCTGGGATCG
The DNA here is from genome assembly GCF_003311635.1 of Novacetimonas cocois. Taxonomy (GTDB): domain Bacteria; phylum Pseudomonadota; class Alphaproteobacteria; order Acetobacterales; family Acetobacteraceae; genus Novacetimonas; species Novacetimonas cocois. Next base: position 79,013 of record NZ_QEXL01000006.1, on the reverse strand, counting down.
CCACTCTGGCTTGACATACCCTATTTTCCTTCCCCGCGCGGGCCGTTTCCGCGTCCGCGCGGTGGCCCATCGTTATTGTTCTGTTCTGCGGTCACACCCGCCTGACACGCTGGATTATTGCCCGGCGGCCGCCTTGTCCAGAAGCCAGATGAGTTCACCTTCGGTGGTGATATGGCTTGCCGGTTCCGCCGGGTCGCCGGCACGCACCTTGGCAAAGGCCTCCTTCTTTCCCGCGCCCGCCAGCATGAACACGACATGGCGGCTGGAATGGATGGCGGGATAGGTCAGGGTCAGGCGCGTATGCGGCGCATCGTCCGGAACACAGGTCGAAACCCACAGCCTGCGTTCCTTCAGGACGGGCTGACGCGGGAACAGCGACGCGGTATGGCCGTTATCCCCCAGCCCCAGCATCACGACATCGAACAGGGGCCGCCCCGGCTGGAGGGTATCGGCGCCATAGACCTTCTGCAGTTCTGCCTGATACTGCGCCGCCGCCTGCACCGGATCGCCCGATGTGGGCATGCGGTGGATGTTCTGCAGGGGCACCGGCACGTGCTCAAGCATCTCCGTCTCGACCATGTTGTAATTGCTGGCCGGGTCATCGGCGGGAACAAAGCGTTCATCGCCAAAGAAAAACTGCGTGTTCGCCCACGGAAAGCGCCCGGCATATTCATCGGACGCAAGGATCTGGTACAGCCGCTTGGGCGTCGATCCGCCCGACAGGGACAGCACGAACGGCCCGTCCTTTTTCGCCAGCGCCTGCTGCGTCAGCCATTTTGCCATGTACTGGGCAATTGCTTCCCCATCGGCAAGGACGATCATCTCGCCCGTCCTGACATCATGCCCGCCCGTCATGTCATGCATCTCCCAGCACGTATTTCTCGATCCCGTTGGCGAATCCCTCCTCCTCGCACGAGGTGGAGACATAGGTCGCCTGCTTCTGGACTTCCGGGCTGGCCTGCCCCATGGCGATGGACATCCCGCTCTTGCGGAACATCAGCACGTCATTGGGCTGATCGCCCAGCGTCACCATCTGCGACGCGGGAATGCCCAGCAGCCGTTCCAGTGTCATGACCACGCCGCCCTTGTTGGCGTCGCGGTTGGTGACGTCCACGTAATAAGGCTGCGACAGCGCGGCGGAGGCGGTATCGCCAAGCGCCTGCTGCAGGTCATGTTCCAGCCGCTTCATCAGGTCGAGGTCATCGCTGACGCCGGTAATCTTGACCACCTGATCCAGTTCGTCACCGATGACACCGACCTTGGGGGGGAATTTGACCGTCCACTGTTCACGCGCGACGTGCGGCGCGTCGATTCTGGAGACGATCCAGTCATTGCCGTTATAGACCCACGGATCCGCCTTGTGATCGCGGATGATGCCGATCACCTTGCGCGCGGTATCCGCCGTCAGGGTGCGCGCCTCGATCACGGAAAAATCGGGCCGGACCATCATGCCACCGTTGAAACCCGCGATGGGCTGGTCGATCTTCAGGGGATCGATCACCATCTTCATGCCCTTGGGCGGGCGTCCGCTGGTGATGGTGAACAGGATTCCGCGTTCACGCAGGCGTTCGACCGCGCGAATCGCGCGCGGCGTCAGGATCTTGTCCTTCGTGACCAGCGTGCCATCGACGTCGGCAAGGACCAGCCGTATCTTCCCCGCCGGCGTCGCCGGCGCGGCTGTCTGTGTCCCGACTGGTTGCATAACCTTCTCCTTCTGCGTCATCTGACGTCAGGCCCGGGGCAGGACAAAGCGTTCCATCGCCCGTGCCCATCCGTCCTGCGTGTTGGTGTCCGTCACGAAATGGGCATGTCCCTGCACCTCGGCCGGGGCATTGCCCATCGCGATGGCCACCCCGGCCACATCGAGCATCGGAATATCATTATTCATGTCGCCGATGCAGGCCACTTCGTGAATATCAATGTCCATCAGGTGTGCCAGCTCGCGCGCGGCATGCCCCTTGTTCGCCAGGGGATGGGTGACATCGACCAGGCATTCCGACGAACGGTGCACGTTCGCCCGTCCCGCCAGCTGCACGCTGAGTTCGCGTTCCACCGTGCGCAGCCGTGCCTCGTCGGTGGAAACGCCCATGATCTTGCCCACGCCCTCGTAATGGCGCGACAGGTCGGGGGCCACGACGGGGGTGGTCTTCACCACCTCCTCCTCATGACGGACCAGCGGCGTGTCGCCACGGCGCACCAGCCACGCGTAATCAATGAACAGCCACGGCTCCACCTCCCGCGACAGCAGTTCCTCCACCGCTTCGCGCGTGGTCGCGGGGTCCAGCGAATGACGCGACATGATCTCTCCCCCCGCCGTGCAGATCAGCCCGCCGTTGAGGGCCGCGATCGGCTGGTCAATGCGCAGCGGCGCAAGGAAGGGCCGCATGCCCACCGGCCCACGGCTGCTGACCAGGCACAGCGCGATTCCCGCCCGGCGCAGATCCTCCGCCGCCGCCAGCGCGGCCGGGGTCAGCCGCTTGTCCGGGGTGACAAGGGTGCCATCGATATCCGAGACCACCATACGTATCCTGGCCGAAGGCGGGCGCCGAGCTGTCATGTCCGTATCATCCTGTGTGTCATGAACCTATCTTGAGCCAGTGCCGGTGATCGCGCGCCAGCAGGTCGTCGGCGGCCTTCGGTCCCTCTGACCCGGCGGGGTAGAAATGCAGGAAACCGGGATCACGTTCCCATTCCAGAACGGGCTGGACCACGCGCCATCCGGCCTCGATATTGTCGGCGCGCTGGAACAGGGTGGCATCGCCGATCATGCAGTCATAGATCAGCGTTTCATAGCCGGTGCTCGGCCCTTCCTTGAACCATTCGGAATAGTCGAATTTCATCCGCACCCCGCCCAGATGCACCGTGGGGCCGGGGATTTTCGCCGAAAACTGCATCGTCACACCCTCGGTGGGCTGGATATGCAGCAGCATGATGTTGGGGGTCAGCTTTTCGACCGGCGTATCGCGGAACAGCGCATAGGGGGCGGATTTGAAATGGATGGCGATTTCGGTCTTGCGCGCCGCCAGCCGCTTGCCCGTGCGCACGTAGAACGGCACCCCGGCCCAGCGCCAGTTATCAATCCGCAGCTTCATCGCGACATAGGTTTCGGTGCGGGACTGCGGATTGATGCCCGGCTCTTCGCGATATCCGACGACGGGCTCGCCCTTGATGGTGCCCGCGCCGTACTGGCCCCGGACCACGTCCTCGCGCCCGACGGCATGGATCGCCTTGAGCACCTTCGTCTTTTCATCACGCACCGCGTCGGCGTCGAAGGAGGTCGGGGCCTCCATCGCCGTCATCGCCAGCAGCTGCATCACATGGTTGGACACCATGTCGCGCACCGCGCCCGTGCCCTCGTAAAACTTGGCGCGCTGTTCGACGCCAACCGTCTCCGCTGCCGTGATCTGGACATGGTCGATATTGTCGCGGTTCCACAGCGGTTCAAAGAAACCGTTGGAAAACCGCAGCGCCAGGATGTTCTGGACCGTTTCCTTGCCCAAGTAATGGTCGATGCGATAGATCTGGCGTTCCCGCAGGCTTTTGAGCAGGCGGGCATTCAGCGCCACGGCAGAGGCAAGGTCGCTGCCGAAGGGCTTTTCGATGATGACGCGACGGAACATGCCGTCGGTTTCATGCGCAAGGCCGCTATGGCCCAGCTGATCGACAATCGCGCCAAAGAACCGCGCCGCCACGGCAAGGTAGAAGATGCAGTTCGTCTCACCCACTTCGTGCGCAAGCTGGGTATAGGTCGCCTCATCCTCGAACGAGCCACGGACGTAGCGGATGCGCGACTGCATCCATTCCCACACGTCCTCGCGCAGGGGGACGGATTCCGTGCCCCGGCTGCTCGTGAAATTCTTCAGCGCGTCGTGGAAATTCTGCTTCAGCTGGCCGGTGGACATATCGGTCCAGTCAACGGCCACGATAGAGAAATGGTCATCCAGCAGGTCCGCGCACGCAAGGTTGTAAATCGCGGGGATCAGCAGGCGGCGCGTCAGGTCGCCGCCGCCGCCAAAGATGACAAATGTGCCAGGGGGACTGCGACGCGGGGCATTTTCATGTCCCACGTCGCCAATCTGTGATGATGCCGATGCGACAATACTTTCCATCAGGCTGCTCCATGAAATGTTTCCATCCGGTAGAAACCCGGCCGCCAGCCTGCGGTCGTTGTGTTGCCGTCGTGATCATGGCAGCCGGGCGTGCGATCAGACGCGGCGTGCGTCAGTTGTTCGTCCCTTCGATATGACCGCCAAAGCCGAAGCGCATCGCCGACAGCAGCTTTTCGGCGTAATTGTTGCCGGTGCGCGAACGGAACCGCGTGAACAGGGCGGCGGTGATGACGGGCACGGGCACCGCTTCCTCGATCGCGGCGTCGATGGTCCAGCGTCCCTCGCCCGAATCCGCGACATCGCCCTTGTAGTTCGACAGGTCGGGGTTCGCCGCCAGCGCCTGCGCCGACAGATCCAGCAGCCACGACGAAACGACGCTGCCACGACGCCAGACCTCGGCAATGTCGGGCATGTTCAGCTCGAAACGCTGCTCGGGGGGCAGTTCGGTGGAATTCTTCGACTTCATGACGTCAAAGCCTTCGGCGAAGGCCTGCATGATCCCGTATTCGATGCCGTTATGGACCATCTTGACGAAATGGCCCGACCCGGCGGGACCGCAATGCAGGTAGCCAAGTTCCGCGCGCGGATCGAGGCCCGGCTTGTCACGGCCCGGGGTGCGCGGCACGTCGCCAAGTCCCGGCGCCAGCGCGCGCAGGATCGGGTCGATGTGGTCGGTGGCATCCTTGGTGCCGCCGTACATCATGCAGTATCCGCGCTCCAGCCCCCAGACGCCGCCGGACGTGCCGACATCGACGTAATGGATCCCCTTTTCCGCCAGCACGCCGGCGCGACGGATGTCATCCTTGTAAAAGGAGTTGCCGCCATCGATCAGGATGTCGCCCTTGCCCAGGATGCCACCAAGTTCCTCAACCGCGGCTTCGGTCACGGCACCGGCGGGCAGCATCAGCCAGATGATCTTGCGATCGGCCGTCAGCTTTGACGCCATGTCCTTCAGACCGGTGGCGGGCTTCGTCTTTCCCGCCTCCGCACGCTCGCTTACCTTGGAAATCACGGCCGGATCACGGTCGTAAAGGACCACGTCATGGCCATGACGCGTCAGGCGGACGGAGATGTTCCCCCCCATCTTACCCAGGCCGACGATACCGATTTGCATGATTGTTGATACTCCTGATGTGGAATTCCCGCTGCCCCCGCCTGCCGGGCATACGCACGTCCATCGGGCACGGGCGTCCCGGCAGGGAAAGGCAGGGCCAATGACCCCGCCATTGATCCATCAATGGCGGGGCGGCGCATTGCGGTGGATCAGACCGCGGCCTTTATGATCTGTCCCAGTTTTTCAAGCCCGGCCTTCAGCCCGCCATGAATGTGCACCCGCAGGGCACGGCGGCCGCGTTCGCCAAGGACCTCCAGGTCGCCGCGCGCCTGCGCTTCCTTGACGATGCCAAAGGTGTATTTTTCCCCCGGAACCGGCAGGTTGATCGCATCGTCGCAGGTGATCTGCAGGAACACGCCCGTGTCGGGACCGCCCTTGTAGGCCTGGCCGGTGGAATGCTGGAAACGCGGGCCGAATTCGGCCGCCGTCGCCAGCTTCAGCGCATCGCGGATCGACAGGCGCACCGTCTGGATCCATTCGCGCGTCGCCGTGTCACGTTCGATATAGGCCAGCAGGGCGACATAATCCCCGGCCTTGCCACGGGCGAAATGCGCCTTGAGGATTTCCTCCGCCGTCTTGCCGCCCTTCAGCGCGGCCGCGTTCTTCGGATCGGCATAGAACGCGAACGTTCCGTCCTTGGCGAAGGGTTCGTACGGCGGCAGCTTGCCGGTTTCGTTATAGGCGGTGGTGATCTTCTTGGTCTCGATCTTCGAGGCCTCGACATCCGGCTGGTCAAAGGCGTTGATGCCGATGATCGAGCCCGCGACCGCCGTCGCGAATTCCCAGCGGAAGAATTCCTCGACGATCTGGCGCTTTTCATGCAGCTCGATGGTCACGACCGGCTCACCCGCCGCGATCAGGGCCTTGAACGCCGCGTCCTGCTTCTCGCACGGCTTTTCCGCCAGACGCAGGTAGATGAACACGCGATCCTTGCCATAGACGGAGGCCGGACCCGCCGTTTCGTCGTCAATAGGGATCAGCCCGCGACCGTTCTTGCCCGTCGATTCCGCAAGCAGCTGCTCCAGCCACGCGCCCATGTCGTAAATCGCGGGGGAGGCAAGGATCGTCACCTTGTCACGCCCGAACGACTTTGCCGCGACCCCCAGCACGCTGCCGAGGATGACGCCGGGATTCTGCGCCGGCGGGACCGAGGCCGCGCACGACTTTTCACCCCGCAGCGCCGATTCCAGCAGAAGCCGCAGCGGCAGGCCCGCGACGGCGGCAGGCACGATGCCGAAATCGGACAGGACGGAATAACGTCCGCCGATCTGCTTTTCGCCATAGAAGGTCTTCCAGAACCCGTCGCGCTTTGCCACGGCTTCCATGTGCGACCCCGGATCGGTCACGGCGATGAAATGCGAACCGACCTTGTCGCCCAGCACCTTCTTCGCCTGGTCATAGAAATAGGCCTTCAGGATATTGGGCTCCAGCGTACCGCCCGACTTGGACGAAACGATGAACAGCGTCTTGGAAATGTCGATCTTGTCCTCGAACGCCTTGACCTGCTGCGGATCGGTGCTGTCGAGGACATACAGGTGGGGGAAGCCCTCGTGCTTGCCGAACGTCACGGACAGGACTTCCGGCCCGAGGCTCGATCCCCCCATGCCCAGCAGCAGCGCATCGCGGAAGCCGCGCGCCTTCACCTCGGCCTGGAATTCCTCGAACTTCGACAGGGCAGCCAGCTGGTCGTCAACGATCGACAGCCATTTCAGCCAGCTTGCCTCGTCCTTGCCGGTCCACAGGGTGGCGTCCCCATTCCACAGGCGGCGGACCTTGCCATCCTTGCGCCATTCCTCAAGCTCCGCCTTGACGGCCGCATCAAGCTCGGCCGGCAGGTTCAGCGTGGTGGTCGTGATCTTCTTGCCCACGAACGCCGCCTGCTTCGCCGCGACCGAACCCAGCAGTTCGTCAAACGCGTCCGCGAACGACTGCACGCCCTCGTCCACCAGCACGGTGGTCACGCCGTCAAGGTCGAGGCCAAGGCGCTTTGCCTCCGCCAGGACATGATGCGCGCCCTTGATGTCATGGGTCAGGGTCGGGGCCACCTTGCCATGGTCGCGGAAGGCGTCGAACGTCTTGGGCGGGATGGTGTTGACCGTTTCCTCGCCAATCAGGGCATCGACATACAGCACGTCGCTGAAGGACTTGTCCTTCGTGCCCGTGCTGGCCCACAGCAGGCGCTGCGGACGCGCGCCCGCCGCCGCCAGCTTCTGCCAGCGCGCGCTCTTGACCACGCCCTGCCAGTATTCATAGGCGGCCTTGGCGTTCGCGATGGCAACCTTGCCACGCAGCGCCTTCAGCGCGGCGGCATCCTTGTCGCCCGCGGCGACGCGGCGGTCGATTTCGCCATCGATCTTCACGTCAATGCGGCTGACGAAGAAGGAGGCGACGCTGGCGAGGCCGGAAATGCTCTCTCCTTTCGCCAGACGGTCCTCAAGCCCCGCGATATAGGCCTCGAGGACCTTCTTGTACGCCTCGATGGAGAAGAGGAGCGTGACGTTGACGTTGATCCCTTCGGAAATCGCGGTGCGCACGGCGGGCGCGCCCTGATCGGTGCCGGGGATCTTGATCATCAGGTTGGCGGCATCCACCGCCTTCCACAGGCGCCGGGCCTCGTTGATGGTGCCCTGCGTGTCGCGGGCAAGGTAGGGAGAGACCTCGAGGCTGACATAGCCATCGACGCCCCTGGTCTCTTCATAGACGGGGTACAGGACCTTGGCGGCGTTGCAGATATCCTCGATCGCCAGCAGTTCGTACAGCGTGCCCGCGTCAACGATCTTGTGTTCAAGGATGGAGCGGATCTGCGGATCGTAATCCGTGCCCTGCCCCATCGCCTTCTGGAAGATGGAGGGGTTGGAGGTCACGCCCTTCAGCCCGTCCTCGTCCACCAGTTTCTTCAGGCTGCCGTCGGCGGTATAGGAACGCTGGATGAAGTCCAGCCATGGCGACTGTCCATACTTCGCCAGCTGCTTTAACGGATTTTCCGCGCCGTCCCGGCCTGTTTCGTGCACACTCATCTCTGTGCATTCCCTTCTTTTCATGGGCGGGTCGATCGCGCGGCCTGTGCCGCGACAATCACCCGCCTGATCCTGACAAAACCAGAACAGGGCCACATCAGGGCCCTGTTCCGTTGTAAATGACAGTCTATGACGCCCTGGTGGCGAGCTGTTTGCGGGCTTCGGCCACCACCGCATCAACGGTAAAGCCGAACTTCACCTCCAGCTGTTCCGCCGGGGCGGAAGCGCCGAACGTGTGCATGACGATGGTCGCGCCCGTCAGCCCGACATAACGGTCCCATCCCAGCTGGGCCGCCTGCTCCACCGCCACGCGGGCCGTGACGTCGGGCGGCAGCACGCTGTCGCGATAGGATTTGGGCTGGGCCTCGAACAGGTCCCACGACGGCATCGAGACGACGCGCGCCTTTACCCCTTCGGCCTTGAGCTGTTCGTACGCCTTTACCACCAGACCGACCTCGCTGCCTGTTGCCATAAGAATGACATCGGGCTTCCCGTCGGCATCCGCAAGGACATAGGCCCCTTTTGCCAGCCCCGACGCAGGCGCATAGGTCTTGCGGCAGATGGTCGGCAGGTTCTGGCGGCTCAGCACCAGCACGGACGGGCGGTCCATCATCGGAACCAGGGTGCGCCATGCCTCGGCCACCTCGTTCGCGTCGGACGGACGGATCAGGGTGACGCCCGGCGTCGCCCGCAGCTGCGCCAGCTGCTCGATCGGCTGATGGGTCGGTCCATCCTCGCCCACGCCAATGGAGTCATGGGTGAAGATATAGACGACCGGAAGCTTCATCAGCGCCGACAGGCGGATCGGCGGCTTCATGTAGTCGGAGAAGATCAGGAAGCCCGAGCAGTAGGGCCGCAGCCCCGCCAGCGCGATGCCGTTGCAGATCGATCCCATCGCGTGTTCGCGCACACCGAAATGCAGGTTGCGTCCGCCATAGGTCGCCCCCCATTCCGGCGGCTGGAAATCGCCCGCGCCCTCGAACGTCAGGTGCGTCTTGGTGGAGGGCGAAAGGTCCGCCGACCCGCCGATCATCCACGGATAGTTGAGGGCCACCTGGTTGAGCACCTTGGCCGAGCTTGCGCGCGAGGCGATGCCCTTCGCATCGGCGGGGAAGGTCGCGATGTCCTTGTCCCACCCTTCGGGCAGGCTGCCCGCGAAGATGCTGTCGAGCTGGGCCGCGAGTTCGGGATATTCCTTGCGATAGCCCGCGAACAGTTCGTACCACGCCTTGCTCGCCGCGGCGCCGCGCGTGGCGATCCCCTGGCGGAAATGTTCCGGCACGCCGTCGGGGACATAGAAGTTCTTGTCTTCCGGCCAGCCATAGAATTTCTTGGTCTCGCGCACTTCCTCGACACCCAGCGGCGAACCGTGGGCCTCCGCCGTGCCGGCCTTGTGCGGCGAACCCCAGCCAATGATCGAATGCACGATGATCAGCGTCGGGCGCGACGTCTCGGCCTTGGCCTCTTCCAGCAGGCGGCGGAAATCGCCCGTGTCGTTGGCGTCGCGCAGTTCGAGCACGTGCCAACCATAGGCCTCGAAACGCTTGTGCACGTTCTCGGTAAAGGCGATGTGGGTGTCACCCTCGATGGAAATGCGGTTGCTGTCGTAGATCCATGTCAGGTTCCCCAGCTTGAGGTGACCGGCTACGGATGCCGCCTCGCTGGAGATGCCTTCCATGTTGTCGCCATCACCGCAGAACGTATAGATGTGATAGTCGAACAGCTTGAATTCCGGCTTGTTGAAGCGCGTCGCCAGCCATTTTTCCGCGATCGCCATGCCGACGGAATTGCCGCAGCCCTGGCCCAGCGGGCCGGTCGTGGTTTCCACGCCGCTGGTATGGCCATGTTCGGGATGGCCCGGCGTGCGGGAATCAAGCTGACGGAACTGCTCGATATCCTTGATCGTCAGCGACGGCGCGTCGATCACCTTGCCGTCCTTCAGGTCGCGGACCCCCGCGAGGTAGATCAGCGAATACAGCAGCATCGACGCGTGGCCGATCGACAGGACGAAACGGTCGCGGTTCGGCCACAGCGGGTTGGCCGGGTCATAGTTCAGGACATCGCGCCACAGGGTATAGGCCGGCGGCGCAAGCGCCATGGCCGTGCCCGGATGGCCCGAATTGGCCTTCTGCACCGCATCCATGGACAGCGTGCGGATCGTGTTGATGCACAGCGTGTCAATGTTGGCGGGCATGCTGCCGCCACCTTCTGGTGCCCTTGCGGGACAGGGAAACAATGAATGCATAAAACCACTCTCCTTCATCCTGACTGCCCCGATCCGCAACATGCCTGATGAAATCGGGACCGGCGGCAGATCCACCGGCATCCTGACACTTCGACAAAACGCACATCACGTAACAGGCGCCGGCGTCCCGGCACGCGCCCATCAGGGGCGCGGCATGGGCGCGATATGCCGGGGCCTGTCCGAAACGGTTGATGGGGCAACCGTTTTACGCACAATCTCATGACCACCTTATGGGAACAAGCCACCACATCCGGCACGACAGCCCCCGTATTGAAGGCCCGAACCGCGCGCGATGCCAGCCTTGCTGAATCACGACTGCTCGACCCCCTGATGCCTGATCGTAACGACCGCCATGGCGCAAGGCTCCCGTCACGAAGCCATGGCGCGTTCCGGGGGCCACGAAAATGACATGACCCCGTGGTCTGGACACAAAAGGAGGGCGGCCCGCTTCTTGCGAAGGGTCCCGGCATTGCGTAATCATCATGCGACGCCGCACGCACCCATGCAGGCGCGACGCGACCCGCGCGTCGCAACGGCGGCTCCGCCCCATGTTTCAACCCCGCACGCGAGGCAGGCCCATGACCAAGACAATCGCCAGCGGCGACCCCGCCGCGACCGCATCGGAACAGACCTTCACGACCACCCAGATCGCGGATCTGTTCCTGTCGGCGGCGCGTGACGGGGAAACGGACCTGGTCAGGGAATTCCTGCGGGCGGGAATCGACCCCGATGTCCGTAATGACAAGGGATATACCGCGCTGATCCTGGCCGGTTACAACGGACATGCCGATACGGTGCGCGCCCTGCTCGAAGGGGGGGCGGCGCCCGACCTTCAGGACCAGAAGGGTGCCACGGCCCTGGCGGGCGTGGCGTTCAAGGGCGACCTGCCCAGCGCGCGCACCCTGATCGCGCACGGGGCGAAAATCGACATCCCCAACGGGGTCGGCCGCACGCCGCTGATCTTCGCGGTCATGTTCAACCGCGACCCGATGGTCGCCCTGCTGCTGGAACACGGGGCCGATCCCGACCTGCGCGATGGCGAAGGGGTCAGCGCGCGCATGCTCGCCACCCGGCAGGGCAATACCGAACTGCTCGCACTGATGGGGGCCAAGGCGGCAGAGGGCTGATCCGTCCGTCCGTTTTTTCGGGTCTTTTTCCCCTTTTCATTTTCCTGTCATCCGTCAGCATGCGCCTGCATGCCGGCCCCGCATGCCGACACAGTTCGCGTTTCAGTGGAACCCCAATGCAATGAGCCGTTTCTGGAGTCCCGTCGTCCATCGCCTGACCCCCTACGTGCCGGGGGAACAGCCGCGAATGACCAACCTCATCAAGCTCAACACCAACGAATCCCCCTATGGTCCGTCCCCCCGGGCGCTGGCGGCCATCCGGGCGGCGACGGACGACACGCTGCGCCTGTATCCCGACCCGTCCGCGCTGGCCCTGCGCCAGGCGATCGGGCGCGCGCATGACGTCCCGGCTGAGCATGTCTTTGTCGGCAATGGCTCGGACGAGGTGCTGGCCCATACGTTCCAGGCGCTGCTCAGGCATGAGCGGCCGCTGCTGTTCCCCGACATTTCCTACAGCTTCTATCCCGTCTATTGCGGCCTGTATGAGATTACGGCCCAGACCGTGCCGCTGGATGACGGGATGCGCGTCAATGTGGCGGATTACATGCGCCCGTGCGGCGGCATCATCCTGCCCAACCCGAACGCCCCCACCGGCATGGCGCTGGGGCTGGCGGATATCGAGGCCCTGCTGACCCACCATCGCGACCAGGTGATCGTGGTGGACGAGGCGTATGTCGATTTCGGGGGGGAAAGCGCGATCGGCCTGACGGCGCGCCACGACAACCTGCTGGTGGTGCGCACCCTGTCCAAATCCAGCGCGCTGGCGGGGCTGCGTGTCGGTTACGCCGTGGGGCATCCCGACCTGATCGAGGCGCTGAACCGGGTCAAGGACAGTTTCAATTCCTATCCCCTCGACCGGCTGGCGCAGGCCGGGGCGATCGCCGCCATTGAAGATCGGGAATGGCTTGCCAATATACGTGCACGGGTCATAAGATCGCGCGACAGGCTGACAGACAGCCTGGGAAAGATGGGGTTCGAGGTTCTGCCCTCATGCGCGAATTTCGTATTCGCGCGCCATCCTGACCATGACGCGCTGGCTCTGGCCCAGAACCTGCGGGAACGGGCGATCATCGTGCGTCATTTCAGGACGCCCCGAATCGCCCAATGGCTCCGTATCACCATCGGGACCGAGGCCGAATGTCAGGCGCTGTGTGACGCGCTGGCTGACATCACGGCCACACACCGCGCCTGAGCCGCCCATACGCGCCATCAGGTCCGGCTGAACGGTTATCGCTGTCATGGCCCACGGGGGATGTCCCTTTGTGGGCATGGGGGCGTGCGTGCCCTTTCCATCCTGCCTGAACAGACGTCTTGTTTTCCATTCGAATGGATTATCATCATGCGTGCATTCCACGGACAGATGTCCGACAACCAGCCCATCCGCCGTTCGCTGGCGGAAAAGCAGAAGCAGCTGCGCGATCTGCGCGAAACCCTTGCGAACATGAAATCGCATACGGCGGCCTCCCTGCGCGAAAGTGTGCAGAAACGCATCCGCCAGCTTGAGGCCGAACTGGCCGCCGCCCCGGCGATGAAGGCACCCGCCAAGGGGCGTGACGCCGGCGATCGCGCGCCTTCACGTTCCCCCCGCCGTCGCCCCGAACGGGGCTGAACGGGGGGCCAGGGTCCAGAAACGTTTTCCAAGGATCCTGTTGCCATCAAATGCCGGCGGCAAACCTCAGGGCTCTGCCCTGAAACCCGCCAAAGGTCACAGACCTTTGGAAACCACCATACATCAACGAACCTGGGCGCAGGGGCCTGTCAGGTCCGGGTAGAATCCGAAACCTCCCCGTCCCTTTGAAGGGGCACATTTCAACGACTAAAGACTGCCTGAAACGACAGGCCTGATAATATCCTGAAATCATAAAAGTTTTTGGTGAAGCTTTTTTCAAAAAGCTTCAGGAAACGTCGCCTTTTTGAAAAAAGGCGACACCCAAAAACTTTTGTTGTTTTCAAGCCGTTCCCAACGCTCACCCTCACCCAACGCCATCCCATATAAAAAAGCGCGGACCTGCCAGGCGGGTCCGCGCTTTTTTATGGTCAGGACCTTCCCCGCACCGGCTGGCGCGGGGAAACCCCGGATACCTTTTAGTGATGGTCGGCGGCAGCCAGTTCCTCGGCAATGTCGCCACGGGCTGCGGCTTCGTCCATGTAACGACGCGCCTCAGGCGAAATCGTCAGCGTGATGGTCAGCAGCGCGGACAGCAGATACAGGCCGGAGAAGATCCAGATGATCCCCTCGATCCCATGCCAGGATTCGAACCACGTGACCACGGCCGGGCCAACCCATGTGCTGGCACCCGCGCCAAGGCCCAGCGCGGACAGCGCCGCCGCCTTTTCCTTGGGGCAGATCTGCGGCATCAGGCCCGACAGCGGGACGAAAGCCGCAACCGTCGCGCCATACAGCGCGCCCATGGCCGCCGCGATGGCAAAGTTGCCGGGGAACATCAGCGGCACATAGTAGAACAGCAGCACCGTGATGGCGGCACCGACACCGCCACCGATGGCGACGACCGAACGATGGCCAAGACGGTCAGCCATCATGCCCGAGACAAGGTTCACCAGGATGTTCGCCAGGAAGATGATCGACAGCAGCTGCAGCCACTGCGATAGCGAGAAGCCGATGACCTTGGTGAAGAACGCCGGCATGATGACCAGGAACGCATATTCCGACGCCGTGTCGATGATGCGCACGATCATGGCGATGAACGTCTTGGGTTCACGCCACAGGATGCTGACGGAGCTGAAGAAGATCGTGCCCGCCGCCGTGCCCGGGGGGGCAAGGCGCTTGCTGCCCGTCGGCTCACGCGTCATCAGCAGCGCAAGCAGGCCGCCGAACAGCACCAGCACCAGCGAACTCCAGAACGTCATCATTTCCCCGATCACGGGGATGGCGAAACTGGCAAACAGCGACCCCAGCGTGGGCAGCCCGCCGGAGAAGGCGAACCAGAACCAGCCTGCGGCCGAACCCAGCTGATGGCGCGGCGTGGCCGCGGCGATCCAGACAAGGAAGCCATACGTGAACAGCGGATAGCCGAAGCCACGCATCGTATAGGCCGCCAGCATGATGGAATAGCTGTTGGTCGCGACACCCATCGACAGGAACGCAACCTCGAACACGGCCCAGATCGCAAGGCCGATCCACATGACCCGCTTGGGTCCCCACAGGTCGGACAGCGGGCCCGACACCCATGAGGAGATGGAAACAGTCACTCCATAAATCGTGAAGAGCAGCGCGGTGTCACGCGACGATATGCCCTGCCCTTCAAGATACGGCGCAAGATAGCCTGCCTCCACGCCGTCACCGATCATGAAGAACAGCAGGCCGACGAACCCCCAGAACAGGGGCGTGGGTATGCCGAGCTTGTCAGCAAACGAAGTTCGTTGGGACAGAACGTCTGTCTGTTTCAAGGGGAGATACTCCTCTTTCACAGGCAGCCAACATCAGATTGAGGGGCTCCGCCTCATTGCGGAGCATCGATGCGGACTGCGTCCACGATGCCCCGGCATGCCGGGTTTCGATCGTGGAACCTCAGGTAAAAAAAGCGCGGTTACGCAAGATGCGCCCGCACGCACGGGCGGAAGAACGCCGCAAGCCGAAAGCCCCGCCACACGGATGCACCATGTCCGGGCGATTTGCGGTTCATTGCCAGCCGTTGTCATGTCGTCCATCACGGCCTGAAATACGGGTCACGATATCGGCATCAGACATGATATGTGACAGTCATCGTATTCGTCCTCACCTGTATCAGGGGCGAAAATTCGCCTTCATGAAGGGACGGATGGACCATAAATTTTTAAGATGTGCAAAATCATTACGATACCGAACGATTCTGCAGGGCCATATGTCTGTGCACCTCCCGGTTTCAGGCAACGCAATATATCGAGTGGCTGATTTTATACTCAAAAGAACATCAGAATGTAAGCAAATTTCAAATTTTTGGCGCAATTGTTATTTGTTGCTGATTCCACAAGGATTTTTTTGACATACATTGAGACATCGACACATCTTTTCCCCGTCATGCCTTGCTGGCATACTCTGGCCGCGCCCATTTCGCCGTGCCGACAGGCCGCATGCCACGGCGAAAGTCCCGTTTTTTCGAATGTCGCCACCACCCAAGGGGGCACCAGGTCATGGAACATTCCAAAGTGAGCCTCTTCACCCGTCTCGTTTTCCCCACGGTTTCCGTTCTTGCCCTCCTGCCTGCGTACCTGTCCGCGCCGGCAATGGCGGAGACGCTTGCCACCCAGAAGGTGCAGCGCGCGATGGACGTGCTGCAGTTCAAGCCGGACGCCGCAAGCAAGAGCTGCATCGAAAAACTCGAGGAACTGCACAAGATGCAGGCCGTCATCCAGAAATCGAGCGAGAGCAACACCCGCGACCCGGACATGTCACTGGCCCATGATGTGATGGAATCGGATTACGAGGACGCAACCGAAAGCTGCGTTCCCGATGCCGCAAAGCTGTGCGGTGGCAAACAGTTCCAGTCCAATGCGCGTTTTTCACAGTCATGTGAGAGTCTGGACGCCCTGATGTCCATCGACGGATCATCGGAAGGCGAGGAAATGGTCACCGCGCCAGTAGGAAACTCCCCTTCCGACGGGTCCTGATCCCCGCGCGGTTTCCCTTTCCCCCGGAAACCGCGTGAGAGACGTCCTGTGATCATAAGAAAGTTTTTGGTGAAGCTTTTTTCTTCAAAAAAGCTTCAGGGGAACGTCGCCTTTTTGAAAAAAGGCGACACCCGGAAACTTCTGTTGTTTTATCGGCAGGCTGTTTTCCGGCAGCCCTGACACGGCGTCAGCCCGTCGCCGGCAGTGCCTCAAGCAGGCGCAGTCCCTCCGCATTGCCCAGGACGGCGGCCTTTTCGCGGGGACTCAGCACGGCGCGGGCCGACTGAAGGTCGGGGGCCTCCTGCAGCTTGACCAGCCCGACCAGAAGGTTGGCGTCGATCGGATCCCCCCTGTGCCGCGGCGGCGGCAGCATGGCGCAATGCAGCGCCAGCAGCGCCGGGTGCGACCGCAACGTCGCCAGCGCGTCGGCAATGGGATGCCCAGCCATGTCACGCAGGTTGCGCACCGCGCGCACCAGCACGTCGGGGGGTGATGTCTCCTCCGGGATCAGCAGCAGTCCCATGCGGCGCAGTTCCTGACCGGCGGCGCGGTTCCCCGTCAGGATCGCCAGCGGAATGGCAAGCACCAGCCCCAGCAGCACCGGCAGCATCCACAGGAACAGCGACAGCGACACGCTCCACGCCGCAATCCCCAGCACGACGCCGAACGCGGTATAGCCCGCGTACAGGCGGGCATTCTGCATGACGGGCACGCCCCCGTCATCGCGACGCTGCGCATTCCATCCCGAATCGCGTCCCATCAGGATCGAAATGACGCCCATCGTCTGGATCAGCATCGCCACGGGCGCGACCAGACCACCCAGCACCGTTTCGACGACCATCGACAGGGCGGCGCGGACCGCGCCACCGCATCCCCGCCGCAACCGTCCGTCAAACAGCAGCGCGACATAGGCCAGCATTTTCGGCGCAAGCAGGATGCCCATCGTGCACAGGAACATGAAACGCGCCTGCACCGGATCGACATGGGGCCAGTGGGGATACAGGATCTTGGTGTCGCCAAAATATTCCGGCCGCGAAAAACGGTTCTGCAGCGACACGAGGATGCCCGCCAGTAGGAACACGAGCCACAGCGGCGACGTCACATACGACCCGATCCCCATCAGCATGTGCAGGCGGCTGATCCAGTGCAGCCCCCGGGCCGACAGGACCTTGGCATGCTGCAGGTTGCCCTGGCACCAGCGCCGGTCGCGGATGGCGATATCGGTCAGCGAGGGGGGGCTTTCCTCATACGATCCCATCAGGGCGGGCACCATGTGGATGGCCCATCCCCCACGGCGCATCAGCGCGGCCTCGACGAAATCATGGCTCATGATCGCGCCGCCAAACGGCTTGCGCCCCGGCAGGTGCGGCAGGGCGGCCTGTTCGGCAAAGGCACGGGTGCGGATGACCGCGTTATGGCCCCAGTAATTCCCCTCCGACCCATGCCACCATGCGATGCCGTGGGCGATCAGCGGGCCGTACACCCTGCCGGCGAACTGCTGCATGCGGGCAAACAGGGTCGTGCCATTGACGATCACCGGCAGGGACTGGATCAGCCCGACGCCCGGATTGGCCTCCATCGCGGCGGTCAGGCGCACGATGGTGTCGCCCGCCATCACGCTGTCGGCATCAAGCGTGATCATCTGTTCGTACGCCGCGCCGAAACGGCGGACCCATTCGGCGACATTTCCGGCCTTGCGGTCGATATTCTGCGCCCGCCGACGGTAATAGATGCGTATGCCATCGCCTGTCGCGCGGCGCAGGGCCATATACGCCCCTTCCTCCGCCACCCAGACATCGGGGTCCGTGGTGTCCGACAGGATGAACAGGTCGAACGCCGCCGCCTGACCCGTCGCGACCAGACTGTCGCAGACCGCGCGCAGGCCCGCCATCACACGGCCCGGATCCTCGTTATAGGTCGGCATCAAAAGTGCGGTGCGCGTGCGCAGCGTGGGCAATGGCCCGTCACGATGGATCCCCAGCCCCAGCCCCCCCTTCGTCATCAGGGAGCCAAACCCCGCCAGCGCCGAGGTAAAGGCCAGCGCGATCCACAGGAACAGCACCACGAACAGCACCAGCATGACGATACCGGCGATGGAGACGCTGATGGCGTTGAACACGAGGTTCATTTCATAGGTGGCCCACCCCGTCAGCGCCAGCGCGCCGCCAAGGACAAGGCACCGGCGCACCACGATACCCGACCACTGCGTAACGGGCGTGCCGGCATGTCCGCCCGGCGGCAGTTGCGACAGCGGATGGACCGGCATGTCCAGCGGGGCCGGCAGCGGCAGGGTGGCATAGGTATCCGCCGACGCGGCGGCCTGTGGCTGCGGGGTGGGCTGCACCCCGGAATGCCCCGCAGCCGCCCCGCGCGTCACGGCGTCCATCGATAGACCCAGTCCTCTGACACCGTCCCCTGATCATTCGCCAGGGAGCAGTCGAGTTCGGCGATACGGGCATCCTTCGGGTCGAATTCGAACGTGGCGCGCCAGCCATGGATGTCGGGATTGGGCTCGACCACCACGTTGCGGATCTCCCCGGCCGAAGTGCGGTTCTGCAGGTGGAATTTCGCATTTGGCGGCAGGTGTTCAAAGGGCGCGCCATCGAAATCTATGTCGAAGAAGCGGGTATGCGACCCATCGGTGGACGCCCCCACGCGCGTTGCGGCGACCCGCGCCATATGGGTGGGCCATGGCGTGTCCCATCCCCAGTACATGCGATAGGTAAAGGCATATTCATGCCCCGCCGTCATCGTATCGCGCGGCCGCCAGAACGCGACGATATTGTCGTTGACCTCGTTGGGGGTCGGAATTTCCACAAGGTCCACGCTGCCCGCGCCCCAGTCGCCGATCGGCTCGATCCACAGCGAGGGACGCTTTTCGTAGCTGAGGGACAGATCCTCGAAATCGGTAAAGGCGCGCTTGCGCTGCATCAGGCCAAAGCCATGGGGCCGGACATCGGCGAACGCCGAAAACTGCAGGTCCTGCGGATTGCGCAACGGACGCCACAGCTGCTGGCCGCCGCCGGTCCACATCGACAGTGCCTCGCTATCATGGGCGGCTGGCCGCCAGTCATCGACATGGTTGCGGTCGTTCGCATCGAAATAGAACATCCCCGTCAGCGGCGCGATGCCGGACTGGGCGATTTCCTTGCGCGGATAGAGATAGGTCTGCACATCGAAGACCGTCGTCTCGCCCGGGCGGATGGTGAACCGGAACGCCCCCGTCAGCGACGGACTGTCAAGCAGCGCATGCACGACCACGCTGTCCACGCCAGAGCGCGGCTTTTCCAGCCAGTAGGCGCGGAACAGGGCAAATTCCTCGCCCTTCGGGTCGCCCGTGCCATCGGCGAATCCCCGCGCCGACAGGCCATAATTCTGTCCCTTGGCGACGGCACGGAAATAGGACGCGCCAAGGAAGACGCAGAATTCCTCCATCACGCCGGGCGTATTGATCGGCGCGCGGATACGCAGCCCGGAAAAGCCGAGGCTGTCCTCCACCCGCAGCGCCGGGTTGCCATAGGTAAACAGGTCCGGGGAATAGGGCACCGGCGCGGCCTTGCCGTCGATGACCTCATACATCTCGATCCGGGGACGGTAGAGATAGCCGCGCGGGAAGAATTCCACGTCGAAGCCCAGGTCCTCCCCATGCCACAGCGCCTGTTCGGGGCGATAGGCGATGGAGGTGAACTGATCGAAATTCATGTCCCGTATGGCGGCGGGCAATGTTTCCTCAGGCGCGTGATAGGCCTGCTGCGACAGGCGATGCGCAAGCTGCCTTACGGTGGTGTCATCGAAAACCGTCGTGCCCGCGGGATCCGCCGCCCGTGCGCCGCGAAGCGTGCCAACGCCCCCGAACATGGAAAGAACCGACAGGCTTGCCCCGGCTTTTACAATATCACGTCGCAACACTGAAAATATTCCCCGATCATTATCATTATCGGTCCGCCGCGGGCAAATGCCGCGATGGACATCTTTATCAATCGAACCCGCGTCATTTCAGCGCGGTGGCAGTATGGTCATTCTTTCCTACACATCACGGCATGGCTTTTTCACGGCACCTCGCACATCGCCGCCATTTCCGCCAGCGGCGCCTCGACCGCCTGACGGGAAAGCCGTTCAATTTCCCTGTAAAGTGCCAGAACCCTGTGCCCGTCCTCGGACAGGCCCGCGCCGCCGCCGCCGCCCGGACGCGCAGCGACAAGCGGCCGGACGAAAACGCCATTCATCGATTCCACCAGAAGCCACGCCCGACGATAGGACATGCCCATGGCCCGCGCCGCCGCCGAGATGGAGCCTGTTTCCTCGATCTGTTCCAGCAGGCGGATCTTGCCGTGTCCCAGAAGGGGCTTGCCATTGGCATCAATACGTAACGTAAGACGCAGATCCGTCATTCTGTCATGTGCTCCTGCACCGTGGGATAGGATGGCCATTCCGGACAGAAATAACCGGTATATGACTATATCGTCCAATAAAGCCGGGAAATGTTTTATTATATGTCCCGTCTATACGCACAGTGGTGAAAATGACAGCACAATGGCGCCCCATGTACCGTTCCGACCTGTCACGGATTCAGGCGCTGGCTGGCACGATCCACCCTGCCTATCCCGAAGATGACGCCGTTTTTGCCCAGCGCCTGTGCTTATGTCCCGCGGGCTGCCTTGTGCTTGCGACGCCAGACGCGACGGCGGGGTATTTACTGAGCCACCCGTGGCGACGCGGCGCGCCACCGCGCCTGAACACCCTGCTGGACGGCCTGCCGCCACGACCGGACTGCTGGTACGTGCATGACCTTGCCATCGCGCCTGCCTGGCGGGGACAGGGTGCTGCCGGCACGGCGCTGGATCTGGTGGAACGGATCGCGCGGCAGGCGGGATTCAGGCACATGGAACTGGTCGCGACATCCGGGGCCGTACCGTTCTGGACACACCGTGGCTTCACACCCGCACCGGACGGCGCCACCCTTGCGGCTTCTTACGGGAACGGAGCACGCCTGATGGAACGCCCCGTCACATGACCGACATGACAGGGCTTAAAGTCCGGAATGGTCAATAACACCCTGAATCATAATAAAAGTTTTTGGTGAAGCTTTTTTCAAAAAGCTTCAGGGGAACGTCACCTTTTTGAAAAAAGGCGACACCCAAAAACTTCTGTCACTTTCTCAGCCGGGCTGTTTTCAGGCACTCTCCCTTGCGCCGCACCCACCAGAAGGGGATGCGGCGCAGGAACGGTCCGCTCAGTCGGGAAGGCTGGCGCGCACGCCACGGCTGCGGATGGCCTGACGCGCCGCCACGATCGCCTGCGTCAGCTGCGGCGTCTGGATATCGCGCCACCCATCGAACGCCGGCAGCGCAAGGGCGGCGGCAAGGTCAGGGTCACGGGCCAGCGCCACCTCCCCTTCGGTCAGGGTCGGCTCCAGCGGGGTATAGGTCCCCCCCTTTTCATCGACGCCACGCAGCATTTCCAGATAGGCGGCAAGGCCGAAGGCGATGCGGGACAGATCATGCCCGGACTGCAGCGACCGGCGCACCGTATCGGTCCAGAAAACCTGTGACTTCGACGCGCCATCGCTGCAGATACGCAGCAGGGTGTCCGCCACGGCGCGGTTGGAAAAGCGGCTGATGACCTTGCGGCGATAGGCGTCGGGATCCAGCCCTGCCGGCGCCTCGATCTGCGGCATGACATCCTTTTGCAGATAGGCATTGATGAAACGACGCAGGTCTTCATCCGCGATGGCGTCATGGACGTAACGATACCCCAGCAGCAGGCCCAGCGCCCCCAGCGTCACGTGCGAGGCGTTGAGCATGCGCACCTTCACCTGCTCGTATCCGGTCACGTCCCGCACGAATTCCACCCCGGCCTTTTCCAGCGGGGGGCGACCGGCGCAGAAACTGTCTTCGAGGACCCACTGGCTGAAATCCTCCGCCAGTACCGGCAGCGCGTCATCCAGCCCGCTTTCGCGGTTCAGGTTCGTGCGCGTCTGCGCATCCACGCTGGGGGTAATGCGATCGACCATGCTGCATGGAAAGGTCACGTTGGCCTCGATCCACCGCGCCAGTTCGGGATCGCGGGCGCGCGCGTATCCGACAAAGGCGGTACGGGCCACGCGGCCATTATGGCGCAAGTTGTCGCAGGACATGACCGTAAACGGTCCCGTTCCCGCCGCGCGACGCCGGCGCAGGGCCTCCACCACGAACCCGAACACGGTGGATGGGACCTCCGGATCGGCAAGGTCGGCCTGCACGCGGGGGTTATCGACGCGGAATTCGCCGGTCTCCTCGTCAATGTTGTAACCACCTTCGGTGATGGTCATACTGACGATACGGGTCGCGGGATCACATAGCCGCGCCAGCACCGCCTGCGGATCGGCCGGGGCCAGCAGGTAATCACGCAGCACACCGATCACCCTGACACTGCGTCCCCCGTCGGCATCCACCTCCGTCAGGGAATACAGCCCGTCCTGCGCGCGAAAGGTTTCGGCCTTCTTCTCGCTGCGCGCACCCGACGTCAGGCCAACGCCCACGATGCCCCATGGACCCGGATTGCCCGCATCAAGGCAGCGTTCGACGTACCATGCCTCATGAGCGCGAAAAAAATTGCCCACGCCGAAATGCACGATTCCTGGCGCAAGGGTTGCCGGATCATAGGCCGGGCCACGCACACCTTTGGGAAGATTTCCAAGAATCGCTTTATTCAGCATAATGTTTTCCAAACTCCTGACTGGCATGAACAGGCTCCCGCCATCATGCGATGACAGGGGCACGCCGTATCAACGCGCGAAAACGCCATTGGTGGCATGAAATGTGACATGAAATGTCACACCGGGCAGGGCATCGGGGCGGCCTTACGCCATCCGGCGGCCCGTGTCAGGTGGAAGTAGGGACCGTGGCGTGGGCTTCACCAAGGGTCGAGGCCCCCTCGTCCGTGCGCCCGTCGGCCCAGACATTGCGGATGACGACCGTCAGATCGGTATGCAGCAGTCCCAGGGCGAAATGCATCACCGGGGTCCAGTGCGTCCCCGGCTGGGGCAGCTGCGCCAGCACGTCTTCCACCCCATCGTCGGGAAGCGGGTGACGACGGCTGCGGCTTGCGGCCTGATCGCAGCGATCGGCAATCAGCCCCAGGACGTGCTGCAGCACTTCGCGCTCGCTGCGCAGGGGATGGCCGGTGCTCGCGGCCTCCCCTTCCACGGCGGCGCGCGCGATGAAGATCGCATCCGCGCGCAACCGGCGCAGAAGCCCCGGCAGGCGCAGCACCAGCGGGTCATGCCGCGCGAGGGACCCGGGATGCTCGACCTCCGCCTCCTTCACGCCGTCATTGAGGTCCTGCAGCAGCGCGCGGCACGCATCGTCAATCGCGGAAACCGCGTCATTGTCCGGATGCTGGTGCAGCGCCAGCTGCAAAAGGTCCGACAGTTGCCGCAGCAAAGCCGCCGAATTGCGCAGCACCTCGCGCCGCGCCCCGTTGCGCAGCACGAAGAACGACACCACGAACGACACCACCACGCCGATCATGATCGAGGCGATACGGTCAAACGGACGGGCGAACGGCGCGCCATTGCCGGGGAACAGCAGGACCACCATCAGCGTGATGACCGCCACGCGCATCTTGGGCCGCGCCGCCGCCAGAACCGCCACGGGCATCAGCATGACCCAGAACACGACATCCGTCGGCCAGTAGAGCCACTGTTCCATCGCGATGGCCGAAATCCCGGCGCTGGCCCCGATCAGGGTGCCCACCACCTGATCCTGCCCGGTCGACAGGGTCTGTGTCATGCGGCTTTGCGTAATCACGACCACGGACGTGATCAACGCCCAGACAGGTTCCTGCAGATGGACCAGATGCGCGACAATGCCCGACCCGATCAGCGAAACCAGCATGCGCACGACCTGCCGCCACGTTCCCCCGGCCAGCAGGAAGGAATCCTTGAGCGAAAGGGACGAAAGACCCGCCATCAATCGGAATGCGCACCTGCTTCGGTCAGGGGGAACGGCACCCAGCGCAGGCCGTCGCTGTTCTGCACCAGGAACAGCACGGTCCGGCGGTGCTGCCCGCGCACAAGGTCGATCTGGTGTTTCAGCTCCGCCGGAGTATTGACGGCCGTCTGCTGCACTTCGGTAATGACATCGCCATTGCGCAGCCCGCGTTCTGCGGCGGGACTGTCATCGGTGACGCCCGTCACGACAACGCCTTTCTGCCCCTCGGCCATGTTGTATTTCTGGCGCGCGATATCGTCGATCGCACCGACGGTGAAGCCAAGGCCCGCGACCGCCATGCTGCCGGTGGCGGGGGCCTTCTGGGCGGGCTTGCCATCCGCCTTGTCGGTTTTTTCCTCAGGCAGGGCGCCGATGGTGATCGTGACGTTCATCGGGTGGTCATGGCGCAGGATGCCCAGATGCGCGACGCTTCCCGCCGGAAGCTGCGCTACGAGACGGGGCAGAGCGCGCCCGTCGATATCCTTGCCATCAAGGGTCAGGATCACGTCGCCGGTCTGCAGGTGGGCGACCGCCGCCGGTCCCTTTGCCTCCACCCCGGCAATCAGGGCGCCATGCGCGCTTTTCAGGCCAAGCCCGTCGGCAATATCCTGCGTCACGTCCTGAATCCGCACGCCGATCCACCCGCGCGACACCTTACCATGCTTGCGCAGCTGTTCGATGATTCCCTGCGCCTCGGCCGAGGGAATGGCGAACCCGATCCCGATCGACCCGCCCGAAGGGGAGAAGATAGCCGTGTTGATCCCGATCACGTCGCCATGCAGGTTGAACAGCGGTCCGCCGGAATTGCCCTTGTTGATCGGGGCGTCCGTCTGGATGAAATCGTCGTACGGCCCCTGTTCGATATTACGCCCGCGCGAGGAGATGATGCCCGCCGTGACGGTGCCCGACAGGCCGAAGGGATTGCCGATCGCCAGCACCCAGTCCCCCACGCGCGCATGGTCGCTGTCGCCAAAGGGCACGGCCGGCAGCGGTTTGGGGCTGTCCACCTTCAGCACCGCAAGGTCCGTGCGGTCGTCATGGCCCAGCAGGTGCGCCTTGAGCACCGTGTTGTCCTGCAGCGTCACGGTAATCTGCTCGGCATTGCGCACGACGTGGTTGTTGGTCACGACGATGCCGGCGGGATCGATGATGAAGCCCGACCCCAGCGCCTGCATCTTGCGCGGCGGCGCGTTGGGGGAGTTCTGGCGGTTCATGAAGTCGTGGAAGAACTTCTCGAACGGGGAGCCTTCGGGGAAATTGGGGATCTGCGGGCTGCTGTCGCCCTCGTCCCCGTCGTCGTCCTCTTCGCCGGGACGGACCATCTCGGTGGTGGAGACATTGACCACCGCGGGCAGCAGCCGCGCGGCAAGGTCGGCGAAGCTGTCGGGCGTGTCATGGCCCGGCGCGGGCAGGCGCACGGGGTCGCTGACGGGGGTGACATGCGGGGCGCCCGCCGACGGGACGAAGGCTGGTGGCGCGGCAGGCGGCAGCGCATATGCCCGCGCCGTTACCATCGCCAGGAACGCGGCCCCCATCCCCATGACGGCGCTGGATCGGGAAAAAGCGGAAACGTGATCGGGCATGTGGCAGGTTGCTTCCTGATCTGGACGGGGCCTGAGGATCTACACCATTGCGGCGGACAGGGCGAATGTCACGCCCCGCCTCCCTGATAACATGACGCGACACCTCCCGGCAGCCCCGTCAGTTCAATAAGCCACGCCGCCAGCGCCTCGCCCAGCAGACGGTACCCGTGATCGTTCAGATGCAGCCCGTCTGGCGACAGATCCAGCGGGCTCAGACCCAGTTCCGTGCACCATGACTTCATCCGGACGTACCGCGTGAACAGCGGGACATGATCCTGCGCCGCGACATGATGCACCGCGTCGCGGAACGCGGGAAACGCCGGACAGGTTTCAAGGACCGGGCAATATTGCTGGTCCATCAGCACGACGTCCGCGCCCGACGCACGCATCGTCGCCAGGTCGTCGCGGGTGCGCGCGACAAAGGCCGCGACATCATCACCCTTGAGCGGATCGTTGCTGCCGGTCTGCCAGACGATCAGATCGGGACGGTCCGCCAGCATGGCGCCGACGCGCGCGTGCATCGCCTCCGCATCATCACCGCCCACCCCATGGGCCACGACCTGCACCCCGCCGGACGCAAACGGGGCCAGCACCTTTTGCATGATGGCGGGCAGGGCATGCGCGGGCGTGCTCGCCCCCACCCCTTCGATCGTGGAAGACCCGAACAGGACGATGCGCACGTCCTGCCCCCCGCGCAGCATGCGCGTCAGGCGCGGCAGCACGTCCGCCGTAATATTGTCCGTCATGACCGTTCCTCCCTCATGAACCCTGCGCGCGTGAACACGGCGCGCCTGCCCCCTGCGCATCGGCAGGGGACAGGCGGCCATTTCCATGCCCGTCCGAACGTATTTGCGATATGACGGACGTCAATCGGAAACCGTTTCGAAATCACGCGACGCCGGCAGGTTGCCTGAAAATGGCTTTGCGATGAACCGGCCACGCCCCTTCACGCCCGCCGCGCGGCCCGGGCCAGCGCACGCCTGCGGTCCAGTTCGCGCGTCATGCCCCACAGCAGCACGAACCCCACCACGTTGATCGTGACCTGCATGCCCCAGCCAACGCCAAAGTTGGTGAAGATCAGCCGCCCGTACAGGTCAAGGATGGTCCCCAGCGTGAATACCTCCAGCGAATGGCGGCCGAACATCGCCATCAGCTGCCCCGCCCGCCCCTGCGACCAGCGCGTCGCCAGCGTGGAGGACTGCACGAGGTAAAACAGGCACAGCACATCAAGCAGCCGCAATGGGGAAAGCACCATCTTGTCCGTCCATGGCGTGGCCATGGGGCGCATGTCCGGCAGGCCCCATCCCGTCCATGGGAACGATTCCACCGCCGAAAACGCAAGATAGGTCCAGCACACCACCGCCAGCGGCCGCGATAGCGGCAGGCTGCCGCCATGACGCCCGGCAAGGATGGCAGCGCATGCCCCCAGCACGAACAGGAACTGCCACGCCAGCGGGTCGAAATACCACCCGTCCGGGTCCAGCCAGTTGGGAAAATTCAGCGACGGGTCGAAATTGACCACCGCCCACAGCGCGCCACTCGCCCCCAGGACCGGCCACGGCCCCACCCGGCGCAGCACCCAGCACAGCGGCGCGAACGCCAGAAGCAGCACGATGTAGAGCGGCAGGATATTGAGGTTGCCCGGCAGCGCCTGCAGCAGCATCACCCGCCACAGCGAATCCAGCCCGTGGGCCAGTTCGGGTTCAAGGAAATCGACCGGCACGGGCCAGTAATGCCGCCATGTCCGGATGGTGAAGATCGTCACGACCGCCATCAGCGTCTGGAACACATACAGCCGCCCGCAACGCCGCAGCAGGCGTTCGACAACCTGCATCCATGGCTGGCGCGAAAAAGCCCGGCCATAGGCCAGCCACGACGCATATCCCGCCAGCAGGACGAACACCTCCGCCGCGTCGGCAAAACCGACATTGCGCATGGTAAAGCGGTTCAGCACGTCCTGGGGGATATGATCGATGCACATCATCAGCAGCGCGACCCCACGCAGGGCGTCGACGCGATGGTCACGTACCCGGGGCGCGGCCTTTCCCGCCGTCACGCCGGAACCCGCCTCCACCGCGGCGGCGCCTGTGCCCCCCACGCTGGTCGCGGGCACGACGGACCCGCATGCCTGTGCATATGATGTCATGGCAACGCACCATTTCTTCTTTTCCGGCATGTCCCCGTCCCCCCCCCGCCGGCGGCAGATGGGGGAACAGCGGATTTCACATTCCCGATACGATATGGATAAAACCCCCGCCAAGGCCAATTTATGGCGCCGGCCATTCGCATTTTGCACAAGGCGGCCTGTCCGGCCCCCTTCCGTCATTGCGCCACGCCCCCTATATCCCGGCTGCATCATTTTTTTTCAGCGCGACAGGGGCAGCATGGCACAGATAACGCAGGCGGCAATCGAACGGGTGCTGCGCGACGTCCGCGATCCTGACACGGGGGCGTGCGCGCTGGACCTCGGCACACTGGATGCCGCGACCGTGCGCGACGGCGTGGTGCATGTGGCCATCGCTACCGACCGCGACCGCGCCGAACGGATCCGCCCGCTGATCGCCGGGATCGAGGCCCGGCTGACGCGCGACCTCGACGGGGCGAAGGGCGCATCCGTCATCCTGACCTCCCACCGCGCGGCCGCCGCGCCACCGCCCCCCGCGAACGCGCCCGGCGGCGGGGGGCACCGTCCGCTGAACCTTGGCGCGAAAGCTGGCGGCGCACAGCCTGCCGGGCCCCTGCCCCCCAACGTGGGACTGGTCATCGCCGTGGCGTCGGGCAAGGGCGGGGTCGGGAAATCCACCACGGCGGTCAATCTTGCCGTAGGCCTAGGGCTGGAGGGGCTGCGTGTCGGCCTGCTGGACGCGGACGTGCATGGCCCGTCGCTGCCACGCATGATGGGCATGACCAGCCAGCCCGAAGTCCGCGAAGGCCGCCTGCAGCCCCTGCATGGCCATGGCATCACCGCGATGTCGATCGGCATGCTGGTGGAGGAAAGCAAGGCGATGATCTGGCGCGGCCCCATGGTCATGGGCGCGATCGGGCAGCTGCTGGCGGACGTGGACTGGGGCGAACTTGACGTGCTGGTGGTGGACATGCCGCCGGGCACGGGCGACGCACAACTGACGCTGGCGCAGAAGACGGCGCTGGCCGGGGCGGTCATCGTTTCCACGCCGCAGGACATCGCCCTGCTCGATGCGCGGCGCGGTGTCGCGATGTTCGAACGGATGCGGGTTCCCGTTCTGGGCATCGTGGAAAACATGTCCTATTTCTGCTGCCCCAACTGCAACCACCGCACCGAACTGTTCGGGCATGGCGGCGCGCGGGCCGAGGCGGAAAAGACCGGCGTGCCCTTCCTTGGCGAAATCCCGCTGCTGGCGGATATCCGCGCCAGCGGCGACAATGGCGCGCCCATCGTCATTTCCGCCCCCGACAGCGCGGCGGGCAAGGCGTACCGCGCGCTGGCGCATACGGTGGGCGGCGCATTGCGCAGGCTGCTGGACAAGAAACGCGGCAGTTGAACACCCCCTGCCCCACAATGGTGGGGCAGGGAATGCGTAACAGATCGCCCGAAACCAACCTATGATTTAAAAGTTTTTGGGTGCCGCCTTTTTTCAAAAAGGCGGCGTCTTCATGAAGCTTTTTTGAAAAAAGCTTCACCAAAAACCTGTTCGAGATTTGCGGGACAGGTGGTCGGGTCTTCTTTCCCCCGGAACGATCCGACAAGCGAAGACCGACCTGCACGGTGCACAACGCGAATGTGGAAACATTGCGTGCATTTCTGGAAAATCCGAAACGAAAACCCCTGACCGCGCACGGCATCAGGGCAGCAGACCGCGCCCCCTAGATCCGGCGATCGCGCTTGATGCGGTCCCATGCAGCGTTGATCTGCGCGATGCGGGCCACGGCCTGCGCCATCTGCGCCTCCGTCGCGCCACGGGCGGCAAGGATGTCGGGATGGTGTTCGCGCACCAGACGCCGCCACATGGCCCGCACCTCGTCATTGCTGGCGGTGCGCGACAGGCCCAGCACGGCATAGGCATCGACCTCGCTCACGCCGGGGCGGGCGCGTCCTTCGCTCGCGCGTTCCCACGCGCCGGGGCTCAGGCCGAACGCGCGATGCACACGACGGAGGAATTCTTCCTCCTGCGCGTTGATTTCCCCCGACGGACCGGCATCGGCACGCGCGATGACGAACAGGGAGGCAAGCCCTTCCTCCAGCATTTCGGTGCGGTTGGAAAATGCCTTGCCCAGTTCGCGGGCAAAGGCCTCGTAATCGTCGGTGCGCTGCCGGGCCATGTCGAACAGGCGCCCGACCTCCTTCATGTTTTCGGCGGGCACGTTGAACCGGCGCTTGAACGCGTCGATTTCCGCACGGTTGACCGCCCCGTCACACTTCGCCAGCTTGGCCGACAGGATGATGATGACCAGCCCGTACATCTGGTCGCGCTTGCCCATCGCGGCGGCAAGCTTGGCCGCCATGAACGTGGCCGCGCCATTGGGATCGGCATTGGGGCGGCCGCCCCAGCGATCGGTCCAGCCCCCGGCGGGCGTTTCCAGCAATGATCCGTTATCGGCGGCGTGCCCAAGGGCCGTCCCCACAAGGGCGCCAACGGGACCGCCAACCGCGAACCCCGCGACACCGCCAAACAGTTTTCCCCATATCGCCATGCGCCGAACCTAGCACGACGCGCGTGGCAACCCAACTATTCTTGCCTGTTTCCGTTCCCTGCTGGCGGCAGGGCAGGCATCCATTCCGAAAGGGCCGCGACCCGCAATGCCGAGGCCAGCGTGCGTGCCGGATCGCGACTGGCGTCGATGCGCGCGATCAGGATCGTAAGGCCGATCCCCCGCGTGCGGGCCATGCGTTCCAGGGCGTCCCAGAACTCGGGCTCCAGCGCGACGCTGGTGCGATGGCCCGACAGCATCATGCTGCGCTTGCACAGCATCGGGGTGGCCGGATCGGGGCGCGGTCCCCTCATGCAGGCAGGCGTTCCGTCGCCCAGCGCGCGGCGTCGGCCACGACGGGGGCCGCGTCGTCACACAGCCCCTGCGCTACGGGACGCAGTTCGGCGCGTCCGCTGTTGCCGATGGCGATCAGGACATTGCGCACGAAACGCGCCCGCCCGATCCGCTTGACGGGCGATCCGGAAAACAGGCGCCGGAATCCCGCATCGTCCAGCATCGCAAGGTCACGCAGCGCGGGCGCGACCAGATCCGGCCGCGCCTGCAGCTTCATCTGCCGCGTCGCGCGGGCAAAGCGGTTCCACGGGCACACGGCAAGGCAGTCGTCGCAGCCATAGATGCGGTTGCCCATCAGGGGGCGCAGTTCGTGGGGGATGGGATCGGGGTTTTCAATCGTCTGGTAGGAAATGCACCGCCGCGCGTCGATCCGTCCCGGCGCGGGAAAGGCAGCGGTCGGACAGATATCGAGACAGCGCGTGCAGGTCCCGCATCCCCCCCCCGACGGCGCGGAAGGCGGCAGGTCCAGCGTGGTATAGATTTCGCCAAGGAACAGCCAGCTGCCATGCTGGCGGGAGACGAGGTTGGTATGCTTTCCCTGCCATCCCAGCCCCGCACTGGCCGCCAACGGCTTTTCCATGACGGGGGCCGTATCGACAAACACCTTCACGCCGGGGGGCGGCATGTCGCCGCCGGCCTGCCTGCGTCCCTCGGCCACGATGAACTGCGCCACCTGCTTGAGCATCCCCTTGACCACGTCATGATAGTCGCGATGCCGGGCATAGACCGAGATATTGCCCGCCGTGGGATCGCGCAGCGTCGCCAGCGCATCGCCATCGGGGGCATAGGACAGGCCCAGCGAAATCACGCTGCGGACCTCCGGCCACAGGGCACGCGGGTCGCCCCGCCATGACATGCGCTGCGCCATCCAGTCCATCGCGCCATGGCGTCCCGTCTCCACGAACTCATGCAGGCGCAGGCGCGTGGCGTCATCCAGCGTGGCGGGCGCAAATCCCACCGCGTCGAACCCCACCGCCAGCGCGCGCTCGCAAATCAGGCGCGCGAGGGTCCCCTGCGCGCCGGGGGGATGGGTCACGGGCCGCACGCGCGCCATCGTTCAGGGCACGGGCGGGATGTCGGGAAAGGGCATCTCGTCAGGGGACCAGTCCTCCATCGCCCATTGCGCGCGCAGGTGGGCGGCATGTTCGGGCAGCGTGCCATCAACGATCGCAGCACGGATCCCGCGCATCAGCCGCTGGTAATAGGACAGGTTGTGCCATGTCAGCAGCATGGGGCCCAGGATTTCGTTCGTGCGGAACAGGTGATGCAGATAGGCGCGGCTGTGGCGCGAACAGGCGGGACAGTCGCAGTGGGGCGAGATCGGGCGGCTGTCGGTGGCATGGCGCGCGTTACGCATGTTCAGCGTCCCGCGTTCGGTATAGGCACGCGCCGTGCGCCCCGCCCGCGTGGGCATGACGCAGTCGAACATGTCCACACCGCGTTCCACGGCACCCAGCAGGTCGTCGGGCGTGCCCACCCCCATCAGGTAGCGCGGCGCGTCGTCGGGGATCAGACCGACCGTGACATCGAGGGTGGAGAACATGAGTTCCTGCCCCTCCCCCACCGCGAGGCCGCCGATGGCATATCCCTCGAACCCAATATCCGTCAGGGCGCGCACGCTTTCGGCGCGCAGCTCAGGCTCCGTCCCGCCCTGGATGATGCCGTACTGGGCATAGCCGGGACGCGGGACGAACGCCGCGCGACACCGCTCCGCCCAGCGCATGGACATGCGCATGGACCGGGCGATCGCCTCCGCCGGGGCCGGCAGAGCAGGACATTCGTCGAAACACATGCTGATGGTCGCATCCAGCGCATGCTGGATATCGGTGGAACGTTCGGGCGTCAGCCGGTGTTCCGAACCGTCGATATGCGAACGGAACGTCACGCCATCGGCGTCGAGCCTGCGCAGCGGACCCAGCGACATGACCTGGAACCCGCCCGAATCCGTCAGGATCGGCCCCGGCCAGTCCATGAACCGGTGCAGCCCGCCCAGTGCGCGGACGCGCTCCGCCCCCGGACGCAGCATCAGGTGATAGGTATTGCCCAGCACGATGCCCGCCCCGGTGGAGCGCACCGCGTCCATCGTCATCGCCTTGACCGTGCCCACGGTGCCGACCGGCATGAAGGTGGGGGTTGCGACCGTGCCATGGGCGGTGTCGAGGTATCCCGCCCGCGCGTGACCCGAACGGGCCTGCGCCCGCCAGCGAAAAGCGGTCATGCCGCACCTCCGTCATTACGATGCAGCAGACATGCGTCGCCATAGGAATAGAAGCGGTAGCCCGTGGCCATCGCATGTTCATACGCCGCGCGCATCCGGGCCCGGCCGGAAAATGCGCTGACCAGCATGAACAGGGTGGAGCGCGGGAGGTGGAAATTCGTCAGCAGCATGTCCACCGCGCGGAAACGGTATCCGGGGCGGATGAAAATCGACGTTTCCCCATGAAAGGGCCGCACGATCCCGTCCTCCCCCGTCGCGCTTTCCAGAAGGCGCAGCGACGTGGTGCCGACCGCCACCACGCGTCCCCCCGCCGCGCGCGCGTCATTGATGCGTTGCGCCGCATGGGGGGAAATCGTGCCGCGTTCGGCATGCATGCGGTGTTCGGAAATCTGTTCGCTGCGCATCGGCAGGAAGGTGCCCGCCCCCACATGCAGCGTCAGCGTCTGGCGCAGGACGCCTGCCTTCTCCAGCCCTGACAGCAGGGCGGGCGTGAAATGCAGGCCCGCCGTGGGGGCCGCCACCGCGCCGCGATGCTGGGCAAAGATGGTGCTGTAATCCCTGCGATCCTCCTCCGTCGGACCATCGGGGCGCGCGATATAGGGCGGCAGGGCAAGGTGGCCGGTGTCATGGAGGAACTGGTCGAATGCCTCGCCTTCCACGTCAAAGCGCAGGACGACACCCCCCGCCTCCTCGCACACCACGACTTCCGCCGTGACGGGACTGGGCGCGAAGGTCAGGGTATCGCCCGGACGAAGGCGGCGGGCGTTGCGCGCCAGCGCATGCCACGTGCCATCAGGCAGGATCCGGTCCAGCGTGATCCCGATACGCGCCGCCCCGCGCATGGCCGAAAGCTGCGCCGGGATGACGGCGGTGTCGTTGGCCACAAGGATATCGCCCGCCCGCAGGCATCCGGGCAGGTCGCGCACATGGCGGTCGATGAACGCGCCGTGGGCCAGGACCTCCAGCATGCGGGCGCTGTCGCGGGGACGCGCCGGGTGATCGGCGATGAGGTCCGGCGGCAGGTCGAAGTCGAAATCAGAAACGAGATCCGTCATGAGCATCCCTTTACGGAATCCATGACGGCGTTGCCAGCGCGAAGGTGCGCGACGCGGCCATTACGCGGCCCGACAGGGCCCAATGGCAAACCCGGAGGGCGCGGAATCATTCCCGGCCATGCGTGATGCGTGGACAGGAGGCTGTCATGCATGACGCGCCGGCATATGACGCACGGGCAAAGGTCGGGCAATGATTGGACACACACCGACAAGGCAGTAAAGAATACGGCCCGTGATTCGCGCGTGGGCCGGTCCCGCGCGTGCAACCTTACGCAGACATAAGGAAACTCCCGATCATGTCCTATGCCGCACTGGATGCCGCCCGCCTGGCCAAGGCCTGCAAGGCCGCGCTGATAGCGCTTGACGAAGTCACCGGCGAAAAGTCGGAGGCCCATCAGCGCAAGACCCTGATGATCCAGCGCATCGGCGCGCTGGCGCTGGCTGCCGCGGAATGCAAGCATGGAACCCCCGTCGTCACCCTGACGTCAGAGGAATTCTGGCTCATCAGCAACAACTGGTAGGATGCCACGGCGTCCGCGCAGGCAACGCGGACGGGGCGGCCACGGCAGGCCGCCTGCCCCTTTCTTTCATTCGCATGGCGCCACCCGCGATGGCGGCGCCGGCTGCAGGAAACCGGTATCATGACCTTTACACTGACCAGTCGCGCCTTTCATGAGGGCGACCGCCTGCCAGAGGCGCAGGTCTTCGACGGCATGGGCTATTGCGGGGGAAACATCTCCCCCCCGCTGGCATGGTCGGGCGCGCCCGAAGGCACCAAAAGCTTCGCCATCACGATGTACGATCCCGACGCCCCGACCGGATCGGGATGGTGGCACTGGGTCGTCATCAACATCCCCGCCAACGTGACCTCGCTGCCTGCGGGCGCGGGATCGGGGGATGCCAACCTGCCGGAACATGCCGTGATGACGCGCACCGATTTCGGGGGCAATGTCTATGGTGGCGCAGCCCCCCCGCCCGGGGCCGAGCATCATTACATCTTCACCATCCATGCCCTCGATATCGAACGCATCGACCTGCCGACCGACGCCAGCGGGGCAATGGTCGGCTTTGTCGTGGGCAAGCATAGCCTTGGCTCCGCCACGCTGACGGCCGTGTACGGCAAGAAGTAAGAGACCGCCTAAAAAGGCAGACCCAATAACACCCTGAAATAATGAAGTTTTTGGTGAAGCTTTTTTCAAAAAGCTTCAGGGGAACGCCGCCTTGCAAGAAATAAAGGCGGCGCCCAAAAACTTCGTTTCCACCAGCGGTTTATTGCCAGTCAGGTCCCAAGCCCCCGCCCGCGTCCCCTGCACAGGGGACGCAAAGGCGGGACGGATATCCCTTCGCTCAGCCCTGATAGGAAGCGATTTCGATCAGGTTTCCGTCCGGGTCCTCGCAGTAAACCGAGGTCACCGGACCCAGCGCGCCAAGGCGGGCCACCGGCCCTTCCGTCACATGCACGCCGCATTGCTGCAGGTGTTCCACCACGTCGGCGCTGCTGACGGCGGTGATGAAGCACATGTCGTTCGTGCCGGGCAGGGCGTCCTGCGCCGTGGTCCAGCCCTGCGCCCCGTGGGGACGCAGGTTTATCTTCTGTCCCCCGAATTTCAGGGCCGTGCGGTTGTTGCGGCCATACTCCTCCCGTTCCATGCCCAGGACGCGCTGATACCATGAAGACGAGATCTCCAGATCCCGCACGGTGACAACAAGATGGTCCAGTCGATCGACGGTAAAACGCATGGCGCGCAGTCTCCGGTTGTCAGCCCCAAAACGGGGCCGACGGACCGATTCCTCAGCCCGTCAGCCCATCGTAGAAATCATTACCCTTGTCGTCGATAACGATAAAGGCGGGAAAATTCTCCACCTCGATCTTCCATACCGCTTCCATGCCCAGTTCGGGATATTCCAGCACCTCGACCTTGCGGATGCAGTCCTGCGCCAGACGCGCCGCCGGGCCACCCACGGAACCGAGGTAGAAACCGCCATACTCCTTGCACGCGTCGCGCACGGTCTTGGACCGGTTGCCCTTGGCCAGCATCACGTACGATCCGCCCGCCTTCTGCAGCATGGCGACATAGCTGTCCATGCGGCCCGCCGTGGTGGGGCCGAACGACCCGGTGGGCATCCCCTCGGGCGTCTTGGCCGGCCCTGCGTAATAGACGGGATGGTCCCTGAGGTACTGGGGCAGGCCCTCGCCCTTTTCCAGCCGTTCGCGGAATTTGGCATGCGCGATGTCGCGCGCCACCACCATCGTGCCCGTCAGCGACAGGCGGGTGCGCACCGGATACTGCGACAGTTTCTTGCGGATTTCGTCCATCGGCTGGTTCAGGTCGATGGCGACTTCCTCCCCACCCAGATGCTCGTCCGTCATTTCGGGCAGGAAGCGCGCGGGATCGGTCTCCAGCTGTTCGAGGAAGACCCCGTCGGCGGTGATGCGGGCCTTCACCTGACGGTCGGCGGAGCATGATACCCCGATCCCCACAGGCAGGGACGCGCCGTGACGCGGCAGGCGCACCACGCGCACGTCATGACAGAAATACTTGCCCCCGAACTGCGCGCCGATGCCCAGACGCTGCGTCAGCTTGTGGATCTTTTCTTCCATTTCCAGATCGCGGAAGGCATGGCCCTGCGGGCTGCCCTCGGTCGGCAGGCTGTCGAGCCACTTGGTGGAGGCAAGCTTCACCGTCTCCAGCGTCTGTTCGGCCGACATGCCACCGATCACCACCGCAAGGTGATAGGGCGGACAGGCCGACGTCCCCAGCGAACGGATCTTGCCATCCAGCCACTTCAGCAGGTTTTCCTCGGTCGACAGCAGGGCGCGGGTTTCCTGGAACAGGAACGTCTTGTTGGCCGACCCGCCGCCCTTTGCGATGAACATCAGGTCCATCTGTTCGGCATGGTAATCGCCCGGCGTTGCCGAGATATGGAACTGCACCGGCAGGTTGGTGCCCGTGTTGACTTCCTGGAACATCGACAGCGGCGCCATCTGCGAATACCGCAGGCTGGTGCGGGTATAGGTATCGTACACCCCGTGGGAGAACGCCTCTTCCTCGTTCCCGTCGACCCAGACGCGCTGGCCCTTCTTGCCATAGACAATGGCGGTGCCGGTATCCTGGCACATCGGCAGCACGCCGCCCGCCGCGATGCAGGCGTTCTTCAGCAGGTCGAGCGCCACGAAACGGTCATTATCCGATGCCTCGGGATCCTTGAGGATCTTGGCCAGCTGCGCCAGATGGCCCGGACGCAGCAGGTGGGCCACGTCGTTGAAGGCACGCGCGGCAAGTTCACGCAGCGCCTCGGGACGGACATGCACGACGGTGCGTCCGCCCAGGACGGATGTGGTGATCCCCTCGATCTCCAGCTTCTTCCATGGCGTGTCATCGTCATGAAGCGGGAAAAGCGGCCCATAGACAAAGGGCTTGAGGGCCGGTTTCGCGGCCTTGGTCGATGTAACGGTGTTCAACGGACGGTCTCCTGCCTTAATGGATGCCCCCAGATTGATTCCAGGTGACTGTTTTATGGCAAAGGCGCCCGGTCCCACCCGGGCGCCCGGATGAAATCAGGGCTCAGCCCGGCTCTGTGCCCCGCTTGCGAAAGGCGGCCAGGCTTACGACCTGCGGCGAGGACGCCGGCGCGTCTTCGCCGGCGGGCACATCACCCTCGCCGGCATGGCCGTCCCCGGCGTCCTTTTCGGAATCGCGGGCGCGGGTTGCATGCACCTGCGGAACGACGCTGTGGATTTCGGCCGACGGGGCGGGCTGCGGCGGCTGTTCGGGCACATGGAACGCAAGGTGCAGCTTGATATGCGGATCGGCGAACGCGGATATCGCCGCCACCGGGATCACGAGGGTCGCGGGAATGCCGCCAAAAGCAAGCTGGACCGAAATCGTTCCCGCCGCGCGATCGACCTTCAGCCCATGGAACTGGTGCTGCAGGACGATGGTGATTTCATGCGGGTACTGCGCACGCAGCCGGGCCGGCATTTCAACGCCCGGCCAGTCGGTCCGGAATGTCAGATAGAAATGATGACCACCCGGCAGCCCGCCTGCGGCCACGACGTGTTCAAAGGCACGCAGCATGACGTCGCGATATGCCTCCTGAAGCCAGGTATCATAGGGCAGGAGACTGTCGGGGATACTGGCGTCAAAACCATTTTCCTCGTCGTGATCATCGGACATTTCGGGCTTCTCCGTAACGGCGGCACCGGATTCGCGGGCCGACCTTATCAGACATGCGGGTTCAGACCACGCCGTGCCACAGCATGAAGCTGTGCGTCAAACCCTGCCGCAAGACAAGGGAACATCCGGCCTGCCCGCCTTCACGAAGCAGATAGGCAGGACGACGGAACCGATATCACGGGGATCTGGGCAAGTGAGGGGGCTTCTGTTGCCCGGTGCCCCCTCGAACCGCGCTTATCGCTTATGCAGCGACAGCGAGCACCTCAGAGTTATCGTTGGCACTTGTAAGTTTAGCCCGATAACGGCGGTACAATGCCGGGCAAAAGGCGGGTCTTTACCATGCGTGTCGAGCCTGTTTCGTTCCCATCTTTCGGATGTGGCGGAAGCCTGTTCCGTCCATCGCGAAAAAACTGGTGGAAACGCCGGGTACCGCCCCCGGGTCCACAACACTTATTCCACGCGCCGTTTATCGCCATAGCCAAGGGGCAGAGCCCCTCCGGCACCAACAGATATAGGGACGATGGATGACGGGCGCAAGGTGATGCGGATGATCCGGCCATGATGAAATCCGAAACTGGCACGAATGGTGCCGGGCATGGTATTGCGCGGCAACGCTCGAACCCCCAACACGAATGGTGGCCCATGTTTTCCAACGACCAGAAATCGGCAATCGACGCGGCGCGCGCCGCATGGACCCCAACCCGCCGCATGGTCGTCCCCGCAGTGGAAGAGGC
The DNA here is from genome assembly GCF_003311635.1 of Novacetimonas cocois. Classification (GTDB taxonomy): domain Bacteria; phylum Pseudomonadota; class Alphaproteobacteria; order Acetobacterales; family Acetobacteraceae; genus Novacetimonas; species Novacetimonas cocois. The sequence goes on along the minus strand of NZ_QEXL01000006.1, from coordinate 40,030 downwards.
GATGTACGAGCCCATTCCCGTACTCGACACGGGATTCGTGCGGCTGGTCGATTACATGGGGGGCGACGATGGCATCGTGCAGGGCGCGCGCGTGTCATATGGCAAGGGCACGAAAAGCACGTCGGACGACCGTGGCCTGATCCGCTACCTGATGCGCAACCGCCATACCAGCCCGTTCGAACTGGCGGTCATCAAGCTGCATGTCCGCGCGCCGATTTTCGTCACCCGGCAGTGGTTCCGCCACCGCACCGCCAGCATCAACGAATATTCGGCCCGTTATTCCGTGCTGGAGAAAGAATTCTATTTCCCCCGCCCCGAGGACATCGCTATCCAGTCCGCCAGCAACAAGCAGGGACGTGGCACCACCCTCCCGCCCGAGCAGGCGCAGCAGGTGCTCGATATCCTGCGCGACGACGCGGCGCGGTGCTATGACCATTATCTCGACCTGCTCAACGAGGACGCGACCGGCGCGCCGGTTGACCCCGCCCGCCCGTCGATCGCGCGCGAACTGGCGCGCATGAACCTGCCGGTCAACATCATGACCCAGTTCTACTGGCAGATTAACCTGTGGAACCTGCTGCATTTCCTGCGCCTGCGCGCCGACAGCCACGCCCAGTACGAAATCCGCGCCTATGCCGATGCCATCCTGGGACTCGTGGAAAAATGGGTGCCGCTGACGTTCGGGGCCTTCCGTGATTACATGCGCGACGCGGTGCTGCTGTCGGGACCGGCGCTGCGGGTGTTGCGCGCCGTCATGGCGGGACAGCAGGTCGATCCGAAGGCGGAAGGCCTGTCGCGGCGTGAAATCACGGAACTGGCGAACATGTTCCCCGAAATCGCGCCCCGCATCACCGCGGGCTGACATCGGGGCCTCAACATCGCGTGACCCGGATTCCCGTCCCCGCCCCGATCGGCGTGCCAGAGGCGGCGGACGGCCCGGATCGGGTGAAAGATGTGGATTCCCCGCCACACCTGAGGCATCAATCACATGATATGATGTCATTGCATGTCGATGTGAAAACCCGGTTTACTCCCATGCCGTCATTGCAATGCAGGCACAATATCCGTCCGATCCCCCGCTTGCGGATTGCACAACGGTCATCCCATGCTAGAGAGGGACGCAAGCGGGCATGGCCCATACAAGGTTTTATAAATACATAGCCTCCGGCGTTCTTCCGCCGGAACCTAGAAGACAGAGGGAAGCGGAAACGAGCATGCGCGCAGAGACAGGATCGAATTCTTCGTCGCCCCGCCCGTCCCCGCTTTCCTGTCGTCCGGCGCTGCGTCTGGCTGGTGCGTTCATGGGGCTGCTGGCGCTGGCGGGCTGTGCGACGCCGCCGCCCAAGGATCCCGACGCGCTGGCGGAATACAAGGAAGCCAACGACCGGTACGAAAAGCTGAACCGCAAGGCGTTCGGCATTACCATGTGGGCCAACAAATATACGCTGCGTCCCGTCGCAAAGGCCTATATCTGGGCCGTGCCGCGCCCGCTGCGCAATTCGTTCGGCAGCCTGTACCAGACGATGAACGAACCCGTCGTCTTCTTCAACGATGTCGGGGCGGGCAAGCCGCGCCGCGCTGGCGATGCGTTCGTGCGGTGGTGCATCAACATGACGGTCGGGCTTGGCGGCCTGATCGATGTGGCCAACTACGCAGGTTACAAGCATCATGACAATGATGCCGGCCTGACGCTGGCGACATGGGGCGTCCCGTCGGGCCCCTACCTGTTCCTGCCGGCGCTGGGTCCGTCATCCTTCCGCGATGGCCTCGGCTATGGCATCGATGTGGGCCTGTCGCCGTGGAACTACGTGCCGCGCGGCTATGGCCTGCTGACATTCAACTGGGCCTACAACATCATGGGCACCATCAACGGGATGGCGACCAATGTCGATGCGCTCGATCAGGTGATGAAGGATTCGCTTGATCCCTACGCGACGATCCGCAGTGCCTACCAGCAGCAGCGCAAGGCACAGGCCGCGGCCATCAAGGCGGACCACCGGGCTACGGTTCCGGACTGGTACAGCAACAGATAAGAACAAACAGGGACACAGCGATGCAGACATCCTTCACCCGTCGCCATGCACTGGGTCTTCTCACCATAGTCGGCACCCTGTCGGTGACAGCCCCCGTCCACGCCGTCGACAGCGGTGCGCAGGCCCGTACGTTCGTGCATGAATTCGGGAACAAGCTGGTCGCGATCGTCAACAACGATATCTCCCTCTCCCAGAAGAAGCAGCAGATCGAACCGCTGCTTGACCAGAACGTGGATGTCGATGCCATCGGCCGGTACTGCATCGGACGGTACTGGCGCGTCGCCACCCCCGAACAGCAGACCCATTACCTGCAGCTGTTCCATCAGGTGCTGGTCAACGCCATTACCGACAAGATCGGGGATTATCGTGGCGTTTCCTTCACCGTGGGGCAGAGCGCGCCGTCGGGCGACGATATCGCGGTGTCCACCGTCATCAACCGTCCGGGACAGCCGCCCGCCAATACGGAATGGGTCATCAGCAATTCCACCGGATCGCCCAAGGTCGTCGATGTCGTGGGCGAGGGCGCGAGCCTGCGCCTGACGCAGCGACAGGATTACAGCTCCTACATCGCGCGCAATGGCGGCAATGTCGATGCGCTGCTCCACGCCCTGACGCGGCAGCTTGCCAACCATCACTGATGGTGGCTGTCTGAAAAACAGGGAAAAGTTTTCAGGCGTCGCCTTTTTCCACAAAGGCGACGTCTTTCAAAGATTCACCAGAAGCTTTCATGGTTTCAGGGCATTAACTGGACCTGCCTTTTCAGGCGGTCCCAGAACCGGCGACACAATATCTGCGGGCGGGACCAAAAGGGTCCCGCCTTTTTTATCGCCAGCTCCCGCCCCTCAGTGCAGGGTGCCTGCCGGCACTCCGCCGGGCACCCGCACGCTGTGATAAAGCAGCATCGACCGCCCGTCTGGCGCGGCATAACGCTGGCAGACGGCCATGCCACTGCCGCCGATGATCTTGCGCCCGACGATATCCGCGTCCTGCACATGGGCGACAATGCGCCGTACCCCGACATCATGGGCGAACGCCAGCGCGGCGCCCGCCGCCTCCCGCGTCAGGCCGCGACCGGCGCGGGAGGGGAAAAGGGCATAGTCGAATTCGTATGTCCCATCCTTCCCCACGGGCCAGACGCCCGCCATGCCGACAAAGCGCCCCCCCTCGCGCACCGCGAAGATGCCGACGCCGTCGCGACCCCAGCTGAAGATGTGCGCGGCCATGTCCGCCTCGCTCTGCCCGCGGGAGCGTACGCCCCCACCACGCAGGCCCATCGCGCCTGCATTGGCCTTCAGCCGCGCGACATCGTCGATGTCCCGCCAGGACACGGGCTCCAGTTCCAGCCGTCCAGTGCGAATACGATGTTCCATACGTAACCTCACCTCTGCCAGGCATCCCGTTGTGACCGCTTCCGCGTGGGTATCCATGATGACGCGATCCCCGCCGGACCGGTTCCCGAAGACGCAGGTCGATCCGGTTTGATGATATCTGTTATGGAAACGGTTTGTCCCATTTTTTCATCATGCCATGAAAATCCGGATGATATCAGGCAACTGGCGTCATGGCTCCGACAAACGCACCATGCGCATCGGCATGCCGCATGGGTCGTATGTGCACAGGCCCGGCGCCACGCCGATATTCCATTTGACACGTCGGCGAAGGATGGTCGATTTTACTGCATATCATGACCGGCCCAATAATCTCTGACGATCAGCAGGCTACGGTTCATATGTTCCCCCTCAAGCGCATGCTTTCGATGCCTGAGGCCGCTGAACATATCGGAATCACTCCCTTTCGCCTGCGCTGTCTGCGTCTGGTGCGGGCCGGACCCCATGTCGCCGTGAAGAATGCGCGCGAACTCCTCTACCGAATCGAGGATCTGGATTCCTACGTCCTGTCCCTGTACGAACGGGTCAACATCTCCACCACCGAACAGCTGCGCCACCGCAATGAATGGCGTGGACGGATCGCGGGCCTGCCGGATACGCAGCGCGGCCGGATATCCGATCCCTTCATGCAGGTCCTGACGCGCGACGAACTGCTGGAGGCCGGGGCCAATCGCGGGTTCCGCGTCGCGTTCCTCGGGGGACTGTTCCTGATTTTCCTTTCGCATACCCCCCTGCTGTGGCGCCTGTGACACGGCCGTGACGGGTCGGTCGCGCCCGACAGGGCCCGCCTGTTCCTGCCGGTGTGGCCACAGGTTTCGCCGGACAGGTTTTTTATGGGGGCGGGGCTGTTAATTCGCCATATGATCCGCTACCCAAAGACATTCGATGGCGGAACAATCATGGAAATGGATTATGACAGCTAAGCGCAATGCCGGGCTTGCCCCGACCCGTCAGCGGGCCGGGTTCGGACGATGGGTCACGCTGGCGCTGGCGATGACCCTGACGCCGGTCGCGGCAATGGCGCAAGGTGCTGCCACTGGCGCCGCACCGCAGCAGCCCCCGGTCCTGCCGATGCCGGCGGTGCCGGAATTCAAGCCGCTTCCCCCCGGCACACGTCCCGCAGCCCCGGTGATCGGCGTGTTCAACACGCAGATGATCATGTCGCAGTCGGTGGCGGTACAGAAAATCGAAAAGGAACTCGGCACCCGCCGGGAGGCCCTGGTCAGCGACGTGCGGGCCGAGGAAACGCAGCTGCAGGGCATCCGCCAGACCATCCTCAAGAGCGGCAAGGCCCCCACCCCCGCGCAGCAGCAGGACCTTCAGAAGCGGGTGATGGCGGACCGGACCAAGTTCGGAAACCGCAGCCGCATCCTTGAGGAAGACGCGCAGGTCGGGCTGAATCAGGTCCAGCGCGAAATCCAGCAGATCGTCTCCGCCATTGCGCGGGCGCGTGGCATGACGATGGTCCTTCAGGCCGGGACCGCGGCCCTGCATGACAATACGCTCGATATCAGCAGCGAAGTGGTCACCCACCTCAATTCGACGCTGCCGTCGGTCTATATCCCCGGACCGAACGAAGATCCGGAAGAAATCGCCAAGACGGGCAAATATCCTGTCGCGCCGTTCCAGATGAACGATCAGGGCGGCGATCAGTAAGTCGCCTTTCCTTCTCTTTCCCCCGCCCCTCCTGACGGATGGCGCGGGGAAGAATCCCGATCAGGACAGCAGATCGGCGGGGAACGCCCCCGACGCCTGCATGGCATCCGCAGGCGTCAGGCGCACCAGCAGGCCACGCCTGCCCCCGTTGATGACCATATAGGGTTCGGCCTGTGCTTCCTGCGCCATGGCGGTGGGGACCTTTTTCTTCTGCCCGAAGGGGCTGATGCCCCCCACCCTGAACCCCGTGGCGCGTTCGGCATTGGTCGGCTTCATCATCTGCGCCGATTTCCCGCCAAAGGCCGCCGCGACCTTCTTCATGCTGATATTGCGCGCGACCGGCACCACGACACAGGCCGGGCGACCGTCAACCTCCACCATCAGGGTCTTGAAAACCCGTTCCGGCGGCTCCCCGATCGCCTCGGCAGCATGATTGCCGACCTGCTCGGCCGTGGAATCATATTCGTACGTAACAACGGTATAGGCGACGCCAGCCCCGTCGAGGGCAATCGTCGCGGGCGTGCTCTTGCTCATGCCGCGCAGTATATGTCCAGACATGGCTGAATGCGAAACCGTAATGCGGTTTCATGCCAGCGATCCGTCGACAGCATGCCGGATTCAGGTCGCCGGCTGCACGATCGGCCGAGCAACGATACGCTGCCCCTGCCGGTTTTCATCGGGCAGGCACAAAGGCAGGATCTGCCGCGCCACCTGATCGGGACGCGGCAGGGGTGCGAAATCCTCGCCCGGCATGGCCTGCCGCCGCATCCGCGTGGCCGCCACACCCGGATCGAACAGGTTGACACGCAGGACGCATCGAGCAGGAATCTCGCTGGCCCATGTCAGGACAAGCGCATCCTGCGCCGCGCGCGACGCCGCGACCATCCCCCAGAACGGGGCCGGTATCCGGGCATGCGGATCACTGAGGAACACGGCACGCCCATGCGGCGCCTGTTCCAGCAGGGGCGCCGCCGTGCGGATCAGGCGCCATGCCGCCGTGGTGTTCAGCGCAAGGCAGTCCTGCCACGCATCGGGGCGCATGTGGGTCACGGGGGTCAGCACGCCAAGGGTCGCGGCACAGTGGACAAGGATGTCCAGACGGCCGAAACGCGCCATGATGGAAGGGCCGAGCATATCGACTGCGGCCCCGTCCGTCAGATCCATCGGCAGCAGCGTCGCCCGCCCCGGCCCGTCATGGCGGACTGCGATCAGATCATCCGTCCGTTCCAGTCCCCCCACCGTCCGCGCCACCAGGATGCAGTGCGCCCCGGCCCCGGCCAGGGCGCAGGCCACGGCCTGCCCGATCCCCCGGCTTGCGCCGGTCACCAGTGCCACCGATCCTTCAGGCAGGCGGCGTGGCGGTTGCGGGGTCACGCCGGGGTGGTGGGATTTTCAGCGTTGTAATCGACCAGTTCGATGGGATAGTCGCCGGTGAAGCACGCATCGCAATAGCGGTTGCATGCCCCCTGCCGGTCCTTGTAGCCCAGCGCGCGGTACAGCCCGTCAAAGGAAATGAACGCCAGCGAATCCACGCCGATCAGTTCGGCCATTTCCTCAAGGTTATGCTGCGCCGCCAGCAGTTTGCTGCGTTCGGGCGTATCAATGCCATAGAAGCAGGAATGCATGGTGGGGGGCGAGGAAATGCGCATGTGCACTTCCTTCGCGCCCGCCGCGCGCACCATGTCCACGATCTTGCGCGAGGTGGTGCCACGCACGATCGAATCGTCCACCAGAACGACCCGCTTGCCATCCAGCACCGGACGGTTGGTGGAATGCTTGAGCTTTACGCCAAGGTTGCGGATCTGGTCCGTGGGTTCGATGAAGGTACGGCCCACATAATGGTTGCGGATGATCCCCAGTTCGAAAGGAATGCCGCTGGCGACGGAATACCCCATGGCCGACGGCACGCCGGAATCGGGCACCGGCACGATCACGTCGGCCTCCACCGCGCTTTCGCGGGCCAGTTCGACGCCGATCTGCTTGCGCGTGTCATACACAGCCTTGCCATCCATGACGGAATCGGGTCGCGCGAAATAGATGTACTCAAATACGCAGAACCGCGACTGCTTGGAATCAAAGGGACGGATCGAACGGATGCCCTCGTCATTGATGACGACGATCTCGCCCGGTTCGACATCGCGCACGAACTCGGCGCCGACGATATCAAGGGCGCAGGTCTCGCTCGCCAGCACCCATGTCGGGCCTTCGCCTTCCTCGCCGGGGATCTGGCCCAGGATCAGCGGACGCACGCCCAGCGGGTCGCGCACGCCCATCAGCGCATCGCGCGACAGGGCCACCAGCGAATACGCGCCCAGTACCTGCTTGAGCGCATCGATCAGACGGTCCTCCACGCTCGCATACAGCGAAATGGCGATCAGGTGGATGAACACCTCGCTGTCGGTCGTGGACTGGAAGATGCAGCCCCGGCGCACAAGCGCCTTGCGCAGGGTTTCGGCATTGGTCAGGTTGCCGTTATGCGCCACCGCAAGGCCGCCGAATTCGAAATCGGCGAACAGGGGCTGCACATTGCGGATCAGGGTCGCGCCGGTGGTGGCGTAACGGTTGTGCCCCACGGCGCTGTGGCCCGGCAGGGTCGCCATCACGTTCGCATCGCCAAAGACATCGCCCACCAGGCCCAGCCCCTTGTGCGTATGGAAACGTTCCCCGTCATAGGACACGATGCCGGTGGCTTCCTGCCCGCGATGCTGCAGCGCATGCAGCCCCAGCGCGGTCAGCGCGGACGCCCCCTTGGTGTTCCATACGCCAAAGACGCCGCATTCCTCATGCGGCTTGTCATCGTCATGCCACTGGGCGGGGACATCGTCGTTCGGCGCGCATGCCCCCGTGGGAGAACCGGACGAGGCGGAGAAGCGGATACGGGACATGGATCAGCAATCTTTCCTTGACGGACAGCGGCGGCGGAGACCGATGGAAGGTTCAGACTGGCGCGTCATGACGTGTTCGCGCCGGTTGCGCAAGGTGTGGCGTGACGGAATCGGAGGTAAAATGTGACAGGTAGGTCGTGCTGTCGCCAATGACCGGGACAATCCGGCTGTCATTCATGGCGTCGGGCCACGTGTCGCGCGGCATGAGGAAACACACCGCCAGATACAGCACAAGCAGGCAGACATACCCCCGCAGCACGCCGAACAGCAGCCCCAGCATCCTGTCGATTCCACCCAGGATGGAGCCACGCACGGCCTGACCCGACAGATGGGCGGTGGTGGTAAAGACGACAAGGAGCGCGATGAACATTATTCCCAGCGCCGCCCCCCGCGCCAGCAGCGGCGTATGGATCCACTGCGCCGCATAGGGGATGAGGAAGCCATGCCAGCTGAAGGACAGGATGCCGGCCATGAGCCACGCGGCAACGCCCAGCACCTCACGCGAGAAGCCGCGAACGGCCCCCACGACTGCCGACAGCCCGACAATGGACAGGCATGCAATGTCGATCCAGCTCATCTTTGGCCCGACACCCCGCGGGGGACCGGCCGATGCGGGATCATGCGTGCCGGGAATGTCTGCACGCTGCGGGCATGGACCCGATCCATGGATCGTGCTGTTCCTTCTGCTCCGGTGGGCGGCAGGGGCACCAGGTCACGACGACGCCCCGTCGCCGGGCCTGCTTATGCCATCTGCCCGTCATGGTTCATAGGGGGAAAACCATCAATCCCGGCCCCCGGCGTCCACATGGCACCTGCCGCATGGATCACGGCAGCTTGGTCGTGCGGATCTTCCACGGACGCCGCCGCAGCGCGGGCGCGACGCTGGCGCGTTCGGCCGTGTTCAGCGCCAGCAGCAGGTTGCCCATGCGCGTGCGGCGGTCCAGTTCGATCCAGATATCCTCCGGCTCGACACCGCAGACCACCCATGTACGCATCAGTTCCGACAGGACATCGGCGCTCTGCATCACAAGCTGGTCGTGATCCTCGCTCATCAGGGCAATCAGGCACTGTTCGGCATGGATGGTGAAACGGCGGGCGGCGGCGCGGATATGCGCCATCGCCTGCGCATCTGGCGGCTGGCCGGGATCAGGGAGGCCCCGGTTGCCCAGCCGCGCCAGCAGGCGTTCGTACAGGCGCGTCATGATCTCCGCCGCCTGCGGGCGCGGCGTCGGATCGGCACTCTCATCGGCACTGTCGCAGGGGGGTGGCTGGCGCATGACACGATGATGGGGGGCATCGCGCACCGGGTCAACAACACGCGCGGGGACCTTGCCCCGCGCGTGGCCGATCAGATGGAGAAATATTTCGCGTGGGGATTAAGGATCACCAGCGCGGAGGTCGACTGCTCCGGATGGAGCTGGAAGCCATCCGTCAGCGTCACGCCGATCTTCTCGGCATCCAGCAGCTTGAGGATCGGCTCCTGATCCTCAAGCCGAGGACAGGCGGGATAGCCGAAGGAATAGCGCGAGCCGCGATATCCCTGCTGCAGCAGCTTATTCATGTCGCGCGCATCTTCCGCCGCGAAGCCGAGTTCGGCGCGAATGCGCTTGTGGGTATATTCGGCCATCGCCTCGGCCATCTCCACCGACAGGCCATGAAGGTAGAGATAGTCCTTGTAACGGTCGGCCTCGAACCACTGGCGCGCGATATCGGACGCCTTCTGCCCCACGGTGACGACCTGCATGCCGATGACATCGCGCTGCGCATCATCGATGTCGCGCACGAAATCGGCGATGCACTCCCCATCCTCGCGCGGCTGGCGCGGCAGGGTGAAACGGGCAAGCTGGGTCGTGCCGTCGGTGTCGAAGATGACGAGGTCATTGCCCTCCCCCGCCGCCTTCCAGTAGCCATAGGACGCCTGCGGACGCAGGATGTCGTCCTGCGCGCACATCGCCAGCATGCGGCGCATGACCGGGCGCAGTTCCTGTCGCGCCCATCCCATGAAATCCTCCAGCGAGCGGCCCTGCTTTCGAAATCCCCACTGGAACTGGTACAGCGAGCGTTCATTGAGGAACGGCACCACGGCCTCCGGCGTGGCCTCCAGCACGCGCGGCCCCCAGAAGGGCGGGGTTACCGCCGGCTCGTCCCGGGTCAGGCGTTCGCGGCGCGCCCGCGCGGCGGCAATGTCCGGCGGGGCAAAGCCACGGTTTTCCGCCTGTTCCAGATCGCGCGGCCTGGCGCGCGTCGCCTTGGTGGCGCGGCGGGCCTGAATCGCGGCGAGGTAGGTGTCGAATTCCCCCTTCACCACCCTGTCCATCAGCGACAGCCCGTCGAACGCGTCGCGGGCATAGGCGACGCGCCCGTCAGTGCCATAGGCGGCGGCGCAGTCCTCCTCCACGTAATTGCGGGTCAGCGCAGCCCCCCCCAGAAGCACCGGCGTTTCGATCCCCTGCCGGTTCATTTCCTCCAGGTTTTCACGCATGATGACGGTCGATTTCACCAGCAGGCCAGACATGCCGATCGCATCGGCGGCATGTTCGCGCACGGCGGTGATCATGTCCGCCACCGGCACCTTGATGCCCAGGTTGATGACGCGATAGCCATTGTTGGTCAGGATGATATCCACAAGGTTCTTGCCGATGTCATGCACGTCGCCCTTGACCGTCGCCAGCACCATGGTGCCGCGCGTCTGTCCTTCCTTGCGCTCCATGTGCGGCTCCAGCCACGCGACGGCGGCCTTCATCGTCTCGGCGGACTGCAGCACGAAGGGCAGCTGCATCTTGCCTGCGCCGAACAGTTCGCCCACCACCTTCATCCCGTCCAGCAGGACGGTATTGATGATGTCCAGTGGCGGCATGTCGCGCATCGCCTCGGCCAGGTCATCCTCCAGCCCCTTGCGGTCGCCATCGACGATGCGGTCCTTCAGGCGTTCCGCCGCCGTTTCGGCGCGCACCTTCTTGACCGCGTCGGCGGCCTTGCGGTCGGCGAACAGTTCCAGCATGCGCTGCAGCGGGTCATAGCCTTCGGCGCGGCGGTCGAAGATCAGGTCCTCGGCCACCTTCACCTCTTCCTCGGCGATCAGGTGGAGCGGACGGATCTTGGACACATGGACGATCGCCGCCGTCATGCCCGCGCGTACCGCATGGTCAAGGAAAACGGAATTGAGCACCGCGCGCGCCGCCGGGTTCAGCCCGAAGGAAATGTTGGACAGGCCCAGCACGATCTGGATGTCGGGGAATTTCTCGTGGATCAGGCGAATGCCCTCAAGCGTCCACAGCCCCAGCTTGCGATCGTCCTCCACCCCCGTACCGATGGTGAAGGTCAGCGGGTCGATCATCAGGTCGGACTGCGGCAGGCCATGGTGGTTGCAGGCATAATCCACCAGCCGTTCGGCGATCCGCAGCTTGTCCTCGGCCGTCTTGGCCATGCCGGTTTCGTCGATCGTCAGCGCGATGACCGCAGCACCGAACTTGCGCGCCAGTTTCAGGCGGTCGTTGGCTGCGCCCTCGCCATCCTCGAAATTGATCGAATTGATGATCGGCTTGCCGCCATGCAGCTTCAGCGCGGATTCGATGACCGGGGTTTCGGTGGAATCGATCACCAGCGGCGCATTGACCGACGAGGTGAAGCGGGTGATGACCTCGTCCATCTCGCGCATTTCGTCGCGCCCGACGAAGGCGGTGCAGATATCCAGCGCGTTCGACCCTTCGGCCGCCTGTTCGCGCCCGACGGCAACGCAGCCGTCCCAGTCGCCGGCTTCCTGCAGCTGGCGCCATTTCTTCGACCCGTTGGCGTTGCAGCGTTCCCCGATGGAGAAGTAGCTGTTTTCCTGCCGCAGCGGGACCTGCGAATACAGGCTCGCGACCGAGGGGATCCACACGGGCCTGCGCGGCACGGGGGCGGGGCGGATGTTGCGCCCCGTCTCCTGCGCGCGGCGGCGCAGCATCGCGTCAAGCGCCTCGGTATGCGGGGTGGAGGTGCCGCAGCATCCGCCGATCAGGTTCAGCCCGTCCTCGACAATGAAGCGTTCCACCCATGTGGCCATGTCCTGCGGCGTCAGGGGGTAATGCGTCTTGCCATTGACCAGTTCAGGCAGGCCGGCATTGGGCTGCACCGAAATCATGCCCGGCCAGTTTTCCGACAGCCAGCGCACGTGTTCGGCCATTTCCTGCGGCCCCGTGGCACAGTTCAGCCCCATGACCGGCACATCGAGCGCATTGATCACAGTTGCCGCCGCCCCGATGTCGGGACCAACCAGCAGCGTGCCGGTGGTTTCCACCGTGACCTGCACGAAAATCGGCGTATCGGTGCCCAGTTCGGCGCGCGCGATCTTGCCCGCGTTGACCGCCGCCTTGATCTGCAGCGTATCCTGGCACGTCTCGATCAGCAGGCAGTCCACGCCCCCTTCGATCAGGCCCCGGCACTGTTCCGCAAGACCGGCCTCAAGCGTGTCGTAATCGATATTGCCCAGTGACGGCAGCTTGGTCCCCGGACCCACGGACCCCACGACATAGCGGTGCCGCCCGTCCGAAAACTGCTCCGCCGCCTCGCGGGCGAGGTGGGCGGCCGTGCGGTTGATTTCACGCGCACGATCGGCCAGCCCGAATTCGCCCAGCGTGATGGGGGAGCCGCCAAAACTGTTGGTCTCCACCATGTCGGCCCCGGCCTCGAAATAGCCGCGATGGATTTCACGCACCAGTTCTGGACGCGACAGGTTCAGGATTTCGGTACAGTTTTCCTGTCCCCAGTAATCGCGTTCCACCTCCAGATCGAGAAGCTGGACACGCGATCCCATTCCACCATCACACAGCAGAACCTGGTCACGAAGGGCGTCAAGAAGTAGCGGACGAGTGGTCATGGATATCCTGATCTGTCATATGCGCGAAACGCGTAACCGCACCGGAACCGGCCGGCATGCGAAGATGGTCCCGCCCCGGGGCATCGCAAACATGCCGGTTCATGCCCACTTAATTCCTTACCCGCACGTGCCTGTCCAGTTCCGGCTTGCGGGCGTAACGCATTTCGCGGCCATAGGTCGCCACACAGTATGACACCATGACGATCCGAAGGACCACCGCGCATGCATGAACCTGCACGACATGATGACGGACGCATCGCCCTGGAACTGTGCGCCCGCGGCACCGCGCCCGTCGCGGACGCGGACACCGTACTCGTCACCGTCGGCCAGGACATGGGGGACATCGACACGCACGCGCATTGGGGCGCCGTCGTGCCGTTCACTCCCCCGACCGGCCTCTTTTCCCATGGCGGGGGATGCGCCTGCTGCACCGGGCGCGGCCAGGGACTGGCCGGCCTGCTGGGCGATCTGTTCCGCAGGCGCGCGACAGGCGCCCTGCCGTGGTTCGGGCGGGTGGTCGTCGTGGCGGATGCAGCACGCCTTGCCACCCTGCGACAGGAAATGACGGCGGACCTTGTGGTGCGCGCCCGCTATCGCATGGATGCGTCCACGGGGATGAACACGGGGAATGAAAAGGAATAGGCGTTAAGAAACATTTTGCTTTCTGGACCTAGGTTACAGCCTTCATCTGGCCAAAGTCTTGCAAGCAGGGGATCGCCGTGGGCTATCTGGACCCGAAGACAGATCCCGCCCTTCCCCCACCGGAGGATACACGTCCCTCACCCGTTACGATACGGCTGCAGGCGGTGGTGCGGGCGGCGAAATTTCATGGGATTGACCTCGACCCGCACGATTACCGCGCGGAACCGGGCGAGGATGTTCCCTCCGTCGCGGCCCTTGCCCGCTGGCTGGAGGAAAACGGGCTGGATGCGCGTGGCATGCGCCTGCAATGGTCGACACTGGTCCACATGCGCGACGTGCCGCCCATCGTCCTGATGTTCAGTGACGGATCGGCCGGGCTGATGGTCGGGGCGGATGATGTTGACGGGGTCGTCTGGCTGATCGATCCGTTCGCCCCCGATGGCGCCCCCCCGGTCGCGGTGGACGAACTGCGCATGCAGCAGGCATGGACGGGCGATGTCCTGCTGGTGCGCGCCCATGCCGGGCGCAACCGCGGCGAACCGCCCATCGACGCCACGTGGCTGTGGAACCTCGTGCGGGGGGAACGTTCCCTGCTGCGTAACATCATCCTGGGTTCGCTGGTCATCAGCGTGCTTGCGATTTTTCCGCCCCTGATCGTCATGCAGGTGATCGACCGGGTGGTGAATTACCATTCGATGGCGACGCTGGTGTCGATCACCGGCCTGCTCATCGTCATGAGCTTCTATGAAATCGTGCTGACCTATGCGCGGCGGGAACTGACGCTGGTCATCAGCACGCGCCTCGATACCCGCATCTCGCTTGCGGTGTTCGACCGGCTCCTCGCCCTGCCGCTGGAATTCTTCGAGCGCGAGCAGACGGGCAGCGTCATCGGCCGCGTTTCCGCCATCTACAAGGTGCGGCAGTTCATGACGGGGCGGCTGCTGTCCACCTTTCTGGACCTTTTCACGCTGGTGGTGGTCATGCCGCTGCTGTTCTGGCTCAGTCCGGCGCTGGCATGGATGACGATCGCGGCGGCGGGCGCGATCGGGCTGGTCGTCGTGATCGGCATGGCGCCGATGGGGCGGCTGCTGACACGCCAGATCAATGCGGAGATGACGCGCAGTTCGACCATGTATGAAACGGTAGCGGGCATCCGGACCATCAAGACGCTGGCGCTGGAGCCCACCCGCCGCCACCTGTGGGACGAACGCACCGCCGAAGTGGTGCGTGCCACCCTGGCATCGGGACGGATGAGCAACTGGATCAGCATGATGGTAATGCCGCTGGACATGTTCATCAATCGCGGCGTCATCCTGATCGGGGCCTATCTTGCGATCACCTCGACCTCCTCGGGGCTGGAGGCGGGCGCCCTGATGGCGTTCACCATGCTGGGCGGGCGCGTGGCCGCCCCGCTGGTGGGCATGGCGCGCCTGATCGACGACATCAACGATGTCCGTGCCTCGCTGGGCGAGGCCGGATCCGTCCTGAACCGCCCGACCGAAACGCAGGCCCTGACATCGGGCATGCGGCCGCCGATCCACGGCGCGCTGTCATTCGTCGATGTTTCCTTCACCTATCCCGGCGCGCCATCGCCCGCCCTGTCGGACATCACGTTCGATGTCCCGGCCGGCACCATGCTGGGGCTGGTCGGGCGCAGCGGATCGGGCAAGTCGACGATCACCCGCCTGCTTCAGGGGGTCAGCCGTTCCTATACCGGGTTCCTGCGGCTGGACGGCATCGACCTGCGCGAAATCAACCTGACATACCTGCGCCGTTCCTGCGGCGTGGTGCTGCAGGACAATTTCCTGTTCCGTGGCACCATCCGCGACAACATCGTCGCGGGACGTCCCGGCCTTACGATGGAGGCCGTGGTCCGCGCCGCCCGCCTTGCCGGCGCGGAAGAGTTCATCGAACGCATGCCCGCAGGCTATGAAACATGGATCGAGGAAGGCTCGACCAACATTTCCGGCGGCCAGCGCCAGCGCCTGGCCATCGCGCGCGCGGTGATTTCCGACCCGCGCCTGATGATCCTCGACGAAGCCACCTCCGCCCTTGATCCCGAAAGCGAGGCACTGGTCAACGCCAACCTCCAGCGCCTCGCACACGGGCGCACGATGGTCATCGTCTCCCACCGGCTGTCGTCACTGGTGGAGTGCGACCAGATCTGCGTGATGGATCATGGGCACGTGGTCGATATCGCCCCGCACGCGATCCTGCTGGAACGCTGCGAGATCTATCGCACCCTGTGGACGCAGCAGAACCGCAACCCCTCCGCCTCCGGCAATCCCGACGCGCCGGCCGACGGCATGCTGACATCCATCGAGGAGCCCGAGGCATGAGCGAGCGCGACGTGAACCCCCATGATGGCCCCCATGATGGCAACGACAGCGGCACCCCGTCCGGCGAAACGGGCGGGAACGCGCGGCGTCAGCTCGCCCGGCTGCTTCCCTCCACCGACGGGCCGCAAACGCCCGCGCCCATGCCGCCCGGCCTGCTGGAATTCTACTCCCCCAGCGCGGCCCTGATCGACATGCCGCCACAGGACGCGGCACTGTATGTCACGTGGCTGATCGGCGGGCTTGCCCTGGCGGGGCTGCTGGTCATGATCTTCCTGCCGCTGGACCGGGTGGTGACGACGAACGGGCGGCTGGTCGCGGCCGATGGCACCATCGTGGTGCAGCCGCTGGAAACCTCGATCATCCGTTCGATCAACGTGCATGAGGGCGACGTCGTCCACAAGGGCGACATCCTGGCACAGCTCGACCCCACGATCAGCGACGCCGATGTGGAAAACATGCGTAGGCAGGCCGCCGCCTACCGCGCGGAAATCGCCCGCCTGACGGCGGAGGCCGCGGGCCATGACTACGCCCCCGACATGTCCGATCCCGCCTCGGTACAGGAGGCGGCGGATTTCATGCGGCGCAAATCCGAATATTCCGCCAAGGTCGCCAATTACGACCGCCAGATCGCGGGCCTGCAGAGCGACCTGCAGGGATATGAGGCCAGCACGGCCATGTATGCCGCCCGTGCGAAGGTCGCCACCGACGTGCGCGACATGCGCGTGCGCCTGCAGCACGAACAGGTCGGCAGCCGCCTGTCCACCCTCGCCTCGCAGGACAGCCTGATGGAAATCGTGCGCTCCCAGATCACCGCCCGTCACGACGCCGACGCGACGCGGGCGCGGCTGGACGCGATGAAGGCGCAGCGCGACGGCTATATCGGCAACTGGCAGGCGACGGTGTACCAGGACCTCAGCGCGGCGCAGCATCACCTTGCCGATGCCGACAGCAGTTACCGCAAGGCGCTCCTGCACCATACGCTGGTGCAGATGCGCGCGCCCCAGGACGCCGTGGTGCTGAGCATCGCGCGCCTGTCCACCGGATCGGTGCTTCAGGTGGCTTCCCCCCTCATGACGCTCATCCCCGTTGATGGCCGGCTGGAGGTGGAGGCGATGATGCGCGGGCTGGATGTCGGCTATGTCCGTCCGGGCGACAGGGCGCTGCTGAAATTCGCGGCCTTTCCCTACACCCAGTATGGCGGCGCGGATGCAACCGTGCGCGTCATCAGCGCGGATTCCTTTGCCGAAGGCAATGGCGGCAATAACGGCGGCATGCTGGCGCAGCAGGGCGCCAGCGCCTCGGGCGATCCGCAGGCGGCCTATTACCGGGTGCGGCTGGTGATCGACCGTTATACCCTGCATGGGGTGCCCTCCTTCTTCCACCCGCAGCCCGGCATGCCGGTCGAGGCGGATATCCATGTCGGACGGCGCACCATGATGCAGTACCTGCTCAACCGGCTGATCCCGGCGATGACAGATGGCATGCGCGAACCCTGATCCGCTGACACCATGAAAATCTCACGCCTTTTCGACCGCTTTTTCACGGGCATCGCGCCAGAGGCCGCCTATGCCCGCGCCTGCCACCTGCTGGAACGCGGCGAACACGCGCGCGGGTTCGCCATGCTGGGGCAGATGGCGCGCGATGGCATGCCACAGGCGCAGTTCCGCGTGGCCCAGGCCTATCTGGATGGCACGGGGACGCCGCTGAGCGTATCCGAAGGCGCGCGCTGGCTGCAACACGCGGCCGAGGCGGGACATGCACAGTCATGCTTCACCCTTGGCGTGCTGATGCTGCTGGACATTCCCTGCGCCGACGACCCGGCGGCGGCGGTCCTGCCGGGCGCGAACGGGCCGGGCGCAGCCCCCGCGCGCGATCCCGTCACGGCCACACGATGGGTGGGACGCGCGGCGGAAGAAGGCATGGTCGAGGCGCAGGCGCTGTATGGCTACCTGCTGGCCAATGGTCCCGAAGAGGTGCGCGACGGCGCGGCGGCCCAGCACTGGAGCAGCATGGCCGCCGGGGCGGGATGCGCGCAGGGATATCTGGGGCTGGGCCTTGCCCGGCTGGAAACGGACGCGGCGGCCGCGATGACCGCCCTGCGCCACGCGGCGCAGGAAGGGCTGGGCAGCGCGTGCTACGTGCTGGGAATGCTGCATGAAAGCGGGCGCGGCGGGGAGGTCGACCTCGTGGCGGCGGCGCGGATGTATGCCATCGCCGCCGAACAGGACATCCGCCCGGCCTGCGCGCGTTATGGCATGGCGCTGCTGCGCGGGCGCGGGGTGGCACGCGACATCATGCGCGCCGAGACATGGCTGCGCCGCGCGGGACTACGGGGAGATCTGGAAGCCGCCCTTGTGGTGGGGGACCTGCATGCCCGGGGCCTTGCCGAAATGGCAAGCGACCATGAAGCCGTGTCATGGTACCGGCGCGCGGCGATGGGGGGGCATGCCGATGGCTGCCGCATGATGGCGCTGATGTGCATGGCGGGGCGGGGCATCCCAGCGCCCGACCCGCACGCGGCGGCACACTGGCTGCGGCAGGCCGCGGCATGCGGCGACGACGCGGCGCTGACCGACCTTGCCGCCATACTGAGCCGCAACGCGGAACCCCCTGCCCCTGATGACGATGCACGGGCAGGAACGGAACAGCGCGCCCTGGCAGACGGGTTCGCCCACGCCGCCCGCAATGGCGATCCTGTCGGCGCGTTCAATTACGCCAAATGCCTTCTCGACGGATTTGGCCGCACGCCCGATCCCGCCCAGGCCGCACGATGGATGCACGAGGCAGCACGGGCGGGGGTCGTCAACGCGCAGTACTGGTACGGGCGCATGCTGTTGCGGGGACAGGGCATTCCCGCCGATCCCGCCACGGCGCGGCAGTGGATCGATGACGCCGCAAGAAGCGGAATGGCGGATGCGCAGGTCGCGGCGGCCCAGATGCGGATAACCGGACTGGGCGGACCGCGCGATCATGCGGGGGCCCTGTCGCTCTATCACCTCGCGGCGCGTCAGGACCATGTGGATGCCATGTTTTCCCTTGGCGCGATGTATGGCGGCGGCCATGACGTCCCGCCCGACCGGCAGCAGGCGCAGCAGTGGTTTGAAAAGGCCGCGGGACGGGACAACGCGCTGGCGCAACTGATGATGGGCCGCTACCTCGGCCGGGGGCTGGCTGGCGTGACCGACATCGCGGCGGCGCGCGCATGGCTGCACCGGGCGCAGGCGCAGGGCGTGACACAGGCCGGCGAAGAACTCGCCCGCCTGCCACCGGACCCAGTCGGGGCGGAAGGCATGCATGCCGCCAGATGATCCCCCCGCCGTTACGGAGGGGGATGCACATGCCGCCCTGCGCCATGCCCAGGACCTGATCGCACGCGCAGAGGACGCGATCGCACAGCCTTGGCTGGAACGGGCATGGCGCATGGCGCCACATGACGCGGACATCCAGTTCGCGCTGGCGATGGGTCGCATGGGCACCGGCGATCACGAAGGGGCCATCGACCTGCTGGCGCCATTGACCCGACGCCACGATTTCCGCGAAGGCTGGACGCTGCTTGCCCTGGCGCATATCGCCCTTGCACGGTGGGAGGCGGCGCGCGACGCCACGGCCCACGTCCTGTCCCGGCATGGCTTCGACCCCGCCATCGCCACCTGCGCCGCGCAGGTCTGCCGTGCGCTGGACCTGCCCGGATGGGTGGGGATGACGGGCGATGGCGTCCTGCACTGGGGGGGGCTTCGCGCCGGGACCCATCCGCGCGTCCTTGTGGGAAAACGGGCGCTGGACCTGCGCCGCCATCGCCTGACGGACACGACATGCGCCCTGCCGCCCGCCGCGCGACGGGCCGGAACCCTTATGGTCGCTAACGCGCATGGCGATGACCTGCTGGGCAGTCCCCTGCAGCCCGCCATCATCTGCCGCACCGTCGGGGCCGTCCGCCTTGATGACAGCGGGGTCGAGGGATGGGCATGGCATCCCGCCGACCCGCAGCATGAACCGCGCATTTTCGTCCGCGATGCGCAGGCGCGCCTGATCCTGCCCCCCGTCAGGGCGACGCAACAGCTGTTTTCCTGTCCCGGCCTGCCGCCACTGGCGCGGCCACGCCGCTTTCACATCCCACGCGCCCGCCTGCCATCGACCGGCGCCATTCACGTGCGGACATCCGACGGGCGCGACCTTGCGGGCAGTCCGCTTCCACTCGGCCCGCTGCCCGCACCACGCGCGGCGGGCACGATGCGCGCGGGGCGGCCGCGCCGTCGCATCCCGCAACGCAGCGGAACCATCCATGTCATCATTCCGGTTTATGGCGGTCGCGACCTGACGCTTGCATGTATCGAAAGTGTCCTTGGCGCCACGCCACCCGCCGCAGCCGGCCCGGCGATGTCGGTTGTCGTGGTGGATGATGCGACCCCCGATCCCCTGCTGGCGGGTGATCTGGACCATCTGGCGCGAAAGGGCGCGATCACGCTGCTGCGCCACGCAACGAACATGGGCTTTCCCCACGCGGTCAATACGGGGCTGGAACATGCGGGGGACGGCGATGTCATCCTGCTCAACAGCGATACGCTCGTCGCGCCGGGATGGCTGGAGGAACTGGCAGATGTGGCCTATGGCCGGCCCGACACCGGCACCGTCACGCCCCTGTCCAACGATGCCACCATCCTGACATGGCCCGATCCGCACGCGCATGACAGCGCCGCGTCCCCCCCGGATGCGCGGCAGGTGCGCATGCTGATGGATGCGGCCCGCACCGCCAATGCCGGACGGGCGGTGGATATCCCGACCGCGCACGGTTTTTGCATGTTCATCCGCCATGACTGCCTGAAACGGACCGGAAGGCTGCGTACCGACCTGTTCGCGCAGGGATATGGCGAGGAAAATGATTTCTGCATGCGGGCCACCCGTCTGGGATGGCGGCACATGGCCGCTCCCGGCGCGTTTGTCGGCCATGTGGGGGGCGCGTCGTTCGGGCTGGCGCGCCATACGCTGACGCAGCGCAACCTGTGGATGATCAACCGGCTTTATCCCGGTTATGACGCGTTGATCGCAGATCATGTAACGCGCGATCCACTCGCCTCCGCGCGACGGCGCATGGGGGTCGTGCTCTGGCGGCGCATGGCGCGCGCGCGGGGATTTTCACGCGCGGTCCTCCTTGCCACCCATGCCATGACCGGCGGGGTGGAACGCGTGATCGCGCAACGCGCGCGCATGTGGCGGACGCGCGGGGTGCGTCCGCTGATCCTGCGCCCCGCCCGCACGGGCACGGGCTTCCGGATCGAGGATGACAGTCCCGACCCCGATGACCCGGACCTGAAAGTTCCGCCACTGGAATTCCAGTGGCCCGTGGAACGCGGAGCGCTGGTAGCATTCCTGCACGCGGAGGGCGTGCGGAACATGGAATGGCATCATGCGCTGGGCCACGGGACGCGGCTGCGCGAACTGTGCGACGCACTTGGCATCCCTTACGACATGTTCGTGCATGATTATGCCGGGATATGCCCGCGCATCGCGCTGGTCGGGCCATCCGGCCGGTATTGCGGCGAACCCGGCCCGCAGGGCTGCGCCACCTGTGTCGCGACACTGGGCAGCCTGCTGGATCATGATGACACGACCGTAGCAGGGCTGCGCCAGCGTTTCGGGGATGACATGGCGACGGCGCGGCAGGTCATGGCGCCCTCGTCCGACGTGACGCGCCGGCTGGCGCGATATTTCCCCGCCCAGAAGCTGCATGTCCACCCGCCCGAGGATGATCGTCCCGCGCTTTCCCTGCGAAACCTGGTGGCGGCCACGCCCCTGCCCCCCGGCATTCACGTCCCGCCCCGCCCACGCACGCATCGGGTCCGGGTTCTGGTGGCCGGGGCGATCGGCCCCGAAAAGGGGTTCGACATCATTCGCGACGCCGCACGCGACGCACAGGCGCATGACCTGCCGGTGGAATATGTCATCGCGGGATACAGCAGCGATGACGCGGAACTGCTGCGCACGGGCCATGTGTTCATCACCGGGCGTTACGATGACGCGGACGCGCTGGCCCTTGTCCGCGCGCAGCAGGCGGATGTGGGGTTCGTCCCGTCCGTCTGCCCCGAAACATGGTGCTTCACGCTGGGGCTGATCTGGCGGGCGGGGCTGGCCTGCGTGTCGTTCGACATCGGGGCCGTGGCACAACGCATCCAGGCCACGCAACGCGGCGTCACCGTTCCGCTGTCGATGGGCGTTCACCAATTGAACATGTTTTTCATGTCTTATGCCCCGGTCACGCCCCCGTCCCGACCGGCGGACGTGGCCGCACGAGTACGAGACGCGACACAGCCAAGAGGGGAAATCCGGCCTTGATCCGTAATGCGGCATATGCCCGACCTTCGACATGCCCCATGGGCGACAGCCCCGCACCGCACCCCCGCCAGCGGGATCTCCACGCATGAGCGGACAGGCGGACCGGATCGTCAATGTCAGCGTCGCGGCGCACCTGATGCTGCTGGAGCCGGGAACATTCTGCGTCTTTCACGCCCCCGGCCCCGCGCATCGGAAAACCGCCGGCGGGACGGGGCTGTCGGGGGTGCGCGTCACGCGCGCGCCATCCGATCCCGACGCCGCCGTGATGATCCGCGCTCTTGATGACGATGGCTGGCTGGGTCCCGATCGCGGCGCGGCGCTGATCCGGGTGGACGGGCGGCCGGCGCGCGTGCTGGTCACGACCTATCACGATCCCGCCTGTCCCGAAACGCGGCCCAACCTGCAGGTCGCGCGGTTGTACACGCCGGCGAAACCGGCAGCCCCCTCCTTTACCGCCCCCGCGCCGGTGCCCCCGGCCGCAACCGCCGCCATCACCCCGGCCCCCGCCGCCGGCGGCGTGATCGCCCATATCCAGCGTCGGGGCGACGTGCACGTGCCCTGTGGCGCATGGATGGGCAAGGTTGGCAGCCGGGCATGGATCGAGGGATTTTCCATCCTGCCCGATGACATGATCCCCGCGGACGAGATCGAATATCAGGCCGTTCTGGGTCAGGGATGGTTTTCCCCGTGGGTGGAGGGCGGTTCCTATTGCGGCAGCCGGGGCATGGCGCTTCCGCTGCTGGGGCTGCGGGTGCACCTGCGGGGGGAAGCGGCGGAAAAATTCACCTGCCGCCTGACCGCCACCTTCGTCGATGGCAGCCGCGTGGGCCCGGTGGAAGACATCGCCGCCATGTCCGATGACCTTGCGCCGCTGGAGGCCTTCGTGGTGGAGATCACGCCGCGCGCGTCACAGCCGGAAGACACGGCCGAGGCCGTCGCGGACACGCGCGAGGTGCTGGAACTGCTGGATGCCACGGATGCCCCCGCCACGGCGAAGCCGCCGGTGGCCGAACGCCCCCGTCGCGCCCGCCGCCCCACCCGCAAGAAAACCCCGCCGCAGGCGACGGCTGCGCCAGCCACAGCGCCGGTTGACATGCCCCTCGACACGCCGCGCGAAGCCAGGGCGGCCCCACGCGGAAAAGCCGCCGCGAAGGACGGCACGCGCAAACGGGATGCCCGCGGGAACGCCGCCGCAACCGAAACGGACCCCGCGTCCCTCACGCCCGATGAAATCCATCCCGGCCGTGGCCGCAAGGCCCCCGGGTCGCGGGTGGCGCTGCTGAAGGCCCGCAGGAAGGCCACCGCCCGACGCCGGAACTAGAAAGCACGCCGTCATGCCGTTCCATCAGGCGCCGACAGGCCCGTGGCCGCGCCGCGCGGGACCATGGGCCATCCCGTGGGCCATCCGGGGGCGCGACAGGTGAAATACCTGTTCGTTCACCAGAATTTCCCCGGGCAGTTCCTTCATCTGCTGCGCCACCTGCATGCGCAGGGCGGCAATGAAATTGTCTTCATCAGCGAAACGGGACACGGCGCGATGCCGGGCGTGCGGCGCGTGGGATACCGCATGCCCCCGGCCGTGCCCATTGGCGGCCCGCCCCCCGTGGGGGAAATCGCCCGCGCGACGGAACGCGCGGCACAGGTGGCGCGGGCCGCGCGCGCGCTGCGGGATCTGGGGTTCACGCCCGATATCATTATCGGCCATCATGGCTGGGGCGAACTGCTGGATCTGGGCGATGTCTATCCGGACGTGCCGATGCTGGGATATTTCGAATTCTTCTATCACCCCTGCGGGCTGGATGTCGGATTCGACCCTGAATTCCCTTTTTCCCCGACATCCGCGCCGATGGTACGGCTTCGCAATACCCTCAACCTGCAGGCGCTTGCACTACCGGGGTGGGGACATTCCCCCACACGTTTCCAGCGCGATACCTATCCCCCATGGGCGCGCGAACGCATCACCCTGCTGCGCGAAGGGGTGGACCTGACACGCTGCCGTCCCGATCCACAGGCCAAGGGCCGTCCGTTTACGCTGGGCGATGTCCATGTTTCCGCGGATGAGAAACTGGTGACGTACGTGGCGCGCGACCTTGAACCCTATCGCGGGTTTCACGTCTTCATGCGCGCCCTGCCCCATATCCTGGCCGGCCGGCCGGATGCGCGGGTGATCGTGGTGGGTGGCGACGGCGTCAGTTACGGCACGCCCCCCGCCCATGGCTGCTGGCGCGAGCACATGCTTGGGGAGCTGGGAACATGGATCGACCCCGCCCGTGTCCATTTTGTCGGTCGGCTGCCGTATGACCTGTTCTGCGCCCTGCTGCAGCGATCGGATGCGCATGTCTATCTGACATATCCGTTCGTGGTGTCATGGTCCCTGCGTGAGGCCATGGCATGCGGGTGCGCCATTGTCGGCAGCGATACCCCGCCGGTGACGGAATTCCTCAGGGATGGAAAAACCGGCCGCCTTGTCCCCTTTCTCGAACCCCGGCGTGTCGCGCAGGGCGTTCTGGAACTGCTGGAGGACCGGAAGCTGGCGCGGCGGCTGCGCACCAATGTCCGGGCGCAGGCCGTGCGCACGCTGGACATGGGGGATTACATGACGCGCTACATGACGCTGGTGGCGCGCCTGACCGGACGGGAAATACGCGCGCGCGACATGGGCCGCGATATGGGCCGCGATATGGGCTGAGCCATGGCGCGCACGAACGGATGGGCCACGGGGCGGCGCGGGACATGCCGCGCCACCCCGTCCGGCCTCATTTCTTCTTGATGGCTTCGACGGAGTCCATGATGACCTTGCCGGCTTCTTCCTTGCCGGCCCATCCGGACACCTTCACCCACTTGCCCTTTTCAAGGTCCTTGTAGCGGGTGAAGAAATGCTCGATCTCCTTCAGGGTGATCTCGGGCAGGTCCTCAAGCTTCTCGACCTTGGAATAGTACGGATGCACCTTGTCATGGGGGACGCAGACGATCTTTTCGTCCTGACCGCTTTCGTCTTCCATCTTCAGCATGCCGATGGGACGCGCGCGCACGACGCAGCCGGGCACCACGGCGGCAGGCAGCAGCACCAGCGCGTCGGTCGGGTCGCCATCAGCGGCCAGCGTGTTGGGGATGAAACCGTATGCCGCGGGATACACCATGGGCGTGAACAGGATACGGTCCACGACGATCGCACCGCTGTCCTTGTCGATTTCGTATTTCACGCCGGATCCCTGCGGGATCTCGATGACAACGTTGATGTCGTTGGGCACGTCCTTGCCCGGGGAAATCTTGGATACGTCCACTTTATGGCTCCTGCCATGCAAAGGATTGTTCTGTTACACTCAACATCCACGCGTGCAGCGGCGGGGTATCATCCCCGCTGTTGCGCGCGTCCTGCCCTGCCCGATACCGTCAATGCGGCCCCCCGGACATGAGGCAGATCATGGACGTTACACATATGTCATCTTTGCCGTGAGGGGGTTTTGCATGAAAAAAGATGTAAATTCGGCATAACCGATGTTCGTGGCATCTTGCAAAAAGATCGCACATGCGCGAATCAGGGCCTGCCTGCGCGCCCGTAGCTCAATTGGTTAGAGCGGGCCGCTCATAACGGCTTGGTTGCGGGTTCAAGTCCTGCCGGGCGCAGGCCCATGTTGCACGAACGCGGCCCTTTGCCGTAGGGGCCATCAACCATGTTCCTTGCACATTCCTATATCCTTCAGCTTTCGGGAGCCTGACCGTCATGGCCGCCACGCAATATGTCTATGTGATGAAGGACCTGACCAAGGCGTATCCGGGTGGGCGCGAGGTCTTCAAGGGCATCACCCTGTCCTTCCTGCCCGGCGCCAAGATCGGTGTCCTTGGTGTCAACGGCGCGGGCAAGTCCACGCTGCTGAAAATCATGGCGGGCATCGAAAAGGAATTCGGTGGCGAGGCCTGGGCCGCCGAGGGCGCGACCATCGGCTATCTCGAGCAGGAACCCAAGCTCGACGAGAAGCTGACGGTGGGCGAGAACGTCGCCCAGGGCTTCGGGGAGCTGAAAAAGGCGGTTGACCGCTTCAACGAGATTTCGATGAAGTTCGCCGAGCCCATGTCCGACGAGGAGATGAACACCCTGCTCGCCGAACAGGCGGAACTGCAGGAAGTCATCGATGCGGGCGACGGGTGGGAACTCGACCGCAAGCTTGAAATCGCGCTCGAGGCGCTGCGCTGCCCGCCGGCGGACAGCCCGGTGGACAAGCTGTCGGGCGGTGAACGCCGCCGCGTCGCGCTGTGCCGCCTGCTGCTGGAAAAGCCGGACCTGCTGCTGCTTGACGAACCGACCAACCACCTTGATGCCGAAAGCGTCTCGTGGCTGGAAAAGACCCTGCGCGATTACGAAGGCACCGTCATGGTCATCACCCATGACCGTTACTTCCTCGACAACGTGACCAACTGGATCCTCGAAATCGAACGCGGCCGCGGCTATCCGTTCGAGGGCAACTATTCCTCGTGGCTGACGCAGAAGCGCAAGCGTCTGGCGCAGGAAGAAAAAGAGGAAAGCGCGCGTCAGCGCGCCCTGGCCGCCGAACAGGAATGGATCGGATCCTCCCCCAAGGCCCGCCAGGCGAAAAGCAAGTCGCGTATCGCGCGTTACGAGGAAATGCTGGCCCAGAGCGGGGAGAAGGCGACCGGCGTTGCCGACATCGTCATCCCGCCCGGCCCGCGCCTGGGCAGCACGGTGATCGAGGCGGAGCACCTGCGCAAGGGCTTTGGCAACCGCCTGCTGATCGACGACCTCAATTTCAAGCTGCCGCCGGGTGGCATCGTGGGCGTGATCGGGCCGAACGGCGCGGGCAAGTCCACGCTGTTCAAGATGATCATGGGCCAGGAACAGCCCGATGGCGGCGAACTGAAGATCGGCGATACGGTCAAGCTGGGCTATGTCGATCAGTCCCGCTTCAGCCTCGATGACAACAAGACCGTGTGGGAAGAGATTTCCGGCGGCACGGATGTCATCTATCTGGGCAAGCGCGCGGTGCCGTCACGCGCCTATGTCGGGGCCTTCAACTTCAAGGGGCCGGACCAGCAGAAGAAGGTCGGCGTCCTGTCGGGGGGTGAGCGCAACCGCGTCCACCTTGCCAAAATGCTGCGGCAGGAAAGCAACGTCATCCTGCTTGACGAACCGACCAACGACCTTGACGTCGATACGCTGCGCGCGCTTGAGGAAGCACTGGCGGAATTCGCGGGCTGCGCTGTCATCATCAGCCATGACCGCTGGTTCCTCGACCGGCTTGCGACCCATATCCTCGCCTTTGAGGGCGACAGCCATGTCGAATGGTTCGAAGGCAACTTCCAGGCCTATGAAGAGGACAAGCGCCGCCGCCTCGGGCCGGACGCCACCGAACCGGGCCGCATCAAGTACCGCCCGATCGAACGCTGATCGCCTGCGCGGCAGGGGCAGCATGTCCCTGTCGCTGGCGTCCCTTGCACGTTACCGACAAGGGGAAAACGATCAGGAACCGTCTGCAAACAGCCTGCTGATAAAAGTTTTTGGGTGTCGCCTTTTTGAAAAAAGGCGACGTCCTACGAAGCTTTTTGCAACAAGATTCACCAAAAACCTTTATGATTTCAGAATGTTATTGAACCTGCCTGTTCAATCAGCCTCCTGTCATTCCCGTCAGAGGCCGGTCCATTACCCCTTCGTCCTATCGGCAGACATGGCGATTGCCATCCGCCCCGATATAGGTCCCGGTCTGCGGGTCGAAACAGGCATTGGCCGCGCAACTGCTCCGCAAGGAGGTGATGTCGGGATGGATCGACGCACCAATGGCGTTGGCCTCCCGCGCGGCATGGCCGCATAACGGCGTGTCCGCAGGCGCGGACGGATCGTTCACCAGCACGGGTTCCGACGGGGAGGTCGCCGCCACGGGTGGCGTCGCCGGCGCCGGGTGGTGATGCGGTGCGCAGGCCGACAGCAGGCCGACGGATGCCGCACACGCCAGCATGCCCGTCAGGACACGCCCCGCCCCGCGCTGTTTCATGTTCACGCTCTTCCCCGGCACTGCTCTTTCCTTTTCTGTCACAGGTCCAGACGTCCCTGCATGCTCCGTGTATCACGCTCGGCGCGGGCGGTGACCTCCCCATCGACAAAGGTCATGATGACCTGCGCACCGGGGCGGACTTCCGCCGCCTGCGTCAGCGGCCGGCCCCCACGGTCGCGCACCAGCACATAGCCACGTTCCAGCACCGCGCGTGGCGACAGGGACTCCAGCCGTCCGCCTTCCCCCTGGACGCGGGCGCGCTGTTCACGCAGCAGCGCCAGCACGGCGGACGCGGACGGACGCAGCGAGCCGACCCGGTTGCGCCGGTCCCGCAGGTATTGCGGCCCCCCGCGTGTCAGGCCTGCAGATACCAGCATCAGGCCGGAGCGTTTCAGCGCGATGATCGTGGCGGGCGTCGGCAGGCGGTCACATGCCGCCTGAAGCCGGGCGCGCCGCCGTTCCAGCAGGGCGGGCAGCGCCATATCAAGGCGATAGCTGCGATCGTCCAGACGGATGCGCGCGGTTTCCAGCAGCGAGGGCAGGTCCGGCAGTCCCGCCGCCGCCCGTGCCAGCCGCGCACGCCCAAGCTGGAGCACGCGTTCCAGCCCGTTCGACAGGCGCGCCATGCGATGGGTCAGGTCGGCCTCCAGCTCCGCACGGACCGGCACGGCCATTTCCGCCGCCGCCGTGGGGGTCGGCGCGCGCCGGTCAGATACGAAATCCACCAGCGTCGTATCCGTTTCGTGCCCGACCGCCGAAATGACCGGAATGGTGCATGCCGCCACCGCGCGCAGCACGGATTCGTCGTTGAAGGCCATCAGGTCCTCGAGCGAGCCGCCCCCACGCGCCACGATCAGGACATCCGGCCGCGCCAGCCCCGATCGTCCATCGATCCGGTCGAATCCCGCCACCGCCTCGGCAATGCGCTGGGCCGCCCCCTCCCCCTGCACCGGCACGGGCCAGACCAGCAGGTCGCGCGGGAAACGGCGGGCAATGGTGGTGCGGATATCATGCAGCACCGCGCCCTGCGCCGATGTCACCACCCCGATGACACGCGGCAGGAAGGGCAGCGGACGCTTGCGTTCCGCATCGAACAGCCCTTCCTCCCCCAGACGCAGGCGCAGGCGTTCGATCCGCGCCAGAAGCGCGCCTTCGCCCGCATATTCCAGACGGTCGATCACCATCTGGTAGGACGAACGCTCCCCATAGGAGGAAATCTTGCCCGTGGCGATGACCTCCACCCCGTTTTCCGGCTTCAGCCCAAGGCGCGAGACGCTGCCACGCCAGACGACGGACGACAGCTTCCCCTTCTCGTCCTTGAGGGAGAAATAGAGGTGGCCGGATGAATATCGCTTGAATTCCGTGATTTCGCCGCGCACACGGATACGTCCGAAGGTATTTTCAAGCGTGCTCCGGATCGCACCCGATATTTCGGATACGGAATATTCCGCTATATTGCTGGCGCCGGGCGCGCCGGGTGGGAAGCTGGGTTCATGCATGCCCCGAAGGTATGATAGAGACGCGCATCCCGAAAGGGCGGATTGCAAACAGGAGAATTGATTCATGCGGGTGCTGCTGGTCGGATCGGGGGGGCGTGAACATGCCATGGCAGCGGCGATTGCCCGTTCACCCCTGCTGGATGCGCTGTTCATCGCGCCGGGCAACCCCGGCACCGCCGCGCTGGGCACCAATTGCAACGTCCGCGCGGACGATGTGGCGGGCCTGATCAAACTTGCGCGCGATGAACGCATCGACCTTGTGGTCCCCGGACCAGAGGCCCCGCTGGTGGCCGGGCTGGCCGATGCCTGCGCGCAGGCCGGCATCGCCTGCGCGGGGCCATCGCGCGCGGCGGCGGAGCTGGAGGGCAGCAAGACCTTCACCAAGGAAATCTGCGACGCCGCGGGCATTCCCACCGCGCGCTGGGCACGCTTCGACAATGCCGCCGACGCGCTGGCGCATGTGCGGGCCACGAGCGCGCCGATCGTGGTCAAGGCCGACGGCCTTGCGGCGGGCAAGGGCGTGATCGTCGCGCAGGACCTGGACGAAGCCGAAACCGCCATCCGTGACCTGATGACCGACGCCACGATGGGCGATGCCGGGCGCACGGTGGTGATCGAGGAATGCCTGGTGGGCGACGAGGTCTCGCTTTTCGCCTTCTGCGCGGGCGAGGACGCGGTGCTGATCGGCGCGGCGCAGGACCACAAACGGATTGGCGATGGCGATACCGGCCCCAACACCGGCGGCATGGGCGCAGTTTCCCCGCCCACCGGCTTTGACCGCACGCGGCAGGAGGCGGCGCTGGATACGATGGTGCGTCCCATGTTGCGCGAGATGGCGCGGCGCGGCACGCCGTTCCACGGCATCATCTTTGCCGGGCTGATGCTTACGCCCGCGGGTGAAAAGCTGATCGAATATAATGTGCGGCTGGGCGATCCCGAAGCACAGGCCCTGCTGATCCGCCTGCAAAGTGACCTGCTGGCCGCCCTGGCCGCCGTTGCGCACAACAGGCTGGCGGAAGCGGACATCCGCTTTTCCGACGAAGCCTCCATCAGCGTGGTCATGGCCGCGCGCGGCTATCCGGGCAGGCCGGTGACCGGGGGCGTGATCGAAGGGATCGCGACGGCGGAAGAGATGCCGGGCGTGCGGGTGTTCCTGGCGGGCACGCGCCTTGATGCCGAAGGGCGGCTGGTCGCGGCAGGCGGGCGGGTGCTGGCGGTCTGCGCCACCGGCGACACGCTGGAACAGGCACGCGAACGCGCCTATGCCGGGGTGGGCGCGATCCGCTGGCAAGACGCGATCTGGCGCCATGACATCGGCACGCGCGCGCTGGAACGCATGGCCGGCACCTGACGGGGCCTTTCCTGTTCCGCGATGCCTCAATCGCATCGCGGCTCCCCGCCACGTCCTTCCACGAACGTCCCGCTCCCGGCCCGCCGGCGCCCAGAATCCGACGCCCAGAATAGCGACATGTCATGCCCCGCGATAAAAAGATACTGATCGAAGGAGAGGGCCTGCATGGCGCGGCCCGGATACAGGCGATGTGCGCGGTCGCGCTGTCGGTCCTGCTGGCGCTGCTGGATTACGCCATCGCCAACGTGGCACTGCCGACCATCGGGGCGGACCTGCACATTTCGGCCGCGTCGGCGGTGTGGATCATCAATTCGTACCAGCTGGCCAGCGTGATCGCGCTGCTGCCCACGGCGGCGCTGGGCGCGCGGATCGGGTTCGGGCGGCTGTGCCAGATCGGGCTGGTGCTGTTCATCGTCTCCTCCCTGTTCTGCGGGCTGTCGCACTCCCTGCTGGCGCTGTCGCTGTCACGCGCGGTGCAGGGCATCGGCGGCGCATGCATCATGAGCGTCAGCATCGCGCTGATCCGTTTCATCTATCCCCATGAAATCATCGGGCGCGGCATCGCCCTGAACGGCGTCATGGTCGCCCTTGGCGTCGGGGCGGGACCGACGGTGGCGTCCATCATCCTGTCGGTGGCGACATGGCCATGGCTGTTTTACATCAATATCCCGCTGGGCCTTGCCGCGCTGGTACTGGCGCTGATGTCCCTGCCGCGCACCCCCACGCAGGAGGGGACGTTCGACGGGGCCAGCGCGATCCTCAACGCCCTCGCCTTTGGCGCGATCATCCTGGCGGGCGATTCCATAGCACACCATGCCAGTGCCCTGCAGGTCTGCGCCTTTGCCCTGACCGGCATCGTGTCGGGCTGGCTGCTGGTCCGGCGGCAGAAGGGGCAGGCCCATCCCATGTTCCCCGTCGACATGCTGCGCATCCCGCCTTTCCGCACGGGGGTCAGCATCGGGTTCCTCGCCTTTGTCTCCTCCAACCTGTTCATGGTCTCCTTCCCCTTCACGCTGCAGAACCTGTTCCATTGTCCGCCCGCGGTGGTCGGGCTGCTGATGACGCCATGGCCGGTGGGCATCATGCTGGTAGCACCCGTCATCAGCAGGCTGAGCGATCAGGTCCCGGCGACGATCCTGTCGTCGATCGGGCTGTTCACGACCTCGATGGGCTTTCTTGCGCTGTACATGCTGCCCGCCGCGCCGCACTGGTTCGACATTGTCTGGCGGGTGGGGCTGGCGGGCATGGGATTCGGCATTTTCCAGCCTCCCAACAACCGCATCATGATGGTGACGGCGCCGGCCGGACGTTCCGGCAGCGCCAGCGGCATGGTTCAGGTCTCCCGCCAGTGCGGACAGGCGACGGGGGCGATGCTGGTGGCGATGACATTTGGCCTGATCGCGTGGCAGCCATCCATGCGATGCCTGCAGTTCGCATGCGTCGTTGCCTTCCTCGGCATGCTGCTCAGCGCGTCGCGGCTGTTTTCGGGGCAGGACGAACAGGCCTGATGATGTCCTGAAATCATAAAGGTTTTTTGGTGTCGCCTTTCATCTGAAATGGCGACATCCATCGAAGCTTTTTGCAAAAAGCTTCACCAAAAAACCTTTGTTTTTTATCAACAGGCTGTTTCCAGCAGCTTCGTGCGTCACCTCATGGGCCCGTGGCGCGGGTCCAGAACCCAGCATGCGCGCGCCCGGCTTCGTCCTCCAGCACGGGACCGACGACGCTGACCTGTCGCTGTCCCCGGGCGAAGACCTCACGGCATGGCAGGGAAAAGGTCGGGTTTTCCGGGTGATCCCCCGTGCGGAGCAGAAGGCCATGTTCCGACAGGGCATAGACGACACGGCCGATCCCGGTCCAGTAAACGGCGCCCGCGCACATGCAGCAGGGCTCGGCGCTGCTGTATAACGTGCAGGCCGCCAGTTCATCGGGCGTCATCCGCCGCGCGGCGGCAGCCACCGCGACCAGTTCGGCATGACGCGTCGGATCGCCGCCTGGCGGCACGGAGTCATTGATGGCACGGGTGACAACACGCCCGTCCGCATCCGCGACCAGCGCGCCAAACGGATGCCGCCCCATGGCGCGGGCACGTTCGGACAGGGCGATCGCCTGCCGCAGCAACGCCATGTCCCGCGCGGACAGGTCGCCTGCGTTCATGAAAGCTGCTGCGCGTTGTCGGGATCGAGCTCTTCCTCCAGCGTGGGAATCCGCTCCCCGATCACCAGATTGAGGAGCACGGCCGAACAGACGCACAGGAATACCCCATTGCCCAGAAACAGCCGCGTGACGCCGCTGGTGTGGGCGAACAGGGTGGGGCACGACATCGGCAGCATGCCAAGCCCCATGGACACCGCCGCGATCATGCCGTTGCGGGTCCCGGCAAAGCGCACGTGCGACAGTTCACGGATGCCCCCCACCGCCGTCATGCCGAACATCACCAGCGCGCAGCCCCCCAGAACCGGCGCGGGCATCGCCGCGATCATCGCCCCCAGTTTGGGAAACAGGCCCAGCAGGATCAGCACGACGCCCGCGGCCGCCACGACAAAGCGGCTTTTGATATCCGTCATCGCGATCAGGCCGGTATTCTGCGTAAAGGCGTTATAGGGGAAGCTGTTGAAAATACCGCCCAGCATGGTGGACAGCCCATCGGCGCGAAAGGCGGCGATCAGCGTATCCTCGTCCACCCGGCGGTCGATGATGCGGCCCACAGCGATGCAGTTGCCCGTCGTTTCGGCAAGGATCACCAGCATCGTCAGCGTCATGATGATGATGGGCATGACGTGAAAGGTCGGCACGCCAAAGGCCATCGGCATGCTCAGGGCGAACCACGGCGCGTCATGCACGGCCTGGAAATGGCCCATCCCGCAGGCAATCGCCACGATGCTGCCCACCACCAGGCCAAGCAGCACGCTGATGTTGGAGATAAAACCCGAAAACCCGGCATAGACCGCAAGTGTCACCGCCATCGTCACGCCACCAAGCACGAGATTGGCGGGCGCACCGAACCCCGGGTCCGATGGCGTCCCGCCCCCCAGCCATACCCCCGCGACCGGGATCAGGGTCAGGCCGATGACCGTCAGCAGGCAGCCGATCGCCACCGGCGGGAAAAACCGCATCAGCCGCCCCAGCGCCGGCGCCAGCAGGAGCGTACATCCCCCCGCCCCGATGATGGCGCCAAAAATCGCGCTGTTCCCATAGGATTTTCCAATCATGATCATGGAGGCCAACGTCACGAAGGAAGATCCCTGCACGATCGGCAGACGTGAGCCGATCCTGCCGATCCCGACCGTCTGGATGATCGTGGCGATGCCCGACGTCATCAGTCCCGAATTGATCAGGGTAATCGTCTGGTTCATGTCCAGACCCAGCGTCACGCTGAAAATCAGGGGAACGGCCACGGTGCCCGAATACATCACCAGCGCGTGCTGCAGCCCGAAAGTAAACAGTATGCCCAGCGGAAGGACTTCATCAACCGGATCGGGTTTACGGTGCTGCATGGTGATCCCTGCTTTCAGCATCACGGTAAAATACGACCTGCCCGCAATGGGTGCGATGCCTGATGGACAGGATATGTCGGCTGCGGCGACATGGCTGGTACCGGCAATGTTGGTACCGGCGGTCGCCAGTCATGGAATGGCCTGCCACATCGCAGGGATGCGGCAGGTCGTCATCCTCAGAAAGAGGTCGAAATCGTTCCCGTCATGGTAAAGCGCGGCTCCACCATGAAGGAGTTGCCATTCGCGCTGCGTCCCGCGGCACCGCCGTAATAGACGTTGTATCCACCCTGGTTCCCCGCGGAATAGATCGCGCCCATCGCACCGGTGCGCACGATCGATCCCGTCAGGTTGGAGAAGTTCAGGCGGAATGTCGGGGATTTCGCATACATGAAGGGCTTGAAGTGATAGCCCAGCGACAGCGTATCGGTGACATAGCCGGGGATGCGCTCGCTGTTATCCAGCGCCACCGACTGCGGGCCGGTGTAATGCACGCTCGCATTCGCGAAGAAGCCCCGGTATTTGTACGTCAGGCCAAAGTTCGCCATGACATGCGGCGCCATGATCGCCTGCTGCCCTTTTGCCCGGATCAGGTTGCCATTGCCATCGGTCACGTTCGAATCCTGCGTCGCATGCAGGTACTCGAACGAGGCATAGGGGCTGAAGCCGTAATAGGACCGGCCCGCCACCATGACGTCAAAGCCACGCATGGTCTGGTTGCCGCCCTCGATCGGGGCGTACTGGTTCGCGCCGATATAGGTGTCAAGGATACGGTTGGTCACGTTGTAATTGAACAGCGCAAGGTCAACCATGACGTACTTGTCGTGGTAACGGTATCCCAGCTCTTCCTTGATGGAATACTGGTTCTTCAGCATCTTCGAACCCGGCGTGGTCCAGCCAAGGTCAACGGCGCTCGGCTCACGGTAATCGCCCTCGGCGTTGACATAGATCTGGTGATGCTCGTTGAACTGGTAACCGATCGACAGCTGCGGCAGCGGTTCGGTCGTGTTCGCCTCGGTCCGCGCGCCGGTATAGTTGGAGCTGTGGTTCATCCACTGCTTGTTCCATGCGTTGGACATCACGAACTTGAAGCCCGCATGGATCGTCAGCTTGTCGTTGAAATACTTCGCCGTGTCCTGAACGAACAGGGAATGAAGCTCATATCCCGCCGTCTGGCCGAACACTTCGTTGCCGTTGATCTGGTACTGCGACCAGTTGGGGCTGGGATCAGCACCGTTCGCCATCGTGGCGCTGAGCGGATAGGACTGGATGGTCTGGGCATTTTCATACCAGTAACCCAGCGACAGATGGTTATGCTGATCGACCTGGTAATTCAGCTTGGCCACCGCGCCGACCTGCCGCACCTCGTTCTGGAGGAAGTAGTTGGTCAGGTTCTGGTTGCTGGCGATCGTGCCATTTCCGTAATAGGCCGTCGAATTCCCGAACAGGGTGCTATAGGATCCATCGGCCGCGGTCGTGCCGCCGGGCGATCCGTCCCATCCCTGTCCGAAACTGAAATATGGCTGCAGGTCCAGGCTGAATCGCGACGGCAGCACCACATGGATCGGCGCGGTCAGGAATATCTGGTTCCAGTGGTCGTTATTGTTTTTCCAGTAATTGTCGCTGCTGGGATCGGAATTGCGTCCATATCCCTCGCCCGTATGCTTGTAATTGTAGAACGCGGTCGCATCGGGATAGGAATCGATCGTGAAATCCTCGTAATTCCACGACAGGAACAGGCGCGCGGTCGAACCGTTTTCCCAGTCCTTCTGCAATCCGAAATCGATATGCCTGCGCTGGTTGATGCCCGATCCCATCCATGAACGCGCATGCGTGTTGGAAAACGAGAAATAGCTGCGCAGGCCCGTCTTGCCGATATCGCCGCTTTCCAGACGGATGAACTCACGCGACATGTTGTTCGTGCCATACGAAAAATCCGTCATGCCGCCCGCCTTGTGCGACGCGATGTGCGATTTTTCATTCATGACGCCACCTGCCGCCGACATGACCGGCAGGTCCGTGCCCGCGCTGCCGGGCGTGACCTCCACACTGTCGAGGTCTTCGGAATCGATGTTTTCCGCCAGATATTTCGCCGCCGCCGCCGGCGCGCCATCCAGCATCAGGCCCATGTCCAGATCGGTCAGGCCACGCACCTGAATCTGACCGCCCTCCATCCCCTCTGCATCCGGGGTGGTCACATTCAGGCTCGGCAGGTTCTTGACCAGGTCCAGCCCCGTGCTGGTGGGGCTGCGCATTTCGATATACTGCTTGCCCACCGTCTGGACCGCATGCGGCGCGGTCTCCAGACGCATCATGCCGCCGCCACCATCGTTGGCGTCACGGGCGCGCGAAACGCGGATGACCTCAGGGGTATCGGGTATCGTCGCGGCCGGTGCCGCCGTCCTGGCGGCGGCCGGACGGGTGCCCGTTGCGCGACGGGCATGCGACGGCGCATGAGCCACGGTGCGATGCGACGTGGAAGTCGTGGTGGCGGATACAGGCGTTGCCGCATGCGCTCCCTCCAGCATCCCCGCCGATACAAGTCCCGTCCCGACAAGACACGATACCGCACACAGACGCGCGCGCAGCCCTGTTCGATATTTTTCCATAATGCCCCTGTCCCCCCTCACGCGGATGCGTAATGACCCACCATTCATCGCGATGCCACCCTGTGCAGGGGCCAGTGCCCCCGATTGCGTGACGCGGTCAGGACAACGGCCGACAACATGACTGGCTTTGGCAAGACACCGTATTTCAGCGTAATCTTCATCCGTCCCCCCGAACAACGTTACTTTCCCGAACCGGTTTGCAGGACCCGCACCTCCCCCGAGGTTTTCCATCCAGCCGGCCATCCAACGGGCATTCCCCGTTATCATGCCCCGGTACTGCGCGGGCGCCGCGCATCCGGTGACCTGACACATGATGGGATCGAATACCTGCGAACCTCTTGTTGAGGTAAAGGAAATGGGAGACAGGGGGAAAGGGTAAAAAAGGCAACAGGCTGTTCATGTACCCGCATGGTCGGCGAACCGGCGCGATACGGGACGGCGGATATTTTTCCGATCAATCCCGATCGAAAAGACAGCCCCGGAATCGGCGGATTTATAAGTCTGTTTTTACTGTGTTTGCAGGCCATGATCCTCCATGACGTGGAGAAAACCGGTCTATTTTCACCACGGGGCGGATGCGCCCTCCCATCCCATCGCAAAACAGGCAACAGCGTGTTTCTTTTTTCCTTACACGGATCGTGTCCTGAGTTTCATTCGACCATGACCGATCGGGCCGCTGACTCGTAAAAACAGCGAATACATGGCCTGCAGGAACCATATTGCGTCCGAATCTGCCAATTTAAGGTCATATGGACAGAGATCAGATTGAACGGGAAAGACGTTTCCGCACGTAAACAGAGCAGCAGGAATTGCCATCACCGACCGGAATCATCATGGAATCGGAAATATTCCCCAGATGGTCATGGACACGATCCTGTTTCGAATCGCGACCCGATATCCGTGGCCTGTTCACATTCCTGCATCCGACGCACATCCCAAAAAAAGGACGGGCCCATTTCCATAAGAGCAGACAGGCGAACATAAAGGCGACCGTGACCGTCACGCCGTTGCATGCTGCCTGTCCTGCCGCGCATCGAAACCGGCAACCGCCCGCACTTTCCCCGGCATGGGCGGGCTGAAATACCAAAACGGCCCTTCACACTGTCCGGGGACAGGTGAAAGGCCGTTTTGCAGACACGACAGTTACAGCAGCCGGATCAGGGAACCTTACTGCGCATCCATGAACTGGTCATTGCCGATGATACCCAGCTTGGTCACGCCCAGACGCTGCGCATCAGCCAGCACATGGGCCACCGTCTTGTAATTGGCCAGACGGTCGGGGTGGATATGCATTTCCGGCTGGACCGGCATGGACGCAGCCTGGGTGAAATGGGCCTGCAACGCGGCTTCGTCCGGCACCGGCTCGCCATTCCAGGTAATCGTATTGTCAAAATCGATCGCCACCGTATCAACCTCCGGGTCCGGTTCGGTGGTTGGCGGCGGATTGCCCTGCGGCAGATCCATTGAAACCGAATGGGTCTGCATCGGGATGGTGATGATCAGCATGATCAGCAGCACGAGCATGACGTCAATCAGGGGCGTGGTATTGATATCTACAATACCTTCGTCCTCTGTCGTGCTGCTGGACCCGACATTCATGCCCATGGCGCGTATTCTCCCAATAGTGGCCGGGAGATGATCCCGGCCGGGAATGGATACCGAGGATCAGCCGTGGGGCTGTTCGGTAATGAAGTCAATATGAATGATGCCCGCCTGCTGACAGGCCGCGATAACCTTGCCGACCGCCTCATACTTGGCCGCCATGTCGCCACGGATCTGGATCTGTGGCTGCGGCTTCTGCATTGCGGCATGTTCCAGATGCGATTCCAGGTCGGCATAGCTGGTAAGGGGAGTTTCCCCCCAGTATGCCTGTCCCTTCGACGTCACCGCGATCACGACGTTATCAAGCGCGGTGCGGGTCGGCTGGTTTGCATCCATCGGCAGTTTTACCGTGATGGTGTGCGTCGCGACTGGAATCGTGATCAGAAAGATGATCAGCAGCACCAGCATGACGTCGACAAGCGGTGTGGTGTTGATGGCCGACACCACCTCGTCTTCATCGCCGCCACCTCCAACTTGCATTCCCATGATCAGGCCACCCGATTGTCAATAGTCGTCGTTGTAGGAGAGTTGTCCGGACGAACCGCAATCGTGTCCTGCGGATCGGTGCCATGACGATAACCGCCCAGCAGGATGGACTGCAAGTCAGCAGCGAAGTTACGGACCTGATCCATCGCGCCCTTGTTGCGGCGGACCAGCAGGTTGTAACCCAGAACCGCCGGAACCGCGGTGCCCAGANCCGATGGCCGTCATGATCAGCGATTCACCGACCGGACCCGCGACCTTGTCGATCGACGCGTTACCCGCGATGCCGATCGCCGTCAGCGCGTGATAGATACCCCAGACCGTGCCGNAACAGACCCACGAACGGGGAGGTCGAACCCACCGTCCCGAGGAAGGCGAGGCCACCCTGCAGGCGCGTCTGGATCAGGTCAACCGAACGCTGGATCGACATCGTCGTCCACGAATGCAGGTCGATGGATTCCTGCATCGTGCCTTCATGATGTTCGGCCGCCTTCACGCCGGTTTCGGCGATATAGCGGAAGGGCGAGCTTTCGGGCAGGGCATCCGCGCCCTGACGGATCGTCGGCTTGGTCCAGAACTTCGCCGCCATGTCCTTCGCCGCGGCGAAAAGACGGGCCTGCTCAAAGAACTTCTTGATCATGATGAACCAGGTGCCGACCGACATGAACACCATGATCAGCAGAACGCCACGGGCAATGAAGTCGCCATTGGCCCACAGGGCGCCCAGACCGTACGGGTTCCCTTCGGGGGCGGGCGGTGCCTCCGGCGCGGGCGCGGGTGCTGCCGGCGCGGCATCAGGGGCCGGGGCGGCGGCGGTCGCGTCGGCAGGTGCCGCATCAGCAGGCGCCGCCGGGGC
>NZ_QEXL01000059.1 GCF_003311635.1 Novacetimonas cocois | reverse complement strand
AGCGCGTCCTCGGCTTAGCGTAGGATTTCGCCCCCTCCCGCAAACGACCCCAACCCTGCTGACACAGCAGGATATCGAAGCCCTGACGCGCATCCTCGATCTCCTGCCGCATGTCGCCGGCCTCGACATCACCACCTCGGCCGGCTCCGCGCGCGTATCCCGGGATGTCCCAGGCAATTACATCCAGCAGGCAGACCAGATCCTGGNCCGGGATGTTTACGCGCAATCCCGATGTGACGGGCATAACCTTTCCGGCCCCGCATGGCAGGGCCGCTCATACGNGCGACACCCGATGATCCGCATGTGCTCCCTCATGACAGGGCGCTCACCGCAATTATGGATGCACGCCAGCGCGGAGAGATCACAGCCGATGAAATGATCGCCCAGATCCGGCAGGCAGGTGCCTGAGCATCCGCACCAACGGTGCAATGGTGTATGAGGATCCGCTATTTATGGGTAGGCGCAATGTCGGCCTCGGGTATGTGGATGGGTCGTCACATGGGTAGCCGTAGGGTCGTGAAACAGTCGTTCCATCAATGCGTCAGGGACAGTCGTGATTATTGCACTCTGCGTCACCTTCCTGCGGTGCGCGCGAGCGTCCCCTTTATTGCCCGGGTTGTGGCAGGGGGAGCGGGTTATCCGTACCGAGGCTGGCGACCCATACCTTCATGGTTTCCGTACTGATCACCAACCCGGCCTCTACTTGTGCAAGGGACCGGCGTGTGGCTTCGTCCTTCCAGGCTTCCCAGTCGTTACGATCGGTATGATCCGTCTTCATGTCCCGTTTCTCCCGGTCTGGACCTTCAGGCCAGTTTTGGCCTGCGTCCGCGTTTCTTCTCTGGCAGGCGTGTGACCGGAACTTCAGCTTCCGATACGTCCGAAGGTTCCGGTGTCGCCTTGACGGTCCGTCCCAGTCCGATCTCCTGCGCCAGGACAGAGCGTCGGGCTGCGTAGGCGGGGGCCACCATCGGGTAGCTTTCCGGCAGGCCCCATTTCTCCCGATATTGCTGGGGCGTCATGCCATAGGAGGACTGGAGATGACGCTTGAGCATCTTCAGTTTTTTCCCATCCTCCAGACAGACAATGTAATCCGGGAACACGGATTTCTTCACAGGCACGGCCGGCACCAGATCCGGTGTTTCGGTCGTCGCCTGTCCCAGACTTCCGAGGGCCTGAAACACCGTGGCGATGAGGCCGGGCAGGGTATCCGCCGGAATNCGTGTGACTGCTGACATAGGCTGTGACAATCCGGGTCGTAAGCTCGCGCACTGNTGTCAGCTCCGGATGATCGTGTCTCGTGGTCGGTCATGGTCACGTCTGCCTGTTGTCCTGTCCTGTTTCCGGTGCCTGTCGAAGGCATGAAGCCCCGCACGTCTCCAGCGTGCTGTCAGGTCAACCAAAGCAGTATCATCGCCGCCCTGAAGCCGCCCTGCAATATCCAGGAAGGCTCCGAACAGGGTTGCGCGGTCCTCATCGGGCAGCCAGGGGATGTCGCGTAAGACACGGTTTCCAATCTGTCCGGCCTGCAAAACTCAGTTCAGGGCCCAGCAGCGCGATGTCGGGACGTTCTGATCCGTGCCTG
>NZ_QEXL01000058.1 GCF_003311635.1 Novacetimonas cocois | reverse complement strand
AGGTTGCTGGCCGAGCCGCATGTGGCGCTGGAGGCGCTGACCCGACAGCAGAGCACATTTACCCGCCAGGATCTGGCGCGGTTCGTGGACCGGCATACGGCGGATGCCGCGCAGTTCAGTGCTGTCATGGTTCGGGTGGAGGCATGTCCGGAGCTGGTCGCCCTCGGGAAAGACGGGCATGGGCGGGAACGGTTCTCCACGCGCGCGATGATCGGGGTCGAGCAGCGTCTGGAAGAGGCGTCGCTCGCGATGGGGCGATCCCAGGGGCATGCGGTGCCGCTGGCGGTGCGTCGGGCGGCGATGGCGCGGGACGGGCTTGGGGACGAGCAGGCGCTGGCGGTGGGCGAGGTCACGAAGTCCCGCGACCTGTCCGTGGTGGTCGGGTATGCTGGGACGGGGAAGAGCACCATGCTGGGGGTAGCCCGCGCGGCATGGGAAGAGGCCGGGTATCGGGTGCGCGGGGCGGCGCTGTCGGGGATCGCGGCGGAAGGGCTGGAATCCGGGGCCGGGATCGAAAGCCGGACGCTGGCCTCCCTGGAGCGTGCGTGGGAGCGTGGGTTCGACCTGC
The DNA here is from genome assembly GCF_003311635.1 of Novacetimonas cocois. Classification (GTDB taxonomy): domain Bacteria; phylum Pseudomonadota; class Alphaproteobacteria; order Acetobacterales; family Acetobacteraceae; genus Novacetimonas; species Novacetimonas cocois. Next base: position 1,278 of record NZ_QEXL01000058.1, on the reverse strand, counting down.
TGGAGCGCGGAGACGTGCTGGTGGTGGATGAGGCCGGCATGGTGGGGTCACGGCAGATGGAGCGGGTGCTGTCGGTCGCGCGCGGGGCCGGGGCCAAGGTGGTGCTGGTGGGCGATCCCGAGCAGTTGCAGGCGATCGAGGCTGGCGGGGCATTCCGGGCAGTGGCCGAGCGGGTCGGGTCGGTGGAAATCACCACCGTGCGCCGACAGCGTGAAGGCTGGCAGCAGGCGGCCACGAAGGAGCTTGCGACCGGGCGGACGGATAGGGCGCTGGAGCGCTATGAGGCGGCCGGCCTGGTGCGCGGGCATGACACGCTAGAAGAGGCGCGGGCCGGGGTGGTGGCTGGATGGGATGAAGCGCGGCAGGCCGCGCCAGAGGACAGCCAGATCATGCTGGCGCACCGGCGTGTCGATGTGCGGGCGCTGAACGAGGCGGCGCGGGAGATCCGCAGGGAGGCGGGTGAGCTGGGTGACGACGTGCTGGTGCCGACCGTCCAGGGCGAGCGGGTATTCGCGGACGGGGAGCGGGTCTACTTCCTGCGCAATGACCGGGAGCTGGGGGTAAAGAATGGCACGCTGGGCACGGTGCGGGGCATTGTGGGGTCGCCTGATGCCGGGGATCTCGTGCTGTCGGTGCAGCTCGACGGGCCGGGTCGTGCCGGGACTNGGCCGGGTCGTGTCCGTGTCGGTGGCGGATTATGACGCGCTGGATCATGGCTATGCGGCCACCATCCACAAATCGCAGNGGTGTGACGGTGGACCGGGCGCATGTGCTGGCGACGGGGAGCATGGACCGGCACGGGGCCTATGTGGCGCTGTCACGGCACCGGGAGAGCGTGTCCGTTCATTGGGGCCGGGATGATGTGGGCGACCGGGACGGGCTGGTGCGGCGGCTGTCGCGCGAGCGGCTGAAGGATACCACGCTGGATTACCCGCATGTCCGGGATCGGGATGCCGGGTTTGCGCGGCGGCGCGGGGTGCATGTCCCCGAGAGCGAGATCGTGGTGGAGCGCGGCAAGGCCGTCGCTGGCCCCCGGAAGGACAGGCAGGCCGAAGCTGTCCGTACGCCGGATCCGGCACCGGCACAGCGGAAGCGCGGGATGTTCGACGGGCTGGAGCTGTCCGTGCGGGGGCGTGGCCGGACGGCGGAAAAAGACGTGTCGGCCGGGATGGATGCCGGGGCCGGGAAGGGGGAAAGTGGGGTTGGGCGTGAGGCTCCCGCCTCTCCCTTTGCCGGGTTGCGGCTGCCGCGTGTGCAGCGCGCGCAGGTGCCGGCCGG
>NZ_QEXL01000057.1 GCF_003311635.1 Novacetimonas cocois | reverse complement strand
AGGTTGCTGGCCGAGCCGCATGTGGCGCTGGAGGCGCTGACCCGACAGCAGAGTACATTCACCCGGCAGGACATGGCGCGGTTCGTGGACCGGCATACGGCAGACGCGGAACAGTTCAGTGCTGTCATGGTTCGGGTGGCGGCGTGTCCGGATCTGGTTGCCCTCGGGAAAGACGGGCATGGGCGGGAGCGGTTTTCCACACGGGAGGTGATCGGGGTCGAGCAGCGTCTGGAAGAGGCGTCGCTTGCGATGGGGCGGGCCCAGGGGCATGCGGTGCCGCTGGCGGTGCGTCGGGTGGCGATGGCGCGGGACGGGCTTGGGGACGAGCAGGCGCTGGCGGTAGGCGAGGTCACGAAGTCCCGCGACCTGTCCGTCGTGGTCGGGTATGCCGGGACGGGGAAGAGCACCATGCTGGGTGTCGCCTGCGCGGCATGGGAAGAGGCCGGGTATCGGGTGCGCGGGGCGGCGCTGTCGGGGATCGCGGCGGAAGGGCTGGAAGCGGGGTCCGGGATCGAGAGCCGGACGCTGGCCTCCCTGGAGCGGGCGTGGGAGCGTGGGTTCGACCTGCTGGAGCGCGGGGACGTGCTGGTGGTGGATGAGGCCGGCATGGTGGGGTCACGGCAGATGGAGCGGGTGCTGTCGGCCGCGCGCGGTGCCGGGGCCAAGGTCGTGCTGGTGGGTGATCCCGAGCAGTTGCAGGCGATCGAGGCCGGTGGTGCGTTCCGGGCGGTGGCCGAGCGGGTCGGGTCGGTGGAGATCACGACGGTGCGCCGGCAGCGTGAAGGCTGGCAGCAGGCGGCCACGAAGGCGCTTGCGACCGGGCGGACGGATAGGGCGCTGGGGCGCTATGAGGCGGCCGGCCTGGTGCGCGGGCATGAGACGCTGGAAGAGGCGCGGGCTGGGGTGGTGGCCGGATGGGAGGAAGCCCGGCAGGCCGCGCCAGAGGACAGCCAGATCATGCTGGCGCACCGGCGTGTCGATGTGCGGGCGCTGAACGAGGCGGCACGCGCCATCCGGCGGGAGGCGGGTGAGCTGGGTGACGACGTGCTGGTGCCGACCGCCCAGGGCGAGCGGGTATTCGCGGACGGGGAGCGGGTCTACTTCCTGCGCAATGACCGGGAGCTGGGGGTAAAGAACGGCACGCTGGGCACGGTGCGGGGCATCACGGGGTCGGCCGAGGCCGGGGATCTCGTGCTGTCGGTGCAGCTTGACGGGCCGGGTGGGACCGGGCGCNGGCCGGGTCGTGTCCGTGTCGGTGGCGGATTATGACGCGCTGGATCATGGCTATGCGGCCACCATCCACAAATCGCAGNGGTGTGACGGTGGACCGGGCGCATGTGCTGGCGACGGGGAGCATGGACCGGCATGGGGCCTATGTGGCGCTGTCGCGCCATCGGGAGAGCGTGTCTGTCCATTGGGGCCAGGATGATGTGGGCGACCGCGACGGGCTGGTGCGGCGGCTGTCGCGCGAGCGGCTGAAGGATACCACGCTGGATTACCCGCAGGTCCGGGATCGGGATGCCGGGTTCGCGCGGCGGCGCGGGCTGCATGTCCCCGAGAGCGAGATCGTGGTGGGGCGTGAGAAGGTTGCCTCTGGCCCCCAGAAGGACAGGCAGTCCGAAGCTGTCCGTACGCCGGATCCGGCACCGGCACAGCGGAAGCGCGGGATGTTCGACGGGCTGGACCTGTCCGTGCGGGGGCGTGGCCGGGCGGCGGACAAAGACGTATCGGCCGGGATGGATGCCGGGGCCGGCAAGGGGGAAAGTGGGGCCGGGCGTGAGGCTCCCGCCTCGCCCTTTGCCGGGTTGCGGCTGCCGCGTGTGCAGCGCGCGCAGGTGCCGGCCGG
>NZ_QEXL01000056.1:193-2185 GCF_003311635.1 Novacetimonas cocois | reverse complement strand
GGTCATCCACATCGCTGCCGCAGCAGACTGGATCAAGCCCTAACAGGCCCTAGATGAACGCCATTATGAAAATAGATTAAGGGCAATAGGCAGCTCTGACGGGGGAACTACAATTCTTTATATTGTTTACACCGTGCAGGAAGCAGAAAATAGCGACGAAGAAGATTACGGACGCATTATCAGTGTGAGGAAAGCAAAAAAAGATGAATGTGAAAAATACCGAAATAAAATCTTACAGTATGGATTAATAAATAAAAGAATTAGCACGCCGGATATTTAGCAGGGAAGGCTAACCGAGACTTTCTTGTATTGCGGGATTTAGGCTCGATCGCCTGTGGGGCATGGTCGTTTTATGTCCGCTTGATGAAAGTTACACTGTAAAAGTCTGATGACTGAAATGAGGCGAAAGCAGCCTCACTCTTGAAAATTTTAGAATCATTTTCTCGCATAATTAAAGAACATTTTTCCCCATAGTTGAGGACATTTTCATAATTAAGGTATAAAATATATGATTGATAAAATAGGATTTCTATTCCCATTAATTAGGATTTTCGACAAAAATCCCGAAATGCGCCTGTTTCCGAGCCTTTTCGCCACGCCTGTCTGCGGACTCCTTCCCTGCTGCCTAGGTGACCGTCAGGGGTCATACGCGCAGGCAACCCTGCCATGCTGAGCGACGTCCGGATCCTCGGCACCAGCAGGCAGGCGCAGGCCGCACTGCACGCCCGCGTTGATCTGCTGACGCAGCAGCGTCTGGCCGAGACACAGGACCCGGCACGCTGGCGCGAAATCCTCTCGACCGCGCGTTTCACACCACCCCTGCCCCTGCTTCTGGCGGGCATCGAATTGCCGGACGGTAGCTATTCCCCGGATACCCCCCTCGCCCAGGGTGTGCCGTATGCGTCGGCCGCCCAACAGATGGCTCAGGACCATGTCGCCGATATCCCATCAGGGTTTGAACTGGCCGTCGATCTGGAAATCGATGATGGCGCGCCCAGCTTCCTGGCCTGGTTCCGGCCGCTCCAGTCCGTAGGCTCCCGTTCCGAGACGGCAGACGCAGCGCCCCCTGCGCCCGTCGGCCAGCCGGCCGCTGCCGTCGCGCAATGGTTTTCCGTCGTCTCGGCACAGCCCGTACCCGAACATGATGGCCGCCTGGCCACGGCCCGTCAGGCCGCCGATGCCTATATGCACCGCAGCAAGGCCGAGAACACGCTGCGCACCTATCGCGCCGCCGTGCGGTCCTGGTGCCGCTGGGCTGCCGGTCACGCCCTGCCCGCCCTTCCGGCCCGCAGCGAGGATGTTGCTGCCTATCTGGCCGACATGGCGCTGCAGGGGCGCAGGACCAGCACCATCGACCTGCATCGTGCCGCCCTGCGTTACCTGCACCACCTGGCGCAGATTGCCGTACCCACCGCCCACCCGATGGTGACCGCAACACTTGCCGGCATCCGTCGGGAGGCAAAGGAGACCCTGCCCCGCCAGAAAACCGCGCTCACCTGGGACAGGCTGGTCCGGGTCGTCGAGGCCATCAGCTCGCATGATCTGGTCGGTGCGCGGGACCGGACCATTCTCCTGCTCGGTTTTGCCGGCGCGTTCCGGCGCTCCGAGCTTGCCGCGCTGAAGGTGGACGACATCACGGTGGACGAGGATGGCCTGCAGATCCGGCTGGGCCGGTCCAAGGGCGATCCCCAGCGCAAGGGCGCACTGATCGGCATCCCACGGGGCCTGACCCGGAACTGCCCGGTTCTGGCGTACGAGACCTGGCTCCGGCAGGCCGGGATTACGGAAGGTCCGGTCTTCCGGCGCATCTGGTCCGCGCGGGACCGCAGGGCGGGCGCCACGCCCGTCGGAGCCCCGCCCAGGATCGGGCCGCACGCCCTGTCGGACCGGGCCGTCACGGACATCATCCGCAAACGCTGCGGCGACACCCACCTTGAGGGGGACTTTGGCGGGCACAGCCTGCGCCGCGGGGCCATCACCACGGGGGCGAAA
>NZ_QEXL01000056.1:0-155 GCF_003311635.1 Novacetimonas cocois | reverse complement strand
GTCGTCGAGACCTATATCGACGAAGCCAGCATCAAGGCCCGGCATCCGGGAAGATCGAGATTCTGAGCCTGTCTTGACCCCTGCCGCCAGAGCGCTTCAACTGTAACCGGCCGCTCTGGGCCGCCTTGATTATGCGGCCTGTCTGTGCAGTGTAT
>NZ_QEXL01000055.1 GCF_003311635.1 Novacetimonas cocois | reverse complement strand
GTAACCGGCCGCTCTGGGCCGCCTTGATTATGCGGCCTGTCTGTGCAGTGTATTCACGGGTTTCCAGTTCCATGGCAACAGTTCGTGGAGCCGGTTGATCTTGTGCTCGTTGATACGGGCCAGGACGTCGGCGAGGTAATCGTGCGGATTAAGCCGGGAGAGTTTTGCGCTTTCGATAAGCGTCATGGCATCAGCGATGTTGTCGCCCCCGGTGTCGGATCCGGCAAAGAGATAATTTTTTCGCCCCACGCATACGGGCCGTATGGCGCGTTCGGCAGGATTGTTGTCGATGGCGACACGACCATCTTCGAGGAACAGGGTAAAGGCCTTCCACCGGTTGAGCGCATAACGGATCGCTTTTGCCAGTTCCCCCTTTCCAGGGATACGGGCAAGCTGTGTTTCGCACCATGCGTGGAATGCTGTGACACGGGGGCGGCTTTGTTCCTGTCGGACAGCCAGACGATACGGGGCCGGGTGTCCGGTGATCTGGCGCTCGATATCGTAGAGCTCTCCGATCTGTTCAAGTGCTTCCCTTGCGATTGTCGAATCACTGCCCTTCCAGACATCATGGAAGGCCCGGCGGAGATGAGCCCAGCAGGCCGCTTCGCGCACGTGCACGGTTCCTGTTGCGTCTGGTTTATACAGATCCCTGAACCCGGCGTAGGCGTCAGCCTGCAGAATGCCCCGGAACTGTGCCAGATGGGTCTGGGGATTGATCCCCTTGCGATCGGGAGAGAACCAGTAGGCCACGGCGGGCGGATCACTCCCTCCCCATGGGCGGGGATCGCGCAGATAGCTCCAGATCCGCCCTTCCTTCACGCCCCGGGGTTTGCCAGCCTGACGCAGACGGGGGTCAAGAACCTGCATGGGTGTATCATCAGCATGTAGCAGGTCTGCCTTTACGACATCCTGACGGATCAGATCTGTCAGAGGACGCAGAACGGCAACGGCCTGACCACACCAGTCGATCAGGGTTGAACGGGGAATGTCCACACCCTGACGGGCAAAGATCTCATTCTGACGATAAAGCGGAATGTGGTCATCGAATTTCGAGACCAGGATATGGGCTAAAAGCCCGGTGCCAGCCATCCCCCGTGGGACAGGGCGCGACGGTGCTTCAGGCTGCACCAGTGTTTCGCAGTGACGGCAGGATTTCTTCAGCCGTGCCGTTTCGACAACTTTCAGTTTTGCCGCAATAAAGTCCAGTATTTCGGTGACATCTTCGCCTACAAGACGCAGGGGACCGCCACAGGCAGGACAGGCCTCACCTGGGTCGAGAACAATACGCTCCCGTGGTGTCGTGTCAGAAACCTTTGGTTTGCCACGCTGCCGTGGGGGAGAGAGTGCATCATCGCTGACATCATGCTCCCTGATATCAGGAGAAGGATCGGCTGCCGCGATGGCGATTTTTACATCTTCAAGGAGCAGTTCGAGTTGTTCAATCTCACGGTCTATCTTTTCTGAACTGGCCCCGAATTTCTGTTTCTGAAGACGTGCGATCCGGATTTTGAGAGACTGGACAAGAGCTTCATACGCACGGGCTGACGCAGAAAGCCGAGCCACTTCGGTCTGCAGGGAAACAATCATTTCCCTCAGGGTATCCGGATCATCAGGCAGGACCGCAGGTGCAGACGTCATTATGAAAAAATAGCAGAAAACCTAAGAAAATTCAAAATGTTCTGCACTCTCACGCCATAAAAATCAGGCCACGCGAGACGGTGGTGCAGACCAGGAAGGGCGTCTCCACTCCATGCCTTCCCACAGCATGGCCATCTGTGCTGTCGTCAGGCGTGCAACGCCCTCTGCCGGAGACGGCCATGGAAAACGTCCCTTCTCAAGCACCTTGTAATAAAGACAGAACCCCTGACCGTCCCACATCAGAAGCTTGATCCTGTCCCCACGGCGACCACGAAAGGCAAAGAGCGCCCCTGATGTCGGGTTCTGACGCAGCACGTCCTGTGCCAGTGCTGCCAGACCCGATATGCCCTTGCGCATATCGGTCACCCCGCAGGCCAGATAGACACGCACGCCGTTGCCCACGCCAATCATGCCGTCTCCGCAATCCGGATGACCCGGGCCAGAAGATCTTCGGCAGGATGTCCCGTCACCCTGATACTACGGCCATTGCGCAGCACTATGGCCAGTTCGTCAGGATCACCGCCAGATGCCACAGCAGGTGTCGTCACTGAAGCAACAGGAACAAACGC
>NZ_QEXL01000054.1 GCF_003311635.1 Novacetimonas cocois | reverse complement strand
GTGATCGCTCTGGAAACCGCCGTGAAGCATGAGCCGGAGATCCGGCAGGCCCTGTACGGGCTGGAAGGGCCGGCGCGGGCGCGCAGGCTGGTCGAGGGGCTGGAGCACGAGGACAAGGTGCGGAAAAGTCCGGAATTGCGGGCCGCGCGGTTCGTGAAGGCGTGGGACGGGCTGAGCCGTGAGCAGCAAAGTGTGGCGCTCAGGGAGCTGAAGCGGGACGCGCCGCTTGAGTCCCTCCTGCGGCAGAAGGGGCATGAACTGGGCGTCCGGAAGGGATCGACGCTCGATCAGGGATTGCAGCCGCAGCGCACGCGCTCCCTGTCGCGCTCCAGGGGGCGGGATATGGATATGGGGATGTAAAACAGGAGACGTACAGAAAACTGTACGTTATAATGGTCATGGAGGACCGATCATGACCTGTGTTTCCTATACCGACCTGCGCCAGAACCTGGCGCATTATCTGGACGAAGCCGTGAACAGCCGCGCGCCGATCGTCGTGACGCGTAAGACCGGGAAAGGCAGTGTCGTGCTGATGTCGGAAGAAGAATTCTCCGGCTGGCAGGAAACCGTGCATCTCCTGAGCAGCCCACGCAACGCGGAGAGGCTGTTGCGGAGCATTCGTGACATCGAGCACGGGGTGGCGACCGAGCGTGATCTTCTGGAGCCGCAGGGTGATCTGTCGGCGTGAAGGTCATTTTTCATGAAAATGGCTGGGAGGATTATCTTTCCTGGTTCCAGTCAGATCATGCTGTTCTTGGGAAGGTTAATGCCCTGATCGAGGATGTAAGGCGGCATCCATTTCAGGGGCTGGGCAAGCCGGAACCACTGAAGGGACAACTTTCCGGGTGGTGGTCCCGACGGATTACGGGGGAACATCGTCTGGTCTACCGGGTTCAGGGCCGCGCGGGAGAGGATCAGCGGATCGAGGTTGCCCAGTGCCGGTTTCATTACTGAAGGAGAGGCGTCATGAGCGAGACGGATCCGGCAGCCCGTGCCTTTGAGGATCTGTGCGCCGAAATGACGGTGCTCCGGCGCAGCGTGGAAGCGCTGCCCCAGGCATGGCGGGACAGCCGGCCGCCTGACTACACGCCGGACCTGGCCAGACTGGTCAAGGCCCTGAACGACGTGGGCGCGCGCATGAAGGCGATCGAGGCCAGTCCGACGCTGAAGATGACGCCGCAGGCCTATGGGCAGGGGGTACGACAGGCAGGGCTTTCCGTCTGTCAGGACATGCAGGCCGCCTTTCATACCGCGATCCGTGCGGTTCAGGTGGAGCGGCAGCAACTGACCGATATTGTCGGACAGGCCCGTACCCAGGACCGTCAGAACTGGTGGGTGCTGAAGGTCGGGCTGGCCTGTCTGGCTGTCGGGATCGGGTTCTCGCCTATCCTGACCTATCTCCTGCCGTCGTCAGTGGGGACGCGCGTGGCCTCCTTTATCGTGGGCGGGCAGGATCGGTGGGAGTCTGGGGCGTTGATGATGGAGGCCGACAATCCCGAAAGCCTGCGGCATATGATCTGGGCCAACCGGCTTGTGGACGCCAGTCGGGACCGGATCGCCGCCTGCCAGAAAACGGCCAACGAGACGAAGGTGGACCAGCCCTGTGTCCTGACCATCCGGCCGGATGGGTCATAAGCGTCCTGTCAGGACAGGAGATCATGCACGCTCATGCCGTCGAGGATGGCCATAAAAGCATCGGTTGCCTGTCTGGTCAGGTGACGGAGACGGCAGGCATCTGCCAGGATGCAGGGTCTGCCCTGAAGCGGCGCACAGCCGGTCATGACTTCACCTTCGGTTTCCATGAGGCGGATGACATGCCCGACATTGATGTCTTTCGGGGAGCGGGCCAGGCTGACGCCACCATTCCTGCCCCGGGTTCCCACCAGGAGACCATGATGGCACAGGTCGTTGACGACCTTCATAAGATGGTTGTGGGAGATATTATGCCGCTCGGCGATGTGCCGGATCGTCATGCGGTTTTGTGTGTGTCCGTGGCGGGCCAGATGGATCAGTACGCGAAAGGCGTAGTCGGTACGCAAGGTAAGGTGCATCAGCCAGGTCGCGTGGCAGTCGGGCTGATCTGCCCCGAAGGCGTGAAAAGGTTTCCGGGACCATAGTCCGAAGAGGCCAGGTTTTCGAGCTGGTTGCTGACGCGCATCCAGAAGGCGGCATCATCCTCAAGGCCAGCCTCGACGCACCGGCCAACGTGATAGCGCGCCCGTTCCCTGGCGCCAGACAGCCCGTATTCGCGCAGGAAGGCCACCATCATGGGTAACCGGCCGTTTGAGGCCGCCTTATGATTGAGGATTGTGACTGGTAACTT
>NZ_QEXL01000053.1 GCF_003311635.1 Novacetimonas cocois | reverse complement strand
GTTACCAGTCACAATCCTCAATCATAAGGCGGCCTCAAACGGCCGGTTACCTTCAACTCGCCTTCAACCGCAACACATCAGGGGCGGATCAAAGAGAGGAAATAGCGTCATGAACTCCAGAATTCTTGTTGTCGGCGCGGGGGGCCGTGGGTGGGTATTTTGGCGCGCGCCTGGCCAGCGTCGGGCATGACGTGACTTTTCTGGTGCGCGAAAGGCGCCTGCAGCAGCTCCGTGCCGAGGGCCTGTGCCTGATCAGTTCCGTTGGCAACGTGACCATCACCCCCCGGATGGTGATGGCCGGTGGGATTGAGGGTCCCTACGACATCATCCTGCTCAGCGTAAAAGCCTATTCCCTGACGGGTGCAATGAACGATTTCGCGCCTGCGGTGGGACCGCGAACACAGATTGTCCCACTCCTCAACGGCATGCTGCATCTTGATATTCTGGCAGACCGCTTTGGCCCTGCCGCGGTCATGGGGGGGACGTGCTTTATCGTCAGCAAGCTTGATGCGCAGGGGCGCATAGTCCAGACGGGCTCCCTCCCCCGGCTTTCCGTGGGGGAACGGGACGGTCGTGATACGCCAGCGGCGCGCAGTATTGCGGAAACCCTGTCAGGCCCCGGATTTGAAACCGTGTGTTCCACCCACATCCTGCAGGACATGTGGGACAAATGGGTTCTGCTCGCCGTCCTGGGCAGCATCTGCTGCCTGATGCGCGGAACCGTAGGGGATGTCGCCACCCAGCCAGCCGGTCAGGATTTTGCACAGGCGGTGATCCATGAATGTGCGTCAACGGCCGCTGCCGCCGGTTATCCCCTGCGGGATGCCACCCTGAAGAGCACTGTCAGTCTCCTGACGAAAACGGACTCCACCCTGACGTCCTCCATGTTCCGGGATCTGCTGCAGGGCGCTCCTGTGGAGGCGCAGCAGATTATTGGTGATCTGGTCAGGCGGGCACGCGTCCATCAGATCCCGACGCCTATCCTGGATCTCACGGATCTGAATCTGCGCGTGTATGAACAGCAAAGGCATGCGTGAAGACGCACAGGGCGGACACGAGGTACCGGCGGACACATCCGCTTCAGAGATCATGGCCGCCTTGTTCGACGATAATTCTCCCCACATGAACAGCCGGAATGAAATGTCTGACTTGGGAGAAAGGAGATAGTCGGCTGTCATAGGGACTACCAAAAACAGGCTTTCGCAACATTCAAATTCATGACAGGGGGTAGAAATATTCAAGTGATTTCATCCTGCACATGACAAGTATCAGGTCGGCATCTAAATGTTTTCTATAGTTAAAATGCAAGCTCCTTTCCCTGGAAGGAGCTTGCGGGAAAAAATAGGGTGTCAGCGAGCAAGTGGATAATCGGTATAGCCTTCTGCACCCTGCGAGTACCAGGTGCGGATATCGTCCTTGTTCAGGGGCAGATTGTCTTCCAGACGACGCACGAGGTCCGGATTGGCGATGAATGGGCGACCGAATGAAATGGCATCTGCAACACCGGTTGCGACTGTTTCGATCGCTTCATCGCGTGTGTAGTCCTGATTCAGAACCAGCGGCTTCTTAAACACTTCGCGGATCGGGCCATGCAGCTTGGGCTGATCGGTCTTGCCGAACGTGCCATTCGGTCCGGGTTCGCGCAGTTCAAGAAAAGCGATGTCGAGGTCGTTCAACAGCTTTGCCGCCGGCACAAAAACCTGCTCGGGATGGCTGTCGATGCAGCCCTGCGTATCGCCATTGGGGGACAGCCGTACTGACGTTTTGTCCGCGCCAATCGTTGCGATTACGCGTTCCGTGACTTCACGCAGGAAGCGGATGCGGTTTTCCGGCGAACCGCCATACTCGTCGGAACGATGGTTGGTGCCGTCCCGCAGAAATTCGTCGATCAGGTAACCGTTGGCGGCATGAATCTGCACACCGTCAAAGCCTGCCTGAAGAGCATTGCGAGCGGCGTTTTCATAATCGTCCAGGATGCGGGCAATGTCCTCCCTGGTAAGAGGACGGGCAATTTCGGGAGCCTGTTTGCCGTCATAAGTATGGAGCGCTTCAGGTGCTTTTGTCGCCGAGCAGGACACAGGCTGCTGACCCGTCACGCTGGAATGCACCATGCGGCCCATGTGCCAGATCTGGGCCACGATCTTTCCGCCCTTTGTATGGACTGCAGCGGTGATAGGCTTCCAGGCTTCTACCTGTTCCTGCGACCACAGACCCGGCGCATACGGCCAGCCAAGACCTTCGCGGCTGATACCAGTCAGAGGTGGTCCCCATTTTTCAGACAGGGCGATAAGCTCTCATGACCGTCATTAGGGGAGTGCAGTTGCAAGAAG
>NZ_QEXL01000052.1 GCF_003311635.1 Novacetimonas cocois | reverse complement strand
GTTACCAGTCACAATCCTCAATCATAAGGCGGCCTCAAACGGCCGGTTACCTTGAACGTGACATAATGCTCCAATTAATTATATATTATCCGACATTTCCATCAGGTGAAAAATCCAGACACAAGTGAGGATAGCGTGGCTCAAAACAGCAGGCCGGTCATATGGTTGGATATCTCAGACTTTATGTATTATGCAGAAGCTGGAAATATTAGTGTAAGCGGCATTCAGAGAGTTATTGCGAATCTTGTAACTTACAGAAATTTCTCAACTCATGAAATCGTGCCGGTGATGCTGGAACGCCATGCACGAGACATCTGCAAAATTGATGTGGAGCTTTTCCAAAAGCTTGTAGACGCTCTGCAATCCGGCCAGCATGATAGCAAATATATCCAGTCTCTGGAACAAGCGGCCAGAAAAACCATTTTACCAATCACACTGTCTGCAAACGATATTTTTGTCATGGCCGGAGCATTTTGGGTTTACGAAGATTATGATTTCCTGAAAAGGTTACGCGAAAACGGACAGAAAATTGCACTATTTGTTCATGACCTGATACAGATCAGAAATCCAGAATATGTAGCTCCCGTTGCAACAAATCGCTTCGAGGAAACTTTCTTGGATGTTCTGGCCGAGGTCACACTACTCCTGACGAATTCGGATTTTGTCCGTGATGACGTAAAAGATTATATACGTACAAAGATGAAGCTTGACATCCCTGTCGAATCCATAAAACTGCCGACAGAACTTCCGCAGATTTCATATACCTATAAGAATGTAAGACCAGAATTAATTAATATTGCGAAAAATAATTACGTTCTGTACGTATCTACCATTGAAATAAGAAAAAATCATATACTTCTTCTGAAAGTATGGGAAAAACTTCTTCGTGAAAAAAATATTGCAGTTCCTCCTCTTGTCTTCGTCGGTAAATGGGGATGGGAAATAAAAGAACTGGAAAACTTCATAGAAATCTGCGGAGGTCTAGGAAAATGGATTTTTATATTCAATAATATTTCCGATGAAGAGCTTAGTTACCTGTACAAGAACTGCCTCCTGACTGCCTATACCAGTTTCGCGGAAGGATGGGGTCTGCCGGTCGGAGAAAGCCTTGCCTATGGCAAACCGTGCATCGCCTCCGATACGACATCCATTCCTGAAGTTGGTGGAGATTGTGTGGAATACATAGATCCTAATAATTTCGAAAAAACTTACGAAGTTTTTCGATCCATATTTTCCAATTACGAAAATATAAAAATGCTAGAGGAAAACATAAGAAAAAATTTCGAAATAAGAACTTGGAAAACTTATTGTACGGAATTCTATAACAGCATTAATAAACATCTTGAATCAAAAGCCTATATTTCTCCTGATGGGAACTACATATATTCTCCCGGCGAAATCTATTTCTACGGATATGATGATATATCTGAGCAAAGCAGAAAGGGTGGAGAACTTATCACTGCCCGAATGACCCGCATCTACGGCTGGCACCGACTGGAAAACTGGGGATGCTGGGCCACTGCTCCTAAGGCAACTCTCCACCTGCCGACAAAGCTTCCCCAAGGCAAAAAGATCTCGATTTTCGTAAGGATTCAGGCAGCTCCTTCCCGCGAGAAAATGTGGCTTTCCTGTAATGGTGGGGGTAAGGACTTTTCTTACGGATACGTATCTACTTCACCTGCTTTCATTAACTTTGATGGTATCGTTGGGAAAAATGGAACCATTCTGATTTCCTTGAATTCGACGCCAGTTCCCCTTATTGATGGTTCTTACCCCTTCGTACATGTCGGGATCAGCGCAATCGGTTTCGTATCGACCGATGACAACAACGCTTATATAAAATTCCTTGGAAAGTTACTGAACGAGACACCCAAAAAGATTTCTGCAACCATTTCGCAGGATTCTTTCGAAAGTCAGCAGGAATCTCCATTCTTGCTCCGTATCCTTTTGGGAAAAGCCGAAAATCCTACGCCTCTGATTGGTAATTTTGAGAAATTGGTTGATAAGGTATCGCTTTTTGCAGCACGCCGAGCGGCGCGGAAACACAAATGGGCAAAAGCGGAAAAATATTACGCTTCCATGTTACGCCGCTATATAAACCGCCCCAGCATTCTCATACAGTATGGACATATGTTGAAAGAACAGGGACTGTATGATGCCGCATCCATGGCTTATCGTCAGGCGATGAAGTTCGACCCGGAAAATAAGGACGCGCGGCATCATTTCTCCGCCATTCAGCATCTACGCAAGAAATAATATAGCTATCCTCGCAAGAAGGGACATTGCATAAAAATGTACTCGACTGTTTATTTGAGTTCTGTCGGGAATTACGCTTTTTTGAAGCGTCTGGATGTGATTCAAAGCCTGTA
>NZ_QEXL01000051.1 GCF_003311635.1 Novacetimonas cocois | reverse complement strand
GGTCATCCACATCGCTGCCGCAGCAGACTGGATCAAGCCCTAACAGGCCCTAGTATCAGCATCATCAAGCCAGTATTCATAGATAAACAGAACGACACCAAATGCGAGAAAAACAAAGCCAAAACTCGCCCACGTCCATATAAATGTGGTCCCCGTTGGTGTATTCCCAACCAACGGTTCATACGGCCAGTTCTGCGTCCATGAATAGGTCTCGCCAGGGCGATGCGCCACAGTCGTCAAAGCTGAATACATGAGAAAATCGGCTGTTTTTAACGCAAGCGCTGGCGTGAGAGCCTGTGTCGCATTCCAGCCGGAAGAGCGGTCTGTCCTAAGAAACGACGCCGCTGTTTCATCACGTATTTTTACAAAAGCGTGGGATACGGCATCGGGTAACACAACCGTGTCTTGTGTCAGATCGATGCCACGAAGATCCTCACGCATATGGGTTGTCGCAACCGTCTGCTTTTCCGGAGACAGATGGGAAAAGGTCCTCTCTCCGACATCGTGTGCATAATTTTCCCGTGTTGAAAGCGCAATATTTTTTAGTAAGGATGCTGTGTAATCTTCTCCATAATACGAGCCCATACCATACAGACTGCCATAATCCATCAGGTCTGCTTTCTGGAACCCGCCTTTACCAGCGATAATGTCATCTGCAGTCATGATGACATCCCCGGACCGGGAAACAAATCTCTGAGGCTGAGGTGGAGCACCCTGATATGTCCTGAGTGTTGTCCAGAACAGCAGCATCGCGGTAGCAAACCCGACAACAAGTAAAACCCACTTCAGGACAGTGCTGACAGGATCCCTGTCAGGACGATTGACTAATGACGTCTTGGACATCCTGAACGGACTTTCTGGCTAAAACTTTAAGAAAACAGAAAAAAAGCGACCGGACGACCTCCTCCTTTCTGAGAAGGTCGTCTGACAGGTTTCAGATCACCAGAGCCGGATCAGATGCGGAGCCAAAAATCTCATAGCGGATCTGAGAGCCTGACAACTGCTCGTTACGCAAAGTTTCAATCATGTCGCGCATGAAAGAATCCGGGCCACAGATGTAATAGGTCGCTGCGTGATCAAGGTTTTTGCGCAGCCAATCTTGTGTAATATGACCTGAATGAACCGTAATACCCGCAGAAGAGACAGCTTCTGGTATTGTTCCCTTGCTACCTGTCAAATGACTGAGTGTTCTATGCAGCCATCCTGATGAAGCAACATTGGATTGCGCAACAGGCTGTCCTGGAAGGTTTCCCGCAGGAACATTGTCCTTTGCAAAAAAGAACTCAGCTGTCAGTTTTCCTGCAGTCGCCAGAGACGTCACAAAAGGCACAAACGCTGCCAGATCAACTGTGTCGGCTCCCAGAACATAATGTATTTTACGACCAGAATGTGTTGCGACAAGATCTTCAATCATAGAGATCAGCGGCGTGAGACCAACGCCTGCCGCCAGAAGAACGACCGGGGCATGACTGGCTTCATCCAGAAAAAAATCACCCGCTGGATTAGCGGCCTGAAGAATGTCACCGACCTGCACACTGTCGTGAAGCCACGTTGAGACTACCCCCTGATCATGACGCTTGACGGTAATACGGTAATGGTCGGCCCCAGGTGCTGAAGAAATACTGTAATTACGTCGTTGTGACCCGTGACCCGGAATATCAAGTTTGAAGCTCAGATATTGGCCGGCCTTATGATGAAAAAGCGGCTTTCCATCGACTGGAACCAGATCAAACGAAGTAATGAAAGGCGTTTCTTTGTGCCGTGCTCGGACCGTGAATTCACGCCACCCCTTCCAGCCTCCAGGAGCATGTTCGTGCTCGTCATAGATCTGTTTTTCTCGACCGATCAGGACATCTGCCAGAAACCAGTAAGCTTTACCCCATGCATCAATAATTTCCGGAGTCGCCGCATCGCCGAGAACGTGCTTGATAGCACCGATCAACGCGTCTGCAACGAAAGGATAATGCTCAGGCAAAATGTTCAGGCCAACATGCTTTTCGGCAATGCGCTCGACCATGCCGCCCAGCTTTCCAAGATCATTGATATGCTCGGCATACGCGAGAACAGCCAGCGCCAGTGCTTTGGGCTGCTCCAGATCCCGCTGATGGGAGAGATTAAAGAGATCTCGAATTTCGGGGTGCGACAGAAGACGCTTGTACATTTCTTCCGTAATCGCAAGACCGTGCGCTTTGAGAGCTGGAACTGTCGCAACAACGAGAGCGCGTGTTTTTTCGTCGAGTGGGGCGGACATTGTGATTCGATCCTTTAAGGTTCATAGTCCATACACCTTTTGTGTCAGACATCTTGGAAAATCTGTCAAGTAGATGCATGCTGTAGGTATGAAACTTAATTTGCAGACCGATTATGCGCTCCGTGCACTGATCTGGAGGGTTCGAAAAACCCTCTGGTATTGAGGTCTGCTCTGTGATTCCATTTT
>NZ_QEXL01000050.1 GCF_003311635.1 Novacetimonas cocois | reverse complement strand
ATCAAACGGGAGTACAAGCCTCATGGCACCAGATGCTAACTGACGACACGCCCTAGGACCGATCGACATTCAGGCCATCCAGATCATGGCTGAGGCGAGGTGAACAAAGCCAGGGAAATGGATGGTACGTCGGTCATATAGGGTAGCGAAGCATCTGAAATGCTTGAGGCGGTTGAATCAGCGCTCGATACGATTGCGCAGCCTGTAAGCTCTGATATCGTACATGATAATAATCCTGCGGATGCAATCGCAGGGAATGACAGCTTCTGCACCCATCCAAGCGACAAGGCCGCGTAAAATACATTGCTGTCATAGGCATTGGCGGCAATAACAGCCGGCCCTTTCTGACCTGCAAGCAGAGCCTGCGCCTGGGTGACATCGCCAACCTGCCGGCTGTAATAACGAAGCGCAGCGGGCGGCCCAGCGTATCGGCCAGCATATGGATCTTGGTCGTCAGACCGCCTCTGGAACGCCCCAGCGCCTGGTCCCTGCTCCCCCTTTCCCGTTTGCAGCCTGCTGATGGGCGCGAACGATCATTGAATCGAACATCAGATACTGATTGTCCCGATCAGCCGTCAGCATCTCGAAAACCCTGTCCCGTACCATACCCCGACATGACACCATCTGCTGAAGCGACGATGCACTGTCTTCCATTTGCCATACCGCTCAGGCAGGTCCTTCCAATGCGCGCCAGAGAGTAGAATCCAGAGGCAGCCGTTCACGAACAGGCGGTTATCCGTCCCACTGCGGCCTGCATCCCCAACTTTGCCCGGGAGCAGAGGCGCAATCCGTTGCCATTGCGCTTCACTTAACTCGTAACGTTTGATTGCCATCCTACACTCCGTGCTCTGACCGGTGCTCAGTGAAACATCCCTGCCACAAAAAGAAAATCCTGAATGTCGATCGGCCCTAATGCGGATAGTGATGGGCCATGGACTATCATGATCATGACAATCATCAAGCTACATGTCAGCCGAACGAAAAACCATTCCAAGCGGAGATAATTCTGTCCGTGCATGCTAACGGCGGACAGACCAGCGGCAAGGGCAAAGGTTGCAAAGGCAGGTATTTTGGTCCTAAATAAAAAAGTCAGTCGGAGAATGCTACAAAATGAAAAATCTTGCATTTCTCAGCGCGTGCCTATTGCCCGTTGCTGCGCATGCGCAACAGCCCGTTCCTACTTCAAACTATACGCAAACGAATGCTCCAACTGACATTGTTCCATTTGGTGGAACAACGGATCACGCCGCCACGTCCACGATCACAGATGGCACTACGGCAAGACAGGGCCGCCCTAGCGCATCTGTTGGCGCCAAGAAAATCACGCAGTCCAGCACATCTCTTTCGTTTCTGAACCGCACTGGAACACAAATCGGGATCATGGATGCAGCTGGAAACTTCGATATTTCTGGATACCTGTCAACGCTCTATGAGGTCGTTCCGGATTACCTAAAGGGGACCAGGAAAAATGGTGCGGATGATGCGCCGTGGATCCAGAAGGCCGTGACTGCTGTCTGCGCGGCTGGTGGCGGGACGGTCAGGTTCCTTCCGCGCCATTATGTGATTAGTAGCCAGATCAGCATCGGTTGCCCGGTTTTGCTTCAGGGCGCGGGCTGGCTAGAAAACTATTCTTCACAGAACCCTATGGTGGCGTCGGGCACTTGGTTCGATATTGATGAAACAACCGCATCCCCCGTATATGTTCATGATATCCAGTCCCGTGGAACCCAGATAAAGGACATTGCGTTCTGGCAACCGGGTCAGACTGCACCAGCATCCGATGCAATGTCATGGAAGCCCGTTACTTATCCTCCAGTTGTCTATCTCTACGATGTCGAGGGATATACTCGTCTTGAAAACTTGTTCATGGATGGCGTCTATGAAGGGGTTAGTGCTGTAAATGGTGGCCGCACTATTGTTGAAGGACTTTATGGGCAGTTTTTTGACTATGCCGTGAATATTGATGCAGATATGGATGTATCACGTATCAATAACATTCACGCATGGCCTTACTGGTCCAGCGCAAGTTCAGTAATGGATTACCAAGGCGCAAACACGAAAACCATCGAAATTGGTCGAGCAGATAGCCCTTTCTTGGATAATATATTTACAATACCATCAAACTCCGGGATATATTTTTATCGTGGCACAAACAGGATCGCGAGCGGTGTCGCAACTGGAGTGCAGATCGGTAAACTCTCGTGCGACAGTACTGTAAAATGCATAGAAGTTGCCGGGCCGGGCATAGTTTATACAGTCAATTCTCTTCGCACATTCGGACAGGATGCTGCAATAAATGGCATTCCAGCAGCAAACGCGTCGGTAATGACGGTCGATGCTGGCGGTTCCGTATCCGCTTATATGGGACAAGTCGAGGGACGTATGCTCGACAATGCACCGTTCGTGTTTAATGCCACATACCGCCAGAGGGGCGGATGCAGTAATGTACGGATAGCCTCTTTGATGGAAGATTTCTCAAAATCAACGCAGAGGAATGTTTATACCGCTCTCGGAAACGGTGCCTGCTCATCTGTATCCACCTCCTACAATGAGATCCTACTCGGGACACCTCCTTCTATTTTAACCAGCACTACCGTGGCACAAAAACTTACCAATAGCGGCAGAATACAGACGGAAGTTTTTTGGCCGGTGCCTACTAAGCAGTAATTAGGCTCAGGACTCATTCTTTGAGATAGAAGATGAAGCTTGCTGCGATGTGG
>NZ_QEXL01000005.1 GCF_003311635.1 Novacetimonas cocois | reverse complement strand
GTGAATCACAATGCCCCACTCAGTTCAATAAATTAATAGGTCCTGAACCTAGCTTCGCTTTCAGCGTTTCCCGTCGGGCGAGTTCCTCCGGCGATGCCTGCGGGTCGCTGTCTGTGGCGTCCGCGTGCTCCGCCTGTTCCATCAGCTCCGTGATATCCATCGCCAGCTGTTCTCGCAGCGCCCTGATCCGATCGTAGCGCAGGGAACGGTATTTCGAGGCATCGGCATCGATTTTCGTGCCGTCGATCGACACCACGCCCAGGCGTAACAGGCCCGTCTCGCGCGCCAGAACCCGGACCTGTGCAAATGCAGCTTCAATGGCCACCCGGTTTGTCTGCCGGAAAACGGCAGTCGTGTCGTGATCCGGACACAGGTTCGCCGCCACGAAGCATATGCCGATGTCGCGATATGTCGCCCGCTCGATCCGGCGTGAGGACAAAATCCCGTTTGCATAGCTGAAGATCAGAAGTGCGAGCATCCGCCGCGGGTGATACTGCGCCTTGCCACCCGTGCGCACCGGCACACAAAACGCATTCATCGGAACCCGCTCAACGGCAGCCACAACGTGGGCTCTACCGTGGCTCTTTGGGAAAAAGGGCCGCAGACACTCCATTTGTTCGTCCGTCAGCCAAAACAGGTCGCTCATCTCCAGTCTCCTCACAGAGCCTGAATCAGATTTCCGCAATCAAATCAATGGGGCCTAAGCCTATGGCAACGCGATATCTTATGATTTCTATGGTATTTAAAGGGCGGTTTGAAAAAGCTCTCCCTTCAGATATCCTGCAAATCATAAAGAAGTTTTTGGTGAAGCTTTTTCAAAAAACTTCAGGAAGCGCCTCATTCTTGAAAAAAGTCTGCACCACAATAACTTTGTATTACTTCTTTAAACCATTTCGAAGAAACATTTTTACAAAAATCCCGCATACGAGGATGTTTGTTTTTTCTTTCATTTACAGACGGTCCTGACAATCGTGTCGATATTGAACGCCAACCGCTTGCGCAGCATGCCCGACGCCATGAAATCGCAGTCGAAGATGATGGAACCCGTAAAGCGGTTGGTAATATAATAATACCCGACAGCCGCGATGGTTATATTAAGCTGCATGGCATCGATCCCCGGGCGGAATATGCCTGCCTTTTCCCCGCGCGCCAGAAGGGATTCAACCATATCAAGGCGGTTGCGGCTGATGACCGGCAGCACCTTTGAACCATGCAGATGCACCGCCTTCTGCAGGTTTTCATTGTTGACCAGGGTCAGGAATTCCGGATTGTCCAGATAATATTGCCATGTAAACCTGACAAGGGTTTCAAGCGCGGCCTTGGGATCAAGATGATCGAGTTTCAGGGACTGTTCGGCGCGGCATATATCCGCATAGGCATCTTCCAGCACACGTTCGAACAGGGCTTCCTTGCCGCCGAAGTAATGATAGATCATGCGTTTGTTGGCTTCGGCCTTCTCGGCGATGATATCGACGCGTGCGCCAGCCAGCCCGTTCATTGCAAACTCTTTTTTGGCCGCTGCCAGAATGCGCTTCTGCGTGGCCTCCGCATCCCTTGCATGCGACGTGCCTGTCCTGCCGGCTGACGTTTTCCTTGCCTGTGATCCGGCCCGTTTGGCAACGTTTGATACTTTTGGCATGGGATCTCCTTGCATTGGAAAAGAACCGGCGACGGGTGATACGACGTACGGACCCGATACCGTCCCTGTACCCCGTCCCGGCTCAGGTAACAAGGCATTTACCCGGCGTGAAAACATGCCGCCTCCGACATCGGCGGTGAAGCACGATCCATCCCGACAGGACGGCACGCGCCTGCTTGCGCCCTGTTTTTTGGCGCTTTTTTGATGATGCGGCCGGTTCCTTTGTTTTCACGCGGGCGGGGCGATCTGGACCTTGAGGATTTCCGGCCTGTCCTTAAGCGTATCGAATGCCGACTGGATATGATCCAGCGGCACGACGGACTGTGTAAAAGGTTCCACCTGAAAACGGCCATGCGTCAGCAGGGTCAGGGCATCATGCATGTCCTCACCCATGCCGGCGACGGATCCCTTCATCGAATTTTCCTTCAGGATCATGTCGAGTATCCGCACCGCGACAGTATCATCCGGCCCGGTAATACCAAAGGCCGCGACGTGTCCCCCCGGCCGGATCAGGTCGAATGCCCGTGCATACAGGGCGGGCGATCCGATACTTTCGATCACGATATCAGCCCCCCGCCCGCCGGTGTGCGACTTTACGATATCCAGCATGGTATTCGGATCTGTAATGACCACATCGGCCCCGGCCCGCGCCGCAAGCTCGGCGCGCCGGGGGGACAGTTCCACGGCAATGATCGGGGCCGCCCCCACAAGCCGCATCATCTGGATATGCAGGTTGCCCACGGGTCCGGCCCCCAGCACCACGACCGACTGACCGAAACCGGCCCGGGCCTTGCGCGCGGCACGGACGACGCAGGCCACCGGTTCGGTCAGGGCCAGCACCCCGGCTGCGGCCGTATCCGGCGCGGGAATGATCTGGCGCGCCGGGACGGAAACATACTGCGCAAAGCCGCCATCGCGATGGATGCCGATCTGGCGCATCTGCGGACAGTTCAGGATTTCATTGCGCCTGCAGTAATAGCAGTGACCACAGCCGATATTGATGTCGGCCACCACCCGCTGCCCCACCTGCAGGCCACTTGCCCGTTCGCCCACGCGCGCCAGCGTGCCCGTGAATTCATGTCCCGGAATGAACGGCAGCCTGTCGGCCACGTAATGCCCCTCGAATATATGGACATCAGTGCCGCATATGCCGCAGCGGTCCACCCTGACCAGCACGTCATCGGGTCCGGTGGCAGGTATCGGCACCTCCCGCACCTCGAAATGGCCGGGCGTCACCAGCACGGCCGCCTGCATGGTTTCCATTATCGTTTCTCCCTGACCTCTATTTGACGACGCGCATTTTTGAGCGATCTATTGTTGTCGCGATGGCGATGATCAGCACCACGCCAAAGAAAATCTGCTGTCCGGTGGCGGGAATATTGAAATAGAGCATGCTGGCGCGCACAACCGCGACAATCATGGTGCCGATCAGGGTGTTCAGCACGCCCCCCACGCCGCCCGTCAGTGGCGTACCCCCCACCAGTACCGCGACAATCGCGGGCAGCAGGAAACCCTCTGCCAGGGTGGGCGAACCACCCGAAAGCCTGACCGAGAACATGAGCCCCGCAAGGGCTGCGAACATGCCGGACAGTGCGAAGGCAAGGATCCGGTATCGTTCCGCACGGATGCCGGATGCGACAACCACGGGCTCACCCGCGCCCAGTGCCTTGAAAATGCGCCCCGGCATCATCCGGGTCTGGATGAACCAGGCCAGTGCGACGATCGCAAGCGCCAGGATCAGGGAAACGGGAACGCCCGCCACCTGCCCCGTCATCCAGCCAAAGGCGTGCTGGCGCTGGCCGGTATCCATGTGCAGGGCCTGCTGCCCCGAGGCATACTGCCCCACCGACAGCGCAATCCCCCCCACCGCCAGTGTGGAGATGAAGGACGGCACCTTCAGCCGCGTCGTGACCACGCCCGACACCGTGCCCGCCACAAGCCCCGCGGCGATCACAAGAACCCCCGCCCCGACGCCGAACGTCGGTAACGCGATGGTCGCCAGCACGGTGGACATATTGGCGACCGACTGCGACGACAGGTCGATGCCGCCGATATAGATGACGAAGGTCATGCCCACGGCCATGATCAGCAGCGGCACGACGTCCGCCGCCAGGTTGATCAGGTTTTCGGGGCTGAGGAAATTGATATCCCGCATCCCCACCAGCAGCAGCACGCTGAGCAGCGTGATCCACGGGAAATGACGCCGCAGCCTTTCGGTCAGGGTCAGATCGCCACTTACACCATGTACTGGATGAGATCGTAAAGGGAGGGCTTTGCCTTCGGCTGACAGCTGAACCATTTCTTGATTTCCCCGTCCTTGATGACAGCGATGGTGTGACTGAGGCCGATCGCCTCCTCCAGCGTATCGGCGATCAGGATGATCCCCACGCCGTGCGCCGACATGTCACGGATCATTGCGTAAACATCTTCCTTTGCCCCAATATCGAGGCCACGCGTGGGATGGTCGAGCAGGATGATCTCCGACCCGCTGCTGCGCCATTTCGCCAGCACGACCTTCTGCTGGTTTCCACCAGAAAGATTGCCGCAATCGGCATATTCGGATGGCACCTTGATCGACAGTTTCCCGATCCATTCCCGCGCCAGATCACGCTCGGCCCTGATGTCGAGCACGCCTGCATGCGAATAGTTCCGCATCTGCGGCAGGGTCATGTTCTCGAACACGTTCATGCCGCTTGCGATCCCTTCGATCTTGCGCTCACGCGGCACGTAACCCACGCCTTGGGCGACGCTGTGCGCGGGGCTGAAGGCATGCACCGGCTCGCCACGGATGCGCAACGTGCCCCTGTCGGGGCGCAGCATCCCGAATATCGTGCGCAGGATCGGCTCCCGCCCGGAGCCTTCGACACCGACAAGGGCCAGGACTTCGCCTGCATGAAGCGTAAGGGAAATGTCGTTCCCCTGCCCCGCGATTTCGACATGATCCAGTTCCAGAAGCACCCTGTCAGGGTCGTAGGGGGCCTGCCTGTCCTCGCGGTAATATTCGCCGTTGATGTCGCGGCCGACCATCTTCTTCTGGATGGCGCTGATATCCGCGCCCTTCGCCGCCATGACATCCACCACCACCCCGTCCTTCAGCACATAAATGCGGTCCGACAGCGCGACGATTTCATCAAGCCGGTGGGAGACGAAGATGAAGGACGCACGATGGCGCAATGCCCGCACCACGCTGAACAGCAGCTCGATCTCATCGCGCGACAGCACGGATGTCGGCTCGTCCAGCAGGATGACGAGCTTGCCCTCCACGCGTTCTTCAAGCGCCAGCACCTTGGCCAGTTCGACAAGCTGGCGCTGGGCAAAGGTCAGCCGCGCGGTAATGATGCCGGGATCAATATCCAGCCGGACCTTCGCCAGCTGCCTGCGCGCGGCCTCAGCCATCTTTTTCCAGTTGATCGCGCCGAACCGGACAAAGGGTTTTTCAAAGCCAAGGAAGATGTTTTCCATCACGGTCAGGTTGGGGATCAGGGACTGTTCCTGATACACCATGCCCACCCCGCGTTTCATGGCATCGCGCGGGCTGCGGAAATTGACGGGTTCGCCATCCACCAGCAGCGTCCCGGCATCATGCTGGACGGCGCCATAGATCACTTTCATCAGCGTGGACTTGCCCGCGCCGTTTTCCCCTACCAGCCCGACGATTTCCCCATCATCGATGCGGAAATCCACGCCCTTGAGCACATGCACGCCCATATAGCGTTTTTCGACATTCACCAGTTCGAACATGGCACCTTACTTTACAAAGGAAAGGGAACGCCGGTCGGTGGAAAGATAGACCGCGGCAATAACCAGAAGGCCCAGCACGCCGTCCTGACAGTAATCAGCCAGTCCGATCACCACCATTCCGTTACCGATGACATTGACGATCAGCACGCCCACCAGCGTGTTCCACACGCCGCCTTCACCCCCGCGCAACGCGGTGCCCCCCACCACGACGGATGTGATGGACATGAACATGAAGTTGCGCCCGGTCTCGGTTTCGGCAATGCCAAGCCGCGCCACGGCGAAAATCGCCCCCAGCGCATAGAACACGCCGGCCAGCACGAAGCCGATGATCCGCAGCCGTCCGACATTCAGCCCCGAGGCCCGCGCCAGGTCCTCGCCCCCGCCCACGGCGTAAAAGTTGCGGCCGACCGTGGTATGGTCCTGTATGAACCACGCCACCAGCAGGCACGCCAGCGCCGCATAGGCCATGAGGGGAAAGCCCTCCACCCGCACCGTAAGCAGCGAACGGAAAGGCGGATCGTCGATCAGGATCCGATCCCCCCCGGTAATCAGCAGGGACAGCCCGATCCCCACAAAACCCAGCGACAGGCTGGCCATGAAGGATGGAATCCTGAGTTTCACATGCACGATGCCGTTGATCGCGCCCAGTGCCGCGCCAACCAGCAGCGCGGCAGGCAGCGCCACCCATCCCCGCCCGGCAATCGTGCCGCCAAGCGCATTGAGGATCAGCGCAAAGACCACGGCACAGACCGCGACGGTTCCCTCCATCGAAAGGTCGATCGAACCCATGAGAATGACAAACGTCACCCCGATGGCGACCATCAGCGCGGGCGAAGACGAAATGGCGATACGCGCGAAATTACGCAGTGACAGGAAATTGGGATTGAGCGCCGTAAAAAACAGGCACAACCCCACAAGCACGAGAAGCGGCACCCATTTGCGAAGGGCATCCGTGGCCAGGAACCTGTTCATCGATCCAGCCTCTTTTTTTCCACCGATGAGGAAATCACGGACAGGAAAATCATTGAGGATATTTCCTGTCGCAACAGTTGTTCTTACCCGTACTGGATCTGTCCCCTGGCCAGCGCCCAGAAGTTCTTCCAGTCATATTGCGGGTTGGTATCGATATACCTGGCCTTGAAATCCTGCGCGTCCTTGGTCGTGACCAATGTGGTGGGGCCATAGAATTCGCGGTGTTCGTGTGGTTCCGCCGATGGCTTGAACACACCGGTCGCCGCGTAATAGGCCAGCGACGCCGTAATGCCCCCCGCCCAGTAGGGATTGGTGAAAACCGTCGCCAGGATCTTGCCTTTGGTCACCAGTTCGACCGCCTGCGGGTTGCCGTCATAGGACACCACGGGCATGTCCTCGATCCCCTCGGCACGCAGGGCCTCGATCACGCCATAGGCCATGGTGTCGCTGGCGCAATGCACGCCCTTTATGGAATCGCCATAACGGGTCAGAAAGCCGGACATGACCTGATTGGCCTTCTGGGTATCCCAGTCGGCGGCCTGCACGGCAAGAAGCTGGATATTGGGATATGCCTTCAGCGCTTTGCGAAAGCCCGCCAGACGTTCGATGGCCGGGTTGTTGGAGGCAATGCCACCCAGATGCACGACGCCGCCCTTTCCCCCCATGGCATCGAACAGCACGCGGGCGGTCTGTTCTGATGGGCCAACATCGGACCATGTCATGTGCGATACATAATGATCGCCAAAATCCCATGGATGCAGGTCGTCGGTCTTGTTCCAGATGGTGGAAACATAAGCACCCGCCTTGTTCACCGCCTCCACCACGGGGCGGCAGTTGGGCATGTCGTTCGGATCAACCGCAAGGGCGACGCCACTGCCATAACGGGCCAGCAGGGACTGGATATCCGACAGCGACTTTTCGCTGGAACCTTCGTTTATCAGGTTGATCAGCGCGCTCTGCGGCAGTCCCAGGCTCTGGACAAAGGCATTGCCGCCCGAAACAATCGCGTTCCAGTAAGGATTTGTCCGGTCGCGATAGCTCCACGCGATCCTTGGGCTGTTCGGGGCCGCAGCCCGTGCCGGCGCCGGCCGCAGCCCTGCCGTGGCCGCCGCCCCGAACAGCCCATAGGCTGACATCAGAAGCATGGTGCGCCGATTTAATGTCTGCCGCTCTATATAGGTCTTGATGAACGACATATCTGTCTCCGGAAGGTCTGTTTCGGGTCATGCCGTCATGACACGGCATGTTTCATGGCATTATCTGTATCGAACCAGATAGTTACCGAATTGCGGGCAGCATCCGGGCAGGGCCGCGGGCATTCCCCCGCAAATCCTGACCCTGCCATTGCCCTGACAGGACACATGACACGATGGGATGCCCCAGGGGCTTGATGCGCGGGGCCTAGGGCGCGGGGCTGGCGCTGCTGCCGCCTGATGCGGCCTGCGCCTGGAACATCACGGGATCCGCCGTGTCGGCAACGGGCACGGGGGCGTCTTCGCGCAACAGTCCGCGTTCCTTCAGTTCATGCCAGAACCCGGCGGGAATGGGATGGCGGAACCACCGGAGGTTCTGTTCAAGCTGCGCGACGGTGCGCGTGCCGGCGCAGAATGTCGGAATGGCGGGATGCGCCACGACGAACTGCAACGCCGCCGCGGGAAGCGGCACGTCGTATGCGTGGCAGATCGCTTCGATCCGCGCGACACGTTCCATGACAGGGGCGGGCGCCGGGGCATAGTTGTACTTCGCCCCCTGCACCGCGCCGGTGGCGAGGATGCCGGAATTGAACCCGCCGCCGACCACCACCGCGACCCCCTGTTTTTCGCAAAGCGGCAGGAACCGGTCCAGCGCGTCCTGTTCCAGCAACGTGTAACGCCCGGCCAGAAGGCAGCAGTCGAAATCACGCTGCCGTATGGCATCGTAACAGACTTCCCATTCATTCACCCCGACCCCGATCGCGTTGACCACGCCCTGATCGCGCAGGCGTTCCAGCGCGCGCCAGCATCCATCCATGGCCTGCGAAAAAACCTCGGGCTGCGCCTCGCCCTGGGTAAAGCGATCGATATCATGGATGAAAAGCATGTCTATCCGTTCCAGCGCGAGACGTTGCAGCGAATCCTCGAACGCGCGCATCGTCCCGTCATAACTGTAATCGAACGCCATGGTATTGGGGGCCGCGTTGCTCCACGGCGTGAAATCGATATCGGCCCGCCTGGCAGGATGCAGGACGCGCCCCACCTTGGAGGCGAGGACGAAATCGTCGCGCCTTTTCCAGCGCAGCGCCTGACCAAGCCGGAGTTCCGCCAGCCCGTGGCCATACATGGGCGCGGTATCATAAAACCGGATGCCCGCATCCCATGCGTGCCCGATCATTTCCTGCGCGTCATTTTCCCCCACTTCATGCAGAAAGTTGCCAAGCGGGGCCGTGCCAAAGGCAAAAGCGGTTACCTCAAGGCCCGTACGGCCGAATTTGCGTTTTTCATCAGGGTTCATAGCCTGTCATCCTTGTTATTGCGCCACATCATGTTCTTTCCGATGTGGCCTCTTTTTTTACGGACGGCTGTCATTCCCGTATAAATCCCGGACCCCTGCCTGCGTTTCATCCAGACAGGGACATGAGTCCTAATTGTTTCGTGTGGTGTTCCCCTGCAAAGACATTGTGACTGCCGCCATGATTACAGTTTGGCCGTCAGTTCGGGAATGATGGAAAAGAGGTCGCCCACCAGGGCATAATCGGCAATGCGGAAAATGGGTGCATCCTCATCCTTGTTGATGGCAACGATGATTTTGGAATCCTTCATCCCCGCAAGGTGCTGGATCGCGCCTGAAATGCCGACCGCAACATACAGGTCCGGGGCGACCACCTTGCCCGTCTGGCCCACCTGCCAGTCATTGGGGGCATAGCCAAGGTCAACCGCTGCCCTGCTGGCGCCAACGGCCGCCCCCATCCGGTCCGCAAGCCTGATGATCGTGTCAAACTGCTCCCTTGACCCCACGCCCCGGCCACCGGACACGACCACCCGCGCCGACGCCAGATCCGGCCGTTCCGAAACGGCCACGATATCCTCCACCCACGTCGAAAGGCCGGGATCTGGCATGGCCGCAATCGTTTCAACCGGGGCGGCGACGGTGCCTTTTTCCACGCCCTGGAATACCGAGGTCCTTATGCCCAGAACCTTGATACGGTCTGTCGATGTCACGGTCTGGACGGCATTGCCGGCATAAACCGGACGATCAAAGGTTTCCGCGTCGCGTATGGACGTGACATCGGAAATCACCATCACATCGAGCAACGCGGCGACACGGGGCAGGATATTCTTGGAAAACGCCGTGGCCGGCGCGGCAATGTGCGTGTACCGCTCCGCAAGGGAGGCAACAAGTGCCGCGGCAGGTTCCGCCAGGCCATGGGCCAGCGTCCCGTCCTGCGCCAGCAGCACCTGACCGACACCGTCCAGCCGCGCGGCTTCCGCCGCGGCCTCGGCACCTTCGTCCGCCATGATCAGCACGTCGATCCTTTCCCCAAGGGGGGACAGGGCGGACAGGGCCCTGGCAACGGCATCGGACGCCAGTTTCGCATTATTGACTTCGGCCAGCAGCAGAACAGGCATCACAGGACTCCCGCTTCGTTTTTCAGTTTGTCGATCAGTTCATCGACCGACGCCACGCGTCTGCCTGCCGACCGGTTGGAGGGTTCGATCGTGCGCACCACCTTCAGCCGTGGGCTGATATCAACGTCAAGTGCGGCAAGCGGGCATTCTTCCAGAGGTTTTTTCTTGGCCTTCATGATGTTGGGAAGCGAGACGTAACGCGGCTCATTAAGCCGCAGGTCGGCGGTAATCACCGCAGGCAAAGCGACACGGATGACCTGCAGGCCGCCATCGACTTCCCGCGTCACGACGGCATGTCCCTGCGCAATTTCGATCCGGGAGGCAAAGGTCGCCTGCCCCCAGCCCAGCAGGCCGGCAAGCATCTGTCCCGTTGCATTCATGTCGTTGTCGATTGCGTGCTTGCCCGCGATGACCAGGTCAGGCTTTTCCCGCTCGACAAGGCGCGCAAGGATCCTTGCCACGGCAAGGGGCTCGATATCGAAGTTCACATCCGCCGTCGCATCGACCAGGATTGCCCGGTCGGCCCCCATCGCCAGGGCCGTGCGCAGGATGTCCCTGGCCTGCGGCGTGCCGATGGACACGGCGATGATTTCGGAGGCAATGCCCTTTCCCTTCAGGCGGACCGCTTCTTCCATCGCGATCTCGTCAAAGGGATTCATGGACATCTTCACGTTCGCCAGTTCGACGCCCGACCCATCGGGACGAACACGGACCTTGACGTTGTAATCAATGACGCGCTTTACAGGGACAAGGATTTTCATGGTTTCCCCACAAATTCGGATACGCCGGGTTCAGCACACCGTACGAAAGCGCTCGATCATCACATCGAGCACCTCGGCCGGATCGCGCTTCCACCAGTTGTTCGCGGAAAAGATTTCGACCTCGCAGTATCCCTGATACCCGGCCTGCTCCACCGCCGCGCGGATGGCGACGAGGTCGGCCACGCCATCGCCCATCATGCCGCGATCAAGCAGCACGTCGGCAGTATGTGCCAGCCAGTCGCACAGATGAAACCCGAGGATGCGCCCCCCCGCGCGCGCAAGCTGGCGCGGCAGGTCGGTATCCCACCAGACATGATAGACATCGATCGCAATACCTAGATTATCGGCGCCGATCCGCTCACACAGGTCCAGCGCGTCGCGCGTCGTGACAAGGCACGACCGGTCGCCGCCATAAACCGGGTGCAGTGGCTCCAACGCCAGCCTCACCCCCACCGACGCGGCACGGTTCGCGGCATCCGCCACGTACTGCCCGACCAGCCCGAGGCTTTCGCCCACGCCCTTCGTGCCCGGCTGCACGCCGCCCACCACGATGGTCAGGATGTCACCACCCAGTTCGGCGGTCTGGTCAATCGCGCGATAAAAGTCGTCGCGCACCTCACCTTCGCTACGAAATGCCAGTGGCCCCACCAGGAATGGCGCGCGGCACAGGCCCACGACCCTGACGCCAGCCGCGCGGGCATGGGCGCCGATGGCGGCGGCCCTTCCCTCGATTTCGCGGCGCCAGAACACGATCCCGCCGATACCGCGCCGGGCGCAGGCCTCTATCGTCCGTTCGGGCGACCATCCCCTTCCCGCCCCTTCCATGTTATGGCCAAGGGTCGCGGTATTGAGGGCAAGGCCCGACAGGTCATGACGGAAATCACGCATGTCATGCCCCGTACATCGCCAGAAGGGTTTTCATGCGATCAACGGCAAGCGACGGATCACGCAGCAGCCCGCAG
The DNA here is from genome assembly GCF_003311635.1 of Novacetimonas cocois. GTDB lineage: Bacteria > Pseudomonadota > Alphaproteobacteria > Acetobacterales > Acetobacteraceae > Novacetimonas > Novacetimonas cocois. The sequence goes on along the minus strand of NZ_QEXL01000005.1, from coordinate 174,521 downwards.
CCGTCCGCCAGCCGGAATATCTCCGTAAAATAGGGCAGCGGACGCATGGCCTGCGCCCCGTTGAGCATGATGAAGTGATCCTGAAACCCGTTCAGCCACGCCAGGAAGACAACGCCTGTCTTGTAATACTGGGTGGGGGCGCGAAAGATCACCCGCGCCAGCGGCACGGTGGGGTCAAGCAGCGCGCGAAAGGCGTCGACATCCCCGTCCCCCAGACGGTTGAGCGCATGCACGGCGGCAAGGGCCAGCGGATCGAAAATGCCAAGCAGCGCATGGCTGAAGCCCTGCGCGTCCCCTTCGATGAGTTCGGGATAATTGAAGTCATCGCCGGTATACATCCGCACGCCCGCGGGCAGACGGCGGCGCAGGATGATTTCCTTTTCCTTATCCAGAAGGGAAATCTTGATCCCGTCGATACGCAGCCGGTTTTCCTCGATGATGGTCAGGACGGTTTCCATTGCCTCGTCAAAATCGTCCGTGCCCCAGTATCCCTTCAGCGCCGGGTCGAACATTTCCCCCAGCCAGTGCAGGATGACGGGCTGGTCACAGCTGTCCAGCACCCTGCGATAGACCCTGCGGTAATCCTGTGCCGAGCGCGCCACCTGCACCAGCGCGCGGCTGGCCATCAGGATGATCCGCCCGCCCACGGCCTGAATGGCTTCGGCCTGTTCAAGATAGGCGCCAGTCACCTGATCGATCGAGATGACGTCACGCGGATCAAGCTGATCGGTCCCGCAGCCATTGCCCACCAGCGCATCGGGCAGTTCGGCCTTCGTCCGGCGGATCAGTTCGAGCGACCGCGACCAGTCAAGCCCCATGCCGCGTTGCGCCGTATCCATCGCCTCGGCAATGCCAAGGCCCAGCCCCGCCAGGTACCGGCGGAAGGCAAGCGTCCTGTCCCAGTCGATCGCGGCCGGTCCCGATGGGTCGGTCGCGGTATGGGGATCGGCCACCACATGTGCCGCCGAATAGACAACGCGCACCGGATCGGGAGGCAGGACCGCAGGGGGAAGTGGTGTGCCGACCAGAAGGTAGTCCACCTTCCGGCCGGTCTGGTCAGGCAGTGCGATTTTCATGGTTCTTCTCAGAAACGGGGCACAAGCATGCCGGCATCCGCCGAAATGACCTGCCCGGTCGTGTAGGGAAGTCCGCCGCTGGCAAGGACGGCGATGACACGGCCCATGTCTTCTGGCGTGCCGACGCGCGGCAGCAGGGTCAGACCATCGGCGGCGCGCCTGCGGTACGTTTCGATGACCGGGGCGGTCATGTCGGTCGCGACCAGCCCGGGCTGCACGTCATAAACAGCAATGTTTTCAGACCCGAGCCTGACGGCGAACGCCTTCGACACCATGGCCGCCGCAGCCTTCGAGGCACAGTATTCCGCCCGCTGCACGGCCACCGCCGTGGCGTTGGAGGACGTGACATTGACAATGGAATAGAACAGGTCGGCATTGCGTTCGCGCGCCAGAAGCCGACGCGCGAACGCCTGCGACAGGAAGAAGAGCGCACGCGCATTGACCGCAAGGCAGCGATCCCAGCTGGCCTCGGTCACGTCCAGCAGGTCCCCACGCTGGAGCACCCCCACGCCGGCATTGTTGACCAGCGTCGTCAGTGGTCCCAGCCGCTCTTCGATCAGGGCCAGGTTTTCGGCATGGGAGGCGACGTCGCTTACATCGAAGGCCACCGCCATGACCGGGGCGCCAAGCGCCTGCATCTGGCCGATGGCGCCATGCAGTTCGTCATCTTCCACCGGCCCGTTGATCGCTACCCCGAAACCGGCCTGCGCCAGGGCCTGCGCCGCCGCAAGGCCGATCCCGCGCGAAGAGCCGGTCACCAGCGCCACCTGTCTCATGCGCGCGCGCCTTTTTTCATCAGCTCGCGCGCAATGATCATGCGCTGGATCTGGTTGGTACCTTCATAGATCTGGGTAATCTTGGCATCGCGGTACAGGCGCTCGACCTCGAAACCGCGAATGTATCCCGACCCGCCAAAGACCTGCACGGCGTCGGCCGTGCGGGCCACGGCCATGTCGCCGGCGAAGCACTTGGCCATGGAACATGACCGCGTGGCGTCATGCCCCCGGTCGATCTTGACTGCGGCGGAATGCACCAGCAGCCGCGCGGCCTCGATATCCTTTGCCATGTCAGCCAGCAGCCACTGCACGCCCTGGAACTCGGATATCTGCTTGCCGAACTGTTTGCGCGTGCCGGCATAATCGACGGCCGCCTCCAGCCCTGCTTGGGCGATGCCGACCGCAAGGGCGGCGATGCCGACGCGTCCCTTGTCAAGCACGCTCATCATCATATGGAATCCGCGCCCGGCCTCCCCCAGCAGGGCATCGGGGCCAAGACGCACGTCGGAAAAGGTAAGGCCACCAACCTGGCTGGCGCGCTGTCCCATCTTGTGTTCCTTGGGCCCGCGCTCGATACCGCGGGCGTGAAGGTCGACGATGAAGATCGACATGCCACGGTTGCCCGCTTCCCTGTCCGTACGGGCAAGGACGAAGCCGGTATCGGCGACAGGCGCGTTGTGAATCCACAACTTGCCGCCATTAAGGACCCAGCCATCGCCATCCTTTACCGCAGTGGTACGGATGCCCGAGACATCCGTGCCGGCCTCCGCCTCGGTAATGCAGTAGGCAACCTTGCGCTGCATGCTTATGACTTCGGGCAGCATCTTCTGCTGGACTGCAGTGCCATGACGGACCAGCAATGTGGAAATCAGTTCAACCAGCCCGCACTGATCGGCGACGCTGGCATATCCGCGCGACAGTTCCTCCATCACGACGGCATAGGTCAGCGTGTCGAATCCGGGACCGCCCAGTTCTTCCGGAACGCCAATTCCGAACAGCCCGACTTTGGCCATCTCGTCATATATTTCAGAGGGGAAGCGTTCTTCGCGGTCCAGTGCCTCGGCGGCCGGGCGGATGACCTCATCCGCGAAGGCTCGCGCCATGTCGCGCACCTGTTCCTGGGTGTCGTTCAGATACATTCCGGCATTTCCTGCTCTTATACGAACTAACTAGTTACATACGTCTTTCGCATCCGAAGGGCAAGGACAAAGAATGGCGTCTTTTGTGAATGTTCTTTTATTTTACAACGATTATAATCACGCGACGGTGTACTTTCCGTGACGGGGTTGCGGGAAATCTTTATCCCCAATCACCCTTTTCCGCCTTTCGCGGGCCATCTTTCGGCTGATACGCCGGCCCCTTCCCGTTCCAGGGGCGACATTGTTTGCGGTATCCCTGAAATATATCACATAAATATGAATTAACCCTGTCGGCACGACGCTCTATCACATACGTAACCAGATGGTGCATCTGGATGATGTCGTTCCAAAAAAACAAGTGCGGTTGCCAGAACGCGGCCAGACACAAATCAAAAATACAGGACATCGACCAATGATTGTTTTCCCCGGTTCACGACAGGCGGCATACAGGCACGAACGTCTTCGTGTAATCCCTGGGGAAAATCCATCGCGCCGCGTCGGCATGCAAGTGTCCGCGCGCGCCTGTTCCTGAAACGGCGGCGTAATTCCTTCCCGTTACATAAAATACCGCATGCAACGACTGTATTTCCATTTCGTTCATGGAATCCGGGCGCTTTTACCCAACTTCGGGACACGTTGTTTCAGGTCACAGATCACGCATCCGCCATGCACGGAATGGGCGGATCAGAATAACAGAGAGGCCGTCAATGCACGAAACGAGACACGGGGTCGCATTACCCGAAACCCCGCGCGAATTCGGTTTCTTTATCAATGGTGGATGGCGTGGGGACCGCGACCTGTTCGAACGCAACTCCCCCAGTCACGACATACCGGTCACACGCACGTCCCGCTGCACGCCCGAGGATGTCAATGATGCCGTTGCCGCCGCACGCGAAGCATTCGAAGACCGGCGATGGTCCGGTCTGGCGGGTGGGGCGCGTGCCGCCGTGCTGCTGCGGGCGGCCGAAGGGATACGTCAGCGCCGTGAGGAAATTGCCACGTGGGAAGTACTTGAAAACGGCAAGCCGATTTCCCAGGCACGGGGCGAAATCGATCACTGCGTCGCCTGTTTCGAAACGGCAGCGGGGGCCGCGCGGCTTCTGCATGGCGAAAGCTTCAACAACCTTGGCGACAGCCTGTTCGGCATGGTGCTGCGTGAGCCGGTCGGGGTGGTAGGATTGATCACGCCGTGGAATTTTCCCTTCCTGATCCTGTGCGAACGGGTGCCGTTCATCCTGGCCTCGGGCTGTACGCTGGTGGTCAAGCCTTCAGAAATGACAAGTGCTACGACGCTGATCCTTGCGGACATCCTTGCCGGGGCAGGCCTCCCCGCAGGTGTCTATAACGTGGTGACCGGAACCGGAAGCAGCATCGGCCGGGCGCTGACGGAACATCCGGACGTGGATATGCTGTCATTTACCGGCTCGACCGCCGTGGGGCGATCATGCGTGCGTGCGTCGGCCGACAGTAACCTCAAGAAACTGGGGCTGGAACTAGGCGGCAAGAACCCCATCATCGTGTTTGCCGACGCCAATCTTGAGGACGCGGCGGATGGCGTGGCCTTTGGCATCAGTTTCAATACCGGACAATGCTGTGTCTCCTCCAGCCGTCTGATCGTCGAACGTTCGGTCGCGGAAAAGTTCGAAAATCTGCTGGCCGAGAAGATGAAGAAAATCCGTGTCGGCGACCCGTTCGACCCGCAGACGCAGGTTGGCGCCATCACCACGGCCGCCCAGAATGACACGATCCTCAACTACATCGCCAAGGGCAAGGCGGAAGGTGCCAGGGTCGTGGTCGGGGGCAATGCCCTGCAGTGCGGCGGTGGACGCTTTATCGCGCCGACGCTGTTTTCGGGGGTTACACCGTCCATGACCATCGCGCGGGAGGAAATATTCGGCCCGGTCCTGTCATCTTTCCATTTCGACACGCTGGATGAAGCCATCGCGATGGCGAACGACACGGTCTATGGACTGGCGGCCTCGGTCTGGTCGCGCAACATCAATCACGCGCTGGACGTCACGCGACGCGTTCGGGCCGGGCGTTTCTGGGTCAACACCATCATGGCGGGCGGCCCGGAAACGCCGACCGGTGGCTTCAAGCAGTCGGGCTGGGGCCGGGAAACGGGACTTCTGGGGGTCGAGGAATATACCCAGGCCAAATCCGTCCATATCGATACTGGCGAACGTTCGCACTGGATTTCATCATGATGCAGGGGTTTGATTACATCGTCGTGGGGGGCGGATCGGCTGGATGCGTTCTTGCCACCCTTCTGTCCGACAATCCCTGCGCCCGGGTGTGCCTGATCGAAGCGGGGCAGCGCGATACCAATCCCCTCATTCACATGCCCATCGGCTTTGCCAAGATGACGACAGGGCCGCTGACGTGGGGATTGACGACCGTGCCGCAAAAGCACGCCAACAACCGGAAGATACCCTATGTGCAGGCCAAGGTTCTGGGGGGCGGATCCTCCATCAATGCCGAGGTCTATACCCGGGGCCATCCTTCCGATTATGACCGATGGGTGGAAGAAGGCGCCGAAGGCTGGGGATTCAAGGATGTCCAGAAATACCTGCTGCGTTCGGAAGGAAATACGTTTCTTGCCGGTTCATGGCATGGAACGGACGGGCCGCTTGGCGTTTCCAACCTGTCCACGCCCCATCCGGTCAGCCGCGCCTTCGTGCAGAGCTGTCAGGAAATGGGCATTCCGTACAATCCCGATTTCAACGGCCCGACACAGGAAGGGGCCGGCATTTACCAGATGACGATCCGCGATAACCGTCGCTGCTCCACGGTACGGGGATATCTGCGCCCGGCCCTGAAACGCAAGAACCTGCATGTCATCACCAATGCCCTGGTGCTTCGCATCCTGTTTACCGGCTCCCGCGCCACGGGCGTCGAATACGCCGTGCGGGGCCGGACGCATACCCTGCTGGCGGAACAGGAAATTATCGTGACATCCGGGGCCATCGGCACGCCCAAGCTGCTGATGCTGTCGGGCGTCGGGCCGGGGTCCCATCTGCGGCAGCACAACATACGCGTGGTGCAGGACCTGCCGGGGGTGGGAGAGAACCTGCAGGACCATTTCGGTATTGATATCATAGCGCAGCTCAAACATAACGACAGCTTCAACAAATATGACAAGAAATACTGGATGCTGTGGGCCGGTCTGCAATATGCCATGTTCAATTCCGGCCCCGTAACGTCCAACGTGGTGGAAGCCGGTGCCTTCTGGTATTCGGATCACAAGGCCACCTGCCCGGATCTGCAATTCCATTTCCTTGCCGGTGCTGGCGCGGAAGCAGGCGTCAGTTCCGTGCCAAAGGGCACGTCGGGCATTACGCTGAACAGCTATACGCTACGTCCGAAATCACGTGGCAGCGTAAAGCTGCGTTCGGCCAATCCGGCCGACAAGCCGATTGTCGATCCGAACTTCCTTGCCGATCCGGATGACCTGCGCGTGTCGTGCGAGGGCATAAAGCTCAGCCTTGATATGTTCAATCAGCACTCCCTTCGTAAATATATCGATAAAATCTGCTTTTTTAATGGAAATACTCCAACACAGGAAACGTTGCAGGATTATGCACGTGAACATGGCCGGACATCGTATCACCCGACCTGCACGTGCAAGATGGGACGGGACACGATTTCCGTCGTTGATCCCGATTTACGTATTCATGGTCTGGATGGCATTCGTATCTGCGACAGTTCGGTCATGCCCTCCCTTATCGGTTCCAATACAAATGCACCCACCATCATGATAGCGGAGCGGGCGGCGGATCTCATACGTGGAAATGCATGATATCCTGATGGAATGTTTGAAAACATAACGGACGTTTTCAGGAAACATCTTTTTTAAGTATGATGTTCTTCAAATATTTTGAAAATCTTTACTAAAAAAACTTCTTTCTGATTTTTGGAATGTCCCGGAGGCAGGATTTTCAAACAGTCTTCGGGACCAGTCCTGCCGGAATATCTGTAAGTTTTCTGAAGAGTATTGTGGAATTCAAACTTTTTCCATGAAACAGACATGGTTCAGGCGAACTTGAAATACTCGACAAACAAACTGAAATAATACTTTCATACTGCAAATATTTTTTCTCAAGACTGCAATGCGCGGCCTTCATGTCGTGCATTGTCCCATGCGGTTGCATGTATATGTTCCGCCCCCGTCTCATCAAAGCTGATCTCATATCCCACAAAACAATAATAAAAGTGGAGATAAAATGGCATACCAGAGACACCAGATATATCAGGAATCGAAACGGAAATTTCCTTCCCTGGAATTCCTGTCAGGAACGAAAGCGCGCCTCAGCCCCGCGCAAGTCCCGTTGAACGTCACGGAATATCAATGGATCAACCGTGATTATCTTCCCCCTTCCGGCATGAATGACGCAAGGCAGCCGGACAGCGCGAAGACAGAACCAGCCTGCCTACAGCACAGGCAGGGTCCTGCCGGCAGGTGGGCAGGAACCGCAGCCCTGATTTCCTCCATCATGGCAACCGTTTTTTTCCATCCGCTCGACAGCCATGCGCAGGAACGTCCCGTTACCGTTTCACAGACCCGGGTCCAGGCGACCCAGGTCCAGACACAGACAAATACCCAGCCCGCGACGACAACTCCGTCTTCATTGAATAACCGTCGCAGGTTTTATGCCCCCAATCCGACGAAAACCATCCAGCCCACGCAACTGCCAGTCGTCAACCTCCATGCGGGCGAGCGGGAGCCAGCCGTCGTGTCGGATACGACCGAGAACAGCTTTTTTCCAGCCAGCTTCCATGACTGGCTGACGCAGGATACCATGACCGGGAACTGGGCCGGCAGGCGGACATGGCTGATTGACAAGGGCGTCACCATAACCGGGCATTATTTTCAGGACAGTGCCGGAAATCCCATGGGCGGCAAGTCCAAGGATGTCCGTTACGCCCATGAAATAGGCATCAATGTGGATTTCAACCTCAAGAAACTGACGGGCCTGCAACTGGGCCTGTTCCATTTTACCGTGACGTCCCGCGCGGGCAAGGGACTTGGCGAGACACTTCCCGCACTTGACAGCCCGCAGGAAATCTATGGCTCGCCCACCGTGCGCCTGACGCTGCTGGCATGGGAAATGCCCTGGAATCGTTATGTCTCGACAAATGTCGGCGAAATAAATGCCGAAACGGACTTTGAAACATGGTCCATATACTGGGGCATGAACAACTACTGCCAGTTCCAGAGCAATGCGATCTGCGGCATGCCCCAGTCGATTGCCTACAACTCCGGCTACAGTTACTATCCGACGGCCCATCCGGGTGCGTGGGTAAAGTTTTACCCTGCGGGAAATAATCATTATTCCATCCAGTTCGGCGTCTATTCGGTCGATCCTTCCATCGCCAATACCCATAATGGCTGGAAAATGAACCTTCATGATGCAATCGGCACCTTCATCCCCTTCCAGCTTGTCTGGCATCGGGGGGGCAAGGACGATTATTCCGGCCCGCTTCAGACCAACATCAAGATTGGTGGCTACTGGGATACGTCGGAGGTCAAAAATGTCTATTCCCATCTGGGAACCTTCGATATCGCCGCCCGCTACCTTGCCGTCGCGCCTGTCGCCAACGTGCGGGGACGCTTTGGCGGATGGTTCCAGTTCGACCGGATGCTGGAACGTGACAGCAATGATGCGCGCAGGGGCACATCGTTCTTCGCTTCCTTCACATGGGGCGATCCTCGCACCTCCGTTGCGCCCTATTTCGTGGATGCGGGCATCACCCGCAAGGGAACGTTCCCGGACCGTCCCAATGATACCGTCAGCTTTGGCATGAAAATGCTGTGGGTCAACCGCAAGCTGACAAACTGGGTGCGCGACATACAGGCCACGGGCGCGACCGACATATACAAACCCTCCGGCGAACCCGCCATCGAACTGAACTATGGCTGGCGTCCCACTCCCTGGCTTCTGATCAGGCCGGGCGCGCAGTATATCTGGAGCACCGGGGGAACCAACCGTTACCGCAATCCGCTTATCGTGGACTTTGAAACCGGCATTACATTCTGACCGAACCGCCCCGGGATAACCGGGGCCAATGCCTTCCCGCGGATGCATGAACGGCAACAGGCGGACAGGACCTTATGCGGGAGGCCGACCTGTTTCATACGGAGTGGAATTTGACCGTTCCTTTCGAAAATGGCGTCATTCATCAATGTACGTCACAGGGGGAAACGTTCATGTCCATTCGCATCGGCGTTGCCGGCTGGTCGATCCCTTCCGCGCTTACCGGGCAGTTTCCCACGACCGGCACGCATCTTGAACGCTATGGCGCACGCTTCCCGGCCGTCGAGATCAACAGCAGCTTCTATCGCCCGCACCGGCGCGCCACCTATGAACGCTGGGCCGCAAGCGTGCCGCCCGGATTCCGCTTTTCCGTCAAGCTGCCAAAGGCGATCACGCATGAACGCCGCCTGATCGACTGCGGTGCGCTCATTGTTCGCTTTGCCGAGGAAACGGATGGCCTGGGCGACAAACGCGGCCCCATTCTGGTCCAGCTTCCGCCAAGCTTCGCCTATCCCGGAGACGTTGCCGAACGTTTCCTTGATGATCTGAAGGCCGCGATCGCTGGCGCGGTTGTTCTGGAACCACGGCATGCCAGCTGGTTCCAGCCGACGGTCGATCACATGCTGCAAAGGCGGCAGGTATCGCGGGTCGCGGCGGACCCGGCCAGGCCGCCGCCAGCGGCACAGCCCGGAGGGTGGAGCGGCCTTGCCTATTTCCGGCTGCACGGCTCCCCGCGTATCTATGAATCAGCCTATGGGAAGGACGCCATCGAAGCCCATGCGAAAGTCGTCACTTCGCTTGACGCGCGCGGCATTGATGTCTGGACGATTTACGACAACACCACCTATGGCGCCGCCACGCAAAACGCGCTTGAACTGATGGATGCGATCGTCCGGGACAGTCCCGGAAATTAAATCGTTCAGGTACCGCCCACCGCAATCAGAGACAGGCATGGAGTGCACCGCAATCATCCATGCCTGCCGGAGCCTCCTCTCAGGGCATTCTTCTGACCGGATGCCCTGTTTCCTGACCTATCCGACCGACATCAGGCTGGCATTGCCACCTGCCGCCGCCGTGTTCGTGCTGCAGCACTGCTCTTCCATCAGGAACTCACGCCCCGGCCCGTCATCGTTCATGAGGAAGACAGAGGCAATCGCACCCGTGCCCTGGGCAAGACTGCGCGTGATTTCCTGAAAATTCCCGTCATCCTGCGTCCCGATCACCACGGCACAGGTCTGCTGGTGGATATCGGGGGCATGACGGACGCGTGTTGCGATCTGTGGGGGAAGCGCCGACAGCCACGCTGTCTCGGCCTGCGCTCCTGCAACGAATACCGTATTGCCACCCGAAAGGGCCAATGACACCGCCTTCAGCAGCGCCTCGCGCGTTCCGCCACCCACGCACAGCACGTTGCCACGCGGCATCAGGCGATAGACGTTTTCCTCCCCGACCGGGCCGGGAAGTTTCATTTCCGCACCGGTCAGGGGGATTTTCATCATGCTGGCGACATGGCGGGCGACATCACCGTAACCCTGCCCCAGAAGCCAGTCATGCCACGTCTGCATGAAGGCGGGCGTTTCGCCTGCTTCCATGCCCGGCAGGCTGCTGAAAGCGGGACATCGCGCCACAAGGCGGCGCAGGATCAGCGGACCGCCAGCCTTTGGCCCGGTTCCCGACAGGCCCCGCCCGCCAAAGGGCTGCACCCCCACCACGGCGCCGATCGTATTGCGGTTGACATACAGGTTCCCCGCATTCAGCCGCCGGGTGACATGCCGGACCGTGGAATCGATGCGGGTATGCAGCCCCCCCGTCAGACCATAGCCCAGCGCATTGATGTCATCGATCACCCTGTCCAGTGTTTCCCGACGATAACGCAGCACATGCAGGACAGGCCCGAATACTTCCGGCCCCAGATCCGAAATGGAATCAATCCCGATCAGCGTCGGCGGCACGAAGCTGCCCTGATCGCAGTCCCCCGGCACAGGCACGGAAAAGACCGGCGCCCCCCTGCCCCGCAGGGCATGGATATGGCTGCGTATTCCATCAGCAGCATCCGGCGTGATGACGGGACCGACATCGGTGGACAGCATGGCGGGATTGCCCAGCCGCAGCTCACGCATCGCGCCACGCAGCATGGTCAGCACATGATCGGCACAGTCCTCCTGCACGCACAGGATGCGCAGGGCCGAACACCTCTGCCCCGCGCTGTCGAAGGCGGAAGCGACAACATCGGTGACGACCTGTTCGGCCAGGGCGGAGGAATCGATGATCATGGCGTTCTGGCCGCCCGTTTCGGCAATCAGCGGCACGGGCTGGCCTGCATGGTCGCGACGTCCGCACAGCTGCCGGTTTATCGACTGCGCCACCATTGTCGAGCCGGTGAACATCACGCCTGCGACCTGTGCCGCCCCGACCAGTGCCGCCCCCACGTCGCCATCGCCGGGCAGCAGTTGCAATACGTCAACGGGCACGCCCGCCTCATGCATGATGACGACGGCCTGTGCCGCGATCAGGGGCGTTTCCTCCGCCGGTTTGGCGATGACGCTGTTCCCGGCGGCAAGGGCTGCGGCCACCTGTCCGGTGAAAATCGCCAGCGGGAAGTTCCACGGACTGATGCACGCGACCACCCCCAGCGGAACATGCGTGGCGCTGTCGAAACCATCGCGGATCTGTGCCGCGTAATAGCGCAGGAAATCAACGGCCTCCCGAATTTCGGCAATCGCATTGGGAAAGGACTTTCCGGCTTCTCGCACGATCAGGCCAAGCAGCGCGTCGCGTCGCGCCTCCATCAGGTCGGCAGCCCGTTCCAGTATTTCGGCCCGTATGGTCGCGGACTTGGCCACCCACGTCGCCGCCCCTTTTGTCGCACTGTCCACGACAGCGGGAATTACGGCAGAATCAGCGGGCGTCCATGTTCCCACCCTGTCGCGCCGGTCGGCCGGATTGCAGACATCGCGTGCCTGTCCCGCCGGGATCGGTACGGCAAGCATCGGCCCACACGTCCACTGCGCGGCCGACGCCGCCAGCCCCCTGCCCAGCGCCGCGAGGCTGTTTTCGTCATTGAGGTCCAGCCCGGCAGAATTGCGCCGGGATGGCGCGAACATGTCCGGGGGGGCTGCAATCGCGGGATTGGGGCTGCCATACGGGACGATGGCGTGGGCGATCGCCACCGGGTCGGCCACCAGCGTGGAAACGGGAACCCGTTCATCCCCGATCTGGTTGACAAAGGAGGAGTTCGCCCCGTTTTCCAGCAGACGACGCACCAGATAGGCCAGCAACGTTTCATGGGTTCCGACGGGCGCATAGATGCGGGCGGGACGGTCCAGATGCTCCGGCCCCACGACCTCCCCGTACAGGGGTTCGCCCATGCCGTGCAGGCACTGGAATTCATAGGAACCGACATGGAATTCCTTGCCCGCCAATGTGTAGATGGTGGCAAGCGTACGGGCGTTATGGGTGGCGAACTGTGGAAAGATCACATCGCGCGCATCCAGCAGTTTCCGCGCGCACGCGATATAGCTGATGTCGGTATGCACCTTGCGGGTATAGACCGGAAAGTCCTTCACGCCGTCGATCTGGGCTTTCTTGATCTCGCTGTCCCAGTATGCGCCCTTCACAAGGCGCACCATCAGGCGATGTCCGGTGCGGCGCGCCAGGTCGATTATGAAATCCAGCACCATTGGCGCGCGCCGGCCATAGGCCTGCACCACGAAACCGATACCGTTCCAGCCCTGCAGCGCCGGTTCCTGACACAGTCCCTCCAGCAGGTCGAGCGACAGTTCCAGGCGTTCGCTTTCTTCCGCATCGATATTGAGGCCGATGTCATACTGCCGCGCCAGCACGGTCAGTTCGATCACCACGGGCAGGAGTTCCGTCATCACGCGCTCCCGCTGGGCGCGGCTGTACCGCGGGTGCAGCGCCGACAGCTTGATGGAGATGCCGGGACGTTCATAGACATTCGCCCCGCGCGCGTTCCGCCCGATGGCATGGATGGCGGTCACGTAATCCTGCCGGTAACGTTCGGCGTCCTGCGCCGTCAGCGCCGCCTCCCCCAGCATGTCATAGGAATAGCGGAAACCCCTGGCTTCCAGCTTCTCGCTGGTTTTCAGAGCGGCCTCGATCGTCTCGCCCACGACGAACTGTTCGCCCATCATCCGCATCGCCACGTCCACGGCCCTGCGGATGACAGGTTCGGCGCCACGCGCCACCAGTGCCCTGAGCGTATCCGCAAGGCCCGCTGGATCATGCCCGGCGGCCTGCGTCAGGCGGCCCGTCACCAGCATGCCCCATGCGGCGGCATTGGCGAACAGGGGACGGTCACGCGAAATGTGCGCCATCCAGTCGCCCGACCCGATCTTGTCACGGATCAGCGCGTCCCGCGTGGCATTGTCCGGAATGCGCAGCAATGCCTCCGCCAGACACATGAGCGCCACGCCTTCGGCCGAGGAAAGGGAGAATTCCTGCACCAGTGCCTCGACCCCGCCCGGACGGCGGTTGCGGCGCAGCCCTTCGGTCAGGCGCGTCGCAAGGGCCGTCACCTGCGTGGCTTCGTCCGGGGCCAGTGTCGCGGCAGGGGTCAGTGCGGCGACGCATTCGCCTTCGGGACGGCGCAGCGCATCGGTTATCCGTTGCCGCAGGGGGGATGGAGTCTCCACTGGACCAGAAAAATCTTTAAAAAACAGCACGATAAAGATTCCAGACAGATGATGGGGGCAGGAAGGGCGCCCGAATGATATAAGAATGTCAGGATATTATATGATTTGAAAATTCATAGCATATTTTTCGCCTCCATCGTCGCGGCCCGCAGATGAAAGCAGCAGACGGACGTGAAAGGTTTTTCGAAGCAGGTCTTTGATAAGAATAAAAATTTCCGGGAACAGCCTTCCTGCGCAACGGCGACAGTCCCTGAAGCTTTTTGCAAAAAGCTTCACCAAAAACTTCTCTGCTGGATACGCAGGATGTCTGATGGAGGTTTCGTGCGACAGCCCGACCGTGGTTTTAGCAGGCCGAAACGGGCGTCGTTCCGTCAGGTGCGGCAGGCAATCCCGCTGCCGGGTTTCAGCCCTGCGCCCGTTCGCGGATGACTTTCACCGAAATATCGGCGGCCTCAAGGATATGCTGGCGCGTCAGCCGGGCGACCTCCTCGGCGTCGCGCCGGCGACAGGCCTGCATGATCCCTTCATGTTCCCTGTCGGTGACGAGCTTTCGCCCCTCAAGCTCAAGATGACTGCGGATATAGCGATTGAGCCTTACATGCAGGTCGTCAATCATCTCAAGCAGCCGCGGGCGTTGCGCCGCGACATAGATGGCGTTGTGAAAGGCCCGGTTCAGGTCGCCTGAATCGTGCCGGCTGGTTGCGTTGGCCGCCCCTTCGACAAAGGCATCATACGCGTCCTCCACCCGGGCGAGGTCCATGCGCGACATGTGGCTGACGGCATGGCGCGCTGCCATTTCCTCCAGCGAGGCGCGTATTTCGGAATATTCGACGATATCCTGTTCGCTCATCCCGGTGACCATCGCGCCCCGGTTGGGCATGAAAGCCACCAGCCCCTCGGCCTCCAGCCGTTTCAGCGCCTCCCTTACCGGAATGATGCTGGTGCCGAACCCGCCCGCCAGTTCGGATTGCGGCAATGCCTGCCCCGCTGGCAGCTGGCCCGTCAGGATGGCGTTACGCAGCGCCTCCCCCACCACCAGGGACGCAGCGCCACGTTTCTGGTCGGTCTCCACATCAAAGATGCAGGATGGCAGCATATGCTTTTTCCCCGGCAGGCGCTTTCCCGATCACCGCATCCCCGATCGCAAACCGACGCCGGCCCCGTGCCATGAAACTGGAAAACCCGCTGGAATCAGACATTGTCGGTCCGGGTCATGAACATGTCCCTTCATATACTGTCCGGCGCATGCGCGGCAGGACATGCGGTCATGAGACAGGCGTATAAAATCCTGCGGATCATATTATACGCGCCATGCAGGGTCAAAGAATTTGCCACGCGCATACGTGGCGCACCCGTTGCGCGGACCGGCGGGATGCGGCCTGTAAAGCGTTGCACGCGACAGCGCCTCCATCCGGAAACATAAGGCGCCATCAGGGGAATTACGTTACGGTTTTGGACAGATGCCACGCAAGCTGATAGCGTCCCCGTAACACGGACATGACAGGACGCCCCGCCCCATCACCGCCATCGCGGACGGGAAAAGCCATGTATCGCCTGTCATCGTCACGTGACCCATGAAGGATGTTTGATGACGCGCGATACCGTTTCCGGCCATACGCTCAAGAACCGCCATATCGCCATGATCGCCCTGGGGGGCGTGATCGGGGCCGGCCTGTTTGTCGGCAGCAGTTCCGCCATCGCCATCGCGGGGCCGGCTGTCCTGCTGGCCTATGTCCTGTGCGGCGGTCTTGTCATGGTGGTCATGCGGATGCTTGGCGAAATGGTGATGCGCCAGCCGGGGCGGGGGTCGTTTGTCGAATATATCCGCGCGGCATACGGCAACAGATGGGGATTTGTCGCGGGCTGGATGTACTGGTTTTTCTGGGTCGTGGCGATGGGGAGCGAGGCGATTGCCGGCGGCCTCCTTCTGCAGGAATGGACCGGACTGCCCCCATACATGCTCGCCATCGGGATCATCCTCGTGCTGATGGCGGTCAACCTGTGTTCCGTCGATGTGTTCGGGGAGTGTGAATTCTGGCTCTCCCTGACGAAGGTCGCAAGCATCCTCCTGTTTGTCGTCATGGGCGTGGGCTTCGTGCTGCACCTGTTCGGCCCGCGCCTGCCGGTCGGGGCGAACTATGTAGGGCATGGGGGACTGGCGCCCAACGGGATTACCGTCGTGCTGGCGGTGATCCCGACGATCATGTTCAGCATGATCGGGTCGGAGGTCGCGACGGTCGCGGCGGCGGAATCCGCGAACCCGCAGGCAGGCGTCGCCCGCGTGACACGCAGCATCGGGGTCAGGGTCACCATCTTCTATCTGGCGTCCGTCATGCTGGTGCTCGCCATTGTGCCATGGGATCATGTGGTGCCGGGAAAATCACCCTTCGTGGCCGCCATGACGGTCATGGGCGTGCCGGGGGCCGCCACGATCATGCGGCTGGTGGTCTTCAGCGCGATCCTGTCATGCCTCAATTCCAGCCTTTACATCACGTCGCGCATCCTTTCGGAACTGGCGCGTGGCGGGAACGCGCCCGCCGTGCTGGCCCTGCGTTCCCGACAGGGCGCGCCACGGCTTGCCCTTGGTGCCAGCGCGCTTGCCGGACTGGTTGTGGCACTGTGCTCGGTCCTGTCGCCCAACCTGCTTTTTTCCTTCCTGCTGAGCTGTAGCGGCGGAGTGATCCTGCTGGTGTACATGATGATCGCGTTCAGCTACCTCCTGCTGATGCGCGGGGAAAATGCCGCCGGCCGCAACTGGCAGGGGTATCTGAGCATCGGCGGCATCGGCATCGTTTTCGCGGCGATGCTGCTTGACCCGACGGAGCGCATGACCGCCCTGGCAAGCCTCATGACCGGCGTGTTCTTCATATGCCTGTTCGATGGGTGGCGGATGCTGGCGCGCCGTCAGCAGCGCACGCGGACGCAGGCGGGATGCCTGTAACCGGGACCATTCCCGCCAGTGTCCCCTTTCCCCTGCCCTGTCTCAGGGTTCTGCCGGTCCCTCGGGCGGTGGAAGGTGCGCCCTGATGTCACGTGAATAATCCGGCCCCAGCGTGGCACCTGGCGGGCGGATGATCCTGCTGGCCGCATGCAGGGCACTGAAATCCGGCAGGCGGGAGCGGTCATAAGGTCCCAGCAGGTCCATGTCATATGCCATCGCGGCGGTATGTCCGCTCAGGATCACGCGCCAGTCCAGCCGGTAGCGCAGGCGCGCCCCGGCGCGGGCAAGAATGCCGGTGGTGCAGTTGTCCGTCAGGGTATTGTACCATTGCGGATGGCCGATCAGGTCATGAATCGCGTTCACATAGCTCAGGAACAGATGCTCCCGCACCTCCGGCGACAGGTTCAGCCGGTAGAGATAGACGCGTTCATGCCGGATATCGGTCCGCACCCCGATCAGGTCGCGCTCATCCGCCGTGACATAGAACAGTTCGTAATGATGGAAAAACCCGGCGATCGTGGAATAGGCAAAGCGTGCCTGACGCCGCGTTTCGATGGAAATCGCCAGATGCCGCCCATCCGAAAAGCCGAAGCTGAGGAAGACATGTGCGATCGCATCCCCCGCCCAGTACGAGGTAACAAGATCGACGCTCTGCAATCCGTCCAGCCGATAGGTGGCGTCATACCATGCGGGGATATAGCTGGTGGGGGTATGATACCGGAAATTGCGCACATGCCGCACGTGGATGTCATTCCCCTCCTGCCAGGCATCGGCGGGGATAGCGTATTCCTGCGCCCATATGCGGTCATTTCGCGGCGGGTCCGTCACGTACCATCCCGTCAGCCCGAGGACGAGGGCCGCCCTGAATGCATGTCCCCACCGGACGGGCCGCACCCATGCCGTCCCGTACATCAGCAGCGGGAATGCCACAGACAGCCCCAGCCTGAGCATATCGGGCTGGAGCGTGGAATAATACAGCGCCGCCGCCCCAAGCAGGCCCAGCATCCCCCATGCCACACGCCCGCACCATACGCCCGCCCACCGCCAGCGCATCGCGCGCAAGCCTGTCATCGCGTGGCCACGACAGGTCGCGCCGGAGCAGGCCGGGCCACAACGGGACGGGCTGGACGGATATCCATCGGATTTTGCGCCAGCTGGAGCAGGAGGATGCGCTGCACCTCTGCAATCGTGAAGGGATTGGATTGCGTGGAATGTTCCGAATGACGGACGACGAGTTCGGAATCCACTCCCGGAATGTGCGCGCTGGCATACGAGACCACCCCGTCATCGGCGCGCGACAGCGGATTTCCCGTGCCACAGACCGGGATGATGGAATGGGTATGCACGCCCGGCACGATGGGAATGGTGGGCAGCGTGCGCATGAACGGGCTGCGTGGGGACATGGCATATACGCTACCCAGTCGTGGCACCCGGTTGTCGGGATGCGTGCTGTCCCCCGCCCCGGTTACGATTTCACGCGCCGTTTCGCTGACCCGCAGGGGCAGGCTCGCCATTCCCCCGACCATCTGCGCCAGCGACATTCCGGCAAGATAGCTGCCGTGCTGTGGCGTTGCGATAAAGACCACGCGCTGGATTTCCGGCATGGGTCTGGGGAACATCGTTTCCTCAATCAGCTGCCGGGTCCGCTCGTTCAGACGGAAGGCTGAAAGGGGCCGCCCCGCGGTGCCATCCCACAGCCTGTCACCGGGGTTGATGACCAGCATGCGCGCCAGCAGGCCGCCCTGGCTGTGTCCCACCAGCGTGATGTGTCCCAGCGCCGGATCGGCCTTTACCCCGCCAAGGCTGTCCACCGCCTGTGTAATCGCCCGGCGCAGCTGCCATGCGGAATACGGGATGGGATTACTGGTGGCATAGGAAAAAAACCAGAAATCGAAATGATCGCGGATTTTCGGATTTTCCAGCAGGTCATTGACCATGCCGGCCCAGCGGTACGGGCTGGACGCGGTACCGTGAATGAATACCACCGGCATGTTCCCCGGCCGATGCGGCGTCATGGCCACCAGCCGCGGCTGTGTCCCGTCATAGGTGGTGCCGTCGAAAAAGCCGCGATATTCCTTGGTCCATAACGCCGTCTCCCGCAGGCTCAGGGCACGCGCGGCGGTCTGGTCATACGCGGCGGGGGCAAGGACACCATCCGCGCTGCTGTCATCCATGACACGCAGCAGCAGCCGTCCCTGCAGATGACCCGTCAGCACCTGCCCGCGCGGATCATCCATTTCCAGCAGCATGCTGGCGGGAACGCGCATGCGGCTGGAAACATCGAACAGATGGCTGCCTTCTTTCGCATCGGACGCGCCGCCTTCGGGCCGTCCGCGCGCCGTCAGGGCCTCGCCAAGTCCGGGGGTGCGATAGACATTGCCGATACCATGGACGGCAAGCGTGGCCGTGGGACGGAACCCCTCCAGCACACGGCCATGCCAGCGCAGTTGCGTCGGATCGGCGACAAGCGCGATATCCCCAAACGGCAGGGCGCGGTTTTGCGTGACAATGGAAACGGGCGCGGGAAAAGCCGCCGTCAGCCCAAGATTGTAGAAGTCGGCGGCCTGCCGGAAGCGTGGATCATACGCGCTGGGACCATCCCCCTGCCCCGGCTGCAGAAAGGCATAGGCGTAAATCGCGGCGGCAAGAAAATCTTCCGCCCTGTGATGACGCAACCCCTGCCGGTAGCTGAGTTCCGACAGCGCGAACAATATGTCCGCCAGTTCGTCATCCGCCCGCGCCTGCGCGCGCAGGACGGCAATGGCGCGATCGGGATGGTCCGTCGTCAGGCCATGCCGACGCAGGACGATCCGCGTATCGTTGCTCAGCCCATGTCCCTGCAGCGCGCTGCGCGACGTGTCGCGATAGCTTTCCACGAGAGAGACCTGCCGCACGCTGACAGGACCGGCGCATGCCGACAGGGCAGCCAGCATCAGCATGGGGACGCTCACTCCTGGCCTGCGCAGGCGGCGAATGGGGGAACTACCTGTGGGAACCGGTTTCATCTAAGCAGATTAAGCATCTGCCCGCCCCGTGGGAAAGCCCCTGCATGCGTCCCATGTAGTGGCGCGGCGTCCTGAAGGATCAACCACAGGGCACCTCCATCATCGAATGGAATCGGGAAACGGAAGTGAATTCCATAAAAATATCCTTTTATTGCAATGCGTTGATTGCCAAGCACGGATTTTAAAACAGCTACCTTGCAATGCATTGTTCCTATGGATATAAGGTAGCTGTCTATGGATGCTTACGAACCGGAATCGGACGTCCCTGAAAAGGGTGTGCGAACGGTCTGAAAACTGGAAAGGCCGTGGAACCAAACCTTGTTCAATTCAAGAAAGGCGTGCTGGAGCTGTGCGTGCTGGCCCTGCTGTCGCAGGCCGATTCCTACGGCTATGACATCGCAAGCCGACTGTCCGAGGCGATAGAGATGGGCGAAGGCACCATCTATCCCCTTATGCGGCGGATGCAGAAAGATGGCCTTGTTTCCACGTATTTTGTGGAATCATCGTCCGGTCCGCCGCGAAAATACTATGCCCTGACGGAAAAGGGACATGAAAGCCTGCGTGCACAGCGCACGGCATGGACCACCTTTACCCGCGCGGTGTCCGCCATCCTTGACGCGCCACCCGCATCCGACACGACCACTGAACCGTCTTCCTCTTCACCCGCAGACACGAGCGGGACAACCTCGCTCACCGTGCAGAAAAACACCGGGAACATACGGCCATGAACAGCAGACAGATGTTCCTTGACCAGTTGCGCGCCAGCCTGAAGGGCCTGCCGCGCCATGTGGCTGATGATATTCTTTCTGAGTACGAAGCACATTTTGATGAGGGACAGGCACAGGGCCGGTCCGACAGCGATATTGCCGCCGGCCTGGGCGACCCGGTGCGGCTGGCCCGTGAATTGCGGGCCGAAACGGGGCTGCGCCGATGGGAGGACGAGCGGAGCCTGACGAACGCGCTGGGCGCGATCGTGGGGGTATTCGGTCTGGCGGCACTCGACCTTCTGATCGTGCTGCCGGTCCTGTTGGCGCTGGCCGCGCTGGACCTGGCATTCTTCCTTGTCGGAATCGCCTTCTGCCTGGTCGGCAGCCTTCTCCTGCCGCTGGCGATCGTCAACATCGGCCCCTTTGGCGGCGACTGGCTTCAGAGCCTGCTGGTCAGCCTGGGAACGGCAAGTGGCGGCGCGTCGCTCATGGCGATGTGTGTTCTCTTCACCATTGGAATGGTCAATCTCCTCGTCCGCTACGGTCGCGCGCACTATCGACTGATAGCACCCTCTCTTCCTGCCTGATCGTAAGGAATTACAGTCATGATCCGCGGTATTACAATGATCGCAGTGGGCGGGGCCGCCCTTTCACTTGCATGTTTCGGTGTCGCATCGTCCCGCGCGCCGATGGGTTTTCCGTTCCTCACGTTTGACGTGGCGGATGACGATACCACCTCACCTGCCGAGACCCGTGTCCTGCCGTGGCAGGGCGGGCATGTGCTGGAAATCGACCTGCCGGCGCGCGTGGTCTATCAGCAGGGACCGCTCAGCAGCATCACCGTCGCGGGATCGGAACGCATGGTGCGTGCCGTCACGCTGGATGGGGACAGCCTGGGCATCAACAACAGCTTGACCCATAATATCAATTTCGGCTGGCACAGCAGGAAACTGACCGTCACCATCACGGCGCCGGAACTCAATACCCTGAAATTCAATGGTTTTGGGTCGCTGTATTTACATGATTACCATCAACCCACCCTTACGCTGGAGGTAAATGGCGCGGCCAGCGTCAAGGGGAACGGACGGGCCGACAATGTCAAGCTGTCACTGGATGGCGCAGGGTCCATTGACCTTGCGGCCATGCAGATGACGGATCTGGATGCCTCCATCGATGGCGCGGGTTCGGTCAAGGCGGGTCCGACCGGCCATGCCAACGTTTCGATCGACGGGGCGGGTTCGGTCAAGCTGACGCAGGCGCCGGCATCGCTGAGCAAGCAGATTGACGGCATCGGGTCCGTTTCCGTCCCGCCCGCCGGCAAGCCCGCGCATGTCGACACGTCGCGTCCCCTGCCCCCGCCGGCCGATCAGGGACAGGACGAGAAGATTTCCATGTAACGCGGCTTCAGGCGGTTACCGGAAAATCGTGTTCCCTCATGATTTTCCGGGCGGCCTGCCTGTCGCGATCCACAGGACAAGGCACGGGACAAAGAAATAGGCGACCACGCCGGCCAGCAGCCATGGCATCAGATAGGTCATGTCGGTATGCAGCACGAAGCGGCAGAACAGGTTTCCCAGACCCATCATGACAATCACGCAGAAGCACACCCCGACATTCACCATCAGTGAACGATCATCGTTGATCTGCTGAAGTTTCTCTAACAATGCATCGCCTCGTCTGTCTGCGGATCCTGACCCCGCTGTTTCTAGCCGGTTCGTCCCCTGTTATCCAGAGCGTATCGCGCCATTCCCCCATGCGGACCATGCCGCCCCGTCCGGGACGGGGCAAAAATCCGGCGCCATCGACAGGCCACGATCGGGTGCCCCCTTCTTGAAATCCTGTCAGGCGGGACCAATATCGAAAGCGACGCCCGATAAATCCACGGGCGAACCGAACGAGCAAGAACAGGATCAACTGGACCATGAGCGCTGCTGAAAACCTACGGAAACTGAGCCCGGAAGACCTTCAGGACATCACGAAGCATCTGGAAAAATCCCTCCATCAGCATAAGGCCGACCTGCACAAGCAGATTTCGGAACACCTTGCCGGACTGAAGGGCGAGGTCACGCTTCATGAAAACAAGATTCCGACCTCGTGCAAGGTTTACGGACTGCTGATACTGGCGGCGGCCTCGGTGGCGAGTTATATTTTCGGTCGCAAGTCTGCGGACTGACCTGCCGTCAGAATATAGCCTGTCATGCCCCTGCCATCCTTTCATGGGTGGCAGGGGTTATTATTATCAGCATCCATATATCCTGATTGTCTTGAAGAGCATTTCAGAAATCGCGCACGAAAACCCTGCGATCCCATGAAGATGCTTCTGGTGAAGCTTTTTGGAAAAAAGCCCCACGGGACGTCGCCTTTTTGAAAATGGCGGTATCCGGCCACTTTTGTGATTTTTTATCAATCATTTATTTGCGGGCACGTCTTCCGTGGAATTTAAAAACGACAGACGACATGAGGTCCCTTCCTGCATGGCAGGGATTGCATGACAGCACTGGTTCTGGAATATGCTTCACCGTAATTCCCGTCTGGGAATATTACGTGGGTGAAGCAGATGAAAATGTCCTTTCTCTCTTCCGGTATGATGCTGGCTTTCGCGGCATTTTCATCATTTTCAATCAGCGATGCCTATTCAAAGCTGCTGGCCGGTCAGCTTGATCCCTTTGAGGTCGCATTTTCCGGCGGTGTCTTCGGTTTCCTGATCATTCCCTTCATCCGCAAGAAGGATGAGTCCTATCTGGACATATTCTCCCCCCAGCGTCCGGCCATGTGGATGGTGCGGGCAATAGCCACGTTCGTCGCGACGGCCGCCAGCGTGGAGGCCTTCATGCTTCTGCCCATGCCCGAAGCCCTCTCGCTGATGTTCCTCATGCCGCTTTTTGTAACCATCCTGTCCGTCGGCCTGCTGAAGGAGAAGGTTTCGCCATGGGCGTGGGCGTCGGTCATCCTGGGGTTCGTCGGGGTCCTGATTGTCCTGCGGCCGGGCATGCGCGCGCTTCATCTGGGACATCTGTGCGCCCTGGTCGCGGCGGTGGCGAACGCGGTGGGGGTGATCGCCTACCGGCTGGCGGGGACGAATACCCCGCGCCTTTCCCTGTTCGGATCCAGCCTTTTCGGACCCCTGGTGGGTGACGGGCTGCTGATGCTGGGCCATGCCCACTGGCCCCACGGGCTGAAAACATGGTTCTTTCTGTTCGGATACGGGTTCCTGGCGGCGCTGGGGCAGCTTCTGATGATGATGGCGACCGCACGCGCGCCCGCCAACCGCGTCGCACTTCCGCAGTACAGCCAGATGCTGTGGGCCGTGGCCTTCAGCTATTTCCTGTTTCATCAGTCCCTTGATGGCTGGACCTTCGTGGGCATCACAGTCGTGACCTTTTCCGGCATGCTGAACTGGATGCGCCAGCGTATCAAATATGAGGAACTGGCCTTAAGGGAACGCCACGCGGCCAGATATCGCATGCAGGGCACTGCGCAATAGCCCTCAGCCCCCCTGCGCCATGTTTCGCGCCGCCACCAGCAGGGCGCGAATGGCATCGGCGTCCGTTTCGGCAGGCATAGACCCAAAACCGAAAGCATCATTGCCTGAGCACGACCGGGGTTTCCTGCACGATGCATGCACTTCCCTCACCCCCGTGCTGCTGACAAGCTGTCGGACGTTACCCGCGTTGATCCCGCTGCCGGCGAGGATGACGATGCGCTCCCCGGCCTGC
This sequence comes from Novacetimonas cocois, assembly GCF_003311635.1. Lineage (GTDB taxonomy): Bacteria > Pseudomonadota > Alphaproteobacteria > Acetobacterales > Acetobacteraceae > Novacetimonas > Novacetimonas cocois. The sequence continues at coordinate 150,471 of NZ_QEXL01000005.1, read as the reverse complement.
CGGCGGAGGCGGGCAAGGCACTTTTCCCCTTCTGGCGCGCCGGGTTGCTGTCCGGAGGTCAGGATACGGGTAAAACCCGCCGCAATCGCAAATTCCAGTTCCGCGAAGGGATCTTTCACCAGATCGAAAACCCGGTGCAGGGTACGCTCCATTCCCGCGCAATGATCGGACAGACGCAACAGCAGTTCGCGGTCAAGCCCCCCATCGGGCCGCATCGCCCCCAGCACGACCCCCGACAGGCCGGCATCACGCGCCGCGTGGATATCGTCGATCATCACGGCGGTTTCATCATGATCGAACATGAACGTCCCCCCACGGGGACGGATCATCGCCATTGCCGGGATCTCTCCCCGCGCGGCGCATCGCATCAGCCCAAGGCTGGGCGTCAGCCCCCCGACATCGAGGGAGGCGCACAGTTCGATCCTGTCCGCCCCGGCGGCATTGGCGGCGGCTATGCCCTGCGGGGTTTCGACACAGATTTCAACACGGATCATGAAATATCTCCGGCCGCAGGCACGCGACCTGACGTGTCGGCGTGACCTGACGCAAGGGTGGGGTGACAACCGCGCAGTCCGCCACCGCATATGGGCAGCGACCGCGAAAGGCGCACCCTTCGTGATGGGATTGCGTGGCAGGCGGGATCGTGGACGGACGCCGCGCGGCAGGAGAATGTCCCCCGCCCAGACCGGGAACCAGTGACATCAGCGAACGTGAATAGGGATGATAGGGCTGTTCGCGGAATGCCCGGACCGGCGCGATTTCCATGACCCGGCCAAGGTACATGATGACAAGCCGGTCGCACAGGAACATGACGGTCGGCAGGTCATGCGACACGAAGGCCATCGCCAGATCCATCCGCACGCGTAATTCCCGCAGCAGGTTGATGACCTTTGCCTGAACCGAGACATCAAGCGCTGAAACCGGTTCATCGGCGACAATCAGCTGTGGCCTGAGCGCCATGGCGCGGGCGATGCCAATGCGCTGCCTCTGCCCGCCGGAAAACTCATGGGCGAAGCGGGTCAGGGCATCCTCGCCCAGCCCCACCGCCGCCAGCAGTTCGACCACGGTTTTACGCCGGCTGTCGCGATTGCCAATCCGGTGGATTTCCAGCCCTTCGGCGACGATATCCACGACCCGCAGGCGCGGGTTGAGGCTGGCGGCGGGATCCTGAAAGATCATCTGCACCTGCCGGCGGTACCAGTTCAGGTCCGTCCCGCTCAGGGCATGGATATCATGTCCTTCGAATTCGACCCTTCCCCCTGTCGGGCGCTGCAGGCGCACCATGCATCGCCCGATCGTGGTCTTTCCCGATCCTGACTCGCCTACGATTCCCACAATCTCGCCCGCATGGATATCGAACGACACTTTGCTCAATGCTTGAACATTGGTGGCAGAGCGGCCGAATAGGGGGCGATGGGTGGCAAACCCGACGCTCAGGTCCCGGACGGACATCAGGGGCGCCCTGTTCATGATGCCACCGGCCCCGCCATGTCGCGCCATGCGATGCAGCGCGTGACATGGTCCATCCCTTCGGCCGCCGGCTGCAGGGCGGGATGTCCGGCGCGGCACGCATCGCGGACCATGTCGCAACGCGGGGCAAAGGCACAGCCAACGCGGGGTTGCGCCAGATCCGGCGGATGCCCCCGGATTGTCGGCAGCATGGGGGAAGGCCCGTCCCCCAGCGTCGCCAGATGCCGCACCGGCAGGCAGTCCAGCAGGGCGCGGGTATAGGAATGGCGTGGCTGTCCCATCACATCCGCCACGCATCCATGCTCCACCACCTGCCCCGCATACATCACCATGACCCGATCGGCGAAAGCCTCCACCAGCGACAGGTTGTGGGTAATGAACAGTACGGCCATTCCCGTATCGCGCCGCAACTGCCCAAGGATATCCAGAATCTGTGCCTGCGTCGTGACATCGAGGGCGGTCGTCGGCTCGTCCGCGATCAGCAGCGCGGGGCGGCAGGCGATGGCCATGGCAATCATCACACGCTGGCGCATGCCCCCCGACATCTGATGGGGATAGCTGCCGACACGTTGCTCCGGCGCGGCGATCCCGACGGCGGCCAGCAGGTCCACCGCGCGGGCCAGCGCCGCCCCGGCCGTCATGCCGGCATGCAGCACAAGGGCTTCGGCGATCTGTGCACCCACTGTCATGGCGGGATTGAGGGAGGTCATGGGTTCCTGAAACACCATCCCGATCCCGCCGCCACGTATCTGCCGCAGCGTTTTTTCCGGCGCCCCCGCCAGATCGACCGGCGGCTGGTCCGCTGGTCCGAACAGGATGCGGCCGTGGGTGATGCGGCCGACCCGTGGCAGCAGTCCCATGACCGACAGACTGGTCACGCTTTTCCCCGAACCCGATTCCCCCACCAGCGCCACGATTTCACCGGGCTGGATGTCAAAGGTCACGTCATCCACCGCATGGATGATGCCGCGCCGCGCATGGAAATGGATGTGCAGCCCCTCGACAGACAGGACGGGACGGGCGGGCGTCATTGCCTAACGCCCGTTCCAGCGGGCCGAGGCATGGACAACGGGCGACCAGGTGAATGACGTATCGAAAGGAAAGGTCGGCCGGACCTTGCGCAGGCGTGGCAGGCGCGTGACATGCTGGTCCACCGCGCCCGGCGACAGCGCCATCAGCGCCGGGCTGGCGATCGGGGCCAGTTCAGGCGACAGGTAGCCGGATTTGACCACGACAATGCGCGTCCGGCGCGGATCAAGGTCCAGCTCGGTGAAATCGGCGATGTTATGATAGGGCCTGCGTCGCACCGCCACGACAACAAGGATCCCCCCCACCGCGATGACCGCCTGTCGTTCGCGTTCCTCCGCATGGTCCAGCAGGAAGCGTACCTCTCCCGAAATCCGGATCGGCTTCGTCCCGGCAGGGTCCAGCGCGCCGCCGATCTCCACGGTGACCTGCCCCCCCGTTCCGGCCGCATACGCCGCGCGGGTGGCCTGCGGGTCGGCAATTCCCGCCACGATGACATCGCGCGCGTCACGCTGGATCAGGGCATGCAGCACGTCGATACGATCCCCCACACCGCCGCCCGTGGGATTGTCGCCCGAATCTGCCACGACGACCGGCCCTGCCCCGCTGTCCATGGCGCGATCAAGCGTCTGCGCGATCGTGCCGGTCCAGCATCCGAATTCAAAATGGGTGCGCGCGTCCCAGTATGCGACGGCCATTTCCCGCGCCGCGTGGCGCAGGGCGTCGATATCGGTTCCGGTCATAACCGACGCGGCCGTTGCCCGCGGTTCATCCGCCCAGACATACCCCACCATCAGGGATGCGTCCCAGATCCCTTCCCGTCCGTCGATTTCAGGCAGGCGCACATACAGCCCGCGTGCGGGTTCGTCCTGCGTGCTGGTCCGCTCGCCCGGCAGCACGACGGGCACCGGCGCCCATGTGACAAAGGGACGTATCCCGTGCGCAAGCGACCTGACCAGCATCGTCACCGCGCGGCGCATCGTCTGTTCCACGTCGATATGCGGCGCCGTGCGATAGGTGGAAAACATGTCGATGGCGTCAATGATGCGTTGCGTCACATTCCCATGCAGATCATAGCTGACGGAAATCGGCACGTCCCCGCCCACTACCGCCCGCGTGGCGGTGATCCAGTCGCCTTCGGCGTCTTCCATGCCTTCGACGAACATCGCGCCATGCATCGACAGGTACACGCCATCGAGCGGTCCTGCCGCGCGCAATCTGTTGAGGAAATCATCGCGCAACGCGCGATAGGTATCCGCCGCGACAGGACCGCCGGGAATGGCCCGGGCATGCAGCGTCGGGATGAACTGGGCCGGAAAATCGGACAGGAACGCAAAATACGGCGCCTGCGACAGCGCATCGCCACGCAGGACGCGAAAATCCTCCATCCGGGTCGGAACCGGGTTATAAGTGCTGCATTCGATGTGAATGCCGCCCACGGCAATACGCATGACCAGTTTTCCCTTGCTAGAATTCCCGGAACAGTGAACGGTCGGCGGCGACGCTGACCGCGCCGAACGCCCATGCGTCGGCTGTGACATCGCAGGTGATGATTTCAGGACGCGGCGCAAGCTGCGGCAGGAAATTGCCCTCTGCCACCTGTCGCATGGCGCGTCCGTATACCCCCGCCAGTTCCCCGCCCTGCCGTGCGACCAGCACGTGCCGGGGGTCCATGATCTGCACCATCGCGGCGATCATCAGGCCCAGCGCGCTGCCGGCCCGATGCAGCAGTTCCACCGCCCGCAGGTCCCCCCGCGCCGCGATCTGCTCCAGTTCGTCCAGATCGCCCGGCAGCCCGGCGCGGGCCGCCAGATGCGCGATGGCCGTCAGTGACGCCACGGTATCGAGGCATCCTTTTTTCCCGCACTGGCACGGCAGGCCATCGGGTTCGGCCGTGGCGTGCGCGATTTCCCCCGCGCCCCCGCGAAACCCGCGGAACAGTTCCCCGCCGACCATATGGCCGCACCCGATCCCACGCCCGACGGAAACAAGGCTGAAGGACGCCGTTTCACGCATCGGACCAAACCTGTACTGCGCCACGGTCAGCGCATTGGCGTCATTTTCCACATAGGCCGGCACCTCGCATGCCTGCGTAATCAGGGGACCAAGCGGGACATTTTCCCACCCGGTCAGGGTGGAGCGCACGCAGACCCCCGCCCCGTCATCCACCAGTCCCGATACCGCCAGCCCGATGCCGCGCATGCGCCGCGCGGGCACGCTTCCCCCCGGCGCGACCCGCGCCATCAGGTCCCGGACATGGGGGCCGATATCCTCCACCCGATCAGGCAGGGTGATGTCATGACGTTCCAGTATCGTGCCATGCAGGTCGCTCAGCACCATGACCGGACGGTCCGCCAGCGAAATGCCGAGGAAAAATGCACTGTCGGCGGCAATGCCCAGACGGATCGAGGGACGACCACCACCATGGACGGTATCGCGGTTTTCAATCAGCCCGCGCGCCATCAGGTCGGCCGTCACCATGGAAACCGCGCCCTTGCTCAGTCCCGAAATACGGATCAGGTCCGCGCGGCTTAACGGGCCGAACTGGTTGATCAGGCGCAGCAGCTGCACATGCGACCGGCAGGACACAGATGTCCCTCCATTCCGGGTAAGGATCAATTTATATCATTGATTGATCTTTTGTTCGTCAAGTAAGTTTTTCATGTGATATAAGTCAGAACAGATCGAAACGAGATGGTAACACGTGGCCGCACGATGAAACGCCAGTCCCGCCTGCCACCGCTGCATGCCGCCCTTGTCGCGGGGCTGGGCTGGCTGGCCTGCGTTTCGGCCCGCGCGCAGGACGCCACGCCCCCGGACATCCATGAACTGCGCATCATGCAGCCTGAACCGCCACGCAGCATGGATCCGGCCGATCAGCTTGCGACCGATACATCCTCCGTGCTTGGCCCGATGTACGAAGGATTGGTCAGCGTCGATGCGCGACGCAATATCCAGCCCCTTCTCGCGACATCATGGACCCACGACCCGCAGGGCATCACATGGGATTTTGTCCTGCGCCGCAATGTAAGGTTCCATGACGGGCACGCAATGACGGCGGACGCCGTTGTCCGCAGCTTTCGCCGCCTGCTTGATGACCGCGCGCCACTGGCGGGCAGCAGCCGTTTCGGCACGGTGATCGAATCAGTGGCGCCCACCAGCGATGACATGACGGTCCGTTTCCGCCTGCGTCAGCCCTATCCCGATTTCCTGCTGCTTCTGTCATTCAGCCAGGCCTATGTCACCTCTCCGTATGGGCGGGACATGCTGTCGCGGCAGGCGGACGGCACGGGTCCATTCCGTTTCGGGGAATGGAAAAGTTCCGAATATGTCACGCAGTACCGCAACCCGGATTACTGGGGCACGCCGCCACGCATTGCAAACGTGCGATGGACATGGTCGGCGGAACCATCGGTCATGGACATGGCCCTTCATACCGGCGACAGCGACATCATCAGCAGCCTGCCGCCTCTTTACGCCCGGCAGACGGCTTCGGACCCGCGTTTTGTCGTCCATGACGATCCGAACGGCCCGCTTTACTGGATTGCAATCAACATGGACCGGGCGGCGGGGTCCGATCTGCGGATCCGACAGGCGCTTGGTTACGCAACCGACCGGCGCGCGCTTGTCCATGCCCTGCTACGCGATCAGGGGCAGGCCGCCCGTTCGCCCCTGCCGCCGACATCGCCCTATTTCATCGACTGCGCCCCTGATCCGCAATATGACCCGCAACGCGCGCGCATGTTACTGGCGCAGGCGGGCGTGCGCGATGGGATGTCCTTCAGCCTTGCGGTGCAGGACATGGACGAACCGATTGCCGAAGCCCTGCAGGACATGTGGAAAAAAGTGGGCATCCGTCTGGAGATTTTCCGGCTTGAGGGCGGCGTCTATGCCGCGGAGGCATTCGCCGGTCCCGCGCAGAAGCAGGCGCTCCGTCTGGATGGCGTGCTGGCGTCATGGGCATCGGGCTTCATTCCCGACATGCAGCTGCGTCCCCTCTTTCATGGAACGTCCGCCGCGCCGGCGGGCGCCAACCTCGGCTTTTTTCATGATCCGGCGGTCGATCGCCTGATTGATGAAGGCGCGCTGGAAATGTCCGATGAAAAACGCCGCGCCATCTATACGGCGGTGCAGCAGACAATCATGAAGGATGCGCCAGCCGTGCTGATCTATACCCGCGATACGCTGATCGGCATGCGTGCCAGCCTGTCGGGGATAATGCTGCGTCCCGACGGGGCGCTGGATATCACGCATGTAACGCAGCTACCCGCGATACGGCTGCGGCACGCCCCCGCCGGACCCGTACATTCATGAATTCCCGCATCATGCACAGGCTGCTGATGCTGCCGGTTGTCATGCTGGTGGTGTCCTTTTGCGTCTTTGTTGCCGTGCGCCACCTGCCCGGCGATCCGGCGCGCATGCTGGCGGGGCCCGCCGCGACACAGGACGCAGTGGATGCGATCCACCACCGGCTGGAGCTGGATCGTCCCGTCCTGCGCCAGTATGGCTGTTTCATCCATGATGCGCTGGGGGGTGACCTGGGACAGTCCATTGAATCGCGGCAGCCCGTTGCCCGCGAAATCGCCCGCCACTTTCCCTATACGCTGCTGCTGGGGCTGAGTGCCTATGTGCTGGCGCTGGGCGTTGGCATTCCCGGTGGCCTTGCCGCTGCCATGTTCGTGGATGGCGTATGGGACCGGATATTCATGGGGGCCACGATCGTGCTGGCCTCGATCCCGAATTTCTGGTTCGCGCTGCTGCTGATGGAATGGTTTTCCGTCAGGTGGGGGCTGCTGCCGCTGATGGGCGCGCATTCATTATCCAGCCTCGTCATGCCTTCCCTTACACTTGCCCTGATGCCCATGGCGCTGATCGGCCGGATGACGCGGGCCAGCATGATCGCCGTGCTGTCACGCGATTACATCCGCACGGCACGCGCCAAGGGGGTCGACCTCCTGCGGCTGTGCCTGCGCCATGCGCTGCCCAATGCGCTGCCCCCCGTGATTACGGTCATTGCGATGAATCTAGGCAGCGTCATTGGCGGGGCCGTGGTCACCGAAACCGTGTTCGGCTGGCCCGGGCTGGGGCATCTGATGATCGAGGCCGTGCGCTGGCGTGATTACCCGATGATCGAGGGGATCACCCTGATCGCGGTCCTGTCTGTCATCATGGTCAACCTTGGCGCGGAAATCCTTGTTTCGCGCATTGATCCCAAAAGACGACAAAGCTGAAGGAGGATCCCGTCATGATCGCATCCCTGCGCGTCTGGCTGGCGCATCTTCCGCTTTCGCTGCTGGTGGGCATGACCCTGACGTCAGCCCTTGTGCTGACGGCCCTGCTGGCCCCGGTCATCAGTCCGTCAGATCCCCTGTCGCAGGACCTGTATAACACGCTTCAGCCCATGTCCTGGCGGCATCCGTTCGGCACGGACGCATTCGGGCGCGATGTTTTCAGCCGCATCGTCCACGGCGCCCGCTATTCCCTGGCGGAGGTATGCATCAGCGTTTTCGTCTCCTGCATCGCGGGCACGCTGGCGGGCATGGTCGCAGCCCTGGTGGGGGGCGCCGTGGAACAGGCCATCATGTGGGTGGTCGATATTGTGTTCGCCTTTCCCGGCATCGTGCTGGCGCTGCTGATACTCAGCCTGCTGGGGCCGGGGTTCCTTAACATGCTGCTGGCGATTTCGCTGTTTTCCATACCCGTCTATGCCCGTCTGGCGCAGAACCTGACGCACACGCTGCAACGCACGGAATATGTGGAGGCCGCGCGCACCCTGGGGGCCGGAATGTGGCGGATCCTGTATGTCCACATCCTGCGCAACGCGGCGGCCCCCATACTGGTACAGGCGACCCTGACGGCCGGGGCAGTGATCCTCAGCGCCTCCAGCCTGTCTTTCCTCGGGCTGGGGGTGGCGCCCGCCACGCCGGAATGGGGCGCGATGATGAGTGACGGCCGCAACTATCTGGGGATCGACATCCTTCCCTCCCTTTTCCCCGGACTGGCGATCACCATCGCGGTTCTGGGGTTCAATCTTCTTGGGGAGGGCATGCGCAAGGTGATGGATGGATAAGGCAGCGGCCTATCCACGGGGGCGCACCTGATGACGCCGCCCCCGTGACCATGTTACTCTGCAGGGCTTGCGTGATGGGGGGCGGAAAAGATTTCCGATACGCGCCATGCGATGCATTTGGCGGTCATGATCCGTTCGCCCGGAAAATTCACGGCCGCGCCCGCGACATCAAGACATGATCCGGCAGCGCTCAGCGTGCCATTGAGGTGATAGCGGAACGTCTGTGTCACCGCGCCCGCATGGCATGCCGCCATGCGGACCTGTCCCGTTTCGGTATCGAGTTCAAGACATTTGCCCGCGAATGCTGCGTTGTGGATCGGCCCTTCGGCGCGGGTATCCGGCAGCACCCACTGCTGTGCGGGACTGGCGGAACATGCGGCCGTCATGACGTGATCCCCCCTGCTGGCATCCACGCACAGGGGCGGACGGCCGAACGCCGCCTGCACGGTCGTGATCTGCCCGCTGGGCTTCAGCGACATGCAGGCCGCGGGTGCGACGCGGTACATGGCGTTGTCGTGCGGCTCCATGCGCAGCGACACGGTCCCGTTGGCGGCGACATGCGTGACCTTGCCGGTCCATACATCCGTCAGGGCCAGCGGGCACTGTTGTCCCCCCTCGATACCCAGGCGCGACATCGGCAGGTCATATGTGGCCGCCTGCGCGTTCTTGTTGAGGACCAGGAAGGCAAACCCGCCGTCCGCCAGCGGCTTGAGCGCGATGTCGGTTCCCGCGTCATCGGATGGATTGTCACGCAGGATGCGATATCCCCCGGCGCCTAGCGTATCCTGATCGATCGCGATGGCGCGGGGATTGCCCAGAATGGCCAGCGACTGTTTCAGGTGCGGGTCATCCGGCGCGCGGGCCATCCGCCTTACATCCGCGCTGAGCACCAGCGGCGCGCCCATGATGGACCACAGGCCCATCTGGCTGCGTTCCTCCGCCGTGGTCAGGCCATTGTCGCCGGGCAGCAGCTGGTCCGCATCGTTCCAGTTCCCCGGCCCGACATAACGCGACAGTGCAACCGTATCGGTAAAGGCCTGATACACCCCGTCAAGACTGGCGCGCGCCGGATCGTGCACCACCCACGGGTCATCCATGGGATGGCCCTGCGCATCAAGGCGGGTGGTGGCGATATCGGGCGCCACGCGCCACATCTGCCCCAGTCCGCGCACCCACTGCATGGACTGGTATTTCAGGGGATCCGTCGGGCCGAATTCGGCCGGGGCGGATTCATCGAACAGGATTTTACGATCCGAATGCGCCGTCGCCGCGCCAAGGGCATGCCCCATCTGCCCGAACAGGCCCTCCAGACTGGTTTCAGGCGCGCCGCAGTTATCCAGCTTCAGGAAATCCACGCCCCAGCCGGAGAATTTCCGCGCGTCGTCGTTCTGGTGCCCGGCCTCCCCCGACGGGACGCGTTCGCATGTCAGCGCGCCGGACGTGTTATAGACCCCGGCAAGCAGTCCCATGCGATGCAGGTCCGCGACATAGGGTGTCAGGTCTCGTGCGAAGCCGGGCTGGGTGCTGTTGCCATGCCGCGGCGATGACCAGTGCGACGCGCCGTAAAGCTGTCCGTCGCCATCGCGCTGCATCCAGCAGTCATCCACCACGACCGTTTTGTACCCCACCCGCGCAAGCCCGGTGGAGACAAGGCCGCGCCCCTGATCGGTCATGAAATCCTGAAAGCTGTATTTCTGCGGGCTGCGTCCGTCGAGCGGCGTCTGCGGAACGCACATGAACCGGGCCCAGTTGTTGAATCCCATGGGCGGGCTGAGGGCAAGCGGCACGGGCGTATTGGCGGCCACCGGATCGGCCGAGGCCCCGCCGGGGGCGAACAGGCCCACTGCGCAGGACAGAAGCACAATGCCCGGCAGTCCCCCGCCATATCGATGTCGCGGCACCTTTGAACCGTATTGCTGCATATCGCGGGCCTTCCTTTCCCTTTCGCCCTGCCGATATCGCGCGGACGGCGCCGGACAGGGGCCATTCCCATTCATGTTGCCCCGTCATGGCCGTGACGGACCACGGTCATGGCGCGGATGCCGATCCGTCAGTGTGTCGCGGTCGTGCCGTCGGTCGCAAGAAAGGTGTGGATTTCCTGCGCGATGGCGTAGCTGTCGCCTTCGGGCGTTGCGGAATAGGCGCGACCGTTACGGCACCAGTCCTCCCCGACCTTGTACCAGTCGATTTCCTTTGGCGGACGCCCGGTGGCAAGCGAGGTCTCGAGACTGCCGAAGAAAAGCTGCCAGCGGGTGCGGTAATAATCCTTTGTCAGGCCGGCCCAGTCCTTGTTGGCGTAATCGCGCAGGTGTCCCACCTGGCTTGCCGTCCTGCCGCCCCAGTTCGTCAGGATGACGCGCGCATCATAATCCATCAGGCTGCGTTCGGCTGGATCGCTGCTCCACGACCGGGTCCATGACAGCCATGTGCCCACGCGGAAAAAGGCGTTGGTGGACAAAAGGGCATCCTGCCGGTCCATCAGTTCAAGCCAGCGCGTCGTCAGGGCATGCAGCCCTGCCCGGTCCTTTGCCGCAAAGGCATCGGATATCCGTGGCAGGAGAGCACGTGCCTGATTGGCGACAACCTGCCGGGTGACATCGACCAGATCATATCGATAGGCCGCCGTCGCCCGCGCGGCATCGGACGCCTGCAGCAGTTCATCCAGCGCGGACTGGAGCATGCGCGGGTCATAGGGCAGGACCTTCATCCCATTCCATGCGGCCGAATGCGTATCAAGCGAGGGCTGGGCATTGAACAGGGAGTCCGGGGCGGCGCTGATTTCCCCGTAATCCTGAATTCCGGTGGCGCGATAGGAAAATGCACTGCGCAACAGCAGGTCCCATGCCCTGCGCGCGTGGACATCGCCGGGCTGCCCATAACGCCGGTCGGCGTAATCCTGTGTCCAGCGCGTGGTATCCACGCCGGCGCGCCGCCATGCGGCCTCGGTAAACAGGTCGAATATATAGGGATTGTTATCCATCCCTTCGGGGAAGACGGCGGTCCCGATCATGTTTTTCTGCGTCTGCCACAATCCCGGCAGGCGCACCCCGTAATCATACGACGATCCGCCCAGCGATGTCCGTCCTCCGAAATCCCACAGGCCGCCATACAGGAAAGGCGCGCCCTGGAAATCCCTGTTCCGGTCCTCACGCACGCGGGTGTTCTGTTCAAGATCGACAATGAACAGGCGCTTGCGATCCACGCCCGCCAGCATCCGGGCGTCAGGTTCCTCATACCATGCCATCAGCATCCACATCGCGCCGGGATGGGCGGTGTCGAGCGCCTTCTGGATCCCCTGCCCCGCAGCGGCCAGCGGCACGTCGCCGGGGCTTCCGCCCTCCTGAAACGGCTGGATGTCATAGACAGGCGCGTCACCGAACAGCTTCTTCTGTTCGTCATAATAAATGGCAGCAACTTTGGCGAACATCGGATCGCGCGGGTCGAGCCAGCCGGGACGGCGGAAGCGGTTCCACTCCCCCTGGTCCACGACATGTGCATCGGGGAAACGTTTGCCGAAATCATCGGGCACCATGCCGTAAAAACCGGGCAGGACGGGCTGTATCCCCAGTTCATGCAGGCGGCCGATGATCTGCCGGGCGGACTGTGCGCGTTTTTCGATAAGGTCACGCGGCACCGGCCCGCCGTAACAGCACATGTTGGCCATCAGCTGCCAGTTGATATGCGCGGGCATGCTGAGCCACGCACGTATCTGTTCATCCTTGTATCCCAGCCGCATGAACGTGCGGTACAGCACCGCGTCCGTCCCCCGTTCGATCAGCAGCGTGTTGAGGCCGTTCATCGCATAGATGTCGATTTCGTGCTGCCACCGATCCCAGTTCCAGTACGGGGACGTATATCCGTCCGTATTTTCATTCAGGGCATAGCGGAACGGGAACGTGGCGCTTCCTTCGATCGGGTGGTCCGGGGCGGGAAGCTTCGCCATGCCCGGCGGCGTTATCTCGTTTGGCGAAATCCCGGCATGGACGACATATTTCAGATACCAGTTCAGGCCGAACAGGATGGCGCTGTCGCTTGATCCCGTAACATGGATATGCCCCTTGCGCCCCGATACGCGGTAACGTTCCGCCGTGCCTGACGCGGGCGTCAGGTCCAGCGTGATCTGCCCGGCATGCGCGGGCAGCAGCCGCGCCACCACGTCGCGCGCCGCCTGGATATCATCGGCGCGCGCGCTGCCCGCGGCGGTGGCAATCCCGCCGGCGAGCAGAAGGGCACTGGCCCCGTTCAGCCATTTCCGGTAGCCGATCCTGCGGGAATGACGGGGAGAAGATGCGGAGTTCCTGTTTTTCATCAGATCAGAACCCCGTCGTGACAGAACAGATGACCGCAGGCGTCGCGCCAACGAAATAGGTCGGGGCGCTGCCTTTGACCGTTGTCCCGCCGACATTCACGGACCGCGCATTGGCCGTATATCCATAAACCCCCGACAGGTAGTGCGCATTAGCGAAATTGGTGACGTTGATCTGGATCTGGGGATGTTTCAGGTAGGAAAAATTGCCGAAACGGTAACCGGCAGTGAGGTTGCCCACGGCATAGGCCGGAAGGGACTGGTCATTCATGAAGGTCGAATACTGCCGTCCGGCCCAGCTGACGAACAGGTTGCCGAAAAAGTGGCCGTTATCATAATTGATGCCGGCCGAGCCACTTTCGGTCGGGCTCATGACCATGGTCTTGCCTGCGGTCGGAAGATAGACATTCCCTTCCTTGAAGTTGCTGTCGATGGTCGTATGCAGGTACTGGAAGGCGATATACGGGCTGAAATGATGCCACGGACGCAGCCCGATTTCCGCCTGGAAGCCACGGATGGTCTCACCCCCCATGTCGATCGGCTGCGTGACGAGTTCGGTGCCGATATAGTTGGACGAATTGACCTGGTGATGGACAAGGTTGTAATTGAACGCGGCGAGCGAGAAGTTGACAAAACCCTTGTGCCGGTAACCAACTTCTTCACCGATCGCGAATTCCGACTTGGGATTGGCCTGACGCTGCATGGTCGGCACGCCGCCCCCGTTGGGATCCCACAGGTCAACATAGATTTCTTCGGACCCCGGCGCACGGAACGAGGTCGTGCCATTTACATAGATCTGGTCATGCGGGGTAATGAAATAGGTGGCGGAGACCTCCGGCAGCGGTTCGGCATAGTTTCCGCCATTAAGGTACGGCCCGCCACTCTGGTCCTGCATGTTTTCGCCGGGGATGTCGTTGGTGGCGATGCGGTTGATCATGACTTCGCGGAAGCCGGCTTCAAGTATCAGCTTTCCATGCAGCGCGGCATAACGGTCATTGATGAACAGGGCGTTCGTCTGCTGTTTGAAATTGATGTTGTATCCCGTCAGGATCTGCCCATTGACCTTGATCGCGTCATTGCCGAAAGAATTGCTGACGCCCCCGGTGTAATCCGCCGGCGTGAAGGATTCGAGTTCGGAATGCTGGAGATAGGCATACCAGTCACCAACGCTGAGGGTATTGTTACCTTTTTTCCATGACAGCTGCGTCGTGATGCCGCCTGTCGATTCAAATTCATGGTCAAAGCTCATCGCGGTGGTGACGCCATTGGTCGCATAGGGCAGGTCAAGCGTGCCCAGCGGCTGGCTGCCCTGGTAACTGCCGGTGGCGCTGAGGTTTTCGCCACCGTTATACATGCCCGCATCCGCGATATAATAAGGCGTGACATCCAGCGTCAGTCCGTGATGCAGGTTCAGGTGAAGCTGGAGGCTGCCGAGCGTATCGACACGCTGCGTCGTATGGAATTTGTGATAGCTGGTATCGCCGGGCGTATAGTTGGTATCCCAGTTATAGTTGTTTCCGAATTCCTGGTACTGCGCCATCGTGGGATAACGCAGCGACTGGGCCGTCTGGTGGTTCCATCCGAAATTGGCGGTGATGCTGTTGCCGTCGCCCCATTCCTTGATGGCCTTGAAATCGATATGGCTGCGATCCACCCCGCCCGGACCGCGCCACTGGTCATAATGGTTGTTCGAATATGAAACATAGGCGCGAATGCCCGTATGGCCGAGTTCACCGGAATCCAGACGGATGAATTCGCGACGCATGTTGTTGTTGCCGTAACTCAGGTCCACCAGACCGCCAAAGCGCGAGCTTGGGGTTATGGTATCCATCTTCACCTGGCCGCCGACAGCGCTGTAGAATGGCGCGGAGATATCGCTGCTTCCCTGCGTCAGGGTCACGGCGGACAGGTTTTCGTTATCAACCATGTCCGCGCTGAAGATATTGGGATTGACCGGATCGCCCAGCGGTATGCCCTGCATGACGAAACCGATTTCCCCCTGCGTCAGGCCACGCACCGTCAGCCCGTCATGCGTTGATCCGCCATACGGATCCGACGCACCGCCAACCACGCCGGGCATGGCCGACAGCATTACGCCGGGGGAGACGGCGGGACTCTGCTTGGCGATGTAATCGCGCGTCATGCCGCTTTGCGAACGCGCCGCCGTCTGCACGGCCATCAGCCCCCCGCCCGGCGTCGTGTTCGTAACGCCCGTGGCCGAACTGATGCCGTTTGCATGAACGGTCAGTACCTCCGCCTTGCCATCTGCCTGCACGCCGGCAGGCGTGGCCGCGGT
This sequence comes from Novacetimonas cocois, assembly GCF_003311635.1. Lineage (GTDB taxonomy): Bacteria > Pseudomonadota > Alphaproteobacteria > Acetobacterales > Acetobacteraceae > Novacetimonas > Novacetimonas cocois. The sequence goes on along the minus strand of NZ_QEXL01000005.1, from coordinate 135,303 downwards.
TTTCGCTGTTTTGGCGGCTGCGCCCTTTTTGGGCGTGGACTGCGATGCGGACGTTCTGGCATGCCGCGCATCATGCGCAAGTGTGGTCTGCGCCAGCGCCCTGGACAGCAGAGCCCCCGTATCAAGGGCAATGAAGGTTGTGCAACATAGGATCAGGGTCTTCCTGCTTGGGTTCAGCACCATCTTCTCCACCGTTTCTTCTGGGACGAGGACTTTATGAATCTGTAGCCGGATCACGACGGGTCATGATGGCAGTCGCGATTTCGTTCCGATCTCAGAAAGATTTGTGGCGTCATAAACGCGCACATTTCAAGACATATTTTAATCGAAACGATCATTTTTTCGGATATGGGTCTTTTCCGCCCCAGAAACATGCCATGTGTGACTTTTCCCACACTCCTTGATGTAACATCCGGAACGATGGAAATCAGTAGAATATGTATCTGTATTTGAAAGAAACATATATTTATATCATATACTTAGTTATGAACACCAAATGGTGTGCAATCATGCTGCCGCGTGCATGGTGCCAATACGTAACGGGATTCGATCATTTTTATGATCGAATCAGACGCATCGCAAAATCCGGAAAAATCCATGCGTCACGATATCAATGAAATAACCACATCGTTCCGCCCTGGAGGCAGATCATGTCGACAATATGACGAAACCGATCATTTTCATGCTTGCATGTGACAATATGCGCGGCCCATGATGACGTCGTGGGAATGCCGCAGGGAAGTTCATGCATGACTTTCGCACCATCCAGACCATCGCCCATGTCACTGACGGCGCAGCATCGCCCTGTATCGGCCCCTTCCCGTCTGGTGACCCTGATGGGATTCCTGTTTTTCATCATCGGGGTCATGACATGGCTCAACGGTCCGCTGATCGCATTTTCCAGACTTTCATTTTCCCTTGATGACAACAGTACCTTTCTTATCCCAACCGTTTTTTATTCCGCCCACCTGCTGGGGGCTTTCCCCTGCGCATGGGTGACGGGGCGGGTCGGCGCGAAATCCGGCATGATGCTGGCGCTGCTGGGAATGGCGGGGGGATGCGTGGGCTTTGCGGCCTGTTCCGCCGCGCGGTTCTATCCGGGGGGACTGGCCGCACTGTTCCTGACCGGCTGTAGCGTGACCCTGCTGGGCATCACCATCAACCCGTATGTCACGGGCATGGGGCCATTCCACACGGCCGCGCGGCGCATCGCAATCATGGGGCTGTGCAACAAGGCGGCCGGTATCATCGCGCCCGTCATTTTCGGGAAAACGACATTACGGGCGCTCGGCAGTACGACCCGCGCCCTTGCCGTTACCACGGATCCGGGACAAAGGGCCGTGCTGATAAGCCATTTTGCCCACCAGATCGTCGTTCCCTACCTTGTTCTGGCGGTCGGCCTTGCGATAACGGCATTATCCATCCGCTTCATTTCCCTGCCACCGCTGCATTTCCATGTGGCCGAACCGCAGGCCACGTCCCGTCCGGCGACGGACCTGCAACGCAGGTGGCGCCCACAGCTGTGGCTGGGGGCGGCGTGCCTGTTCCTTTATGTGGGGGTGGAGGCCATCGCGGGGGACGCCATCGGCACCTATGGCGATCATCTGGGCCTTGATATCGACAATACCAAGTTTTTTACGTCCCTGACCTTCTGCATGATGATCGTGGGCTATGTATGTGGCCTGATCATGATCCCCCGCGTCATGTCACAGCTGTCCTATCTGGCGTTTGCCGCGGCGGTCGGGGTGATCCTGTCGGGGGGCGCCGTCCTGACAACGGGCATGACGTCGGTACTGTGCATGGCGGCGCTGGGCTTTTCCGACGCCATGATGTGGCCTTCCCTCTATCCCGTCGCCATCGAGGGGCTGGGACGTCGCACCCTGCATGGCACCGCCATTACCGTCATGGCCGTCAGCGGCGGCGCGGTCCTACCCAAACTGTTTGTCTGGCTGGCCACGACCTACGGTTTCACGGTCGCCTTTGGCGGCATTCTCATACCTTCCTACCTGTTCATCCTTTCCTATGCCCTGTGGGCGGCGCGCCGGGACGTGCCCGCCACAAGGGAAAGGCAGTCCGGAAATCCCGTAACGCAAACCCCTGTCCTGTAAGATGGAGCATTGAAAAGAATGAAAGTTGGCATCGTTGGGCTTGGCTACCGGCTGGGCTATCTGGCCCATGTCTTCACGCAGGTCCGTCCGGATTTCCAGATCGTGGGATATGTCGATCCCGACCCTGCCGGACTGCCGTCCATGCAGGAACGGGACATCGGGGCAGGACGACATTTCTCCACGCTGGAGGACATGCTGGAGACGGAGAAACTCGACCTCCTGATGGTCGGGTCCCCGAATTTCTGCCATCTTGAACATATCCGCCTTGGCCTTGAACATGGCGTGAAGATTTTCAGTGAAAAGCCGGTTGTCACGGATCTGGAGCAGACGCTCGAACTGGCGCGCCTCCTGTCACGCTTTCCTGCGGACCAGCTGATGGTCGGCCTGGTGATGCGTTATGCCCCGCTCTATACCGAACTGCGTCGCGCACAGGCCGAAGGGATCCTGGGCAACATCGCCTCCATCGAGGCCGCGGAACATATCGCGCCATTCCATGGGGCGTTCTTCATGCGGGACTGGCGTCGTTACGACAAATATTCTGGCGGCTTCCTTATGGAAAAATGCTGTCATGACCTTGACCTTTACAACAGCATCGTGGGCGCCCGTCCCATGCGGGTTGCAAGTTTCGGCGGCCGTCGCAGCTTTACCCCCGAAAACATGCCGACGAACTGGGGCGCCAATGACACCGAGGTCTATTTCCGCAAGCCAAGCGGCTGGATGGGCACGGACAGGGTTTTCGACAGCGATGCCGACATCGTCGACAGCCAGACCGCGCTGATCGAATACGCCAATGGCGCATCCCTTGCCTTTCATGCCAACAGCAACGTCGCGGACCAGTTCCGTCGTTTCTGCATCATCGGGGCGAAAGGAATGGCGGAAGGCGACTTCATTCGCGGCTTCCTCAGGATGCATGATGCCCGCACCAGCGAATGCGTCATCGACCGGGAATTCCCCCGCAGTACCGCCCTGTCGGTACATTATGGCGCGGATGAACAGATGGCGGCCGATGTGTACGATCACGTCACGAAGGGTCGCCCCCTGCCGGTATCCGCCATCGACGCGCTGGAGGCCGGCCTGCTGATTTTCATGATCGAACAGGCACGCCGAACGAAAACCGTGGTCGAACTTGGCGACAGCTGGGCGCGCTTTGATGCCGCACTTGCCAGTGAAGAATGACTTTCGTCCATCCTGCGCCGCCTTTTGAAAGGGCGGCGTTCACGAAAGTCTTTTTCAAGGAGCTGCACAGCCCCCGCCATGACATGCGGCACGTTTCGAAGACAGGCTTTTGAAACCGTCTTTCACGCTGCGCCAGACAGATGGGGGATAAATATGACGACAGGCGCGGTCCGGATCAGACCGCGTCTTCGATCAGGGCCTCGGGCTGCGTCAGGGGAATGTTGAGCTGCTGCATGCGGGCAACCCATTCCTCACCCAGGTTGGCGTCGGTAAAGATCTGCGTGATCTGGTCAAGGCGCCCCACGCGATAGGTGGAGTGACGGCCGAATTTGCCGCTATCGACCAGAAGATAGCGTTCGCTTGCATGTTTGAGCATCGCGGCATTCAGGCTGGCCTCATCGCTGTCCGGCGTTGCGATGGTGTTGTCCGGCTGCACCGCGCTGGCCCCCAGATACAGCTGATCGAACCACAGGCCTTCGATCACCTGTTCCGACAGCGCGCCGACAACGCTGCGGTTACTCTGCCGCACGCGACCGCCCAGCAGGATGATCTGGATGCAGTCGATGCCCATCAGGGCTTCCGCCACGCAGATATTGTTGGAAAACACCGTCAGCGGCATGGGGTCCAGCCGCAGCCGCCGCGCCAGTTGCAAAACCGTGGTCCCGGCATCCAGAAAGACCGCCGTATTGGGACGCAGCATGGCAAAGGCGGCATCCGCGATGGCGCGCTTATCCTCCAGATTCTGGTTTTCGCGGGCTTCGAACGCGATTTCCAGCCCCACGGAATCAGCGATCGTCGCGCCGCCATGCGTCCGGATGATGATGCCCTGCTCTTCCAGCCGCTGCAGGTCGCGCCGGATCGTCGCCAGCGACGCATCCACCTTTTCCGCCAGTTCATGAACACCTGTCGCGCCGTTCAGGTAAAGATAGCGGCGGATTTGCGTCAGACGATCGGGCGCCACATTGATTCTCCCAAAACAGAAAAGCCCCCTGTCCGGCACTCTCGCGGACGGCACGACAGTAACGCGGGACGGCGAAAAACTAGACACTGGGGCAGGCAGGGTCAATGCCGTGCCCGCCCCGTGAACCGCAATCCAGCCGCCGGGTGAATGTCGTCCCTAAAGAGACTCCGGACAACCTCATGAAAACCCGGATCTATTTATTATGTTCCGTATTTTTCTGTCCTGTCAGTGACAATGTCTGGAACGCATAATATAGCGGCTCCTTTTCATCAGGGACCGCGATGCACAGGTCATGCGCGCCCTGTGCCGTAACCGGCAGCGATATGTCCAGGGGAACGCCCGGCCTGGGATGACGCGGAAGGCGGGTGGTCGCTACGGGTTTTCCCGTGCATCGGTCCGGCCACACACTTATTGCATGTCGCGGCGCGTCCAGCTTCATCACAGGCACGCGCGGCCCGTCATCCAGTGGCGTGTTGAAGAAATGCGTGACAGGCACCACCCTGATCGCAAGGGTGCTGGCGCCCTGTGGCGGGGGCGCGCCATACATGACGCAGTCGCGCGTCCGGTCGATCGTCAGATATGGCGCGGTGGCCGTCGCATCCGGCGTCGCGGGGATCCGCAGGGACAGCCGCCCCCCCTCGCACGCCGCAAGCTGCGTGCCACTGCGCGTGGCGATCCCCCCGACGCTGATGACGCGGGTGGAAGACGGGGCAAGCCGCAGGCCACCTGCGTCAAAGGCGGCGGCGCGGACCTTCGTACCCGCGCCGACCGTCAGGGGATGGACATAGGCCGGGGCCTGCGCATCGGGCTCCCGCCCATCGAGCGTATAATGCAGCGTTCCCTGCGCGATCTGGTTTGACAGCGTCACCTCGTAATGGCCGGCCTGATCGGGAATGGCGGAAATGCTTACGGCATAGGCTGCCTGATCCACCGGCACGCCACGGGAAAGCTGTCGCGTCACCTCGTCCTTCAGGCGGATGCGAAAGCTGTCCCAGTCCTGCCGCTCATGCGGGGTCCATGCGGTTTCCGCCATGGCGTCCAGACGTGGAAATGCCGCCAGCATCGTGGCCCTGCCAGAGGTCAGGTATTCCGTCCATATCCCGCCCTCTACACCCAGGATGTGCTGCTGCACGGATGGCGGCATGCCGGGGGGAAGCGGATCAAAATGATAAACGGTCGAAAGGGATTCCACCGGATAGCGTCCCCCCGTCGGTTCGTCATCGCGATCGGTCTGCATGTAATCGAAATACAGCCTGTCCGAAGGTGCCATGACCGCGTCATGACCTGCCTGCGCCGCCGTGACGGCCCCAGCCGTTCCATGCCACGACATGACGGACGCCGAAGCCGGCAGCCCGCCCTTGAGGATTTCATCCCATCCGATCAGGCGTCGCCCATGGGCCGACAGGTACTTCCCCAGACGTTCGATGAACCAGCTCTGCAATGCCTCTTCATCATGAATGCCCAGTTCACGCATGCGCGCCTGCACCGCAGGGGAATGCTGCCACTGGGTTTTGACGGCCTCGTCGCCACCGATATGGATGAAGCGGGAGGGAAACAGTTCCATCACTTCGTCAAGGATGTGATCGATGAAGGCAAAGGTCTCTTCATTCACATTGTAAAGATAGGGATGCACGCCCATCGTGCTTGAAACCCGCGTCGGCGTCCCGCCCGAACCGACCTTCGGATACGCGGCGATGGCGGCCTGCGCATGACCGGGCATATCCAGTTCGGGCACAATCGTTATCTGTCGCGCGGCGGCGTAGGCCACGATGTCGCGTATCTCCGCCTGGGTATAGAACCCGCCATAGGACGCGCCATCGCCATTCGGCCCGGAATCCGGGGCGCGCCGCCATGCCCCCACCCGCGTCAGTTCGGGATAGCGCCGGATTTCCAGCCGCCATCCCTGATCGTCCGTCAGATGCCAGTGCAGGACATTGAGTTTCAGTTCCGCCATGGCGTCAATCAGCGAACGTACTTCCGCAGGCGTCTGGAAATGTCGTGATGAATCAAGCATGACCCCACGCCATTGCAGGCGCGGCCAGTCACGCACATGCATCCCCGGCAACCGCGCCCGTCCCGCGCCCAGAAGCTGCGACACGCTGACCGCGCCGTAGAAAAGGCCGGCCTGGTCGTGGGCGGTCACCACGATGCCGTCATGCCCGATTGCAAGTTCATACCCTTCCGCAGGCGCCGAGGCCGCCGAGGCAAGCAGCCGCATCCTGATCGCGGCGCGCGCGGGTGCCGCGCCACTGTCACGCATCATCAGGACCGGCCCGTGCGGCGCGCGCATCGTATCGCACAGGCGCGTGGCCGTGAGGGCATCCACGCCGTCGACAACGACATCAAGGGACGCGGGCATGAAAAAAAATCCCGGCTGTGTCGACATGATCGCGGGACGGGGCAGCAGCGGAAGTTCGACGGTTGCGGAAGATGCCCAGGCGGCATGAGGCAACGCGGGCAGCAGCCCCAGCGTCAGGGCGAAGGCCGCACGGTGGCCGGAGATATCTGTCATACTCGGTCCCTTGATTCCGATCTGCGTGAATTGAGGCGGTTCCAGATCAATCCTATATCGGAACAATCCAATGCAATCTTTTTTTTGATTGAATACGCCATTCAGGCACAAATCCATCCGCAGGCGGATCGGAAAAAAGCCGACCTCCCCGCCTGTTTACCCGGACAGGGGCAGCAGGAGAATATTCCTGAATATCTAGGGGATTTCGATATTTTTCCGATTTTTCCTGCCCGTGCCGGAACCCATTTGGTTCCCTTCATAAAAGATCAAAACCAATCACATATTTGACTTGACATGAATGACTGAAACGCAAAACATGACGCACAGGAACATGGCGCGTCCATTGGACGAGCGTTTCCGTCACATGCAACCGGCTTCCATCCTTTCGGCCCTGCCCTGCTGGATGGACAATGGGGATTTCTACGATCTTGACCACGGCTTATTGCCATTTCCAGCTTCGCGGGCGGTAACGGATCGTGAAAGGGCTGATGCATATGACAGGTGCCTCCCCCTGCATTCTGGCGCTGGACAGCGGGGGGACCAAAACCCTGCTTCTTGTGGTGGACCGCAACGCCAATATCGTATCCGCGCGCCGGGGAGCGGGCTCCAATCCGTTCGATCAGCCACGATGGCGGGAGGTTCTTGCCGAACTTCTGGCCGATATCCCCCCCCATGTCGCCGGGGCGGCGTTCGGGCTGGCGGGATATGGCGAAAGCGTCACGATCACGGCCCGGCAGGATGCCGCGGTGCATGAAATCCTGGGACCTGCGGCGGATCGCTGCATTGTCCGCAATGACGTGGAAATGGCCTGCGCCGGGGCATTTGCCGGCGCGCCGGGCGTCCTGATCCTGTCGGGGACGGGATCGATGGCATGGGCAACGGATGAAACCGGGCGGAACCTGCGCGTGGGCGGCTGGGGGCCCCTGTTCGGGGATGAAGGAAGCGCGTTCTGGATCGGGCGCGAGGCCCTTTCCCTTCTGACGCAGGCGCTTGACGGACGCGACGGGAACGCGCACCCGTTCATCGCGCCCATGTGCCGGTTCATGAACCTGCCGACCTCTCCCGCTTCTGCCGGTGCGGCGCTGCTCGAATGGTATGGCGGGCTGTCCCATGAACGCTCCGCCGTTGCCGCGCTGGCGCATGGCGTCTGTGAAATGGCAATGGACGGCAATGAACAGGCGCGTCACATCCTTGATCGCGCGGCGCGTCATCTGGCCCGCCATGTCACCGTGGCGCGCAGGGGGCTGTCGCGCCCCGGACTGCCGTGGAGCCATACCGGCGGGACATTCAACAACCTGTATCTGCGTCAGGCCATGACGCGCCTGTGCGGACAGCCGCAGCCCCCCCGCCTGCCCCCCATCGGCGGGGGAATATTGCGTGCGGCGCGGCAGGCGGGATGGGCGACGGATGCGCAATGGATTGACCATATGGCTTCCGCCCTGAAGGAAATGAAGCTGTGAGTCGCCCCTTCCCCCACGATAATGTTTCAAGACACCCCTGTCAGACAAAGGATCCGTCATGAATGCAACGGAACGCGGCATCCGCGAGCAGTTTCCACTCTGGGACCAGGTCATTAACGAACAGGTCCCTCCCCGCGTGGATGCGGTCCATGCCGTCGTGGGATGCGGCACGTCCGTCCATATCGCGGATTCCATCGCAACGACCCTGAATGAGCATGGCGTCATGGCACGCGCCGTGCCGGGCAACGAATGGACCTGTCGCCGTGGTTCCTATATCCCGCTGCGCATCGCGGCCCATGTGCTGGCGCTTTCACGCAGTGGGGAATCCACCGAAACCGTCGCCGCGGCAAAGGCCAGCCGGGCCGCCGGGCTGCAGGTCACGGCCTTTACCTGCGCGCCGGGCAGCGCGCTGTGCGCGCAGGGCGACAGGGTCATGGTGGCCGAAACCCATCCGGAGGAAGGGATCGTGATGACGGCATCAGCCAGCCTGATGCTGCTGATGGGCCTGCGTTACGCCGGGGTGGAGGTCGATGCGACAACTACGCGGACGGCCCGGAACCTTCTGGACGCGGCGGACCCGCACCTTGACGAACTGATTTCCGGTCGGTCGCATTTCGTATTCCTTGGCAGCGGGGCTCTGTATGGCGTCGCGCGCGAAGGGGCGCTGAAGCTTCAGGAAATGAGCCTCAGCCAGACCGAAGCCCATCATCCCCTTGAATACCGCCATGGCCCAATCAGCCTTATCGACGAAAAATCGCTGGTCATCTTCCTCTATCACCCTGACACGGCAGAAGAAGAGGCGCTGCTTGCCAGGGAACTGATGGACAAGGGCGCGCGCGTTCTGGGCCTGGGCGGTCCGGGGACGGTGGAACTGCCGATCGCATCGCCTGCCGCCGTGCGCGCGCTGATCTGCCTTCCGGTCCTGCAACTTCTGGGGGAATACGTGGCACGGATGCGCGGTCTGGATACGCTTGCGCCGCGCCACCTGACAAAAGTGGTCAGGATTGCCCGACGGACCCCACCTTCCCGCCATCCCCAATCAGGACAGCCCCCATGACCACAGCCGCGACGCCGCTCCTCATGCTGGCACGTCAGATCCATGACCAGACGGTCCCGGCCCGCCGTCGCCGGGGAATAACCTCGGTCTGTTCGGCCCACCCACTGGTGCTGGAGGCCGCGCTGTCGCGCGCGGCGCGGACCCGTCATCCGGTCCTGATCGAGGCCACCTGCAATCAGGTGAATCAGGAGGGCGGCTATACCGGCATGACCCCGGCCGCCTTTCGGGACATGGTTCACGATATCGCCCGGCGCGTTGACTGCCCCCGTGATCGGATCCTGCTGGGGGGCGATCACCTGGGACCAAACCCGTGGAAATCCCTGCCTGCGGAGGAGGCGATGGACCGCGCGCAGGCCATGATCGCGGCCTATGCGGAGGCCGGGTTCGTCAAGCTGCATCTGGATGCAAGCATGGGATGCCGGGGCGAGGCGGCGGCCCTGCCCGATGCCGTGGTGGCCCGGCGCGCCTGTACGCTGGCAGCCCGGGCCGAGGCCGCACGCCCCGGTCAGGCGGCCTATATCATCGGGACGGAGGTTCCGGTCCCCGGCGGGGTTGCGGACTCCCTTGACCATCTGTGCCCGACCTCTCCCACTGCTGCGCTGCAGACGCTGCACATCCATGAGGAGATATTCACCACCACGCTGGGTCAGGACGTCTGGGAACGCGTCATCGCCTTGGTGGTACAGCCGGGCGTGGAATTCGGCGTCGAGGACGTGGCCTTCTACCGCCGCGAACGCGCACGGGACCTGATCGATACGCTGTCGTGCATGCCCGGCCGGGTTTTTGAGGCCCATTCCACGGATTACCAGCCCCTTTCGGCGCTGAGGGCGCTGGTGGAGGATGGATTTGCCATCCTGAAGGTCGGCCCGGGCCTGACATTCGCCCTGCGTGAGGCATTATACGCGCTGGACGATATCCGCGCCGTCCTGCGGCCGGAACGCACCAGCCTGCGGAACACCATGGAACGGCTGATGCGCGACAACCCAGTCTTCTGGCAGGGGCATTATGCCGGGAATGCGCGGCAGATCGAATGGATGCGGCATTATTCCTACAGCGACCGCATCAGGTATTACTGGGCGCTTCCACAGGCGCAGGCCGCCGTTCAGTCGCTGTTTGACGATCTGGGGGAAACGGGCCTGCCGGACCCGTTGATCAGCCAGTTCCTGCCCGGCCTTTACGAAGACATCCGTACCGGCAGCATTCCGCGCAACCCACGCATCATTGCCATCACCGCGGTCGAAACGGTTCTGAATATTTACGATCATGCCTGCCATGGAAACAGGGTATCCGCATGAAGCCCGAAGCCGCGCGATCATGAACGCAACGCCGGAAAGATCAGGCAGCCGTTGCAGAACGGGCTGACATCCCACGCCATCAGAATAAATCCGTCACGGCGTTACGATGGGCGCGGCCTCCACATGGCGTGGCCAGAGCGATGATTGCAGGTCATAGGTTTTTTCCAGAAGGGGCACCAGCGCCGGACGCCCCTTGAGGCGTATCCACTCATCCAGCGCGGTGCGGAAGATGGCGATACCGCTGCGTGCCATCAGGCGGGCGGCATTCCTGCGGTTTTTCCGATCAGCAATACGTTTTGCCAGCCCTTCGGCCAGGCAGTCCTCCCACTTTCCGTATTTCTGGAGGCTTACCGTCTGGAGGGATGGCGTCTTTTCGATCAGGAAGACAAAAGCATAGGTATCCTGACGGTTTTTCGCGATCCGTGGCACGAGGGAGGTAAAGGCATGCATCATCGCATCGGCGGGATTCATGTCCGCCGGGCATGACGCAAGGGCGTCGCTCAGGCTCCGGGTCATGCCCTTTGTCCATGCCAGAACGATATCGCCCTTCGTCTCGAACATGCGAAACAGCGTCCGGCGCGATATGTCCGCCGCATCGGCGATTTCATCCACCGTCGTCTGATCGTATCCCTGCGCGGAAAACAGACGCATGGCTTCGGCAATCAGCGTGGCGCGGATGCGCTCCTGCTTGCGTTCACGCAGGCCGGGCTTTGGCTGACTGTCGGTGGCGTCGGGCTTCATGCATTCTCCTCTTGGTCGGATGCCATCATGCCGCAGGGCCCTGTGAACATTCAAGACACGAGGGCAGGAACATGACCCGTGGCGCGCGGGATGGAACGCGTGCCGTCATGCGGGGATCCTTCATCGCATCATCATCCCCGCGCATGTCGAACGCCATCCCCCTTCGTGCCTGCCCGGTCAGGGCCTGGGAAAAGTCAGGGAAATGATCAATCAGGGATGCCGCTTTACTTTATCATGCGGTAATAAAACCAGAATGGATTTTCATACTTCATTATAAAAATCACGCGACGCCTGTCGTACAGGCCTGCAGGACCATCGCCGTCCCGCACGGCATCCTTCGTGCGTCAGCCTTTTTCCCCTGCGCGATTTTTCGAGTGCGGAAGTTTCTTAAAAAACGATTCATGTATTATAAGTAATAATAAACTAAAATACATGTATTAAAAAAATATTTTATATGTTCTTCATTCATAGTTTGTAAAAAACAGGTCTATCTTTCACATGGGCCAATACTCATGAATGCCATCGTAGTCACCGCGCTGCGTCGGCCCTATACCTTTGTGGTACTGTCGATCCTTATCGTGATCTTTGGTATCATGTCGGTATTGCGCACGCCGACGGATGTATTCCCCAACATCCGCATTCCCGTCGTGTCCGTCGTGTGGACGTATGGCGGAATGCTGCCCGAAGAATTCGCCGGGCGTATCATATACAACTACGAACTGATGGTGACCTCGACCGTCGAGGGCATCGAACATATGGAAAGCAGTTCCTATTACGGGCGCGGCATCGTCAACATATACTTCCAGCCCGGAACGGATATCGGCAAGGCCGAGGCCGAAGTCACCGCCATTTCGCAGACGGTCATAAAGCAGCTTCCGGAAAACATCCCCTCCCCCATGGTGATGAGCCTCGATGCCTCATCCGTGCCGGTGCTGACGCTGCAGGTCACGTCCGCGCGGCAGACGCCTTCGGACCTGTTCAAGCTCGCCATGATCCGTGTGCGGCCCCTGCTGGTCACGGTGCCGGGAGCCGTCGTGCCGCAGGCCTATGGCGGGATGGACAGTTTCGTGATGGTCGCCCTGAACCAGCAGCAGCTGCAGGCGCATCACCTGTCGGCCATGGACGTGCAGAACGCCCTGCGCGGGCAGAACATCGTCCTGCCGGCGGGGGACCAGAAAATTTCCGCCACGGACTGGATGGTCCAGACAAACGCCACCCCGCGTTCGATGAAGGAACTGGGCGATATCCCCGTCAAGCGTGTCGGCAATGCCGTCATCTACGTGCATGACGTGGCGGAGGTCTATCGCGGCGGCCATCCCCAGACCAACCTGGTCCTGGTCAAGGGACAGCAGGGGGTGGAGATCGTCGTGATGAAAAGCGGCGATGCCTCGACGCTGGATGTCGTGGCCGGCGCAAAGGCCCTTCTGCCCCGCATCCAGAAACTGCTGCCCCCGGACGTGAAGATCAGCATTCTGGGCGATGCCTCCATCTTCGTGAAGGATTCCATCTTCGACGTCGTGCGCGAAATGCTGACGGCCGCGTTCCTGACGGGCATGGTGGTCCTGCTGTTCCTGGGGTCGTGGCGGCCGACCCTCATCATCGCGACCTCCATCCCGCTGGCCATCCTGTGCGCGATCATCGGGCTGGACTGGGCGGGGCAGACGATCAATGTCATGACGCTGGGCGGCCTGGCACTCGCGGTTGGCNTGTCGATGACGCCACCGTCATGATCGAGAATATCGACGCCCATCTGGAAATGGGCAAGGAACTCGAACCCGCCATCATCGACGCGGCAAATCAGATCGTCATCCCGACCTTTGTCGCAACGACGTGCATCTGCATCGTGTGGCTTCCCCTTTTCGGGCTGAGCGGTGTCGCAGGCTGGCTGTTCATGCCGATGGCCGAGGCGATCATCTTCGCCATGGTCGCCTCCTTCATCCTGTCGCGCACGCTGGTGCCGACCATGGCGAAGTACCTTCTGGCGGGGCACAGTGTTGCGGGACACGGGGATTCACACCACTGCGAACCCCAGTTTCACAAGCTGCAATATCCCCAGCGGCTGCCCGAACGTTTCCAGCAGGCTTTCGAACGGGGGTTCAACACCTTTCGCGAACGCTATGCCGATGTCCTGCGCCGGGCCATCAGCCGCCGTGGACGCTTCGTTGCGATCTTCCTTGGCGTATCGCTGTGTTCCACGGGGCTGTATTTCATCGCCGGACGCGACTTCTTTCCTGAAACGAAGTCCGGCACGATCCAGATGCACATGCGCGCGCCGCTGGGCACCCGTATCGAAGTGGCCGGGCGCGAGGCCTCGCTGGTTGAAGATCGGGTCCATGCGCTGTTCCCCGGCAAGGTGGACACCATGATCGAGAATTGCGGCCTGCCCGAAGGCGCGCATAACCAGGCGTTCATCCCCACCCCCACCATCGGCACGCAGGATTGCGACATCACCATCGCCCTGAAGGATGAGGAAACGCCGGTGTGGGATTACCGCCGCACCCTGCGGCGCGACCTGTCCGCCCGTTTCCCCGGCACGGTGTTCACGTTCCAGCCGGCGGACCTGACGGCAAAGATCCTCAATTTCGGCTCCCCCTCGCCCATCGACGTACAGATTTCAGGGCCTGACCTGCGGGATAATTACGAATACGCCCGACAGGTCGTAAACCGCCTGCGTCAGGTGCCCGGTGCGGCCGATGTCGTGATCCAGCAGACCATGAAGACCCCGACACTGTTCGTGCAGGGCAACCGGACGTTCGGGCAGGCGACCGGCATGACCGAAGCCGACCTTGCCAACAACGAACTCATGACCCTGTCGGGAAGCCAGACGGTGGACCCGCAATACTGGCTGGACCCGCAGACGGGCATTACCTTCCCGCTCAACGTCTATGTCTCGCAGGACCAGCTGACGCATTTCAACAACCTGATGACCATTCCGGTCGACAAGGGCGACGGCGACCCGCAGGGGCGGCACATGCAGTTGCTGGGCGGCATCAGCAACGTCACGGCCACCGGCACGCCGGGACAGGTCTCGCACTTCAACTCCATGCCCGAAATCGACATCTACGTCTCGGCCGAAGGCGCGGATCTGGGGCAGGTGACGGCGGGCGTGCAACGCGTCCTGCGCCAGACACAATCGATGGTTCCCTCCACCGCCGCGGTTGTCATCCGGGGCCAGACCGAAACCATGCAGCACTCCTATGTGGAGCTGATCTTCGGGCTGGTTGTGTCCGTCATGCTGATTTACCTGCTGATCGTGGTCAATTTCCAGTCGTGGCTGGATCCGTTCATCATCATCACCGCCCTTCCCGGCGCGCTGGCCGGGATCGCATGGGCGCTGTTCCTGACCCATACGCGCCTGTCCGTTCCGGCCCTGACCGGCGCGATCATGTGCATGGGGACCGCGACGGCCAATTCGATCCTTGTCGTGTCCTTCGCCCGTGAACGGATCGAGGAACATGGTGACGCCCTGCGCGCGGCGGTGGAGGCGGGATACGGGCGGATACGGCCTGTCCTGATGACCGCGCTGGCCATGGTGATCGGCATGGTGCCCATGGCCATGAGCAATTCGCAGAATGCGCCGCTGGGCCGCGCCGTCATCGGCGGCCTGCTGGTGGCGACAGTCTCCACCCTTCTGTTCGTGCCCTGTGTTTACGCAATCCTGCACAACCGTCCGGCCCCCGCCGGGAGGAAATGAACTGATGTCCACTCAGAAATCCCGAAAAGTCATGATGATGGCCGGCGCTGCGGTTGTTGCGGGCTGGTGTGGTTACCTGATGATCGAACGCATCCACCATGCCGTCGCCCTGCGCAACGACGCAAGGGCGGCCGCCGTGCCCGACGTGATGGTCATCTCCTCCCGCCCCGAGGCGCGTCACGTCAGCCTCGAACTGCCCGGCACGATCGAGGCCTGGTACCAGGCCCCCATCTATCCGCAGGTGTCGGGGTACGTGCGCATGTGGTACAAGGATTACGGCGCGCGCGTTTCCTCCGGCGACGTGCTGGCGGAAATCAATACGCCCGGCCTCGATGCCCAGTTCGCGCAGGCACAGGCCGACCTGCAGTCATCACAGGCAAAATACGACCTGGCGGTGGTGACCGCCCAGCGCTGGCGCCTGATGGGAAAATCGCAGGCCGTTTCGGGGCAGTCGGTTTCCGTCCAGGACGCGAACGAGAAATCGGCCGCAGCCGATCTGGAGGCCGCGCGGCATAACCTTGACCGCTACGCCGCGCTTGAACGTTTCAAGGTCATTGTCTCCCCCTTTGATGGGGTCGTGACGGAACGCGACATCAACGTTGGCGATTACGTGCACGAAGGCGGCGGCAACCTCAACGCCAATGGCGGCGCCAGCGAACTGTTCAGCGTGGCCGACACGCACCAGATGCGGCTGTTCGTCTCAATCCCCGAAAACATGTCCTACATCCTCCAGCCCGGCCTGCACGCGACCGTGCATGTGCCGCAATTCCCCGACCGCGTGTTCGAGGCCCGCTTCCTGACCGTATCGGGCGGGTACGATCCGGACACCAGGACAAGCGTGAGCGAGTTCATCATCGACAACCAGGACCATGCCCTGTGGCCCGGCACGTTCGCGGCCGTGACACTCAGCGCGCCGGAACAGTCGCGCCACCAGACCATCCCCACCGGGGCGCTGGTGTTTCAGGAGCACGGCATGCAGGTCGCGGTGGTGGACCGGCAGGATACCGCGCATTTCCACGACATCACGGTGGGACGCATGGGTGATGGGGCGACGCAGGTCCTTTCCGGCATCACGCCCGAAGACCGGATCATCGACAACCCGCCCGCCGACCTGCTGGAGGGGCAGAAGGTCCACGTGGTCCAGCCCGTGGCCGGATATGGCGATGACACCTCCGACAAGGGAGATGAATGATGAGGGCTGATCTGCGCCGTTGCCTGTTCATGGGTGGTCTGTGCGCCGTCTCCACCCTGTCGCTGGCGGGTTGCGACCTCGCCCCCGCCTATCACGCGCCGCATTATGTCATCCCCACCACATGGCAGGGGCAGGCGCCGTTCGCGGTGGCCCACCCCATGGATGACAGCATCCGCGCGGAATGGTGGAAAACCTTTGCCGACCCGCAGCTGGATACGCTGGAGGCGGCGGCGACCGCCCATAACGGGGATCTGCAGGCCGCGGCCGAACGTTTCCTGCAGGCCCGCGCGATCGTGAGCGAGGCACGATCCGACCTGCTGCCGCATTTCGGCATTTCCTTTGGCGCCAGCAATAACAAGAGTTCGGCCGAACGGCTGTTCCGCTACAAGGGACCGATTACGGATTCGGACGAATTTTACGGGGGAATGGCCTCGTGGGAGCCGGATTTCTGGTCCTCCATCCGCAACCGCGTGCGCCTGCAGAAGGATTACGCGCAGGAACAGGCCGCCGAATATGCCTCGGCCCGGCTGAGCCTGCAGGCCGAACTGGCAACCGATTACTTCACGCTGCGCGGACTGGACGCGCAGGCGGACATCTACAGCCGTTCGATCAGCTATTACGAGGAATCGCTGCGTGTCACGCGCACGCGCCTGCAGGATCAGGCGGCGTCGCGCCTGGATGTGGCGCGCGCGCAGAACCAGCTTTACACCACGCAGGCGCACCTGCTGGATATCCAGGCCCAGCGGGAGGTGATGGAGCACGCCATTGCCGTGCTGGTCAACGAAGCGCCCTCTTCATTCCACCTGTCACCCGACAGCCACCTGAACGCCAACCGTTTCGCCCTGTCCCCCGCCCTGCCCTCGGACCTTCTGGAACGCAGGCCGGACATCGCCATGGCGGAACGCCAGATGGCACAGGCCAACCGCGCCATCGGCATCGCGCGAGCCGCGTTCTACCCCCATGTGTCGTTCCGTATGGATGGGGGGTTTGACGATAACGGATTCAACCTCGCCAACCTTGCCAACAGCATGTGGTCCTATGGCGCGACCGTGACCCTTCCCGTATTCGAAGGGGGATTGCGCCGGGCGCAGCTGCAGCAGAGCTGGTCCGCCTATCGCGAGACGCGGGACCATTACCGCATGACCATCCTCAACGCATTCCGCGATGTGGAGGACGGGCTGTCGCGCACGAACCGGCTGGATGGCGAAAATGCCCGCCTACGGGCGGCGGTGGATGCCGCAAGCCAGACGCAGGATATCACCATGAACCTGTACAAAGGCGGCCTTGCGGCCTATCTGGATGTCCTTATCGCGCAGGTCAGCACGCTTGAGGCCCGCATCCAGCAGGTGGAGGTCCAGACCCGTTACCTTCAGGCGCAGGTGGGCCTGATCCGCGCCTGCGGCGGCGGGTGGAGCATGGCCGAACTGCCCGCGCAGGACAGGCTGTTTTCCATTGATCCCCTGCAATATTCCCATCTGCATGGCGCACCGCCCGCAGGCGACGTACCCACGCCCCGGACACATGGCGCCGAACCCGAAGACGACCTGACCCGGCCGGTGCTTTCCGCGCTTCCCACGCGATAGCCCGCGACGGGATGGACCAGCCTGTCCCGCCGGTTCGCATTGCCGCGACCGGCGGGACAGTTCCATCGTGCGGGGCGGGTTCTTCATCAATATTTCCAGACGCGGCGGATATACCGGGGGCATGAAGCGTACAGGAAATATATCCATGATTTTCTGGATTATATGCTAAATGACGGTGCCTATCTTGTAACAGGTGCTCTGGTGATTTTGTTTGTATCCGGCCTGATCGCGCTTATTCTTCTGGTCGCGCTCAATATTTTTATTTCACTTTCGGAAATATCGTTCGCCGCCGCGCGTGATGTCCGGCTCCGCTCCCGGGCGGAATCCGGGGACGAACGCGCGACGGCGTTTCTGAAACTGCGCCGCAACAGCGGACAGGTCATGACCGTCCTTCAGATATGCCTCAACGGCGTTGGCGTTCTGGGTGGCATCATCAGTTCGGAAATGATCGCCCCGTCCCTGACCCACGGGTTCATGACGTGGGGGGTGGGCGAAGCCGCGGCCCAGACGATGGCGGCATGCAGCGGCTTTTTCCTGGTGACCGGCATGTTCGTGCTGTTTGCCGACCTGATCCCCAAACGCATTGCGATGAATGCCCCCGACAGGGTGGCGCTTGCGGTGGGCTGGTTTCCGGGGATGGCGCTGAAACTGCTTTATCCCCTTGTCTGGGTTTTTTCGAAAATGTCGGACACGATCCTGCGGGCCCTGAAAATCCCGGCGGCCTCGGCAGTCGAACCCGTGACGCCGGAGGACCTGCGCGCGATCCTTGCCGCCGGCACGGCGTCGGGCGTGCTTCTGGAGCAGGAACACCAGATGATCCAGAACGTGCTGGGCCTGCAGGACCGTTCCATCACGTCCGCCATGACGCCGCGTGACGAAATCGTCTATCTGGACCTGCAGGAAAGCGTGGAAGCCCAGAAAAACAAGGTCCGCGCCAAACCTTATTCCCGCTATCCCCTGTGCAATGGCGGGCTGGATAACGTGGTCGGTTCCATCCGGGCCGAGGACGTGCTGGCGGCCGTCGTCGATCGCGCCCCGTCCCCCGCCACGCAGACGCCGGCGGACATCCCCACGGATGACAGGCCCATCTTTCAGGTACGTCGCGATGTCCTGTCGGTGCCGGAAACCATCAACCTGTGGGACACGCTGGCACAGTTCGACACCCACGGGGTCGGTTTCGCGCTGGTGGTCAATGAATACGGGCTGGTGGTGGGGCTGATTACGTTCAAGGACATCATGGGTGCCCTGATGGGCGGTGTCGTCAATCCGTTCGAGGAGCAGCTGATTGTCCGTCGCGACGCGAATTCATGGCTGATAGATGGCGCGGCGTCCATCGGGGATGTCAGGCGGGAACTGGACGCACGGGAACTGGATGATACAGGGCCGTTCGATACGATTGGCGGATTTGTCATGCACCGCCTGCGCCGCATGGCCCGCAAGGCCGACCGGGTGGACACGGCGCGTTTCCGTTTCGAAGTGGTCGACGTGGAGGGATTCCGCATCAACCAGCTGCTGGTAACGCGGCGGGAAAGCTGAAAGGCGGTTCAAAAAGGAAACCTCGTTAACATACTGAAATTATGAAAAGTTTTTTGTGAAGCTTTTTATAGAAAGCTTCGAAAGACGTCGCCTTTTTGAAAAAAGGCGACACCCAGAAACTTTTATAATTTCGGGATATTACTGGACCTGCCTCTTTAAAGACGCCCGTCCGCTGAAAGTTGGCGCAAGGGGCGCGGCATGTCTGTCGTCCCCCTTACGCGCCCACAGACTGTCAGGCCGCCACGCGCTTTTCGTCGGGCACCGGCACGCGGATCAGGTAATCGAACGCGGACAGGGCCGCCTTCGCGCCATCGCCGATCGCGATCACGATCTGCTTGTATGGCGTCGTCGTCGCGTCCCCTGCCGCGAATATGCCCGGGATCGAGGTTGCCCCATGATCGTTGACTATGATTTCCCCGAAATCATTAAGCTTCACGGTCCCCTTCAGCCAGTCCGTATTGGGAAGCAGCCCGATCTGTACAAAGACCCCCTCAAGGTCGATATGGTGATCCGCCCCGTCACCCCCGCGATAGGTCAGGCCGGTGACATTCCTGCCATTCCCCTCAATCCGCGTCGTCAGGGCTTCGGTCAGGACCGTCACGTTCGGCAGGGTATGCAGCTTGTCCTGCAGCACCTTGTCGGCCTTGAGGTGAGAGCCACGCTGCAGCAGCGTGACATGGGCAACGATGCCGGCAAGGTCAATCGCGGCCTCCACGCCGCTATTGCCACCACCAGCCACGGCGACACGCTTGCCCTTGTAAAACGGGCCGTCACAGTGCGGGCAGTACGCAACACCCTTGTTGCGGTATTCCTCCTCACCCGGGACGCCAAGATGACGCCAGTGCGCACCCGTCGCCAGGATGACCGTCCGCGCATGCAGGATCGCCCCGCTTTCCAACGCGACACCATGCAGGCCGCCCGGCTGGGCCGCGGGAAACAGTTCCTTCGCACGCTGCGCCGAAATCACGTCCACGTCATAGGTGCGGACATGGGCCTCCAGCGCGGCGGACAATTTGGGACCGTCCGTTTCAGGAATGGAGATGAAATTCTCGATCCCCGCCGTATCCATCACCTGCCCGCCGAACCGTTCCGCCACGATACCGGTCCGCAGCCCTTTGCGCGCGGCATAGATTGCAGCCGACGCACCCGCCGGCCCGCTGCCGATGATCAGCACGTCGAACGGCGCGATGTCCTTCAGCTTTTCCGCCGCGCGCCGGGGGGCGTCCGCGTCCAGTTTCGCCAGTATCTGCTCGATATCCGCGCGTCCCGTCTCGAACGGTTCGCCATTGAGGTAAACCTGAGGAACGGACATGATGTTCCTGGCCGTCACCTCGTCCTGAAACAGCGCGCCATCGATCGTGGTGTTGTGGATATGGGGATTGATGACGCTCATCGCGTTCAGCGCCTGAACCACGTCGGGACAGTTCTGGCACGATAGCGAGACATAGGTCTCGAAATTGTAGGTCCCCGGCAGGGCGCGTATCTGGGCGATGACGTCATCCGAAAATTTGGGGGCATGCCCCGCCACCTGCAGCATCGCCAGCACGAAAGAGGTGAATTCATGCCCCATCGGGATGGCGGCGAAGGTGACGCCGCTTCTGGCATCCGCGCGCCGGATCACGAAGGACGGGCGCCGCGTGGCCTCGCCATGTTCGGAAACCTCCACCTTGTCGGAAAGGGCGGCGACATCATGCAGGAGTTCATGCATCTCCCGCGATGCAGGACTGTCATCGAGCGAGGCTTCGAGCACGATCGGGTGCGCCAGCATCGCCAGATAGCCCTTGAGTTGCGTTTTGATGGCATCCTGCAGCATGGGGAAAATACTCCGCTTTTTCCGAAAAGATGGGCGGGAGGGCCTGACCCCGAAGGGCCAGACCACGAACCTGCGATCAGATCTTGCCGACGAGGTCCAGCGAAGGGGTCAGCGTCTTGCCGCCTTCCTTCCACTTCGCGGGGCAGACTTCGCCCGGATGGGACGCGACGTACTGCGCGGCCTGGATCTTGTCGAGCAGTTCGCTCGCGCTGCGGCCGACGCCGCCGGCCGTGATTTCGATGTACTGGATCTTTCCTTCCGGATCGATCAGGAACGTGCCACGGTCCGCAAGGCCCGCTTCCTCGATCAGCACGTCGAAGTTACGCGCCAGATGGCCGGTCGGATCGCCGATCATGACATACTTGATCTTGCTGATCGCCGGCGACGTATCATGCCACGCCTTGTGCGTGAAATGCTTGTCGGTCGAAACCGAATAGATTTCCACGCCCAGCTTCTGGAACGCGGCATAATTGTCAGCAAGGTCCTCAAGCTCCGTCGGGCAGACGAACGTGAAATCCGCCGGATAGAAGAAAAAGACGGACCATTTGCCCTTTACGTCGGCGTCGGTCACCTTGATGAACTTGCCGTTGTGGAAGGCATCAGCCTCGAAAGGCTTCAGTGGCGAATTGATGCGTGCCATATGAAATGCTCCTTGCTTTCGCTTGTCAGTTGATGACAGGCCTGTTGTCCCACGAACACGGATGACGCGGAAACAGTTTGTTCTGATAGCTCTGATCGGCAGAACCTTTCAATCCCGCCCTTAAAATCCGCTATACCTATACCCATGAGGTACATTCCCCTTTCCGGCCTTTCCCTGCGGGACATTGAATATGTTGTGGCGGTGGACGACCTGCGCAACTTCTCCCGCGCGGCGGATCGCTGTGGCGTCAGTCAGGGCGGCCTGTCGGAACAGGTGCGCAAGCTTGAAACCCTGCTGGGCGTCGTGCTGTTCGAACGTTCCCGCCGCCATGTCGCCCCGACGCCGCAGGGCGCGCGCCTGATCGCGCTGGGCCGTGACGTGCTGGCCGCCGCCCGCGCAATGATCGAGGCGGCGCGCGTGCAGACCGGCCCGCTGGAGGGCATGCTGCGCATCGGAATCATCGCGACACTTGGCCCCTATTACGTGCCCAGCCTGCTGCCGCTGCTGCGCAATGCCTATCCACAGCTGAAGCTGCAACTGACGGACAGCCTGACGCTGCCGATGCTCAGGATGCTGCGTCATGACGAACTCGACCTCGTCTTCGCGGCGCTCCCGGTGGGGGGCGAGGGCTTTCACCACGCACCGATATTTGAAGAGCCGTTCCTGGCCGCCTTTCCCGCCAGCCATCCCCTTGCGGCCCGCGAAACGCTGGCGATGCGCGATCTTGACGGGCCGGACCTGCTGCTGCTTGAGGACGGGCACTGCCTGCGCGATCAGGCGCTTGCCCTGTGCGGCATGCCCCCACGGCGCGAGCAGCCACGCCTTGCCGCCAGCCTGGAAATGCTGTGGCACATGATCGGCGCGGGGGAAGGATATTCCCTGATCCCCCGGCTTGCACTGCGCCACCGCGCGGAGTGGGAGGATCTGATCACCACCACGCCGCTTCCCGACGCCAGCCGGACGATCGGCCTTGTCTGGCGCGCATCGGACCCGAGGGAGGCTGCATTCATCGAATTCGCGCGTTTCCTGCGCGAAAATGCGCCCGAGGGATGTCGTCCGGCCGAATGGCCCGAAACGGGACCGACCGAGGTTGCAGGCTGAATGCCCGGCGCGGCGCGCTAGCTGACGCAGGCGATGAAGAACGTCATCGTCAGCACTGACAGCACCGCGCTGAGGAACAGGGTCGAGGCCGCCTCGCGCTCATCCACCCTGAAACGCACACCAAGGATGACGACCACCGTCCCGACGGGAATGGACAGCGCCATGATCGCGGCGCGGATCGTCTCGTGCGACAGCCCGATCGCGGCCAGCAGCAGCCATGACAGGGCGGGCACCACGATATTGCGTGATGCCACGGTCACGATGACGGGAAGCGTTATGGAAACCCGTTGGGAAAACAGCACGATGCCCGATGCGAAAAGTGCCACGCCCGCCGTGGTGTTCCCCAGCAGCCCCATGGCGTTGAGGAGCGCATGCGGCGGATGGAGGCCAAGGATGACAAACGCCGTCGCCACGATCGGCGCCCAGACAATCGGCTCCTCTAGCGAGGAGAGGATCTGTTTCATGACGGGCGGCGCGGCGGAGGCATCCGCATTTTTCGCCAGCAGCATAAGGCTGATGGGCGTCTGGACCAGCACCATGGCGAATACGGCGGCGGAAATCACCACTGTCGCACTGCTGTGCCCGATCAGGGGCGGCAGCATGGCCGAACCGATGAACGGCACGGATGGCCCGCCGATCGCAAGTCCCTGCAGGGTGGATGCAGCCCCGTCGCGCCTGAACACATATCGCGACAGGCCATAGGCCACCGCGAAACTGCCGCACATGATCAGGAAAACGGAGGCCGCCAGCGGAACCTGTTCCGCAAGGGTCGCACGCGGCGTACTGGTGATCCCGACGAACAGGTTGAGCGGAAAGGCGTAGAGCATCACCATCCGGTTGAGGGTAGAGACCTGCTCCGCATTGAAATCCTTGTGCCACCCGGCGCGATACCCCAGGGAAAACACCACGACGAGCGGCAGCATCGCAGCCAGTATGTTCGAAAGCATGCAGTCCTGATTCCCGTGCCTTGCAAAACATGATGTCCCGTGCCGGGCATCACCTGCTGAAATATTCACCGCGCGCAGGCATCGACCTGCCTGGACCATGCGTCGGGAGGGATGAAATCGCAACGAAAGGGGGCTGCGTCAACCGGCGTCAGAAGGAGCTGACGTCAGAGAGAACTGACGTCCCGCCACAGGTCGATCTTCCCCTCACGCGCATACCGATCGATCAGGTCCAGCTCTTCAGGGCTGAACGACGGGTTTTTCAGGGCATTGAGCGAGTCGTCAAGCTGCGCGACATTACGCGCGCCGATCAGGGCAGATGTCACCCGCGGATCGCGCAGGACCCAGGCAATGGCTATCTGTGCAAGGCTCTGCCCGCGTCTGGCGGCAATGTCGTTGAGGGCACGCACATGGGCGAGGTTTTCCTCGCTCAGCATGGTGCGGCTGAAGGATTCATCCATCGCGGCACGGGACCCGGCAGGCACGCCATCAAGATACTTGGCCGTCAGCAGCCCCTGCGCCAGCGGGGAAAATGCGATGCAGCCCACGCCCAGTTCCGCCAGCGTATCAAGCAGCGAGACCTCGATCCAGCGGTTCAGCATGGAGTAGGAGGGCTGGTGTATCAGCAGGGGAACGCCCTCCCCCTTCAGGATTTCAGCCGCCTGCCGGGTGCGTTCGGGACCGTAGGAGGAGATGCCGACATACAGCGCCTTGCCCTGACGGACCATCTGCACCAGCGCGCCCATCGTCTCCTCCAGCGGGACATCAGGGGTCGGACGGTGGGAATAGAAAATATCCACATGGTCCAGCCCCATGCGACGAAGGCTCTGTTCCAATGACGTCAGCAGGTGCTTGCGCGATCCGCCCGCGCCATAGGGACCGGGCCACATGTCCCAGCCGGCCTTGGAGGAAATGACCATTTCATCGCGATGGCCCGCGAAGTCCTCTTTCAGGATCCGGCCGAAATTTTCCTCCGCGGATCCATAGGGGGGACCGTAATTGTTCGCCAGGTCGAAATGCGTGACCCCGCGATCAAAGGCACGCCGGATGACCGCGCGTCCGGTTTCAAAGACATCGACGCCACCGAAATTATGCCACAGGCCAAGGGAAATGGGCGGCAGGACCAGCCCCGAACGTCCACAGCGCCGGAAACCGGCCTGTTCATAACGGTGCGCGTCAGGAACCCATGCCATCGTCTTCATCTCCCCCCGGGCCTGAGCGTGACATCGTAAGTTCAGGCACCACACGGAAAAGGATATACGTCACTTCACGAAACATGGACAAGGCAGGGGCAATCCCCCTGTTCCGCCGCAGTGACACAGTGACGTACGACACCTGACGGCCGTTTTAAACAGCCGCCATGAAACATCGTGCATATTACAAGGAAATTTCAAGCGCAGCCTTGACCGGAAAGCCCCTGAAAAAAACCGTGTTCAGGAACCTTCATTATGTTTATCGACAGGTGGTTTTTAAAAAGTCTTTCAACGGATCCCCAGACCCTTCATCTTGCGATAAAGGGTCGCGCGGCTGATCCCGAGGCTGCGCGCGGTTGCGCTGGCGTTGCCATGTGACAGGGCAAGGGCAGAGCGGATCACGTTCTCCTCCGCCTTGTGGAAGCTGATCTCGTCCCCGGATTCAAGCTTGTTCAGCAGGTTGGGACGCATCTGGATCATGTCGTCCGTCCACCCCGTCAATGAACGCGCGGCGTGGGTGGCGCCAATGATTTCCCCTTCGTCATTGACGCTGACCAGCGGCGCGGAACATCCCTCGGCCGTGCCCAGCGTCAGCACGCGGCCGCCCGCGTAACAGGCACGGAAAAGCTGCTCCTCGATACGGCGGCCAGACTGCATCAGCGCATCCAGCACAAGAGGGGCCACCGGACGCGTGGAGTTCCCGCTGAAGGCCGCGAGATTGATGGCGCCGGCGACCTGTCCCTGCGCATCGAAAACAGGCACGGCATAACTTGCCAGAAGCGAGAAACAGAAGCGCCAGTGTTCCCCCTCCCCCAGCACTATGGGGCAGCAATCCTGAACCGATGTGCCGATCCCGTTCGTGCCCGCGACATGTTCGCTCCAGATCGCGCCTTCGCGCAGTTCCAGCCTGCGGCATACCGGCTGATGCGCCTCGTCAATGTTACGGGCCAGTATGATGGCATCGCGATCCGCCAGCAGCACCATTAGGCCCAGCCCCTGCACAAGGCTGAACAGGCGGCGCATTTCGGGCATGGCAACCTTCAGAAGCTCAGCCGAACACCCGCTGACATGTCGGAATTCCGCCCCGGACAGGACATCCGCCTTCCACCCCTGCGACGGGTCCAGGCCATAGGACGCAACACAGCGCTGCCATGATTTGGTGACTTCCGTCGTACTGGCGGGCCGCAGGGCCGGAACTGGCGGGACAGGCTCCGCATGTCTGTCACAGGTCGGTATCATCTGTATCTGCCGTCCACATGTCAGGTCGCAAACATCATGGGTGTGCGACCGGTGGGTATCTTTTCAGGGGTGGAACCGATCATGTGACATCCGGTATTGCGTTGTATCCATGCCGCTCTTCTTGTCGCATATCTCGCGAGGGAACCAGTATCAAATTGCCGAGATACCATGCCCGCAGCCGTGACCACCATCCGTTTTACCACAGATACACGAATTTCACGTAATAGGCATTACTTTCCGGAACATTGCGGCCATCGACGGAATGGGAATAGCGGCTGGTAAAGGACAGGTGGCGGGAGATGTTGAACATGACGCCAAGGCCAAGCGTTACTTCGCGACTGTTCGAATCATCCAGATACTGCCCTGCCGTACGGTCATAGGTGCCTTTTACATTCTGCCAGTCAAGGGCGAAGAACGGCTCGACAAGGCGGGAGGCTTTCCAGCTGAAACGCAGGTTGGTGTAGAAGACGACGCCGGGGGAATAGCGGTGCTGCCCCTTCTGGTGTCTGTCCCCTCCCGCCACGGTTCCGGCATCGCCATCGAAACTGAAATGCTTCCATTCATAGTCGAAGATGAAGCTGGAAATGTTTGACCAGTAATTCGGGCTGGTCGCATCGCGCGTGCCAAGGGGGGTCTGCATGAAGGTCTGGATGCCGAACGTGCTGTGCCTGTTCGGCTTGAACCATGCCGCCGGGCCGACGATGGTGGGACCAAGCCCGCCAAAATCCGTGCCGTTGGCGAGGGAATAGCTTTCGGTCTGGATCAGTTCGAAGGCAAAGCCCACATGCGGGATGGCGTCAAAGCTGCGGAAATGCACGTATTTCGTCATGCCTGACCATGTATGGCTGCCGCCACTGGCATGACGCTGGCCAAGGCTGTTGTAGGAACTGCCGGCCGCGTTTCCATCGCCGTACTGCACAAGGACGTTGAACGGCTTGAAATCAACCGGCAGGTCATATTCATGCGGTCCGATGATCCCCAGCGTCACGTCCGCCGCGCGGGCCTGTATCGCGCATGCCGTCATGACGGACATGACCGCGAGATGAAGCATGGCGCGCGGCCACGCAGACCTTTGTATCGGATGCATGGGGGATGTTTCCGTGAAGAAAGACACGGGTATCCGACCGGGGCCGGATACCCGCGCGGGTTTCTATTGTTTATTGGGGCGTGCTGGCGCCCTGCTGGCCGTCCAGCGTATAGGCGATGATGTAATCGCCGCTTCTGGTGCCCAGTCCGCCATGACCACCGGCGGCAATCACGACATACTGCCTGCCACCGATTTCATAGGACATGGGCGTGGCCTGACCGCCCGCGGGCAGCCGGTCGTCCCACAGGACCTTTCCGGTGGCGAGGTCAAAAGCACGGAGGTAGTCATCCGCCGTCGCGCCCATGAACACGACGCCGCCCCGGGTCACGATATTTCCGCCGATATTATACATGCCGGTAGGCAGCGGCAGATTGTTGTGCGTGCGGAAGGGACCCGTGTCGCGCGTGGTGCCGACGGGATGCTGCCAGACGATCTTTTTGGTGACGAGGTCGATCGCGGTCAGCGTGCCCCACACCGGCCCCTTGCAGGGGATCTGCAGCGGATTCAGCCACGGGGAGGTAAACGCGATATACGGCGTGCCATAATCAGGCGAAACCGCAAGGGCATCCCCCTTGGCCGCGGGTTCGTCCCCCTGCCCGTTCCATTTCGGAAGGATCCCGGCACCTTCCAGCTTCTGACGCCGGTCCAGCCGGATGCGGAACGGCAGGTAGCTTGCATTGGCAAGCATGATCTTGCGCTGCGGGTCGATCGTGATGCCCTGCCAGTCAACGACACCATAGAACGCGGGATAGACAATGGTGGACTGACCCACATGCGGGGGCGTGAACTGCCCTTCATAGGCTGACTGGCGATACTGGATGCGGCAGATCATCTGATCCAGCAGCGTCGCGCCCCACATGTCGTTTTCCTTCAGGTCGGGCGGCGTCAGGCTGGGCATCGCCACCGGGAAGGGCTGCGTGGGGGAGACATGGTCATCCGGCGCGGCACCCGCGGTCGGGACACGGCGTTCGGCCACGGGATAACCCGGCACCGTTTCGCCCGTGCGACGGTCAAGAACGAAGAATTCCCCGCGCTTCGTACTCTGGACCAGTGCCGGTATCGTCTCCCCGTTCGCGCCGGGCAGGTCCACCATGGACGGGCCGGACGGGATATCCATGTCCCACAGGTCGTGATGCACCGTCTGATAGGTCCAGCGACGTTCGCCCGTCACGATATCCAGCGCAATCGTCGCGGATGACGTGGCATCATCGAACGGACGGCGCGACCCGCCCCAGTTGTCGGGCGGCGCGTTTCCGGTCGGGATATAGACCAGCCCGAGGTTCAGGTCGGCGGTATAGACGCCCCACGCATTCGGGGTATCGCGCGTCAGCACGTCATCGGGGCCGGGTTTCCACGTTTCCGGCCGGTGTCCGGCATCCCACGCCCAGGCAAGTTCGCCGGTGGTCGCGTCAAAGCCACGAATGGCGCCCGAAGGTTCGAAATTGGCCTGGTTGTCGAATATCCATCCCCCCGTAATCAGCCGGTTCTTGGCCACCAGTGGTGGCGAGGTGATGAAATGGAAACCATGCGGCACATGGCCCAGATATTCCCGCAGGGAAATGAAGCCATGATCGCCAAAATCATCGCACGGTTTGCCGGTTTCGGCATCCAGCGCGACCATGCGCACGTCCGCCACCGGGGAATAGATGCGCGTGCGGCAGCTTGTCTGGATTTCGTCGGGAATACGGTAATAGGACACGCCACGACAGGCGAGATAGACGTTTTTCGCAAGGTCGGCCGCAGCCGGATGGGGATCGAACTTCCACTTCACCTTCCCCGTCGCGGCATCCAGCGCGATGACCCAGCTGTGGGGGGTGCACATGTAAAGCGTGTTGTCCACCTTGATCGGCGTGACCTCAAGGTTGAATTCATGCCCCTGATCAGGCCCCGCGACCGTGCCTTCGCCTTCCTGCTCCACATCGCCGGTGCGGGTTGTCCATGCGCGCCTGAGCTTCGTGACATTGGCCGGCGTGATCTGTGCCAGCGGCGAATACCGATCCCCACCGACCGTGCGGCCATAGGCCTGCCAGTCGCCATCGGGGATGCCATCGGCGGCAGGGTCGGGCTGTCCCTGCGCCATCATGCGCTCCGCCGGAACCGTCCCGTCGATGGAATAGGACATGAAGCAGCTGATCAGCAGCACGAGGGCGGCCGCACCAACGCCGCCAAGCACCGGCAGCTTGTCAGACAGCCAGCTGCCGCTGCTGCGCCAGACCGACGGCAACAGCAGCCACGCGCCAATGCCGAGCAGGGTGAGCAGCCGGACCTCCAGCCCCCATATGTCGAAGCCGACTTCGGCCAGGGACCATACCGTTGCCACCAGAAGAAGGGCGGCATAAAGGCCGACCGCCAGTTTCGGCTTCCGCAGGCCACTGACCGCCGCCGCCAGCATGATGCCGCCCGCAACGACATAGAACCACGAACCGCCAAGGAAAAGCAGCTGGGCGCCCCCGAAGAACAGGAAAAGCCCGACCAGAGCCAGCAAGACCGAGGTTATTATTGATAACAACCTTCCATTTGTTTCCCGCATGCCATGTTTCTCTCTGTAGTTTTCATGGGCCGCGCGGTACGTCAGGGATGATGTTTCCCTGTCCCGACGGCCAGTGAGCCCTGTTCAGCATGGAGACATGGCAAAACACCATGCTGCATCATGGTGGCTTCACACAGGTTTGTTTCATGAAAGGCCACCTGTCTCATTCCTGAGACAGGTATTGAAAAAAACAGGAGTTTAAGCGGGCAATGCGTATTGCGGACCAGCATGGCGCGGGCACGATTGCGGGCCCCATCCGGATCCGTCACGCACGAAACAACGCGGGCGATTTTCTGGCCGATCGGACAGGAAAAGACCCGCAGCGTGTTACCGACACCAAATCCCGGCATCCCAATCGTTGTCGGACCTCAATTAAAAGCGCCCGGTCACGACAGGATAATTATCAGGGAAACATCGACCGGGATGAACGTATGGAGGCGACATGCTGACAGCGCATTGCCCCGTTCCTGTATTACAGGAGTATCCATCAGGGATTTCTGGAGACCGCTTAAAAAGAAAGGTCTTTTGGCGCTGTCTTTTCAGGAGGGCTGCGTTTATCGAAGCTTTTTGAAAAAAGCTTCACCAAAAACTTCTTTATCATGACAACAGGTTTCGTGGGGGACTTCCACGGAAATCTCCCGTCGCAAATGGGAATTTTGTCGATATCGTTACTGACAGAAATGAACATTCCTGTTCGCAATATTGTCAGAAATATCAGGGAAGTTTCCTGATTTTCACTTCGATCCCGGAAGATACTTCCTGAGGCTTTCTTCATACAGGACAAAGTCCTGCTCATACAGGGTTTCTATGCGCTTTTTCTGACGTGCTGTCAGCGCGATGTCACTGCAGCGGCTTTCATTCAGACGCTGGATACGCATCTCGCGGAACTGCGGAAACAGGCGCGGCAGCTGGGAGACGGCCTGCATGGGGATGAGATTCCGTACCAGCACGTCGCCCTGACGTCCGCAGACATACCACGACTGCGGCCGGAAGATATGGTCCATCTTGTAAACGGAGCGGGCATTTTCAACATGATCCAGCGCATCATCCACGGACCGGAACGCCATGTAGCGATCGCGGAACGTATCAACAACCTGCCTGTGGGCCGTCCCACCGGCGCGCGCATACCCATAGGACGAGATGAATCGCGACACGGGATCGCGAAGAATGGCGATGCTGGGCAGGTTGCGGACATTTTCCGGCGCGGTTTTTATGAAGAAATTCATCGTTTCATGAAGCATCGTGCGCCCGTAAAGGGCCATGGCGATGGACGTTCCCGCATTCTTGGGCACATGGATGAAAAGCAGCCCCCGCTGCGCGATCATGGCCATGCGGGCCTGGCGTTTGCGTCCATGGGGAATGTGAAGGCCGCAGTCGGCCGCCCATTCATGGAAATCCGATGCGATGGGAAATCCCATCGTCCGGGTCGCGGAATTGAAAAGGGTCTGGGATAAAGAAGGACCGGAAACCGGACGCAGAAAACTTCCTGAACAGTCGGAGGGCGGATTATCAACGTTCATGAATGACTTTCTCCCGGGCGGGCGGCACGTTCGGCGTGGCGTATTTCAGGCACGCCGAACTGTGTATCATGACGTCCAAGAAAATCGAGTCATGTATCCTGCATTGTTACTTTATGTTCCAAAAAAGTATGGATTTCTTTGAATAATACACGTCGAATCCAACAGGAATAATAGTATAGCTTCGGCTTATCCAAAGAAATGTTTTGACATTGTATCTTATTGTTACTTATTGCCGCAAGGCGGATCTACAGCATCCGCTCTATTTATCTTCTTGATTTCACTTATGAAATATCAGGACTGTAGAAGTATGAAAATTCCCCCGGGAAGACGCAACAGTCGTTAGCCCATCGAATACATCAGATGACAAAACATCCCTAAAGAATGTATCTTTATGCATGTTTTGTCATGGAATGGTGCCCTGCGCGTAGCTTCAGATCCGTTACATTTTCATCATCCTGCCGCGAATCAGAACGCTAGCTGCAATGAAGGAGCCTCACTTCCCCTGTCCGGCCCTGTTTCGTCCGGGGCAAAACCGGTCGGGATGCGTATCCCGGCAGGGCATGTCGTCAGTCGTGGGATGATTTGCATGTTCCACCCTGCCGGACCCCGCCGTCAGCCGCGAATTCCCCCTTACCCCTCGGACAGGAAGTTCACCAGCAGTTCCAGAAAAGCTGCCGGGGCCTGCGCATGGACCCAGTGACCGGCATCGGGAATGGTTTCCAGCCGGTAATTCGGGAAAAGCCGCCGCATGGCGGGGTAGTTGTCCGGCGTGATGTAATGCGAACGCCCGCCCGCAACAAACAGGGTGGGACCATCATAATGGACGCCATCCCCCATCTCCGGCCATCCGACAATCGCGGGCATGGAGGCCGCAATCTCCTGAATCCCGATATTCCAGTGGGGATGTTCCCCCATGTCGATGTTCATCATCATCAGGTCACGGACAGGTTTTTCGGAGATGATCCGTCCCAGCAGGGCGTCGGCCGCCGCCCGATCCAGAAAGTCGGGAAACCGCAGGTCGGCCATTTTCCCCGCAAGGCTCTGCGATTGCGAAAACCCGCCCTTCCCCGGCGCGATATCCGCGATCAGAAGGGAATGCACATCTACCGGAAATGTCAGGGCAAGCATCATCGCCACCTTTCCGCCCATCGAATGCCCGATGATGGTGGCAGGAAGGGCATCATGCGCCGCCAGTGTTTCGCGCACGTCACCAGCAAGGGTGGGATAGTCCATCATGCCATGCGGACTGTTTCCATGATTGCGCAAATCGAGGGCAAGCGTGCGGCGCGTCGCGGCGATCCGTCGCTGGAAAAAACCGAAATTGCGTGCGCGACCGAACAGGCCATGAAGGAAGACGACGGGTGGCTGCGACCGATCGCCATTTTCGGGGCCAAGTTCTATCGTGTTGAGAAGCATGAGGGGACGAACTCCGGTTCCTGTCAGGTTTCGGGGTTATCCTAGGATGCTCGGCCCCAGCCTGCCTTTCATAACTTTGTGGGGCCGCTGCATGGGGCGTGTCCAGTCCGGCATCATGATTTTCATGTCCATGTGCAGCCGTTTTCCCTCCCCCACGGCCCATGCTGAAGACCGTTGCCATATATCTGGTGACTGGCACGGCTGACTGGCACGGCTTTTTAAACGTTCGCCACGATCATGGCGTGGGCCGGCGCCACGTCCCCGATGAAAACGGCTGCATCTTGTCCCTGGACGCACAAAGGCGGTCCTCCACAAAGCAGGAGAACCGCCAATCATGGCAGGCAGCGTCAGGCGATCAGGGCCTGAGTTTCCGGGCAAACTGGCTGAATGCAGCCAGCTGACTGGCAAGGAATTCGCGCGTCACGCCATCGGTCAGCCGCAGCGTATCCGCATCCACCTTGCCCGCGACCTGCCCGATCATCGCTTCCGGCCGGTTCAGGACGAAGGCATTGAGGAAAACCAGACTCTGACGCAGATGATACTGCGCACGCGCCCCTCCGATCATGCCGGGAGAGGCCGTCTGGATCGCGACGGGCTTGGCGGCCAGAGGCTGCGGCGTGACGCGCGACAGCCAGTCGATGGCGTTTTTCAGCACACCGGGCACGGAATAGTTATATTCCGGCGTGACGATGATGACACCATCAGCGTTCCGTATGGCCTCAGCCATCGCCAGCACCGCTGCTGGAAATCCCGCATCCTGCACGTCCTGACTGTAATGGGGGAAATCGGCAATGGAGCCGAGCGGGGAAATCGACACCCCCACCGGCGCAAGTTCCGGCAGCGCGCGTGCGACCGCGGCATTGAAGGAAGCCTTGCGCAGGCTTCCCAGCAGCGTGACGAAATGCAGGGGAGACGGAGTTGTCATTTCAATTATATCCTTACCTGATAATTTTTTTTCATGAACATCATTTTCGGAAAGACAGGGAGATGGCCTTTGAAAGGCCGGAAGCCGTAAGATGTCCCTGATGAAAGTTTTTCAAAAAGCTTCGGGGAACGCCGCCTTTTTTGAAAAAAGGCGGCACCCGGAAACTGTCATTGTTCAAGCAGTCTGCCGCCCCCGGATGTTACCGAAACGTCCACCGCGCAGATCCTCGATGGCCTGGCGGATCTGTTCCTGCGTGTTCATGACAAAGGGACCGTACCCGACTACCGGCTCGTTCAGCGGCTCGCCGGTCAGGACCAGAAAGCTGGTCGCCGCCACGGCCTGAAGGGTCACGTCCTCTCCTTCCCGATCGAAAAGCACGAACTGCGCGCTGCCGAGTTCCTGCTGCCCGTCCACGATCAGGCGTCCTTCCAGACACACGATGGCGGCATTATGCCCCCGTGGCAGGGTCAGGGATGCCTGCGCCCCCTCCCGCAGCTTTCCGTCCCAGACATTGAGGGGCGAAAATGTCCTCGCAGGACCGTGCACGTCCCCCATGTCCCCCGCGATCACCCGCAGGGTTCCGGCATCATTGGGCAACGCGACCGATGGAATGTTCGCGGCCGTGATGGTCTGGTAAGCCGGTGGCGTGTCCTTGTCCCTGGCGGGAAGGTTGACCCACAGCTGGACCATCCGGAAATCGCCGCCGGTCCTTGCATATGCAGGGGAATGAAATTCCTCGTGCTGGATGCCGCGCCCGGCCGTCATCCACTGCACGTCGCCCGGGCCGATAATCCCGCCCCCGCCCGACGAATCCCGATGCTCGACCTCCCCGTCATAAACGATCGTCACCGTCTCGAAACCGCGATGCGGGTGTTCCCCTACCCCCCGGCGGCCCCCGGTCGGCTGGAACCGATGCGGGCCGGCATAGTCAAGAAGCAGGAAGGGGCTGAGATGTTCCCCGAATCCAGTGTAGGAAAAAAGGGAGCGGACCGGGAAACCGTCCCCCACCCAATGGCCACGGTCATTTCCATAACGGCCAAGAATCTTCTTCTGCATGGCTTTTTCCCTCCATCTGGCGGAACCGCCCGGTCCCGCCGCCTTCGATGTTCAACATGGCCTGTCCACATCGTTCCAGAAAGATTGCCAGATCAGACGTTGCGTTCTATCAAAAGGACGATGCAGGATCTCAACGATTTCCTTTATTTCGTGCAGGTCGTAAGGCACGGCGGCTTTTCCGCTGCGGCGCGGGCCTGCGGCATCCAGAAATCGCGCCTCAGCCGCAGGATCCGGATTCTGGAGGAACACCTGAACGCGCGCCTCATACAGCGTTCCTCGCGACATTTCTGTGTCACCGAACCGGGCCAGCGGTTTTACGAACACTGTGTCGCCATGCTTGCGGAGGCCGAGGCCGCGGAACAGTCCGTCGCACAGCTTCAGGCGGAACCGTGTGGCGTCCTGCGCATGAGCTGCCCCATCACGCTGCTCAATTTCCAGTTCGGCGCGATCCTTGCGCGTTTCATGGTCCGCTATCCCGCCGTGACGCTCCAGCTCGAAAGCACGAACCGGCGTGTCGATATCCTCAAGGAAGGGTTCGACCTCGCCATCCGTGTCCGTTTCCCCCCGCTGGAACCATCGGACCTTGTCATGCGGGTGCTGGATACCAGCACGCAGTGCCTGATCGCGACGCCGGGACTGGTGCCCCGTCCGCTGCTGTCCCCGGCTGACCTGAACGGATTGCCCAGCCTCGATTTCAATACGCGTCCCGGGGCCCGTTCATGGCTGCTGACGGATACGAAAGGCCAGACGGCAACGGTGTTTCATGAACCGCGCCTGATAACCGACAACTTCGCCGTCCTGCGGGAGGCCGCGCTGGCGGGGGTGGGCATCGCGCAGCTGCCGACCATGATGGTCTGGCACGATATCGAGGCAGGGCGTCTGGTCCAGGTGCTACCGGGGTGGAAGCCGCAGGCGGGCATCGTCCATGCCGTCTTTCCCTCCCGTCGGGGACTGGTGCCGGCGGTCAGGGCGCTTCTGGATTTCATGGCGGAGGAATGCGCAACCCAGCGGCGGCTTGCGTCACAGGCTTTTCATGACCCGTTCGAATAAGGAACCAGGCGATATGGTGATGGCAATATGGTGACGCTGGCGGTCGGCCCGCATGAGGACTTCGCGCAATGGAAGGCGGCATTTTCCCGGGTCATGCCCGACCTGCGCGTCGTCTGGCACGAGGACCCGGACCTGTCCCCCTCCTGTGTCGACTATCTTCTGGTATGGGAACCGGGTCAGGGTACGGCGGCCCGTTTTCCCGCGCTGAAGGCCATTTTATGCGCAGGCGCGGGCATTGACCACCTGCTGCAGGATCCCGACTGGCCGCATGACATTCCGCTGGTCCGGATGGGGGGGGAGGAAACCGCCACCCTTATGGAGGAATATGTCACGTGGGCCTGCCTTTCCCTGATGCGCGAAACGCGGACATGGGCGCTGCAGCAGGAACGGCGGATTTTCCATCGCCACCTGACGACCCGGACCGCGCGGGACACGACGGTCGGGATCATGGGAATGGGGCATCTGGGCACGCGGGTCGCCCATCGGCTGTCGGCATTTGGCTTTGACGTGCGCGGATGGTCGCGCACCCCCAAGAACCTGCCGGGGATCGAGGTATTCGCGGGCGGCGACAGGATCGCGGATTTCCTTTCGCGGGTGGACATCCTCGTCTCCCTCCTGCCCAGTACGCCACGGACCAGGGACCTGATCAACCGGGAACTGCTGTCCCATCTGCCCCCGGGCGCCGGGCTGATCAATGTGGGGCGTGGCGACCAGCTGTGTGAGGACGATCTGATAGAAGCCCTTGATGAAGGACGCCTGTCGGGGGCGATCCTTGACGTCTTCCGGCATGAACCCCTGCCCCCCGATTCACCGCTGTGGACCCATCCGGCCATCACGATCACCCCCCACGCGGCCTCCGAAGCCTCACGCGACGGGCAGGTTTCCTATCTGGCAGGGGTCATTGCGGATATCGAACGGGGCGGGATGCCGGAACTGCTGTACAGGCCGGAACGGGGCTATTGATACCGCGGGGCCATCGATGGCCTGTTGCTGACGGATGGCGTGGTCACAAAAGATCATAATTTCGCCCCGCTTGTGTTATTGATGGGATGAAAGCCGGTCATGTCCGTCCGGCATCCGTGGCGCGGGATTGGCCGCCCCGGACAGGATGATGAAGCATGGCGCGATGATCGGTTACAGGGCGGGAATGGCAGTCATCCTCACGCTGGGGCTGGCGGGCTGCGCCGCGACATCGCCGTCTTCCACGCCCGGCCCCGGCCCCCTGTCCGCGGGGCAGCGCATCTATCGCGCGCCGGGCAGTGCCGACGATCCGTGGGGGCCATATATCCAGGAGGCCGCGATCCGCTTTTCCGTGCCGGATTCATGGATCCGCGCCGTGATGCAGCAGGAATCCGGCGGCAGGCAATATCTGGAAGGACAGCTGACAACGTCGGAGGCCGGGGCAATGGGGCTGATGCAGCTGATGCCGCAGACCTATTCCGACATGCAGGCCCAGTACGGGCTGGGCGGCGATCCTTATGACCCCCATGACAACATCATGGCCGGCACGGCCTATATCCGGCAGATGTATGACCGTTTCGGTGCGCCTGATTTCCTGGCCGCCTATAACGCGGGGCCGGACCGGCTGGATGAATGGCGCCGCAATGGCAATCCCCTGCCGGATGAAACCGTGCAGTACGTCGCCGCCATCACGCCCAATCTGGGGGCTGGCGTCTCCCCCTCCGCCACGATCATGGCGCCCGCTGGGGCAACGATGCTTGCCCGCGCCGATGGGGTGGATGTGAATGCCGCCTATGTTCCGCCCGGCGACGCCGACGCGGCTCAGGCCGGCGCGATTCAGGCGCGTGCGATTCAAGGCAGCGTCCCGGCGTCGCTGTCGCGTACGGCCGATGGCTGCCTGCGCAACGCGGATGCCGCCTATGACCCTGCTGCGCCGTGCCTGATGGATCAGGATTCACCCCATGACGGAAATGGCGATGGCGCGCCGCAACGCACGCCGTCCGCCCCGGACGGCACGGTCATGGCCGACAGCGCCGCCATGCCGGATCGGGCCATGCCTGACACCGGCAGTGCCATGGCCGGGACAGGCATGGTTCAGGCCGTAAGCTATACCCCCACGCCCGGCGGGGAATGGGCCGTGCAGGTCGGGGCGTTTTCCACCGATACCGAGGCCCAGCAGGCGCTGCGCCTGACGCGCCAGATGATCGGAATGACGCGCGCGCGGCTGTCGGACATGGTCATGCCCGTTTCAACCGGGACGGGCGTACTCTATCGCGCGCGCCTGACCGGCTTTGCCGCCCCCGACGCATCCGCCGCCTGCCAGACCCTGCATGACCATGCCATGGCCTGTTTTGCCGTGCCCGCCCGGACATGAGGGAGGGGTGCGGACACCAGCCGCCAGCGGGACGAAACCGATGGACGGGCAGTGCTGCAGTGCAACGTAAACGCCCTGTCTCCAGTCCCGGATTCGTGATCGGATTTCCAGCCTGACGAAGCGGCTGTCCCCCCTTTTCCAGCGGCCGCGCCGCCCCATATCGGCAGCAGTCGGAGAGATGTTTTTCCGGCTGGGAGGTCACCATGACAATGGGAACTCGTTACCATTCACCGGGCAAGCCGGGAAACCGATCCGATCGCAACACCATGGACCTGTTGGGAATAGGCATCATCGTCCTGACACTG
This sequence comes from Novacetimonas cocois, assembly GCF_003311635.1. GTDB lineage: Bacteria > Pseudomonadota > Alphaproteobacteria > Acetobacterales > Acetobacteraceae > Novacetimonas > Novacetimonas cocois. The sequence continues at coordinate 96,834 of NZ_QEXL01000005.1, read as the reverse complement.
GCCCTGTGGATCGCGCTGACCCTGATCTGAACAGGTCGTCATGCCCCGGCGCATGAATGCCCCGCTTTCGCATGCCCGTTCTCCTTCATGTTCGGGAGGTTCAAATGTTGAAGTATTCGCATCGCCCCATGCGGGCGGACATGTTCCGCAGGGGGAATCTCAACCGCTGGGACGTTATCGGCCCGGCAATACTGGCGGCGGCGTTCGCGCTGTCGACAGCCCTCATCTTCCTTGCATGACAGATGCAATATCGCGAAAAGCCCGGTCCCAAGGCCGGGCTTTTCGTTTGCGCCCCTGAAATTTCCTTCTTCAATTGCACCCGGCCGTCATGCGCGAACCAGCCTGCCGGTCGTAATATCCGCCATGACCAGCGGAACCTTTTTTCCTGATCGCGATCCCTTTCATGCCCCGACAGGCAGGAAACGGCGTGGGCTGATACTTTTCTATACCTGAATCCTGCGGTCCCGATGGTTGGCGCACATGCCAATGCCTGCTAGCGTCGCCGCACATATCAGGATCAGGCCAAGAGGTAGTCGCAGGGTGCTTCGTAAAATCCATCGCTGGGTCGGGCTTTTCCTCATGCTTCCCCTTGCCCTGCAGGGCCTGACCGGGACGCTGCTCATCATCATTCCCCTCCTGCTGCCGGGACCGCCGCATATCAGCGATACCGGCCCGCAGGCCGGGGCGGAGGCGATCATCGCGGCATCACGCGCCAGCGCGCCCCCGGCCATGATCCCGCTGCGCTACAATCCCGCCACCCATCCGGGTGACAGCGCGCTTGTCACCTATGGGCCACCGGGGGAACGCCATCCCACGTCCGAAGTCTTTGTCAATCCGGTTCATCCGGCGGTCATCGGGACATATGTGATCCCCTCGTGGCTGCGTTTCCTGCACAATCTCCATGCCGACCTGTTCCTCCTGCCTTATGGACAAAGCGCCACGGGGATGATGGGCCTTCTTCTCAGCGGCATGGCGATCACCGGGCTGATCCTCTGGTGGCGCCCGGGCGTCGCGTTGTGGAAAGCCGGGAAATGGCGCAGGGCCATCCTGATTTCGCCTCGCGCGCGTGGGCTGCGCCTATGGCGGGAGGCGCATGTCACCATCGGTTTCTGGCTTTCATCCATGCTGCTGTTCCTTGCGCTCAGCGGTTCCGTTCTGGCGTTTCCCTTTGCCCGTCCGCTGTTCGGGATTCACCGCCCCGCGCCCACGGGCCATCATGGCCACCACATGGAGGGCGCCCGGGATGAACAGGAACCGGGCGAACAGGGGCTGGATACGGCACTGGCCGCGCTGAAGGCCCGCATGCCCGAGGCACGCCTGCTGTTGGTGCAGATGGGGGAGCATCCAGAGCAGCAGTCATTCGACGTGGTGCTGCCCGCCTATGGCGCCAATCATCCGGCGACGGTGCAGTACGATCCGCAAACGGATGTCCTGCGCATCAGCCGCGATCCCGGACAGCAGCGCACGGGCGAGCGGAGCTTCCAGTGGCTGCATACGCTGCATGAGGCCAGGCTGGCATCTCCCGCGCCGGTGGCGCTGGCGTGGAAAGGCGCCGTGCTGGTAACCGGCATGGGGCTGGTGTTCTTTTCGCTTTCTGGCGTGGTCATGTGGACCCTGCGCCGACGCAACGCCACACAGCGCACGGCGCAGCGCGGCGACCGTGGCATGACGCCCTCATCATCGGGCATGTGATATGGTATCAGGGATTTCCGAAGCCCCTGAACACGCAACAGCAGGACAGGATGAAAAAACTTCTTCTACTGAATGGCGCGAAAGCGTTCGGCCATTCGCATGGCCGCCTGAACACGACATTGCATGACATCGCCACGGAACACCTGTCCCATGCGGGATTTGAACTGCGCCGGACAACGATCGACGCCGGTTACGACGTGGGGACGGAGGTCAAAAACTACCTGTGGGCCGATGCCGTCATCTACCAGTTTCCCGGCTGGTGGATGGATGTGCCGTGGATCGTGAAGAAATACCTTGATGAGGTCCTGACGGCCGGCCATGGCAGCCTGTATGCCAACGATGGACGCAGCCGCGCCCATCCCGAACGCAAATACGGATCCGGCGGCCTGGCACAGGGCAAGAAATACATGATTTCCACCACGTGGAACGCGCCGGAGGAAGCATTTACGGACCCCGGACAGTTTTTCGAGGGGAAAGGCATCGACGGGGTCTTCTTCCCCTTTCACAAGGCGCACGAATTCCTGAGCATGTCCCGCCTGCCGACCTTCATGGCGAACAATGTCATCAAGTCCCCCACGGTCGATGCGACAATCGAACGGTATCGCGCCCATCTGACCACGGTGTTCGCCCAAGCCCCCGCCGCCTGAATATACGGCCGGACATACGCGATGGCCGCAGCGGCAGGCACCAGACCGGGACGATTTTCCTTCGTCCCGGTCTCAAAGGCCGCCTGAACAGGTCATCCCCGGCAATTTTTGCTATAGACTGTTTTCAGACAGCCTTTCAGAGTTCCAGCACGAGGGAAGATCCACGCGCCCTGGAACAGCACAGGGCGATGCTGCGTTCCTGCTCGTCCTGCGTCAGGATCATGTCGCGATGATCCCCCTTCCCCTGCAGCAGCGGGACGACACACGCGCCGCACATCCCCTGTTCACAGGACAGGGGAACATCGATCCCCGCATCCAGCAGGGCATAGGCGATGCTCTGTCCCGCAGGGATGCTGACCGTCCGGCCGGTGCGGGACAGGATCACCTCAAACGGCCGGTCTGACGTCCCGGCGGGCTGTTCTACGGGCTGGAAATGTTCCCTGCGCACCTGATCGGGACGCCATCCTGCCGATACGGCGTGGGAAGAAACGGCATCCATGAAACCGTTGGGCCCGCACAGCATGACGACAGCATCGGGCGATGGCACCTCCAGCGCGTCGGGATACCCGTTCCGAAGGCTTGTGGCCAGCATCACCCGCCCCGACGCGATATCCTGCGCCAGATCCTGCCTGAACGGCGCATTTGCAGGCTCACGGACATAGTAATAAAGCCGCCAGTCGGCCTCTCTGTGCCTTAACGTCCCCATCATCGCCATCAGGGGCGTGATGCCAATGCCACCGGCAATCAGGATGTACCGGCTGGCCTCTGGCATGGGAAAGGCATTGCGGGGGGCGGATATTTCCAGCGCCATTCCCGTTTTCGCCTGCGTGAACAGGGATTCAGATCCCCCGCGGGAAGTCGCGTCGCGCTTGATGCAGAGTTCATAAGTCCCAAGCGCATCGGGCTGGCCGCACAGGGAATACTGCCGCACGGGGCCCGCAGGCGTCACGACATCAATATGCGCCCCGGCCTCGTACGGAGGAAGGGGCCCCTGCCCTTCGGCGGCAAGGAGCCGCAGACGGATACAGTCGGTGCCTTCGCGCGCGACATCATGGATCACGGCGGAAAGAAAGGAGGTCATGACGTCCGGCCTTCAGGAGGTGAAAAACTGGCTCAGCCCCATCGTGCGCAATGCCCGGCGGTATGCGATGGAACTGCGGTCAGCCATGACATGGGCCTCCAGCGTCGGGTCGAGCGGCAGGTTCTCAGGCTTCTGCGCCTCCACCAGCGCACGGTCTTCCTCAAACACGCGCAGGTTGAAGTCATAGACATCCTGCAGCGGCAGATCCTTGTCGAAATTGCGGCACATCGGTGCGAACATCCGGGTCTTGCGCGCCGACACCGGTGAGGCCGCGTTCATGATGACAAGCCGGCCATTGTCGGGGAAATGGATTTCCAGCGTCGCGACGAATGGCACATGCACCCGGAAATGACGCAGCCATTCGAACCCCGGCCGCCCGCGATCGGACTTGCCGATGGGGTAATTGCCCACGCTGCTGCGATATTCCGCTTCGAACCCATCATGAGTCATGCGTGGCGTATAGGGGGGAACCACCGGATTGTCGGGATCGGCGAACGTGTCGGTATGGACAAAGGCGAAATGCGCCACGTCGATGAACCCTTCGACCTGCCGTCCCGCAAACCCGGCAATGTCGATCCACGGGCAGTTGATCTGCTGATAATCGGGATCATCCCAATGGGGCATCGGCGGTATCTTCGTATCCCCGCCCGGAACAAGGCAGGTCCATATCAGCCCGTAGCGTTCGACCGCCGGATAGGTACGCAGGTTGAGCTTCGCGGGAATGGCGGCATCAGGATGGGCGGGCACCCTGACGCAGCGTCCCTTCGCCCCGAAACGGAAGCCGTGATACGCGCATGCCACCGTCTGACCGTCGCCCTTCCCCATGCTGAGCGGCACGCCCCGGTGGGGACACAGATCATCGGCAATCACGATGTCCCCGCCCGAGCGGTAAATCACCAGCGGCGCATCCAGCAGCGTCACGCCCATCGGCTTGTCCCCCAGATCGCGCACCAGCGCGACCGGATGCCAGCAGCGGGCCAGGATGTTCCAGTCATCCGCGTCGAATGTCACGTCGCGCGGCAGGGAAGCGGTATCGGTTGAACGGGAACACGCGGCAGTTGTCATGATGGTCTCTCCAGCGAACATGGCCGACAGCGTTCCCGGCCGTTTTTTTCACGAAGATCATTTCACATGTGTGCGCATCTCAGATATATCATAATTAATCATTCTTCATTCTCATAATGAGAACGCATGTATCCTTTTTCCCGTTTCCTGACCTATTTCATGGAGGTGGCGCGCCAGAAATCCATCCGCAGGGCAGCCGATGAACTGCGGATCGCGGGATCGGCCATCAACCGTCACATCCTGCTGGCAGAAGATCAGCTCCAGACACCGCTGTTCGAACGCCTGCCCACCGGGATGCGCCTGACCGCCGCGGGCGAGCTGCTGTATGGCTGCGCCCGGCGCTGGATGACGGATTATGACGACCTGACCCGCCAGATTGACGAGGTCAAAGGCATAAGGCGCGGACAGGTGGACCTGCTGGCCCCCGAAGCACTTTCACGGGTGCTGCTGCCGGAACTGATCGCAAGGGTGCAGGCGCGGCATCCGGGGGTGGTCCTGAACATCAGCATTCTGGAAAACAAACGGATACGTCAGGCCCTGCTGTCGGGCGAAGGTGACATCGCCCTCGTGCTTGATCCGGAGGAGATGCGCGACCTGCTTGTCAGAAGCCGCGTTGCCTTTCCGCTGGGCTTTGTGTGTCCGCGCGGGCATCTTCTGGCGCGCGGCGGGGCACTCAGCCTGGCACAGTGCGCGCCGTATCCGATGATCGTCCCCGAACCGCCGCTGGCGCTGTCTTCCGTTTTTTCCCGACTGGCGGCGGCGGAGCATGTCGTGCCCACGGTCGCGGCCCGCGCGAACAATGTGCAGATGATCAAGTCGCTGGTGGCAGAAGGCGTCGGCATCAGTTTCCTGAGCTATCTGGATGTGATGTCCGAAGTCATGCGGGGCGAGCTGGCGTTCATGCCCCTGTCCGGCGCGGATGTCCCCCGCCTGACGCTGGCAGTGGTGCAGGACCGTACCCGCCAGCTGTCGCGGACCACGCATATGGTCGGGAACATCATCCGGGACATCATGGCCCAATATTTGCAGAAAATGACCCAAGACGGCCCCGCCAACCCGACTGCATGAGGCCGCCATGCCGAATGCCCCCTACCTTTGGGAAAGGGCGATCATGGCACGGATCCGGTTCCACCTGACATGCGCGAAGCATCGTTGCCTCCCCCTTGCCGCGTGTTCGTGCATCAGCCGCAACTGGCGAAGCATTGACGCGGTGGCTGCGCGCCCTATATTTTCCACAGTGGAAGGATCAGAGCGGGAACATGGCTGGATACATGGATGTCGGGCCGGAACCCAACCGCCTTTCACAGTTCCTGTCGTATCAACACTCTTCTTGATTTTTCCTGACGAAGGACCGGGAAAATGCCTTTCTTCAGTTCCACCGCGAAATACATCGCGACTGCCCTGCCCGCCGCCTTGCTTGGCGGCGTCCTGTACACCCAGCCAACGCAGGCCCAGACGCTTACGGTCGTGGATGCGGCCGGGCATCCTGTCGGCGTGCTGACGCCCGCCCAATCCGCCGCGCCGCCGATGTTCGATGCGATCGACCGGATGATGGATCAGGAATTCGCGGCGATGGAGGCCGAGCAGCGGCAGATGATGGGTCTGGTCAATCAGGTCATCTCCGCCCCCGCAGGGCGCATGCCCGCACCCGTCCGCGCGGTTGACGCGCATGGCAGGATGCCGCAGGCGACCATGTACCAGACCGTGACGACCATTACGTGGGGCGCGAACGGAACGCCGTGCGCGCAGACGATCAGCAGCAGCCAGCAGGGGCAGGCCGCCCCGATCGTGCAGGTGGCGACGCGCGGTGATTCCACATGCAATGCCCGCCTCTCCTCGGGAGGAGTGCCCGTATCGTCACCCTCCCCGCAGGCACGGACCCTGACGCCTGCGGTTGACATGAGCGTGGATCACCCGTCCGGGGCTTCGTCGAAACCTTTCTGAAAAACGACCGTCCTTTCACGGCTGCCCCGCCCCGCATGGCAGGACAGCCGTGAGGGTCGGGCCACGCCGTGGGACGGATATCATATCCCGTGGCAATGGCCGCAGTCAGGTCCGCCGGGACGCCATGTCGTGCAGTTTCTTTCGCAAATCTGCGTTGCTGGCATAGATATATAATCCCATCGTGCCCCGTGTCATAAGGACATTGATGGAATTGAGGATGATCTGTTCCTGCACGGCCTCCGGATTGTCCAGCGCATCCCGGCCGACAAAGGCCGCGCCATCTTCATACCGGTCGGGCTTGATGACGATCCGCTGCGTCCGGGGATCGTAGGTGACGCTGGGGCCGAGAATCACGCCGGCATAATTCAGGTCGAACCCCTGCACCGTATAGACGGATCCCACTTCGTCAATCGTGTCCTCCCGCTCCGCCCAGGGCAGGCGCTGTTCCGGGCGGGCACGATCCCAGCGCAGCCTGAAGCGTCCCTCCTCGATAAAATGATCCTGCCCGTTCAGGACGTACGGGTAATCATAGGTCGAAAGCATGCGGCACAGCCCGAACCGGGCATTCATCGCACAGATGTCGTGATACATTTCCAGCGCATCATCATAGATACGGAAATCAAATTCCTGCTGGGCCGGAAGTGGCAGGATCCGCCTGCTGCAGAAACCGCTGATCCATTTCATGACATCGGGGTTGGCCCGGACCCTGAACTGCGTCGTCAGGGTAAAAACCTCATGCGGGATATCACGCAGCAGGTGTTCAAGGCGCCGGTCATCCCAATAGCTCTTGAATTTCAGAACCTGCCGTGAATCAAACACGATGATCGCGATCCGGCTCAGCCTGATGATTTCCTGCAGGTGATTGTCGTGATTGAACCTGTTGTAACTGTCCCTGCGGCTCAGCAGCAGGTGGGCTTCGTCGATGAAGACGATGTCCGCCCTTTTATGCTGCCGGTCCATGGAATTGACGAAAGTCGTGGGACGTTCGTAATCCTTCTTGCGCAATGTCGGAAGGGATTCCGATATGTTCCTGTACAGTTTTATCATCTCGGGATGATTGACCAGGAACACATTATGCGTGCCATGCAGGACATCGTTGCTGCCAGATAAACGTGATGCCTCCTGTATCTTTTCGAATGCGCTGTTGATGACGATGCTCTTGCCCGTCCCCGCGTCCCCACGGATGACAAGGACCGCATGTTCCGAATGGATATGATCGCAGCAGAACCGGACGATCGTGCTGACCAGATCGTCCGGTTCCGCGCTGAGGTTACGTCCGGGCAGAAGTTTCAGTTCGGAACTGTTTGTCTGTTGCATCGCCTCGATTATCCGGTGGTCTATTCATGATGCCGCATCGGCGGCCCATCCTCCATTACCCCCGCCTTATATCAGAACATGTCGGCCTGCGCCCCATGCGACAGGCAGAAGACGGCTCCTTCGATCTCGTCCGCCCTCTTTTTTTACCATCGTCCGTGCAACCTTGACGCCTCGTTTCCATATCACAATGATAAGGAAACCGAGGTGGAGATACAGCGTGCAGGCTCTGGCGGACGATCCATTGCGGATCGAGGGTCTCGTAAAAACATATGGCAATCGTCGTGTCCTCGACGGGATCGACCTGACGGTTCATCCGGGCGAGATCACGGCCCTGCTGGGGCCCAATGGCGCCGGCAAGACGACGCTGATCGGCTGTCTGCTGGGGCTGTTGACGCCGGATGCCGGGTCGATCCGGCTGTGGGGGGAAGCGGTGGAGGAACTTGCGCCGCAGACCCGCGCGCGGATCGGTTTCGTGCCGCAGGCCCTGACCGGGTTCACATGGTTCCGCGTGCGCGAACTGATGGATTACCTTGCCCTGTATCGCGAACGGCCGGGCGATCCGCAGGACCCGATATGGGAAGAATGGGCGGCACTCGACCCCGCCGCGCGCGTCAGGTCGCTGTCGGGCGGGGAGCGGCAGCGCCTTGCCATCGTGCTGGCGCTGCGCTTCATGCCGGACCTGATCGTGCTTGACGAACCGGTGGCAAGCCTCGACCCGCAGGCGCGTCACGATTTCATGCGCCTGCTGCCGCAATATGCACGGCGACAGGGGGCAAGTGTCCTGATCTCCTCGCACATCATTTCCGATCTGGAAAACATCTCGGACCGGGTGGTCATCATGCGCCACGGTCAGGTCCGCCTTGACATGGCGGAACCCGATATCATGAATTCGATCCGCTCCATTTCCGCGACACCGTCCCCTAAATGGGGCCTTGAGATCCTGGCCGAGGAAAAGGACGGTCCCGTATGGGTACGCGGCTGGCGCGAAGGGCTGGACATGGCGGCAGCAGATGCCGGAATTGCCGTGGCGATGCCCGAACTTGAACACCTGTTCCTCGCGCTGTCGCGATGATGAAGGATATCCTCCATGCGCTGAGGCTTTATGCCTCTCCCGTGCTGTTCCGCGAAAACGGGGCGCTGACCGCTGCCCTGTTCTATCTTGGCGTAATGGGGTACGAGATCGTCCAGCACAGGCATGACGTCCTGTGGCATGACGGTTATTTCACCCAGTCGCCTGCCCTTGGCCAATGGTGGTGGCTGGCGCAGCAGATGCTGTTTGTCGCGTTCGCGCTGCAATACTGGCGGCAGGTGCGTTCCCCCCTGTCGGCCTTTTATCCCCGCATGCTGAAGGGTGAATACGGGGCGATACTGATCATGCTGGGCGGTGGGGCGGTGGCTCTTGCGTTGCCCATGATGATCGTAAAGGCGCCGATCCTCAACACGCTTGCGCTTGAGACGATTTCCCTGCCGATGGCGGTGGGCAGCAATCTGGGGATGCCAAAGACACTTCGCCCACGCATTCGCTGGCTGCGTTCGGCGCTGACACTGCTTGTTTTCCTGCTGTTCCTGTTTCCAAAGATGCAGGACAGGATTCTGTCCGCCCCATGGTTCGTGGCACTTGGCCTGATCATCGCCGGCGTGATCCTGACATTGATTGAACTGCACTACGCGCCTTTCCCGGCCCCCGCGACCAATCAGACGCGCCTGCCTGATACAGACGCGAAAGCAGAACCGTCACGCGCCCACCTCCTTTCGCCCATGCTGGGCCGCGTGCTGCGCGTGGTGTTCTGGCAGCCGCCGTGGCTGAGGCACATGCCGGTGCCACAGGCCTTCAACATGACAGGCCCCGTGACATTGGTACTGCTCACCACGTCCATGAGCATCGGCTTCATGATCGTCGCCACAGCCATCGAAGCGGCAACACACCAACGCTGGCCGCAATGGCACGATGCCCTGGCAGGTCTTGAGCCGGTTCCGCAATTCATCTGCATGCTCAGCGCGATGAGCCTGTCGCAATGGCTCGTCGCCCGCCGGAACTGGCCCTTCCTGTTTACGCTGGGTCCGTTCGGTCATCGCAACGTATTCGCGCGTCGCCTGTACCGCACGCATTTCCTGCAGGCGCTACAGACGGCGGTGATCGCATCGGTCCTTGCCTGCGGCATCGCGATCGGACGGGGTGCATTGCCACCCGCGCGCGCGCCGGCGGCGACACTTGCGGTCATCTGCGCGATCATGGGGGCATCCTATGTGCCAAGCCTTACGGTCTTTGCGGCCCGGACCGCGCGGCCCGGCCTTACGCAGATGCTTTCCACGGTCAGTGCGACAATGGGCGTGCAGCTTGCCGCGGAAATTTTCCTCGGGCCCGATCATGTCCCGTCATGGGCATGGCTGACGGCGGCGGCGCTGGTTCCCTTCTGCATCGTGGTCGCCATGTTCGCGCCCACAGCCCTTGCCCGCGCCGACTGGCCCATCGAACCACCCGCGCTTTAGAGGCTGTCTGATAAAACAGGCTGCTGATTGGAAATGACAAAAGTTTCTGGGTGTCGCCTTTTTTCAGAAAGGCGACGTTCTTTGAAGCTTTTTGCAAAAAGCTTCACCAAAAACTCTTATGATTTCAGGATATTATCTGGGCTACCTTTTCGGACAACCCTACTGATGGCAGCAGGGATGGCCGACCCGGGACCGAAAATCCCCGGTCGGCCTTTACCCGATCAGGGCTTCGTGGCACCCGACGTGGTCGCCTGATGTCCGTCGATCAGTTCATGCACCAGCGTGGGTTCGTTATACACATCCCGCAGCGCCGCGATGATGGCGCTGGTATCGGTCGAAACCGCGCGGTTGTTGGAAATGTCGTAATAGAGGTCGCCCGCCAGGCTGGGCAGGTTGCCATCGAAAATCAGCCCGACCGCATGACCATTGCGGTCAATGACCGGCGATCCCGAATTGCCGCCGACGATATCATTGGTTGAAACGAAATCGACATGGGTCGCGGGGTCCACCTTCGATTTCGCATCCAGCCAGCGTTTCGGCAGTTCGAACGGATCACTGCCGGTGGCATGGCGATACATGCCCGCGAAATCGGTAAAGGGCGGGATATCCTTGCCATTTTCCGTCCATCCCTTGACCGTGCCCCACGACAGCCGGGGGGAGAACGTCGCGTCGGGATAGATATCGTCGGCATGTCCCTCCGCCTTGGCACGTGCGAAGATGGCGCGCGCGATATCGCCTTCGGCCTTGTGCAGCGGCGATGTCACTTCGTTGAGCATCCGCTCACGCATCTGGGCATAGGCGGGATAGATCCTGCGGGCGAAAACGACCATCGGGTCGGACGATGCTTCCACCGCTTTCTGGCCACCTTTCCACAGCGCCACGCGCACGGCGGGATCGGCCAGCTTCGTCCCCTTCACCAGTCGGGCGGCCAGCGCCTCCGGGCTGTCGGTGCCAAGGACGGTCCTGACCAGTTCATCATCCGCCCCCAGCGTCTGGCGCATCAGGGTCAGGCCAAGGGCAAGGGTGTCGGTTTCCAGCTGGGGATAGACGGGCTCCTTCGCGCCAAGGGACGTCTCGACTTCGCCAAGCTGCGCCTCATGATACCCCGCATGCCGTTTTGCATCCGGCTTTTCACGCTCGCTCGCCCCGTCCACCAGCGTCATGGCGTCCTCCGCCAGTCCCGGCAGCGCCATGCGCAGTGCCAGATGGGCAGGGAAGAGGGTCTTCTCGACCGCGATGGCCTGTTCAATGTCGTGGAAAGGCTGCCCGTACTCCTTGCGACGGCCCGCATCCGCATCGATCCAGGACTGAAGCGCCGCATCCTCCTTCGCACGGCGCGCGACAATGTCACCCGTGCGCAGCGCGGCCTGCGTGCCGGAATAGGATTTCAGCCCGTTCTGGATGCTGAAAAGCGCATCCTCCGCTTCCTTGGCGTGCCCGGGGCTCTGCCGGGAATATTCCCACAGCATCCCTTCGCGGGTGGAAAGGTATCCGATGATCGCGGGATTGACGATATCGCGCTGGAACGCCAGGGCGGATGCCGGAAGGCTGCGTTGCGTCCGGCCCGGATTGCCCGACGTGAACACCAGTTCCCCCGCCTTTGGCCCCATGGGATCGAATTGCAGGAACGGGGTATGGACCGGCTTGCCCCCGTCATAGACCCGCAGCATCGAAAGATCGATGTCATAGCGCGGATAGCTGAAATTGTCGGGATCGCCGCCGAAGAAGGCAATCCCCTGTTCCGGGGCCATGACGACGCGCACGTCCTGATAGCGGCGATAGCGATAAAGCGCGGTCTGCCCCCCGTGGAACAGCGAAACCATGTCACAGCGCCAGTGCGTCGGATCGCCATTGACGCAATCCTTCGTCAGCTCGCTTTCCACCTGCTGGAGGGCCGCGGTATAGGCCGCCCCGCTCGTGCCCTTTGTCGCATCGGTCACGCGGGCGGACACGTCGCTGATATTGTCGAGGCGGTCGAGCTCCATGCCCGGGCACTGACGCTCCTCGGCGGGGGAGTGGGAGTAAAAGCCGTTGCGGAAATAATCGTGCGTCTTGTCAGACAGCGCGGCAAGACAGGAATTGGCGCAGTGATGGTTGGTCATGACCAGCCCGTCCCCCGACACGAAGGAGGCGGAACACCCTTCGGCAAGGCGTGCCGAAGACTGCACGACATGCTGGATCCATGCGGCATCAGGCGCGAACCCGTAGGTTTTCTGCAAGGTGGAGACAGGCAGGTGGTTGAACGTCCACATGCCCTCTTCCGCGCGGGCGGTACCCGTTGCCACCAGGGCCAGGAAAACGGATGCGGACCCGAGAAGAAATGATTTTGACAGCATAAGACACCCGATAAAATATAATATTATAACATACCACATCATGACGTGGCGTTTTTGGCAAGCCCTGCGACAGCCACGCAAAGGAAGGGGAAATATCCTGCGCCTTTCCCCACGCGGGAACATGATGTGACCACGGACAGGAAACCTGCAAAGGGAATTGTCTGTTGAGCATGACAGGATGCCCGAAGCGCGACGAAATGGGCAGCGCAGCCCCGATGACCGCAGTATCGGCATCGGGCATGAACGAGGAATGCGGAATGAAGACAGGTTACAGGTTTTACCTGACCGGCGCGGTGGTTGGCATCGTGGTGATCGGGCTGGCGGGATGGAGAATCGTCGTCCATCCCGAACAGGCCTCCCTGCCGGTCGCGGCCGGCATCGGGCCGCACCCGGCTCTTCCCGCGCCCAACCAGACCCTGATGCCGACCGTCAATATCGCCACGCCTGTCGGATGGCACGACGGGACGCATCCCACCGCGGCGCCGGGCCTGAGCGTCGAAAGCTATGCCACCGGCCTTGATCATCCGCGCTGGCTCTACAGACTGCCGAATGGCGATATCCTCGTGGCCGAAAGCAATTCGCCCGGGACGGATGTCCGGACGCTGAAAAGCCGCGTCGCCCGCTTCATCCAGGGACAGGTCGGCGCAGGTGAAAAAAGCCCGAACCGCATCATCCTCCTGCGTGATACAAAGGGGGACGGCCACGCAGACATGCGCACCGTGTTCCTCGATGGCCTGTATTCCCCCTTTGGCATGGCGCTGGTGGGCAATGACCTGTATGTCGCCAATGCCAACGCCCTGATGCGCTTTCCCTATCACGATGGCGAGACGCGCATTACCGAACCGGGGGTAAAGGTGGTGGACCTGCCCGCCGGGTACAACCATCACTGGACCAAAAACGTCATCGCCAGTCCCGATGGAAAGCAGCTTTACATAACCGTCGGTTCAAACAGCAATGTCGCCGATAACGGCATGGACGCGGAAAAGGGACGCGCGGCGATTTACCAGTACGACCTGACATCCGGCACGATGCGCGAATACGCAACCGGCCTGCGCAATCCCAACGGGATGGGATGGGAACCCACGACGGGCGCGCTGTGGGTCGCGGTCAATGAACGCGACGAAATCGGCAGCGACATTGTGCCCGACTACATAACGGCCGTTAAGGAGGGCGCCTTTTATGGCTGGCCCTACAGCTATTACGGGCAGCATGTCGATGTGCGCGTACAGCCCCAGCGACCGGACCTCGTGGCGCGCGCGATCGCGCCCGATTACGCGCTGGGACCGCATACGGCCTCGCTTGGCATCGCATTTTCCGGCGGCAGCCTGTTGCCCGAAGACTGGCGGCAGGGCCTGTTTGTCGCGCAGCACGGTTCATGGAACCGCATGCCCAAAAGCGGCTATCGTGTCATCTATGTCCCGTTCGTCGACGGCCATCCCTCAGGAACGCCCAGAGACGTCCTGACGGGTTTCCTGACCCCTGACGAAAAGCATGTCCATGGCCGCCCGGTGGGCCTGACGCTGGATCGCGACGGGGCGCTGCTTGTCGCCGATGACGTGGGCAACACCATCTGGCGGGTGACCGGCACGCAACAGACGCCGCCCCCCGCCCCGGCCGCCGAGTGACATAACCATCAGGCCGCGCATGACTGCGGGACGGACCGCCGTCATGCGCGGCCAGGGGATGATTACAGCTTCATTCCCAGCTGATCGAACAGGAACGCCACGTAATCGGCGGTCTGTCCCAGACGCACGTTGACGGCGCTGCCCATGCCGTGTCCCGCCTTGTCGCTGATGGAAAGGTAGATCGGATATCCCGACGCCGTATCGGCCTGAAGCTTTGCGATCATCTTGCGCGACTGCGCGGGATTGACGCGTCCGTCATGCGTTCCCGTCGCCATGAAGACAGCCGGATACTTCACCCCCGGCCTGACGGCCTGGTACGGGGAATAGCCGATCATGGCGCGGAACTGCGCCGGATCGCGGACCGTTCCGAACTCCGTCACGTTGAATTCGCCATTGGGGTCCAGTTCGATCCGTGTCATGTCATAAATCCCCACCAGCGACACGACCGCACGGTAAAGTTCCGGCGCCTGCGTCATCGCGGCCCCCATCAGCAGGCCGCCATTGCTGCCGCCAAGGGCCGCAAGCCGGGTGGGAGAGGTATATCCGTCCGCGATCAGCTGGCGGCTGACGGCGGCGAAATCGTCAAAGACGTTCTGCTTGTGCGTCAGGGCGCCATCCTCATGCCATGTCGCCCCGAATTCCCCGCCGCCGCGCAGGTTGGTATCGACATAGACGCCGCCCGCGTCCAGCCATGCGCGCATCCATGCCCCGAGGAAGCGCGGCGTTTCCGAAATTCCATATCCGCCATACCCGTAAACCAGCGTCGGGTTCTGGCCATCCAGTTCTGTTCCCTTGCGCCGGATGACCGTCATCGGCACGCGGGTTCCGTCCCGTGACGTCGCCGTGGCCCGCACGGCCTCGCAGTCCGCGAATGAAATCGGGCTTGTGCTCGACAGCGGGGTCGCCTTCAGCTTTCCCGTCCGGGGGCGGTAGCGCATTACCTGATGCGGGGTCAGATAGCTGTTGAAGGACACCAGCATGTCCCCATGGGAAATGGGGGTCACGTCCGAAACCGAAATCACCGAAGGCAGGGGAAGGTCGCCTTTCGGCTTCCCGTCGGGGGAAAAGACCGAAACACGGCTCGGCCCGCCGACCATTTCGCGCACATACAGCGCATCGCGGGTCGCGATCACCGGCGCGCCGCCAAACTCCGCCCCACCCATGATGACGCCATCGCCCTGCGCGATCAGCCGTTTCGCATCGGCCACCGCCGGGTGATCGATACTCGTCTCAAGGATTTCGCCACGCGGCGCGTTCTTGCGCGACACGAGGTAGATATGATCGTCCGGACCGATCGCGGCGGCGACGACGCGATCATCGAAATCGCTGATGCGCGTTACCTGCCCGGTCTTCTGGTTGATGACATACTGCTGGAACCGTCCGCCATCGCCATCCTCGACCGATATCAGCACGGCATGCCCGTTCTGGCTTACGCCGTAATTATCCAGCGCGATTTCCGCGATCTTGGGGAAATCGCGTCCCGCGACATAAACATCCTGCGAGACCGGGGTCCCGAGTTGGTGGTACCAGACCTGCTGATAGAAATGGCGGTCCGCCTCGGGCCGTTCATCGCCGGGATAACGGGTGTACCAGAACCCGCTGCTGTCCGATTTCCATGCCAGGCTGCCGCCCGCGGTCGGGTATTGCGCGCGGGGCACGACATCGGCGGTCTCCCGGCCTGTCTTCGTGTCGAATACATGCACGGTCCCGTCTTCCGTCCCGTTGCGCGACAGGGACACGGCCAGCAGCCTGCCATCGGGTGACGGGACGCTCCAGTCAATGGCGGTCTGCCCGGACGGGTCGATGATGTCGGGATCAACAATCGTGCGGAACGTTTTCGGACTGGCGTCACCATTCATGACGCCAACCACCGGCTGCTGGTGTGGCGGCAGCATGGCCTGCGCGAACACATGACCGCCCGCAAGATGGAAATCCGAATAGGACGGCGACTGCGCCCGATAGGCGGCCATCAGGCGGTCAAAGACCACCTGCCGCTGCGACAGGTGATCGAGATAGGCGCGGGTGCGCTGGTTCTGCGCCGCCGACCATGCGATGACCTTCGGGTCGTCACTGTTTTCCAGCCAGCGATACGGATCGGTCACGCGCACGCCGTGATAGGTCTGTGAAACAGGGTGTACCGGGGTTGGTGGCGCGCCCGGATCGGCCGCCCAGGCCGTGGAGCCCATGAACAGGGCAAACAGTGAGAGCGGCAGGAGCTTCGGACGCGGCATCGGATCAAACCTTCGGTCATCGCAACGAACCCCGAGCGGTAGATACTTCCGGCGCCCCCGTCAACCGGCGGGCCGGATCGCACGGTCCATGGGGTGGGGCGCGGCAGGATCTCTCATGCCCCCTGACGGAAAAACCCCATGCGCCGGCACAGGCGAAAGACATCCGCCCCCCTCTGCCCCAGCAGGATCATCGCCACCAGGCTGCCTGTTCCCAGCGTGCCGCGTATCACAAGGGCGCGTTCGGGCGTCAGGTAAACCGCCATCCACAGATATGCTGCCGCCTTGAGCATGAAATAGCCGGACCAGAACAGGGTAAAGGCGCGAAAGAAGGCCAGCAGGCCAATCCGGTCCGATGAGATGGGCATGCCCTGTCGTTCCTCCACGATTGTCTGGACAATCGATTTCTGTCCACAGGCACCCATTGCAAAGGCCGCAGCCAGGACAAGGTTGGTAAACACCGCTTCGTAACGGAACAGGAAAGGCGTCGCGCAGGTCAGGTCAACCACGCCCAGCACAAGGGCCAGGCCATTGGAAAGGACCCACAGGCGCGGCATGCCGAGATGACCGCGCACCCGGCGCATGGCGTCGAACACCACGAACGCGACCGTGGCGGCGATCGCAAGGCGCGTCCATCCCATGCTGGCGAGGACGGCAAAGATGATGATCCCGCCTGCCTCCATCAGCAGTGGGACAATACCGCCACGCGCCCGCATCAGGCGATCCCCCGGCCGGGATGGGCGTCGGGAATGAAATTGCCATGAAAACCATCGGGGACACGCTGGGGCAGGATGACACTCGCAACGGGGCCATCCGCGATATGACCGGCATCAAAGACAGCCAGCCGCGATGTCCGCCAGTCGGGACGCCATGCCACCGCCAGCAGCCATCCCTCGTCCCGGGCGGCATCCGGGGCACGTGGCACGAATACCGGCTCACTGACTGACGCGTCGGTGCCGAAATCGAACTGGTCCCCCTGCCCGCTTTCGGCATCCATGCGGGTGATCGCATGAAAACCCCCGGCTCGTCCCGGCGCACGGCTGGCCAGATAGAACCGTGTGTGGCGCGACCCGGCAAAACGTTCGTCAATCCGGGGGAATTCGCCCGTCACGTCCGGCAGCCCCGCCACGCGTGCCTCGCCCCGACCATCCAGAGGGACGCTCCAGCGTTGCGGACGCACACTTCCACAGGAACCGTGACCGCCATCGCCGCGCGGAAACAGCGGCGGTTCGTCATACACCAGAAGATCAAGGAACAGGCGGCCCCCCTCTTCCCACGCATTGACGATATGAAAGGCATAGCCGGGTGGCGCATCGAACCACCGGACTTCCCGTCCGTCCCCGCCACGACGCAACAGTGCAAGCCTGCCGCCAAGTTCGGGTTGCCATGCAAATCCGAACCCCGAACGGTCTGTCCGGTCCGCCCTTCCCACCAGCGCAAGGACTGGCAGAAGCACATGATCCGGCGTCACGGCCATGTCGTGTATCATGCTGCAGAACGGCGCCCTGATGCGCGTTTCCCATGTCAGCCGGCCCGAAGGCGCCAGCGTGCCGCAGCGGATGACGTTCGACCAAGGACCATCCGCCGCGTAACCGAAGAACACCAGTTCCCCCGTACGGGGATCATGCTTCGGATGGGCGGTAAAGGGGGCCATCCCCACATGCCATGCGGTCGGCATCGGGCCGGTCGCGCCTGGGGATGACGGGTCGAACATGACCGGCGCATGCGCCTCCTCCAGCGCCATCATCCGTCCGCCATGGCGGATGATGTTCGTGTTCGCCTTGCCCAGCAGGCGCACCTGCCCGGCAGGCACCACCCAGCGGTTCCGATAGGACGCCCCGCCCGGCCCCAGCGTCACGGCATGAACCATCCCCTCACCCAGGAACCAGTGCGCATCACCGTCGGGGACACGTGGATTGGGACCGTTGCGATACAGGGTTCCGCAAAGTCCCGGCGGCAGCCTGCCCCTGATTTCAAGCCCTTCGCCTGTCAGTTCGCGTGTGACGGACATCCGGTTTTCAGTCATGGCGACCCCGAATTCTTTACACCGTAAAGAGTGAAGGGACATCCCATACCTCGTCAAGCGAAAATATACAGTGTAAAGTGCAGCGAGGAGGACATCTCAGGACACACATGACCATGAAGCCCGACCCGTCGCCCAAAGCCCCGTATCACCATGGCGGCCTGCCTGCCGCCCTGCTGGAATCCGCCCGCCATCTGCTGAAGGAACAGGGGATCGGTGCGCTGGGACTGCGAGCCATCACGCGCCATGCAGGCGTTTCCGCCACGGCCGCGGCGCCGCATTTCGGGAACCTGACAGGACTGCTCAGCACGCTGGCCGCGACGGGATATGACGAACTGGCCGACGCGATGGAGGCGGCGCAGCCACATGGGCCACGGGCGGTCGGACTGGCCTATGTGCATTTCGCGCTTGCCAATCCCGACCTGTTCACCCTGATGTTCCGCAGCGATGCGATAGACCGCGACCATGGGCAGCTGGCCCGTTCCTCCGCCCGGGCTTTCTCCCTGCTCGCAGCACTGGCGCAGGATGGACGCATGGGATCGCCGGGCACGTCTTCGCGCGCGGCCGTCATGGCGGGATTGTGGGGAAAGGTTCATGGCCTTGCCGTTCTGGCGACAGACGGGCTGCTCTCCCCCCTTGTCGGGACAAAGGACGGCCCCGCCACGCTGGATGCGCTGGTCGCCGCGGCATTGCGGTGATCCCCACCGGATCGCGCGCGATACAACCGGGTTGACAGAAAGGGCGGAGCATACCAGAAGACACGCCGACGGTTCCTTCTTGTCGAAGGAGTAAAAGGGAACGAAGTGCGGATTGCGATCCAATGCTTCGGCTGTCCCCGCAACTGTAAGCGGTATGCCTGCGCATCGCCGGACATCGTGGTCCGGACCACTGGGAGTGCATCTTCCCGGGAAGGTCATGCGCAAGGCGACGCCGCAAGCCAGGAGACCTGCCGTCCGCATTTGTTGCAACCGGGAACTGTCGGGCGGGGTGTCCTGACGGTGTGACGTCAGGCGGTGACGGGCAGACCCTGCCTGCATGACGGCACGCTCTCGTGGCAACGATGACTTGACCGCGAGACCTGATCCTGATGCATATTTTTCGTACCCTCCTGATTACATCGACCACGTTCGTGGCGATGGGAACATGTGTGGCGCAGGCGGATGATTCCGTGAAATCCCGGACCACGGCCAGACAGGCCCCGAAGCAGTATGTCGTGCGGACCGGAAAATCGAAGGCCGTCATTTCCCCCGGCAATGCGGGGCAGCCCGAACTCATCAGCGTCAGTGCCGCGCGCAGACCGACGGCCGTCGATGACATCGGCACCAGCATGACCATCATCACCGAACAGCAGATCCAGACGCAGCAGCGCCGTGGGCTGGCCGATATCCTGACACGCCAGCCGGGCCTCAACGTCGTGCAGACCGGCGGGCCGGGCGGAAGCACCTCCATTTTCATGCGGGGCAACAACGCCAACGAGGTCAAGGTCCGCCTTGACGGCATGGACATCAATGACGGCAGTTCCGCCAGCGGCATGTTCGATGCGGGCCAGTTCGTCACCGACGGCATGGGACGGATCGAGATCCTGCGCGGTCCGCAAAGCGGCCTTTATGGCGCGGACGCCATGGCGGGCGTGATCGACATCACGACCACGCAGGGACAGGGCCGTTTCAAGCCGTTCGTGCGTATCGAGGGCGGCAGCTATGGCACGTTCAACCAGACCTTTGGCGCGCGGGGCAGCAAGGGGCGGTTTCATTACAATGTCGAACTGTCCCATTACCGGATGGACGGGTTCAACAACATCCCCTCCTATATCGAACGCGCCTATCACGCGGACCGGGCACAGCGGCATGAGGGCAACCGCAACGACAACCGTGGCGCCAATATCCGGCTGGGCTACGATGTCACGCGCAACCTTGACCTTGGCCTGACGGCGCGCCTGGTACAGGCGAACAATCATTCCTATTCCCTGTATGACCTGCAGAGCGAGGCCCTGTACGGGGATTCGGGCGTGCGCGAACAGACCAACCAGAACGAAGCCATCGTCCGGGGCACCGCCCATCTCGTCTCGTTCAAGGGGCTGTTCGATCAGGTCATCGGCCTGGGATACATGACCAACCGCAACCGTTGGACGGAAACGGGCACAAGCTATGGCAGCCCGGTCAATCCCGATCCCGACTATTACCGTTCCAGCCGCCTGAAGGTGGACTGGCATGGCACGTTCAATTTCCGGCAGTATGGACAGTTGCTGATCGGTGCGGAACATTTCCACGATACGTTCAATACCAGCCACATGGCCGCCAGCATATGGGACAGCGGATACAATACATCCGCCAGCATGGATACGACGGCAGGTTACGGACAGTACCAAGGCAACTGGAACCACATCCTGTATGGCGCCGCCAACATCCGTTACGACGCGAACTCCCGCTATGGCGACCATGTGACATGGCGTGTCGCGCCTGCGATCCATGTTCCGGGCACCGGCACGATCATCAAGGCCAGCGCGGGGTCGGGCTTTCATGGTCCTTCGCTGTACCAGCTGTTTGTCAATCAGGTGGGCGTCGGCTATTCCGAAAAGGGAAACCCGAACCTGAAGGCCGAGCAGCTGATCGGATATGATGCCGGCGTGGAACAGAAGCTTTTGCATGACCGGCTGAATTTCGGCGCCACGTGGTATGACAACCGGGCGCGCAACCTGATCCAGTCCTCCCTTTCGATCGATTCCTCGTACAACTACAACTATTCATATTCCAACGTCGCGCGGGCCCGGATGTACGGGGTGGAGGCATTCCTGAACTGGAAGGCGCTCAGCACCCTTGAGTTCAACCTCAGCTACACCTGGACGCATGCGCGCGATGAAACGGACAATACGGAACTGCAGCGGCGTCCCCAGCACAAATTCAATTTCAACACGACATGGAAGCCCATCAAGGATCTGACATTTTCGGGGAACATCCTTTATACAAGCGGATGGCGCGACCTGCCGGTCATCGGAACCGAGACATGCAGCACCTGCGCCAAGGGGCACGGTTATGTGACGATCGACGTCGCGGCCAATTACAGGGTCAACAGGTATGTCTCGGTCTATGCGCGTGCGGACAACCTGCTGAACCGGCAGTATGAAGAACCGATCGGCTACCTCCAGCCCGGACGGGCGGGCTATGGTGGCTTCATGCTGAATTACTGACATGAAACGGGCGGCGTGGGTACTGCTGGCGGGTATCGTGGCATGTGCCGGGACGGCGCAGGCACGTGCCCTGCCACGGGTGGCGTCGCTCAACCTCTGCGCCGATCAGCTTGTCCTCATGCTGGCGCAGCCGGAACAGATCGTGGGGCTTAGTCCGCTGTCCCGTGACTGCTGGGATTCCGTTCTGTGCGAACAGGCGCGACATGTTCCCGTCATTCGGCAGAGCGCGGAAAATATCGTCGCCGCCCATCCCGATGTCGTGCTGGGCAGCACCTATACCGCAGCCAGCGCGGCGGTCGCGATGCAGGCAGCGCGGGAAAGCGGCGCGCGGGTTCTCGCGCTGCCGCCGGCAACGGGCCTTGCGGACATCCCGGCCCAGATCATGCAGGTGGCGGACGCCATCGGGGTGCCGGAACGTGGCCGCGCGCTTGCCGATGCATTCGCCACGCGCCTTGCCGCCCTTTCGGTCCCCCCACGCCCCGATGACCCGACCGCCGCGATTTATGCCGCCAACGGTTTCGTCACCTATGCCGGCTCCCTGCCCGATGACGTGCTGGCGCATGCGGGCCTGCGCAACTACGCCACGGTGGAGGGACATGCAAAGTCATCGCGGTTTTCCATGGAAGTGCTGATCGCCCATCCCCCCGACCTGCTGGTCCTTGACCGTTCCGGCGCGGGGAATTCCATGGCGCAGTCCATGCTGGATCATCCGGCGTTACGGCGGGCCTTTGCCGGTTCCCGTCATCTGGATCTTCCGGCCCGCCTGTGGCTGTGCGGCCTGCCCCAGACACTCGACAGTCTCGCCCTGCTGCGCGATGCGCGGCGAAACCTGGAAAAGTCGCCGTGAAATCAGTTTCCGCAAACTTCCTGCTCAATGGCGCGCTGGCGGTGGCGGTGGCCGGCCTGTTCTGCGCCTCCCTCATGTGGGGGGAAACCAGCCTGCCCTTCATGGATGCGCTGGGGGACATGGCGGCGGGCCGGCATACGGCAAATGCGATCATCCTTGGCGAACTCCGCCTGCCACGCAGCCTGCTGGCGATCATGGTGGGGGGAACACTGGGACTGTCGGGGGCGGCGTTGCAGGGATACCTGCGCAATCCGCTGGCCGATCCCGGGATCCTGGGCGTATCGGGGGGGGCGGCACTTGGCGCGGTGCTCGTGTTCTATACCGGGCTGATGCAGCTTTCGATCGTGGCGCTTCCGCTTGGGGGGCTGATCGGCGCACTGGCGGCAGCGGCGACCCTGATGGGACTGGTGGGACAGGGCGGCACGCTGGTCCTGCTGCTGGCTGGTGCCGCGCTCAGCAGCTTTACGGCCGCGCTGACGGCGCTGGCCCTCAATCTGGTGCCCAGTCCCTATGCCTCGTTTGAAATCATGCACTGGCTCATGGGATCGCTGACGGACCGGACATTCACCCACGTGTGGATCAGCCTGCCCGGCGTCATTGTGGGCATCGCCCTGATGTTTTCGGCGGCACGGGCGCTGGATGCCCTGACACTGGGCGAGGACGTGGCCGAAAGCCTCGGCTTTCGTCTGCGTGGGCCATGGGGCGTCCAGACGCGCATCGTGCTGGGCGCGGCGCTGGCGGTTGGGTCGTGTGTCGCTGTTTCCGGGGCCATCGGGTTTGTCGGACTGGTGGTGCCGCATCTTTTACGCTCCCTGACGGGGCACCAGCCATCGCGCCTTCTGCTGCCTTCGCTGCTGGGTGGAAGCTGCCTGCTGGTGCTGGCGGACATGGTGGTGCGTGTCGTGGCGGTGGGGCCGGAACTGCAACTGGGCGTGCTGACGGCGCTGGTGGGTGCGCCCATTTTCTTTGCCCGTGTCATCATGCTGAAACGAAGCGCGTCATGATCCTGCTGCAGGCTGAAAAAACCTCGTTCCGGCGTGGTGAACGCAAGGTGGTCGACGCGGCGTCGCTGACATTGCGGGCCGGGCGGGTCATGGGCCTGATCGGGCCGAACGGCGCGGGCAAAAGCACGTTCCTGCGCATGCTGGCAGGGCTGTTGCGCCCCCAAACCGGGCATATCCGTCTTGCCGGGCGCGATATCAGCGAAATCACCGCCCATCAGCGCGCCCGTCAGCTTGCCTTCATTCCGCAGGAGGGGCAGAAGCCCCCGCCGATGCCGTTACGTGCCCTTGTGGCACTTGGCCGCCTGCCGCATGGACAGACGGGGGAACGGGCGGCCAGCCACCCGGCGGTCCACGACGCCCTGACGGCCACCGGTCTGCTGGACCTGTGCGACCGTCCCGCCAGCCACCTGTCCGGGGGGGAGCGGGCGCGCATGAACCTGGCGCGCGCCCTTGCAACCGCAACCCCCGTCATCCTTGCGGATGAACCCATCGCGGCGCTGGACCCCGCGCATGCCCTTTCGATGATGCATCTGCTCCGCGTGCTGGCGGCGCAGGGCAAGGGAATTATCGTCGTGCTCCATGATCTGGTACTGGCGGCGCGGTTCTGTGACGAACTGGTGCTGATGGATAACGGGGCCGTCGTGCGGCATGGCCCCCCTGAGGAAGTATTGCGCGACGACCTCATGCGCTCCGTCTATGGCGTTACGGTCAGGCGGATTGAAAATGCCGTCATTCCATGGTCGCTGGACAGGTGAGATCGGACGGCCGGAGCTTTATGTGATCCGTGTCGTCTGCTTTTACGCCGTTATATTCCCATAGGGCCAAAACGGTCCTGAAATTCCTGACAGGCCATCAGGTTCTTTAAAATGGGTCCGGGCAGGTTCAGGGCCTGACCCGCGCCTGATGCGATTTTCAGATGAGGATATTTTTAAAGAATCATTACAATGTCAGTATATTTTGAAAATTAATATCAGAAATTCCTTGTAGTTACAGGATACTTCCCGGAAAATTCCAGAAACAGCCTTCAGGCAACATTCCGTTCATGTCCGCATGGCATGGAAAGGCTCCTTCCCTCTGGCAGGAACACATCGCGGAACAGTTCATCCTGCTTATTGAAATAACTTGCATGACCGGACCGCAACTTCCCCTTTCCTGCCGCGTATAGGCGACTGGACGCATATTCCGGCATCCCGTGCCTCCGCCCGGAATAGATCGGGCGATACATGCAGCGTTTCCACAAAGCCGTGACCGGTTATCACCCAACACCGCAGACAGCATTATAAAAATCACCTCCGTTCAGAATAAAAAACAGAAGCGGAATTGTCAGCCATGGAAAACATTCCCGACATATGGGCGATTTTTACCTATGCTGTCGTCATAGGAATACTTCTGGCCTGTATGCTGGGACTGTCCGCCATTACCGGCACCCGGCGAAGCGGCAGTGATATGGGACGTTCCATGTCCCTACCCTTTGAATCCGGCATCGTGCCCACGGGATCGGCACGCCTGCGGCTGCCGGTGCAGTATTATATGGTCGCCATGTTCTTTGTCATATTCGATGTCGAAACGGCCATCCTCATGACATGGGCCACGGTCGTACGCGAAACGGGATGGGTCGGGTATGCCGCGGCATTCGCCTTTATTGTCTTTCTGGCGGTTTCCCTTGCCTATCTGTGGCGTGCCGGGGCGCTGGACTGGGGACCGCGCGTTCCCATGCGCCCTGTCGCGGAAATGCGAAAGGATCAGGTATCGTGAACTGGTCCCTTTCTTCCGCCAGTGCCGCCGGACGGAGGCAGGCCACACCGGGTTTCAGTGAAACCCTGCGCCGCAACCTGGTCATGGGCCGGTTGCAGGATTTCGTGGCGTGGGGACAGAAAAACTCCATCTGGCCGCTGAATTTCGGCCTGTCATGCTGTTACGTCGAAATGGCGACGGCATTCACCAGCCGCTTCGACATTGCCCGCTTCGGGTCCGAAGTCCTGCGCGCCACGCCACGCGAGGCCGACCTGATCGTCATTTCCGGCACCGTGTTCGCCAAGATGGCCCCCGTCATCCAGCATCTTTACAACCAGATGCTGGAGCCACGCTGGGTCATCTCCATGGGATCGTGCGCCAATTCGGGCGGGATGTATGACATCTACAGCGTCGTGCAGGGCGTGGACAGCTTCCTGCCGGTGGATGTGTACGTGCCCGGCTGCCCGCCCCGCCCCGAGGCGCTGCTGGAGGGGCTGATGCTGCTGCAGAAATCCATCGGCACGCGCCGCAGGCCACTCAGCTGGATGGTGGGGCCGCAGGGTGCGGAACCCGTCACGCCACCCAGCCTGCGCGATGAAAAACGCGCCCGGCGCCAGGGCATGCGCGACCTGCGCGCGCCCGACGGGATCTGATTTCATGACCGCCCTCCTTTCCCCGGCCCGCGAACCGGGTCTGGCGGGCAGGATCTTGGCCCGGCTTCCCCACGGCATACTCGCCACCCAGCCGACATGCGACGGGGTTCCCACCATCTGGGTCGCGGCGGCCGACCTGCGCCCCGCCCTTGTCGCGCTGAAAACGCCGGATGCCGCGTCCCTCATGCTGCTGGACCTGACCGCCATCGATGAACGCGACCGCGCCCATCGCGACGGACAGCCCGGATCCGCGTTCACGATCGTCTATCACCTGATTTCACTCGTCACCCGCGCGGATGAAATACGGATCAAGGTGCCCCTTGGCGAAACCGCGCCGTCCCTTCCCAGCATCTGCGACCTGTGGCCCAACGCCAACTGGTACGAACGTGAGGTTTGGGACCTGTTTGGCATCCATTTCCATGACCATCCCTGCCTGCGCCGCATCCTGACCCCACCCACATGGACCGGCCATCCGCTGCGCAAGGACCATCATGCCCGCGCCACGGAAATGCCGCCCTACAGCCTGACGGAAGAGCACGAAGCGCGGGAACAGGACGCCATGCGCTTCGACCCGTCCGCATGGGGCATGCGGCGGCACAGTGAACACAGCGATTTCATGTTCCTCAACCTCGGCCCCAATCATCCCAGCGTGCATGGGGTGTTCCGCATCGCCCTGCAGCTGGAGGGGGAGCGGATCGTCGATGCCGTGCCCGATATCGGCTTTCACCACCGTGGCGCGGAAAAGATGGGGGAGCGCCAGTCATGGCATACCTACATCCCCTATACCGACCGGGTGGACTATCTCGGCGGGGTCATGAACAATTTCCCCTACGTCATGGCGGTCGAGACCCTGGCCGGAATTACCGTGCCACCCCGCGCGCAGATGATCCGTGTCATGCTGGCGGAACTGTTCCGCATCGCCAGCCACCTCGTCTTCTATGGCACCATGGCGCAGGATGTCGGACAGCTTTCGCCGGTTTTCTTCATGTTCACCGACCGCGAACGCGTCTTTGCGATCATCGAGGCGATATGCGGCTTTCGCATGCACCCGGCATGGTTCCGCATCGGCGGGGTGGCCATGGACCTGCCCCAGGGATGGGAGGGACTGGTCCGCGACTTTCTCAACGACCTTCCCCGGCGGCTGGACGAATATGACGCGATGGTCATGCGCAATCCCATCTTTCGCGCACGGACGAAGGGGATCGGCGCCTATACCACGGCAGAGGCCATCGCATGGGGCGTCACCGGGCCGGGCCTGCGCGCCACGGGGCAGGAATGGGATTACCGCAGGCATGCGCCCTATGCCTGTTACGACCAGCTTGAATTCGACATCCCCACCGGCGCCAGCGGCGACTGTTACGACCGCATCGCCGTGCATGTCGAGGAAATACGCCAGAGCCTGCGCATCATCCGCCAGTGCGTGGACAACATGCCGGCAGGTCCGGTCAAGGCCGACCATCCCCTGACCACCCCGCCGCCGAGGGCGCGGACGATGCATGATATCGAAACCCTGATCCACCACTTCCTCGGCGCAAGCTGGGGGCCGGTCATCCCACCGGGGGAGGCCCGCGCCAGCATCGAGGCCACGAAGGGCGTAAATACCTATTCCCTGATCAGCGATGGCGGGACCACGTCATACCGCACGCGCATCCGCACGCCATCCTTTGCCCACCTGCAGATGATACCGCTGCTTGGCCGCGGCATCATGATCGCGGACCTGATCGCGATCCTGGGCAGCATCGATTTCGTGATGGCCGATGTCGACCGCTGACGCCCCCCTGCCCGCGTCCATGCGGACGGAAATCCTTGCCCTTGCGGCACAGGAACTGCACCCGCGCGGGGCGAGCGTCGCGGCCCTGCGGCTGGTGCAGGACCGCCTGGGCTGGATCAGTACCGCGCACCTGCGCGAGGTGGCCGCCCTGCTGGGCATGTCGGACGATGACCTGGATGGCATCGCCACCTATTTCAACCTGCTGTTCCGCAGGCCGGTCGGGCGGCATGTCATCATGCTGTGCGACAGCGTTTCATGCTGGATCATGGGTCGCGAACCGCTATGCGCCCATCTGTGCCGGACGCTGGGCATCCGGCCGGGGGAAACTACGGCGGACAACGCCATCACGCTGCTGCCCACGGTCTGTCTGGGACATTGCGACCATGCCCCGGCCATGCTGGTTGACGACGCGCTGCATGGCGACGTGGACATGGCGGGCCTCGATCACCTGATCGACACGCTGAGGGAGACGCCATGACATCCGTTTCCGAACGTCCCCTGACCGCCATGATCGATCCCGCGGCCGGGCCGCCGGACTGCGCGGCGTATGAACGTGCCGGCGGGTGGCAGGCGACGCGCCGGGCGCTTGGCGGTCTTTCCCCGGCCGAAATCATCGACATGGTGACGCGCTCGAAGCTGCGGGGACGCGGGGGGGCGGGCTTTGGCACCGGGCAGAAATGGAGCTTCGTGCCAAAGGAACCCGCCGCAGAACGCCGCAAATACCTGATCGCCAATGCTGACGAGATGGAACCGGGCACCTTCAAGGACCGCCTGCTGATCGAAGGCAATCCGCTGCAGCTGGTCGAGGGGATGATCCTTGCGGCCTATGCCGTGCAGGCGGGGCATGGCATCGTTTTCCTGCGCGGGGAATATCATCTGGCCTGCGCCCGCCTTCACCGCGCGATTTCCGAGGCACGGCAGCAGGGATGGCTGGGCGATGATATCCTTGGCTCCGGCTTCGGTTTCGACATCCATATCCATTCCAGCGCCGGACGCTACATCTGTGGCGAGGAAACCGCCCTTCTGACCGCGCTCGAAGGGCGCCGCGCCACCCCGCGCAGCAAGCCGCCCTTTCCCCAGACCGGCGGCCTGTGGGGCGCGCCGGGCGTGGTGAACAATGTCGAAACACTGTGCAACCTGCCCCATATCGTCGCCAACGGGGCGGAATGGTTCGCGGGCCTTGGCCTGAGGGAAGACGGGGGGACCAAGATCTATGGCGTCAGCGGCCGCGTGGCAAAACCGGGCGCATGGGAACTGCCGATTGGCACACCGCTGCGCCAGATCATCGAGGAGCATGCGGGCGGCATGCGTCCCGGATACCAGCTGCGCGCCCTGCTGCCCGGCGGGGCGTCCACCGCGTTCCTCGACGCCACGGCGCTTGATGTCGCGATGGATTACGGATCGGTGGAAAAGGCGGGCAGCCGGCTTGGGACCGGCATGGCCATCATTCTGGATGACCGGACCTGCCCCATCGGCATGATCCGCAACCTCGAACATTTCTTCGCACAGGAATCCTGCGGATGGTGCACCCCATGCCGTGACGGGCTGCCGTGGGTGGAACGCCTGCTCGACGCGATCGAGGACGGGACGGGATGCGACGAGGATCTGGACCAGCTTGGCCGCCATGCCCGCATGCTGGGCGCGCCGGGCCGGACCTTCTGCGCCCATGCGCCGGGGGCGATGGCGCCGCTTGCCAGTGGGCTGAAGCTTTTTGCCGCCGATTTTACCGACCACATCCGCCACGGCCGCTGCCCGCAACAGGCGGGGGCGCAGACATGACCAGCATCCGCATCGATGGACGGGACTGCCCGACCCGCACCGGCATCAACCTGCTGCAGGCCTGTCTGGAGGCAGGGGCCAGCCTGCCCTATTTCTGCTGGCATCCCGAACTCGGCTCCGTCGGGGCGTGCCGCCAGTGCGCCATAAAACAGTTCAGCGGACCTGACGACACGAAAGGCCGCATCGTGATGGCCTGCATGACGCCCGTCAGCGACAATGCCATCATCTCCGTTGATGACCCGGAGGCCCGGGATTTCCGCGCCAGCGTCATCGAATGGATGATGGTCAATCATCCCCATGACTGTCCCGTATGCGAGGAAGGCGGCGAATGCCACCTGCAGGACATGACCGTCATGACGGGACACAACACCCGCCGCTACCGCTTTACGAAACGCACCCACCGCAATCAGGACCTCGGGCCGTTCGTGAAACATGAAATGAACCGCTGCATCGCCTGCTACCGCTGCGTGCGGTTCTATCGTGATTATGCGGGCGGGGAGGATCTGGCGGCATTCGCATCGCATGACAACGTGTATTTCGGCCGCGCCGCCGACGGCACGCTGCAGAATGCCTTCAGCGGCAACCTTGTGGAAATCTGCCCGACCGGCGTGTTTACCGACAGGCCGTTTTCCGCCGTCTATAGCCGGAAATGGGACATGCGTGGCGCGCCGTCGGTCTGCGTGCATTGCGCGGTGGGGTGCAATACCATCGTCAATGCGCGCGAGGAGACGCTCCGCCGCGTCCTCAACCGCTATAACGCGGATGTCAACCGTTACGTGCTGTGCGACCGGGGCCGGTTCGGGCATGGATTTGTCAATGCGCCGACGCGCATCCGCACGCCACTGCGCGCCATTGACGGGCGGCAGGTGCCCGTCCCCGTGGCCGATGCCCTGGCGACCTTCGCACGCATGGCCGCAACGGGGACGGCAGGGGGACGGATCGTGGGCATCGCCTCCCCCCGCGCCTCGCTCGAGACATGTTTCCGCCTGCATGCGCTGGTGGGGCCAGAACATTTTTCCACCGGCCAGACGCAGCGCGAACAGCATTGCGCGGAACTGGCCCACGACCTGCTCGCCCGGCATCAAGGCGTCCTTCCCACCCTGCATGAGATGGAAAGCGCCGATGCCGTGCTGGTCCTGGGCGAGGATGTCTGCGCCACGGCCCCCCGGCTTGGCCTGTCGCTGCGGCAGTCGGTGCGCCAGCCCTCCTTCCACGTGGCGGACGACGCCAGGGTGCCACGCTGGATGGATGCGGCGGTGCGCACGCTGGGGAGCGAGTGCCCGTCCGCCCTGTATATCCTGACGCCCGCGCCAACCGATCTGGACGGCGTGGCCGCACAGACCCTCCGCGCGGCGCCTGACGATATCGCGCGACTGGGCTTTGCCATCGCCCATGAAATCGATCCCTCCGCCCCGCCTGTCATGGATCTGGCGCCCGATGACGCGCGCCTTGCGACACGGATCGCGCAGGCGCTGGGGGCCGCGCAAAGGCCACTGATTGTCTCGGGCATGCAGTACGGCTCCCCCGCGCTGATGCAGGCCGCAGCCAGCATTGCCGCCGCCCTTGCGCGCACAATCCCCGCGACGGGCCTGTCGCTGGTCCTGCCGGAATGCAACAGCATGGGGCTGGCGATGATGGGGGGCCTGACGCTGGAAACGGTGCTGGAACAGGCACGGGCGGGCGGGATTTCCAACCTGATCATCGTGGAAAATGACCTGACCCGCCGCCTTGACCCGGCGGATGTGGCGCAACTTGTCGCGGCCGTTGCCAATATCGTGGTGATCGACCATACGGCAACGCCGCTGTGCCAGCAGGCCGGCCTTGTGCTGCCCGCCGCCGCCTTCAGCGAATGCACCGGCACGCTGGTCAGTCAGGAAGGCAGGGCGCAACGCTTTTTCCAGGCGGTCTTTCCCCCTGCCCCCCTGCAGGCCGCCTGGCGCTGGATACAGGCGCTGGGCCAAAACCCTGACCCGGCCACTCCGCACATGACGGGCCTGACCGGCTGGCGGGATCTTGATGACGTCCTTGCCGCGATAGCAAAGGCGTTTCCCCGCCTTGCCCCGGCGCTGGGGGCCGCGCCGGGGGCGGATTACCGCATGGACGGTCAGAAACTGCGCAGCCAGACCTATCGCGCCAGCGGACGAACCGTCATCCGTTCCTACATAACCGTGCGTGACCAGCCGCCACCCAGCAGCCCCGACACCCCGTTCAGCAGTTCGATGGAAGGAGCATATGAACCCGGCATGCCCGCCGCGCTGGTTCCGGGCTATCAGGCGTCGCCATGGAACTCGGTCCAGGCGCTGAACCGTTTCCAGCAGGAAATCGGCGGCCCCATGCGCGGCGGGGCATCCGGCATCCGGCTGTTGCCCTGCAAGGCGGAGGATGGGGCCGGGCCACATTCCGCCCATGCCTGCGCCACGGATATTCCCGTCCCCCATGTCGCACGGGCGGACAGTGTTCTGGTACTGCCCGAGACGCGCCTGTTCGGCAGCGAGGAACTGAGCATGCTCTCGCCCCCCGTCATGGCGCGTTCGGCCGCGCCAGCGCTGGGCCTGCCTGCCGGCATGGCCGGGTCGGGACGCACGATCCTGCATCTGGGGGACGGGGCGCATGCGCTCCCTGTGGAAGTCGTGCCCGGACTGCCTGCGGGCGTGGTCCTGTGTCCGGCGCACATGGTCGCGCGGGCCCTGCGTTTCCCCCGCACGGCCCGGCTGGAGATGATACCGGACGAAGGGGAAGGGCCATGACGTATCCAGCGCTTGTCGCCATCATCCTGACACCCCTTTTCATCCTTGGCCTCGCCACCGTGCTGACATGGGTCGAACGGCGGCTGCTGGGGTTGTGGCAGGACCGGCATGGTCCCAACCGCGTCGGGCCGGGCGGCATGTTCCAGGCCGTGGCGGACGGGACCAAGATCCTGTTCAAGCAGGACTGGGTGCCGCCTTTTGCCGACCGGGGCGTGTTCGTCCTTGCACCTGCCATCGGCATGATGACGGTGCTGCTGTCCTTTGCCGTCATTCCGGTCACGCTACGCGCGGGCATCGCGGGCGACATGAATGTGGGGCTTCTGTTCATCCTCGGCATGATGGGGCTCGGGGTTTATGCCGTCGTGCTGGCGGGCTGGTCATCCAACAGCAAATTCGCGCTGCTGGGCGGCATGCGGGCGGCAGCACAGATGATCAGTTATGAAGTCTTCATGGGGCTTTCCCTGCTGGGCGTGATCATGATGGCCGGATCGTTCAGCCTGCGCGATATCGTGGCGGCACAGGACAGGCTGTGGTTCATCATCCCGCAATGCCTCGGTTTCGGCGTGTTCATGCTTGCCGGCATTGCGGAGACACACCGCCTGCCCTTCGACCTTCCCGAAGGGGAGAACGAACTTGGCGCGGGGTTCCACACCGAATATTCGGGCATGAAATTCGGCATGTTCTTCATTGCCGAATATGCCGGGATCGTCCTGATCTCAAGCCTTGTGACCACGCTCTATCTCGGGGGATGGCGCGGGCCGCTGCTGCCGCCTGTCCTGTGGTTCGCGCTCAAGACCGCGGGCATGGTGGCGTTCTTCATCCTGCTGCGCGCCAGCCTGCCCCGCCCGCGTTACGACCAACTGATGGCGCTGGGCTGGAAGGTCCTGCTGCCGCTTTCCCTGTTCAATGTCATGGCGACCGGAACCATCCTCATGCTGCGCGCGTCCTTGTGACACGCCTGATGCAAAGGCATCTGTCCATGTTCGATACCCTGCGCACCCTTCTGCTGACGGCGCTGCATGCCTTTCACCGGCGCGCGACCGTACAGTATCCCGAACACAAGCCATACCTGCCGCCGCGTTATCGCGGGCGGATCATCCTGTCGCGCGATCCCGACGGGGGGGAGCGGTGCGTGGCGTGCAACCTGTGCGCCGTCGCCTGTCCCGTGGACTGCATCAGCCTGCAGAAGACCGAAGCCGATGGCAGGTGGTATCCGCAATATTTCCGGATCAATTTCTCCCGCTGCATTTTCTGCGGCTTTTGCGAGGAAGCCTGCCCCACCTATGCCATACAGCTGACGCCCGACTTTGAAATGGGCGAATATGCGCGGCCCAACCTTGTTTATGAAAAGGAAGACCTGCTGATCAGCGGGACCGGGAAATACCCCGATTACAGTTTCCACCATGTCTCGGGCGTTCCCATTCCCGGCAAGCCGCGTGGCGCGTCCGAACGCGAACGCCCGCCGGTCGACCTTCATTCGCTACTGCCGTAGGCGATCGCGATCATGCACGCCCTGGCCCTTCTTGCCGCAGGCGTCAGCGTCGTGGCGGCGATCATGGTCATCACCCGGCGGGTGGCCGTGCATGCGGTGTTATATCTGGTGGTGACGCTGCTGGCGCTTGCGGTCGTGCTTGTCATGCTGGGCGCGTCATTCGCGGCGATGCTGGAAATCATCATCTATGCCGGCGCGATCATGGTGCTGTTCGTTTTCGTCATCATGATGCTCAATCTGGGTCAGCCGGACAGCGCGCGTGAAAAGGAATGGCTGCGCCCGCGCGCCTGGCGGGGACCGGCGATCCTTGCCGCCATTGTCTGTGCGGAGCTTCTTTATTGCCTTGGCCCATTTTCCGGGCCGCAAACACGCCCGTCTGCCGCCATTACGGCGCGTGACGTGGGGTTCGGCCTGTTCGGCCGCTACGTGCTGATGGTCGAACTGGTGTCATTCCTGCTGCTGGCCGGTCTGGTCTCGGCCTTTCATATCGGACGCAGCCGGGCGGGACATCACTGACATGGATGCTTTTTCCTTCAATGACACGCTGCTGCTGGCGACCATCATGTTTTCGGTCGGGCTGGCGGGCGTTCTGGTCCGGCGCAACATGGTGTTCATGCTGATGTCGCTGGATATCATGCTCAACGCCACGGCGCTTGTCTTCGTGGGCGCGGGCGCGCGCTGGCATGATGCGACGGGACAGGTGATGTTCCTGATGATCCTTGCCCTGGCCGCCGTGGAAACGGCGGTGGGGCTTGCCATCATCCTGTGCCTGCATGCCCGGGGACGCCCGACGCTGGACGCCGATACCGGCAACCTTCTGCGGGGGCGGCAGCATGGGTGAAATCCTTCTTCCTTTTCTTGTCCTCTACCCGCTTGCGGCGTCGCTGATCGCGTTTGCCGGCGCCGGGCGTCTGGGCGCCGGAGGTGTCGGGACGATCGCCTGCACCGGGGTGGGGATTTCCGCTGTCCTTGGCGTCGTCGTGTCCGTCATCCTTCTGCATGGCCCCGCAACGGGGACATTGCAGGTCGTGCTGTGGTCATGGATGCGCGTTGCGGGATTTTCGGCCGATATCGCCTTCATGCTGGACCGGATTTCCATGCTCATGATCCTTGTCGTCACGATCGTGGGCCTGCTGATCCATGTCTATGCCGCGGGCTACATGCGCGACGATCCGGGGATCGCGCGCTTTTTCGGCTGCATGACGCTGTTTGTCGCCGCCATGCTGGTACTGGTGCTGGCGTCCGACCTGCTGTGCCTGTTCATCGGGTGGGAGGGGATGGGACTGTGTTCCTACCTGCTGATCGGGTTCTGGTATGACAACCCCGCCAATACCGCCGCCGCGCGCAAGGCATTTTACATGACGCGGATGGGGGACGTGGCATTGCTGTGTGCGATACTGCTGCTGGCGGGTGCGACGGGTTCGCTGCGCATCGTAACCGTGCTGACGGCGGTCGCGAATGGGCAGGTCTCCCCCCTTGGGATCAATATGGCAGCATTCTTCATACTGGTGGGGGCGCTTGCCAAATCGGCGCAGATCCCGTTCCAGGCATGGCTGCCGGACGCCATGGCGGGGCCGACGCCGACTTCCGCCCTGATCCACGCGGCCACGATGGTGACGGCGGGCGTCTATCTGATCGCGCGGCTGCATGGCCTGTTCACCATGGCGGTACCCGTCATGGCGCTTATGGCCGTGCTGGGGGCGCTGACGCTGCTGATGGGGGCCTGCACGGCGCTGGCGCAGTCCGATCTCAAGCGTGTCCTTGCATGGTCCACGATCAGCCAGCTTGGCTACATGTTCCTTGCCCTTGGGTGCGGGGCATGGCAGGCGGCGCTGTTTCACCTGATGACCCATGCCTTTTTCAAGGCGCTGCTTTTCCTGAGCGCGGGCGCCGTCATCATGCGCGCCCATCATGAACAGGATATCTTCCGCCTGGGCGGCCTGCGCCATGCCATGCCGGGACTGACCATGGCCTTCGTCACGGGGGCATCCGCGCTGGCGGGCCTGCCGCTGGTGACTGCCGGGTTCTACAGCAAGGAAATGATCCTGTCGGGCGTATGGCGCGCCCATTTCGACCTGACGCACGGGTGGAGCGTAAGCGGCCATCCGTTATGGGGGATTGCCCTGCTGGGGGCCTTCCTGACCGCACTTTATATTTTCCGCTGCGTATTCATCGTCTTTTGCGGAAAGGCGGGAACTGCGGCAACGGGCCGGACATCGCGCCTCATGACCGTTCCCCTTGGCTGTCTGTGCGTTCTCTCCGTTTGTGGGGGGATGATCGAAATGCCTGCCCCGCTTCCTCGCCCCCACCTGTTCAGCACCCTTGTTGATCCTGCGTCATTGCTGCCGCATGTGGACGAACCGTTCTGGCCCGTGCTGGCGGGCGCGGCCGTGCCCCTTGCCGGGGTGTGGGTCGCATGGGTGCTGTGGGGACGCCCCGCGCCTGTCATGCGCGAAATCCCCGGACGGACGGCCGTCATCCGCCCTGTCCGCGGCGGTTGGGGAATGGACGGGCTGTATGACCGCCTGTTCATGCAACCCCTGCGCCTGCTGACGTGGCTGACGCGGCATGACATCCCCGGCCGTGCCACCACGGGAACCGGGCGGCTGACGCAGACGGCCAGCACCCTGATTTTCAGGGCGCGGGCAGGCTTTCTGGAGATGCTGGGCCAATGGGCGGCCCGGGTTACCCGATGGGGGGGGCGCCTGCTGGACCGGTTACACGACGGTCGCATGCGGTGGTATGCGGCGTGGATCGCAGGTGGGCTGTGCGCGGGCATTGCCATGGCGGTCCTGTCATGAATCCCCTGCCCGTCCTTGTGCTGCTGCCCATCACGGGCGGGGGGCTGGCATGGCTTGCAGCACACATCCGGCCGCATTCCGCCCGCCCATCCGCACGCGATGCGTCATGGTGGACGGTGCTTGCGACCCTGATCGGGGAAACGCTGGCGCTTGCGATGGTCACATTCCATCATACGGGCCATGCCGGGCCGTGGCTGGAACATTTTTCCACGCCGTGGATCCCGGCCATGGGAATTGCGGTCAGGCTGGATATCGACGGGCTTTCGCTGTCGATGATCTGGCTTTCGCTTGTCCTGTGCTTTCTGTGCGCATTTCTTGTCCCCCGTCAGGACATGCCCGGTGCCGGGACGTTTCATTTCCTGTTCCTTGCGACCCTTACGGGCATTATCGGGACATTTCTGGCCACCGACCTGTTCCTGTTCTTCTTTTTCTGGGAACTGATGCTGGTGCCGATGTTCGTACTGATTGCCGCATGGGGGCATGAGGACAGGCAGCGCGCCGCCATGAAGTTCTTCATCTTCACGCAGGGTGGCGGGCTGATCATGCTGCTTGCCATCCTTGGGCTGGTCATGACGCATTTCCGGGCAACCGGCGTGCTGACATTCGATTACTTCGCGCTGTCGCGGACACCGCTGTCCCCTGCCCTGTCCATGCTGCTGATGCTGGGGTTCTTCATCGCCTTTGCCGTCAAGCTGCCGGTCGTACCAGTCCATGTCTGGCTGCCTGACGCCCACACGCAGGCGCCAACGGCGGCCAGCGTTCTTCTGGCGGGAATCCTGCTCAAGACCGGGGGATATGGCATGATCCGTTTTGATGTCATGCTGTTTCCCGATGCGGCCAGCCGGTTCTTACCCGTCGCCATGACGCTTGGCGTCGTCGGGATCCTGTACGGGGCGTGGATGTCGTGCATGCAGGACGACGTCAAGCGCCTGATCGCCTATAGCAGCATCAGCCATATGGGTTTCGTGCTGCCTGGCATCTTTGGCGGTTCAGCCATGGGAATGCAGGGGGCGATCGTGCAGATGCTGGCCCACGGGCTGGGCACGGGCGCGCTTTTCCTGATCGCGGGCGCCATTCAGGACCGGCTGCATACGCGCGACATGCGCCATATCGGTGGATTGTGGGGCGCCATGCCGCGCCTGTCCGGAACGGGGCTGTTCTTTGCCGTGGCGTCGCTCGGCATGCCGGGACTGGGTAACTTCGCCGGGGAATTCCTTGTCCTGCTGGCGACATGGCATGTCAGTCCCGTCACCGCGACGCTGGCGGCCTCCGGACTGATCCTGGCCGCCATCTATGCGCTCAGGATGGTCAATCGCATATTCCTCGCGGCACCACGGACCGACCTTCGACCCGTACGGGACTTTCCGGCGCGGCAGATGGCGATTTTCGCCTGCGTCATGGCCTTTATGGTCGTGCTGGGTCTTTATCCGCAGCCTTTCATGACGTTTTCCGCCCCGTCTCCCCTGTCCGTTACGGCCATGCCCCGCCCGGAGGGTCGCGCGCCATGATCGGGCATGATCTTTTCCTGCCAACGCCATTGCCGGTGATCTGCGCGGGACTCATGATCATGCTTGCCGCGACAGCGTGGCGACGCTCGGTGGGGCGCGGTTTTTCATGTGCGGGGGTGACACTGCTGCTGAGCCTTGCAGCCGTGGGCCGGCATACGGGCAGACTACCTGATGATGGTGGCAGCCTGTTCATTCAGGATCAATGGACAGCCTATACGGCCATCCTGATCGTATTTTCCAGCCTGTGCATCCTGCTTATGTCATGGCGCGATGCAATGCATGACAGGGACGCGCTGGTGGATGAATATCCCCTGCTGCTCATGCTGGGTACGCTTGGCGCGCTGACCATGGTATTCAGCGTGAATTACATGCCTTTTTTCCTGGGACTGGAAATATTTGGCATCTCCCTCATGGGACTTATGGCCTTTGGACGCCACCCCGTCCTGGCAGGGCATGAGGCAGCGATGAAATACCTGATCCTGTCGGGGGTATCTTCGGCCATTCTTCTGTTTGGCATTGGCCTGGCCTATGGCGTTACGGGATCGCTGCGCTTCATGCCGCCCGTTGCGGCCGGGGATGTGCCGCCCGCATTGTCCGTTGCCGCGACGGTCATGATCCTTGTCGGCATGTTCTTCAAACTTTCCGCCGTGCCCTTTCATATGTGGCTGCCTGACGTGATGGAGGGCGCGCCTGTTCCTGTTGCGGCTTTTCTGGCCGTGACCTCGAAAATCGCGATCTTTTCCTCACTTGTCCGCTATTTCGGGACGGAGCAGCAGGCAGTGTTCGTCGATGACATCCTGTATGTCGTCATTATCCTGACCATCATGGGCGGCAACCTGCTTGCATTGCGTCAGGTCAGCCTCACACGCCTTATGGCATGTTCATCCATTGCGCATGTGGGGTATCTTCTGATTGCCTTTCTCTGCCCCGGCCATATGCAGTCACGGGCCATAACCATTTATCTTGCGGCCTATACCGCCAGCACACTGGGCGTCTTTGCGGTCATGACCGCCTTTGCCACCGCTGACGGGCCGGATGGCACGGTTATCATGCAGTGGAAAGGACTGTTTTTCACCCGCCCGTTCCTGGCATCGGCCATGTCGCTCATGCTGCTTTCGCTTGCGGGAATTCCGCCGGGGATAGGCTTTTTCGCGAAGTTCGAGATTGCGGCAGCCGGCGTTGAACATCAGCGCGACATACTGCTGTGTGTCCTTGTGATCGGCAGTATTATCGGGCTGTATTATTACCTGAACATTATCCGCGTCATGATATCGGTCCCGTCGTTACCACCTTCTTCCGTGACGCGGCACGTTCGCCCGGAACTGACGGCCCTTGTCATCGTTCTGACCATAATCGTGGTGATCGGCGGACTTTTTCCTGCCCGTACCCTCCACCCGTTTCTTCCTGTTCCTGCTGTTGCATCCGGAACGCGGGATGGAACGGTACATTGACGGGACCAATTTCGATTATCCAGAACATGAAAAGGATTTTCCCATGTCCTCTCGTGTCTTTCACATTCTTGCGCAAAAAGGGGGCACGGTCATTACTGTCAGCGCGGATGATCCCATTCTGGATGTCGCCACCACGCTGGCGCGGCATAATATTGGCGGCGCGCCCGTTCTTGACCCCGATGGGCGACTGGTTGGCCTTGTATCGGAAAAGGGGATCGTCCATGCCTTATCCCAGCGCGGCGCGGACATCTCCACCCTGATGGCAAAGGATGTCATGACAAGGGATATGCCCACCGCAACCCCCGACGACAGTATTTATGATGTCGCCTGCCGCATGACATATTCCCGCAACCGGCACGTGCCCATCATGGAAAACGGAAAACTCGTCGGATTGGTCAGTATCGGGGATATCGTCAAGCTGCGTGCTGAAAATGCCGAACAGGAAGCACGTGAACTGCAGAATTACGTGACAGGCACCGACCACGCGGGCGTTCAGTTTCCCAATGATGCGCCCCCCGTGCCAAGCGGGGGAAAGGAAGGCTGACCCGCCGGTCGGCGCCCATCCCTCATGATGGCTTCACGAAAGCGTGCGATTGTGCGTTCACGCAACGCGGATTTCAAATTTCCCGTCTGGACGCGCACGCCTTTTTCAAAGGTCGCATTGTCGAAAACTTCTTTTCCTGACAGTCGGAACACAAACCTGCAGCACACCTCGCCGTTGGTGCGGATCGCAATGCCCCGACCGCCTTCCACACAATCAGACCGTTGCGATCACGACACGTTTCATGATGGGACTGTCGACACCCGTCCCTTTATTTGACACCATGACGTTCAGGCATCCGCTTCGTCCATGACAGGCATATTTGCCGTGCCGTCCGTCCCGATCACGTTGAAAATACGGTGCATCACAATAACGGGAGAACGCAATGAGGCTGAGACATCTTGCAGTCCTCGCAGGCTGCATCCTGTCCATTCCCGCGCTGGCCCGGGGAATGCCGCCAACACGCGATGGCACCGTAACGCTCGATCATTATCGGCTGGAAGACGGGGAGACGCTGGCTCCCGTCCGGCTGCATTACCTGACGGCCGGCACGCCAGTGCGGGACAGGGCCGGCCATATCACCAACGCCGTGCTGATCCTGCATGGAACGGTGGGTACGGCGCACGAACCGCTGTCGCCGTCGGGACTGGCCGGGCTTTTCGCGCCGGGCAAACCCCTTGATGCCCGGCGTTTCTATATCGTGGCCCCGGACGGGCTGGGTGCTGGTGAATCCACGAAACCCTCCGACGGTCTGTGCGATGCGTTCCCGCATTACGGCTACCTCGATCAGCTGGCCCTCGACAGGGAGATGCTGGCACGGATCGGAATCGTGCATGAAAAACTTGTCCTGGGCACGTCGATGGGTGGCATGCAGGTCTGGCAGTGGGCGGAGCGTTATCCAACGGACAGTGACGCCTTGGTTGCCGTATCTTCCTCGCCCGCCGCGGTCAGCGGTCGCAACATGCTGTGGCGGCAGATGATCATGGAGGCGATCACACATGACCCGGACTGGCGCGGGGGACATCCGGACCCGGCGCACCCGCCACGTCTGTGGCTCTATACGGCCTCGCCCCTGTTCGCGCTGATGACCAGCAACGCACAGCGCCTTCAGGCCGCAATCCCTGACCGCAAGGATGCCGCCCCCTTCGAAAGTGCTGCGATCGACAAGCAGGCACACGCGCTGAATGCCTGCAATATCCTGCGCCAGTTCCAGAGTTCGGATGATTACGATCCCCGGCCCGGATCGGACCGGATCACCGCGCCCGTCCTGTCGGTCAATTTTGCGGACGACATGCTGAATCCGCCTGAACTGCTGCACCTTCCGTCCCGGGCAAATGTTCACGGACTGATGATCTGTGATCCGTCGCAGCTTTACGGACACATGACCATGATGCACACGGATGTCTGGGAAGCCGGGCTGAAAGCGTTTTTGCATACGGTGCCGGGCTGGCCCACGGACTGATTTTTCAATGGGACATCACGATGGGATCGACAGGGTAAAACCGTGAAACAGGACATGCCGACACGCGATCCGTTCCGTTTATCCCCGACGATGACAGGCATTTTCGCCACCGTCTGCGGCCTGACGGTAGCGAATATCTATTACGCTCAGGCCCTGATCGGGCCGATCACCCATGACCTTGCGATTTCGCCTGAATGGGCCGGGATCATCGTGACGCTGACCCAGCTGGGATATGGCGCCGGGCTGTTCCTGATCGTCCCGCTTTCCGATCGGTCGGATAACCGGCGGCTCATTCTCCTGACGATGGGCGGCCTTGTGCTCAGTCTCGCCGGCGCGGCGCTCAGCCCGTCCGTCACGCTCTTCATGCTGTGTTCGGTCGCGGTCGGCCTGTGTTCCGTGGGGTCGCAGATCCTGTTGCCGCTGGCGACGCATTTCGTGCCGCCCGCACAGCGCGGGCGCGTCATCGGCAACATCATGGGCGGCCTGATCACCGGGATCATGTTCTCCCGCCCGCTGGCCAACGCCATTGCGGCAGCCTTTGGCTGGCGTGCCGTTTTCTGGATTTCGACGCTCATGATGACGACGACGTGCGGCGTCCTGTGGCGCGTGCTGCCGGATTACATGCCGGAACACCGCATGCGTTATCGGACCCTGCTGTGGTCCATCGGGCATCTGCTGATCGAATATGCGCCGTTGCGACGGCGCATTGCATATCATGGCATTCTGTTCGCGGTCTTCAACATGTTCTGGACGGCGGCCCCGTTGATGCTGCATCAGCATTTCGGACTGGGACAGAGCGGGATCGCCCTTTTCGCGCTGGCGGGGGCCGGGGGCGCGCTGGCGGCGCCACTGGCCGGCCGGCTGGCGGATGCGGGCCATACACGGGTGGCGACATGGGGCGCGATGGGTATTGTCGGTCTGATGTCGCTTGCGTCCGGCTGGGCGGTCAATGGCGACTGGCTCGTCCTTCTTGCGATCATGGCGATTTTTCTCGACGCTGGCGTGCAGACCAACCAGATCGTCAGCCAGCGCGTGATCTACAGCCTTAATGACAGGGCACGGGGACGCCTGAATGCCGCCTATATGACGGCGGTGTTCCTCTGCGGGGCAGCGGGGTCTTCCGGTGGGGCGGCCCTTTACAGTATCCGGGGATGGTGGGGCTTTGCCTTGGTCGCCACGCTGCTCTGTCTTGCGGCCCTGATGCTCTTCGCGGCGGAGATCCTGCTCGGCCGTGAAAAACCGATCCCGCTGAAAACAGCCACAAAGCCCTGAGCCATGAAGTCCCGGCACAGTTCCGTAAAGGAGACCTCCCGTCATGCAGACCGGCCTTAAATCCGCTGCATCCTGTCCTGTCTGTGCCGCGGTTGTCCGGAAAGCTGACGGCCCGTTCCTGCTGGAACAACTGACACTTACCGCGCCCCGCGATGACGAGGTACGGGTACGGATCGTTGCCGTGGGCATGTGTCATACCGATCTGGCGGTACGCGCCCGCATGCTGGAAACACCGTTGCCGGTCGTGCTTGGTCATGAGGGAGCAGGAATTGTCGAACAGGCCGGCAGCGCCGTAACCAGGGTCGCGCCGGGTGATCATGTCATCCTGACGTTTGCATCCTGTGGCCGCTGCGGACCATGCGAAAGCGGCCACCCCGCTGAATGCGTGCATTTCCGCGAACTCAATTTCAGCGGCCACCGTCCGGACGGCACGCATGCGCTGTGCGACGACAGTGGCACGGTCCTGTCCGACCGCTTTTTCGCCCAGTCCTCCTATGCGACCCATGCAATCGCCACGGAACGCAATGTCGTAAAAATCCCGAAGGATTTTCCTCTGGAACTTGCAGGGCCGCTCGGGTGCGGGATCTCCACAGGAAGCGGAACCGTGCTGAACGCACTCCAGCCCGGCCCAGGCGGCAGTTTCGCCAATTTTGGCTGCGGATCCGTGGGGCTGAGCGGAATCATGGGGGCAAGCCTTGCCGGGGCCACGATCAATATCGCAATCGACCGCAAGCCCGCCCGCCTTGAACTGGCCCGTGAACTCGGCGCCACGCATACCATCTGCATGCCGGACGAAGATGTCGTCGCGACGGTGCGTAAGATTACGGGCGGTGGCGTGGATACCGCGATGGACACCACCGGACGCGTGGAGATCATCCGCCAGATGGTGGATGCACTTCGACCGGGTGGCAGAAGTGCGGTCGTGGCGGTTTCTCCACCGGGCGCACAACTTGAACTCGACGCCAATGACCTTATGGCTGGCAACAAGTCAATCCAAGGCGTCAGCCAGGGGGCCTGCGTGCCCGATATTTTCCTGCCACGGCTGATCGAAGTGTGGCGGCAGAAACGATTCCCATTCGACAGGCTTATCACATTTTACAATTTCGATCAGATCAATCAGGCCGTCGCGGACATGGAGGTGGGCAGGACCGTCAAGGCTGTCCTGCGGATGCCCGAGGCCATTTGACAGGTCGGTTACGGCTTTATCCTGCCACGACATACTGTAAGCGGCAGTCTGGAAAGACTGTTCTTGAAATATGATGCGAATCATAAAGAAGTTTTTGGTAAAGCTTTTTTAAAAAAGCTTCATGGAACGCCGCCTTTTTGAAAAAAGGCGGCACCCAAAAACTTTTATCAATTTTGCCGATGGATTATATGCCTCAGGCAGGCATGAAATGCGGCTGGTTTGACGGGAACCGACGCACGACCTCCAGAGGCAGATTAAGCGTCTGCGCGACCATCTCGGGCGGGATATGCGTCAGCCAGTCAGACAGCGATACCTCCGCAAACCGGTCGGACTTATAAATCGTGATTGCCTTGAAATCCGTATTCCCGGTATTTTCAAAATAATGACCAAGACTTTTCTTGATATACCAGATATCTCCCGGCCTGAAATCCGCCGTCTGGGCGCGTGGCCCGGTGTTGAATACGGTCATCCTTGCCTGCCCTTCCAGTACAAGCGCCCATTCATCCGCATTGGGATGCCAGTGCATTTCCCGCATTGCCCCCGGCTTGACGAGTTCGATTGTCGCAGCAATTGTTTTCGAGATGGGGAAATTGCGGCTATCCGCGACCTGCGCCTGACCACCGCCATTGCGGGCCACTGGCGTTGAATCCGACAGATGGTAAACGACCTTCTGCCCGCCGGCCCGAACGCCCGCATTTTTCTGGTCCATGGACAAATCTCCGGGGATCTTCCCCTGGAATATCCATCGGTTATCGACAGGGATATTCGCAAACACGTCCTGTGGAACACCAAAATTCTTTGCCAGAACTTCCGGTGGCGTATGGGCAATCCA
Source organism: Novacetimonas cocois (assembly GCF_003311635.1). Classification (GTDB taxonomy): domain Bacteria; phylum Pseudomonadota; class Alphaproteobacteria; order Acetobacterales; family Acetobacteraceae; genus Novacetimonas; species Novacetimonas cocois. The sequence continues at coordinate 52,119 of NZ_QEXL01000005.1, read as the reverse complement.
GTCCGTAACCAGAAGGGTATTGAATTCCGAAGACATGCCATTATCAAACGCAAGGACGAATTCGGCACCATCCGGCCCCAGTCCCTGCAGTGAATGGGGAAGACCTGCCGGAAAATACCAGACATCGCCCGCACGCACGTCCTCCACACTCGGGATTCCCTGCTCGTCCAGTGTGGTGATCCGGCAGTTGCCTGCAATCATATAGGCCCATTCCGCCTGCTGGTGCCAATGCATTTCCCTGATGCCACCAGCGGACAGGCGCATGTTCACGCCCGCGATATCCTCGGAAAGCGCAAAATCCTCCCGCGTGACCTCTCGTGCCCAGCCACCGTCCTGATACCGCTTGTGCGCATTGTTGAAGGAGGCCCAGAATAACGGCATCCCGTTGACGTCAGTGGCCGGAGGATCCTGAAATGACGGAAACTGCGATTGCAGAACAGGATTTTTTGGACCCGGATCCGTCAGGCTGGAAGGCAGTCTTGCGTTGATTTTCCCTTCCTGGGGCCTGTCGGGATTTCCAAACGTCGCCGCGTTCGCCGCGCCCGCGAAACCCAGCGCCCCTGCAACAGAAAGAAAGCCCCGGCGTTTAAGTGGGTCCATGATGGCAAGACCTTCCCTGAATAAATCATGTATGATGGATGAATGTCAGTCCGGATTTCGATGTAAAGACAAATCCTTCATGATATTAGGCAATTATTTTAAACACCGCATGACATACAAATCATATGCCCGTGATATATTATCACTATGTATATATTTATTGTGTTTTACGAAATATAATCATGCCCCAATAAAATTATTTTATGAAGCCACTCCCAAACAGCAGGATCCCATATCCCATGTCAGGACATGGGATCCCTTAAGAAACGGAAATATATAAGACCCTTCCGTTCCACAATAATGCTATTTTATGGCTGCAAGCCCGGCCTGCGCGATCTGTTCATCGTGATCCGGCGTATCCACGGAAACACCGACCCCACCGACCAGTTGACCACCGACAAAGATTGGCTCGCCCCCTTTCATCATGACAAAGCCACGGGCAGTCGCCAGAGCGGGCCGTTTCCCTGCAATGGCAGCCTCAAGAACGGCTGTCGGGCGGCGGAACATCACGGCAGAGCGGGCTTTTTCGGGTGCCAGCTTTCCACTTGCACGCATATAGGCATTATCCATCCGGATCTGGACAATGACCTCCCCCGCGTCATCGACAACGGCAATGACGCCCGTTGCATGGATACGATCAGCCTCCCCCTGTGCTGCTGCCGCGATGCGCTGGGCCACGGCAAGGGTCAGGACCGGACGCGTGGGAAGTTCTGGTGGGGCAGCCCGGCTTTCCCAAATCGGGGCCATGCAGAAGACAGCTGCCCCCGCCATGACACATCCCGAACGGGACATGCCTTTACGGGCATCATGCTGTCGCGGGATCAATACTCGTTTCATGGAATGACGCAACCCCGACATCCGGTATTTCAGGCGTCCCGTCATGGTCATTTTCGTTGCATGACCGGATGAGGCATTTGGCAGACCAGTCTGATATGTGTTCATTGCATGCGTACCTTACAACGTTTTCTTTTCATTGGTGGGCGCAATGAGTTTCCGGAACTTCCCAACCTGTTCCGCATCGATGGAAGAGGCATGATTGCCCCAGCCTGAACGGATAAAGGTCAGTATATCCGCAACTTCCTGATCGGAAAGCCTGTCCCCGAAAGACGGCATCGTATAATGTGTGGGCTCCACATGAGTGCCGGGAATGGTGGCACCTGTCAGCACGATATGAAGAAGTGAGGCAGGATCAGGATCATTCACAACCGGATTACCCGCAAGCGCCGGGAACGTATCCTCATACCCCATCCCCGAACTCCGGTGGCAGGCAGCACAGTTATTGAGATAATCCAGAGCTCCGCGTTTGGTGACGTCCCCCTTGAAAAGGGCCTGCTTCACTGCCGGGTCATAGGCAAATTTCCGATTATCCGCTGGCGGTGGAAGTGTCTTCAGGAAATGTGCGATTGCACGCAGGTCGGCTTCGCTCATGTGCTGCGTGCTCTGGTACACGACGTCCGCCATGCCACCGAAAACAGCGGCATGCTGGTTGCGTCCCGATTGCAGGAACCGGACAATATCGTCCTCGTTCCATGAACCAAGACCCACAATGTCGCCCCCGCGCAGGTTGCTTACGGTATAATGATCGATACGGCTTCCGGCCAGGTAAGCACTGCCATCCTGTGGGGAGAATGCCTTCTGCTCCAGCGCGAAACCACGCGGTGTATGACAGGTGCCACAGTGCCCTGCGCCTTCGACAAGGTAGGCGCCACGATCCGCCAGGGCATCATGCGCGACCGCTGCGGATGGGGCTTCTCCACTGGGGACGAACATCCAGCGCCACCATGCCAGCGGCCACCGCATCGACAGGGGCCATGAAATCGCAGGCGCCCTGTCCTGATGATGCACCGGCTTTACGCCCGACATGAAAAACGCATAAAGCGCGTGCATGTCCTCGTCATTGATATGCCTGAAATCCGGATAGGGCATGGCGGGATAAAGCGTTTTCCCATCCTTGCGGATTCCGTGCCGGACCGCCTGTTCAAAATCCTCGTAACTGTAGCTTCCGATGCCTGTCTGCCTGTCCGGCGTGATATTCGTGGAATATATTGTTCCAATCGGCGTGGCGAGAGGCAGTCCGCCGCTGTAGGACGTATTGCCAGACACGGTATGACAGGCCATGCAGTCACCCAGCACGGCAACATACGCCCCATGTTCGATCAGCGCGGAATCCGCCTGGACTGGGGTCTGTGCATGTGCCCGGTCCGCTGGCTGTATTGCAAGGCCCATGGCCACAAGAAAGGCAACCCCGCCCAGGCAGGCCGCCGGTCTTCTGAATGTCGCTTTCATGACATTGTCCTCAGGCGGAAACCAGTGGGCCGGGTGATTTCAGATACTGTTCCCGGATGGCATGCGCGCCCATGTAGGTCAGTCCCCCGATCAGGCCTGTCGGGTTATACCCAAGGTTCTGCGGAAAGGCCGAGGCCCCGAACACGAACAGGTTCGGCACATCCCAGCTCTGACAGTAACGGTTGACGGCGCTGGTCTGCGGGTTGGCGCCTGTAATGGCACCACCTGTGATATGTGTCGTCTGGTACTGCCGTGTATTGAAATGATCCCCTGACCGGCGCATGGTGACCGTGTGCGATTTCGGGTTCATCTTCGCCACGATTTCAAGCGCGCGGTCCGTTACGAATCTGGTCATCCTGTATTCGTTTTCATGCCAGTCGAATGTAATGCGCGCCAGCGGCTGGCCCAGTGCGTTGCGATAGGTTGGATCAAGATCGATATAGGCATCGCGATAGGACATTACGGATGCATGCGTCTGGACACGCGTCGAATGCAGATAGGTATCCTTTGCCGCCTTCTTCCATTTCGCACCCCACGCTGGCGTGCCGGGCGGGACATTGAGCTGCTGCAGCGGTCGACCACCCGTTGTGCCCCCCAGGATGTAACCGCCCCCGATAAATCCATGCGGGGCATGGTCGAAATGATCCGCGTTGAATTCATCGATGATCTGCTGACCGCCCGCCCCGGCGCCGATAAAGGGATTGATCGCGGCATCCCTGTCAAAGAACAGGGCGGATTCACTCATCATCTGATAGGCGAAATTCTTGCCGATCACCCCCGTACCCGTGCGGGGATCATAAGGTTTGCCAATCCCTGACAGCAGCAGCAGCCGCACATTGTTGATCTGGAACGAGGAAAGGATGACCAGATCCGCAGGCTGGATGACTTCCCTGCCTGCCGCATCGACATAGGTCACGCCTGTCGCGCGCTTTCCATCCGCGGACATGTTGATCTTTGTCACCGTGCTGTGGGTGCGCATCTCGAAATTCGATTTCTGCAGCAGTGCCGGCAGAATTGTCGTCTGCGGAGATGCCTTGGAATAGAGATAACATCCATACCGTTCGCAGTATCCGCACAGGTTACATGGCCCCAACCGTACGCCATACGGATTGGTCCATGGCTGGGAGCAGTTGGCGGCCGGTTGGGGAAATGGGGAATAACCCAGCTGTTTCGCGGCAGCCGCAAAACGCAGGGCACCTTCGGTATCGGGCAGTGGCGGCGTGGGATACCCGCGTGAACGCGGCCCTTCGAACGGATTGCCCCCGGCGATAATTTTTCCCCCGATATTGCCCGCCTGCCCCGAAGTTCCGCATAACCGCTCGAACTGGTCAAGATAGGGCTCCAGCTCATCATACGTTACGTCGTAATCCTGGATCGTCATATCTTCGGGAAGAAATTTCGCACCATAACGTTCGACATTATGACTGTAGAATTTCAGATCCTCCGGCGATGGGCGATAATGCTGCCCGTTCCAGTGGACACCCGCGCCCCCCACGTTATTGGGCAACAGAAAGGCATTAAGCTGTCGATATGGAACCGCCGTACCATCGACCGCGTGCCTAATGGTTACCGTATCCTTTGACAGTCTCTGGAACAGTTCGCCCCGGATGCCATATTTCAGTTCATCGGCGGCCTTAGGATAACTCCAGTCCGGTGAGGTATCGCGATAGGCGCCACGTTCCAGCGCCACAACGGAAAGACCGGAACTTGCAAGCTCCATGCTGAGGATCGAACCGGTCCATCCAAGACCGATGACTACCGCATCAACGGATTTCAGTGTTGTCGTCATGGGATTATGCTTTTTCGCCTTGTATGGAAACCGGTCCCAGCGGATAGACCCTGCCCGGCTGAAGCATCCAGTCGGCAAAATCGGCCCGCGCGCCGGGGAAACCGATCATTTTCCAGCTTCCCATATGGCGGTTGCCGCCATACATCGGGTCAGAAAAATAACCTTCCTTTGTATTCGCCAGTAACTGAATGAAGAATTCAGCAGGTTTCGCAATATGGGGAAGCGTGAACGTGCCTGCCTGCAGCTTTTCAAGCACGCTGTCCTGTGTCGCCGCATCCAGCCCGGCAAACACATGCCCGTGCATGTTCACGCATGCCTGATCAATATCCGCGATCGCGGCGCGATAAAATTCGCGTGGCGTGAACTGAAGCTGATACCCGAGGGTAAAATCAACGTCCGTCACGAACGGGCCGCTCATGTACCAGAATTCACCATGACCGTAACCACTTTCCATCTGTCGGTCGATGAATTCGGGAACGCCAAGTTCAACCGCCCCCGGCCCGTCCTCATTGGATGGAATAAGCCGGTCAGCAGCCGCATTGATGAACATCCATTCGGCAGCGGTAAAGAATGTTGGACGATAAGGCGTCTGCTGCCCCGGTGCCGCCCAGGCCGTCGATGCGAACAGCGACTGATGACCTGTAATGCCAAGCAGCGTCATGCCCGGGACCGCGGCAAGCGCCTGCTGCAGGAATAATCGACGGTTTTTTAAACTTTTCTTGTCCGGCATTATGGTTGTCTCCGCCCCCAGGGGGCCTGATCCGGATACAGCGCATCAGGATCATGGCTCGTCTTGTTGTTTTTTTGGCAATCCACGACTGCGAACAGCAGTGAAGACAGGATCATGCGAACGGAATTTATCACATCAGAATTCAACAATTCATATGTTCCAAACTGCCTATATCGCGTATTTTTATTTTTTATAAACAGAACAGATTCCGGATATCATATGCGGTTCTTTTACCTGACAGCCGCTTTGAAATTTTATCCGCAATTCATGGCGTTCACTTATTCTGGAGCATTCCAGCCTGCTTTCAATAAAGAGGAATGAGTGACGACAACTTCTCAACCATCAATCCGCATTGCAATAAAATAATATGTATTGCTCTAATATCGAAAACATCGAGGTAACGAATCTGTCAATGCAGATTAATGTTTTGTGTATTGTAAATTTAAATATCCACACATCTTCAATTTCTTAAATTCGAATCAGCATACCCAGGAATCGTCTGGAAATTATTATTTATGTGCAATTTATATTTGTGATGTTTGTTAAGAGCATAATCCAACCCAAATGACAGGACATGCGGGAATTTAACCGTGATATATGCCCTTGATCACAGCATGGCGTCTTTATGCGGCGGGAAATGATCCCGGAATATCGCAATCTCCGTCCTCTTTGCCCCCTGTTCCGTGCCGCCTGTCGATTATCACAACAGCAGCAATCCCCGATGATGATCAAAGAACCAGATCGCAATCATTCGCCACCTGTGCCTCTCTCCAGCGCATCTTTACAGTTATGCTGTTCATGATTGCGCACAACGCGATACTGATGACTCTTCAGCCAAAGACGCCCCTGCTCTACCACCGGGAATTCACGCCGTCCGCGGAACTCGTGCGTTATCTGTCAGAGGGCGCACTGGAAGCAATGGAAGCGCAGATCAACGCTCAGGCGGCTGCCGCGAGTGAACCGCCATTCGAGTTCAAGACAGTTCCGCAGGGTGCTGCGACCTCGGTATGGGCTGGTGTCGTTGCATCTGCTGATGCAATGGGCGGACATTATTGCGAGGACTGCCACGTTCGCCCCGGTCATTCCCAATGACGCACCCATGGGGCTGCTTGATGAGGGTGTCCGGGCCCTATGCCGTTGATCCGGCACATGCCGAGGCATTGTGGGCAAAAAGCGAGGAAATGGTCGGAGAGCGGTTCGCGGCGTAACTGCTGCCTGCATGACAGCCTGATCTGAAAAATAACCTGCTGTCTGCTAGATCAGGCCTTGTTCAGACCGGGCTCCAGACACGGGTGCATCAGGATTTTCCGCTTGGCAGGATGGAAGCCAGCATTTCCTTTGCCGAACCCAGAATGACGCTGCCCCGCTCGGGCTCCGTGGGGAGTGGGGTCAGGAAGGCCTTGGCCTGCTGCAGGGTGATATGCGGTGGCAGCGGCGGTACATTGGGGTCGGTTCGTGCCTCCAGAATGACCGGTCGATCGGCACTCAGGGCGTCTTCCCATGCGATGCCGACATGATCGGGATCGTCAACGTAAATACCCTTGAGGCCCAGCAGTTCGGCATACCGATGATAGGGAAAATCCGGGATGGACTGGGTTGATTCCGTCTTGCCCTTGCCAAGCTGGATGCGCTCCTCCCATGTCACCTGATTGAGGTCCTGATTGTTCAGGACCAGCACGATCAGTTTCGGATTGGACCACTGCTTCCAGTATTTGGAAATCGTGATCATCACATTCAGTCCGTTCATCTGCATAGCCCCATCGCCCATGCAGGCAATGACGGTACGATCGGGATAGGCCATCTTGCCCGCCACGGCATAAGGTGTCCCCGCCCCCAGCGAGGCCAGACCGCCAGACAGGGAGGCCTTCATGCCACGACGCATTTTCAGGTCGCGCGCATACCAGTTGGCGACGGAACCGGAATCCGCCGTGATGATGGCGTTCTCCGGCAGGCGCGGCGACAGCTCCCAGAACACGCGTTGCGGGTTGAGCGGACAGGCACTGGTCATGGCGCGGGCTTCCAGTACCTTCCACCACTGGGCCACTTCCTTTTCGATACGGGCACGCCAGGCGCGGTCACTCTTGCGCTGCAGCAGCGGGATCAGGGCACGCAGTGTCGCGGCACTGTCGCCCTGCAGGTTGACCTCCATCGGGTAACGCAGGGACAGGTTGGCGCCGTTGATGTCGATCTGCACGCCACGCGCCTGCCCCGGCTTGGGCAGGAATTCGCTATAGGGAAATGATGATCCCACCATGAGGAACGTGTCGCATTCCTTCATGATGTCCCATGACGGCTTTGTGCCCAGCAGACCGATCGAGCCGGTCACGAACGGGAGTTCATCCGGCACGGCAGCCTTGCCCAGCAGCGCCTTGGCGATCCCTGCCCCGAGGATTTCCGCGATCTGGAGCAACTGATCCGTTGCCTCCAGCGCACCGGCACCGGCCAGGATCGCAACCTTCCTGCCCGCGTTCAGGATGTCGGCAGCAAGATGCAGGCCGGTCTCCTCCGGCACCGTGCTGCCGATTGTCATGCCAATGCCCGTATGGGTTGAACCGTGGGCCATTGGCGGATCCGAATAGGGTAATTCCTGCAGGTCGTTGGGCACGATCACGACCGTGGGGGCGCGTTTGTCGCGTGCGATCCGCACGGCCCGGTCCAGCGCGTGGCGCATCTGCGATGGTTCGGTTACGGTGACGATGTATTCGCACGCCACATCCTTGCACAGCGACTGCAGGTCCACCTCCTGCTGGTAATTCGTGCCAATCGCCGTGCGGGCCTGCTGGCCCATGATCGCCACGACACCGACATGGTCCAGCTTGGCATCATAAAGTCCGTTCAGCAGGTGGATGGCACCGGGACCTGATGTGGCGAAACACAGTCCCACCTGCCCGGTAAACTTGGCATGGGCTGTTGCCATGAACGCCGCCATTTCCTCATGTCGCACCTGAACGTATTCGACATGGCCTGCATCCACTTCACGTTGCAGGGCCACATCTATTCCGCCTGCCCCATCGCCCGGATAACCGTAAGCGCGTCTGAGGCCCCATTCCTGAAGACGTTTCCATAAGAATTCGCTGACGTTCATCTCGCGCTCTCCAACTGGATTCATCCGGGCAACGTCGAGAATTCAAGAAGGTTGCCAACGATCATGGCAGCTCTGACGGTGAACCTTCCTGTCCGGGCGACAGGAAATCCGTCTTCTTGTGATTAGATATGGGTAAGGGCTTTACTCGGAGTCGCATCAGCGATTGGAGATCATCCGGAAATATTCAAACGATTTCTAGAAATCGTCTGCTGACATAGATATTTTTTCAAATATCTACATCAGGAAATGGATTGATGTCCCGACCATCAAGGTCGCAGGAACCCAATTCCAGTGCCCGGTCTTCCTGTCGGCATATGACCCGCCAGCAATGATGATAAAGCGCCCTTAATATTCTGCGGAATATCTGCAGACCTCATCGGTCCGGCCTCCGCACTTCGCCTGCATCTTGCTTTCTGTCCGACAGGAAGGAGGATCCGTCTTACGGCTTGTCTGGAAAAAACGCTTCAGCCATCAGGCTGCATGCTGATTTATGCCCATTCCGGCAAGACGTGTCAGTTTCTGATCTGCGGCTTTTTCTTCCTCAAGCGTCTGCTCAAGGACGTTCGCACAATCCGCCCGACCAAGCTGTTTGGCATAGGCGATAAGGCTGCCGTAACGGGTTATTTCATAATGCTCGACGGCCTGGGCGGCCGAAAGCATGGCAGCGTCACGGACCTCGGGATCATCGCAGTCACTGATGATGTCCTTTGCCTCGGCAAGGATTCCGTCCATTGCCTGGCATGTCACACCTTTGACGGGCTGACCGTGCATCTGGAATACCTGTTCCAGCCTGCGTACATGCCCCTCCGTTTCCGTCAGGTGGTTCTGAAACGCGGCCTTCAGTTCCGGTGCGGCAGCCTTTTCCGCCATGGTGGGCAGGTTCTTGACGATCTGATTTTCAGCATAGTAGATGTCCTGAAGCGTATGCACGAACAGGTCATCAAGGGTTTCTATCGGTTTCGAAAACAGGCTCATTGGTTTTCTCCATTTTTCGAAAAGATGCCGGGCGCCTGATTGGCACAAGGCAGTCAATGCGCTGATCGGAGCATTCAGTTGCCGGGGAACGCCAGCGGATTACCGACATTCCCCGTATTCAACACGACATCAGGTATTCTTGTGGCTTTGCTGGCCCGCCTTGACGTGTTGTTCGTGCGTGCCGCCCCGGGTGCCGGTGCTGTGTTCATCAGCATCCTTCTCGCCATGCNGACATGCCGGCGTTCTTGTGGCTCTGCTGCCCGGCCTTGACATGCTGTTCATGCGTGCCGCCCCGGGTGCCGGTGCTGTGTTCGCCAGCCTCTTTCTCGCCATGTGACGNTGCCGGCGTTCTTGTGGCTCTGCTGCCCGGCCTTGACATGCTGTTCATGGCTACCACCCTGATTTGTCATTTTTCCATTCCTTTTTTCTGATCTGAGACGATCGTTCATCCGACCGCTCCATGACAAACCATCCGGCCCGAACGCAGTTTCAAACAGCCAAAGAAAAATATAATATTTTTGGAAATATAAAAGAAACCATGCAGTCCATATATTATATTACTAAATTTACATTGAATGATTTCAATTCATAAATATCACGATGCCATTAAAGATGTAAGTCAATATAATTTCCACGAAAGATGGACATATCTGACATCCACGAAGGGGCATGAAAAGAATTCTTCCGGAGTATGTCACCAGTATTTACATGCAATGGCATGCGTTCATTCTTTTATATATTTTGAAGCAATACAGGAACGCCTGAAGACATTATGTATGAAATTTTATAAAAAGTCCTGAAATTAATTAAGAAAAATCTATACATCCTTATTTTCTTGACATCAAAAATAAAAATCAATGATGAAAAATTATTAATAGCCGAATGGTGTCCGAAAGAAATTTTTATGAGTTCGTTTTGGCATGCACCCGCACAGCTGACGCTCTTCTGATATCTAGAATTCTGTAATGGTATAGAAAAAACCTTGCACCAGCGCAAATGATTTCAGATTCCCTGCGTGTGTGTTGCCAACAGATCAATGGATAACGTCATATCCTTCGGTCAGCCACCATCGATCTCATTTCTGGGCCGGTTTTCAGGAATGGCCTGATCTGACTGACACGAAACAAGGGATCACCCCCACAGACATTATCGAATGTAATTACGGCCGACCATATCGGTCCTTCGCCCACAATGAATCCCTTCACATCAGGGAATATCGGTTCCAGACAACCGTAAGAATCAGGAAAACGACCAATATAACGCCCATCAATAATCAGAACCCTGACAGAATTCGCAGCTTTCAGAGAAAGGAATCAAGCCTGCGCAACAGTTCTTCAGGTGCTTCCTCCTGCGGGCTGTGACCGCAGTCGATCGCATATCCCTGCACGTCCTTTGCTTTTTCACGCCATGTCTCAACAACGTCATAGAGCGCCCCCACTGTGCCACGTGCGCCCCAAAGTGCCAGTAACGGTGCCTCGATACGCCTGTCGGCATCGGCCGTGTCATGAAGCAGGTCAATGCCGGCCGCCGCACGATAATCCTCGCACGCGGCATGACGCATCGCCGGATCGGCATAACATCGACGATATTCCGCCATGACGCGGGGATCGACCGATCCCGGTATCCTGATCTGCCCCGCGATATGATTTTCCAGAAAGAAATCCGGATCTCCACCAATCAGCTTTTCCGGCAACGGATAAGGCTGGATCAGGAAGAACCACCAGAAATAACGCCGGGCAAACTCCATGTCCGTCCGGACATACATGGTGGCCGTCGGCGCAATATCGATCAGCACCAGCTTTTCCACCACCTGTGGCGCATCCAGGGCCATGCGATGCGCCACCCGTCCACCCCGGTCATGTCCGATGACGCGAAACCGCCCGAAGCCAAGCGCCTTCATGACGCCAACCTGATCGGCGGCCATGGCGCGTTTGGAATAATTGACGTGATCCGGGCCACCTTCTGGCCTGGCGCTATCGCCATAGCCCCGCAGGTCCGTTGCCACCACGGTAAAGTGTTTCGCCAGTGCCGGTGCAATCCTGTGCCATGTCAGGTGCATCTGCGGATGACCATGCAGCAGGAGCAGCGGCGGCCCGTCCCCACCTGTCGCGGTCCGGATACGTACGCCATTGACCGCGATATCCTGCCATCTGAAACCGGGTAGCAGTTCCGGGAATTCCCTGATTTTGGTCATCATCGCACCTGTATCTGTCCGGTGACCGGCAGCATAAAGGGAGACGGTATCAGGAAATCCGTTTCAGCCCGCGATAAAGACCTGTTGATTACCGATCAGCCTCCACGGGCGTGGCCGCATAAACGGTCTGCGGCTTCGTCCGATCCATGCGGTCGGCAAAATATCGAAACCACGGGCCTGAAGAATCATCATGGCGTATGGGGAAAAAAGATGCTCCCACATATTATCCAGCAGAGTACCATCCACACCCCGACGCTGCCATCATTGGATGGCAAGCATGGACGCAATCGCATCCCTCAGAAATCCCACGTCACCGCTGACTGACATCGACCCATTCCGCACCAACAAGTTCCGCAAGTCGCGCCGGTGTCAGGCACACGGAACTGTTCCGGTCGCCGGCTGCGGGCCAGACCACGTCAAATGCGCGTAATGAGGCATCACAGAACACCCGCACCGGCTGCGGCAGCCCAAATGGGCATACGCCACCCACCGGATGACTGGTCAGTTCAAGCACCTCGTCCGCAGGAAGCATGCGGGGCCGGTTCCCGAATATGTCCTTCGTCCTGCGATTATCCAGTCGTCCCGTTCCCGCCATGACGACCAGAATCCGCTCATCCCCCACTTTCAGCGCCAGCGTCTTGGCGATTTGCCCTTCCTGCACCCCCAGCGCCTGGGCCGCTTCCGCGACCGTCGCCGTGCTGTCCGTCAGTACCACGGGTTCGATGTCGGGTGCGTGAACCTCGAAAAATGCCTGCACGGACTCCCGGCTCATGCCTGTCTCCTTCCGATGTTGGAAAACTGTTTTCAGGTTGGACGATTACACATCACACGTCTGGCGAAAACAATCATGGACAGGATGACAATCAGGCGCGGGCGATAGCGAACCCTCATCAATCAAAAGCATTAAGAACCAGGCCATATCATGTGAGGACGCGATGACAGCCACCCGACGCAATCTTCTCGCCCTTTCCGCCCTGGGCGGTGCCGCGGTCATGATGTCGCGACCGGGGCAGGCCCAGGATGCGCAGCATGCCGGGGACGTCACACCGACCATGGGTCGCGTGACCCGCGATACGCTCCCGCTGAACACGGCGCAGCCGGGCCAGCGGTTCCGCCCCCCGACACGCCTTGGCATCGGCGGGGTCCCGATTGGCAACGGCTTTGCGGCGGGCACGGATGAAGATGCCGAAGCGGCTCTGGAAGCAGCCTGGGCTTCGGGCGTGCGTTATTTCGATACATCGCCCTGGTATGGCCTTGGCCTGAGCGAGCGGCGTTTCGGGCATTTCCTCCATACGCGGCCACGGGATGAATTCGTGCTGTCAACCAAGGTCGGTCGCCTGCTGACAGCAGCCCCCAAGCCGCCTGATGGCACGATGTGGCACGACCCGTCCCCTTTTGCCTATCGCTATGACTATACCGCAGACGGGGTCCGGCGATCGATAGAGGACAGCCTGCAGAGACTGGGCATTTCGCGGATCGACATCGTCTATATCCATGACCTGTCGCCTGAAAACAGGGATATGGGTGATCGGTGGACAACCTATTTCGATCAGGCCGCCAAAGGCGCAATTCCGGCCCTGACCAGAATGCGCGAGGAAGGACTCATCAAGGCCTGGGGTCTTGGGGTGAACACACCGCAGGCGGTCCTGCGCACCATTGAAATCGGTGATCCCGACATTGTCCTGCTGGCAACGCAGTATTCCATCCTGCGACATGATGAGGCACTGGCACACACATTGCCGGCCCTCGCGCCACACGGCATTTCGGTTGTGGTCGGGGCTCCCCTGAATGCGGGTTATGCGGCCGGTCGCAACCGTTACGATTATCAGGGCACAATTCCATCCGGGATGGCCCATAAGCGTGCTGAGATGGAGGCCATCGTCAAGCGACACGGGATCGACCTGCGCACGGCGGCGCTGCAGTTCGCGGCGGCACATCCGGCTGTCGCAGCCGTCATTCCGGGCGCGCGCAATGCCGCGCAGATGCAGGCCAATGCACGATCCATGGAGGTCTCGATCCCATCCGCGCTGTGGGATGAACTCAAACAGAAAAAGCTGATCGCACAGGCGGCTCCAGTCCCCGTTCCGTTGTAGGGAAGGTTGAAACGGAGCCGCCAGGGCATGTCATCAGTTGATGCTGATAATCGAAGAAATAAGCCGGACAGCAGCAAGGATGGCTGATGTCGTCGCATGTTGCGCTGCCCCTGAACGAGGGTTCCATAAAACATCGGGATACGGGGCCTATCGCTGGCCTCCCGAGGGATCAACTCCGTATTGGCTGCATAAAATTATTCTGAATACGATATAAAATTACTTTATGGAGTTAAAATATCTGAAATATTACAAATACAGGATACATAAATTATTCACGAACTTGTGTTATTTATGAATTAAATCTTTCCCATCCGTGAACCGATACACATCCTGTTCCAGACAGCCAACCCCGTGGCGCAGATCGCCCGGGAAGGGAGAGCAGACAATGTGTGTCATCACGACATGCGCCAAGAACGAGAATAAGTCTGCAATAACATGGAATAACTTTCCCACCCTCATCAGGCTTCTGGCCGTTATGGTGGGAATGCTGTTCGCCAGTTGCACGCTCACTTCCGAAGTATTGGCCCAGACAGAAACCGCCAAGACCACCTTTACGACCCATTACGAACCCGCCGCCTTTCCCATGACCGAATCAGGACAGGTGGCGATCGGTCCCCTCGTGCCGATGCTGACCGCCACGCCCCACCTGTTCGGGAACTGGGGCGGGATACAGCCGTGGCTGACGCAACGGGGCATTTTCCTCAATGTTACCATCAACGAAGAATATATGGGCAACATTACCGGCGGCAAACAGCGTGCCAACGTACTGGCCGGTCAGGTCGCAGCGGCGCTGGACATCGACTGGCAACGTCTTGCAGGGGTTCCGTCCTTCTGGACCCATATGCTGGTCATCAATGGACACGGCAACAGCCTTTCCAACGCCATAGGCGATTCAGTGACCAATCCTGAAGAGATATATGGCGCGCGCGGCAACGTGGTTGCCCATTTGGTGGACATGTATGCCGACAAGGGATTCCTGCGCGACCGCATCATCCTTTCGGTCGGTGTCATACCAACAGGCAGTTTTTTCAATCAGGACTACCTTGCCTGTTCGTTCATGAACGTATCGGTGTGCGGCAATCCCGCACCATCCAAATACGTGCCGGGCGGACGGGACTGGCCTTCGGGCAACCTGGGGGCGGTCCTGCGGGTGCGGCCGACATTGCGGACCTATATCATGGGCGGCATCTTCGCCGTCAGCCCCCATGCCTATAACGGCGGCATATCGGGCTGGGCGCTGGGGCAGGACGGGCTGGGAAAGCTTTCGTCCCAGGTCGAAATCGGCTGGAGCCCCTCCTTCGGCAGGCATCATCTGCTGGGGCACTACAAGATCGGATACTGGTATGACAACTCCCGCTATCCCAACCTGTTTTCTGACATAAACGGCAATTCGTTTCAGGCGACAGGCCTGCCGCGCCGGTATGAAGCCGGCATGAATGCGGCGTGGCTCATGTTCAACCAGATGATCCACCGCAGCGGAGATGGGCTGGCGAACGGCCTGATCGTCATCGGTGGCGTTGATTACACACAGGGTAACGAGGTGGCCATGCGGGATCATGAATGGATCGGCCTGCTGCAAAGCGGCACCCCCTGGGGCCGCCCGCTGGATCAGATAGGCGCCATGTTCCAGTATATGGAAATGAGCCATACCGTGGCCCTGCAGCAGGAATCCTCGCTTGCGCTTGGCCTGCCCTACCTGCCCAACCAGTGGGGCGCCGTTTACGGCATACAGAGCCATGAAAACGTGTGGGAAGCCTTCTACAGCATCCATGTCGCCCGTGGCACGGCCTTCCAGCCCGATTTCCAGTACCTGCAGCGCCCCGGGGCCACAACGACCTTCCACGATGCGGCGGTAATCGGGTTCCAGTTCACCACCAATCTCTGAACGGTCAGCGGCAGGCATCCTGAATGCCTGCGGGCACGATAATCTTTCCGGGATTGTGGAACATTGTTGCGAAACACAAGAACAAAAAGGAATGCAGCATGACGGAATATGTGGGCGCGATAGACCAGGGCACAACCAGTTCCCGGTTCATGATATTCGACCGGAAGGGAACGATCGTTTCCGTCGCGCAAAAGGAACACCGCCAGATCTATCCCCATCCGGGCTGGGTTGAACATGATCCGATAGAAATTCTTGAAAATACCAATGAAATGATTGGCGCCGCCATGGCGCGGGCCAATCTGGGCGCAGACAGCCTGGTATCGGTCGGGATCACTAACCAGCGTGAAACCGCCGTCCTGTGGGACAGGACAACGGGCCAGCCCCTTCATAACGCCATCGTATGGCAGGATACCCGCGTGGACCAACTGGTCCACGAATATGGCCGCGACGGGGGGCAGGACCGTTTTCGCGCCATTACGGGTCTGCCGCTGGCAAGCTATTTCGCGGGCCTGAAACTGCGCTGGCTGCTTGATAACGTGGAAGGCGCGCGCCAGAAAGCCGAAACCGGGCAGGCGCTGTTCGGCACGATCGACAGCTGGCTTTCATGGAACCTGACAGGGGGCACCAGGGGCGGCATCCACATTACCGACGTGACCAATGCCTCACGCACCCAGCTGATGAACCTGAAAACCTGCGCGTGGGATGAGGACATGCTCAAGGCATTTTCCATTCCCCCCGCCTGCCTGCCCCGCATCGTGCCCTCGTCACAGGTGTATGGCACGATCACGATCCCCAGCCTGCAGGGCACGAAACTTGCCGGCATTCTGGGGGACCAGCAGGCAGCCCTGGTCGGGCAGACCTGTTTTTCACCGGGGGAGGCCAAAAACACCTATGGCACCGGTTCGTTCCTGCTGATGAACACCGGCACCGATCCGGTCCAGTCAAAGGCAGGACTGCTGACAACGGTGGCCTACCAGTTCGGCACGGAAGAACCCCGTTACGCGCTGGAGGGATCCATCGCCATTACGGGCGCGCTGGTACAGTGGCTGCGCGATAACCTGAAGCTGTTTGACCTGGCGACACAGATCGAACCGCTGGCCCGCAGCGTGGCGGACAATGGTGGCATTTACATCGTGCCCGCGTTTTCCGGCCTGTATGCCCCTTACTGGAAGGAGAACGCCCGTGGGGTCATTGTGGGACTGACCCGTTATGTCACGCGGGCGCACTTCGCACGCGCAACGCTGGAGGCAACGGCCTATCAGGTGCGCGATGTCGTCGCGGCCATGGAGGCGGACAGCGGCATCGTGCTGAGCAGCCTGAAAACGGATGGCGGCATGGTGGCGAACGAACTGCTCATGCAGTTTCAGGCCGATATCCTCAATGTTCCGGTCGTGCGGCCAAAGGTGGTGGAAACAACCGCACTGGGCGCGGCCTATGCCGCAGGTCTGGCCGTGGGGTACTGGGAAAACATCGATGACCTGCGCGCCAACTGGGAAGTGGATCGCACCTGGCAGCCCACAATGCCGCCAGAGCAGCGTAACCGCTACCTCGCATGGTGGAAAAAGGCAGTACAGAAATCCTTTGACTGGGCCGAATAATCCGGCTCCGGCTCAATACATAAGGAAACAGGCCAATGAATCGGGAATTCCTGGGCGAGCTTATTTCCGAAGCTCTTGCCGTATTCATCATCATCGCTTTTGGTGATTCAGTGGCGGCGATGTACCTCCTCTATGACCCAAGCCCTTACCTGCATGCCTACTGGGGCGTATGTATCGTATGGGGGCTGGGGGTCACCGTTGCCATCTATGCCACCGGGTCGGTTTCGGGCACGCATGCCAACCCGGCGGTCACGCTGGCGCTGGCGACCTACCGCGCCTTTCCGTGGAAAAAGGTGGTCCCCTACTGGGTCGCGCAGATCGTCGGCGGCTTTCTGGGGGCGGCGCTGGTTTACGCGCTGTATTACCCCGTCATCAACCATTTCAATGACCTGCACCAGATGACCCGCACAGGTGGCGGCGGGATGGGGGTGTTCTTTACCGCGCCCGCGCCGGGCATAACCATATGGCACGCCTTCAGCGATGAAATCATCCTGACCGCCATACTGGTATTCGGCATTTTTGCCATTACCGAACAGTATAACGAAATGGCACCAGGCGCCAATTTCGGCGCGCTGATCATAGGTTTTCTGGTCGCGGCCATTGGCGCCTCCATGGGATATCTCGAGGCATGGGCCATCAACCCGGCCCGTGACCTGGGACCACGGATGTTCGCCTATATTGCAGGCTGGCATGCATCCGCCCTTCCCGCAGCGGGTCATTACTGGTGGGTTCCCGTTGCCGGTCCGCTGATTGGCGGCCTGCTGGGGGCAACGGCCTATGAGTACCTGATCTACCCCTTCCTGCCCGCGCAACTGCGCGCGCAGAAGGCCCTGCAGAGCAAAATCGTGGAGGAGACAATCATCATAGGAAAATGAGGTCCCTCTCCCGTGCATCCTTCCCTCCGGCAATGGGAGGGCAGGATTTCCATGGGCAGAGCGGATCCGCCACCCCAACACAAAGAAACGGGCCAAGCAGATGGATGTCGTCATCGGCATTGATGTCGGAACAGGCAGCGCACGTGCCGGCGTTTTCACACTGGACGGCCACAAGCTGGGCGCGGGCAGCACGCCAACCCGCACGTGGCAGCCACGCGCCAGTTACATGCAACAGTCCTCCGGTGATATCTGGCGCGCGGTGTGCTACAGCGTTGCCATCGCCATGCCCATGGCACGGGATACGGCCGGGGAGGCGCTGGATGTGCGTGGCATCGGGTTTGATGCCACCTGCTCGCTGGTGGTGGTCGGGCCTGATGGACAGCCACTTTCCATCGATGCGGATGGCGCGCCGGAACAGGACGTGATCCTGTGGATGGATCACCGCGCCATGGCCGAGGCCGCGGAGATCAATGCAGGCCATCACGATGTGCTACGTTACGTGGGCGGCGTGATTTCGCCCGAGATGGAAACACCAAAGCTGTTATGGCTCAAACGCCATCTGCCCGATGTGTTCGCGCGCGCCGCCCTTTTCCTTGACCTGCCGGATTACCTGACCTGGCGCGCAACCGGGGCAAGTTCACGCTCACGCTGTTCAACCGTGTGCAAATGGACCTACCTTGCCCACGAAAACCGTTGGGATGACGGCTATTTCCGGGCCATCGGTCTTGGCGTACTGGCCGATGAGGGCTACCGCCGTATCGGCACGGACATCAGGCCTCTTGGAGGGTGTGTCGGACATGGGCTCGATGCGCGGGCGGCCGTGGAACTTGGCCTTCCGGCAGGCACGCCTGTCGCGGTTTCCGCCATCGATGCGCATGCGGGTGGCATCGGCATGATGGGCGGCACGGTTGATGGCGAACCACCCGCGTTCGACCGGCGTCTGGCGCTGATTGGTGGTACATCGAGCTGCCATATGGCTGTCTCCTCCCAACCGCGCTTCGTGGCCGGTGTGTGGGGGCCCTATCGCGATGCCATGCTGCCCGACATGTGGCTGAATGAAGCGGGCCAGTCGGCCACCGGCAGCCTGATTGACTTCATCATCACGACCCATCCCGCCACACCGGCATTGCGCCGGCAGGCCGAAAACGAAGGCAGGACGATCTATCAGGTCCTGAACGACCTGCTTGGCGCATCCGAAGGCAACGGGCCTGCCGGCGCGCTGACGGAAGACCTGCACGTCATACCGGATTTCCATGGCAACCGTTCCCCCCATGCCGACCCGACACTGCGCGGCATGATCAGCGGGCTTGGCCTGAGTGCCACGGCGCATGATCTGGCGTTACTGTACCTGGCGACAATACAGGCCCTGGCCTATGGCACGCGCGACATCGTGGCGGTGCTGAACGGACAGGGCTATGCGATCGATACGATCATCGCGACCGGTGGGGGAACGAAAAACCCCGTTTTCGTGCGTGAACACGCCAATGCCACCGGCTGTCGCATCCTGTTGCCCGAAGAACCTGATTCCGTGCTGCTGGGCAGTGCGATACTGGCGGCGGTGGCGGCGGGGGCATATCCCACGATCAGGGAGGCCATGACCGCCATGACGCGCATCCGCGCGGAAATACGGCCATCTGTCCACAGTGCCGATTTTCATGCCAGGAAATTCGGGGTCTTTACCCGGATGTATGCCGATCAGGTCCGCTACAGGCAGATCATGAACAAATAAGGCTGCCGTCAGGGGAACCCGGACGTTTCCGTGGCGCTTTACAGAAAAATCCAGGCGCCGGACATACAGGTCAAATACCGCTAAAAAAACCAAAAAAATCAATAAAGGGTATTTCGATGGCGACTTTCAGGATACTTGCCTGCATGACCGTTGTCGGCATGCTGCTGACCGGTGGTGCCCGGGCGGCCAGCACGCTGACGATTGCCACCGTCAATAATGGCGACATGATCATCATGAAACAGTTGTCGGGGGAGTTCGAGAAAACCCACCCCGATATTCACCTGAACTGGGTCACGCTGGAGGAAAATGTCCTGCGCCAGCGCGTGACGACCGATATCGCAACCCATGCGGGACAGTTCGATATCCTGACCATTGGTAATTATGAAGTTCCAATCTGGGCAAAGCAGGGATGGCTGGCCGAACTCAAACCCGGTGCCGATTACGATGTGGATGATATCGTGCCCTCCGTGCGCGCCGGGCTGAGCGTGGATTCCAGGCTGTATGCCCTGCCGTTCTATGCGGAAAGCGTCATGACCTATTACCGGACCGACCTGTTCCAGAAGGCCGGGCTGACCATGCCGCAGCACCCCACCTATGACCAGATCCGCACCTATGCCGACAGGATCACCGACAGGGACAGCCAGACCTACGGGCTGTGCCTGCGCGGCAAGCCGGGATGGGGGGAGAACATGGCCTATGTCTCCTCGCTGGTGAATACGTTCGGCGGGCAATGGTTCGGCGAAGGATGGAAGCCGATGCTCGACACGCCGGAGTGGAAGGCGGCGCTTCAGTGGTATGTATCGGCCATGAAGGCCGACGGCCCGCCCGGGGCGACATCGAACGGCTTTAATGAAAACCTGGCCCTGTTCGCCAGCGGACATTGCGGCATATGGGTTGATTCGACCGTTGCGGGCGGCCTGCTGTTTGACCCCAAGCAGTCGCATGTGGCGGATCGGGTCGGTTTTGCCGCCGCTCCCACCGGTCCGTACGGCAAGGGGCCGACATGGCTGTGGAGCTGGAACCTTGCCATCCCCGCATCCTCCCGCCATGCCGATGATGCACGCCTCTTCATCGAATGGGCGACGTCCAAAGCCTATGTCCAGCTTGTGGCGCAGCATGAAGGCTGGGTGGCGGTACCGGCAGGAACCCGTGTATCCACCTATAACAATCCGGATTACCAGAAGGCCGCCCCGTTCGCCTCATTCGTCCATACCGCCATCGACACGGCCAACCCCAATGGACAGACGAAACAGCCCCGTCCCTATGGCGGCGCGCAGTTTGTCGGTATCGCCCCTTTCCAGGCCATCGGCACGCAGGTCGGCCAGACCATCGCGGCAACGCTGTCGGGACAGATGACGGTGGAACAGGCACTGGGTGCGGCACAGGCATCCGTGACACGGACCATGCGCCAGTCCGGTTACCTGCACTGATGGAGGCGAACATGGACAGAACGGCAGTACATCCGCCCCTGATGGTTCATCCCGCAGGCGGCGCTGCCCACGGTCGGCGCGTCCGGGGCTTCGTATTGCAGTCGCCCGCCATCATCCTGCTGCTGGTGTGGTCGGTGGTACCGCTGCTGATGACGCTGTGGTATTCGGTGCGCAATTACAATCTGGTGGACCCGACCCAGCAGGGCTTCGCCGGCCTCAACAATTACTGGTACCTGCTGACCGACCCGGATTTCATGACATCGCTGAAGAACACGGCCATCCTGGTGGGCGGCGTGCTGGCGATATCGGTGGGATTGGGAACATTGCTGGCGGTTCTGTATAACGAGGAATTCGCAGGGCGCGGCATTGCGCGCATCCTGGTCATCTCCCCGTTCTTCGTGATGCCCACGGTTGCCGCACTGCTGTGGAAGAACCTCATGCTTCACCCGATCTATGGCGTGTATTCCGCCATGATGCGGGCCGTGGGGCTTACGCCCATTGACTGGCTGTCACGCTATCCCCTGGCAACGCTGGTGATGATCGTGACATGGGAATGGCTGCCCTTTGCGACCCTGATCCTGCTGACCGCCATCCAGTCGCTTGATACGGAACAGAAGGAAGCCGCGCGCATGGATGGCGCGGGCATGGTGGCGCAGTTCATCAACATCACCCTGCCCCACCTGTCGCGTGCGATTACTGTCGTGATCATGATCGAGACGATCTTCCTACTGACCGTATTTGCCGAAATCTCGGTCACCACGGCGGGCGGGCCTGGCGTTGCCTCCACCAACCTCGCCTTCCTCATCTATTCACGCGCCCTGCTGCAATTCGATGTGGGCGGGGCCTCGACCGGCGGGGTCATCGCCATTGTCGTCGCCAACGTCGTGGCCGCCTTTCTGCTGCGCGCCGTGGCCCGCAACCTGGAGACCTGAGATGGCAAGAAACAGCACACGCCTGCGCCATGCCGCAACCGGCATCCTGGCCTGGGCCATCGCATTATGGATGTTCTTCCCGATCCTGTGGATGTTCCTGAGTGGGTTCAAGAGTGAACCGGATGCCATCTCAACCCCACCGCATCTGTTCTTCAGCCCCACATTTTCAAGCTATCGGGATGTCTTCGCGCGGGAGGATTACTGGCATTTCGCCACCAACAGCATCGTGATTTCGGTCATGGCAACATTGGTGGCCCTGCTTGTATCCATTCCCGCCGCCTATGCCATGGCGTTTCTGCCGGGGCCGCGCACGCGCCTGACCCTTTTGTGGATGCTGTCCACGCGCATGCTGCCTTCAGTCGGGGTGCTGGTACCGATCTACCTGCTGGCACGCGCCACCGGCCTGCTGGACAGCCGAACGGGGCTGATCCTGATCTACATGCTGACCAACCTGCCGATTACGGTGTGGATGCTCTATACCTTCTTTCGGGAAGTGCCAGTTCCCATACTCGAAGCCGGGCGGATGGACGGGGCGACACGCTGGCAGGAAGTCACGCAGGTGCTGATGCCGCTGGCGCTGCCGGGCATTGCCTCGACCGGGCTGCTTTCCCTGATCCTGTGCTGGAATGAAACGTTCTGGTCACTGAACCTGACCTCCTCCGTCGCGGCACCGCTGACGACATTCATTGCCTCCTTCTCCTCACCCGAAGGACTGTTTTTCGCCAAACTATCCGCCGCCTCCACGCTGGCGGTGGCGCCCATCATGGTCTTTGGCTGGGCCAGCCAGAAACAGCTTGTGCGCGGCCTGACATTCGGGGCGGTGAAATAGGGCCTGCGGGCCTGTAACCGGTGCAACAGCCAGAGGAACATGCCATGGCGACCGTGGAACTGCGTAACCTGCGCAAGACCTATCTGTCTGAAGAAATCATCAAGGGCGTCTCGCTGGTCATTGCCGAGCGGGAGTTCGTCGTCTTTGTCGGCCCCTCGGGGTGTGGCAAATCCACCCTGCTGCGCATGATCGCGGGACTGGAAGACATAAGCGCGGGTGACCTGCTGATCGACGGGCAGCGGGGGAACGACACCGAACCCGCGCGGCGCGGGGTTGCGATGGTCTTTCAGTCCTATGCGCTGTATCCGCACATGAATGTCTATCGCAACATGGAGTTTTCCCTCCGGCTTGCCGGCATGCCCGAGGCCGAGCGGCGGCAGCGGATCGGTGACGTGGCGCGCATCCTGCAGCTTGAACCCTATCTTGATCACAAGCCGGGCCAGCTTTCGGGCGGCCAGCGGCAGCGCGTTGCGATCGGACGTGCGATCGTGCGCAATCCCAAGGTCTTTCTGTTCGATGAACCGCTGTCCAATCTCGATGCCGCCCTGCGCGGGCAGATGCGCGTGGAACTGGCCAGCCTGCACCGGCGACTGGGGGCAACCACGATCTATGTCACCCATGACCAGGTGGAGGCCATGACCATGGCCGACAGGATCGTGGTCCTCAACAGGGGTGTTGTGGAACAGATAGGCACCCCGCTGGAACTCTATCACCGGCCCCACAACCTGTTTGTCGCACGTTTCATGGGATCGCCCCCCATGAACCTGCTGCCCGCGACGATCAATTCCCGTGCCCCCGACGGAAGCGTGCAGGTGCGGGCGGGAACGATCAGCGTTTCCATCCCCACCCGACAGGCCGGGCCGGAGTCTGGTACGGCCGCCACGCTGGGCATACGGCCTGAACATATCCTGATTGACCCGAAAGGGACAGTACAGGGCATGGTCGAGGTCAGCGAGCGGCTGGGCGCGGTCACCCTGCTGCATGTGCGCCTGCCTGACGGGCAGATGATTGTCGTGCAGACAGGCGGGGACAATACCAACCGCGCCGATACCCCCTTGCGCATGACGTTCGAGGAAGAACACTGCCACCTGTTTGACGCAAAAGGCATGGCGCTGCCCCGCAAGGTGGACCATCCCCTGCTGTCAGACGCATGATAAACGGCTTTCCCGTTCAGGATACAGGCATATGTACACGGAAAAACTCCGCCTTGACGGGCGCGTCGCGGTTGTAACCGGCGGCGCGCAGAATATTGGTCTGGCCTGCGCTATGGCGCTGGCGGAATTTGGTGCCAGCGTCGTCATTGCCGATCGTGATACCGCACTGGCGGCACACGCCGTGAGCGAACTGGCGGCACAGGGGCTGAATGTATCGGCCGTGGAACTTGACGTGACCGACACGACGCAGGTGAATGCCTGCGCCGCACATGTCAGGGACGGGAAAGGACATGTCGATATCCTGGTCTGCAGCGCCGGGATCTGCATTTCCGAAGTCCCGGCCGAGAACATGACGGATGAGCAGTGGCTGAAACAGGTTGATATCAACCTCAACGGCATTTTCCGCTGCTGCCGGGCATTTGGCCGCATCATGCTGGGACAGGGTCAGGGCGCGATCGTAAATATCGGGTCCATGTCAGGCCAGATCGTCAACCGCCCACAGGAACAGGCGGCCTATAACGCATCAAAGGCGGCGGTGCATCAATATACACGCTCCCTCGCGGCGGAATGGGCCACGCGCGGCGTGCGTGTGAATGCGGTGGCCCCCACCTATATCGACACGACCCTGACCCGCTTTGGCATGGATAATCCGCGCCTGTATGCCGCATGGCTCGATGGCACCCCCATGCACCGCGTAGGACAACCCGACGAGGTCGCCTCGGTCGTGCAGTTTCTGGCATCGGATGCAGCCAGCCTGATGACCGGGGCAATTGTCAATGTCGATGCCGGGTTTACCGTATGGTAGATTACCGAAGGGGGCTGGAGTGATTTCCTGCCCCCTGACGTATGCGGGCCAGGGCCTGTCAGGCCTTGATGCTGTCTGCTGTAGCAGCGATGAGGATGACGGAAAGGAAGGATGAGGCTGTCTTCTTGTATCGGATAGCGACAGCCCGCCATTCCCTGAGGCTTGCCCATAGGTTTTCGGAGCGTCTTTCCACTGCACTCCGTTACGGGTCACATACACAATCCCGCCCGGAACATGAGGAACCACACTGGGTATATTCGAATCAGTTACCCGGATTGCGTACCAACGCAACAACGATATCAGGCCATATCCGCTTTTCCTGATCGGGCAGTACGATATGGATGCGGACAAGATCGGGAAGTCCATCCGCTGCCCATTCCGCCAGCCATTGTCCATGTGCAAAATAGCTGATTTCCATATCCGAAATCGGAGATAGCAAAACCGCCTTTTGCGGCGCATCCGGCAATCCCCGTGGCATGACATGCCGATGGGGCAGCCACGATAAAAGCAGCACGTCCCCTTCGCGGGTCAGACGGACATCCGCCAGACGATCGGCAGACGCCATTGCCGCCCCTTCGGGCAGGCGGGTACGAAAAACCATGCCATGATGGGTGCCCGTCAACGTGCGGGTGTCCAGACTGCTGCCGGGATCGGCCTGTTCGATCATCGGTCTCAACAGTCCGTCAAGATTGATCAGGCGCTCGCTTTCCCCGATGGACCGATGCTGCCGTTCGAACACCGTTACGCCAAAATACGTTCCCTGCCCCAGCATGGCCAGCAAAACGCCGAATATGACCAGAACAACCAGCAGTTCCAGTAAGGTAAAGCCTGCATCGGATACAGGCCCATCATATCGGCCGCGACGGATCATGGTCCGCCCCCGGCCGCCCCGCCAATACGCATTGTGCGCAGCACGATCATGCGCGGATTATCCTCATCCGCCTGCGTTGTCCGGCCTTCACCGCGCGACCACGTTTCCCTGACCTCCACGGAATAGAGCGTCAGGCGTCCCGCGCTCTGGACCGGGGCGATGCGCAGCTGCCAGCGAAAACCATGGCCGTCATCGCCTTCCTGCACCGTAGCCGCCACAGCCAGCCCATGCCCCACGACCGCCAGATGGGACTGGGCACGCGACAGGGCCTCGGACGCGCGATCGGCAACCCATGCGTTGCGCCACCCTCCCGTGCCCGTGTCAAACAGGACACCCAGCGCAAGGGCGGCAATGACAAACGCAACCATGACCTCCAGCAGGGTAAAACCCGCGTCACGCCCTGCGCGCGCCATCATGGAACATTCTCACGCACCGTCACGCTCCCCGTCAGGGCATTGGCGGCCAGCGTGATCCGCCGCCTGCCCCGGAACAGCGTGATCGTACGCCCCGTCACACTCCCGTCGGGATGGAATACAAGGGTGACATTATCCGCCAGCATGACGCCATATGGCAGCGCATGATATGGCCTGCCCTCCATGCCGTACCATCCCTGTGCGGCATTGGTCGTAAAGATGACCGGATGGGCCATGACAATGGCGGTCATGCGTCCATCACGTAAGCCTGCCGCCATCCCCTGTGCCGCAACGCGCAGTTCCAGCGTGGGGGAACGCATGGGGCCACGGGACAGGATCACCATACCGACCAGCCCCAGCACGGCCAGCACCACAACCATTTCGATAAGGGTGAACCCCTCCGCACTTTTCACGCTAATGCTGCGCAAGGTCGTTCAGCCCGAGCATTGCCAGCATCAGCGACGATACGATACCGGCGATCATGGCCCCCATGATGATGGTGATCAGAGGCACCAGTAGGGCCACCAGACGCTGTACCCGTAGGCGCACCTGTTCTTCGTGAATGCCGGCGGCCCGTAATGCAAGCGGACCAAGCTGCGCCGTATCCTCCCCCAGCCTGAGCAGATGGATAGTGCGCGATGGAAACAGCCCGGATGCGCCCAGCGAACGTGACAGCACGCCGCCACTCCGGGCGGTATCCGTTGCCTGGTCCACCGCCCCCAGTACGGCCCGGTTGCCGATCACGTCACGTACAATGCCCAGCGCCGCCAGCAGGGGCACGCCGTTTGTCAGCAGGGTGCCCAGCGTACGTGTAAAGCGCGCGGCGATCGTCTCACGCAATAACACGCCGATCACGGGCAGATGCAGCCATAACCGGTCGGCGCGCAGGCGGGGGGCGGGCTGGCGGAGTATCCACCTTACCCCAATGCCGATCAGAAACAGGCCGAACAACATCAGCCCCCCGTATTGCCCCAGCCAGTGTCCCACCCCGATCAACAGGCGGGTGGAAGGCGGCAGCATCGCCCCATTTTCCATGAATAACGGTACAAACTGTGGCAGAACCTGCGTCAGGAGCAGAACGACAGACCCCACCGCGGCGACCGACAGCAGGGCGGGATAGATCATGGCGGACTGGATGGTTGCAACCAGTGCGCGTTCACGTTCCATCATGCCCGCCAGATGTTCAAGCGTGGCTGGCAGGCTGCCCCCCGCTTCGGCCGCACGGACCAGCCCGACATACAGCGGCGGAAAACTGTCCGGGCATGAAGCCAGCGCCACATGCAGGCTGCGCCCGTCACGCAATGCAACGCGGATACGCTCCAGCACCGTGCGCATACGGGCCCCGGACGCCGTTTCGACCAGAAAACGCATTGCCCGGTCCAGATCCTGTCCCGCTGCCAGCATAACGGAAAGTTCCCGCGTCAGATGCGTGACCTCCGTGCGACGCAGACCATGGCGACGACTGGCAAAACGGAGATTTCCCGACGGCAGCCAGCCCAGCAGAAACCGGATTCCCCCCATTCCCCCCGGTTCCGCCCGAAGTGGCAGGTTGCCCTGCCGCCGTATCCACGCGACGGCTTCGGCCTCGCTGGCGGCACTGACCGTGCCCCGGATGGTCTGCCCATCGGGCGTAAGAGCCGAAAAGCGGAATGTATGGCTGGCGGACGAAGGCTGGATCATGGCTGTTCCGCCCGTATGCTGCGGGTGACTTCCTCGATCGTGGTCTGGCCTGCAAGGGCCGCGTCCAGACCCGCATCGAACATCGGAACCATGCCGCCTGCAACCGCCGCACGTTCAATGGCCGCATGATCGCCGCCCGTAAAGACCAGATGCGTGACCGCCTCATCCGGCAACAGGAATTCCGTGATGGCCAGACGCCCGGCATACCCGGTGTGACGGCAACGGGGGCAGCCCACGGGTTGAAACAGGGTGACGGCCTGCCCGCCGCTGCGTTCCGCCAGGCCGAAACGGGCAATCAGTTCGGGCGATGCCGGACGGGGCTGGCGGCATGCCCCGCACAGCCGCCGCACCAGACGCTGCGCCATGACCCCACGCAACACGGCGGTCAGCAGATAATCCTCCACCCCCATGTCACGCAGGCGCACGATGGCGGCAGCGGCAGAGTTCGTATGCAGGGTGGACAGGACCAGATGCCCGGTCAGGGCGGCCTGAACCGCGATCTGGGCAGTTTCCACATCACGGATTTCACCCACCATCACCACATCCGGGTCCTGTCGCAGGATGGCGCGCAGCAATGTCGCGAAGTTCAGGCCGATCTGTGGCTTGACCTGAATCTGGCTGATACCGGGCAACTGGAATTCAATCGGGTCCTCGACGGTGACTACATTGCGATCAACCGTATTGAGGCTCAGCAGACCGGAATAAAGGGTCGTGGTTTTTCCAGATCCGGTCGGTCCCGTCACCAGCACCATGCCGTTGGGCAGCATAAGCGTCCGGGTCAGGCATGCGACCACGGCGGGCGCAATCCCCAAGGCAGCATAATCAAACGTCACGGCCGAGCGGTCCAGAACGCGCAGCACCACCGTCTCACCATGCAGGGAGGGAATGGTCGAGACGCGGAAATCGACCTCATGCCCCCGGATGGGCAGCCGGATGCGGCCATCCTGCGGCAGGCGGCGTTCGGCAATATCCAGCCGCGCCATGATCTTGATACGTGAGATGACAGCCGCCGTCAGTGACACCGGCGGGCTTTCGACTTCATGCAATATGCCATCATAGCGATAGCGTATGCGCAGGCGATCCTCGAAAGGTTCGATATGGATGTCGGATGCCCGGTTTTCGACCGCACGGAAGATGATCTGGTTGACAAGCCGGATAACCGGCGCCTCGGATGCCATGTCGCGCAGGCGTTCCGTATCTTCCTCAAACGGCGTATCGGCTTTTTCTTCCCCCTCTGCCGCATCGGGCGGGGGATAAAGACGGTCGAAGGCGGCCTCGATCTCAACGGGGATCGCAATGGCGGGTGTCACCGCAAGTCCCGTGGCGGCAGTGATGGCAGCCGTGACAAAATGGTTCAATGGATCGGTCAGCGCGACGACAAGCGCATGCTCCGTGCGGGCGATCGGCAGCGCATGGACATCACGCAGGAAACGTGGCTGCAACCTATCGGACAGGATGGGTTCGGCAGGGAAACGGTCGGGGCTGACAATGGGTATTTCCAGCAGTTCGGCATAGGCTTCCGCCAGCACCCGTTCCGAAATCAGCCCCAGCCGCAGGAGCGCGATATCAACCCGCCCCCCCATATCCGCCGCCGCCCGGCGTGCGCGATCAAGCGTGCGCGGATCGCACCGCCCCGTCCGGATTAGAAGCTGAAGCAGGCGTGTTTCCGCCGTATCCGGCGCAGGTGGATCCTCTGCCACGATCGCTGATGAGGGGCCGTCATCCCCGTACGGTTCCGTCATCATGACGCGCCACTCCCCACATCCGAAAGGAACACAAGCCACGTCATCAGACCCAGCCCCGGTCCGAACGGGATGCGGATGGCCGTTACATGTCCACGTTCGCCGTGCACTGGCCCCGCATCCATCTGCCTGCGCAGGGACAGAGCGGTATATGCCACACCCGTTCCAGCCAATGTCACGATGGCGCCCCCCGCGATGACGAAAGGCAGGGAGCCCAGCCCCGTCCATGCCCCGGCCGCCGCCAGCAGCTTTGCATCCCCCATGCCCAGCCCCTCATGCCCACGCAGGCGATGGTAAATCAGCGCGATCAGACGAAAACCGCCATATCCGACGACCGCTGCAACCGCATGTTCAGGCACGACCGCAGGCGACAGCAGACGACACGACACCAAGCCCCCCAGCAGTAACGGCAGTGTAAGCGCATCGGGCAGGCGCAGGGTTTTGAGGTCAATCCAGCCCAGCGCAAGAAGGGTCCAGCCCAGCACGCATCCACTCCACACCCATACCGGGTCGGGTATGGAAAAACGCATGTATCCGGCACAGGTCACGATAACCGCCACCCCCAGCGCCAGCAGTTCGACAAGGGGATGGAACCAGCCGATGGAGGCATGACAGTACCGGCACCGGCCACGTGCCGCGACGTAACTCAGTAACGGCACCAGATCGCGCGCCGTCAGTCGCGATCCGCACTGCTCACAGGCGGAGCGGGACATTACGACCGGCTGACCACCCGGAAGGCGCCGGATCAGGACACCAAGGAACGATCCCGCAAAAGGGGCGGCCAGCAGCACGATGAAAAGCGCTCCATCCATCCGCGCATTTCCCTTCTAGGGGTTGCAGATCTGCTGGGCGGGATCATCCCCGTGACCAGCCGGTCCGGCAGAGCACAAATCATAATCATGACCGGGACGATCGGAGGGATTGCGATAGATATAGGGATGGTTCCACGGGTCGAGCAGAGGGTGAGCGTCCTTTACATAAGGACCGTTCCACATTTCGGCATCGGTGGGACGGGTCAGCAGGGCCTGCAGCCCCTCATCGGTGGAGGGATAGGATCCTACATCGAGTTTATACAGATCGAGGATCTGCCCCATCCGTTCGATTGACTGCCGCGCGATGGAAGTACGTGCCCCACCCAGCTGACGCAGGGCTGCCGGGGCGACCAGTCCGATCAGCAGGCCAAGGATTGCAATAACGACAAGCAGTTCAATTAACGTGAATCCTTCCTCGCCGTGTTTTCCATGCAACCCCATGAAACGGACGAAATTTTTTCTTCCCCCGGAAATAAACCGCCATTCTTTTCTTGCGTTTTGCAAATGATTGCGCGGGATCATCCCGCCGCATGGCACGGCGCCACGGTCAGAAGGTGTGGGAGAACGATGGGCATTCCTTATCTGGCCTGCATGGCGCTTGTCGCATCGCTCTATCATCTCCCGCCGCGCGTGCTGCCTGCTATCCAGGCGGCGGAAGGCGGTTATCCCGGTCTGGAACACACCAATACCAACGGTACCCGCGATCTGGGGGTCATGCAGGTCAATACGGTCTGGCTTGTTCCACTGATCCGTTATACCGGCACCCCCGTGACCACGGTCTATCGCCGGTTGCGTGATGATGCCTGCTACAACATCGCGGCGGCCGGGGCGATCATGCGTACCCAGCTGGATGCCACGCATGACGGTCTGCTTCGGGCCATCGGCAATTACCATTCCCATACTCCCGACCTGAACCGGGCCTATCAGTTGCGGGTCATGCAATCTGCAGCCCGCCTGTTTGCCGCGGCACAGACGGGGCAGTGAAACGTAATCGCCATGACTGGCCAATACTTTCTCCGCCACCCGGAACACATCATGGATGCGAGAGTTTCCCTGACCATGAAAATACGCGACGTCCGGGACTGGTGGTTACGACAGATGTACGACCTTCTTCCTGCGTGGCTCAAACGTGAAAGCCGCGCCTTCGATGGCTACATGATCGACTACCTGCCCGATGGGATCATGCTGCGCCTGCCGGATGGCAGGACCGTGCCCCTGCCCGGCCCTGCCCGGCAGGCGGATGACGGGGAGGACATACCCGCATCCGATCAGTCCACCATGCACAACGCGCTGGCGGCGATCATGGCCGCCCATGGCCGCGGGGAAGTCATCCTGCGGCCCGATCCCGCGATGCTGCTGGAACGTGAAGTAATCCTGCCGTCAGCCGCGGAACATTCCCTTGACCATGTGCTGGGTTACGAAATGGACCGCCTGACGCCCTTTGTCGCGGCGGATGTTGTCTTCGGTGCGCGGGTCATGCGTCGGGACATGGCGGCGGGACGGCTGCATGTGCGTCTTTCCCTTGTTCCGACCGTCGCACTGGGTGGGTTGCTGCCTGTCCTGCGCGCTGTCGGCATGGAGCCACTGGCGCTGGAAATCCCCCGTCCCGGCCAGTCCCCCCTGCGCCTTTCGCTGACGCAGCGGGGATCGGTGGCGCAACGTCGCGCCCGGCACCTTCTTGCCGGGGCGGCAGCGATATGCGGGGGGCTGGCGGTCGTGGCCCTGGTCCTGCCCTTTGCATTGCAGTCCGTGGCTTACGCACGGCTGGACCGCCGCATGGCCAGTGTACGTGCCCCCGCACAGGCCGCGACCCGGATCAGGCAGGACATACAGGGCGAAGCTGCGGGACGAAACCTTATGCACGCCGAACAGCAGCGACTGGGCAATCCCCTTGTCATACTCGGTGCCCTGACCACTGCCCTGTCCGATGATACCTACCTGACCGACTTTTCCCTGCAGCAGGGACGACTGCTGATAAGCGGTCAGTCACGGGCCACAACGGCGGTCATACAGGCCATGAACGCCGACCCGGTTTTCGTGGCACCTTCCTTCGCAGCCCCCGTCACCCAGTCCAGTGACCGGGGATACAGCCAGTTTTCCATACAGGCCACGGTAGAAAAGCACTGATGGTTTCCCTGCTGCCCCCCACCCTGACACAGGGCGTCCTGCCCGAAGGGCGGCCGGGCAGGATACTGGCGTGCGCCATGACGGGGATCGTCGTTCTGGTGATATGGAATGGCATCGCACGGCCGCTGATGGGCTGGTACCATCAACGGGCCGAAGCACTGGACATGCGCGCCGCAATGACCGCCCGCATGACCGAACTGGCGGCAGCCCTGCCCGCCCTGCGCCAGCGGGCTGCGACATCCCGGCCGGTCCCGTCGTTTTTCCTCAACGGGGCCAACGACACGGTCACCGCCGCCGCGTTGCAGGACCGGGTGCAGGAAATGGCGTCGGCGCTGGGGGCGACGCTATCGAGTGTGGAAACCCTGCCCGTCGTGCAATCAGGGACCTATCACCGCATCAGCGTGCGAATTGCCACCACGGTTTCCTTTGAAACGGATGTCCGTCTGCTGGATGCAATCGCACGGGCAACGCCGGCAATGGTGGTTGACGAACTGCAACTGCACCTTGCCGCAGGGACGCGGCGCGACAATCCCATGCTGGATACGGCCATGACCATCATTGCCTACAGGCCCGCAGGCAGCACGCCACGCCGGGAGGCGCGATGACCGGCCCTTCGCTGCCCCCCCGGCTGCCGCCGGTTCCGGCCGGACTGCTGGCGCTGATCGGCTGTGGCGTGGTGCTGGCGGGCATTGTGATTGCGGAATGCCGCAGCCCCGCCCCCCATCCGTATGCGCAATCCGATATCCTCAGGGGACTGCCCATGGCGCAGGGGGCTGCGCAGAATGGGACAGACCGGCCGGAGGGCCTGCTGCCGTCCATCCTCCGGCGGCCCCTGTTCGTCCCTTCCCGTCGCCCGGCGAATAGCGGCACCACGGCCATGCCGGGCATGCGGCTGAGTGGCATCGTGATCGGGCCGGGCGGCAGCAGGACCGCCATCTTTTCCCTGCCCCGCGCCACGGTTCCACCGGGCGCCATGTACGGCCCCGGCAGCCCCGTGGCCGCAGGCAGTCGCGGCATGACGGCGCGCGAGGGGGACGTGATCGGCCCATGGCGCATCCGCCGGATCGGACCGGGAACAGTGGGGGTGGAAGGCAGCAACGGCATGACGGAACTGCGTCCTGATCGGGAACGGGGTGGCGGCAGACGCGCCCCACCGGGCAGCCAGCAGGGCGACGATGCGTCCGCCGGTCCGGATGATGCCATTACAATTCCTCAATCCCGCTTTTCCATTCCCCCGCACCCTCCGGCCCGGTCGCATCCATGAATCCATTTTCCGTTACCCCTGCCCGCATCCCCACCCTGTCGGGGTGGTGTGCCGCCCTGCTGGTGTGCATGTCCATGACGGGATGCGATACAGGCGCACCGCCTAGGGTATCACCATTGCCCGGCCCCCGGCTGCTGCATGGCGGGGCCGAGCCCCCGGTGAACGGGCCGGTCGGATCGACCGAGCATCCCATGACGGCGCAGATCAGCTATGGCCGCGATAACGTTCCCCATTTGGGACATGGGGTACAGATGACCCCGTCGGGAACCGTGACGCTGGATTTTGCCGATACGGATATCCGTGATGTCGTGGCGCAGATACTGGGCAATGTACTGCACGTCAATTACACGATCGATCCAGCCGTAACAGGCACGGTCACACTCCATACCGCGACACCATTGCCGAGCAGTGAAATGCTGCCTGTCCTGCAGATGCTCCTGTCGGAAGTCGGTGCGACACTGGGCCGGGTGGGCGACCTGTACCGGGTAACACCCGGTGCAGCCAGGCCTGCCGGCATGGCGGCCGGTGCGGGGGCCGCAGGCGCCGGTCCGGTGGCGCTGGCGGAAGATCCGGCAATGGCGGGCAGCATCATGGTACCCCTGCACTATGCCGGGGCGGAAGACCTGGCCAAGGCGCTGCAGCCCTTCATACAGGGCAGCGGCCATGTCAGCGCGGTCAGCGGGGCGAATGCGCTGCTTGTCGCCGGTGACCCCGTCACGCGCAATACGATCGTGGACCTTATACATGCCTTCGATGTCGATATGCTGGCGGGACAGTCCTATGCCCTTCTGCCCGTTTCCTCAGGTGCGGCGCGCGACATGGCCTCGGCGTTGCAGGAAGCCCTGCGCGGACATGGCGGCGCACTGGCGCAGGTGGTGCGGGTCATTGCGATGGCGCGCGTGGACGCCGTGCTGGTTGTCGCCAGTTCCGCCCGATACATTGCCGACACGCGCCGGCTGTTCGACCTGCTGGAACGGACGCGGCGGACAACAATGCGTACATGGCATGTTTATTATATCCAGAATACCAATGCCAATGACGCGGCCTATATCCTGCAGCAGGCGTTCACCCCTGACGATGTGACGGCCCAGCCCACCCAGCCGCCACAGGCAAATATTCCCGGTGCGGGCCAGCAGGCCATCATGGGCATGACAGGCGGTGGCGGCCTGTCCGGACTGGGGGGCATGCAGTCCGGCGGCACACTGGGTGGCGGGACCAGCCTGGCAGGCGGCACGGGCATTATGCCCGGCGTCACGCAGCCCGGGGCACAGGGCGGTGCTGCTGGCGGTACGCAGCCTGCGAACGTCAATCCGCTGCTGGGCGGCCTTGATAATACCGCCGGGGGAAACGGCCGGGTCCGGGGTATGCGGATCATCCCCAGTACCCAGCATAATGCGCTGCTGATCTATGCCACCGATCAGGAAAACGACACGATTGAAGACATGCTGCGCAAGGTGGACATCCTTCCCGTGCAGGTACGCATCGATGCCGTGATTGCCGAAGTGCAACTGAATGACGCCCTGCGCTACGGCACGCAGTTCTTTTTCAAGTCAGGGGGCATCAACGGCGTGCTGAGCAGCAACAGCCAGACCATCACCACCGGCAAGCTGGCTTCCGCCGCGTTCAGCCATACCCTGCCCGGTTTCATCATCGGCAGCGCAAGTGGCAGCGGCGGCGCGCCCATCGCGCTGGACGCCCTGCAGAATGTGACGAAGGTGCATGTCCTGTCCTCGCCCCAGATCATGGTTCTGGACAACCAGCCCGCGCGCCTGCAGGTGGGGCAGCTTGTTCCGATCCAGACGGGATCACAGTCCAGCACGATCGGGACCTCGATCTACAACCAGTTCACGTACCAGCCCACCGGGGTCATCATGCAGGTGACGCCACGGGTCAATAACGGCGGGCTGGTGACGCTGGACATTTCGCAGGAAGTCAGTTCGGTCAGTTCCACATCATCCAGCACCGTCAACCCGACCTTCAATGACCGCTCCGTCACCTCCCGCGTGGTGATACAGGACGGACAGACACTGGGGCTGGCCGGATTGATTACCGATACATCTTCGCGCAACAACAGCGGCATTCCGTGGCTGAAGGATATCCCGGTGCTGGGCATACTGGCAGGCGACCAGAGCAACAACCGCCAGCGCACGGAACTGCTGGTTCTCATCACCCCCCACGTCATGCATGACCAGCGTGATGCGCAGGCGCTGACCGCCGACCTGCGCGATACATTGCCCAATGCGGCGGGCGTGCCCGATGAACTGCTGAACATGCGTTCCACCGGCAGCGCCGATCCGCAGGCCCGCATCCGCCGTGGCGTTGGCCTGGGGCCGTGAAGACACCGCCACCACGCATGCGAACCATGACCGATGGCGGCTTCGCGCTGCTGATCGTATTATGGACGGTGGTCCTGCTGTCATTCCTGGCATTTGCCATCGCATCCGCAGGACGGGGGCAGATACATACAACCGATCTGCTGCGCCTTCACGTCCGCCTGCAGCAGGAAGCCGACGGAGGGGTATGGGAAGCAGCGTTCCACCTGCTGGATACCTCGGCCGGGCATTGGGGGGCGGATGGCGCCGACCACCTGATCCGGCGCGGAAACACCCGGCTGGACCTGCGGATCACCAGTGAAGCGGGCAGGATCAATCCCAACATTGCCTCAACCGGACTGCTGCTGGCGCTGTTGCGGGCAACAGGGTCGGACATGCACGAAGCGCAGGCACTGACCCTTAACATCCGTGCATGGCGCTTCCCTGCCTCATCGGACGGAGCCTTACTGCCCGGAGGACCGGCTGCCTACGTTGCTGCCGGCCTGCCCTACGGACCACCGGGCACACCGTTCCAGAGTGTGGGGGAACTGCGTCTGGTACTGGGCATGACGCCCGTGCTCGCAGCCCGGCTCATACCACATCTGAGCATATACTGGGATGATGAACCGGTCGTGGAACAGGCGGACCCGGTGGTGCGTCAGGCCATGATGAGTGTCGGGAACACTTTCCCCACTGGTGGAATGGCCCGGGCCGAGCAGGTGGTCAGCATTGAATCCGCTGCGATGGACAGGTCTGGCGCACGCGCCTTCCGCCATGCGATCATCATGAAGGCGCCTGCGGACAACGCCGCAGTTCCCGTCCGGGTATTGGAATGGGACATTCCCGAGGGGAAATAAAAACGCCTGGCTGTTCTTCCGGCCTGCATTAAAAATGCGTTAAAATATTTTCCTGTCCGGGCAACCTCTTCATGGGCCTGCCGTTCGAGAGACGAGATGTCATTCCTGTATTTTCCAAAATATGGCGACATGATTCTCAAATAAAATGAAAATAGACGCGACAGTCATGATCGTGTTTTCATGCCCTGAAATAGACAGAAATAATGATGTGGAACAAGTAATGACGTCGAGTCCATAGCCCGTGTACTTCGGCATGGCGCCTGAAGTGCGGGATCATCCTATGCCGGAGCACATAAAAATGGAAATTCCCAGTCAGGATGTCTCCAGAATAATCGGCAACGGTCATTCTGGCCGAAAAGTGTATGGAACCGCCATCAGACTGGTCCTGGCGAGTGCCATTGCGGGCAGTGTCCCCCTTTTCACGGCACATGCGCAGACCACGGTAACCCCGGTTCCGGGTTTTCCGGCACCCACCACCCATTCGCAGCAGGCCTACAGCCCGTTCGACACGTTCACCTCCCGGTGGACACGTGCGGATGCGCGGCAGATCAAGGCCCGGTCCAACCCGAATGTTGCGGTCGGGGCGAATTCCATGCCGACCAGCGTGACAATGCCCGATATTCCCGCCAACTTTCCCCAGACAAACCCGGATGTGTGGCTGTGGGATACATGGACATTGATCGATGCCCACGCCAACCAGTTCAGCTACAACGGATGGGAAGTCATTTTCTCGCTTACGGCGGATCCCAATGCCGGATACACCTTTGATGATCGGCACGTGCATGCGCGTATCAGCTATTTCTATCGCCGTGCAGGAATCCCCGCTTCGGCGCGACCGCGTAACGGGGGATGGATATATGGCGGTCACCTGTTCCCCGACGGGGCCAGCGTCAAGGTATTCGGTTCCACGACACTGACCAACAATGCCGAATGGTCAGGATCGACGCGCCTGCTGAAAACGGACGGGAACGAGGTGGTGGTGTTTTATACCGCACTTGGCTTCAACCGCACGGCGGATGGGACAAACATCACGCCCCCCGTTGCGATCATTTCCAAGGCGAACGGCACGATCCATGCGGACCTGAACCATGTCTGGTTTACCGGTTTCAATAACCATACCGGCCTGCTGCAGCCCGATGGAACCTATTACCAGACCGGACAGCAGAATGAATTCTATTCTTTCCGCGATCCCTTCACGTTCGAGGATCCGCAGCATCCCGGACAGACATTCATGGTATTCGAAGGCAACACGGCGGGCGAACGCGGCGCAAAGGACTGCACGGCGGCCGACCTGGGCTATCAGGCGGGTGATCCCTATGCCGAAGACCTGGATACCGTGCTGAATTCGGGGGCGACATACCAGAAAGCCAATATCGGCCTGGCTGTATCCACCGACAGTTCCCTGACACGATGGCGTTTCCTGCCGCCCCTTATTTCCGCGAACTGTGTCAATGACCAGACGGAACGACCCCAAATTTATATCAAGGATGGGAAATACTATCTGTTCACCATCAGCCATCGCACGACCTTCGCCGCAGGCATGGATGGACCAGATGGGGTTTACGGTTTTGTCGGCAATGGCCTGAGAAGCGATTTCGAGCCGCTGAACTGGGGCAGCGGTCTGGCGCTGGGCAATCCCACCGACCTCAACACCGCAGCAGGGTCGGATTTCGATCCAGATCCCCAGCAGAACCCGCGTGCCTTTCAGGCCTATTCGCATTACGTGATGCCCAATGGCCTGGTTGAATCGTTCATCGACACGGTAGAAGGCCGGCGTGGCGGGGCACTGGCACCCACCGTGAAGATCCAGATCAGTGATGCAACAACCCAGATCGACCTGTCCTATGGTCAGAACGGGCTGGGCGGATATGGCAATATCCCGGCAAACCGGTATGATCTGGACTTCCAGGGGTTTGTGCTTGACCTGCTGCAGTCCAGAACATCGTCCAATGCCAATATCTCACTCGCCTCGTTCGTACAGCAGCAATGATGCGGAAACCGTTCATATGACGCTCGCATTCTGAAGGGAAGACGTCAATAATATGCGGGCAGGAATGATATGGTGGGCTGTATTGATGGCATTATCGACCAACCTGCCTGCGCTGTCGCCAGCGCAGGCAACCGACACGCAACAGACCGCCCCACTACAGGGCGCCACCCCGCAGTGGCGCCCGCTGTTGCATTACAGCCCGCGACGTAACTGGATGAATGACCCCAATGGCCCGTTTTTCCATAAGGGGGTCTATCATCTTTTCTACCAGTACAATCCCGTAGCCCCGGAATGGGGAAATATGTCCTGGGGGCATGCGACCAGCACGGACCTGCTGCATTGGCATGAGCAGGACGTGGCCCTTCCATTCAATGAGACAAAGGACATTTTTTCCGGAACAGTCGTTGTGGACACCCATAATACGTCCGGACTTGGCACGGCGGAGAATCCACCGCTGGTGGCATTGCACACCAGTGTCTTCAAGAAAAACGCATCCCGAGAACCCGGGGTGCAGGCCCAGTCCCTTGCATACAGTCTTGACGATGGCCAGACATGGAAACCCTACCGGAAGGATCCTGTCCTGACATTGTCGCCGGATTCACTCCACTTTCGTGATCCCGGCGTTTTCTGGTACGCACCCGGTGGGTACTGGGTCATGACAACGGTCGTTGCGAATGCACCGGTGGTGAAACTGTATAAATCAGCCAACCTGACGGACTGGACATTCCTCAGCGATTTCGGGCCTGCCGGTTTTGTTCGTCCGGGAATGTTATGGGAAATGCCATCGCTGTTTCCCCTGCCACTGGACGGAAATGAAGCACGACAGAAATGGGTTCTGATGCTGGGGATAAATCCATGGAGCATCGCAGGCGGATCAGGCAGCATCTATTTCGTTGGATCCTTTGACGGAACGACATTCCGGCCGGAGGGATTGCCGCCAGATGGATCAGACCCGGCTGCCTATGACTGGCTCGATCATGGGGCGGACCATTATGCCGCCATCCCATTTTCTGGCCTGCCTGGAAACAGCGCTGTAACCATCGGCTGGATGAGTAACTGGGACTATGCTTCGCAGGTTCCGACATCACCATGGAAAGGCCAGATGACCCTGCCCATGACCATGGCACTTCGGACCGTTGATGGCCGACCACAGCTTTGCCTGGAACCCGACAGCCATTACACCGCATTGGTCGCTGCCCGACCGACGCTATCTTTCGATGGGTTGCAGCTGGTTTCGGAACAACATCTGTTACCTGACCATGTACATGGTCAGGTTCTGGATATTGACATGAACATGCATATGCAAAGCGCGGATCGTGCCGGGATATTCGTGCGGGCGACGGCCGATGGCCGCATCGGCACCGGTATCGTTTATGATATGAAAAGGCAGTTACTGACCGTTGACCGGTCACGTTCGGGGCTGACCGATTTTTCAGCCAGGTTCAGTCATGAACATATCGTCAACATGCCTGCCCCAACAGGGGATATTTCATTACATGTCATTATTGACCGTAACTCGATCGAGGTCCTGTCACGCCATGGCTCGATTGTCATAACGGATCTTATCTTTCCACCTGCCGGTGCTGACCGGGTCATGGCCTTTTCCGAAAACGGCACGACTGAATTCAGGAATATGAAGATAACCCTTCTTGATGGCAGCCAATAATCAAAGCATTTTTCGATACTGATATTCTCCAGCCCCGGTTGTCCGATCTGTTTTCGCGACTGTCACTCTGCACATTCCGCTGTATTTATCTAATCTTGAGGGCGTTTTCGAAAAGACTTGGGGCTGGTCTGGCTGCTGACCCGTTCATCTAACCTGCTTCTCATCCCGGGAACTTCCAACCCCTTTCATCTGTCAGAGAACCTTGCAGCAGCGACGCTGGAACTGTCGGCTGATGTTCCGGCGCAGCTTGACATGATCGCCATCGCGTAATCTTGGTGACCTGTTCAATCCGAAAAAAACGGAGTAAGCCGCCAAAGAATCTCGAAATATTCGCCAGACAGTTCCGCCAGAAGCAGGCGCTCACCGGCCGGGCGCAACGCGGGTATTTTTCAGTTCGGATTGCAATTTGCATTTCGCCGGACAGCTTGAGGTGGCTGATGAAACTCACGCACGAAGGCGCGCCGCATCCGCTCGGGATCGTGGAATCCGGTCATGACGGCAATGGTTTCGATGGGGAGCGCGGATTGCTCGACCCGTTCCCGTGCGGCTTCCAGACGCAGTTTCTCGACCGCTCTGGCGGGGCTCATCCCCACGGCGGCCCGGAAACTGCGTGAAAAGTTCCGGGGGCTCATGCTGACCCGGCTGGCAAGAATGTCCACGGTCAGGCGCTGTTGCAGGTTGGACCGGATCCATCCCAGAAGATCGTCAAAACGTTCCTGCGTGCTCCCCATCTCAAGAAGCGCCGAGAACTGGGACTGCCCTCCGGGA
This sequence comes from Novacetimonas cocois, assembly GCF_003311635.1. Taxonomy (GTDB): domain Bacteria; phylum Pseudomonadota; class Alphaproteobacteria; order Acetobacterales; family Acetobacteraceae; genus Novacetimonas; species Novacetimonas cocois. The sequence goes on along the minus strand of NZ_QEXL01000005.1, from coordinate 10,628 downwards.
CGGTGATAGAAGACCACCATCTGCTGCGCCGTGCGCCGCCCGATGTCCGCGCCAAGATCTTCGGTCACCAGCGCCAGGGCCATGTCTATTCCTGCGCTGATGCCGGCTGATGTCCAGACCGGACCATCATGGACATGAATGGCATCGGCCGAGACCCTGACTTCCGGAAAGCGTGCTTTCAGGACCTCGGCCTGTTGCCAGTGCGTCGTCACGCGGCGTCCATCGAGCAGTCCGGCCGCCGCCAGCAGGAAAGCGCCCGTACACACGCTGCATACCCGCCGTGCCGTGCCGGCCTGATGTCGGATGAAGGCCTGCAGTTCAAGACAGGCCATGGCCTGCCTGTGCCCTTCGCCCCCGACAACGACAAGCGTGTCAAAGGCCCCCACCGCCGCGAGCGGAACGGTCTCGATCGCCATGCCGGAAGACGAGCGGACCAGACCTCCATGCAGGGACAGGGCTGTCGTCTCATACCCGGCGTCTCCCAACGTGCTGGCAATCTCAAAGGCCGCCGTCACTCCGGCGGCATCAAGCAACTGGAAGTCGGGATAAAGCAGGAGGCCGATCCGTATGGGCATGTCCTGAAATGAGGGATCATTGTCCTTTCGTCAAACGTTATTCCGGAAAACACTGACAGACACCGGATCAGCCAACGATCCTTCCCCGAACCAGAGGCGGAATTTCCAATGTCCCGACCCCCATTCCCTCCATTCAATGCCGAAACCGCTGTTCAGAAGGTCCGTCTTGCAGAAGACGCCTGGAACGGTCAGGACCCTGAAAAGGTGGCTCTGGCCTATACGCCTGACAGTCAGTGGCGCAATCGCTCGGAATTCATCCATGGTCGAGAAGAGATCGTGACATTCCTGAAGCGGAAATGGGAGCGCGAGCTGGAGTATCGGCTCATCAAGGAACTCTGGGCTTTTCGCGACAACCGGATCGCGGTCCGCTTCGTTTATGAGTGGCGTGATCAGACCGGACAGTGGTTCAGGTCCCATGGGAACGAGAACTGGGAATTCGATGAAAATGGTTTGATGCGTTACCGTGCGGCATCAATCAACGATCAACCCATTCCAGCCGCCAGTCGCCTGTTCCGCTGGCCTGAAAAGCAACGCCCGGACAATCACCCCGGCCTTTCGGCACTGGGGCTGTGACTGTCCGGGAGCGCTCCCCTACGACGTTGACTGAAAGGCCTTTCGTCCTTCTGAATCCAATGCCGCGAAATCTTCGTCGGACAGCACGATGCTGGCGGCAGCGACATTCTGCTCCAGATGTGCGACCTTCGAGGTGCCAGGGATTGGCAGCATCACCGGGCTGCGTTTCAGAACCCATGCCAATGCGATCTGGCTGGGATGGGCGCCGTATTTCCCCGCCATGGTGTCCAGAATTGAGCCGGGCTTCGCGAGGTCGCCGGCGGCAAGCGGAAACCAGGGGATGAACCCGATATTATGGGCGGTGCAGTAATCGAGCACGTCCTCGCTGGTGCGATCGACGAGATTGTAGCGGTTCTGAACGGTTGCTACATCAAAGAACTTCGATGCTGCCTTGATGTCTTCGACGGATACTTCGCTCAGTCCCGCATGACGGATGAGTTTCTGGTCGATGAAGGATCTGACCGCATCGAACTGCTCATCCGCCGGAACCTTGGGATCAATCCGGTGCAACTGCCATAGATCGATCTGCTCGACGCCGAGATTGCGCAGGCTCTTGTGCACCTGCTGGAGCAGGTATTCCGGCCGCCCGACCGGCTTCCAGATGTCTGGTCCCGATCGGGTCAGGCCACCCTTCGTGGCGATCATCAGTCCCTTGGGGTATGGGTGCAGCGCCTCCCTGATCAGCCATTCCGAGACATCCGGCCCGTAGGCGTCCGCCGTATCGATGAAGTTGACGCCGAGTTCGGGAAGACGCCGCAGCGTACGGATGGCCTCGTCGTGATCGGCGGGCGGTCCCCATATGCCTGGGCCGGTGATGCGCATCGCGCCGAAGCCAAGCCGATGAATGGCGAGATCGCCGCCGATCATGAAAGTGCCCGCATTGGCGGCATTAGCGGATGAATGGGTCATAATCCTCATTCCTTTTTTCCAGCGGATGGGTGGGGATCAGTCATTCCGTCAGGCCGCAAAGCCACCGTCGATGTTGTATGCGGCACCCGTGATGATGCCTGCCTCTGGCCCGGCAAGATACGCGACCAGCCCCGCGATCTCCGCGCCCGTGGCATGACGTTTGATCGCCATGAAGTCGTGCATGACGTCCTTCAGCGGACCATCGGCGGGGTTCATGTCGGTATCGGTGGGGCCGGGCTGGACAACGTTGACGGTGATGTCGCGCGCACCGAAATCGCGCGCCAGTCCCTTGACCATGCCTTTCAGTGCGGCCTTGCTGGCGCTGTAGGCGGCAAGGCCACTCATCGGCATACGGTCTGCATTGGCTGAGCCGATGAAGATGATGCGGCCGCCGTCGGGCATATTTCGTGCGGCAGCAACCGCCGCGTGATAAGGCGCGAGGGTATTGATGCGGAAAAGCCGGTCGATGGCATCCGGCGGCATATCCAGCGGGTCACCCGCACCAAGGATTCCGGAATTGACGACCAGCACGTCGAGGGGACCAAGCGAGCCGATCAGTGCGATGAGGGCGTCCCGGTCGCCACTGTCGGCGCGCAGGGCCTTGCTTCCGGTCTCGGCCGCCAGGGCCTGGGCATCGTCAGGGGAGGACAGATACGTGAAAATGACTTTCGCGCCATCGGTTGCGAAGCGACGCACGATGGCGGCGCCAATCCCGCGACTGCCGCCCAGCACGAGAACGGATTTACCATCAAAGCTGCTCATGACCGTGTTTCCCTCAACGCCAGAATTTCCGCCAGTCTGTCGAACGCTGGCTGATAGATGTGTCTCGGCATTCTGGTCTCCATGCTGGCTGCATGTTCGGCAGTCGCTTCGAACTGACCACGCCACCGGATAAACGTGCGATCGCCATCCGTTATGGGCAGAAGCGTGATTGTCGAGAGGTAGTTCCGGATCGGCAGAGCCGCTTCAATAATCGAGAACGTTACCGCATGATCCACGTCGGACAGTGCCAGAAGCTGTTCACGGATCACACCGACATCGCCCATTTCGACACGACGGATCGCGCCGACACGGTCACCGGGATCATCGCTTTCAATCACGCAGCTTTTCACGCCCGGCAACCAGCGACCAAGGGCACCGAAATCGCGGATCAGCCCCCATACAGACGAAACGGGTGTATTGATGACGCTGCTGGCCATAACGTTGATCATACGGCCTCCCCCTGCCCTTTTCTGTGTGGGATCAAAGTGACTGCCCTCCCGTCACCTCGATGCGCTGACCATTCACCCAGTGCATGTCGTCGGACAGGAGGCCACGAACAGCGGCGCCGATGTCGTCGGGCTGACCGACACGCCCCAGCGGCGTGATCTCTGCGAGGCTTTTGTTGATCGTGGCATCATCACGGACCAGACCATTGCCGAAATCCGATGCGACCGCCCCGGGGGCAACGGCATTGACCGTAATGCCGCGCTCGCCCAGTTCTTTCGCCATATAGAGCGAGATGACTTCGGTGGCGGCTTTCATGGCCGCGTAAGGCCCATGATCCGGCAGGTAGAAACGCGTCGCGGCAGAGGTGATGTTGAGAATGCGGCCACCATCACGGATCAGGGGCAGAAGGGCTACCGTCAGCAGGTACGGACCCTTGAAGTGGATATTGTATTGATTGTCGAGCTGTTCAGGCGTCGCGGCATCAAAGCGCGTGTGGATGATGTTGCCGGCATTCTGGACAACATAATTCAGTCCCCCCTGCCCGAACTCGCTTGCAAGAAGGGCTTTGACCCGCCCTGCAAAATCCGTGAACGACGCATGGTTCGCGATGTCCAGTTGCAGCATGCGCAGCTTCGCGTCCTTCTGGCTGAGGGCGGTTTCGGCTGCTTTCGCCTCGCCTTCATTGGCGTGCCAGGTGCCGATCACGCTGATGCCGGCGGCCGTCAGATGCTTGGCGATGCTGTAGCCGATGCCGCGATTGGCGCCCGTGACGAAGGCGATTTTTGATGTGCTCATGATCGGATTCCTTGAGGAGACATGGCGTCGTGTTCCGAACAACACCATTTCCATACCGACCGATCCATAATAGGGGCACGGAACGGGGTCAAGGATTTATGGACCGATTGATATGGAATACTCGTGCCGCGTCCGGATCGTCTCGCCGCCGTCAGTTCGTCAGCGCTTTTGGAACCGTTTTTCTGTCCCCTGCTTCGCCGCGTTGATATCCCATAATGTCAGGAGAGACGTGACGGCCGCATCCAGAGTGTCCGAGTTCATCCCGTCCCGGGCTTCGCATGTCATGCCGTGGAAAAAAGTCGTTAGAATATCGGGCAGAGCCTCTGTCGCCGGGGATGCGTTCAATTCACCATTGGCGATGGCACGCTCTACACATGCCCTGATGCCCGTACGCGTACGCTGCCGTTCCGCTGCGAGGAGCGCCTGGACGGGTTCGTTTTCAGGTGAGCAGTTGCTGGCACCGCATACGACCAGGCACCCGGTCGGATGTGCGCGGGCAGACTGCATGCGCGCCGAGCCGCGCAACGTCCGTTCGAGGGCCTCGCGCGGTGACAGGCTCTCGTCCCACAAGGGTGCCATGACCTGTCCATAGGTCGCCAGATAACGCTGAATGACTTCCCGGAACAGGGCTTCCTTCGAACCAAACGCGGCATAGAAACTCGCAGGCGAGATATCGCCCATGCTGGCCTTGAGCTGGGTCAGGGAGGTCGGCTCATACCCCTGCGCCCAGAAGAGCGCCGTGGCGGCGTCAATCGCCCTGTCGCGGTCAAACTCACGGGGACGCCCGGTCCGCGCCATGCTATCGCTCCTTCCGAAAGACTTCCATATTAAGTGATACAGAAGTGATTGCCAAGGATGCTGCCCCTCTATATGTGTATCGTTCGATCCATATATGAGCACTCCATGAACCCGACCATTACATTACCCACGCAAAAAACCGATGATCGCCTGCCGATTGCCGGCCTGCTCGCGCTGGCCATGACCGGATTTATCTGCATCATGACCGAAACCCTGCCAGCAGGTCTATTGCCCGAAATCGGCGCGGGTCTGCATATTTCTCCGGCGCTCGCCGGGCAGATGGTGACGGCCTATGCCATAGGCTCGCTGAGTGCGGCGATCCCGCTGACGCTCGCCACGCAGCGATGGCGGCGCAAGAGGGTCCTGCTGCTGGCGATCATCGGTTTCATGGTGTTCAATTCCATCACCGCGTTTTCAACGCATTACGGCGTGACCCTCGTGGCCCGGTACGGAGCGGGTGCGGCGGCGGGGCTCGCCTGGGCGTTACTGGCCGGCTATGCGCGCCGGATGGTGACCCGCGCCCAGCAGGGGCGCGCCCTGGCGATTGCCATGGTGGGCACGCCGATCGCGCTCTCGCTGGGGGTTCCTGCTGGCACATGGCTGGGAGCCTCTGTTGGCTGGCGTCTGGCTTTCTGGATCATGTCGGGCCTGACCGTGCTGCTGATCGCGTGGGTGCTGGCGAAGGTTCCTGACTTTCCGGGTGCTGCGCATGACGAACGTCTGCCATTCCGGCATGTCCTGCACATGCCCGGCGTGCGGTCTGTTCTGGGCGTGGTGATGGCCTGGATGCTCGCGCACAACGTGCTCTACACCTACATCGTGCCGTTCGTGACACCGGCCGGGCTGGCGGGACAGGCGGATCGCATCCTGCTGCTTTTTGGTATTGCCGCCCTTGCCGGCATCTGGCTGACCAGCCGCACGGTCGATCACGCCCTGCGCCGGTCCGTCCTGCTCAGCCTCGCCATATTCGCGGTCGTGGCAGCGGCTTTCGCCATCGGATCAGCGTCGCCTGCGATCATCATGATCGGCGTCACGATATGGGGGCTGACATTTGGGGGTGCCGCGACATTGCTCCAGACCGCGCTTGCCGATGCGGCCGGCGATGGCGCGGATGTCGCGCTGTCGATGAATGTGGTGGCATGGAACAGTGCCATAGCCGGTGGGGGGATTCTGGGCGGCGCGCTGCTCGACACATGGGGCGCGGCGTCATTCCCCTGGGCGGTGATGGGACTTGTCGCTGTCGGGTTCCTGATCGCATGGCAGGCCCGACCCCACGGATTTCGACCCGGCCACCGCCTCGGGCACGGGAGTTAGGCTCAGGACTCATTCTTTGAGGTAGAAGATGAAGCTTGCTGCGATCTGGATTGCGGACATGAGTGTATGAGCGCACCGGTCGTATCTGGTCGCAACGCGTCGCCAGTCTTTCAGTCTTACGAACATGTTTTCGATAAAATGGCGCTTTTTATACAGATGCCAGTTGTAAGAGCCTGTTTGGAAAATCACGGATGAGCGTTTTTGCGCATGAGATTGGCCCCCATGGCGACGAGAATCATGGCTTTTGACACGTCGATGCGCCGTTCGTAATCCCGAACCAAGCGCCGCCATCTGGTCATCCAGCCGAAGGTTCGCTCCACGACCCATCGGCGCGGCAGTACCTCAAAACCTCTCGCGCCCTCGCGGCGGCGGATGATTTCAAGGACGAAGTCGAGATAAGCCGCCTTGTCCATGAGCCTGAGCCGATCGTAGGCGCCATCGGCGAACAGGTCCTTCACCAGGGCCAGCGTTTGCGGATGGCATCAAGGATCATCTGGGCACCTGCACTGTCCGAGATGTCGGCAGAGGTAAGATTGATCATCAACAGGCGTCCATCCGTATCGACGGCAATGTGGCGCTTGCGGCCGACGACCTTCTTACCGGCGTCGTAGCCTCCTGTTTTCGCGTGAAGCGCCTTGATGCTCTGGCTGTCGATCACTGCTGCCGTAGGGCTGGCGTCGCGGCCTGCCTGAGCCCGGTCCCTCATCAGTTCCACGTCATGGATGGTCTGGAACAGGAAGCGTCGGGCCAGTTCACGGAACCAGCCGTAAACAGTCCGCCAGTGCCCGAAGTGGATCGGCAACATCCACCAGCCACAGCCCGAACGCACCAGATGGCGCACCGCGTTGATAACCTCGCGGCACTCAATTTCGCGCGGCTTTCCACGATGTCCGGGCGTGGCATCAAAGGCGCGACCCGCTCCCATTCCTCGTCCGTCATGTCGGACAGATAGCGTTTCGTCTTTCGCGTGACCCTGGCCATCCGGCCCCTCTGCTCTGGCGTCCACATCCTGTAGCCTGAATCACATCAGACCGATTTTTCAAACAGGCTCCAAGAACTGTCACTCTTCGTTTTTTGCGCCAGAAATTACAGCACTCAATGGTCGTTCGATCCTCCACTTGATTCAGGGAGACGCCCCTGGATGCAAACACAAGATTCAATGCAACACGGGATACATATCGAATTAAATTTATGTTCTATGGTTTTTTGTAAGAATTAATGTTTTTTGTAACAGATCATTCAAGCTATAAGCTAATATATGTTGTTATCCCAGAACGATGTTTTTCCGTGACGAACTCTCCGGTTTGCTCTCCAGCTTGAGGATTGTTTTTCCATGAAAGTCAGGCCAGCCTCACATCGGAACATCATACTTTTCGCTTTTTCTGCATTGAATGGCATCGCTGTCACAGTCCCCGCCGACTCGGCACAAGCCCAGGCCGTCAATACCACCCAGGACGACCCTGACAGCACAAAACGAAGCAAGGCCCCAAACCGCTCTGCGACGGGCAAAACGTCGGCCACCACAACATCGCGCAGGACGGCATTGAAAAATGCTTCCGCAAGCAGCGGAAATTCGACGGGCGCCGAAAGCATCGTTGTCACGGGCACAATGTTCCGCGACAAGAACCTGAACAGCGCTTCGCCGATCGAGCAGATCACCGCCAAGCAGCTTCAGCAGCGCGGTATCAAGACCGTGACCGACGCACTTCAGCTTCTGTCATCCAATGGTTCGGGCAATCTGACGAACGCGTTCTCCGCCAATGGTGCCTTCGCGGGTGGTGCATCCGCACCGTCTCTGCGTGGCCTCCAGACGTCCGCTACGCTCGTGATGATGGATGGCATGCGCCTGTCCTATTATCCCGCAGGCGACGACGGCGCACGTAACTTCGTCGACACGAACTGGATGCCCTCGTCACTGGTGCAGACCATTGATGTCCAGCAAGATGGCGGTTCGGCACTTTATGGCGCTGACGCTGTTGCCGGCGTTATCAACATGATTACGCGCGAACAGATCAAGGGCTTCGAAGGCAACGCGGAAGGTGGCCTTACCCAGGGCGGCTATGGCGGCCATCAGCGTCTTTACGCGAACTACGGCGTGGGCGACGTGGCGAAGGATGGTTACAACTTCTATGTCAACTCGGAATACCAGTCCGATGACATGATCACCAACAGCCAGCTCGGCTATCCATACAATACAAGCAACATCACGGGTATCGGCGGCGGAAACGCTGATGGTAACCTTCTCGGTTCTGACGGAATATTTACCAATGCCGTCACGCAAACCACCGGCGTCACGGCACAGGCTGTCGACAGTAACGGAAAGGCGCTCAGTGGCTATCAGTTGCTGAACCCCACCTCCGGATGCAAAGGACTGTCCGGAGCCCATTCGGGCTACGTCGCCGGCACACCGACGGGTTCGGTGAGCACCTTGTGCCAACAGGACAAGGTTTCGAAGTATGGCGTGATTTCACCTTACGACCGTCGCGTGGAAGCAACCGCCCATCTCACGGTCAGGCTTGGCGCGCGTGTGAAGCTTGTGAGCATGTTCACCTACTCGCAGAACCTGTCCTATTATACAGGTACCCCGAACGCGTTCTACGCCAACACACAATCCCAGCTTGGGACGAGCGAGGGCGTGCTCGCGCCTGCCTATCTGCCGAACGGTTCGCTGAACCCCAACAATCCTTATGCATCGCTCGGTGAAAGCGCACAGCTTTACGGACGCTTCATCGACCCCACGGCCGAAACCCAGTTCTCTCAGAACTACCGCGGGTCCATACATCTGACAGGCTGGGAACCGTCAAGTTGGGGTGGCGACTGGAACTATGATTCCAGCTTTGTCGGCATGAATACCAACCTCTCCACGAAATATAGCAACAACATCAACATCGCCGATCTTGATTATGCGATCGAGAACGGTACTTATAATTTCGTTGATCAAGCCGCAAACTCCGCCGCGGCAAAGAACGCCATCGCGCCAACGGAAATCGTCCACTCCAATACGGAAGAATATTCCTGGCAGGCCTCTGTCACCAAGGGACTTACGCGACTGCCTGGCGGAATGCTGAACCTCGCGGTCGGAACGAACGTCCGTTACGAAGGCTTCAACGCTCCGAATGCCAACCCGGTCGACACCACCAACGTCAACAACCAGTATGAAAGCATCAATCCGTTCAGCGCGATCGGCCATCGTTATGTCTATTCCGGATATTTCGAGCTGAATGCGCCAATCGTGAAAATGCTGAACGCCGATTTCCAAGGACGTTACGACTCCTATTCCACAGGCTTCAGCCACTTCTCCCCGAAGATCGGCGTCACCTTCAAGCCGACCAAGGAGTTCATGCTCCGCGGGACATGGTCACAGGGCTTCCAGGTCCCGAGTTTCTATGAAACAAACGGCACTACGATTGGCTACACTTCTTATGGTCCCTCGAACCAGACCTGGATCAACCAGCATCTCAACACCAACGGAACCAAGGACGACTACGCCCAAGCCTACAGCCTTGGTGGCGAAAGCGTCGGCAACAAGAACCTCAAGCCCATGACAAACACCACCTTCACGGGTGGTCCAGTCTTCCATCCCGTCCCGTGGGCGACGTTCAGCGCGGAATACTGGTACATTCGCGAAAAGAACGTCATCGTCTCCAACCCGATTCCGGCAGCAACCGTAGCTTCAGCTTACGAGGCCTTGAACACCAACAGGACGGTCATGATCGACGGCGATACGGTGATCCCCGACGTTGCGGACCCACTGCATCCTGACGCCCCGCGCCGTGCAGGCATCATTGAGTCATCCTATATCAACGCCAACAGTATGATGACCGATGGCGTGGACCTCAACCTCTCGATTACCCATCGCCTCCCTGGTCCGTTGAAGATGATCAACTGGTACAGCAACGGTCACGCAACATGGGTGCACCGTTTCAACGAGAGCATACCGGGTGTGGGCATAGAGCGTTTTGCCGGTACCGAAGGTCCATGGAACACGACTTCTGCGTCGGGTACGCCTCGCTGGCGCGCCAACTGGCAGAATACCTTCACGTGGAATAGGCTCTCGACGACGTTCACCGTTTATTACACCAGCGGCTACCACGGCACAGCGGAAGATAACGATGGCCCGGGAACAGCCGGAAACTGCAAATATGCGCTCTATCAGGACGTCAGTAGCTTCTATCCCACGCAGTGCAATGTCCGTCATTTCTGGGACATCGACATGACTGTGAACTATCAGTTCAACAAGCAGTGGGCTGGCTATGTCAACATCTACAACCTGACCGATTTCAAGGCTCCATATGATTTCGGTACCTACGGTTCTTACCTTTACAACTCGTCCTGGGCCCAGAATGGTGTTCTCGGACGGGCCTTCCGCTTCGGAGTTACAGCAACACTGTAAGGCATGACACTAGGCTCAGGACTCATTCTTTGAGATAGAAGATGAAGCTTGCTGCGATGTGG
>NZ_QEXL01000049.1 GCF_003311635.1 Novacetimonas cocois | reverse complement strand
CAGAAATTACCGGCCAAGCACATCAATCAGGGGTTCTTCGATCCCTCCACCTCTCGCAGGCGTTGTTTTCGCCATTGAGGAACTTGCCCACTCCTTTGAACAGAAATCGTCGGGCCGGACACTGACCGTCATCATCTTTTCCGGGATTACCGCAATCGCTCTCCTGGGAAATTATACATATTTTGGTCGTGCCAATACCTCTATCCCCGTCGGTGTCGCGTGGCTGGCTGTTCTGGTATGTGGCGTGAGTGGTGGCTTGGCGGGCGGCCTTTTCGCGCGTTGTGTCATTCGCCTCTCCAAGGGACTGCCAGGATCACTTCGCCCATTTGCGGCACGTTTCCCTCTCGGTTTTGCCGCTTTATGTGGTCTGCTTCTGGCCCTGATCGGCCTAGTCTCTGACGGGGCGACCTATGGTACGGGCTATCTCCAGGCGCGAGGAATCATAGACGGCACCCTCCATTATCCAGCCTCCTTCTTTTTCCTGAAATACCTCTCCATACTAATCACCTTTTGTTCTGGCATACCTGGCGGCATGTTTGCACCGTCCCTAGAGGGTGTTATGCACCTTGAGCGAGTATAGCGGCGTTTCTGAGCATGAAACATGCGAAAGCGACGACATGGAGACTTGCGAGGGTTGAAGCGTAACGCTCGTCGTCCTTGACGAGCCTGCGGCATCGTGTGGCCCATGCGAAAGACCGCTCGACGACCCACCGGCGCGGCAGCAGGACAAAGCCGCGCTTGGCTTCGGGCAACTTGACGACTTCGAGTGCGATACCGTGCGTGCGAGCCGCCTCGTCTGGTTTTGAGCCCGTATATCCCTGATCGACATAGGCCAGTTCGACGCTTTCGTCAGTGGCCTCCTGAATGGCAGCGGCGAGGCGTCCGACCTCGGCGCGATCATCCCGATTGGCTGGCGTGACATGCAGGGCCAGCAGGTGGCCCAGCGTATCCACAGCCATATGCAGCTTCGAGCCCCGTTTGCGTTTGGCCCCGTCGTAACCGGCGCGAGGCCCGCTCTCGGGTGTCGAACGTAATGTCCGGCTGTCGAGGATGGCTGCAGTGGGGTCCGGCAGGCGACCAGAAGCCATGCGCAAGACGGCACGTAGATCGCAGGCCAGCGTCTCGAAGCAGCCGGCATCCATCCAACGACGAGACTGCTGATAAACCGCCGACCACGGCGGCAGATCGTTTGGCATCGCGCGCCAGGCAATCCCGTAGCGGATCACGTAGCGCAACCCGTTGAACAGTTCGCGCAGATCATGCCGCCGCTGTTCCGCGTCCTCTCGCATCAGGACCAGATACGGAACGACCAGAGACCATTCTTCGTCTGATACATCAGAGGGATACGGTTTGCGTGCGGGTGCCATCCCTCATTACTCCACCAATCAGGAACGAAAGTACATAACACCCTCTAGCAGCCTGTCGGGTTGGGGTACCCTGTGAAGAGGTGAAGTTGTAAGGTGGTGAGATGAGCAGCTTCATCCCGTTTGACCGGTCTCAGCCGTATCTTCTGCCGCCTGATCTGAAGTCGTGGCTTCCTGCTGATGATATGGCGCATTTCATTGTAGCCGCCGTTGAGCGGGTTCCGATGAGTGCGTTCTGCGTGCCAGTGCGCACGGGAGGCAAGGCGCAGTATCATCCGCGCCTGATGCTGGCCCTTCTGATCTTCAGCTATGCGAACGGGTTGTTTTCCTCACGCCGGATCGAGCGGGCGACATATCGCGACATCGGGGTGCGATTCGTGGCGGCGAACCTGCATCCGGATCATGATACGATTGCGACCTTCCGCCGGACGAACCGGACAGCCATTGAAGCTGCATTTGCGCAGGTCCTGCTTCTGGCGCGCGAGACGGGTCTGCTGCGTCTGGGCGTGGTGTCGATCGACGGCACGAAAATCGATGCTGACGCATCGAAATACCGTTCGGTGCGCTACGACCGGATCAGGGCGCTGCGCGAACAGCTGGCTGTGGATATCGCGAAACTGATGGACCAGGCGGAGCATGCGGACGTCACAGACAGAGATCCGCAGGCATTGCCGGAAGAGCTTGCCCGGCGGGAAACGCTGAAAGCGAAGCTGGACGAAGCCTGCGCCCGGCTGGAAGCTGATGCGAAGGCGCAGGCTGAAACGGCGCGACCGGCCTACGAGAAGAAGAAAGCCGCTTATGATGCGAAAACAGGGCGTCGCGGCCGGGCGCCCAAACCGCCCGATGATGAACCACCACCCGACCGACAGATCAGTCTGACCGATCCCGACAGCCGCCTCATGCGGCGTTCGGACGCCCACGAGTTCCGGCAGGCTTACAATGCCCAGGCCGTGGTGTGCGCCGAAGGCAGCCAGTTGATCGTGACAACCGACGTTGTCGCCACATCAGCGGATGCGCCGTCCTTTGCCGACACGGTGCTGTCGATGGAAGACACAATCGGTCTCCCAAAGACAGTGCTCGCCGATACCGGTTACGCCAGCGGGNCAGGCGGTCCGGAAACTGCGGGAAAAGGGCATTGATCCGCTGGTCGCCATTGGACGGCCCTGTGCCCGCAGACCTTACGACTTCCGACCCCGGCCCGCAGAAAGGGAGCCACGCCGGATAACCGAACCCTGGCGGCTTGCCATGAAGGACAGGCTGGAAACTACAGAAGCCGGAGATCTTTACAGACGACGAAAACAGACCGTGGAGCCGGTCTTTGGAATTATCAAAAGCATCATGGGCTTCAGAAAATTCAGCCTGCGTGACCTTGCAAAAGTCACGACCGAATGGACACTCGTTGCTCTCGCATACAACTGTAAAAGAATGGCGCGGCTTCAGGCAGCATAAGCCAGGTCAGCCTTGGCGTTATCAGCCGCAAAATGCCCAACCCGACAGGCTGCTAGGGCCTGTTAGGGCTTGATCCAGTCTGCTGCGGCAGCGATGTGGATGACC
>NZ_QEXL01000048.1 GCF_003311635.1 Novacetimonas cocois | reverse complement strand
GGCAATCTGCCTCGCTGCAACCGTCATCTTCTGGCTATGAGTCCTGAGCCTAGAGATATAGTGCGGGAAAGCGCCCAGATGAATGTAGAGGAATGGATTCTAACATTTCGTGACATTTTTCCGATTGCGACACGATATTCACGCCCGCACCAGGAAATGGCGACCCAAGCATCGATCCGATGGCGGTTCCATGCCTGTTTTCCATCGGCTTTCCCATTGCCCCGACCGTAATGATCCGCTGATACCTGATGGAAAGCATCGGGAATGACATGAACAGATGTCCGGTACGGACATATCCGATTGCCATTCAGGCACGACCCGCACCGCATTACCGCCATCAGCGACTGAGCAGCATCCTGCGTCTGCGGCCTGCCCCCGGCTTATCCGCAGGTGTCATTATATTACAAAAAAGCGATTGACTCTGCCCCCATGACGTTTCCTTAAATAGGCATAATATTAAGTATATCCTTACTGGATTGAATATAATTCTCCCTCTGCCCCCGTCATCAAGAGAGAAAATGACAATCTCCCCTTTCTCCCTCCCGAATGTTTCGCGCCGGCTCCCTTCATTCATGCACAACCGTTTCCTGTGCGCAATCATGATGCTGATGCCGTTAGGCGGCCTGACCGGCTGCGGCTATACCGATTCCAGAACGGCGCATCGGGCACAGCTGGCCATGATCGGCATGAAAAGCGACGAGGTGCAGTCGTGCGTGGGCGTTCCGGACAAAATCAAGAAACTGAACGACAATGTTCAGGTATTTGAGTATGTCCGCACCATCAACGTTCCTTCCGCCAATGATTCCACGCTCTTTCCATTACAGACCATTGTAAACCTGACGGAAACGACGCTCGGGGGCGCGGGGAAAACCTGTATTGCCGATATCCGTCTTGAAAACGACACGGTCACCGACCTGCATTACAGCGGCGATGATGACGAAATCGTCGGAACTGACGGTGTGTGTTCCATCGTTGCGCGTGGCTGCATCCGTAAACCGGTCAGTTCAATGCGGCATGTGAAGGCCGGCATATTCGGTCCGGTTTCGGCGTTCAGTTCCCCCAAGGAGCCTGACCAGTCGCCGACCACCACAGTCTCCGCCTCCCCCACCGCCGCCACACCGTCGTCCTCAGCAGCGCCTGCGGCGGCTGGGGGCATATCCGCCGCGCATTAGAATGTACCTTTCGGTTCAGTAGTATTAGGTTTCCCCGGCCATCATCTATCTAAATGGATGATGTGCCCTGAACATACAGCGCCAACCGCCCATGTAGAATGGGCATCGTATCTTTTCCCGTGATAAGAAATATATCCTGTCACGTTCCACCATATCGTTATTTTCAAATATTGAATCACAAACCCGGCAAGCATTGCAACGCTTCTGACCCCACAAAAAATACCGCCACAGGCCCATCTGCCCATGACGGTATTTCAGGGAATTTTCCACTGGCACGCATGACGATCACCATCAGATATGCCAGAGAAACCGGTTTATTTCCTTCAACAGGCCACAAAAGTAGTCGGTAGTATTAACTTTCATGGGAACGGAATACTTCCGTTCCCAATGAAAATCATTCCCACTCGATTATAAATTATTCAACATTCTATTTTAAATACAATGATTTATGGTGCAGTTTGATATTGGATACCATTAATGATACCATGTTAAGCGCTACCTCATACTCATCTGATGGCCCCAAATAGCTTTTTCAGATAGGTGCTTCCGCCCTCTTCCATGAATAACACATGGCGCCGCTCTAACTCGTCCTTCTTGGTAGGATCGCCCACGTTGAGCAGATCGGCGAACTTTGTCGGCGACAGGACGAAGGCATTCAAGATCAGCGGCGGTTCGCCCACCTTGGCCTGCCTGGCCAGCGTCGCCTCTAGGGTTTTCACTTCCTTATACAGCCCAAGCTTGGGGTTCGACAGGTCAAGATTGCGCAGCCCCTTCGGATCGACGAAGGTTAGCCACTGCTTTCCGCTGGAGTCGTCCACCAACCACAGAAGGAAGTCGGGATAGAAATTGCCCGCCAGCGCGAAACCCAGTCCTTTCTCTTCCCGATCAGCGTTGCGCAGCAGGTAAAGGCTGCGGGCGCCTATGGCAGCCTTGCCTTCCACTGATTTGTAGAACGCTTCCAGATCGCGAACAAATTCCCATTCGCTCGGAGCATCAAACGCCAGCGGACGCAGCTTCAAGGGTACTGCATCCTTGTCCTCCAACGCCAGCAGTGGGTAGTACAAATGCCGGGCGAAGCTGATGGCTACCATGTGCGGCGCGTTCCATTTGCTGGCCTCGCCGATCTTGCCGTCCGCCACCAGCTTCTTCAGCACTTCCAGCTTCGCCTGATATTCTCGACCGTCGTCGCTGTTCTCAATCTCGAATTGGTACAGCTTGAGCATCGACCCGTGGTCTTCATCAATGTGGATGATGTCGTAGAACTGGCCTTCGTATCCCTTCTTCAAGGCCTTGTAAAATCGGTCGGTGTAGTCCGTCAGCAGTCGAAGCAGAATGTCTTCTTGCTTGCGGATGTCAGCGAAGGTCGTCACGTTCAGTTCCGCCGCCGGGATGAACAGCGTGTACCAATCCTGCGTGCCCGCACAGAAGTCGATCAGCTTCTGCCGTTCCAACCGCAGGTTGCTCCAACTACGCTGCAACTTGTAATCCAGCAACGCCAGATAGATGCGATCCCAATTGAAAGCCGGGAACAGCGTCTGATTCAGCTTGCCCTTGTTGCGAACTTCTATCGTGAAGGTTCTACCCTTGTCCTTGCTGGATAGCGCTTCGACACGCGGGTACAGGTCGAGTACCACATGGGGGGGCTTGATCTTGCCTTGGAACTGCGTGGGTATTTCGTATAGCCATGGAAAGTGCGTGCGCTTGAACCCAAGTTTCTGGTTGTCCTTGTAGCCATCCTTCAGCGCTAGGCTCAGGACTCATAGCCAGAAGATGACGGTTGCAGCGAGGCAGATTG
>NZ_QEXL01000047.1 GCF_003311635.1 Novacetimonas cocois | reverse complement strand
CAGAAATTACCGGCCAAGCACATCAATCAGGGGTTCTTCGATCCCTCCACCTCGCCCTCTTTTACCTTTGCGATGTCCGCCGAAATAGCTTTCATCGACTTCGATCTCTCCTTCAAGGGGCGCTTCCAGAGCATTATGCGCGATAATGATTTCCCGAAGCTTATGGTAAAACAGAGTCGCTGTATTGCGATTGACGCCGACAATTTCCGCAGCACTCCGCGCGGGTGTGCCCGCAACGAAGTGCGCCAGAAGGCATCTTTGGGTAGCAAATACCGGACGGCTGCGACGACGTGCTTTCATATGCCATATCAAGCTTTTATTGGCTTACCTATGCCAGCCCCAAACTCAATTCTTACCTTGCCGTCCGAAATGAAGGCGCACTCGGACTATTTCCGGAGTTCTATGAGTCCGAGCTCGTGCCACATCCAACCGAAATCATAAGCGGCCATGGCGCCGCCACTCCCTTGGGCGCGGGCTGTGACGTTTTCGATCCCTTTCAGCCAGGCAACCGTTTTTTTACGTCCTGAAGCCGTCTGGACGGCCTGACGCGGCGTCATATCTCCCAGAGCCGGAACAGGCTCATCAAGCACCTGCCGATAGTGCCGCTCCAGCATCTGCCCAATAATCCGGGCTTCCTCCTCGGGCGGGATCTGCAGCTCTGGCGAAGCCTCCCGCCCCTGCGTTCCCCGATCTTCCATCGCCTGCACCGGCGTCATGATCTGCATGAGCGGCGCGCGCACGAGATCTCCCAAACCAGCCTGCAGCATGGCACGGCCACGTTCGGCACGCTCTTTCGAATTCACCTGCAGCCGCAACTGGCGCCCCTTCAGGTCCAGCGTACCCAGCACGATCGTGCCATCATCCATCTCTGTGCGCAGGAACTTCCCGTTTTCATCCCGTCCAGCCTTCTGCACGGGATCGCTCATCGGCTCTTTCAACCAGTTCCAAAACGACCGGTTCTCCGGCCTCAGGGCCGTGATCCCGTCAAGTACATCCGCCACCGTCTTCTGCGTCACGCCGTTTGTCAGCGGGAAACACACTTCATAGAAGACCAGATCCTCTCCGTCCCCATTGAACAGCGCTGGACCGTCCATCTGCCGGGCCATGTCCTCCAGCGTCCGGAACAGCCAGGTCAGCGTGAACGTCGGCGCAAGTTCACGCAGCGTCTGCGTATCGATTTTTGGAAACTCCGTCTTGCCCTGTCTTTTCCGCAGAACTCTGTAAAGGTTCGCAGCCAGAGCTGCGCAGGCGCCCCATGAATAAGCGAGCAGCCCGCCTGCCAGAATGGTCTTTCCATCGGACGGCACGAGACGCGCTGCAATCCGGTCCCACTGTCTGAGTGTCCGGGTGGCCGTGCCATCATGCACCAGAATCGGATCACCACCCCGTAGCAGGTCACGCGCCATCAGGCTCTGGCCGGGTTTGATGTCCGAGACTTCATACAGACTCATGACCGAAGTCTTGAGAGCGCGCATATAGGCGCTATTACGTGGTCCTTCCTTCCAACCCCGACGCTTGAGGTAAACGTCCACGAAGTTCCGGCCATCATCCCAATCCAGCCCAAGAAAATCCTCGAAAGCACAGCCCCACAACGTCATGGCAACGTCGGGACCGATCATCTCCGCTAGATCCTCGAAGGTGATGTCTCCCGATTCCAGCACCGGACCGATGTGATCGCCAAGCACTTCGCTGAAGCAGTCCTGCCAGTCCTCCTGATTGAGATATCTGATCAGTCCTGTAAGTTCATCTGCGGCCATGACTGTTTGTGCATCTCCTGATATGGACAGTAGAGGGGCAGACTGTCCTGACTCGACAAGCCCAGAATGATAGCCCGAAATAGGCGACAGAACGCCCTATTCTTTCATCATACATATGTGACCTTCGACAAAATTGTGCCGGATTATCTTTTCATCTGTTTCCTATGTGTGTCCTGCGGTGGAAACTTAGACGCAAAAAAAAGCCGTCTCTAAGGGCAGTTTTTTTAGATATCAGCATGTTCAGTTTAGGTGCGGGGGAAACCAACCAATGATACTTGCGATCGGTGGACCGCGAGATACCCCGTCTCGCCGGATGCCGAGATGACAATGCCAGAGCCCATGGGCTTATCCAATGAGGGCCTGTTAGGTCTTGAATAACAGAACGGACTGCATAGCTGTTTGTGATGAGCATGGCGAGGCACTGCCCTTCACACTGTCGCCCGGACAGATGCATGAACTGCCATCCGCTTATGCCCTGCTCGACGATCTGCCATACCCACCGACCTATGTCGTCTGTGATCGCGGATATGCCTCGCACAAATTCCGTGAATAGCTCTGGGACCGGGGATCTCGTCCTGTGATTCCGGCAGGAAAGGATGATCTGGAAGTCGCCTGTCTCAGGTGGGATTACAGACACTGGCACCTGGTCGAAAACCTGTGGGCAAGGCTCAAGGAGTGGGGGCTGTCGCGCCCCGATATGAAAAGACAGCCGCGTCCTTTCTTTCCGTCATCCTCATCGCTGCTACAGCAGACGACATCAAGGCCTAACAAGTCCTAGTAGTCGAGCCCTCCTCATTAGCCTTTAAAAATTGCCTCTCTGTGCAGCGCTAGGTAAGTCGCCTGTGCATTCGTAAATGCGCCGACGTTAATAATGTTATCCAAGCCCCAAGCCGACCAAACTTCAGGCGGTAGCACGGCTGATTTCAGTAACGTTCCATCATTGGCAAAGCTAATCCGACCACGGTCAAACAATCGATCAACATGTGGCGACAACAGCAGGCCATTGCAGCCATCCAGTTTTTCCTGATCAGTGCAGTCACGCCAGGGTTTAATATGACTGGCAATCAGAAAACGTGGATCTGATACACCAGTTATACGACACCGTCTTTCGTTCAGTCGCACATTGGCCTTAAACACTCCTTGCCCGCGGCGGGCTAGAACCAATTGGAGGGTTCGAAAAACCCTCTGGTATTGAGGTCTGCTCTGTGATTCCATTTT
>NZ_QEXL01000046.1 GCF_003311635.1 Novacetimonas cocois | reverse complement strand
ACCCAGAAATTACCGGCCAAGCACATCAATCAGGGGTTCTTCGATCCCTCCAGATCTGGCCCGAATGCTGTGCAATCATCCGTGGAAGAACTGCCGCCGTCGCATTGAGGACACCGGACACGTTTACGTCCACCATTCGCTGCCATTCGTCCACTTTCAGGCTGTCAATGTTGGACAGGGGCATCAGGCCCGCATTGTTGACCAGCACATCAATCCTGCCAAATTGGGCAATGAGGGCATCTGCCGCAGCCTTGCATGAGGTCAGATCCGTAACATCGGTCGAAAGGGCAACGGCTTTACCCCCTGCCCCGGTGATTTCCGCCGCCAGCGTGTCCAGACGGTCCTTGCGCCGTGCTGCCAGACCGACTATTGCACCCTCTGTCGCAAGTTTGCGTGCTGTTGCAGCCCCTATCCCGCTGGAGGCGCCGGTAACAAGGGCGACTTTACCTCTGATGCTCATGATAATCTCCACCTATTCCATTTAAAAAAGATCGAGAAAACAGGTAAAGACCAATGAAAATGGTTTCTGTCGTCCTCTTGCCAAAATCATTGTGATTTTGCGTTTTTGTGAGTTGGACTGGACAATTCACGGCACGTCTGAAAGGTAAACCGGATGCCGTACCCGCATCGTTCTTCGCTGCATGCCGCCAGTTATGCCCTCAATGACCGCATTCCGGGCCGGAAGATCGCGCAAAGCCACGGGGACGCATGGAAAGAGGCCGAGGCACAGATATTCCGCCGACCGCAACAGGAAGATGAAGTGCTGGTCCCGGCCGTGGCCGAACCCTTGCTGGTCTGGATCATCTCGGGAGAAGCGCAGATCGAGGAACGCGAACTGACAGGTGAATGGACGAAAAGTGAGGCCGGGTCCGGATCATTTTTCCTGACACAGACCGATGCGCCTTACCTCATGCGCTGGCAGGCTGATCCGGACCGTCCGTTTGAAGTCCTGCATCTTTATCTGGGGCTTACTCTGGTGAACCGGGCCGCCCGATCGTTGGGGCTTAATCCATCACGGCTTTCCATGCGCGACATTTCCGGTGGTCAGGACGCATTCATATCTGGCGTTCTGACAGGCCTGGCGGCCGAGATCCAGGCGACTCATTCGGCCAGTTCTCTATTTGTAAATGGCCTTCTGGAAAGCCTGACCGTCCATCTTCTGCGTCATTATGCCCGGACACAGCCTTCGCCCACACCCAGACCTGCACAACTGCTAGCGTGGAAGCTGCGCAAGGCGCTGGATCATATGGAGGCCCATCTCGCCGAACCGTTCGATCTCGATCTTCTGGCCGGGTTATGCGGGATGAGCCGGTTTCATTTCAGCCGGTCATTTCACAACACCATGGGGCAAAGCCCATCACGCTGGTTTATCCGGCGGCGTGTGGAACATGCGAAGGACCTTCTGTCACAGACCAACAGGTCCATCATCGAGATCGCCCTGACCAGTGGCTATGAGAGTGCGAGCCATTTTGCACAGATGTTTCGCAGGGAAACCGGCATCAGCCCACGCGACTACAGGAAGCTATGATGGAGACGGATAAGGCGGCTACTACCTCCCTGCTTCAAATTCATTAACCAGATAGCGGTTAAGGCAGACCTAAAAGGCCGCCTTTAGACGCTGTTTTTCTCAATGCGTAACTTTCAGGCTTGATTTCCGACTCTTCTTCGGCGGGATGCTGGCCACACGCTTTCTTGGTATCTTCGCATCAAAAACCGTTGCGGATCACGACATCTAGCGCTGTTCAACGAATTAATGGGCCTTGAGCTGAGCCAGTTCCGATGCACGCCATATCTCCCAGCGGCGAAGCAGGCGGTGGTATGGTTCACCTGTCCGCTCATCCAGCTTTTCTACCGCGGTTATCCGGTCCGTACGAAAATGACGGAAGTCCTGTCGCAGTTCGCACCAAGCGATCAGTACGCGCGTGGTATCCGAATAGCCAAGAACCACTGGCCATACCGTACGCTCGGTTAGCGTACCCCGTTGATCGCAATAATGCAGGCGCAATTTCATTTCTTTACGTATTGCAGATCGAAAGTCCGCCGCGTCCACCGTATCCTTGGACGCATCAAGAGGCAGCTTCGCCGCAGTGCTCGGCGCAATGATAAATGGCTGCAGGCGCTCGGGCACAACTGCCGCAATCTTAGCAAGAACGTCCAATGCCGTACATGCAAGCATTTCATCGCCATGGGCTGCCACCCACTGCGCGCCCAGAACAATCGCCTCAATTTCCACCGGGGTCAGCGCAAGCGGCGGCATGTCGTATCCGGAGCCGAGCACGTAACCAACGCCAGCCTCACCTGAAACGGGCACGCGCTGCCCCATCAGATGCGCGATATCGCGGTAGATCGTGCGCGTGGAGACCTCCAATTCCCCAGCCAGCGCCTGCGCCGTGATGGGGCGCGACGACCGGCGCAGGATTTGGATAATCTGAAAAAGGCGGTCGGTACTACGCAAGGGTTTTGCAATCATGCTGACAGGATGCTGTCAGCATGATTGTGCCAAAAGACGGCGAACACAACCTTATGCAGGAATCGCTCGATGAAGTTTGCCTCTACCCGCCTGATTGCCGCTGACATCAACACCATGGTTGCATTTTATGAATTGGTGACCGAACAGCCTGCCGAATGGCTTGCACCCCAGTTTGCCGAAATCGTCACCCCTGGCGCGACACTCGCGATCGGTAGCGCCGAGACGGTCGCCCTGTTCAGGGAAGGAACTGCCGAACCGGGGGCAAACCGCACCGCAATTCTGGAATTCAGGGTTGATGACGTGGATGCCGTATTCGCACGCCTGAAAAACAAAGTGGACGTTGTGATTGAGCCAAAGCTGCTGCCATGGGGCAACCGCACGGCCCAGTTCCGCGATCCCGAGGGCACGATCATCAGCCTGTTTACGCCGTTAACCAAAGCCGCCCGCGCCCGTTTCGGAACCCGGCGACAACGGGTAGCCAACCGGTCTGTTATTTCTATAGACAACATACAGGAAAGCGGGGGGGGAGGCGAACGACCTGGTTCTAGGNCTAGGGCCTGTTAGATCTTGAATTTCTTCCCATATTGTAGGGATGGAAGAAGGAGACNAGAACAGGCACCTTTACGGACGAGACATGGGCGATCTGGGAACCTCTGATTGAAGAGGTTCGCCCGAGGGGCAAGACGCCGCCACATGATCTGCGGCGGACGATAGCAGCGATTTTCTGGCGTCATGAGAATGACGCGAAATGGCGGAGTATCCCCGCTGAACTGGGTCCGTGATGGCGGGCTGCGCAGCTTTTCATCCGCTGGGCGAAGCTCGGCGTATGGGAGCG
>NZ_QEXL01000045.1 GCF_003311635.1 Novacetimonas cocois | reverse complement strand
TTCTTCCATCCCTACAATATGGGAAGAAATTCAAGATCTAACAGGCCCTAGTTTACGCGAGTGTATTCTGGTTCCTGCACGTCCATTAACATCGAGTCAGAGAAAAATATGGAAATATTTTCTGCTGGTTTCGGCCTTGATACTTATACAAATACTTGTTGGCTCGATCATGGCTCACATGTATTACGACCGGTCTAGCTTTTATGGTTTTGATGTCAATCGTTACATCCCGTTCAGTTTTATGCGTGATGTACA
This sequence comes from Novacetimonas cocois, assembly GCF_003311635.1. GTDB lineage: Bacteria > Pseudomonadota > Alphaproteobacteria > Acetobacterales > Acetobacteraceae > Novacetimonas > Novacetimonas cocois. The sequence continues at coordinate 3,429 of NZ_QEXL01000045.1, read as the reverse complement.
TATTCAGGCACCTATAGTCTGGATTGGCCTGTCGTAGATTGGAGCTGCCCTGTTCCTTTCCCCGGTCATCGCCGGAGGCGAAGAAGCACGAGGTCAGGGATGGCTTGTCGATGCTCTATTCTGGGTTACGGCATTTGTTGTGGTTGGCGGTCTCGTCGGAGACTATCTCGGTATTATGGGAGCGATAGATACAAACTGGTTTTGGTTCGGCAATCAGGGGCTCTCTTACATCCAACTTGGTCGGTTCTGGCAGATTGGTTTCTTTGCAGGTTTAATCGTGTGGAGTGCGCTTGTCATGCGCGCTCTCTGGCCAACAGTGCCTGGCTGGATAGATGCTGCTCGTGATTTCTGGACAGGTCGTATCCGGCTTGAACACCTGATCTGGGCCTCAACAGTAAATATTGCCCTGTTGTACGTCTGTGGAATGGTGCCTCTGACAGGAATCGAGAAATCTTTTACACTGGCTGATTTCTGGAGGTGGTGGGTCGTTCATCTGTGGGTTGAGCAATCGTTTGAGTTTTTTGCTGCAACCATGACGGCATGGACTCTTATGGCAACGGGGCTGGTGTCACGAAAGCTGGCCGAGCGCGGAATGTATTTTGAAGTCATTCTCGTCTTTCTTGGTGGAGTGATTGGTACTGGACACCATTTATATTGGGCAGGAGAGCCCAGTATCTGGATCCCATTTGGAACAATGTTTTCGTTTATTGAGGTGCTTCCACTGGTTCTGCTCATCATGGAGGGTATTCATCATTATCGCCTGATCAATGCTCACGGAGATTTCCAGTATCGCGTTGGCTATATGTACATTATTGGCGCTGCTTTCTGGAATTTTGTTGGTGCGGGCGTTTATGGAGGAGGTATCCTGAATGCGCCATTGGTCAACTATTATGAACATGGTACATTTTTAACGTTAAATCATGCACATGCATCTTTGTTTGGCTCCTTTGGTGAACTGGCAATTGGTCTGATTTACTTCTGTCTGCGCTATATCCATGCCGGTGAGAAAACGTTTTCTGAGCGACCAGGGATCTTGGCATTCTGGCTATACAATGCAGGTCTCATTCTCTGGACTGTTCTGAATTTCTTCCCCGTTGGCTGGTCGCAGCTCCTGGCTGTTTACGAGCATGGTTACGCTTATGCACGGAGTGCTGCATTCTATGATACGACATTGTTCTGGCAATGGATGCGCCTGCCTGGTGATGTTGTCTTTGCAGGTGGTGCTTTGGTCATGAGTGGTGATTTTATCATCAAATTGTATCCGCTTTACCCGCTATGGACACAAAGACTTTTTAGGAGTGTGTCTCTGGACACCAAAAAGGATTAGTCTGTCATGAAATCTCGACACGACGTTCGGATAAAACGAGTTTACGATCTGCCTTCGGAAATAGATGGCGTTCGTGTTCTTGTGGATCGATTGTGGCCTCGAGGGTTGCACAAATCAGATGTTAAAATGGATTATTGGTTAAAGAATGCTGCTCCAAGCTCCGATCTTCGACACTGGTTTGATCATGACCCGGCTCACTGGGATGAATTCAAACTCAGGTATCGTCATGAGCTTTCTGAAGGAAATTCCGACATCAAAAAACTTGAGAACCTTATGAAAAAAGGGAGGATCACTCTTCTTTATGCTGCGCATGATCCGCTTCATAATCACGCTCTTGTTCTCCAGAAATTTCTGGATGAGCAGGACATATAGGTATTGACGCTAACGTATAAAAAGTATTCATCCGTTATCACGTTTTTAGGAATTATGTTCCATGCCGAATTTAAGTTTTTCTGAAACAGATCAAAAGAATTCTCCCATTATTTGTGACGATGCGATTGTCCGGGTCCATCGCTCAGGCATCATCGAGTTGTGGGATGACAACGCAGTTCAGATGTTTGGTTTTGCGGCGGAGGAAGCTATTGGGAAGTCACGTGATCTGATTATACCGGAAAAATTACGTGAACGGCACTGGAAAGGTTGGTCTTATGTCGTGGAGCAGGGAGTAACAGGTTTTAATTCAGATCGTACACTCACCGTGCCGGCTTTAAGACGGAATGGTTCGCAGATTGTTGTTGTATTCAATATGGATATCATAAGAAACCATAGTGGAAATATCGATGCGATAAAGGTTGTTTTTCGTGATATCAGGAAGCAGCCATGAAACCGTATCGTATTACGTCGGAGTTCAATGCGATAACTCTTCCCGCAGGTCTGCGTCAGCGTCATGCCACGAAGGCTGGCGTATGGGCAGTTATCCGTATTCTGGAAGGAACTGCGACGCTCGTGTACGTTGACACTGGAGAAGTCAGGCATCTGACACCTTGTGAACCAGGCCTTATCAAACCGGAGCAGACGCATTACCTAAAATTATCTGGTTTGGTCCGGCTAAAACTGGAGTTTTACGATTCTGATCCAGTTCATTCTTTGTGAAGTATATGAACACTTACATCTGTAGCTGTAGGGCCGACCCTTTGTGAAATGCTATATGCCCAGTTTTCTGGCTGACAATCTCGTATTGAGGTTCCTGGCCTGACGCATGATGATGATACCCATTGACGAGAAATGGTGATGTGTGAATTTTCGTAATTTCACCTGTGACATAACCGGCTTCAGAGTTCCATGAAACAATGTCGCCAATTCTGAAGGTTTGTGAAGACATGGTAATTTTCCTTATGCAACCGAAGACACTGTAAAATGACCAAGGTTAAATGTAAGACGATTTATACGATTGGTCACTCTACGCATTCCCTTGACGAGTTTATAACACTTATTTGTCATTATCATATTACATTCGTGGCGGATGTTCGTGCGTTTCCGTATTCTAGGCGTAATCGGGATTACAATGGTAATGTCCTGTCTGAAGCGCTTGGGAAAGTAAACGTTATTTATCGTCATTTTCCGGAGTTAGGCGGGAGACGTCCGCGGTCTAGAACCGTTGCACCTACGATTAATGCATTCTGGCGTGTGCAAAGTTTTCATAATTATGCCGACTATGCTTTAAGCGATGAATTTCAGAAAGGTCTAGCAACTTTAATCGAAGCGAGCCGATATGAAACGGTTGTTTTAATGTGCGCAGAGGTTCTTTGGTGGCGGTGTCATCGGCGCATTATTTCAGATTATCTTCTTTCTAAAGGTTTGACGGTGATCCATATCCTGTCGTTGACGAACACGCAGGAAGGCGTTCTTACGTCTGGTGCTGTTGTCGAACCAACAGGTTGTTTAACGTATCCTCTTCCAGAGTCCGTATGTGTCCAAAATGATGAGAAGTCATAATAAAAATCAGAATATTCCATCGGAACCTGAAGAAATGTTCAGCGCTCTGAGACTCTTTGATGGTGTTTCAAAGCGTGAAAAACGCGTTCTTTTGTCATCTGTGAAAAAAACGATGTGGAGGGATCGAAGAACCCCTGATTGATGTGCTTGGCCGGTAATTTCTGGGT
>NZ_QEXL01000044.1 GCF_003311635.1 Novacetimonas cocois | reverse complement strand
GGGGTCGTTTGCGGGAGGGGGCGAAATCCTACGCTAAGGCTTTGGCCAGCGATATTCTCCGGTGAGATTGATGTGCTCCCATCCGAGCGGAGAGACGTGAGCCAAGAGATCGGGCGATAGCAGTTTTCCCTCGCGTTTGTGACTGGCAACGACTTCGCTCAGCTTCATGGTGTTCCAGAAGATGATGATGGCGGCTAGCAGGTTCATGCCGGCGATCCTGTAATGCTGGCCTTCGGCGGAACGGTCGCGGATTTCGCCGCGCCGGTGGAAGCTGATGGCTCGTTTCAGCGCGTGATGGGCCTCGCCCTTGTTGAGCCCGATCTGGGCACGGCGTTGCAGCTCGGCATCCAGAATCCAGTCGATCATGAACAGGGTCCGCTCGACGCGGCCGACCTCCCGCAAAGCCGTGGCCAGTTCGTTCTGCCTCGGATAGGAGGCAAGTTTGCGCAGGATCTGGCTTGGCGCGATGCTTCCGGCCGCGATGGTAGCAGCGATGCGCAGGATATCGGGCCAGTTGCGCTCGATCATGACCTGATTGATTTTTCCGCCGATCATGGCCCGCAGGTGGGCCGGGGCGGCCATGGGATTGAATGCATAGAGCCGTTTGGACGGCAGATCGCGAATGCGCGGAGCGAACCGATAGCCGAGAATGGCGCATGCGGCAAAGACGTGATCGGTGAAGCCGCCCGTATCAGCGAACTGCTCGCGGATATGGCGGCCGGCATCGTTCATAAGCAGGCCGTCGAGGATGTAAGGAGCTTCGCTCGCCGTCGCAGGGATCACCTGGGTCGCGAACGGCGCATATTGGTCGGAGACGTGGGTATAAGCCTTCAGGCCCGGGGTATTGCCGTATTTCGCGTTGACCAGGTTCATGGCCTCGCCTTGTTCCGTGGCGGAGAAGAACTGGCCGTCGCTCGAGGCCGAGCTGCCCATGCCCCAGAACTGGGCCATTGGTAGCACTGCTTGCGCCTCGACCACCATGGCCAGCGCCCGGTCGTAGGCTTCGCCCTCGACATGCCACCGTCCAATGCGGATCAGTTCCCAGAAGGTGTGTGTGTTCGTCGCGTCGGCCATCTTGCGTAGGCCGAGGTTGATCCCTTCCGCAAGGATGACGTTCATCAGCCCGATCCGGTCGGCGCAGGGCGCTCCAGTGCGCAGATGTGTGAACGCTTCGGTGAAGCCGGTCACTGCATCCACCTCCAGCAAGAGATCGGTGATGCGCGTGGGCGGGATCTGCTTGTAGAGATCGAGTACCAGATCTTCGGCGCCGGTCGGCACGGCGGCTTCGAGCTTCTCGATATGCAGAACGCCGTTTTCGATCGAACCGCCGGGAATCGTGCCCGTGCGTGCCGCACGGCCAAGCTCGCGCAACCGGATATCGAGACGAGCTTGGCGGTCCGCCAGCCATTCTTCCGGCCGCAATGGCACGGCGAGCCGACCGCTTTCCGCAACGGCTTGCGCCGGGACGAGTGCATGTTTCAGATCGCCATAGCGCCGGGATCTGGCCAGCCAGACATCCCCGGAGCGGAACGTATCGCGCAGATGGAACAGCACCGCGATCTCCCAGAGGCGGGTGTCGCCAATCGCCTGGGCACGAAGATGACGATGCCATTTCGAGCTAGGCCGAAGGAAGCCGATACGCGCGGCATCATTCACACCGGCGCGCAGGGCCGTCACCGCTTCCAGAAGCGGCAGCGCGACTGGCGCAGCCCGCAGATCGAGCAGGCGCAACATGCGAGGAGCGTACCGGCGGAAACGGTGATAGCCGTCGAGCACATGATTGAGCGGATCGTCTGCCATGGTGGCAGTCAGTCGTGTTGCCATTGCAACAAGAGTTTTGAAACCGTCCCAACCCGATCCACGCGCAATGACGTCGTCCAGCGGCTGGTCGTCGTCCTGTGCATCGACCAGGGCTCCGCCAATTTCGGCGAAGGATTTCAAGGTGTCGCGCACCACGTTCGCCTCGTCGGCGACCTTCGCCTGGCAAATGCGCTCCGATGCACGGTAGAGCCTGCCGACGATCCGGTCGTGGGTTTCGACCACGGCGTCGGCGAGCATCGCCTGCCATTCCGACGCGCAAACGGCCAGAATAGCAAGCCGTCTGTCTTGCGGAAGATCGCGCATGCCATCTGCATAGTACCGTTCGCCCTGCCTACGCAGACGTGTCACGCGATGAGCAGGAACACCGGCCAGCAGATCCTCGGAGAAATCGATACGTTGCAGGTATTCGAGCCGGTCGAGCAGCCGGTTAGCCGACAAAGAGTTCGACCCAGGCTCGAATTGGCGCAACCACACGAAGCGAGACACCCGGTCGTCAGCCGTCTCCTCGAGCAATGACAGCAACTGCTCCCGGATGGCCACGGACAGCCGGCTGGCGATCCTCGTCTCGATCCGCCGCTCAGCATCGACCAGGGCCTTGGCGCAAAGCCGCTCGATCGTCGATGTTGCAGGAAGAACCATGCGGGTGCGTCGGCACTCAGCCACGAAGCGGCGGGCGATATCCTCGTTCGACACCGCCATCTCGGCTTCCCGAAACAGCCAGTCCTTTAGTTCGCGTGAGCCACGTCCGGAGAAGGTACGGAATCCGTAGAGCGCCCGCAACTCGGCAAGATGTTCGTGCCGCGTCTCTTCGCGGGCGGCATACTCAACCAGATCGTCAGCACGCAGGCCAATTTGCGCCCCGATAAATTCAACGACTTCCGCCGGGATCAGTTCGCCCGGAGCCAACACCCGGCCGGGATAGCGAAGGACGCACAATTGCAGAGCGAAGCCGAACCTGTTGTGAGCGCGCCGACGCTGCTTGATATGGCCGAGGTCTTCATCGCTCAGCGTGTAGTGCCTCAACAAATCCGTCTGGGAGGTTGGCAGACGCAGCAGCGCGTCCTTCTGTCTATCGGTGAGCGTGACGCGGCGCGGCATTCATGTTCCTTTTTCAAAAACTGATAATGTTCAAGACGCTTTGTTTATGAAGCTGGTTAAGATACATTTCTAGCGAACAAATCTTTCGTGGCCAGCGCGCCGCCTCAAACCAACGTTTAAGAAACATGATGATCGGATACGCACGCGTCTCAAAAGCCGATGGCTCGCAGTCCCTCGACCTACAGCACGACGACCTGCGCGCCGCCGGCGTCGAACAGGACAACATCTATGAGGATCGCGCCCCCGGCGGCCGCGATGATCGGCCCGGACTGGCCGCCTGCCTGAAATCCCTGCGCGACGGCGACGTGCTGGTGGTCTGGAAGCTAGACCGCCTCGGGCGGTCGCTTGCCCACCTGGTCAATACTGTGAAGGATCTGTCGGATCGCAATATCGGCCTGCGGGTGCTGACTGGAAAGGGCGCTCAGATCGACACCACGACCGCATCCGGGCGCATGGTGTTCGGTATCTTCGCCACCCTGGCCGAGTTCGAGCGTGACCTGATCCGCGAACGGACTATGGCCGGCCTCGCCGCCGCAAGAGCGCGCGGTCGCAAAGGCGGCCGAAAATTCGCCCTGACCAAAGCACAGGTGCGTCTTGCTCAGGCCGCCATGGCGCAGCGCGACACTTCCGTTTCCGATCTGTGCAAGGAGCTCGGGATCCAGCGTGTCACTCTCTATCGATATGTCGGCCCAAAGGGCGAACTTAGGGACTACGGAAAGCGCGTCCTCGGCTTAGCGTAGGATTTCGCCCCCTCCCGCAAACGACCCC
>NZ_QEXL01000043.1 GCF_003311635.1 Novacetimonas cocois | reverse complement strand
TCGCTGGCCAAAGCCTTAGCGTAGGATTTCGCCCCCTCCCGCAAACGACCCCAGAAGCAGCGCCAGCAGGAAGTCGAGCAGGCTCGGTCCCGGGGTTTGTCACGGGGTAAGAGTCGAGGTCGAGACTATGACAACGGGCCGGGAATGGGATTTTAGATATCAATCCCGTGTGGCGATGACTGTGGCTACACCATCCAATGCCGTCACACTGATCCGATTGGTTATGGCTGGAACACGTCTTCAATCTTTAGGCCGAACACGATGGCGATGGTGAATGCGAGCGGCAAGCTTGGGTCGTAGCGACCGTTTTCGATTGCGTTCACCGTCTGGCGCGATACAGACAGTGCGCTGGCGAGGTCGCCTTGGCTCCAGTCTCGGGCAAGTCGCAGTTCCTTAATGCGGTTATTCACCGGTAGCGTCTTTGAGCGACGAAAAGGCCCAAGCCCCACAAGGTGCCCATGATTGGCCAAACTTGGAACGCTCGAAGATGCGGCAGCCCGGTGCCCTCGGCAAAACCCCACCCGAAGGTGATGAGCGCAGTGCCAAGAAAGGAAATGGCTATGGCGTCGAATTGGATGCGCTTCTGCATTTCGTCCATCCGCCATAATCCGCGCAGGATAGCCCATGCTGCTGCAAAGGCGCCGAGCATCGGGGTGAGATTGATCGCAAGCTTCAAGGCGCCCGTGGGCTCGATCGCTCGCTCAATCACTGCGGTACCGACGAGCAAGGCTGCGTACAGTGCCAATGCGCTCCCTAATTCAATCAGATATTGCTTGGATCGGAACATCCACATCACTCCACTATGTAAAGTATATTTTACATAGTGGAGTGGAATACTGTCAAGCGTCCTTTCCATTCCTATCGCTGGTGATCACAAGGCTGATGCCGTTGCCGTATATCCGCATGGATATACACTTTCACCATTGTTGGTTTGCACACTATCTGTCTTGGGACATGTGCCAGACGCTAAGAACCCGCACGATTTTGGCATCTTCATCGACTTCGTAGAGCAAGACATAGGGGTGGACGACCACCCATTCACGGGTGCCATCTGCACCTTCCCGGCCAATGTTCGGGAACATGGCAAGGTCTGTGGTTGCGTCGATCAGACGGAGCAAAATCCGCTTGGCCGCGTGCGGGTTGCGGGGGAGCAGGTAATCAACGATGGCGGCCCGGTCTGTCAGGGCCTCATTGGACCATTTAACCCGCACGCCGTTCCTCGTGTGGCAGGGCGTCGATTGCCGCCTGAACGCGGGCCAGATCGGCTTTCAGGATCATCAGAACCTGTTCGGCCGGAACGTCTGGCTTTGTGCTGTTTCGTGCCTTGCGGATAGCGGCCTTTTTGGCGGCCTGTTCGTCGGAAAGATCGGTCATGACGCCCCCCCTTGGAGAAGTTCGAGCTGCATGGGTGGCCGGGTTTCCGCGGCCTGTGCCTTGCGGACGTCCAGCGAGCCGTTCCATGCCACATGCGGGTTGATGAAATACACGGCCATGCCGGGGCCTCTCACCCCTTCTATCTTGCGCCGTTCGCGGCGGATTACGCCCATTTTTTCCAGCGTGCCCATGATGGTGCTGACGCTACGAGGCGCACAGTCGATCTCTTCGGCGAGTTGGTCACGGGTGAGCAGTACCTCGCCGGTATCCTGCCGGAGATTGAGCAGCACCAGATCGAAAGCATGGCGCACCTGATTGGGCCGATCATCGGATGGCAGGGCGCGGATGGCGTCCCAGATCGCGGCGGTCTGCATACGGCTCAACATGGTGAAACCTCCCGGCCAAAGCCCTTCGGTGGTGTCCGGACGCGCGGCCTTTTGGAGCGCGTGTGTGATCTTGGAAAGGGCTAAACGCGCCTCTCCCGGAAGATGCTTCAGAAGTTCTTCGGACAGGAGCGAAAGCTGCTCGGCCGCCTGTGCTGCTTCTTCCTGTCCGGATCGCTGCTGTCTGGTGGTGAGGCGCACAATTTGTGCCATAGCTCGCTCCCTGTGGAGAACCCGTCATTAGGTCACGGAATCCGTGATCCAAAGGTCACAGAGTCCGTGACCTAATGCAACCTGTTTCTGCCGGATTTCTGCGGGGTGTGGCGATCCCTAAGAAAGAGAAAAGAATCTAATCCCCCTGTTGTCCCCCCTTTTTCCGGTGGAAAACTGCCATTTCGAGGTCTGTTCCGGCGCCCGGGGGCGGGCTACGCCGCTCCCGCTCCGCGCTCGCCCGGACCCTGTGACGCCGGCAGAATCGGGCAAGAGAAAATGGCTCAGGAAGCAATGAGGGGGGTGGCCGGCTTTCCCTTCCCGGTGAAGGTCAGGGGATATACCAGCCGCTCAGGTTCCCTTTGGCGTCCAGTTTCGGGAAGCAGACCGTCCGACCCTTCTGGCGTTCCATGGTCCAGCCATCTCCCTTGCACAGGGCCAGCATATCGAGGCTCCCAAGCTGATCGAGGCCATAGGCCCGCTGTCCGGACGGGGTGTTGGCCCAACTGGCGGCGGCCTCCTGATTCCGGGCTTTCTGGTATCCGTCCGCGTGCCCGGTGTCCCATCCAGACCGCTGGCCGAAGAAATAACCCCCGGCAAACGCCACCAGAACGATCAGGAAGGCCATCAGACCAGTCCATAGTAGAGATGAACGTATTTCGGTCTGACTGGCCTGTAGCGCCTCCTGTGAGGCTCCTGTGGCCTGTTTAAGAGCGGCCTTCATTTCGTCCGACAGGGCCTGTTCCTGCTGGTTCCGGGTCGCCTGATCGGATCGGACGGCCCGGAGCAGTCGGTTTGTCTCCGCCATTTCCCGGCCGAGCTGGTCGAACGCGGCCAGCCCGTCATCCAGCTCGCGTTCTTCGGTCATGGCTGGTCAGGCTCCGGCTTCTGCCAGCCCTCGAACGCCTTGTGGTCATGGTCGCGGGTGATGCGTTTCATCAGTTCGTCAATGACCCGTCCGAAGCGTTCATCTTTCCCGGCCGCGTCGATCAGCAGCCCCCCGAGAATGACCTTGCGCCTTGTGTCCAGCTTGCGTTCCTCGGCGTTCTGTCTGGCGAGCAAAGCCTGATACCGGGCCTTTGCCTGCTCGACCTGCTGTTTTGCCTTTTCGATGGGTGTCATTTTTCCTCCCGCACCAAGTGGGTGCAATGGTCTGTTGTGATTTCCATTCCCGCGTGACCCTGTTGAGGATACCCGATTTTTCGAAAGTTTTCTTGATTCCTCGTGAAGCGCAAACAACCCTTGCGACGAAGGAGCGAAGGGCGCACTTTAGCATTGTTCCAATGCGTGCGTCAGGGACGTTCCTTCCCTGAACCCTTCCAGACCGGAGCAAGTCGTGGCGATCTACCACCTGTCCGTCAAATCTATTTCACGTTCGGCCGGTCGCAGCGTTGTGGCTGCTGCTGCCTATCGTGCTGGTCAGGAATTGACGGACGAACGGCAGGGCTTGACGCATGACTACACCCGCAAGCAGGGGGTGGAGGATGCGTTCATCGTGGCCCCGGATGGCGCGGACTGGGCACAGGACCGGAACGCACTGTGGAACGCAGCCGAGGCGGCCGAGAAGCGAAAGGACGCCAAGACCGGCCGGGAATACGAGCTGGCGTTACCGGCCGAGCTGGACGCGGGCGTACGGGCAGCACTGGCGCGGGATTTTGCCCGTGAGCTGGTGAAGCGGTACGGGGTGGTGGCCGATGTGGCGATTCATGAACCCGGCCGGGAAGGGGACACCCGGAACCATCACGCGCACATCCTGACCACGACCCGGACGGCTGGGGCGGACGGGCTGGGAGCCAAGACGCGGGTTCTGGACGTGGCCAGCACCGCCTCGGCCGAGATCGAGCATATGCGGGGTGTGTGGGCACGCCAGGTCAACACGGCGCTGGAACGGCACCAGGTCGAACAGCGGGTGGATCACCGGAGCTTCGAGCGTCAGGGGAAGGAGCAGGAGCCGACCCGGCACATGGGCGTGTCAGCAACTGCCCTGGAGCGTCAAGCCGCTCGTGAGATCCCCGGCCGGGAGCCGGTGACGGATCTCGGGAAGCAGAATGCGGAGATCCGCGAGCGGAATCGTGTTCTGGAAACAGCCCGCAAGGCCGTGGAAAAGGCGCAGGGGCTGTTCTCCAGACTTGAGAAGAAAGCGCGGCTGGCGGTCGGTCTGGCCCGGAAAATCGGGCAGAGGATGGAGCGGGAGAGAGAGGCCGAGCGCCAGAGGAAGGAGCTGGCGCGTCAGGCCGAAATCAGGCGGGAAATGCAGCGTCAGGCAGCCGAGGAAGCCCGGATGTCCGCTGAACTGGAGAGGCAGAAGGGGGTCGTTTGCGGGAGGGGGCGAAATCCTACGCTAAGCCGAGGACGCGCT
>NZ_QEXL01000042.1 GCF_003311635.1 Novacetimonas cocois | reverse complement strand
CCCCGACAGCGTCTCCGTCCCGCCGGAAACCGTCAGGCCGCCAGTGCCCGACATGTTGCCACCATAATTGCCGCTTGCATTGGTCAGCGTCAGGGTCTCGCCCCCCAGCGAGACAGCACCCGTGCCCGCAAGAGACTGGACAGACGAGCCGGATGTCGTGCCGCTGATATCGAACGTCCCGCCCGAAGCGACAGTAACGCCGCTGGAGGTCGCAATGCTGCCACTGCCAGTCAGGGCAAGGGTGCCTGCATTGATCGTTGTCGCCCCGGTATAGGACTGGGCCGTATCAAGTGTTGTCGTGCCGTCCCCTTCCTGCGCAACAGCTCCGCTGCCGCCGATGGCCAGGCCTGTCATCGTGGTAGTGGCGCTATTGTCAAAGACAACCTTTCCGCTATCCGCTACCGCACCGGTCAGACTGCCCGCCGTTGTTGCGCCATCCGCCTCGTCACCGATTTTCAGCGTTCCGGCGGATCCAACCGTCGTGGTTCCTTTAAACGAACTGTTGTCCGCAGTCAGGGCCAGGGTGCCCCCCTCTACATCAACCGCAATCGCTTCTGGTGGACTTGACAGTTCCGAACTGATGGATTTGTCCACTTCCCATGTGCTGGTCCCTGTCTTGTCCAGATTGGCAAATCCTATGGCGCCGCCCTGAAGGGCGGTCGACATGACACCGATCGTCGAAGAGTCGCCACTGAGATTGATGTTGTTGGCCGTATTTCCGTCAGTCTTGATGTATCCGGTAATCGTGGAATTCGGATCAAGTGTAAGATTGGTGGCGCCCTTGTTCAGAACGATATCACCCTCAATAGTAGCGCCTGAATCATTGGTGATATTGAATGTTTCACCACCACCTTCACCAATAGCAACCGTCTTGGCGTTCGCATTTGGATTGGCTGTTGTATTATCAGCCAGATATCCCGCGATGGTGCCGTTATTGATTATTGTTGTAGAATCGGTAGAGACCTTATCGCCTCTTTCATCATCAAAATATATGGCATCTGCATTTTGTGCTGTAATGGCACCATTATTGATGATGGTATTGCCTGTACCTGTAAGGTTGATGGCCTCTGCCGTCGGCTGGGTTCCAGTCGACAGGACCTGTCCACCGGAATCGACAGTAATTGTCGTCCCTCTTTCACCTTCTATTGTGTCGGTACTATCCTGACCCACGATAGTACCACCCTTGCCTTTTATATTGTCCGATTCTGTCTCAACTGTTCCGGCCACTTCAATTGTGGAATTTTCTCCCACAACAACCGCATCATTTGTAAGGTTGGCTGTCGAATTACTGAGCGTTGAAATGACCGCGCCCGATCCAACCGTAACGGACAGTCCATTGGTAACGCTTCCTACCGTGGTCTGACTTACGGTCACGGGAGGCTGCGTTCCACTGGGCACTGTACAGGAAATGGCACTTCCGCTTGTGACGCACTGAGCCGATGCAGCAACCGGAAAACCGAGCACAAGGATAAAGGTCGATACCGGCCTGATTGCCCCTCTGTATCCCTTCATCACAAGGTTGCGTTTCATGTCATGAAAGAGTTTCCGCCACGACACCAGATTTGTCAGGGCAGTACAATATCCAAGCGAACGCAGGATCGTAAAATCCTGGTATTCAGAATATTTCTCAACAGGATTTTAGCCATCAGTGGACTTCGTTTCCACTTTTGTCATTTTCTTGTTAAAAAACAATCGCATCGGCATTTGAGAAACATTCCGTTCTACAAATTTGTTTATTTAATTCCCGCTATCGCTTTGCGTTATGTAATCCAATGCTAACATTGTCAACATAGACCGCCTATAGATAGGTGTTATTCAAGAAATTTTGGACATCAAGACCAGCCAGCCTAGCCCCCTACCTGAATGGGCGTGACTTATTACCTATCTGAAAATAACATATATTATAAAAAATTCATGAATAAAACATATTGCCGTATGACACTCGTTTCCCTGAATGTGTGTTTTGGATTAGAAGACGATAAGTGCAATCATCAATTACAGAACAAGAATAATTTTTTATACATGCCTCTAAAATCCAAAAATCTCACTACAGCAGAAAAAAGTCAGTGGTATTTTTAATAAGTTCCCATAAAATTTCAGAAACCAGAAAACACATACGACCTTTATCACTATATTTTCCGCTATATACAGAAAATATGCCGATGAACTGAATGGATTATTACACCTAGAATAGCGACAGAATACCCACAGGTCTTGCATCCATTCGAACGCAATATGCGGCACGCGTCCGCTAGAACGCCCATTCGTCCTTACCTTACTAGTGAAGTCATGAGAAAATATGCCATTAGAACATTTAGTCTATTAATTCCGATGATAGTTGCGACAAGCTGAACGGTAATGTGGCAGACTGACCCCAGCCTGTTGACATTACCTTGCCCCCAAGCTGGCTGAATCTGACAAAGAAAAAATTCAATTACATTCCTTTGCTCTGTTACAATTCTTTACCCTACCTGCGAAAAATGAATGTCCCGGGGATCCCGCCAGTTTTCCCTTGAAAGAACGCCCGCAGTGGTTTCCGCCTTAAAACCTGAAGCCATGCGCAGCACTGCATGCCGCCCAGACGCCAGAACTTCGAAACTGCCACCTTCACACAATGACAGGATTGCAGATCGATCATCAAACAAGGCAAAGGGCCATTCAGCATGGCACGTCGGGCAACTACATATCGCAATTCGTTGAACGGTCCGTCTCACGCATGATACCGCTGCTCTGCGTCCTCACGCACCAAGCCGGATCCGGAACGATCAACCGCCATTCTTTGCCTGACATATCAGAGAGATATGGTTTGATCGCACCCATCCCCCCTCATCGCCGAGCCAATCATACCCCTCTTCGAGGACAGCCCCGGCACGACACGCTGCAACGGGGCTGTTGCGGGCCACACGCGCTTCTGGTACTCCACCGCTCAACCATCAAGAGTCAAGCCTGTGCCTGACGTCAATCTGCTCCCGGCAAGATGGTGCCTTCACATGCGTGAAGGAATGTGGTCAGACCGGCAAGAGCGGCCATGACCACGCTCATCTCGTCACTATGGGAGCTCCGCGCCCGGAAAGGACCATGAGCGTGCGCCAGCAGTTTGCAAGTGACAACTACGCCGGAATCTGCCCCGAGGCGTGGCAGGCCATGCAGCAGGCCAATGCCGGCTCCCTCCCCGCCTATGGCGAGGACGAATGGACCGTCCGTGCCGCCGATGCCTTCCGCACCCTGTTTGACACGGATTGCGAGGTCTTTTTTGTCTTTAATGGTACTGCCGCCAATTCCCTGGCGCTGGCCTCCCTGTGTCAGTCCTATAACAGTGTGATCTGTTCCCCGTTTGCCCATGTGGAAACGGATGAATGCGGCGCACCGGAATTTTTCTCCAACGGCTCCAAACTGCTGGCCGCCCGCACGGACAGTGCCAAACTTCGTCCGCAGGACGTACGCACCCTAGCCACCTGCCGGACGGATATTCATTACCCCAAGCCCCGTGCCGTCACCATTACCCAGCCCACGGAAACGGGGGAGCTTTATACCCTTGAGGAAATCCGCGCCCTGTCCGCGACCTGCCGCGAACTTGGCCTGCGTCTGCATATGGATGGTTCCCGCTTTGCCAACGCATGCGCAGCCCTCGGCTGTTCTCCGGCGGACATGACATGGAAAGCCGGCGTGGATGTCCTGTGTTTTGGGGGCACCAAGAACGGCATGGCCGTGGGAGAAGCCATTCTGTTCTTTGACCGCGCCATGGCCGAAGGGTTCGATTACCGCTGCAAGCAGGCGGGGCAACTGGCCTCCAAAATGCGTTTCCTGTCCGCCCCCTGGGTCGGCCTGCTGGAAAGTGGGGCGTGGCTTCGCAACGGCGCGCACGGCAATGCCTGCGCTACCCGCCTGGCCGATGCGATAAAGGACGTGCCGGGGCTGGAACTGATGTTCCCGGTGCAGGCCAACGCCCTTTTCCTGCGCGCATCGGAAAAAGTATTCACTGCACTGCGGGAGCGCGGCTGGCGCTTCTATACCTTCATCGGGGGCGGTGCGCGCTTCATGTTCGCATGGGATGCCGATCCCGCCCGCGTAGATGAACTGGCTGCGGACATCGTTGCCTGTAGCGCGTGATTGACGCAGCCATACTTGAGATGCTTAAGCTGATTCTTGAAAGACATGATTAGCTATTCGGCATTATGACGAGGGCTGCCCTTCGAGCAACACTGATCGCTCGCGTTTCGGCAGCCCACTCAGAGTCCGTGCGCTGGTAGCGCTTCTCACCCGATCCCGATCATCTCTACCTTGAAATCAACAGATCTTCCCGAAATTTGTACGAAGCATACCCACGATCACAGACGACATAGATTGGTGGGTATGGGAACCTAGGCTCAGGACTCATTCTTTGAGATAGAAGATGAAGCTTGCTGCGATGTG
>NZ_QEXL01000041.1 GCF_003311635.1 Novacetimonas cocois | reverse complement strand
TCGCTGGCCAAAGCCTTAGCGTAGGATTTCGCCCCCTCCCGCAAACGACCCCAAGAAGGTTGAACCGCCTTCCCCTGTTTCCCGGACGCCTGATCCGGGAGGCGATTCAGAGGACGATTGGCACGACAGCCCATCGTTCGGAATGTGACTGCATCCGTTTTTCGTGGACTAGGGTGGGGAGAATGTCGTCATTATTTTGTTTTATACCATGCATATGCAATTCCCACTGGACCAAGAAATAATGACATTGACCAAAGTAGGGCATTAACAATAAATTTTGCAGGGAATAAAAAGAAAACAGATGTTATTAGTATTGTATTTCCTAAAATAAAAGACTTTGTGTTGTCCCACAACATTTTTGAAAATGGAAATAGCAATGTTATTATTGCCATATAAGCAAACATAAAAATTAAATGACTTATTTTGTTGAAAATACCGTCATTTGCATTAATTGATCCAAATATTAGAGATAAAGACATCAGAACAAAAAACATACAGCCTATTACATAGGACCGTTTTAAATATTCTTTATTGAAATAGCTATAAAGTCTATGGATGTGATCCACTTTCTACTCCATGGGATATTAAAATACCGTCCTCTTAATAATTCGATCTATCGGTCTTGAGAACTATGCCAGATGTTCAGGATTTCGACCATTGAGCCGGTGATGCGATAGACGATCACATACGGCCAGCAGGACACCAGCTCTCGCGTGCCGGGTGTAATACCGGGTCTGCCGCGCTCGGGCAGGTATTCGAGACGGTCGCATGTAGCGACGATCTGAATGGCAACCCGGCTTGCTGCTGCGGGATTTTCTTCACCGATATGCTGCTTGATGCGCTGAATGTCGTCGAGTGATCTACGAGTGAACTGGATGGAAAAAACCGTGCTCATTTGCAGTGGGGAGCCGGTTTTTCGTGTTCAGTTCCCCACGACAGGAGCCATTCCCGAACGGCAGAATATGGAACCGTGCGGCCAGCATCGGCATCAGCAATGCCTTCTTGAACAGCCGCCAGAAAGGCCGCTGTTTCCTCATCGTCATGCTGGATGATCGGGTTTGCGCTCATCATGCGGCATCCTTCTTCGCGGCCCGTTTGGCCTCAAGGTCGAACATATCGGCCTGTGCGGATTCAGTGCGGTATTTGACTAGAACATTCATCCGCTGGCGATGGTCGCCTTTGAAGATCACGTCAGGGTTAAGACGCCAGTGCGTGCGGCGTACTTCGACAATAACCATGGCATTTTTCAAAGAACGCATAAGACGTTGCACGGTTTTCGGGCTGGTATCTGTTGCGTCAGCTATTTCTTGGTGTGTTGCCACAACCTGATTTTGATGGTCGGCCTTTGATAGCAGCCACATCAGTATTTTCATTTTGGCATTACCAACCTCGTCTACCAGTTCGAGGATTTCGGCCAGCCAAATTTTATGAAAACCAGCGTCACCAACGGTTTTGGTGACAACTTGTGCGTCGATGATCTCGCCTGTCTCGGCATCGAGTAACCGTCGCTGACCACTGAAAAGTGTCGCCATCCGTGAACGCCTCATGATGAAAGGTATCACTTTTGATACCAAAACTGGTCATCAGTATGACCAGTTAAGTGGACTTCTGCAAGTCCACAAAAGTGGTCAATTTTGACCAGTTAAGTGGACAACTTTGACCCTTTTGATTTTTAAGAATGGCTGTTTTCTGCCGATTTTTGGCTTTCTCCCTTCTTGATCTATCTAGGAGGTCCGTTTTGCTGGGACGATCGGTATTGGAGCGATGCCCGAACGGACCTCTTTTTCCCTAAAAATTTAAGAATCCTGATGTCTGTTGAACGGGTGGGTATGTGGGTCGAGCGTGGAGCCTGTGGGCAGGCGGTGGGCAGGCCGAAGGGCTGTCCACGGGCTGTCCATGGGCGGAGCGCGGCCCGAAGGGCGATCCACATATCCACGCGCAGAACCTTCACGGTGGGAGTGTACGTGCGAGCGGGCACGAACACGTCCGGACGCCTACGGCGGCCTACGGCGCTCCCGCCCTGCGCTCGCTCCGGACCTGACAGACCAGCAGAACCGGGCAAGAGAAATTTGCTCAAGGGGTATGAAGTGAGGCGGAAGCGAGACCGGCAGAGTCTCACCTAGAAGGTCGCAAGCCCTGACTGGTCGTAGGGTTCTGCCTCATCCCAGTCTTTGGGACGCTCTACGGGGGTGAACGTGGTTTCACGAGGACCGTTGAGCGTCCCAGCCAGCCGTTCGGCCTCTTTGAGCGGGTCAGCCGGTCGGAGAAGCCGGAACAGGTGGTTCTTCGACCATGCCCATTTCCCAGCCGGGTCGATGCGTTCCAGCGGTGTTGAGATGAACCAGCAGTCAGATGGGCCGAGAACTGGATGAGACCGCGCCCATCCGGCCAGAACCGGACCGACATTCGGAAACCGGACGATCTGCCAGTGATCGACCGATGGCAGGGATGGACTAGCCACCATCTCCGCCGGTGGGTCGGAGTAGTGACCGGATTCCTGTGCCTGCCGGGTCAGATCGTCATAGTCCCGACGGAGTGCGCGGGCGCGCTCGATGGGGGTCATGTCATTTTCCGCCACTTGGCGATCAGCGGCGCGAGACGTTCAGCATCGACTTTGCGCAGCTTGTCACCGTCAACCTGTTTGAGAAGCCATGACCGAATGGCTGGGTCATGTTCAGCAGCAGAAAGCAGGATACCACCAAGCACGATCTTTCGGCCTGTGTCCTGCTTCCTTGTTTCCAAACGTAGGCGAGCCAATCGTGCTTCGGCATCTGCGATTTTCTGATCGAGTGTTTTAGCCATTTTTGCAAAATCCGTCTTATAAAGGTATGCAACTCTATCACGAAGTGCGCAGTTACGAATTGATAAATCAATTCCTGCGTAGGGACGTTCCTCCCCTTAACCCCACCTTGGAGCCGAACCGTGGCCCTGTATCGCGCCGAAACCAAACCAATATCGCGGAAGGACGGGCGATCTGCTGTCGCCGCCGCTGCGTATCGGTCCGGCGCGTCTCTGGTTGATGATCGGACCGGCAATGCTCACGACTACACGCGGCGGCGTGGTGTCGTAGCAACCGGAATCATCACGCCAGACGGTCAGGGATGCGAGCGCAATGCCCTGTGGAACGGGGCCGAAGCAGCCGAGAAGCGGAAGGACGGACGGACTGCCCGCGAGTGGGTTATTGCTCTTCCCGCCGAGTTGACCGACCAGCAACGGTTGGACCTCACCGCGCAGTTTAGTCGATCCCTGGCCGAGCGTTTCGGGGTGGCCGTCGATTTCGCCATTCATCGCCCAGGGCGAGAAGGCGATCAGCGCAACCACCATGCCCATGTGCTGACCACGACCAGGCAGATCAGCCGTGACGCTTCCGGCGCTCTGGTGTTCGGAGACAAGGCACAGCCCGAACTTTCAGATGCCCAGTTGCGCAAGCAGGGCATCGAGAAAGGGGCGGTTCTGGTCGAGGAAGTGCGGGCGCTATGGGAAACGCAGGCCAATGCAGCCCTAGAAGCCGCAGGAGAGGCCGAACGGATTGACCGGCGCAGTTTGAAGGCTCGTGGGATCGATCGGACGCCGACTGTCCATCTGGGGCCTTCTGTGACAGCCCTAGAGCGTCGTGGGCGCCGGACAGAGGGTGGCAACCTGAACAGGGCCATAGAGCAGGATAACGCGCAGAAAGCGGCCCTGACGGCGGAAATCATCGACCTACAGGCGGAGCGCAAGCAGCGGCAGCGAGAGAAAGCCGCGGTCATTGCCGAACGGAATTTATATCTGACGGCCCGCGAGCCTTACCGTCTGGATGGCTTGCGCAAACATGCGGCTGAAGAACTGGCAGGGGGTGAGGCCAGAGTGCGCAGAGGGATCGTTAAGGATACCCCTGAATATGCTCAGAAAACTAAGGAAATCCGCGATATGGAGGCGCGGATAACCGAGGAAGAGCGTGACCTGTCCTACGCAGAAAACTGGCGTGATGAGTGCGAGACGACGATTGTCGAATGGTCGGCAGGGGTTGGTTTTTTTGCTCGCCTGCGTCCCCCGCCAGAGATCCGGGAAAAGAAAGAACAGGCGGAACAGGCACGAACCAATATTCGGCAGACTTCTGGTATTTTGTCCGGTCTGAAGGCCACGTTAGAGCTCGCGAAAAAGCTCTTCAAGGAGTGGTTTCTGGCTGAGGTGAACAGTCCGAAGTTAGATGATCGCTGGCGTTATCGCTCTCTCGCACTGGATGGCATCAAACGGGAGTGTGACGACAAACTTGCAGAAGAACGCGCTGCACGCGCCAAGGCCCGGCAGATGGAAGATTTGAGACTCCACCGAGAGGCCGAGGCCATACGGAAAGTGCGGCTCGAACAAGAGGCGCAGCAGCAGAAAAGTCAGGTTGGGGAGCCTGAAAAGAAGGGGTCGTTTGCGGGAGGGGGCGAAATCCTACGCTAAGCCGAGGACGCGCTTT
>NZ_QEXL01000040.1 GCF_003311635.1 Novacetimonas cocois | reverse complement strand
TGGAATCACAGAGCAGACCTCAATACCAGAGGGTTTTTCGAACCCTCCATCTGAACAACTGCTCATCAGGACAGGGCGTCCATAGTTTGTGTTGTCTCTGCCGGGCATCCGGTGACCGACCTGAAAAACGCGAGAAATATCTGATCGCGAGGAAAGGCCCCGGCCACGCTACCCTGCACAATCAGACCTGACCAGAGAGCGTAGAGCCCGATGGCGACCTGCCGGACCGGGAGTATAAGATGCAATCCATATAAATGGGTCAGTTCTTCAAGGAGAGCTGAGAACACGGCGTGGCAGGCCGACTTGCAATCATTGTAGCGGGCCGCGAACTGGCTATCCCGCTGGGCATGAAGTTGTAATTCGATCGAAAGCAGGGACCACTGTGGCTGCCCCGCCAGTTCAGCAAGGCGCACCGACAGCTGCGCAAGGGTCAGATTCAGGTCGGCCCCGCGCGCTCCCGAGACGAGTGTACGAAGCACCATGGCTTCTTCCTCGATATGCGCACGCATGATCTCTAGAAGCAGGTCATCCTTGGTTTTGAAATTCGAGTAGAACGCACCCTGAGAATGACCCGCCATGTCACAGATACGCCGAATGGATGCTGCCGCAACGCCCTCGGTCGCGATTGCAACATTGGCTGCCGTGATCAGACGATGACGGGTTTGTTCCTGTGTCTCTTTTCTCGTCAGTCGCATAAGCCCGCACGTAATTTAACGTTGAGTCCGAATATATGTGTCAGGATCACCAGAAGATATCCTGGCCATGGGTGTCGCCAGGATATCAGACTATTGTCCTCCCGCTACGGAGACCTACCTTTATGTTCGTTTCCACCCCAGATTAGCGCGAAATTTTTCCAGCCAGTCTGTTACTTTGTGCAGGGCCTCACTCCCCTTTCCAAACAAGCCGGACAGATCGTTTCCAAAATCATCGCCATCTGCCTCTTCTTTCTTCGGTAGAGGTGGCAGAATATGAGAGAAATAGGTTTTATCAAGAAGGCGGTGCAACAACCGCTCACCAGGGAATGGTTCCCCATTATTGATCGCTCTGGCCGCTTTGAATATTGTCCGGATATCATACTGCGTCGGACTGATATCCGGAACCTGTTTTGGTAGTTTAAGCAACGTATAGACCGCGATACGCGCCGTACGGACCGAGCTTTCCATTGTAAAAATAATGTCGTTGCTGGTCTCTACGAACTGACCAAGCAGACCAAGGTTCGTGCAGCCCTCGGGAACGACATGCGGCCGGTCTCCAGCAGCGCGCGGCATGAACTGTGCTGTAATATAAGGCATCAACGCCAGACGAACCTTCGTGTTCAGCGCAATGGCGTCCAGTTGCTCCACTATTCCGAGATGGTAGCAGAGTTCAGACAGAATTTCCCGACCGGTACAGGCGGGCATCGGCTTCTTCACATAATTGCCTTCCTTGTCCATCAGAAGAGCATAGACCCAGATCACCAGCACATCATCAGGCTGGGTCGGAAAATGTGGCTGACGATTGCAGGTGAAACTGAGCACCCAGTTTGAGTCGGTGAAGGTGATGACACCGCCCGTTACGGTCTTGCCCGAATAGGGATCGTTGACCGAGAGCTCCTTCAGTTTATCGACAAAAGGTGACGGCCGACAGGTCAGTGTCGCGGACTCCCACATTGAGCCTTTGACATCACCATAGAACTTATCCGGCCGACCAAAGACAGGAGATTTCCGGGCCAGATTGCGCCACAGCGTCCAGTCGCTCTCTTCCCCGGGCTCATGAAGGCCACGTTCCAGAACTGGCACCGTGTCCATGTCACCATAGGCCGTGCCTTCCGTCATGGAGCCGGTCAGGGCAAAAACCAGATCATTCGGATGAACAGGTATGGTGGTTTCCTGTCCATCGACCATGGCCCGCAGTCCGGTTACGGTCTTTTCGTCCCCGCGTATCTGAAGATCGACATCATGAACGCGCGTGTTGAACTGGATCTTCACGCCCTTGTCCTGCAACAGACGTGCCAGGGGGACGACGAAGCTGTCATACTGATTGTATTTCGGGAAAACGAGCGTCGACATGTCCGCCATCCCGTCGATCGCATCCAGGAAGCGATGCATGTACAGTTTCATTTCCAGCAGGCTCTGCCAGTTCTCGAAAGCGAACATCGATCGCCACAGGTACCAGAAATTCGTCTCGAAGAAGCTTTCGCTGAAATACGCCTCTATCGTGATGTCATCGAGGTCTTCCTTGCGCCTGAGCAAGAGGCGGATCAGTTCCCACTGATGCGATTTGCTGAGGCCCAGAGTCGCGAAATCACGAATTTTCCCCTGTTGGTGCATGAGGCGGGATTTGGAGTAATTGGGGTCATTATCGTTGACCTGCCGATATTCATCGAGAACACTAAAGCCCGCAGGGAGTTCAAGGGCTGGAACATCCTGGAACAGATCCCAGAAATTGTCGTAGTTCCAGTTCATCTCCCGGCCGCCGCGAACGATATAGCCCTCTTCGGCGTTACCCGCGCCGTCCAGTGACCCGCCGGCAATGTCCATCGTGTCGAGGATGGTGATGTCTTCACCTTTCATCCTGCCATCACGGATCATGTAGAATGCGGCGGCAAGCCCGGCAATGCCGCTGCCAATGATCCATGCCTTGCGGCCATCCACCGCCTCAACCGGCACAGGATGATTGCGCATATATGGCCCCATCATGTCAGGTGGAGGCAACGTGTCCTGCGGTCCCTTACGCCAATAGGTCGCCGTTGCATCGGTTTCGACAGTGAAGGCTCTGGTCGGGCTTTCTGAGCCTGAGGATACATTATCACTCATGACAATCCCTTTATTCTGGCACGACAGTCGGTCATCGCACTATCCGCACGGATGACGATATCATCTGATATTCAGATATCAAATGATATTCCGTTTCGATGCAATTTCCATACAGGTAACAGATTAAGGCAGGGCCAGATTTTCCCTTAGTCACAGACGGTCCATCCATGTTTCAGAAGCTGAAAACCCTGGACACCAACGCAGCCTGTCAATCAGTTTCCCCGGCCAACTCACGACCGCCTGTGGCTTCAACCAGATCATTCAGCACAGTCTGAACGGCTAGAGACCGATACCTCTGACGACTTGTTACAATCCAGGCATCCGCCTGTTCGGGCGGATAGTCAGGCAGAATTTTGCATAATATCCCCTGCTTCAGGTCATTCGCGATCATGAAGTCCGGCAACATGGCAATGCCATGACCAAGACGCGCCAACTGGTGCGCCACCAGCATGTTTCCGGCCGCGATGTTCCATCGCATGACGCACTCCCACCCACCGTCGAAACGCCAGGTATCCAGGCCGGCACTGGTCACGATCGCGTTATGCGCTGCAAGATCCGATGGCGAGAGTGGGGTTCCCGCCTGCGCAAGATAGGCAGGTGAGGCCACAAGAAGCCGCCGGACCATACACAGCCTTCGGGCAATAAGGTCACTGTCGCCCAGATTCCCCATGCGGACGGCAAGATCCACGCTCTCTCCTATAATGTTGATACGGCGCTCTGTCAGTTGCAGATCAACCTTCAGGTCCGGATAATCGGCCGTCAGCCTGACCAGATGCGGGGCAATCAGATACTGTCCAAGCGCCGCCGTTGTCGTGAGGGAAACACGCCCGGCAACCAGTTGCTCCCGCTCGGCAATCGCCCTTGCGGCATTACCCGCAGCCAGAATGGAAGGCTGTGCCATTTCATAGATGCGCCGCCCTTCGTCCGTCAGGGAGAGCGCTCGCGTGGACCGCCGGAACAACGATGTGCGCAACAGCAGTTCCAGATCAGCAAGGCGTCGGCTTACGGTAGATTTTGGCAGCCCCAACGCTTCTGCGGCGGCCGTAAAGCTTCCCGCTTCCGCAATTGTGACGAGAAGGGCCAGATCGTCCAGAGAAGGTTTCATTGTCCTGAAAATGGGATATTATCTTTCCAAAATCAAACCTTACCGGAACAGCCGCGCAGAATTACGATGACAGCACCCTTACTGAAGGAGGTTCCGTCATGATCGCGTTTTCTTCCGTTTATACACCAACCCAGGCCCGTCACGGCGGCGTCTTCTCGGCCCGTCAGTATCCCCGTCAGGCCTTCGGCAACATGATCGATCCGGTCCTCAATATTGACTGGTTCGAGATGAATGGGCCGACTTTTCCGCCCCACCCGCATGCCGGGTTCTCTGCCGTGACTTATGTTTTTGCGGACTCACCCAACGGTTTCATCAATCGGGACAGCATGGGTGATGTCATGGACATCCGTCCTGGCGGCCTGCACTGGAGCCGCGCGTCCAGCGGCATGATGCATGAAGAAGTGCCCATGCCTGGCGGCGGCCCAGCCCGAGGCCTGCAGATCTTCATCAACCTCCCGGCTGCAAACCAGCGTGATGAAGCAGCAGCTTTCTCTGTTCCTCCAGAACTGGTGGAAACCCGCTCAGGCCCGGGATGGAAGAGCCGGATTGCCGTCAACGGCACCACATTGGGCAAGACGGAACACGCCCTTCCCTCCTCTGTCCGGGTCGAAGAAATCACGCTCGACGGAGCGGCCAGACATTCCATTGAGGTGCCCGCCGGCTGGGGCGGCATCCTGGTCGTTATCGAAGGCAGGTGCGTCCTCGGTGAAACACCGCTGTCCGAGACACAGGCCATTGGCTTTGCGAGCAGTACGGAGAGCAGCTTCCAGGTCGAAACCTCTGCTGGCCCGGCCCGTCTTGTCGTGATCAGCGGCGCGCAGCTCAAACAGCCAGTGGTTGCGCATGGCCCACTCATGCTCGCCGATACAACGCTGTTACAGGAATCGTATCACCGCGTCAGTGGATTGCATCTGTAACACCAGCATCGTCTTTCATCTTGACCGAAACAGGAACATCGCCATGACAACATCTCGTATCCGCAACCGTTTCACGGCTGAAAACTCAGCCCTGCTCCTTATCGACCATCAGGTGGAGGGTTCGAAAAACCCGCTGGTTTTGAAACCAGCTCTGTGATTCCATTCGTCCGGTTCTGACTGAGGGAATGGCGGTATGAAGCAGACGGGATTTTTTGACGTTGAAGAGCGGCTTGCCCGCTTGAGCGG
>NZ_QEXL01000004.1:173180-197455 GCF_003311635.1 Novacetimonas cocois | reverse complement strand
CGCCTGTCGTGACGGGCGGCGGGGACGCCGGACGGCCCCGCGCTGGCGCGGCGGGCGACGGCGCGGACGGCGTGGCAGGGGCGGCAGGGCGGGAGGGCGCGCGTGAAAAGTGATGTCCCTCGTCCCCCTCACGCTGTATGGGGGGGGATGGCTGGGCCGGTGTGGACAGCCGGTCCACGGGAAAAGGGGACAGCGCTTCGTCCGCGCCCCATTCCACATACAGTTGCAACAGGGACAGGGAATCGGTCATCGGATGGATACATCCCGGACATGCAGGGCGCGTCTTTGCCCCGGCACCGAACGCGCCGACGTCGCAGGCGTGGACGCGGCGGGAGGGGGCGGGGTTTGGCATCGCGTCACGCACACGCTAGATTCTGGTTTCATGCTGTCCTCCCGTTTCTGGCGCGTGGCCGTCGCCGCCGCTGTTGTACCGCTGCTTGGCGTTATTCCCAACCGGGAAACGCATGCCGCCGCCCCCGCGACCGCCGTGCGGACCCCCGCCGCCACGCGCACCGTGGCGCAGAGCCTTGCGACGAACGTGCTGGTCGCCACCGTCGCGGCGAGCGAGGGCGACAATGCGGAGGCCGCGCGCACCTTCGCCCGCGCGGCGCAGCTTGCCCCTTCCTACAAGCCGTTCGTCCTGCGGGCGTTCCTTTACGCCATCCTTGCCGGCAGTCCGGAGGCCGCCCGCCTTGCGCGCCAGCAGCCCCCCGGCGTGGTGCCCGAACTGGTGATGGGCAACGCGGCCGCCATCGCCGGGAACTGGGCCGATGCGCTGGCCCATTATGACAAGGCCCCCGACGACCCGATCATGACCATTGTCCGTCCCCTGCTGCGGGCATGGGCGCTGCAGGGACTTGGCCGCACGGATGACGCGCTGTCCGCGCTGACGACGGCGCAGGCGGACCGCATGCTGGGGGGGTATTACACGCTCCATGCCGCCCTGATCGCGGAACTGGGGGGGCAGTCGATGCGGGCGGATACGCTGTACCGCCGCGCGATGGGCATGTCGGGTGGCGACCTGTTCACCACGCGCGTGCTGGCCCACTGGCTGTACCGGCAGGGGAAAGCGCGTGAGGCGCGTGACATGATCGCGTCCAAGATCACCGCCATGGCGGCGCTGGAACCGGCGCGTTCCGCCCTGATCGCGGCACTGGACCGCCCGGTCCTTGCCACGCCCCGGCAGGGGATGGCGCAGGCGTACGGCCTGCTGGCGCTGCTGATGGATGAACAGACCAGCGCGGAGACGCCACAGCGAAAGCCGGGTGACGAACGCACCGCCCACGAACATGACATCACCACCCTGCGCAGCACGGAACAGATGATGCTGCGCCTGTCGCTGATGCTTGATCCCGACAATACGGAGGCGCGGATCCTCCTGTCCTCGCTGTTCCATATGGAGGACGAGAACCAGCAGGCCATCGATGTCCTGTCGGAGGTCCCGTCCACCGACCCGATGGCCGTCGTGGTCCGCGCGGAGGAAGGCGAGCTGGACATGGCGCTGGGCCACCGGACGGAGGCGGAGCGGATCATCCGCGGCCTTCTGCATGACGTGCCCGATGACCGGACCCTGTGGTGCGACATGGGGGACATCATGCTGGGGCAGGGCAAATGGCGGCAGGCGCTGTCGGCCTATACCCGCGCGCTGGCGCTGTCCGGCACGCTGGAGGGGGACGACTGGCGCATCCTGTTCGGGCAGTCGATCGCCTATGACCGCATTGGCGACTGGAAACATGCGAAGGCAGGGCTGCTGCAGGCGCTGCGCATGGCCCCGAACGAGGCGGAGCTGCTCAACGATCTCGGCTATTCCATGGTGGAACACGGCGATGATCCCGCGGCGGCGGAAAATTACCTGCGCCGGGCGCTGGCGCTTTCCCCCGATGATGGGCAGATCCGCGACAGCGTCGGCTGGGTGATGCTGCGCCTGGGTCATGTGGGCGAGGGGCTGCCGCTGCTGGAACGCGCGGCGGAACAGCTGCCGCAGGACCCGGCGATCAATTACCACCTTGGCGTCGCGTACTGGGTATCTGGCCGCCAGCTTGAGGCGGTGAATTCCTGGCAGGAAGCAGCCCAGCTTCATCCCGACCCGTCGGACCAGCGCAAGATTTCGGCGGCGCTGGCCTATGCCGCGACCCGGACGGCGGCGCATCCGCCTGCCCATGCGGCGGTTCCGACGGACCTGCGGATCGTGCCCGTGGGTGATGCACCCGCGTCGCCCGCGCCAGATGGTGTCGGGAAAACCGGCGGCGCCATGCCCGATGCGAATGCCGGTGCCAGCCCACAGACACCCGCTGCCCCCGCTGCATCCGGCGCGCCCGCCGCGCCATCGCCCGCCGCGCCGGCGAACGGGGCTGTGCATGCCACGCCGGATGCGCCAGCGACCAGCGCACCGGCAACCAGCACACCAGCAACCAACAAGAAGGACGGAGCAAGTCAGTGACGGCAACCCAGCGCGAATCGGCGCATGCGAAAATCAACCTGTACCTGCATGTGACCGGACGCCGTGCGGATGGGTACCATCTGCTCGACAGTGTGGCGGTGTTCGCCGGGGCGGCGGATGTGCTGGAGGTCGAAATCGCGGCGCGGCAGGGCGCGGCCCTGGACCTGCGGATCGACGGGATGTTCGGCGCGGGGCTGGTGGGTGACGATACGACCAACCTTGTCGTCCGCGCGGCCTCGGCGCTGCGGGCGTGGGTCGGGGCGGACGCGGCGGCGCTGCCGTCGCTGGATGCCGTCCTGCACAAGGAACTGCCGGTGGCGTCGGGAATCGGCGGTGGGTCCGCCGATGCGGCCGCCGCCCTGCGCACGGTGATGAGGGCATGGAACCTGAACCTGCCGCGCGCCGAACTGATCAATATCGCGACGGGACTGGGGGCGGACGTTCCGGTCTGCCTGGATCAGGTTCCCACCCGGATGAGCGGCATTGGCGAAATCCTGCGTCCCGCGCCGGTGATGCCACAATGCGGGATGATGCTGGTCAACTGCGGCATGAGCGTTTCCACCCCGGCCATATTCCGCGCGCGCAAGGGTGGTTTCAGCCCGGCCCCGGACCTGCCGGCGCGGTGGGATACGCTGTCGGACATGGTAGCGACCCTGTCGGGGCTGAACAACGATCTGGAGGAAGCGGCCTGCGAGGTCTGCCCTACGATTCGCGAGGTGCTGTCGGCCCTGCGCGCCGCCCCCGGCTGCCGCTTTGCCCGGATGAGCGGGTCCGGCGCGACGTGCTTTGCCCTGTTCGACACGCCGGAGGCGGCGGACCTGGCGCAGGACGCGGTGGCGCGGCCCGGATGGTGGGTGTGGTCGGGGGATCTTTACCGCAAGGGATGCGCTGCCTGAAACTGTCAGCGCCTGTCTGTCCGATACTGAATGTCGGATAATGGATACTGTCTGGATACTTTCGGATGACATGTCTTTCAGGAATCTATGGTCCCTGAAAGACTGTCGCAAAACGATCCGCTGATGAAAATGACAGAGGTTTTCAGGTGCCGCCTTTTTTCAAAAAGGCGGGCTGCATCGGCGCATTCCAGAACGTCTTTGGTAATAAGGGACTGTTTAAAAAGACATGACAGATAACACCTTGAATTTATAAAAGTTTTTGGTGAAGCTTTTTATAAAAAGCTTCGAAAGACGTCACCTTTTTGAAAAAAGGCGACACCCAAAAACTTCTATTAATTTTATCAAGGAGTTGTTTCCAAACGGTCCCTGACCTGATGCCTCAAGGGCAGGATTTTGAAACAGTTTTCCCGGCCCGGTCTTTTCGGCGGGGATGACCCTGTCCCCGCCGGTTCCCTGGACAGGCGTCCTCAGCCGCGACGGCGGCAGCGGATCGCGAGCGTCAGGGCAAGACCCGCCGCCGCGATGGCCGTGCCGACCTGCGCATGGCGGGAGGTCAGCAGCGGCGGCACCGCCTTTCGCGTGATCATGTCGAAACGGCCATGCGCGGCATAAGCCCCGGCCACCGTGCCGAACAGATCGTCAGGCTCGTTCCCGTCCACCGGCGTTTTTTCCATCTGCCGGGCATAGCCGCCTTTCGACAGCCAGCGGTCAGACAGGCCGGGCAGGAAGGTGGAAATCAGCCATGACTTGATCCCTGACGTGCCCACCCAGATGTCGCGATATTTCCCGAACGCCGCGCGACAGATCGCCTCCGCCGCGATTTCGGGTTCATATACGGGGCCCATCGGCTTCAGCCGCTTGCCCGTATGGTTGCGCGTCCATGAAAAATGCGGCGTGTTGATGGACGGCAGGTGCACCAGCGCGATGTGGATGCGGTCCCCATCATGCAGAAGTTCGGGGCGCAGGCTTTCGGAAAAGGCGCGAATCGCTGCCCGCGCGCCATTTTCGATGGATTGCAGCGGCGGCGGCCGCAGGCCCGACAGCGCGACAAGGTTGACGACCGTACCGTATGAACGGCGGCGCATGCGCAACAGGGCGGAACGCGTGCCATTGACGGTGCCCAGATAGGTGACCTCCGTCGCGCGGCGGATTTCATCGGGCGTAATGGCGGCAAGCTGCCCGCGCACGCCCGCCCCGGCGCAGTTGGCCCAGATGGTGATGGGGCCGAGTTCCTGCTCGATCTCCTCGGCCGCCATGTCCAGTGCCGCCGCGTCCGCCACGTCGGCGCAGGCGACATGGGTGCGGACATTCAGCGCGCGCAGTTCCGCCGCCGCGTCGTTCAGCCGGTCCCGGTTGCGCCCGATCAGGGCGATATCGCATCCGGCCCGTGCAAGGGTGCGGGCGGTGGCGCGACCGATGCCCGCCCCTGCTCCGGTAATGACAGCAACCTGTTGCGGCATGAAGATTGGCTCCGTGTTTGACAGGGACGGCCCCCGGCGCGACGCGGGAGGGTCCATGGAAAATGATGCGTTGACGCCATGTTATCACGCGTTCGCGCCCGAAGCATACCGGCCCGAAGCATGGCGGATCAAAGCATGACGGCATGCCATGACGTTCGCCGCGCGATCCGGGGCGACGCGGGCGTGATATCGTCGCCCACCGCGCGTCAGATATATTTCAGCGCGACGAATCCCGCCACGATCGCCGCCGCGAACGCCCCGGCCACCAGCGGCAGGCGGCGTTCGATGAAGGCCTGCACCGGCGCGCCGAAACGCCGCAGCAGGGCGGCGACCAGGAAAAACCGCACGCCGCGCGTGATGGCGCATGCCACGAGGAACGGCGCCAGCGGCAGGTGCGCCGCCCCGCTGGCGATGGTCACGAATTTGAAGGGGATGGGGGTCAGGCCCTTGATGAGGATGATCCACACCCCCCATTCGCGGAATCGCGCCTGCAGCCCTGCCAGCGTCGCCTGCGCATGATAGAAGCGCACGATCGGCATGGCCGCGTATTCCAGCAGGAACGCCCCGACATACCATCCTGCCACCGCGCCGCAGACGCTGGCGGCGGTACAGATCATGGCCAGCCGCCACGCCCGGTCCCGTTGTGCCAGCACCATCGGGATCAGCAGCAGGTCGGGCGGCAGGGGGAAAAAGCTGGCCTCGGCAAAGGCGACCAGCGCCAGCCACAACGGCGCGTGGCGACTGGCGGACAGGCGCAGGGTGCGCGTGTAAAGACGGTCAAGCATGGATCAGGGGCTCATGGCTCCGGCGGGGAAGAAGGGCAGGGGTATCCTAGAACGTGTCGGGCCGCGGTCCTACATCAATGCGACGGGCCACGTTCCTTTGTGAAGAAACGGGGGAATTCCCCGCGTGGTCGGAAAGGACCCGGCCCTGTTCTGGCGAAAGGGGAAGGATAACCGGGCGTTCCATTTACCTGAACACATTTCGCGGCCCCGGGATCCCGGTGACATGTTTCCGCGCATCACTGAAGGGTTTTCTGGTGAAGCTTTTTGCAAAAAGCTTCGAAGAACGGCGCATTTTTGAAAAATACGGCGTCCGGAAACGTTCATTGCTTTTTATCAATCGGTTGTTTTCAGGTACACTTCAGCAGACCAGGGTCACGCTGACACGCAGGCCATGCGGCGTGCGGTTGCCCAGCTTGATATCCCCGCCCAGTCCCCAGATGATGTTGCGCGAAATCGACAGGCCCAGCCCCGTTCCGCCGGTTTCACGATTGCGGCTGTCCTCGGCCCGGACGAAGGGGTCGAACATCCGTTCCAGATCCTCCGGCGGCAGGCCGGGACCGTCATCCTCGATCCACAGGCGGGTGACCATCTCGTCCGGGTCGTTGCGTCCGCCCGGTTCGGGGGGGAACAGGGTGACGCGCGCGCCGCCACCATATTTGACGGCGTTCATCACAAGGTTGTTGAGTGCACGTTTCAGCGCAACCGGACGGGCATGGATCGTGACGTCGGGCGGATCCTCGGTAAAGCCGATCGCGTCCGCAAGCTCGGGCCGTGTCTCCGTCACTTCGTCCAGGATGGTCTGCAGCAGGATGGTCAGGTTCAGCGAACTCATCGGTTCGCGCTGTTCGGCATCACGGCCAAAGGACAGGGTCGCGGCGACCATCGATTCCAGTTCGTCCAGGTCGGCCAGGAAACGTTGCTGCATCTCCTCGTCCTCGATGAACTCGGCACGCAGTTTCAGGCGCGTGATGGGCGTGCGCAGGTCATGGCCGATGGCCGTCAGCATCAGCGTGCGGTCCGACAGGAACCGCCGGATGCGCCGCGCCATGGTGTTGAATGCGATGGCGGCGCGCGCCACCTCCTGCGGGCCGTCCTCGGGCATCGGGGGGGCGTTGACGTCGCGGCCCAGTGCCTCCGCCGCGGCGGCAAGCGTGCCGACAGGCGCGATCAGCCGACGCACGCCCCACAGGATCAGGATACCGCCGGCCACCGTCATCAGGATGAAGGCGATGGGAAAGGTGGGGGAACGGAAGATGCTGGGCCGGGGGACGACATAATGGATCGTCAGCCAGCGATGCTCGTCAGGCAGAAGGAAGGCGATGGCATGCCTGCGCCCGCGCGTGGGGGGGGAGACCATGACCTGCAGCGGGCGCAGGTGGGGCGGCAGGGGCGGCATGCCCCCCATCCTTGGCGGCCGGTTTTCCGCGAACGGTCCGCCGCCCCATGCGCGGGGCTGTCCGCGCGGCGGGCCGGGGGGCCTGTCATCCGGGCCGTCGGAACGATGGTCGGGGGCGGCGCGGTCGTCGCGATCGGCATTCTGGTCGGCGTCGCGGCGGCCCGGGCCGCCGTTCGGGCCGCCACCGGGACCGTTGGGACCACCCCACCAGTCCATGTGCCCCCCGCCCATGCGGCCGCCGCGCGGCGCGGCCATCAGGCTGTCGATCATGTCGGGTTCGGGACCGGGCGTCAGTTCCGCGCGAAAGGTGGCGGGCATGTGCAGGGTGCTCAGTTCGGCGTCGCGATGGTCGGGGGCGGTTTCCACGATCCCGCGATAGAGGGTCGCCACCTCGGTATGGTATTTTTCCTCCATCATGCGGCGGTCGAAATCCAGCCGGTCCAGCGCATGGATGGTCAGGCCGCCCGCCTGGATCACCCCCAGCCCGCAGATCAGCAGCAGGCTGGTCCGCGCGGCGAGCGAGGGCGGACGCAGCCGCAGCAGCAGCGCGCGCAGCCGCCCCAGTCGTCCCGGCGGCTCTTCGGCCACGGGCAGGATGTCGTCAGGGTGGATCAGGGGCCGGGCATCATCGTTCAACGGATCAGACCCGTTCGATTTCCGCCGCCAGGACATATCCGCCGCCCCGCACCGTCTTTATCAGCTGTGCGTTGCGGCCGTTATCCTCCAGCTTGCGCCGCAGGCGGCTGATGGCGACATCGATGGCCCGGTCGAACGGCCCGGCCTGCCGCCCGCGCAGCATGTCGAACAGCATGTCGCGCGTCAGGACCCGGTTGGCGCGTTCCAGAAGCGCCATCAGCAGGTCGTATTCCCCGCCCGTCAGCGGAACCTCCGTCCCGGCGGGGTTGAGCAGGCGGCGGCGCACGGTGTCGAGTTCCCATCCCGCGAAACGCAGCAGCCTGCGCGAAGGCACGCTGCGCGGGTCGGGATTGTCGTTGACGCGGCGCAGCACCGCGCGGATGCGCGCCAGCAGTTCACGCGGGTTGAAGGGTTTGGGTACGTAATCGTCCGCGCCCAGTTCCAGGCCGATGATCCGGTCGGTATCGTCGCCCATGGCCGTCAGCATGATGATCGGCACGTCCGCCTGCGTGCGCAGCCACCGCGCGACGTCAAGGCCGCTTTCGCCCGGCAGCATGAGGTCGAGGATCACCAGCTGATAATGTCCGCCGGTCCATTTGCGGCGCGTATCCTGCCCGTCGCGCGCGGTGGTGACCCGCAGTTCATTGCGTTCGAGAAAACGGGCGAGCAGTTCCCGGATTTCACGGTCGTCATCAACGATGAGGATATGCGGCATCAGGTCCATGGCACGGCATCCTAGACGAAAGGAGAAGGCTTCACACCTGCTGTTTCACTCCGTTTCAATATCGGGGGCAAGGGCCGTGCCGCCATCGCCCGGCCCCGTTTCAGGGGCCGGGGGACGTTGCCTACTTGTCCAGCCATGACGGCACCGGCAGGTGCTTCGAACGCAGGAATATCGGGTTGAACAGCTTGGACTGGTATCGTGCGCCGCCATCGCACAGGATGGTGGCGATGCGGTGGCCCGGACCCATCGCGCGCGCCACGCGGATCGCGGCTGCGACGTTGATGCCCGCAGATCCGCCGACCGACAGTCCCTCATGGATCAGCAGTTCATAGATCTGCTCCAGCGCCTCGGCGTCGGGGATGCGCTCGGCATCGTCGAAATGCAGCCCCTCGAGGTTGCCGGTCACGCGCGACTGCCCGATGCCCTCGGTGATGGAGGAGCCTGAGATCGACAGGTCCCCCGACTTGACCCATCCGTACAGGCCCGAACCTTCGGGATCGGCAAGGACGACGCGCGGGCGGGCGACGCCGGCGGCGCGGGCGCGGTCCTCCAGCCCCAGCGTGACGCCCGCCAGCGTGCCGCCCGTCCCGCACGAGCAGGTGAAGGCATCGATGCGTCCGCCCATCTGGTCCCAGATTTCAGGTGCGGTGGTGCGGCGGTGTCCCTCGCGGTTGGCAAGGTTGTCGAACTGGTTGGCCCAGACCGCGCCGGTCTCTTCCGCCAGACGGCGCGAGACATGGACATAGTTGCCCGGATCGCGGAACGGCTTGGCCGGGACAAGGCGCAGGTCCGCGCCGATCATGCGCAGGAAGTCGATCTTCTCCTGGCTCTGCGTTTCAGGCATCACGATGATGGAGCGGTAGCCGCGCGCGTTGGCCACCAGCGTCAGGCCGATGCCGGTATTGCCCGCCGTGCCCTCGACCACCGTGCCGCCGGGTTTGAGGACACCGCGCCGCTCCGCGTCGTCAATGATCGCCAGCGCTGCGCGGTCCTTGACCGATCCGCCCGGGTTCATGAATTCGGCCTTGCCAAAGATGTCGCATCCCGTGACCTCGGACGCGCGATGCAGGCGGATCAGCGGCGTATGACCGATCGCGTCGGTCATGCCCGCGCTGGTGGTGGGCTGGAAGGGGGCAGGGCTTTCGGCCATCAGGATTGAACCTTCGGATCTGTAATTGACGTGTCATGGGGCGGCCGTCCCGCCATGTCGGCGCGGGACGATGCTGCCTGTCATGCCCGTCCCGGACGGGACAGGGCGGCCGGGGCAATGTGCCCCAATGCCTGCGCGAAACCAAGACATCGCGCGCATGCCCGTACCATCGGGGGGGGTGTGATCAGGCCCGCGTACCTGCATATGGGGCGGGAAGGTCGCGAAGGAAAGCGGCCAGCTTCGACTGGCTGTTCACATCGAGCTTTTCATAGACATGGCGCAGGATGGAACGGGCGTAATGGTCGGAAATCCCCAGCTCCCGCGCGGCTTCTTTCAGGGAAAGGCCGTTGCCGACCTGCCGGGCCAGCCGTGCCTCGCTGTGGTTCAGTCCCAGCAGGTGCAGCGCGTCGCTTACGTCCGGGGTGGGGGCGCCGGGGCGGTGGAACATCACCAGCGCCATGCCGCGCGCGGGACGCCCGCCCATGTTCGCGTCGTCCATTCCGGGGAAAAGAGGCATGGCGCGCGCGATGACGGGCTGGCCCGACGGGCATTGCAGCGTGATGAAGCGTTCCGGGGCGACCTGTGTTGCCGTGTCGGGATGAAGGACCCCGCGCAGCAGATCGTCGAGCCGCCGCTGGCTTTCGCGGTGTAAACAGACGACGCGATGATCGACGCAGGTTATCCCGTCACCCATAAGGTCGGACATGGCATCGTTCATGAACACCATCCGTCCCTCCTGATCCACCAGCGCGGCGGCGGTGGACAGGCGCATGCAGATTTCATGGAACCCGTGCGCAAGGACGCGGCTGCGGCGTTCGGCCGCCGACATCGCCAGCGCGCGGCACACATGCTGCCCCAGCATCACGCGCAGCCTGCGCTGGGCGTCCGTTTCATGGGGATTTTCCCACGGGCGCTGGACCGACAGGCTGAAGGGCGGGCAGGCGGGATCGGCGAAATAGAGACGGTTGGTCCGGCCCGCGCCGAATTTGCGCAGGAAGTCCTGGTAATAGGGATGGCGTTCCAGTTCCGCATCCGTGACGAGGGCGGTGTCCGATATCTCACCCTGTGGGCGCGAACGGCCGTGCAGATGCATCCGGTACGGGTCGTGCCGCCACATGTGGTCGTAATAGATCTGGTCGGATTCGGTGATGCGCGACGAACTGAACCGCAGTTCCGGGCTGTCGTTCCCGTTGGGCACGATCGCGGCCCCGATCCCGCCCACCATCCGTGACAGTCCCAGCAGCGTCGGCTGCCAGTGGCTGTCATCGAACGCGCAGCGATAGATGTCGCCTATGACGGCATTGACGGCATCGGAGAGCATTCAGGGCAGACCTTGGTCCAGGGAACATGAAACGGACAGATAAAACGAATCGATGATACAGGTTTCGTGACACATATCCAGTCCCATATGGGGACTATTGTGACGGTCTGCGTATCCCCATGATGCGCG
Organism: Novacetimonas cocois; assembly: GCF_003311635.1. Taxonomy (GTDB): domain Bacteria; phylum Pseudomonadota; class Alphaproteobacteria; order Acetobacterales; family Acetobacteraceae; genus Novacetimonas; species Novacetimonas cocois. Next base: position 186,518 of record NZ_QEXL01000004.1, on the reverse strand, counting down.
GCACGGGTCGGGCGCCAGCGGGCAGCCGGCGAGGGTTTCCGGCGCGGATCTGGGGAAATTCATGACAGTTACAGGACCGGAAATGGAAAACACGCCCCCGCGTGGGGGCCGGGACGTCTTGCGTCATCGCTCTGGCCGTCCCGACGTGGCGGGCGCGTGCGGCGATGGACGGGCCGACGGCGCGCCGCCGCGCGGGGTGGCGCATGCGGTTTTTCCCGCCCCGATCACACGCAGGACGACGGGGTTCATGCCCGGCACCATGCTGCGCACGCCCGGCGGGGACATGCCGGTCGAAACCCTTGCCCCCGGTGATTTCGTATTGACGGCGCAGGGGCGGATGCGGCGCATCTGCTGGATCGGGCCCGTCCCGTCCCATGCCGCGGCGGTGGCGCGCGATGGCGCCTATCTGGTCCATATCGCCGCCCATGCCTGCGCCCCGGGACAGCCGGCGCGCGACATGCTGGCGCTGCCGGACCTGCCGATCGGGCAGTCGGGACATGACGAGGTGCTGGTCCCCGCGAAGCTGCTGACGAATGGCGCGACACTGGCGACCCTGCCGACCACCCTGTCGGGCGGGTTCATCGAATGCTGGGGGATCGTGCTGGACCGGCCGTCCGTCCTGCTGGCGAACGGGCTGCCGGTCGGGGTGGGTGTCGCGCGGGCGGAGGTGGACGGCCTTCCGCCGATCGTGACGCACGCCCCGGTGGTGTCGGTCCGCCGCGCCCATCTTGCCACCCGGGCGCAGACGCTGGGCTGGCGGGTCAGCACCTGCATGGACCTGCATGCGATGGTCGATGGATACCGGGTCGAGGCGACGCGACATCGCGACGGCGTGGCGCGCTTTACCTTTCCCGCGCGGGCGCGGCATGTGCGCCTTGTCTCGCGCACGTTCGTCCCGGCCGACTGGTGCGCCTCTGCCGACAGGCGCGCGCTGGGGCTCGCGGTGCGGCGCATCGCCCTGGGGGAGACGCGCCAGACGATGCGCCTCCTCGACCTGAACGACCCGTGTCTTGCCCCCTTTTTCTGGCCGGAGGAGGGCACGGGAAAAGGGAAATGGCGGTGGAGCAGGGGCATCCTGACCCTGCCACGCGGGCTGTGGGGGGATGATGGCGCCGCGACGTCCGTCACGCTGCTTGTCGAATATGACGCAACCGCCAGCCAGTGCTGGGTCATTCCCCCGATGCCGACGCGGATCTTCATGCCCGACCATCATGGCGTGTCCGCCCGCCCCTGCCGGCAGGACAGTGCCCCGGCGCCCGACGCCCCCAGCCCGACGGCGTAAGGGGCGGCTATTCGCGTTTCGCAGGGTCGCCAGGGTCGTCGTACAGCACCTGAAGCACCACGCACCAGGGATAGCGCGGGTCAACGCTGCCGCCGCGCCGTGTCGCCAGCCGCCCGTGCCGGTCCACCGGCACATGGGTCAGGCTGACCGCGTCATCCACATTGCCGCCGATGATGCTGATCTGATGACCAAAGGGCGGCGCGTTGTCGTCCATCGCGACCACAAGGCCGCAATGCGCGGGAAAGGGCTGCGCCGTGGGCAGGTTGGCAAAGCGCACGGTCCTGCTGGCCCCGCGTCCCACGCAGATCAGGTCCCCCATGCGCGGGGCATAGGAAACGGGGTTGCGCGCCCGCACGCCCTTTTCCGTCCGCGCGGCGGCGGCGTTGATATAGGTGGCGTGGTTGGGGGAATAGGCAAAGCGGTCATTCGCCCCCGCCACCCGCATGACATAGGAAATGAACGCCGCCGACCAGGCATAGGTGCCGTCATGCACGAAATCGGTGACATGCCCGTTTTCATCATGCTTGCCGGTCCATGCGCTTTCGCGTTCGCCGGGGTCCTGGCCGATCCACCAGTATTCGCCCACCCGCTGCCACAGCCCGGCGGTCCGTTCCGGCTTGACCGCCGCGATGGTGGGTTCGGGACGCTGTTCGGGGTCGTCATCGCTGACGGGCTGTCCGAACATGCGCCATTCCCGCAGCGCGATGGCCACGGTGTTCTGGCGCGTGAAGGGTTCAAAATTCCGTGTGGCGAAATCCGGCACGTGCGCATCCACCGACAGCGGCCCCGCGCCCTGCGCATACTGCGTGACCGGCGTGCTGGCCGGACGGGAACGTGGGGTATGGGCGCATGCCGCGAGGCTTGCGAGAGGCAGCAGAAAAGCAATCTTGCGCAGCACGCGGGGTTTCTCCTCGGTCAGGGCGGGGCACGACAGGGCTGGGCGCGGGGCATCCCCCGTCCGCTTCATCCATACGGCGCGATGCCCGACGCGAAAAGGGGGTGGGGCAGCCATGCGGGCAGGGCCCCCCGCCTTGCGATCATGTCCGAAAGGCCCAATTCTGTCATGGACGGCGCGGCCATTCCCGCCCCATGACGCCATCATGGCGCACGGGGGTGGTGGTGGCGCGCCCATTGTCAGGAAGGAGCGACGCATGACAGCCGCAGCAACGGGCACATCGACAACGTCGGACACCATCACCATCGCGGGGCTGAAGCGGCCGGTGGCGCGCATCGCGCTGGGCACATGGGCCATTGGCGGATGGATGTGGGGCGGTCCCGACGACCGGCAGGCCATCGCCACGATCCACGAGGCGCTGGAGGTTGGCATCGACCTGATCGACACGGCCCCCGTCTATGGCTTCGGCCATTCGGAGGAAGTGGTGGGCGAGGCCCTGTCGGGCGGCCGCCGCGACAAGGTGGCGATCGCAACCAAGGTCGGCCTCGACTGGCATGAGGACCACAAGCCGTTCCGCAACACGTCCGCCGCGCGGATCAACAAGGAAATCGAGGATTCGCTGCGCCGGCTGCGCACCGATCATATCGACCTGTACCAGGTCCACTGGCCCGACACGGCCGTCCCGATGGAAGAGACGGCGCGCGCGCTGGAAAAACTGGTGACGCAGGGCAAGGTGCTTGCGCTGGGTGTCAGCAATTTCAGCATTCCGCAGATCGAGGAATTCCGGAAATTCGCGCCGCTTTCCGCCATCCAGCCGCCCTATAACCTGTTCGAGCGTGAAATCGAACGCGACATCCTGCCCTATGCCATCAGGAACCGTCTGGCGGTGCTGGCCTATGGTCCGCTGTGTCGCGGGCTGCTGTCGGGACGCATGACGCCGGAGACGAAGTTCGGCAGCGATGACCTGCGCGCCAGCGACCCGAAATTCCAGCCGCCGCGCTTTGCACAGTATCTGGCCGCCGTTGACGCGCTGCGTGATTTCGCGCGGGAACGGTACGGCAAATCCCTGCTGGCGCTGGCGATCCGCTGGGTCCTGGACCAGGGACCGACGATCGCGCTGTGGGGCGCACGCAAGCCGCAGCAGATCGAGGGCGTGCGCGACGCGCTGGGCTGGAGCCTGACGGAACAGGACCGCAAGGATATCGACGCGATCCTGACGCGCACGGTGCGCGATCCGGTGGGGCCGGAATTCATGGCTCCTCCCGGACGCTAGGAATTGAACAAACAGGTCTGCCAAGGACCTGAAATCATGAAAGTTTTTGGTAAAGCTTTTTTCAAAAAGCTTCAAGGAACGTTGCCTTTCTGGACAAAAGGCGACACCCAAAAACTTTCATCCCTTATCAACGGACTGTTTTCAGACAGTCTTCGGGCATGAGGCCGGGGGGATCAGCGGAAGCTGTCATCCCCGCCCATGTCCCTCCCGCTTGTCTGCGAGGCCGAGCGCCATGCGCCGTGCGAGACCATGCACTGGGCATAGAAACGGCTGTGGTCGTTGCGGTTCATGGACATCCGGTTGCTGTTGGCGGTGGAATACATCCCCATGGCGGAGGTCGTCTCGCACACTTGGGCGACCTTGATGTATTCCGGGCTTTTCCTGTCCATCGCCACCTGATAGCCCGAGACGTTGCCATAGGGCGATGGCGCGTGGGACCGGCGCGGGATGTGGAAACTGTGATCCTTTGCATGGGCCGCGACCGGCGCCATGACAGGTGCCGCGACCGGCAGCAGCCCGGCGACCAGCATCGCGGGCGCAAGGGCGCGGCGGAACGGCAGGGGCAGGAGTTTCATCGAACGGGTCTCCTTCATGGTCGGCGCGACGGGCGCATCATGGACAGGCGCATCGTGACAGGTGCGTGCCGCTGGCGCGGGGCTAGTGCGCGGCAACGGCGGGCGAATGGTTTTCGGCCTGCTGGCGTGGCAGGGAATGAGCCTCGATCTGGAGTTCCTGTTCGATGAAATCAAGCTCCTGGTTGATGGTGGCCTCCGTCTCGTCATTGATGCGGCGCTGCATCACGCGCAGGTGCAGGCGTTCGCGCATGTGGCGGATGACATGGAACCGCAGCGCCAGCTCGGCACGTTTTTCGCGGATGGCCGTGGCGCGGATGCCGTTCTGCGCCGCGGCGGAATTGTCCAGCCGTTTCAGGGTGTCCTGATATTCATGCAGAAGGCGCGAAATCGCCTCCTGCTTCAGGTCGATCGTCTCCTCGTCCGCGTCGTGGTCGATTTCATGATGCGCCAGGGCTGCCTGTTCGGCATGCAGCGTCTGCACCGCCGTCTGGGCCAGTTCGATGCGCATGGCGTCGAGTTCACGCAGGCTGGGATCGTCCTCGTCAGCCTGCATGCCCGCCATCAGCGGCGGCATCGCAAGGCTGGCAAGCACGAGGGAACAGATGATGACCCCCGCCGCCAGCGTCACCAGCAGGTCGCGGCCGGGAAATCCGGGGGAGGTCGCGGTCGCGATCGGCAGCGACAGGATCGCCGCCAGCGTGATGGCCCCGCGCGTGCCCGCCACAGTCATGATCAGCACCGTGCGGGCCGAGGGGATGACCGTCTCGCGGTGGCGGACATGCGCGAACAGCCGCCGCGCGGTGATGGAAATCCAGATCCAGACAAAGCGCATCGTGCTCATCGCAAGCTGGATGGCGATGATCGCAAGGATCAGGAACCATGGTGAAACCCCGCCGGCGCGCGCGATATGCGCGCCCTCGGTCACGAGGTCGGGCAACTGCAGCCCCAGCAGGAGGAAGATGACCGCGTTGAAGGTGAAATTGACCATGTCCCACACGGTCGTGGCCTTCAGGCGGGTTTCGGTGCGCGCCTCGTTCATCACGCCGGTGAACTTCACCGTCATGCCCCCCGCCACGGCGGCAAGGATGCCTGAACAGTCTGCCGCGTCCGCGATCAGGTAGATCGCGAACGGCAGCATCATCGCCAGCGTGATGTGCGTCGGCGGATCGTCATAGCCACGCACCAGCAGCACATGTTCCGCCCGGCACGCCGCCCATGCGATCAGCACCCCCATGATGATGCCGCCCGCCGACATGAACATGAAGCTGCCGAGCGCCTGCTGGAAGGAGAATATGCCCGTCATCGCGGCGGCCACCGCGAATTTGAAGCACACCAGTCCCGACGCGTCGTTAAGAAGTGCCTCCCCATGCAGGATGTGGACCACGCGGGCGGGGGCGCGCCCGCCCTCGATCATGCTGCCGACGGACACGGCATCGGTGGGCGACATCACGGCCGCCAGCGCGAACGCGGCCGGCAGCGCGATGGGCGGGATCATCCAGTGGATGAAATACCCGCACCCCAGCGTCGTGAACACCACCAGCCCCAGCGCCAGCATGATGATGACGTTGCGCAGTTCCCCGAATTCGCGCATCGGCATGCGATAGGCGTCGGCATACAGCAGCGGCGGAATGAACAGCAGCAGGAACATGTCGGGATCGAACCCGATTTTCAGCCCCGCAAGCGCCGCGATGGCACCGATCGCGATCTGGATCAGTGGAAGCGGGACAGGAATGCGTCCAATACGTGAAATCAGGCTGCTGATGCCACTAACCGTCAGTAACGCCAGCGTAAGAAAGACAACATGCATATCGGAGGCATATCTTTTATATTGCTATTTTTCGCCCGAAAATAAAACAATACCGGCGCGAAGTAAAACCACAAAAGATTTATTTTCATCGGGAGGTGGAATGTTATTTTCATCTACCTGATATGCACCCGCCAGTATCCTGCGCCGGTCGCGCGCGGTTTTGCCCGGGTCCTTCATTGACCGGGGGGCATGGGCTTCCCATTATCAGATAATGAATGACCGTCCGGCAGGCACGGCGGGGGCCGCCTGTCGCGCGGTCCGGAATTGCCATGTTCGGCCCGACCCGGAGGAATGACACCCAGCCGTGAGTAAAGATCCATATGACGTACTTGGCGTGGCGCGCACCGCCAGCCAGGATGAAATCCGCAAGGCCTACCGCAAGCTGGCCAAGAAGCATCACCCTGACCTCAACCCCGGCGACAAGGCCGCGGAAGAGAGTTTCAAGGCGGTGGGCGCCGCGCATGCGCTGCTGTCCGATCCGGAACAGCGCGCGCGCTTCGACCGTGGCGAAATCGACGCGGAGGGGCAGGAACGCGGCTTCCCCGGCGGCGGTGGCGGCTATCGCAGCCATGCGGAGGGCGCGCAGGGTCATTTCTATGGCGGCGGCCAGTTTTCCGAGGATGACCTTGGCGACATCTTTGGCGGCATGTTCGGACAGCGCGGCGGTTTCCGCCGCCGTCCGCAGGGTCCGATGAAGGGGGAGGACCGCCAGTACTCCCTGACCGTCAGCTTCCTTGATTCCGTCAATGGCGGCACGTCGCGCGTGACCCTGCCGGGCGGCGGGACGCTGGATGTAAAAATTCCGCCGGGGATCGAGGACGGACAGGTGCTGCGCCTGCGTGGCAAGGGGGATGAGGGATATCAGGGCGGTCCTGCGGGCGACGCGCTGATTTCCATCTCCGTCGCGCCGGACCCGAATTATACCCGCGATGGCAACGATATCCGCTCCACCCTGCCGATTGACGTAAAGACGGCGGTCCTGGGCGGCAGCATCACGGTTCCCACCCCTGCCGGCCCGGTCAAGATGAACGTGCCCGCCCATTCCGATACCGGCAGCGTGCTGCGCCTGCGTGGTCGCGGGGTCAAGGCGCATGGCGGGCAGGAAGCCGGCAACCTGTATGTCAGGCTGCAGGTCACCATCGGCAAGACGGATGAGGCGTTCGAGAACTTCCTCAGGTCGTGGACCCCGCCCGGGGCGAAGGATGGCAAGAGCGGGGGCGGTGCGTCATGATCACGTTCGAGACCCTGTGCGTGCGGGTCGGCAACGTCCCGCCTGACGAAATCCAGCACTGGATCGACAGCGAATGGCTGCGACCTGAAGGTGTGCGGGGACATTACCTGTTCCGCGAAATTGACGAGGCCCGCGCCATCCTGATCCGCGAGCTGCGCCATGATTTCGGCGTGAACGAGGAAGGCGTGCCGATCGTGCTGTCGCTGCTCGATCAGCTGTATGCCTCCCGCCGGCAGATGCTGCGCCTGCGCGAGGCGCTGAGCGTGCCGCGCGAAAACGAACTGCGCAGCAAGCTGCGTGGCCTGCTGGGCATGACCCCGGAATAGGTTTTGTTGCGGAACGCCTGGTTCCGGCGCGACATCCCTGAATGTTTCCTTCCACGGCGGCCTGCTGTCCGTTTCGCGTGGGGGGAACAAAAAACCCCGGCCTGCGGATGCAGGGCCGGGGTTTTTTCATCCGTGCTGCGGATGGCGGGTCAGTCCGCGCGGCTCAGCGGCAGGTTCAGCACCTGTCCGGGCTTCTTGCCCTTCATCTTGAGGACCGCGCTGTTCTGGGAGACGAGGGTGAAGGTGGTCTGCGGGTTGTCGTCAAGCGAGGTCAGCGTCGTGCCGTTTTCCTGCTTCAGGACAATGGTGCGTCCCGCCAGTCCCGTCACCTTCTCCAGCGGGGGTGACAGTTTCAGGCCCAGCCGTGCCGCCGCGCCGGTTTCCTTGTTCTGCGCCGTGATCGTCAGCGGCTCGATGCCCAGCGACGACCACGGGCCGGCGAAATCGCTGATGGCATAGGACGAGGGGGCTTCGGGGGGCTGTGCCGTGGCCGGTGCCCCCATGGCAGGGGCGACCGCAAGCGCGCCCGTCAGGGTGCACAGCGCCAGGGCAGCACTACTCAGGGCGGCGCTACGAAGTGATTTCATCATTGGATATTCATTCCCAACCTCAATAATGCCCCCACAATGACGGGCGCGTCGTCATCGGGCAAGGCGGCATGTCGGCACGGTTCCGGCATGCCGGAAGGGGGCGTCGGGGAATATTTCATGCCCGTGTATTCGCCTTGCGAATATTTCCGCGAATATTTCGTTTTTACAGGGCGCGGGGCCCCGACCCGTGTCCCGTCGCATGCGGGCGGGAAGCAGGCGGGAATGCAGTCCCATATTTTTGATATATGGAAAACGCTGTAAATATATATTGGACGATTGGATCGGGCTGCCTCACCATCTGCGCACACACGGAATTATCCGGCTCCCGACCCGCAGGCGGGACGCCGTGAACTGATGCGGGAGAGATGGTTTGAAATTCAGATGCCAATCGGTCGGTGACATCGATTCCCGGTCCGGCGCGCTGGGCGGCGCGGCGGATCTCGGGCCCCGTCGCAACAGGCTGTACCAGACCTCCACCATGGCGGCGCTGCTTGACGCCGTCTATGACGGGGAAACCACGCTCGACGAACTGCTGGTGCATGGCAATTTCGGGCTGGGAACCTTTAACGCCCTCGATGGCGAGATGATCGTCAATGACAGCGTGGTCCACCAGTTCCGCGCCGATGGTCAGGCCGGGCGCGTTCCGGGCTCGCTCAAGACGCCCTTCGCATGCGTGACCTTCTTCCAGCCGGAAAAGGAATACGTGATCGACACGCCGTGCGACAAGGAAGGGTTCGAGGAAATCGTCAACCGTCTGGTGGACAATCCCAACCTGTTCGCCGCCGTGCGTTTCACCGGCATTTTCGAGCGCGTGGAAACCCGCACGGTCTTCTGCCAGTGCCGTCCCTATCCCCCCATGCTCGACGTCGTCAGCCGCCAGCCGACGATGCAGCTTGGCACCGCGACGGGCACAATGCTGGGCTTCCGCACGCCGCCTTACATGCAGGGCGTCAATGTCGCGGGCTATCACCTGCATTTCCTGACCGAGGACGGCAGGCGCGGTGGTCACGTGACCGATTACCGCGTCCGTCAGGGCCGGCTGGAGGTCGGGGTGATTTCCGATGTGGAAATCCAGCTTCCGCGCACGGAACAGTTCGCAAAGGCGAACCTGTCGCCCGAAAACATTCATGAGGCCATTCGCGTGGCAGAAGGCGGGTAAAACGGGAATAACGGTTCCCTTTTTACTGTATTTTTTCCGAATTTCGCGCCCTGCCCATGTATGGCGGGCGCGTCCGTTCCAGGAACAACGGTCATATGACAGACAAGGCAGGATCGGCCGCCACGCAGTGCGGGGCCGAGATGATTGTACGCAACCTGGTCGAACATGGCGTGACCCATGTCTTCGGCATTCCCGGCGCCAAGGTCGATCGCCTGTTTGATGCGCTGGTGGATTCGCCCATTGAAACGGTCGTGACGCGCCATGAACAGAACGCGGCCTTCATCGCGGGCGGCATCGGTCGCATGACGGGCCGCGCGGGGGTTGCCATCGCGACGTCGGGGCCGGGGGCCTCCAACTTCGTGACCGGCCTTGCCACCGCCAATTCCGAGGGCGACCCGGTGCTGGCGATCGGTGGTGCGGTAAAGCTGGCGGACCGGCTGAAGCTGACGCACCAGAGCATGGACACCGTCGCCCTGTTCCAGCCGATCACCAAATACAGCGCGGAGGTCACCTCCCCCGACGCGGTGTCCGAAGTCATCGCCAACGCCTTCCGTTTCGCGGAAAAGGGCCGCCCGGGCGCGGCCTTCGTCAGCACGCCGATGGACATCCTGTCGATGCCCGCCAGCGGGCCGGTCCTGGCGGGCCGCCCCCTGCCGGAGGCCGGGGCCGCGGGCGTGGAAGCCGTGGCGGAAGCCGCGAAGCTGATTGAAAAGGCGCAGCGTCCCGTCATCCTGCTGGGCCTGCTGGCAAGCCGCCCGGACGTGGCGGAGGCCGTGCGCGGCCTGATCGCGCGCACCGGGGTTCCGGTCATCGGCACCTATCAGGCGGCGGGCGCGGTGTCGCACGAACTGGCGGACCGTTTCGGCGGTCGCGTCGGCCTGTTCCGCAACCAGCCGGGCGACCAGCTTCTGCATGAGGCCGACCTTGTCATTTCCATCGGCTACAACCCGATCGAATATGATCCGTGGCTGTGGAACGTCGATGACGCGCGCCGCATCATCCATGTTGACGTGGTGGCCGCCGAACTCGATGCCCACTATGCCCCGGCCGTCGAACTGATCGGCAATATCGCCGCCAGCGTCGATGCCCTGACGGCAAGGCTGGGCCGGCTGGCGCGCGCCACCTCGCTTGAGGAAATCCTTGGCGATTACCATGCCAAGCGCCGCAACGACCTGCTGGAGGCACGCAGCACCAGCAACACGGCGGTCCATCCGCTGCAGATCGTGCGTGAACTGGAAAAGGTCGTGACCCCCGACGTCACGATGTGCCTCGACATGGGGACGTTCCATATCTGGCTGGCGCGTTACCTGCTGTCGTTCCGCGCACGTCAGATGCTGATCAGCAACGGCCAGCAGACGATGGGCGTCGGCCTGCCGTGGGCGATCGCCGCCAGCCTGCTCAACCCGGCGCAGAAGGTCATTTCCGTGTCTGGAGATGGCGGGTTCATGATGTCGTGCATGGAGCTGGAAACGGCGGTGCGCCTGAAATGCAACCTCGTCCACCTCGTCTGGGTCGATCAGCAGTACAACATGGTCGAAATGCAGGAGCGCAAGAAGTACGGCCGTGGTTCGGGCGTGGATTTCGGGCCGATCGACTTTGCGATGTTCGCGCGTTCGTGCGGCGCGCAGGGAATCGCCGTCCGCTCCGCCGATGAAATCGCGGGCGCGCTGCGCGCGGGTATGGAGGCCGAAGGGCCGGTCGTCATTTCCATCCCGGTCGATTATTCGCACAACCACCTGCTGATGGAACCGCTGGCGCGGCTGGGCGAAACGTCGGCCGCCGCATGATGCCGCGGGCTGGCATCACCGTCTGATGCCGATGTCCGGCACATGGAACATCGGCGTTTTATACCTGTCTGGACCCGCGCAGGACGTGGCACACTGCATGCCGTGTCCGGCGTGCGTCCGGCCCCGCCGGGCCGTGGGCATGACGCAGGGATATGACAGGGGAATTTAAAAAAGAATGCTGAAGATGGCACATGATACATCCGCACCCGCAAGCCAGCTGATCGATACGTTCCGTTCGATCGTGGGCGACGGGCATGTCCTGACCGACGCGGGGGCGACGCTGCCCTATCGCCGGGGGTTCCGCTTTGGCCAGGGGCGGGCCCTTGCGGTGGTGCGTCCCGGTTCCCTCGTGGAACAGTGGCGCGTGCTTCAGGCCTGCGTAAAGGCCAACGTGATCGTCATCATGCAGGCCGCCAATACCGGCCTGACGGGGGGATCGACCCCCGATGGCGACACGTATGACCGCGATGTCGTCATCGTCAACAGCATGCGCATGCGCACCATCCACCTGATCGGTGGGGGAAAGCAGGTCGTCTGCCTTCCCGGCGCGACCCTTGACCAGCTGGAGGGGATGCTCCAGCCGCTGGGGCGGGAACCGCATTCCGTCATCGGATCGTCATGTATCGGGGCGTCCGTCTTTGGCGGGGTCAGCAACAATTCCGGCGGCGCGCTGGTGCGTCGTGGCCCGGCCTATACCGACATGGCCCTATTCGCGCAGGTTGACGCGGCGGGGGAACTGCATCTGGTCAATCACCTCGGCATCGATCTCGGCACCGACCCCGAGGACATCCTTGCGCGGGCCGAACGGGGTGAATTCCCCGATGCCAGCATCAACTGGAACGCCGGGCGCGGGCATGATGACGATTATGCCCGCCACGTGCGCGACATCGACGCCGATACGCCCGCGCGGTACAATGCCGACCTGCGCCGCCTGCATGAAGGTTCGGGCTGCGCCGGGCATCTGGGCCTGTTCGCCGTGCGCCTTGACACGTTCGAGGCGGAGAAGAATCCCGTCGTCTTCTATATCGGGACGAACCAGACCGACGTGCTGGAGGACGTGCGCCGCCATGTGCTGGGCTCGTTTTCCGAACTGCCGATCGCGGGGGAATACCTGCATCGCGATGCGTTCAACATCGCGGAAAAATACGGCAAGGATACCTTCATCGTCATCCGCATGCTGGGCACGCGCCGCCTGCCCGCGCTGTTCGCGATGAAGAACAGGTTCGACCGCCTGTTCGACCGGCTGGGTTTCATGCCGTCGCACTTTACCGACCGGTTCATGCAGTTCCTGAGCCACTTTTTCCCCAACCACCTGCCGCGCCGCATGCGCGATTACCGCGACCGTTACGCCCATCACCTGATGCTCAAGGTCAGTGCGTCGGGCGCGCAGGAGGCACGGGATTTCCTGACCAGCCATTTCGCGCAGCATGAGGGCGCGTTCTTTGAATGCACCCCCGACGAAGGGGCCAAGGCGTTCCTGCACCGCTTTGCCGCGGCGGGGGCGGCGGTGCGGTACCGCGCGGTCCATCCCCGCACGACCGAGGATATCGTCGCGCTCGACGTCGCGCTGCGCCGTAACGACCGCGAATGGTTCGAGGTGCTGCCTGACGATATCAACCGCGAAATCATCGTAAAACTGTATTACGGGCATTTCCTGTGCCACGTGATGCATCAGGATTACGTGGTCCGCAAAGGCAACGACTGCATGGACCTCGAACATCGCATGCTGCCGCTGCTGGACCGTCGCGGCGCGCGCTATCCGGCGGAACATAATTTCGGTCATCTGTATGCCGCGCCCGACGACGTGCGCGCGCATTACCAGCAGCTTGACCCGTGCAACTGTTTCAATCCCGGCATCGGACAGGCGACCAAGCGCAAGAACTGGGTCGCCGAAAGCGTCTAGCGCCCTGCCGGGCCAGAGGTTCGTCAACAGCGGTAATATTGGGGGAGTGTTTCAAAAACCTGTCCGGGAAGGACGCAGAAAAGAAGTTTTCGGGTGCCGCCTTTTTTAAAAAGTCGGTGTTGCCTGTAGCTTTTTGCAAAAAGCTTCACCAAAAACTTTGATTATTTCTGGTAATGGTTTGCGCTGAAACATTTTCCCAGGTGGTCGCATGACCCATCATGTGGCCATCCGCGACAAGAAACGGAGGGACACGAACATGGCCTATACTGTCGGACATTACCTTGGCGACCGCCTTGCCCAGATCGGGNCTGAAGGATCATTTCGCGGTCGCGGGGGATTACAACCTCGTCCTGCTGGACCAGCTTCTGGAAATTGACGGGCTGCGGCAGGTCTATNTGCTGCAACGAACTCAACTGCGGCTTCAGCGCCGAAGGCTATGCCCGCGCGAACGGCGCGGGGGCTGCCGTGGTGACCTTCAGCGTCGGCGCGCTGTCGGCGCTCAACGCCATC
>NZ_QEXL01000004.1:0-173171 GCF_003311635.1 Novacetimonas cocois | reverse complement strand
GGCGGGGCCTATGCCGAAAACCTGCCGGTCATCCTGATTTCAGGCGCGCCCAATTCCAACGATGTCGGCAGCGGGCATNATCCTGCACCACACGATCGGCACGCCGGATTATTCCTACCAGCTGGAAATCGCAAAGCGCCTGACCTGTGCTGCCGTCTCCATCACGTCCGCGACCGAGGCGCCGGCGCTGATCGATCATGCGATCCGCACCGCGCTGCGTGAGAAGAAGCCGGCCTATATCGAAATCGCGTGCAATGTTTCCGCAGCCCCCTGTGCCCGTCCCGGCCCGGCGAGCGCCGTGCTGGCGGAGGTGCCGTCGGATGCCGCGACCCTGACGCAGGCGGTGGAGTCCCTGACCCGCTTTATCGATAGCCGCAAGAAGCCGGTCCTGCTGATCGGCAGCCGCCTTCGTGCTGCCGGGGCGGAGGAGGCAGCCATCAGGCTGGCGGACGCGCTGGGCTGTGCGGTTGCGACCATGGCGGCGGCCAAGAGCTTCTTCCCCGAGGACCATCCCGGTTATGTCGGCACCTTCTGGGGCGATGTCAGCAGCCCCGGCGTGCGCCAGATCTTCGACTGGTCGGATGGCATCATCGCGCTGGCCCCGGTGTTCAATGATTATTCCACCGTGGGCTGGACGGCGTGGCCGCGTGGCGAAAACGTCGTGGTGGCCGATGGGCGGCATCTTGCGGTGGAGGGCATGGCCTTTGACGGCATCCATCTGCGCGATGTGCTCGATGGCGTGACGAAGGCGTGGGGGACGCGTCCGAAAAAGGACACGACGATCACGGAATTCCACCGCATCCACAAGCCCGCGGCCCCGGTCGCGGCGGCCGATCCTTCCGCGCCGCTGGTGCGCGCGGAAATGGCGCGCCAGATCGGCGGCGTGCTGACGCCGCAGACCAGCCTGATCGCGGAGACGGGGGATTCCTGGTTCAACGCCATCCAGATGAAGCTGCCGCATGGCGCGCGCGTGGAGCTGGAGATGCAGTGGGGCCATATCGGATGGTCGGTGCCCGCCACCTTCGGCTATGCCGTGGCGGAACCGGAACGCCGTGTTGTCCTGATGGTGGGTGACGGGTCGTTCCAGCTGACGGCGCAGGAAGTGGCGCAGATGGTGCGGCTGAAGCTGCCGGTGCTGATCTTCCTGGTCAATAACCGTGGCTACACCATTGAGGTGCAGATCCATGATGGCCCGTACAACAACATCAAGAACTGGGATTATGCCGGCCTGATGGAGGTCTTCAACGCGGAGGACGGCAAGGGCCTCGGCTTTAAGGCGACCACGGGCGGGGAACTGGAACAGGCGATCAGAAAGGGACTGGCCAATCGTGAAGGCCCGACCCTGATCGAATGTGTCATCGACCGCGACGACTGCACCAGCGACCTGATTTCGTGGGGACGCCGCGTGGCCAATGCCAACGCCCGCCCGCCTGAAAACCAGTAATCGCAATCGCGGACGCCATCATGACGGGAGGGGGCCTTGCGCCCCCTTCTTTTTTATCGCCCGTGAGACATCGAGCAAAACGGGAAGAAGTTTTTGGTGAAGCTTTTTTCAAAAAGCTTCGAAAGACGCCGCCTTTTTGAAAAAAGGTGACGCCCAAAAAACTTTTGTTTCTATCAGTGGATTGCCTGGGACATTCCCTTACGAAGCATGAAGCGCCCGCAGGCCCGCGTTCAGGATATCCCCACCCTCCGGCACGCAGATGTCGGGCTGCATCTTCCACCGTGGCCGCCCCGCCGTATCGTAAACCGGTTCCGCCGAATACTGGGCCTGTATCCCCGTACGGTCGAGGCATATGGGAAATACCGCGGCGCCCAGGCCCATCATGGGGGTGCCCACCACTATCGCCCGGCCGATGTCGCGCATGCCCATGGGAAATCCCTCCGCCATGCTGGCGCTCCAGTGGTTTGTCAGGACAACGACGGGACGGCTGTAGGTGAACGGCCCCGCTGGTTCGACGGTTTCCGTCCATGACGGGCCAAGATGGCTGCCGTCGCGGCGTCGCATCATCGCATAGGGTTTCGGCGTGTCGATGAAACGGCCCATGATCGGTCGGGCGATCGCCGTATCGCCGCCCCCGTCATATCGCACGTCAATCACCAGCCCGCCGGTATCGCGCAGCGCCATCAGCGCGTCATCGAAATCCCGCACGACCTTTTCATCGCCAAAACCGCGAATGGCGATATAGCCGATATTGCCCGCAAGGCGCCGCCATTCCACGTCGGGTTTTGCGGCCGTTTTCCTGACCGGCAGGCTGACCGGCCGTGGGGCCTCTCCCTGTCGTTCAAGCAGCAGCGTGCGGCCCTGGCCGACCCGTCCGGCCACCGCGACATTGGCGACATATGTATCCGCGTTCCTGTCGGGGCCGCGCAGGCATCGGGGCATCAGGTCGCGCATGACCTGCCCGGCGGGGCGGCCATCGATTGCCGCGATCACGTCCCCGGCGCGCAGCCCGGCGGCGGAGGCCGCGCTGTCTTCCGCCACGGCCTCGATCCTGATCCTGTCGGCCTGCCTGTTTGCCATAAGGTCATAAAGCGGCCAGCGCGGCATTCCGTCCGATGGTTGCGACAGGTGGGTATGCGCATCGTACAGTTCCGCCAGCACCCGCCGCACGATGTCGGCAAAGGCATCGGTGGAGGTGGCGCGCACAGCCATCGGGCGGTACAGCGCGCGCACCCGGTTCCAGTCCGTCTGCTTGTCGGAAAAGAAGCAGTAACGTTGCGCCAGCGTTGACCACAACTCGTCGAAATCCTCGACAAAGGTGACATCGTGCGGGGGCTCGGCCGCACGAACCGTCCGGCCCGCAAGACAGGTCGCCGCCGCACAGAGGCCGGCATGCAGGAAGGTCCGCCGCTGCGGCCCGCGCCCTTCGTCCGGGGGGCGCTGCGTCACGCCACGGGCCACGGAAAGCGGGAATATTGCGTGTCCATCATCATGCCGTTCATTGTGATTTTGGCCCACCGGAGCGGGAGCGGGAATGGGAAAGCCGGGCTTTTCGCCAGCCACGAAACCTGTCCCACAATCCCCGCATGCCATGACCGGGGGTGCGACCCGGTCCCGTGGCGGTCTGGCGGGAATGCGTGTCCTTCGCATCGCGCGACGTGACCATGACAAGGATGACGAGGACGATCGAAATCAGGGAAGTCTCTGCCCGGGGGTGGCGTTCCTGTCCGGACAGGATGTGCAGGGCGGATTGGGAAACGTAATTCATGATCCCCGAACCTGATGGATGCTGGGCTGGCGTCGAGATGACGGGACCAGAAATATCGCGCAATTCCGGCACTGGCAACAATATGCGTCTGGCGTCCGGGAGGATGCCTGAAAACAGTTCCGGATCAGGATGACAGACGTTTTCGGGTGCCGCCTTTTTTTAAAAGACGTCGTCCTTTCGAAGCTTTTTGCAAAAGGCTTCACCAAAAACCTTTCATGATTGCCGGGCGTCTCAAGGGGCGGTTTTTGATCCCCCCTGATGACAGGCAGTTACCGCCCCGGCAGGGTGCCTGTCATTCGGAAACCACGCTCAGGCGGCGCGCGCCAAGGCCGGCGAACTGTTCCGCCCGGCATGTCAGGATGATGATCTGCATGCGCTGCGACATTTCGGTCAGGATATCGAACATCCGCTCCATCCGGCCGCTGTCGGAAAATGTCAGCGCGTCATCCAGGATCACCATCGCATGCTGCCCGCGCGTATGCAGCAGGTCCGCCATCCCCAGCCGTGCCAGCACCGCGATCTGTTCGCGCGTGCCATCCGACAGGTCCCCGAACTGTTCATGCGTGTTGCGCGTCATGGCGGTAATGGAAAAATCCTGCCCGAGCGTGACCTGCGCCTTGGGGAACAGGCCGCGCAGGGCCGGTTCCATGGCGCGTGTCAGCGGGGCAAGATACTGTTCCGTCGCTTCGCGCGCCGTGGTGGCCAGCGTATCGGCCAGCAGTGTCAGGATTTCGACCTGCCGCGCGCATTCGGCGCGTTCGCGGGCATGTCCGTCACGCAGGCGTTCCTGCCCCGCGATCCGTTCGTCGAGCCCGTCGCCCTCGGCGATTTCGATGCGGCTCGACAATGCCGCGATGCTCTGGCGCAGTTCGCCCACGCGCGTGCGCCGATCCTCCAGCGCGCGTTCCAGACGGCTGATCTTGGCGTCCACCATGGCCTCCTCCACGTCGGGGTAGTCGGCCTCGCACGCGCGCACGGCGCGTTCGGCCGCATCGCGCGCGGCCTGTGCCGCGTCCCGCCGGGCCGACAGGGCCTCGTCCGGCTGGCTTACGCGTTCGGCCGCCAGTTCGCGGGTGACCTGTTCAAGCTGCTGCGTCGCCTGCTCCAGCTCCGTTTCGTGGCGCGTCAGCATGTCGCGCGCCTGCCGGTTTTCGCCATCAGGGCGCAGCAGGGCGGCACGCGCGGCCTCCACCCGTGCCTCCGCCGCACTGACGGCGGCCTGCGCATCGGACAGGGGAGGGAGCGTGGCCGCGGCATCGTTGTCTTCCACCCCGGCAAGCTGACGGTCCAGATCCATGATCCGCGCCTTTGCCGTCGCCAGCGCGGCCGCCGCGTCGGTCATGTCGGCAGGCAGCAGGTGGATCTGTTTCTTGCGCGCGTCGCTGACGGCGCGTTCGGCCTGACGCCATGCGGCGTGCGCATCCAGCGCCTGCGCCATGTCATCGCATCCGGCCCGCGCCAGCAGTTGCGCCAGTGCCTCGCGCGCCTGCGTCCGGGCGGCCAGGGCACGGTCACGGTCGCTGTCGCCCGGCGGCTGGATGCGGATGTCGCCAATGCCCGCGATATGCAGGGTCGTCGCCGTCGTGATTTCGACCGCCGCGCCAGACTGGACGACATCATTCTGGACGACATCGTTCAGGGGGACGCCATTGATGCTGACCTGCCGCGCCATGTCCGGCAGCAGCCCGAATTCCAGCCGCGTGGCATAGGCCCTGCACTGCGCCGTCGCGCGGTCCGCCGCCCGTTCCGCTGCGCGCAGGCGATCGATCATCGCGTCATCGACCCGGCATGTCGCCAGATGCACCTCCGCCTGCGCCACGTCGCGCGCCGCGTCCTCCAGCCGGGTGACAAGGGTGATGGCGTCGGCCCGTTCGCGATGCCACAGCCCCGCCTGTTCGCGCCGCCTGACGCGCGCATGCACCTCACGCGCATCGCGAAGCTGCGTCATCGCGCGGTCAAGGTCGTGCTGGCGTTCGGCATGTGCCTGTTCCGCGCGGGCAAGGCGCTGTCGCGCCGCCTCCATCGCGCCGCGCAGTTCGGTAGCGCGGGCGCGCAGCTGCTGCTGGCGCGTCTCCAGCGTGGCGCGGCGGGTGATGTCCTCTTTCACAAGGTCCAGCGCCCCCTGCGCCACGCGCACCTCCGCCTGCGCCGCGCGAAGGCGGCCGGCATGCTGGTGCAGGCGTTCGCGCTCGTGCCGGGCCTGCGCCAGGTCGGCCATCTCCTGCTCGTGGCGGGTGGCGTCGTCGGCATGGTGCAGAAGGCGGCGCTGTTCCGCCAGCGTTTCGATGTCGTCCTCCAGCACGCGGCGGCGTTCCACCAGGCGGGCGATTTCCGCGATGGCGGCCTCTTCCTCCGCGATGGCGCTTTTGTATCGTCCCCGGGGATGGCCGCGCCCGTCCAGCAGGACGGCGCGTTCCTCCCGCACGGTCGCAAGCAGCCGCGTCGCCTCCGCCCCGCCGGTGATGTTGCCCAGTTCGCCCTCAAGGCAGGCGGTCAGGCGGTCTCCGGCCCGGCCGCTCAGGTCGGGCTGGCGCAGGCTATCGCCCTGCGTGACCCACAGCGCGCTCCAGATGCTTTTAGCTTCTCCGCGTGCCTGTGCTTCCAGCCCCATGATCTGCTGCAGTTGTTCCTCTGCATCGTTATTACGGAATGTTTCTCCCCCGATCTGCAGGGTCATGGATGAGCGTGACAGGAAACGCTTTTCCATCTGGCACGACATGTCGCCGATGCTGAAATCGACGCGCACCGTCGGCCCCGCCCCGCGATCGGACAGCGGCAGCAGGTCCCGGACGGGTTGGCTGGTCGACGAATAGCGCAGCAGGAACGCCGCGCGCAGTGCGGCCAGCAGGGTGGATTTCCCGAATTCGTTGCGCGCCGCCAGCACGTTCAGCCCCGGCCCCAGCCCACACAGCCGCGTGGGGGCGATGAATTTGCGCAGCTGCGCGACCTCGAGCCCATGCAGGATCATGATGCATCTCCCTTGCCGCCGGGGGCCGCATGCACCGCAAGCGCCAGACGGCGCAGGGCGGCGACCGCGATGTCGCGCTGTTCCTCCGGCCCGGTGGCCGCGCGTTCCGACAGCAGGCGCGCGGCCTCGCGCACCGCGCCCGTCCCGAACAGGTCGAGGTCATCGGCACGCGGCAGCAGGGTTGGTTCCCCGTCCACGCGCAGCAGCCGCAGGGCGGAGGACAGGGCGTCGAGCGTGTTCTGGTAGGCCTGCAGGTCCTCCAGCGACAGGGCGCCGCGCACCGACAGCCAGACCAGAACGCGCCCGGCCTCCTGCGGGTCGATGTTGCGCAGGCGGTGTTCCAGCGCCGCGATGTCCTGCGTCCCGGTCAGGGTGGCGCTGTCGCGATGCCAGACGAAGCGGCCCACGCGATGGGACGTGACCTCCGGCCGGGCATTGGGACCGGCAAGCTCCACCACGAGGGCGTTTCCCCCGCCATCGCCGCCCCGGTCGAATCCGTCGATTTCGGGGGTGCCGCTGTACCATGTGCGTTCGTCGATGCGCTGCATCCCGTGCCAGTCCCCCAACGCGAGGTAGGACAGCCCCGCCTGCCGCGCGCGGTCGATGGCGATGCGGTTGGGGTTGTGCGCCGTATCGCCGAAATCGCGCACCGACCCGTGGGCGAGTCCCACGCGGATGACGCCGGGTGGCGTCTGCGCGGTATCCATGTCCGCCGTGGGGTCGGTCGCGACATGGCGGCGTTTCAGGCCGCCGGGAATGACCCATGCCGTCCCTGCCGGGTCCATCGGCGTGGCCTGTCCGTCCAGATGGGCGGTCACGTTGTCCGGCAGCCCGATGGCGCGCAGCCGGTCCCAGATGCCGCCGGGCACGTGCGGGTCATGGTTTCCCGCGATCAGGTGCCAGCACAGGTCGGGGAACTGCCGCATGCGTTCGATCGGCTGGCGCAGGGTGCGTTCGACCGGGATTTCATGGTCATAGATATCGCCCGCCACGACCACGGCCGCAGCCCCCTGCGCGCGCGCAAGCTGGCCCAGGCGGCCGATCACCTCCAGCCGCTGGTCCTGCAGGACGGATTGCGTGTCGTCGTCGGCAAAGCGGAACACCTTGCCGATCTGCCAGTCGGATGTGTGAACAAAGCGCATGGGCGGAGTTATCACCAGCCATCAGCGCGTCACAAGCGGCATGGGAAAGCCGGAGTGTCTGTAAACAAAAATGTGATCGACGCCGCAAAGATAAATTTGAACTATGGCCTTGCTGCCTCAATCTGGTCATATATGACGATTAAGTAATAATTAGCGGTCGCCGATACCCGCCGCGTATGTAACTTTATGCTTCAGCACGATGATGGAACACGAAACGATGCCTTCAGTGACTGACACGCTTATCAAGCCATCTTCGCATCCCGGCGCGCCTGCCCTGTCTTCCGACGACACGACCGCGCGTTCGCAGAATGTGCGTTCCATTCACCTCAGTCATCGCCGCGCGCTGCTGGATTATGCCCGCACGCTCGATTGTTCCGCCGAAAGCGCCTGATTCTCCCCACCCGTCAGGACCGGCATGGCCTGTGTGCCCCTGTCGTGATTGGGTAACATCGCTGCCGGGATCGGTGAATGACATGGATCACCCGTGATCCGCTGTCCGATTCCCTTCGCCGCCATCATCCCGCGATGGTCCGCGCCAGCCGTTCCGCCAGATAATCCCGACATAATGTCACGCTACGTGCGTTCCAGCCTGGACCCAGTGCCCTGACCTGCGCGGTTTCGGCGTGGGAGGCACCCCATGCCATCAGCTGTATCCGCCGCTGCGCGATCAGGGCGGGCAGGATGGACAGGTCGGCCTGCCCCAGACGCGCGATGGTCTCGTATCCACGGATCCAGTGTCCGATCCAGCGGGGCACGTGGGGATGGTCCTCGAAAAAGCTGATCGCGGCGGCAAGGTCCTGCATGAACCAGCTGAAGCCGCAATCGTCAAAATCGATGATGTGCGTGGCCTCCCCCTCGATCAGCAGGTTCGCCAGCCGCAGGTCCGCATGGATCAGGCCGAAACGCTCCGCCCCCTGTCCATACTCCGCCAGTTCGGCACCAATCCGCTCCACGGCGTGGGCGATCACGTCATGCGACGTCCTGTCCAGGCCACGTGCCTCCTGCCACCGTCCCCACGGGGCGTCCGGCCCGACCATCGTGGCATGCGTCCATGCCCTGCGCCGGAATCCGGGCGGGCGACTCCACTGGCGGCTGTGGCGGTGCAGGCGCGCGGTGATGCGGCCAAGGCGGGCAAAGCTGGCCGGATCGATATCGGCGGTGGGCTGCGTTCCCGCGATCCAGTCGAACATGACGACATGTCGGCCCGCCACGCCAGGAGGGGCGACATGATGCAGCCATTCCCCATCCAGCCCCCGGACCGGAACGGGCGTGCGAATCCCGTCGCGGCGCAGGCTGTCGAGCCATGCGAGTTCGCTGCGGATTTCGTCGGCATCGTGATATCCCGGCCGGTGCACCCGCAGCACGCGCCTGCCGCCATCGGGCAGGTCAACGCGGTAGGTGGCATTTTCCGACAGGCATAACAGGCGGGGCGTGCCCCGGCAGCTTTCGGGATACAGGGCCATGGCGGCCCCGGCGATGGCGTCGGGATCGTCCATGGCGGGCATGCGGGCGGCGTCTGTCATGATGCCGCCTTATACAGGCCTGACGCGCCGGTCACGTATTTCCGTGGCGGATTCGCAGGATCTGCCCGTATCGCGCGATTATGCGTCGCGCGATTATAGGATGCAGTTGAACTGCAACGCCATGACCGCGGCGTCGTGATAGGTCGTCGTGCCGCCCGGACGGTTGATGTACTGGAAATCCGGCTGGAAGCTCATGCCGCGTGCAGCATGGATGTTGTAGAACAGTTCATAGACATCCTCATGCGTCTGGATGCCCCATGCCGCGCCCCACTGGTTCGACAGCAGGGGCTGTCCCGTCAGCATGGAGGATTCCTGCTGCAACACGGAGGAACGGCTCATCTCGAAATAATGGAACATCGCGCCCATGGTATCGAGGGGACGGCCCCATTTCGCGCCGGTTTCGATCATGCCCGCCCACGCATGCTGCTTCATGGCGGATACCTTGCCCGACGTGTACATGTAACCGGCCATGCCGATCAGGCCGTTCGTCGGCCCCTTGCCATTGCGCATGATCATCTGGTCCGCCTGGAACCATGCCGTGCTGACGCCGGATTCCTTGCGGAAGGGCAGGCCGGTCCTTACCGCCGAACCGCCGTTGATGTCCTGGTACAGGTCGTTGTACTGCGAATTGTCATAGCCATATCCCGCCTTGTAATGACCGGCGAGGTGATGGGGCCCGAATTCCGGCAGCCAGCCGATTTCCACCGGGGTGGAGAAATGTCCAAGCCCGCTCTGCGCCCAGGCCCAGCCGGAGATGCCGCCGTTAAAGGCATGGGGCGAGACGGCGAACATGGACGCCATGATATAGGTATCGACGGTCGGCATGACGCGCATCACGACGCCAAGGTTGCCCGAGGGCCAGTCACGGCCACCCGGTACATACTTGCCCGGCGCGGGATTTCCGCAGATCGACACGTTCATGAAGTTACAGAACAGCGGTGATGCGGCAAAGAAGCTGCCGACCGGAATCCAGCCCGCGCTGATGTCCAGCCGGTTATGGAACAGCGACTGTTCGGCGTACATATAGACCAGATGCGCCACGACGTTACCACGCGCGCCGTAAATCTGCTGGACCCCGCCAAGGGAATCATGAATGTATTCGGTGCTGAGGTTCGTGCCATGACCATTGACGATCATGGTGTGAGTCCAGAAATTCTTCAGCCCCGCCAGCTTGTTCCAGTCGATGTCGATTTCCACGCCCGTCTGCCCCGCATCGGTGACGCCCTGCTTGGCGCCGCCGCGGAAGTTCCCGGCCAGTTCCTCATGCTCGTCCGCGGCGATGTGGATGCCGTGCCTGACCAGCCATGGCTGCAGGCCCAGCCAGCTTCCGAAGAAGTGCTGGTCGCCATAAGGCGCGCTGAAGAACTGTCCCGGATCCTGCGCCCAGGCGGAGTCCGTGCGCCGTGCATTGGCTGCCATCATGGGCTGGGTGCCGATTCCACCCATGCTGTCACCAGGAAGGGCCTGCGCGGACGCGGGCTGCCGAAATGCAAAAAGTGCCAGAAAAGACAGCGCGATGGGGGCAAGAAAGAATGGAATTGTTCTGATCATCCGCGCATCCGTAGCATATTTCATATCGAATATGAACCT
Source organism: Novacetimonas cocois (assembly GCF_003311635.1). Lineage (GTDB taxonomy): Bacteria > Pseudomonadota > Alphaproteobacteria > Acetobacterales > Acetobacteraceae > Novacetimonas > Novacetimonas cocois. The sequence continues at coordinate 162,736 of NZ_QEXL01000004.1, read as the reverse complement.
TGGACAGTAGATTTTATGAAAATTAATTTATTCTGAAATAATATGATGCATAATCTCACGCAATATCTGAACTGTAAAAATATTTCGTTGTCACGAAAGAGACAGTTTTTTTGTGCAACGCACAAATATTGGGGAAAGTTATTTTTAAACTTCCGCTTTGGTCATGTTTATATAAAAAGAATGTGACGGACTTCATCCTCTCAGATCGACGTTGACGAATGGTGCGGGGCGGAGCGAAAATCGCGCCATGTCTCGACTGGATATGAAAAAACCCTTCCTGCCGGTGCGCATCGCGGTGCTGACGGTGTCCGATACCCGCACGCTGGCGGATGACCGCTCGGGCGATATCCTGGCCGAACGGATCGCCACGGCGGGCCATCACCTGGCGGCGCGCGCGATCGAACGCGATGACGTGGACGCCATCGCCGTGCTGCTGTCGCAATGGATTGCCGATCCGCAGATCGACGTGGTGATTTCCACCGGCGGCACAGGCGTTACCGGCCGCGACGTCACGCCCGAAGCCTTCGAACGCGTCATCGACAAGCGGATCGAGGGATTTGGCGAACTGTTCCGCATGCTGTCGTACCAGAAGATCGGGACTTCCACCATACAGTCGCGGGCGCTTGCGGGGGTGGCGGAGGGCACGTACCTGTTCGCGCTGCCGGGATCGACGGGCGCGGTGCGCGACGGGTGGGACGACATCCTTGTCTGGCAGCTCGATAGCCGCCACGTGCCCTGCAACTTTGTCGAGCTGATGCCCCGCCTGCGCGAACATCTGCCGGCCGGGCACGACTGATCCCCCGCCGCTCTGCCGCCCGCGATGACCCTGAAACGGAGGCTTCCGAAATGGTGAAAAAACTCCTTCTGCTGGCTGGTGACTATGTCGAGGACTATGAAATCATGGTCCCGTACCAGGCGCTGAGCATGCTCGGCTATCAGGTTGATGCCGTCTGTCCGGGCAGGAAGAAGGGCGATCACGTCCTGACCGCGATCCATGATTTCGAGGGCGCGCAGACCTACAGCGAAAAGCCCGGCCATCGCTTTGCCCTGACGGCGACATTCGATGACGTGCGGCATGAGGAATATGCCGGGCTGGTCATTCCCGGCGGGCGGGCACCGGAATATCTGCGCCTTGACGCGCGGGTGATCGCGCTGGTGCGTGCCTTTGCCGACCGGCCCGTGGCCGCGATCTGCCACGCGGCACAGCTGCTGGCGGCGGCGCGGGTCATTGCGGGCCGCACGGTGTCCGCCTATCCCGCCTGCCGTCCCGACGTGGAACTGGCGGACGGGATCTATGCCGATATCGCGATTGACGCGGCCGTCACCGACGGGCTGCTGGTGACGGCCCCGGCATGGCCCGCCCATCCGGCATGGCTGGCGCAGTTCATCGCCGTCCTAGGCGCGCGGGTTGAAATCTGACCGGCCCTCATCAGGGGGAGTGATGGAAAGGTAACGGAAGTTCTTGGGTGCCGCCTTTTTTCAAAAAGGCGGCGTTCTTACGAAGCTTTTTGCAAAAAGCTTCACCAGAAACTTCTTTAACGATGATGGTCGCCTAGACCCCGCCGGTAACGCCGGGACGGTTCAGGATCGACAGGAATTCGCGCCGCGTGTCCGAATTGCTGCGGAACGTGCCCAGCATGCGGCTGGTGACCATGGACACGCCGGGGCGATGCACGCCGCGCGTCGTCATGCACTGGTGCGATCCCTCGATCACCACGCCCACGCCACGGGGCTGCAGCACGTCGTTGATGGTATTGGCGATCTGCGCGGTCAGGCGTTCCTGAATTTGGAAACGCTTGGAATAGGCATCGACGACGCGCGCCAGCTTTGAAATGCCCACCACGCGCTTGCGCGGCAGATAGGCGACATGCGCGACGCCGACGATGGGCACCATGTGGTGTTCGCAATGGCTTTCAAAGCGGATATCGCGCAGCAGCACCATCTCGTCATAATCCTCCACCTCGGAAAAGGTGCGGGTCAGGAGATCGACCGGATCCTCGGCATAGCCGCAGAAAAATTCCTCGTACGAACGGACGACGCGCGATGGCGTGTCATGCAGGCCCTCGCGTCCGGGATCTTCGCCGGCCCAGCGCAGAAGCGTGCGCACGGCATCTTCTGCCTCCTCACGCGTGGGGCGGTGCAACGGGGCGGTATCGGTGGGGGTCATTGCTGTTCTGTCTTGTTCTCGCGGGCCGTCCCCTTTGCGCGGGCGGCGCGGGGCGGGGGGTCAGTGGACGATTGCGGTGTGGTGCGGGCTGTCGAGGCTGAAGGAAGGGATGCGCACGTCGAAATGCTTGTGCGTGCCGAGCAGGATCATGTGATAGGTCCCGCCCATGAATCCCGTGGGGGTTTCCAGCGCCGCGCCGGACATATATTCGAAACAGCCATCGGCGTCGATCACCGGCTGTTCCCCCACGACCCCGTCGCCCTGCACGCGTTCCACGCGGCCCTGCCCATCGACGATATGCCAGCTGCGGCGCAGAAGCTGTATGGCCGCGTTCCCGTGATTTTCCACCCGGATGCGATAGGCCCAGACAAACCGCCGCTCCTCCGGTTCCGACTGGTCATCCAGCCAGAACGTCTGCACCAGCACCCGCACGTCGCCTGTCCGTGCCTCGTAACACGGTGTGTTCTCCATGGCGGCGGCCAGCGCGGATTCCGGATCATGTCCGGGGGGCGGGGGAAACGGCTTGTCTTGGGCCATAGGATGCTCCGGGCTGTGACTCAGCGCGCGGCGACGGCACTCAGGCCGCGACGCAGGTCGTCAATCAGGTCCTCCGCATCTTCCAGTCCAACGGAAAAGCGGATCGTGCCATCGGTAATGCCAAGGCGCGCGCGCTCCTCCGGCCCGATTTTCATATGGGTGGTGGTCGCCGGATGCGTCACCAGCGAACGCGCGTCGCCCAGGTTGTTCGAGATGCAGATCAGACGCAGCGCATTCATGAAGGCAAAGGCCCCCGCCTTGCCGCCCGCGACCTCGAACGCCACCAGGGTGGAGCCCGCGCTCATCTGCTTCATGGCGAGTTCGTGCTGCGGATGGTCGGCGCGGCCGGGATAGAAGACGCGCGTGACCTGCGGGGCGGAGGCGAGGAAGTCCGCCACCCGGCCGGCGTTCGCGGTCATCGCGTTCACCCGCAGCGACAGGGTCTCCAGACTCTTGAGCATCACCCACGCGTTAAATGGCGACAGCGTGTTGCCCGTGTTGCGCACGAACGGGCGCAGCACGTCGTCAAGCCATTCCTTGCGGCCCAGCACCGCCCCGCCCAGCGTGCGCCCCTGTCCGTCGATATGCTTGGTGCAGGAATAGACGACGACATCGGCGCCCAGTTCCAGCGGCTTCTGGTACAGCGGGGTGGCAAAGACGTTATCGACCACCACCAGCGCCCCGGCCTTGTGCGCAAGGTCGCAGATCGCGCGGATGTCGAGGATGTCGAGCATCGGGTTCGACGGGCTTTCGAGCAGCACGGCGCTGGTCGGTTCCGACAGGGCGGCGGCCCATGCCGCGTGATCCGCGCCATCGACGAACACCGTCTTCACCCCATAGCGGGGCAGGAGTTCGGCCACGATCCAGTGGCACGACCCGAACAGGGCACGCGACGCGACCACGCGTTCGCCCGCCCGCACCTGCGCCAGAAGGGCGGACGACACGGCCCCCATGCCGGTGGAGGTGGTGACGCAGTCCTCCGCCCCTTCCAGATCCGCAAGGCGGCGTTCCAGCGCGGTTACGGTCGGGTTGGTGATGCGGCTGTACTGGTAATGCTGCACATCGCCCAGAAAGGTCGCTTCCGCCTGCTCGGCACTGTCATAGACAAAGCCCGACGTCAGGAACAGCGCCTCGCTCGTTTCGCCATAGGGGGTGCGTTCCTCGCCCGCATGAAGCAGGCGCGTCGCCGGACGCCATTCGGAAGGGGTGGAGTTCTCAGTCATGATCGTCAGGATTCCCAAACCAGAAAATCGTCAGAAACACCGAAAGGACAAGCGCCTGGACCGGAATAGGGGGTGGAATGTCCGGCACCAGGTTCCTTCGGCAATGGATCGTCCGGCCGTGGAAACCATGACACCAGCGCCCTGTGGCGGTATCAGGCCTCTTTAGCGCGTCTGTTTAACCTCGCCGCAAGCCGGCCGAATCAAATCACGAGGGCACCGCCCCCGTCTTTCCGGGCCTGCGGGACAGGGACGGTTATTGCGGATTGCACCCGCCTTCGTCAACCACCGGGGACAGGGCACCGGGGATGGGGGGCGGCCTGTCGCCAGCGGGCATGCCACAACGATTGCATCGCGCGCGGGCGTCGGTTATAGGAAGGCGGCACGCGGGTGTAGTTCAATGGTAGAACGGCAGCTTCCCAAGCTGCATACGAGGGTTCGATTCCCTTCACCCGCTCCAGCATCTTTCATGGATATCCGTTGGCCTGTCAGGCTGCCCTGTCCTATCGTCCCGTCGCGGGCGGGGGCGGAGAGGGCGTGGCCTGCGTATCGACATAGGTGGTGCCGTTCCAGATCCAGCGGTCGCCGTCATCGACCAGCAGGTCATGCATGTCACCGTGGGTCTGTGCCATGATGCGCACGGGGCCGCTCAGCGAATCAAGGACGCAGCTCCACCTGTCGCCACGGCGCAGGAAAACCGACGTCGAACATCCCGCCGATCCGCACAGGCTGGGGGATTGCAGCTGCACGAACAGCGCCATGTCTCCCGCATTGTCCGATAATGGCCCCGATGCCGTCAGTACGACCGGATGTTCGCCGCGTGCATGCGCGTCACGCAGGTCCTGTGCCTGCAGCTGCCGCGCCTGCCGGTCCAGGTCGGTGCCGGGATGCTGCGCCAGCACCACCGTCGCGCCACGATCCGCCCGCGCATGGGCCGGGGGACATGCCCCGAGCAGCAGCGTCGCAGCCACGGCCCACCATGTGACGGGGCGGCGCGGACATGACGGCAGGTGACGTGGGCGGCAGGACATGCGACGGATATCTCCCTGTTTTTCAGGTCATCGGACGGCGGACATGAAAGGCCGTCCATTTCATGATGCAATGAAGGAGACACGATGCAAATGGTTGCACCCGCACATCCCGCCCCGGGGCTTTACCGTCATTACAAAGGGGGACTTTACACTGTCATCTGCGTCGGCCGTCATAGCGAGACGGAAGAGTGGCTGGTGACCTACCGCAGCGAAGCACGCGGCGATTACTGGGTCCGCCCGCTGGAGATGTGGATGCAGGAGGTAAATGGCGTGCCGCGTTTCGCACCCGTCACCCCTGACTGAAGCGAAAGGCGCAGTCTGAAAACAACCTGCCGATAGAGAATAATAAAAGTTTTTTGGGTGTCGCCTTTTTTCAAAAAGGCGACATCTTTCAAGGCTTTCTGGAAAAAACTTCACCAAAAACTTTTATGAATTCAGGGTATTACCAGGCCGATATTTTCAAACAGTCCTTTACGCAGGCGGGTTGGCGCCGCCCGCGCGATGGTGGGTGGCATGCGTCGTGGGCAGCGTGGCGTGCGGCCAGCTTGCCGCGATCTTGTCACTCAGCTGATCCAGCAGGGATTCCGTCGTCTCGGCAACATGATTGTTGCTGCCTGCCCCGCTGCCGGTGGTTTCGATATGGGTGCGGTTGCGCTGGATGGGCTGGTGCAGGTCCTGCGGGATGATGGACCAGTCGGCATTCAGCGCGGCGGCCCCGTTACGGCTGACGTCAAGGCGGCTGATGTTGATGGCAAGGCGCCATGTCGGGGGCTGCGGCTGGGGCTGGTCCGTGACAAAGCGGTCGGGCCATTTCTGCGCCAGGCGCGCGGTGACCAGATCCGTGGCGCCCACCGACAGGCGGCTTGCCCAGCGGCCGAGGGAGCTGCGTTCGATTTCATGCCCGTCGCGCACAAGGATGTCCTGCCCGTCGAGGTAATCGGGGATGCGCGCGTGCTCCACCTCGATCACGGTGGTGGAGTCGGTGACCGGGGACACGCTGCCGCTGGGCGAGGTCGCGCCGGTGGCGATGGCGGATGCGCCCAGCGTATAGAACTTCACCGGCGCGGAAGAACACGCCGCCAGCAGCGAGGCCGATACGATCAGTCCCCCCACGGCGCGACAGGTGGCCATGCGGCGGGAAAGGAAAACAGGCAGGCACGAGATCATTGGCTGCGTCCCATCAGCAGGAGTTGCGGGTTACTTTCGACTTCATTGGCGAACCCGCGCAACCCGTAGGCGGCGTCGGTCACGTCACGCATCGTTTCGGCCAGGTGGATCTGCTCCGCCGACTGGGGCGACATCAGCTGCCGCACCCCCACCATGGTTTCATGCGCCTGCACCAGCGTCTGGTGCGTGTTGGAGATCAGTTCGCGCAGTTCGGCGCGCCGGGCATCCATCTGCTGCGACCCGGTGGTCAGCATCCGGTCCATGGCCGTCAGGGTGGCGGCCCCGCGCGTCCTGGCATCGGTCAGCGCCGCGCGGATGGTGACCACCGCGACATGGCTGCGTTGCGAGGTCTCGCGGATGCTGGCGATCATGGGCGGCAGGTCGGCATGCAGGTCCCCGGCAAGCTGGCGTATGCTGGCCACCGCCGTGCGGATGTCATGCTTCAGCTTTTCCATCGTCGGCGCGCCCAGTTCCCCCTTCAGCTGCTGCAGCGTCGTCTGCCCCACCGGGATTTCCGGCAGGGACGACAGGCCCGGATGCATGCGCGCGGGCGTGTTGGGGGAAAAGTCGAGGTCGATTTCCGACTGCCCCGTCACAAAGCTGTGCAGCACCATGTCCGCGCGCATCCCGTCGGCCACCAGCACGGGAATGTCCGGCAAATCCGCGCCGCCGGGGATCTGGCGCGCCGAAAACACGATATTGACGGAGGTATAGGTGCGATGGATCGTCGGATCGACGCTGATCCTGATGCTTTCGACCGCGCCGACCGGAATGCCCCGGAAATTGACGGGGGAGCCGACATCAAGGCCCGCCGTCGAATCCTCGAACACGACCACGGCCTCGCGCATGGGATGAAGGAACGGGATATCCCCGCGCGCCAGCAGGACCGCCACCCCCACGAAGGCCGCGCCCAGCACCAGTGCGCCGATGACTGTCTGTCTGGCGGGCATGGCCCCTACCTGTCCCCGTCGCTGGTGGGCGCGGTGCGTTCGCGGTGCATGAAGGCATGGACCATCGGATTGTCGCAGTGATCGCGCATCCACGTGGGGGACCCGTGGGCGATCGCCGTCTTGGAATCCGGGTCGAGGAAGATGCCGTCATCGGCGATGGCGAACAGGCTGGACAGTTCATGGCTGACCAGCACGATCGTCGCCCCCAGCCCGTCACGCAGGTTGAGGATCAGTTCATCCAGCCGGGCTGACGTAATGGGGTCCAGCCCGGCGGAAGGTTCGTCAAAGAACAGGATGTCCGGGTCCAGCGACATGGCGCGCGCAAGGCCCGCGCGCTTTTTCATCCCGCCGCTGAGTTCGGAGGGGAACTGGTCGATGGCATGCAGCATCCCCACCAGCCCGAGCTTGAGTTCGACCAGCTGGCGGATGGTATGCGGCTTGAGTGACGTGAACATCTGCATCGGCAGGGCCACGTTCTCGCCCACCGTCATCGAACTCCACAACGCGCCGCTCTGGAACAGGACGCCAAAGCGGCGGCCGATGCGCACCCGGTCCTGATCCCCGCCCGCCCAGTAATTTTCCGTCCCGACAAGGTATTCGCCCTTCGCCGGGCGCAGCAGGCCGATCATGCTCTTGAGCAGGGTGCTCTTGCCGCAGCCCGACCCGCCCATGACGGCAAAGATGCTGCCACGCTTCACGTCGAAGGAGATGTCGTGCTGGATCACCTTTGGCCCGAAGGCGAGCGTGACGTCGCGCACCGACAGCATCGTTTCGGCAGAGGTATTCTGCGAAGGATCGACAGGCTGTGATGTCGAGGGCGCCGTATTCGGGGACGTGTCTGCGTTCATCGGGTCAGATATCCATCACGTTGGCGATGACGGCGAATATGGCGTCGATGGCGATCACGCCCACGATGCCCACGACCACCGCGCGCGTCGCCGCGATGCCCACGTCCGCGGCACTGCGCCCGGCCTTCAGCCCGATGCGGCAGCTGGTCAGGCCGATGAAGCCGCCGAACACGATGCTCTTGATGAAACCGAACACGAACTGCGACAGCGCCACGGCATAGAGCGTTTCGTGGAAATAGCCCAGCGGCGTCACGTTCAGCATGATGTACGACACGCAGAACCCGCCGAACATGCCGATCAGGCAGCCATAAAGATACAGCAGCGGCATCGTCAGCACGAGGGCAAGGACCGATGGCAGGATAAGGTAACTGGAGACGGGAATGCCAAAGACATTCAGCGCGTCGATTTCCTCGTTCCCCTGCATGGTCGAAATCCGCGCGGCATAGGCGCCGCCCGTCCGGCCCGCCATGATGATGGCGGTCATGACGGCGGACATTTCGCGCACCATGGCGATTCCCACCAGGCTTGCGACATAGATGTCGGCCGCGAATTTATGCAGCTGCACCGCGCCGACAAAGGCAAGGATCGCGCCGACAAGGAAATTGACCACGCCCACGATCAGCAGCGCCGACGGTCCCGCCGCGCGCACGTCCGACAGCAGGTCGATGGTGCGCATCATCCCCTTGCCCATCAGCGCGCGCAGGCCGCCCTGGCCCGTGGCGACCCCCATTTCGGTGACGCAGCCGATTTCGTTGAGGGTATCGAGCGTGAACTGCCCCACCGCGGCGACCGGCGCGAAATGGTGGGGCGGCAGCGCATGCGCGTCGGGCGGGATTTCCGGCAGCAGGTCAAGCAGCTTGCGCGCTGAATCCGGCAGGGTGTCCGCCTTGACCGTTACATCGGCCAGCCGCGCGTCGCGCTTGAGTTCCCACAGGAAACTGATGAGCGAGGTATCCCATCGCCCCAGCCCGCTGGTGGAGAATTCAAGGGGTTTTCCCCTGGTGGCGCCATCAAGGCCATGGCCGGGAAAGTCGGGGGTGGTGCCCGTCTGAGCGATCCAGTCGCCAGACAATGTGATCAGGGTCCGGTTCGCCTCGGCCTGCAGATGCCATTGCGGCGCACCATTGACGGACGTGTTCACCAGCCTCTCCAACCTCAGGACCGCGCCTGCCACGGCATTGGGCAGGACACGCAGGGAACCCGCGCGGACAGGCAACAGGACCGCCATGCACCGGATGCCGCGTCCCGGAATGGGGGGACTTGACCCGATGCGCCGGTACGGATGTTCGCGGGGGCGTTCTCTTCCCATACCAGATGACCCGTCACGCACAAGGCCCGCTGCCGCGACGGAATGGTGAGCGTAGCGCATGGCTTGCCTCTTTTCCCCCGTGCCGCGCCGCCCAAAGGGCATGTGTCAGCACTGCATCAGGGCGTGCGCCATCCGTTGCGCACCAGTACGTGCGCATCCGCCCCGCCATCGCCGCCACGGGCGATGCGGCCCAGGTCGTCCATGATCCGGCGCGCCACCGACAGGCGGTAATGCAGGGGGTCCCAGAAATTGTCGCGATTGTCGACGATGGGGCCGGGGATGTCGAAATCCACCACCAGCGTGTCGGCCATGTCCGCCGTCATGGCGCTGATGGCCCTGCGGCACGCCAGCGCGCGCGTCATGCTGCGGCTGCCCGCCGGACCATGCAGCCAGGCGGAGGCCGGGGGAAACCACAGCAGGCGGCGCGTCCCGGGCGGCAGGCCCGACAGCATGGCGCGCAGCAGCCCGATGCTGTCGGGCGGGACCATGTCCGCCCCGGCGGGCGCGGGCGTCGGGTCGGGGGGCGTCCATGTGGCGAACGCCCGGTCGACGCGCGCGCGGTCATAACGGTCGTCCGGCGGGACGAAGCTGGTATATCCGTCCGTCCCGAAACGCTGTGGCTTTGCCCCGATCAGCCACAGGAACTGGTTCGCCGCCTCCTGCAGGGCGTAAAGGTCCGCCATGTGCAGGTATCCCGCCCAGCCGGAGCCGCCATACATCCATTCCGGCCACGGCCGGTTGGGGGAGGTCAGGTTTCCCGGCCGGTTGCGGCACCATGCGGCGTCGATATCGATCATCACCACGCGCGGATGCGGATGATGGCGCATGAACAGGTCCAGCATGCGCGCCTGTTCCCACGCGCTTGCGCTGTTCATGCCCAGCTGCGCGAAACGCGCGTCCAGCGCCCCGTCCAGCACGGCGGGCTGCATCAGGCGGGAGGTGGAGGTGCCCAGCATGACCGAATCGAATTCCGCCCGGCGCGCCAGCGCGGGCATGCTGTAACGGGCGTTGGTGGTGATGGGGATGCGCGGCAGCGGCGGCGAAAGCGGCAGCATGTCCCACGGATCGACCGTGACGATGAAACCGTACAGCGCCCCGCCAGTCAGCAGGATCGAGGCCAGCAGCGTCAGCGCGAAGCGGCGCCATGGTCCACCCGATGCCCCCGGATGGCCGGGCGGCAGGGTCATTGGTGGCGGAAAGTGACGACCAGGACGTCGCGATAGGCCGGGCGGGACGGGTCGATGGGACGCACCGCCGTAACCCCGTGATAGACGCGGTTGTCATCGACGATGGCCGCATCCATCGGCCGGTCCAGCATGAAGGTTCCCACCATGCGGCGTTGCAGGTCATGGATGGTGGTTTCGCCGGACATGACATTTTCACGCCGGATCATCAGCACCAGGACCCAGTCCACCCCGTCACGGTGCAGTCCCTCGGGCGTGGGATGCCCGGGCTGTTCCGACAGGGCCTCGATACGGAACTGATGGATTTCCGCGTGCCATGCCTCCGGCCGGCGTTCGGGCGGGGTCAGGTCGGTGACGATGCGATACATCAGCCGCACGATCGCCTGCATCGCGGAATGGGCGCCGATTTCCGGCTCCACCGCGCGGAACCAGCGTTCGATCCCGCCATTGAGCTCGTTGTAATCGCGGCTCTGGTAATGGGGCTGGTGCTTCTTGCGCCGCAGCCCGTCCTCGCCCACCGCGAACGTGGCGTGGCGACGGCGGCGGTAACGGCCGCCATCGGCCATGTAACGGTCGATCCCCAGCCGGTTCCAGCTTGCCGCGAAACTGTCCCAGTCACGCAGTCCGTAACGGGTCAGTTCCGCATGCATCCGTTCCGCCCCGACAAAGACGAACCCCTTCGCGCGCAGGGGCGCCTCCATCGTGGGCAGGATCAGGTCGGGACCGGCGGCAGGGGTCATTCGTGGGCCTTTGGACTCGGGCTGGCGGCAGGGGTGCCGGGGTTGGATGTCGCCCCATCATGCGGCACATCGGTCGCCTGTGTCACCTGTGCCGTGGGGGCCGCGTGAGGGTCGTCCGTGGCAGGGGCGCCGTGTTGCGCCGCCTGCTGCTGGGCCGGGCTGGGGGGAAAGACCATCTTCATGTCGCTGTGGACCTTCAGCCCGTCGGTGCCCGGCATGTTGCCCAGCATGCTGACCGCGGTCGGCATCGGGAACTTCACGCCTTCCTTGACCATCCGCCCGGTCAGGCGGCGGTAATATTCGCGATACACCTTCCACTTGGAACCCGGCGTGGTGCGGATGGAGCCAAGGAATTTCGCCCCGTTGCCATCCGCCTGCTCCACCCCGAGGAAGGAGAAGTCGGACTTGATCAGCGGCGCGAACTTCGGATCCTTGCGCATCTGCGCCAGTTCGTCATGCAGGATGGCCGCCACGCGGGACGGATCCTCGCTCAGGTCCAGCATGAAATCCACGACCACGAGGTTGTAATCGCGCGAGGTGTTCGCGATCGACGTGACCGAGGAGAACGGGATGATATGCAGGTCGCCGTTGACCGAACGCAGGCGCAGCGTGCGGATCGACAGATGCTCCACCGTGCCGGACACGCTGCCCGCGGTGACCCAGTCGCCAACCTGCATCGCATTTTCCACCAGCATGAAGAAGCCGGTGATGAAGTCCTTGACCAGGCTCTGCGCGCCGAAGGCCACGGCGGCACCCATGATGCCCGCACCCGTCAGCAGCGGGGCCACGTTGATGCCGATCTGCGACAGGGTGGTGACCGTCACGATCACGATGATGAAGGTCAGCAGCACCGTGCGGATGATCGGCAGCACCGTGCGCAGGCGACTGGCGCGGGAGGCCTGTTCCGAGGTCTCGAAGCGGTTGATCTGGCTCTGCAGGGCGGCGTTCGCCGCCTCCCACACCACGATGGCAACGGTATAGGCGACCATCACCGTCAGGATCGCGCCGATGATCTTGGTCCCGAGCGAGCCGTGGAGGAAGAAGGCAAAGGCGGGCAGGCCCCACGACTGCAGCAGGCACACGACCGTGGCAAAGGACAGCAGGAACGACAGCGCCCGCCGCGCATAGGGGTAGTAGTAATCCATCCGCGCCTGAAGGCCGGGATAGCGCTTTTCCGTCTGGGGCGAGATCTGGAACAGCTTATTCTGCACGCCAAAGGCGAGGATCGCAAACAGGCGCGCCAGCAGGATCACGATGATCGTCAGCGACAGCGTGCGCAGGATCCAGGCATAGCCGCCGCGAACCTGCGTCGCCCACACCAGCCACAGCGCGAAGTCGAAGAACATCGCCAGCACCCACCAGAAATGCACCATCCGGCCGACAAAGACCCAGAACGGCTTGTCCTGGAAACGCGCGGGCGGCTGAAGCGCCCCGGCCACATGCTTGCGGATGCGCCAGATGAAGATGGCGACCAGGATATGTTCGACCAGCACGACGGCGCGGATGATCGCCTCGGTCCCGCGCGCGGGCATGTCGAACACCCCGCCCAGCGTGGACAGGCAGATCACCAGCGAGGGCGCGGCGACAAGGAAGTTCCACCACCGCGTGACCATGCGCGCCGTGGCGTCGCTGGCGGTGCACAGGCGGATGGTGGGCGAACGCGGCACGAACACCATTTCCAGCAGCAGGTAGAGCGCCCGCGCGATGACATAGGCATTGGTCAGCGTCAGCGTCACCATCGCCGCCTGATGGGTGGAGGTCAGCAGCGCCGATCCGCCATAGCCGATGCCAAGGAACAGCGCCACCGGCAGCAGCTTGATCAGCAGGTGCAGGAGCGAGAAGGGGATGCGCGCGATGATGCGCAGGGTCTCGTGCTGCTGCTTGTCATCCTGCTGGCGGGTCTGTTCGGTCGCGCGCTCGTCGGCCGTTTCCTTCGATCCGTCGGCGGACAGGGTGGCGGTGGCCTGCGCGTCCTGCTGCGTGTCCTCGGCCCGGACATGCTGGTTCAGGCGGGCTTCCGTCGCGACGGCGCGCGCGGTCACCCCCGCCAGCGGCTTGCGCAGCAGCAGCGAAAAGCCATGTTCCGCCGCCAGCGCGAACAGCACGATGAGCGTGGCGCGGCCGGTCGCGTCAAGCAGGATCTGCCGCGAATCCGCGTTGCTCAGCGTGGAATGGACCCAGTGACCGACAAAGGCCAGATCCTTGAACAGCGCCATGAAATTCTGCGCCTGATGCAGGGCGATGTCGCGCGCATGCGTCAGTTCGTCAAGGAATTCGCTGCTGATGCTGTCGGGTTCCACCGAAACGTCGCTCGGCGCGGCCTTTGCCGCGGCCGGAGGGGGCGTGGGCGCCGGGGCGGCCGGCGCGGGCAGCCCCTTGGAGATTGCCTCCAGCGTCTTGGTGAATTCGGCGCGTTTCTGCGGGTCGTTCATGACCGACAGGACCTGCTGCGCCTGATCGGCGGTCATCTGCCCCTGTGCATGCCCCTGCGCGGCGTCGGCGGCGCGGGCGGAGCCCATGACGGAAAATAGCGTGAGGATGGAAAAGAGAAGTGCGAGGCACGCTCCCGCCCGGGACCGGCGCGGGGATGGGGGAACAGTCACGAAATCGGCGGGCATGCCTTTGGTCACCTCCTGCATCACGTCGTCATGTCGTTCCCGCGCCCGTCCCGTCCGCCTGCCATGACTGATGCATGGGCAGGGGCGTGGATAAAAGGGGCACGGGAACGCAACCCGGAATGACCGGGCAAAAAACTTACGCTATTTCAATGTATAAACAACTATAACGAAAATCGGCCATCACAGTTGCCTTCACCGTGGCGTTTTCATGATTTGTCATCATTCCGCAGGCGCGGGGCGACTGCGGACAATGACGTCACATGGCGGTGTCGGGTGGCGGTGTCGGGGCATGACGGCGCGGCCTCTGTTCGGGGCAGGGGAAGCCGTTGCCTGCATGGGGCGCGCGTTACTGCCACGCGGGCGGGACGGGCGGGGGCGGGGCCTCAAGCTGGCGGCGGATGACATAGGTGCCTGCCAGGATATCATGCAGTCCCTGCTTGCGACGGGTCCACGCGACCATCAGGAAACCGATTCCCAGTATCAGGAAAGACAGGTATTTCCCCAGATAACGACCTGTCGCCCGCAGAAAGTCGATCCGGTTTCCGTTCAGGTCCGTTACCCGCATCCGGCATAGCAGCTTGCCCGGCGTGGCCTGCAGGCGGGAACTTTCGAAAATGATGTAGTACAGGGCCGGCAGCAGCAGCCATGCCATTTCCAGCAGCCCGTGGCCGTGCCAGTGGACGTGCGGGGTACTCGACATGATCATGTAATCGACGGGCTGGATGTAGGACACGCTGTAATCCCCGCCGCCGCCGGCGGGCTGGGGATCGAATATCGTGATCGACACGCTGGGGCCGATGATCGCGCCCAGAAGCCCAAGCCCGACCCACACGATCAGGGAATCCACCAGGTGCGCCACGACCCGGATCCAGAATCCGCCATAGACCCAGACTTCGGGATAGGGGTTGGGCTGGCTGGCTTGGGAAAACTGATCGGACATCGCGTGCCTCGTTCCTGCTCAATGGACCGTGGATGGCCCGCCAAAGGCGGCTATGACAGGCATGCCACCGGAGCGGGTGGAACGGAAACGGAAAAAAACGGGTCATGTCTTCCACCCGCGCGCGGGCAGCTCCGCGCGGGCGTCGTGTCATTTCCCGCCATGATCGCGTGAACGGGGACTAGCTGCGGTAGGAGCCGTTGATGTCGATATAGCCGTGCGTCAGGTCGCACGTCCATGCCTGCCCGATGCCGTTGGCCAGGCCGAGATCGACCTCGATTTCGATTTCCTGCCCCTTCATGTGCGCGACGACCGGCGCTTCGTCGTAATCGGGGATGACCGTGCCGTTGCGCGCGATCCAGGTCCCGCCGATCCCGACCGACAGGGTGTCGCGGTTGGCGGGCTCGCCGCTTTTGCCCACGGCCATGACCACGCGGCCCCAGTTCGCGTCTTCGCCCGCGATCGCGGTCTTGACCAGCGGGGAATTGGCGATGGCCATCGCCACGCGCTTTGCCGATTCGTCGGAGGTGGCGCCCGTTACGCGGATATGCATCATCTTGGTCGCGCCTTCGCCGTCGCGCACCACCAGGAGCGCGAGTTCCAGCAGCACGGCATCCAGCGCCGCCGCGAAATCCGCCAGCGCCGGGTCATCCGCGGACGTGATGGCGGGACAGGCGACCTGCCCCGTCGCGAACAGCAGCGCCATGTCCGAGGTCGAGGTATCGGAATCGACGGTGGTGCAGTTGAAGCTTTTTTCCGTCCCGCGCGACAGCAGCGCCTGCAGCACCGGCGCGGGCAGGGTGGCGTCGGTTACGACAAAGGCCAGCATGGTCGCCATGTCGGGCGCGATCATGCCGCTGCCCTTGGCGATGCCCTGGATGCGCACCTTCGCATCGCCGATCGTGGCCTCGCGCACCGCCCCCTTGGGGAAGGTGTCGGTGGTCATGATGCCGCGCGCCGCGTCGGCCCAGCCATTTTCCGACAGGCGGCCATACAGTCCCGGCAGCGCGTCGCTGATCTTGCGATAGGGAAGGACCTCGCCAATCACCCCGGTCGAGGCGAGGAAGACCTCGCTTGCCGCGCATTCCACAAGGCGCGCGGCGTCGGCGGCGTTGGCCTGCGTCGCCTCGTATCCCGCGCGGCCGGTAAAGACGTTGGCGTTGCCCGCGTTCACCACCAGCGCGCGCGCCACCCCACCGGCCAGCGCCGCGCGGCACCAATCCACCGGCGCGCCGGGGCACCGGCTGCGGGTAAAGACGCCCGCGACCTGCGTGCCCGGCGCGAATTCCGCCATGACAAGGTCCGTGCGCCCGGCATAGCGGATGCCGGCCGCCGTCGCGCCAAATCGCACGCCAGCCAGCGGCGTCAGATCGGGAAACGGCCGTGCGAGCGGGGAAGTGGGAAGGGCGTCAGCCATGGCGCATCGGGTCCTTTGGCCTGGCGTGGGTGCGATGCCACGCGGGGATATCATGTTGATGGATGCCCGCTCCGGCCGCCATGGCGCGCATGACGGCCGGGGGAAGGCCACCGGCCGGCGCGCCCGTCATGTGGCGGTCGCGCCGGCCCTGCGTCGCGTCAGTGCGCGGCGGGCGGCGTGTTGGGCGCGTTTTCCGGCAGCGGCTTGCCGTCGGGTCCGTAACGGACGATCTTGACCTGCGCCACGGCGGAGCTGACGGCCTTCTGCACGCCTTCCTGGATCAGCTTCTGGCGGATCTGGTCACGCACGGAATCAAGCGTCGGCGTCGCGGCCGTGCGCTTGCCCAGGACCTGGATCACGTGCCAGCCGTACTGGGTGTGCACCGGGGTCTGGCTGAAGCTGTTGGGCTGCAGGGCGGATGCCGCGTCCCAGAAGCTCGGCAGCATGTCGCCCTTCTTGAACCAGCCGAGGTCGCCGCCATTCTGCTTGGCCGAGCCGGGATCCTTGGACAGCTTCGTCGCGAGGTCGGCGAAGTTGCCGCCGGCCTTCAGCTGCTTGATGATGTCGTTGGCCTGTGCCTCGGTCGGGACAAGGATGTGGCGGGCGTGGATTTCCTCCGCCCCTGGCTTGTTGGCGTAATTCTTGTCGTAATACGACTTGATCGCGTCATCGGTCAGGCCCGGCATGACCTGCGCGGACAGATAGGCGTTCTGCAACGCGTTCTGCGCCGCGACCTCCATCTGGTGCTGCACGTCCGGCTGCTTGGACAGGCCGCTCTTTTCCGCGACGATCTGGATCGCCTTCTGGTCAACCAGCTGGTTCAGGAGAATCGGCAGGATGACGTTTTCCGGCAGCTTGCGCAGCTGGTCCGGCATCGTGGCGATGGCCTGGCGGATATCGTTGAGGCGGATATCCTGCCCGTTGACCGACGCAAGGCGCGGGTTCGTGTCGGCCGGGGCGGCTGCCGCCGGGGTGGCGGCAGCGGGCGCGGTGCCCGCCGCGAGGGCTGGAGGGACGAGGATTGTGGAAGCAAGCAGGGCCATCGTTGCGATGGCCTTTGCCGGACCGAAAGTCCGCATGTGCGAATAACCCTAATTTATGGACGCGTTGGCCGGGCATCATGGCGAAGGCTGTCCGCTCCCGCAAGGGGCGGTGGCGCGGGAACCTTCGCGGGGATCTTTCGCGACGCGGTGGGGCGGCATCTGTTGACCCATGGCGACGTGGGTCCTATCTGATGGTTCCGCGCAAGAATGTTATCCGTGTGCATGCCCCCCGCGTCATCGCCCCCTCCGACGCGGGAATCGCCATCTCGGGAAGGTCCATATGTTCGCCAGTATTGCCCGTGCCCTGTTCGGAACCGCCAATGACCGGGCGTTGAAAGCGTACCAGCGGCGCATCCCCGCCATCAACGCGCTTGAACCCCAGATGCAGGCGCTTGACGATCAGGCACTCGCGGCCAAGACGCAGGAATTCCGTGAACGCATCGCAAAGGGCGAAACCCTCGACGCGCTCCTGCCCGAAGCCTTTGCCGTGTGCCGCGAGGCCTCGCGCCGTGTGCTGGGCATGCGTCATTTCGATGTGCAGCTGATCGGTGGCATGGTGCTGCAGGATGGCAAGATCGCGGAAATGCGCACGGGCGAGGGCAAGACCCTTGTCGCGACACTCGCCGTCTATCTCAGCGCGCTTTCGGGCAAGGGCGTGCATGTCGTGACCGTCAACGACTACCTCGCCAGCCGCGACGCGGAGGAGATGGGCAGGCTCTATTCCTTCCTCGGCCTGACGACCGGGGTGGTCGTGCCCAACATCCCCGAACATGAACGCCGCGCCGCCTATGCCGCCGACATCACCTATGGCACGAACAACGAATTCGGCTTCGACTACCTGCGCGACAACATGAAATACCGCGCCGAGGACATGGTCCAGCGCCCCTTCCACCATGCCATCGTTGACGAGGTCGATTCGATCCTGATCGACGAGGCCCGCACCCCGCTGATCATTTCCGGCCCCGCCGACGACAGCTCCGACCTCTACCGCTCGGTGGACGAGGTGATGGCGGTCCTGGTCAAGGATCCCGATGCCTTTGAAAAGGATGAGAAATACCGTTCCGTCATCCTGACCGACAAGGGCGCGGAAGAGGTCGAGCAGATGCTGCGCGACGCGGGCGTGCTGAAGGAAGGCGGCCTGTACGACATCCAGAACGTTGCCGTCATCCACCATGTGCAGCAGTCGCTGCGCGCGCATACGCTGTTCACGCGCGATGTCGATTACATCGTGCGCGACGACAAGGTGATCATCATTGACGAGTTCACCGGCCGCATGATGGATGGCCGTCGTTATTCCGACGGCCTGCACCAGGCGCTGGAGGCGAAGGAGCATGTGGAGATCCAGCAGGAAAACCAGACGCTGGCCTCCATCACGTTCCAGAACTATTTCCGCCTGTATCCGCGCCTGTCGGGCATGACCGGCACCGCGATGACCGAGGCGGACGAATTCGCGGACATCTACAAGCTCGACGTCATCGAGATCCCGACCAACCGCCCCATCGCCCGCAAGGACGACGATGACGAGGTGTACCTGACCGCGCGCGAGAAATACGAGGCCGTCAGCGCGCTGGTGGAAGAAGTGTCCAAGGGCGGGCAGCCCGTTCTGGTCGGCACCACCTCCATCGAGAAGAGCGAGCTGCTCTCCTCCCTGCTGCGCAAGCGCGGGGTGCGCCACAACGTGCTCAATGCCCGCTTCCATGAAATGGAGGCGACCATCGTGGCGCAGGCCGGCGCGCCGGGGGCGATCACGATCGCAACCAACATGGCCGGGCGCGGCACCGACATCAAGCTGGGCGGCAATGTGGAAATGCGCATCGCCCAGGAACTCGGCGACATCAAGGATCCGGAGGAACGCGCCCGGCGCGAGGCGGAACTGCGCGCGCAGGTGGCGGAATACCACGACATCGTCCAGAAGGCGGGCGGCCTGTACGTGATCGGCACCGAACGCCATGAAAGCCGCCGCATCGACAACCAGCTGCGCGGCCGCGCGGGGCGTCAGGGCGATCCGGGCAATTCGCGCTTCTTCATCTCGCTCGAAGATGACCTGATGCGCATCTTCGGCACCGACCGCATGGGCGGGATGCTCCAGAAACTGGGTCTGAAGGAAGGGGAGGCCATCGTCCATCCCTGGATCAACAAGGCGCTGGAGCGTGCGCAGAAAAAGGTCGAGGCGCGCAACTTCGACATGCGCAAGAACACGCTGAAATATGACGACGTCATGAATGACCAGCGCAAGGAGGTCTATGCCCAGCGCCGGGAATACATGGCGATGGAGGATGTCTCCCCCATCATCGCGGACATGCGCGCCGACGTCATTCACGACATGGTGGAACGCCACATCCCTGAACGTTCCTTTGCCGAGCAGTGGCAGAAGGAGGAACTGGCGGCCGAGATCACCAGCGTGCTGGGCCTGAGCCTGCCGATCGACGAATGGGCGGCCGAGGACGGCATGGATGGCGCGGCTGTGGCCGAACGGATCGAGCAGGCCGCGAATCAGGCGCAGGCGACCAAGGCGGCCAATTTCGGCCCGTCCATCATGCGGTATGTCGAAAAGCAGGTGCTGCTGACCACGTTCGACGCGGTGTGGAAGGAACACCTGCTGGCGCTGGACCAGCTGCGCCAGGGCATCGGCCTGCGTGCCTATGGGCAGAAGGATCCCCTGAACGAGTTCAAGCACGAGGCGTTCGAACTGTTCAACGCGATGCTCGACCACCTGCGGCTGCGGGTGACATCGACCATGTCGCGGGTCGAGGTCGCGCCCCCGCCCATCGACGACCCGTTCCCCGGCGGCATGGCGGAGGTCCATTCCGACCCGCGCGTGCCCGGGCTGGAAAATGAACCCGGCCCCGGACTGCTGCCGCGCACGGATGGCAAGCTGCCGGACCTTGCGATGGCCGAACCCATCGGCGGGGCTGCGGTCATGCCGGACGATCCGTCAAGCTGGGGGGAGGTCCCGCGCAACGCGTCATGTCCGTGCGGATCGGGCAAGAAGTACAAGCACTGCCACGGGCGCCTCGGCTAGGGGAAAGGGCGCGCCCGCGCGGGCTGGATAATAAACAAGAGACTTACAGGATCAGGGACGAACGATGGCGGGTCATTCCCAATTCAAGAACATCATGCATCGCAAGGGCGCGCAGGACGCCAAGCGCGCGAAGCAGTTTGCAAAGGTCATCCGCGAAATCACCGTCGCCACGCGCGAAGGCATGCCCGACCCGGCGATGAACCCGCGCCTGCGGGCGGCCATTTCCGCCGCGCGCGAAGTGAACATGCCCAAGGACACGGTCGAACGCGCGATCAAGAAGGCCTCCGGCGCGGGGGGCGGCGACGATTACGTGGAGGTCCGGTATGAGGGATACGGCCCGGCGGGCGTTGCCGTGATCGTGGAAGGCCTGACCGACAACCGCAACCGCACGGCGTCCGACGTGCGCGCGGCCTTTTCCAAGCATGGCGGTTCGCTGGGGGAGACGAACTCCGTCTCCTTCATGTTCCAGCGCCTTGGCGTCATCACCTATCCGCTGGATGTCGCGACCGAGGATGAAATGCTCGAGGCCGGGATCGAGGCCGGGGCCGACAATGTCGAAACCACGGCGGAAGGGCATGAAATCACCTGCGCGGTGGAATCCTTTTTCGCCGTGCGCGACGCGCTTGAAACCCGTTTCGGCGAACCCGCGTCGGCCCGGCTTGACTGGCGTCCCGATACGGTCGTGACCCTGGACGAGGAAAAGGCGAGCAGCGTGCTCAAGCTGATCGACGTGCTGGAGGAAAATGACGACGTGCAGTCGGTGTACGCCAATTTCGACCTTCCCGACGACGTGGCTGAAAAGCTGTCGGCCTGATCGCGCCCGCCGTGGTCCGGATACTGGGAATCGATCCTGGCCTGCGGTTTACCGGCTGGGGCGTGATCGAGGCGCGGGGCAACCGCCTGTCCCATGTCGCCGATGGCGTCATTGCCACCGACTCCGCGATGTCGGTTCCCCTGCGCCTGCGGCATCTGCATGATGCGCTGCTGGAGCTTGGCCGTGGCTTTGCCCCGGACGAGGCCGCGATCGAGGAAACCTATGTCAACCGCAACGGGGCCGCGACGCTGAAACTGGGATATGCCCGTGGCGTGGGGCTGCTGGTGCCGGTGCTGCTGGATATCGCGGTGGCCGAATACGGCGCGAAGGCGGTCAAGCGCGCGGTTGTCGGCACTGGGGCCGCGACGAAGGAACAGGTGGAAATGATGGTGCGACGCCTGCTGCCCACCGCGATTGCCAGGCGTGCCGACGCGGCGGATGCGCTGGCGGTCGCCATCTGTCATGCCCACCACCGGGCTAGCGCCGCGCATGTCGCCCGCGCCACGAGGATGGCATGATCGCGCAGCTGACAGGACTGGCGGGACAGGTGGAGGCCGACCGCTGCGTCATCGATGTCGGCGGCGTCGGCTATCTGGTCCATGCCTCCACCCGCACGCTTTCGGCCCTGCCGCAGCCACCCGAAGTGGCGCGCGTGCTGGTGGAAACCGTGGTGCGGGAGGATGCGATCCTGCTGTACGGTTTCATCGACGCGGCCGAACGGGCGTGGTTCCGCCTGCTGACGACGGTGCAGGGCGTGGGCGCGAAGGTCGCGCTGGCGATCCTGTCCACGCTGTCCGCCACCGACCTGATCGCGGCCATCGCGGCGGGGGACAAGGCGGGGCTGACGCGCGCGGCGGGCGTGGGCGCGCGCCTTGCGCAGCGGATCGTCACCGAACTGCGCGATAAATGCGATGGCATGCCCACGGGGGGTGCCGCAGGCGTTACGGTCGCGGCGCCGGCCGGCGCGGGCGGCGGGGTCCTGTCGGATGCGCTGCTGGCGCTGTCGGGGCTGGGCTTTCGCCGGGCGGAGGCGCAGCCGGTGGTCGCGCGCGTGATGGAACGGCTGGAGGGCGGGGGTGACCTTGATGTCATCATCCGCGAAAGCCTGAAGGAACTGGCCCGATGAGCGAACATCCCGAACGCGAGATCGATGCCACCCGGGGGGAGGACGATGCGGCCGAGGCCAGCCTGCGGCCCCAGACGCTGGATGATTTCACCGGGCAGAAAGCCAGCCGCGAGAACCTTGCCGTCTTCATCGCCGCCGCCCGGCAGCGGGGGGAGGCGATGGACCACGTCCTGCTGCATGGGCCTCCGGGACTGGGCAAGACGACGCTGGCGCAGATCGTGGCGCGCGAACTTGGCGTCGGTTTCCGCGCCACGTCCGGGCCGGTCATACAGCGCGCGGGCGACCTTGCCGCCATCCTGACCAACCTGCAGCCGCGCGACGTGCTGTTCATTGACGAGATCCACCGCCTCCAGCCCTCCATCGAGGAGGTGCTGTATCCGGCGATGGAGGATTTCCAGCTCGACCTGATCATCGGCGAGGGACCGGCGGCGCGGTCGGTGCGCATCGACCTTTCGCCCTTTACGCTGGTGGCGGCCACGACGCGCGCGGGCCTGCTGGCGACGCCGCTGCGCGACCGGTTCGGGATCCCGCTGCGGCTGGTGTTCTACACGCCCGAGGAACTGCGCCAGATCGTCTCACGCGGGGCGCAGAAGCTGAATTTCGAACTGACCCATGACGGGGCGGAGGAAATCGCCCGCCGTTCACGCGGCACGCCGCGCATCGCCGGGCGGCTTTTGCGGCGGGTGCGCGATTTCGCCGCCGTGGCACGGTCGGGACGCGGGCCGGTGGACCGGGCGCTGGCCGATGCGGCGCTGGCGCGGCTGGAGGTGGATTCGATGGGCCTTGATGGCATGGACCGCCGTTACCTGCGCCGGATCGCGGAATATCATCATGGCGGCCCGGTGGGCGTGGAGACGCTGGCCGCGGCACTGGCCGAGGCGCGTGACACGATCGAGGACGTGATCGAACCCTACCTGATCCAGGAGGGGCTGGTCCTGCGCACCAGTCGCGGGCGCATGCTGGGCGAACGCGGCTGGCGGCATCTGGGGCTGCAGCCCCCGGCGCGTACGGCGGGGCAGGGCGACCTTCTGGGGGAACTGGGCGAGGGGACGGCGTCTTGACGCAGCACCAGATAGACTTTCGCGTCTATTACGAGGATACGGATGCCGGCGGCGTGGTCTATCACGCCCGCTATCTCGCCTTTGCCGAGCGTGCCCGGACCGAGGCGATCCGCGCGCAGGGCAGCGCGGTGTCCGAACTGCTGGAAGAATATGGCCTGGTGTTCGTCGTGCGGACCGCGTCCCTCGATTACCGGCGTCCGTTCCGCCTTGACGACATCGCGCGCATCACGACTCGGCTGACGGAACTGGGACCGGCAAGCTGCCGACTGCTCCAGACATTCACCCGCGTGGATGCGGCGGGCGTGGAGTCCGCGGACGGCGTGCATGCGTCGCTGGACGTGCGGCTGGCGTGCATTCGCGTCCAGGACGGGCGTCCTGCCCGATTTCCGCCGCGATGGCATGATTTGCTGACCACGCTGCTTCCCTGAAGGGGGATCGCCATGCGCGTTTTTCCAGCCCGGAAACGCGCAGATGGCGATCTTTTCGCGTCTGGGGTTGCGTAGAGCGCATTGCTGCGTGGAAAGCGGCTTGGCGCTGGCTTGTCAAACAGGCAATGTTCGTGTTTGAGCGGATGCTACGAAGGTGTGCAGGAGGCGTTTTTGGACCAAGCGGTTAACGCGGCGAATCTGGGAGCGGCTGCGGCCGGCGGATTGTCGCTGTGGAGTCTGTTTCTTCAGGCGGCGATCGTCGTCAAGCTGGTGATGATCGGGCTGGTTGTCAGCAGCGTCATCGTATGGGCGATCATTTTCGACAAGATCGTGACCATCCGCCGGGTCAACCGGCAGGCATCCGATTTCGAGGAAAGGTTCTGGGCCGGCGGCAGCCTGGAGGACCTGTATGAATCCGACGGGGCAAAGCCGATTCACCCGATGGCCGCCGTATTCGGCGCGGCGATGGGCGAATGGCGGCGTTCGTCGCGCATTGCCGGGATCGACCTGGTTCATGGCGGGGTGCAGGATCGCGTCAACCGCGCCATGTCCATCACCATCACGCGTGAAATGGACCGGCTGAACCGCTGGCTGATCTTTGTCGCGACCATCGGGCCGGTCGCGCCGTTCATCGGCCTGTTCGGCACGGTGTGGGGCATCATGCATGCGTTCGGGTCGATCGCGGCGATGCACAACACCAACCTCAGCGTCGTGGCGCCGGGCATTTCCGAAGCCCTGTTCGCGACGGCCATCGGCCTTGTGACCGCCATCCCCGCCGTGATCGCCTATAACGTCATCGGCAACAGCCTTGGCGTGTTCGAGGACCGGCTGGATGCGTTCGGGACCGAATTCGCGGCCATCCTGTCACGCCAGTCCGAAGAAAGGGGCTGATCATGGCCGGTGGCCTGCGTGACCTGCGCCGGCGTCGTCGCCGTCGCCCCATGTCCGACATCAACGTCACGCCACTGGTGGACGTTATGCTGGTGCTGCTGATCATCTTCATGGTCACGGCCCCGATGATGACCAGCGGCGTGAATGTCGACCTGCCGAAAACCGATGCCGCGCCCGTCAACACGGACACGAAACCCATCACCGTGTCCATCCGTTCCGACGGGACGCTGTATCTGGGGGACAACCCCGTATCGCAGGACGCGCTGGTGGACCAGCTGCGTGCGGTGGCACAGAACGATCGTGAACACAGGATTTTCGTGCGTGGCGATTCCCATATCGATTATGGCCGCGTCATGCAGGTGATGGGACAGATCACGGCGGGCGGTTTCACGCATGTCGCGCTGCTGGCGCAGCAGCCGCCTGGTGGCGGACACTGAACGGACTTGGGCAATACACTGGACAATTTCGGGAGTCCCCTGATCGTGCCGCGTCCGCGTCGTTCCGAACGTGTTCTGCTGCGTCGTTCGATACTGATATCGGGCGGCCTGCATGTCGCGCTGCTGCTGGCGGTGGTGCTGCGGCTGCCGGTGCCCGTCCCGCCCGAACCGCCCCCGCCCCCCACGGTGGAGATGGAATTCACCTCCGATTCCGGCGAAGGCACCCCGCACAAGGGCGACAAGCCCGCGCCGAAGCCGGCACCCGCGCCCGCGCCGGTGCCGAACCCGGCGCCGCCCGCCCCGACACCGCCGGAAAAGGCCCCGAACGAGGAGGCGGCCCCGCCCCCCCCGCCGCCGCCGCCGATGCCGCCGCCACAGGAAAGCCCGGCGCCCACCCCCGACACGCCCACGCCGCCCAAGGCGGAAGAGCCGTCGCCCGATGCGCTGAAGACCCCGCCGCAGCCGCAGTCCGTGCCCTCCCCCGCGAGCGCGCCGGTGCCCCCTTCGCCACAGCCGGAGGAGAACGCGCCGCCGAAGGTGCAGGAGTTCTCGCACATCACGCAGCCCAATCCGGTCAAGAAGCCGGTGCCCGACACGCATTCGCTGCTGGCGACGCTGGATTCCTTCCGCGCGGACCAGAAACAGACCCATCCACCCAAGGCGCGCGCCAATCCGGCGCAGGGTGGCGCGCCTGATGGCGGCGGTTCGCCTGACGGAGATATTACCCAGTCGATGAGCGCTGCCGAGCAGAAGGGCATCGGCAACGCCGTGCGTCGCTGTTATTCCGAGGATACGGCCGCCCGCAACTATGCGCAGTTTGTCGCCCACCTTGTGGTGACGGTCGACGCCACGGGCACCGCGCGACTGGTGGAATTCGCGCCGCAGACGCAGGCCCGCATGGACAGTGATCCGTCCTATCGCGCCCTGGCGGAGCGCGCGCGCGACGCGGTGCTGAGCCCGACCTGCGCCAAGCTGCCGATTCCCAAGAACCTGCTGGGACAGACCCGACAGCTGAAATTCGTATTTCGTCCATGAAACAGGACGAGACCGAGGAGACGATTGAGATGAGTCCAAGTGTAAAGCCACTTATTCCCGATGCGGATGCCGATCGCATGGCCGCGGCCTTCGGGCGACGCGGCGTCATGGGGGCCGGGATTGCCGGGGGGCTGCTTGCGACACCGCTATTCGCGCCTTTAGGCACGGCGCATGCGCAGTCGGCGGCGCCGGACGCGGAAATTACCGTGGATCAGGCCCGCACCGCGCCGATTCCCATTGTCATCCCGTCACTGGGCAACGGGATCGGACAGCAGATTACCGACGTGATTTCCGCCGATCTGGGAAATTGCGGCCTGTTCCGTCCCATCGCCGCCAGCCTGCCGGCGGGGCGTCCCGACTTTGCCACCTACAAGGCGATGGGCGCGCGCGCGCTGGTGTCGGGCCGGGCGGAAAACCAGGGATCATCCATCCGCGTGGAATTCCGCCTGTGGGACGTGACCACCGGCAGCCAGATCCAGGGCACCGCCTATACGGCGTCCAGCCAGGACTGGCGGCGGATCGCGCATGTGATCGCCGACGTGATCTATACGCGCCTGCTGGGGGAAAAGGGGTATTTCAATTCCCGCATCGCCTATATCGCCCTGTCGGGACCGCGTTCGCACCAGACGCGGCGGCTTGCGATCATGGACCAGGATGGCGCGGACAGCCGTTACCTGACCAGCGGTCAGTGGGATACGCTGACCCCGCGTTTCAACCCGGCGAACAGCGAACTCGCCTTCATGTCCTATATCAATAACCGCCCGCGCGTTTACCTGTTCAACCTGAACACCGGACAGCAGCGGATACTGGGCGAATTTTCGGGCATGTCGTTCGCGCCGCGCTTCAGCCCGAATGGTGCGGCGGTGGTGCTGTCGGTCACGCGTGGCAGCGGGTCGGACCTGTACACCGTGGAACTGTCGAACATGTCGCGGCGGCAGCTGACGTCCTCCGGCGCGATCGACACCAGCCCGTGCTACAGCCCCGACGGCTCGCAGATCGTTTTCAATTCCGACCGCGGCGGTTCCCCGCAGCTTTACGTGATGCCTGCAACCGGTGGCGATGCGAAACGTATTTCATATGGCCACGGGCATTACGGTTCGCCCGTCTGGTCCCCGCGCGGCGACCTGATCGCGTTCTCGCGCATTGCCAACGGGTCGTTCTCGCTGGGCGTGATGGCGCCCGACGGCACGGGGGAGCGTATCCTGACTGAAGGTTTTACAGTGGAAAGTCCCACTTTCTGTCCGAATGGCCGTGTTCTGGCCTTCTGCCGCCAGAGCGCCGCGCACGCAGGTGGCGCCGGGTTCTCGTCCGGCATCAGCAGCATCGACATCACCGGCTTTCACGAACGCGCCCTGCCGGTCGGCAGCTCGTCCGATCCCACATGGTCGCCTTTGAACCAGTAACCAGTAAAAGGAGACATTTTTACCACAGCCAAAGGGTGTAATACCGCGCAGCGTCTCGTCTGATGAAGGTCCGCTATGTGTCCGCTTCAACTTGACGTTCGCGGTGTCGATGAAGTATTGATACCGCAGGTCTCCAGCGTTCGCGGGTCTCTGTTTACGTTTGTTTGCAGAGCAAAACGAGACTCGGGACCATCACAATTTGCACCCGGAAATTTAACAAGTGGTTTCAATATCAAAGAAACCAATCCAGGATCAAACGTAATGAGACTGAAGCTTCTTGGCGCGGCGGGCATGGCCCTTTTCCTTGCCGCCTGCTCCGACCACACGAACAAGGCCGCCAACACCGGTGCCGCCACCCAGCAGACCGGTCCCGCGC
Organism: Novacetimonas cocois; assembly: GCF_003311635.1. Taxonomy (GTDB): domain Bacteria; phylum Pseudomonadota; class Alphaproteobacteria; order Acetobacterales; family Acetobacteraceae; genus Novacetimonas; species Novacetimonas cocois. The sequence continues at coordinate 134,975 of NZ_QEXL01000004.1, read as the reverse complement.
CGGGTAGCGAAGCCGACCTGGTCGCCAACGCTGGTGACCGCGTGTTCTTCGAACTGAATCAGAACACGCTGTCCGCCGATGCGAAGGCAACGCTGGACCGTCAGGCCGCATGGCTGGCGAAGTACCCGCAGGTCAACGTCCAGATCGCCGGCAACTGCGATGACCGCGGGACCGAGGAATACAACCTTGCCCTGGGTCAGCGCCGCGCCAACGCCGCGCATGACTATCTGGTGGCCAAGGGTGTCGCCGCGTCGCGCATCACGACCATTTCCTATGGCAAGGACCGTCCGACCGCTCCTGGCGATGACGAAGCTTCGTGGTCGCAGAACCGCAACGCGATTACCGCGGTGCAGTAAGGTTTCCTTTCCCGTCATGGGAAATGGAGGTTTTGACGGAACCGGTCGGGTGTTTATCACCCGGCCGGTTTTGTTTTAGGTATATGCCTGTTCCATACGGCGCGTCCGGCGCGCCGGCATGAAAAGTTTCGAGGGGGATGTCATCCATGCGGTCTGTTGTGTCCAGCTTTGTATGCGCGGGGCGGCGGCCGCTGCGAATGGGCCTGCTGGGTGCGGGCATGGCGATCGGGATCGCCGCGTTTCAGGTGCCGGGGGCGCGGGCGGCCGATGATAACGGCAACCTCGTGCTGCAGCTTCTGGATCGGGTGAACACGCTTGAGGAACAGACGCGTGACATGCGCGGGCAGATTGACCAGCTGACCAATCAGGTCCAGCAGCAGAACGCGACGCTGAGCAAGCAGATCGCGGACATGAATTTCGCGATGCAGAACGGACATGGCGGGGCATCCGCCGCCAGTGGCGCGGGTACTGCGTCGGGCGGGTCGTCAGCCCCGCTTGCCTCGGCGGATGACGCGCCGGCGAAACGCACGGCGGCGGATATCCTGAAGGATGGCAACGCCGCGCTGCTGCAGCGCGATTACGCCACGGCGCAGGCCGATGCGCAGCAGGTCCTGTCCGGTCCCAAAAGCCCGCGCCAGATTGACGCGCAGTACCTGCTGGCGCAGTCGCTGGCGGGACAGAAACAGTATCGCCAGTCGGCGCTGGCCTATTACGATACCTATAACCGCTCCCCGCATGGCGCGCGCGCGCCCAGTGCGTTGCTGGGGGTTGCGGCCACGCTGGTCGCGCTGGGTGACAAGGCTTCGGCCTGTCAGGCGCTGGACAAGCTGGCAAGCGAATTCCCTGAACCCGAAGCCCGCATCCGCAGCGCGGAAGGCATCTATCGCAAGAAGGCGAAGTGCAGCTGATACAGCCGTGACGGGTGTGGAACAGCCGACGTCGCGCGCATGATGAGCGGGGATGTGGTCGGGCGGCCGGTTGGCGACGACATGTTCGCCCGCATCATGCGCGCACTGGGGCCATGGCTGCCCGATGGGCCGGATGCGGTGCCGGTTGCCATTGCCGTGTCGGGCGGCGCGGACAGCCTTGCGCTGGCGCTGCTGGCCCGGCGGTGGCGGCAGGCGGTGGTCGGGCTGGTTGTCGATCATGGATTACGGGCGGAATCGGCGGCCGAGGCGGCGCAGACGGTGCGACGCCTTGCCCGCATGGACATTCCCGCCCGGCTTTTGCGGCTGGAGGGACTGTCGCGCGGCTCCCGCATGGCCGAACGCGCCCGCCACATGCGGTATCAGGCGCTGGTGGCGGCCTGCCGGGAACTGGGCGCGATCGACCTCCTGCTGGGGCATCACGCGGGCGATCAGGCGGAAACCGTCATGATGCGCCGTCGCGCCGCCAGCGGCCCCGACGGGCTGGCCGGCATGGCGCGGGCTGCCGCAGGCCATGACGTGCGCATCGTGCGGCCGCTGCTGGATATCGCAAAGCCCGACCTTTACGCCACCCTGCGCCATGCGGGCGTGGAATGGGTGGAGGATCCCTCTAACGCCGACCTGCGCACCGAACGCGCCCGCGCCCGCGCGGCACTGGCGCGGGATGGCGGATTGCGCGAACGGATGCTGCGGATCGCGCGGGCGGCGGGAAGGCGGCGCATGCGTCGCGAGGAGGAGGACGCGCTCTGGCTGGCGCGTCATGCCCGCTTCCATGCCGGGGGATGGGTCGAGCTTCCTGCCCGGCTGCCCTGCGCGCATGTCATGTCCGCGCTGATGCGCACGGTGGGGGGGCGCGAATATGCCCCGTCGCGTCCCGGCGTCGCGGCCTTGTGTGAACATCCCCGCGCGGCAACGCTGGGCGGGACGCGCCTGATGGCGTATAAGGGGGGATGGCTGCTGCTGCGCGAGGAGGCGGCGATGGAAGGTCAGGTTCCGGCCCATGCGGGCGTGCGGTGGGACAGCCGTTTCGTGCTGCGCGCACCCGATGGGGCTACGTCGCTTCCGGCGTCCCTGCGGGTCGGGGCGGCCGGTGCCGTGGCCGCATGGTGGCCGCGTGATCGTGCCCGTCCCGTGATGCCGGCGCGGGCGCTGCGCACGCTGCCCGCGCTTCATCGTGACGGGCATGTCGTGGCCGTGCCGCATATGGGGGTGTTCGCCCCCGGCCTGCCGCATGGCTGGCGTTTCGCCTTCGTGCCGCCGGTTCCGGCCACCTCGGATGCATGTTTTGGTATCTGAGGGCAGATTCCTCACCCGTTTGGCAGAAAGGTCTGTCATGGGGGGTGTGAATGTGCCCTGATCGTCCTATGTAAGAAAGACGTAAGAGGAACTTGGTGTCTGTAAGTCGACCTGCCCCGGCGGGTCCACAAGGGCGTCAGCACATGGAACAGTGGGCAAGATGAACAATTTCGGCCGGAACCTGGCCCTGTGGGTAATCATCATCGTACTGCTGCTGCTGCTGTTCAACGTTTTCCAGCCGGGAAGCGCGCAGCACGCATCGCAGCAGCTGGCGTATTCGGATTTCGTCAGTGACGTGAATTCCGGGCATGTGCGCTCCGTCGTGGTGCAGGATCATACGATTACCGGCACCCTGACGGACGGGACATCGTTCGATACCTATGCGCCACAGGACGCGACCCTGATCCCGCGCCTGACGGAAAAGGGCGTCGAAGTCGTGGCAAAGCCGATCGACAGCGACACCAATCCCTTCCTGCGCTATCTGATCAATTACGCGCCGCTGCTGCTGATGGTGGGGGCATGGATCTTCATCATGCGCCAGATGCAGTCCGGCAGCGGGCGCGCGATGGGCTTTGGCAAGTCGCGGGCGCGGATGCTGACGGAAAAGCAGGGACGCGTGACGTTCGATGACGTCGCGGGCATTGATGAAGCCAAGGGCGAACTGCAGGAAATCGTGGACTTCCTGCGTGATCCGCAGAAGTTCACCCGTCTGGGCGGCAAGATCCCCAAGGGCGTGCTGCTGGTCGGTCCGCCCGGCACCGGCAAGACGCTGCTTGCCCGCGCCATCGCGGGGGAGGCGAACGTCCCGTTCTTCACCATCTCCGGCTCAGACTTTGTCGAAATGTTCGTCGGCGTGGGCGCGTCGCGTGTCCGTGACATGTTCGAACAGGGCAAGAAGGCCGCGCCGTGCATCATCTTCATCGATGAAATCGACGCCGTGGGCCGCCATCGTGGCGCGGGCCTTGGCGGTGGTAATGACGAGCGCGAGCAGACGCTGAACCAGATGCTGGTGGAAATGGACGGTTTCGACAGCAATGAGGGCGTGATCCTGATTGCCGCGACCAACCGTCCCGACGTCCTTGACCCCGCGCTGCTGCGTCCGGGCCGTTTCGACCGGCAGGTCGTGGTGCCGAACCCCGATGTGGCGGGGCGCGAGAAGATCCTGCGCGTGCACATGCGCAAGGTTCCGCTGGCGTCCGATGTCGATCCCAAGGTGATTGCACGCGGCACGCCGGGCTTTTCGGGCGCGGACCTTGCGAACCTCGTGAATGAGGCCGCGCTGATGGCCGCGCGGCTGGGCAAGCGCACGGTGGCGATGCTGGAGTTTGAGAACGCCAAGGACAAGGTCATGATGGGGGCCGAGCGTCGTTCGCTGGTCATGACTGACGACGAAAAGAAGATGACGGCCTATCACGAGGGCGGTCATGCACTGGTGGGTATCCTGACGCCGGGGTCCGACCCGGTGCACAAGGCGACGATCATTCCGCGCGGCCGCGCGCTGGGCATGGTCATGAGCCTGCCGGAGAAGGACCGTTATTCCGAAAGCCGTTCATGGTGCATCGGCAAGCTGACGCTGGCGATGGGTGGCCGCGCGGCGGAGGAAATCATCTTTGGCCCGGACAACGTTTCCACCGGCGCGTCGGGCGATATCAAGATGGCGACCGACGTGGCGCGCCGCATGGTCACCGAATGGGGCATGAGCGACAAGCTCGGCATGGTGGCCTATGGCGGCAACGGGCAGGAGGTCTTCCTTGGCCATAGCGTGACGCAGAACAAGAACGTGTCCGAGGAAACCGCGCGTGAGATCGACAACGAGGTGCGCAAGCTGATTGACGCGGCGTATCTGCGGGCGCGCACGCTGCTGCTGGAACATATCGACCAGCTGCACCGTCTTGGCGAGGCACTGCTGGAATATGAGACGCTGACGGGCGAGGAAATCCGCCAGGTCCTGCGGGGCGAGAAGATTACCCGCGTCGTGGTGGACGATCCGATGCCGGAAAACCGCCGCCCGTCGGTTCCGCCTTCCGCGCCGACAGGCACGCTTCCCGCGCCAACGAATGGCCCGGATGTCGGACCCGCGCCGCAGCCGGGCTAGGACCAGGCCCGCGAAGTGGAATGAGGGTATTCATGATGGCGGAAGGATCGCAGGGTCCTTCCGCCATTATTCTGTGAGGCATGTTCATTGATGATGACGGTAATGCGGACGTGACGGACGACAGGCTTCTTGAGCCCCTGGGCCTTCTGGCCGGGCAGGCGGCCCGTGACGCCGTGCGGCAGGGGCTGGCGCGCTGGCTGTATGGCGGTCCGGTGGCATTCTCCCTCGCACGGCTGTGGCGGGGGCATCGGGATGCGGGGCTGGTGCGGGCAGGCGACATCCCGGCGGGATGGGATGACGTGGTGACGCGCGTAAGCCGGCTATGCCCGGCGGCGGGACTGCCGGATGGGGCGCTGGTCATGGGCATCGTCAATGCCACCCCCGACAGTTTCAGCGATGGCGGACGGCACATGGCCGCCGATCGCGCCCTTGCCACCGTGGCGGAGATGGTCGCGCAGGGGGCGGCGGTGATCGATGTCGGTGGCGAAAGCACCCGTCCCGGCGCGGCCCGCGTCACAGTGGAGGAGGAATGGGCCCGCATCGCCCCCGTCATCGCGGCCATCCGGGGGGACGCGCGCACCCGCGATGCCGTCATTTCCATCGATACCCGCCACGCGCTGGTGATGGAGCGGGCGCTGGCGGCGGGCGCGGACGTCATCAATGACGTCTCGGCGCTGATGCATGACGCGGCGGCGCTGGAGGTCGTGGCGCGGGCGGGGTGTCCGGTCATGCTGATGCATATGCGTGGCACGCCGGAAACGATGAACGACCACGCGGTTTACACGGACGTTGCGATCGACGTCGTGGGCGAACTGCGGCAGCGGGTCGAACGCGCCGTGGCGGCCGGGATCGCGCGTGACCGCATCATGGTCGATCCGGGCATCGGGTTTGCCAAGACCGCGTCGCAGAACATGCAGCTTCTGGCGCGGCTGCCCCTGCTGGCCAATCTGGGATGTCGGGTGGTTCTGGGCGTATCGCGCAAGCGGTTCGTGGGACAGGTGAGCGGCATTGCGGATGCCGCGCGGCGCGATCCGGCCAGCATGGCGGCCAGCCTGCCGGGATTGGTATTTCCCAATACGGTCGTGCGTGTTCACGATGTCGGCGTCATGATGCAGGGCCTGAAGATATGGCAGGGACTGGATCATGCGACCGAGGTAAGGTAGGTCCATGCACACGCAGTTCAAGCAGCCGGGGATGGCGCAGGCATGACAAAGACAAGAAGACTGTTCGGGACCGACGGGATACGCGGTACCGCCAACCAGGACCCCATGACGGTTGAAATCGCACAGAAACTGGGTCAGGCTGCCGGTCTGCGCTTCATTCATGGCACCCATCGCCACAGTGTCCTTCTGGGCAAGGACACGCGCCTTTCGGGCTACATGATCGAATGCGCGCTGGTGTCGGGCTTCCTGTCGGCGGGCATGGATGTCACGCTGGTCGGGCCGATGCCCACGCCCGCGATCGCCATGCTGACCCGCTCCCTGCGCGCGGATCTCGGGGTCATGATTTCGGCCTCCCACAATCCCTATGGCGATAATGGTATCAAGCTGTTCGGCCCCGACGGGTTCAAGCTGTCGGACGAGGTCGAGGCGGAAATCGAGGAAACGATGCGCTCCGACCTCAGCGGCCGTCTGGCCGCGCCGGACCAGATCGGCCGTGCCTCGCGCCTCAACGACGCGGCGGGACGCTATATCGAAAGCGCCAAGGCCTCCTTTCCGCGCGGGCTGCGGCTGGACGGACTGCGGATCGTCATCGACTGCGCGAACGGCGCCGCCTATCGCGTCGCGCCGACGGCATTGTGGGAACTGGGGGCGGAGGTGATCCGCATCGGGTGTGATCCCGATGGCATCAACATCAACGAGGGCTGTGGTTCCACCCGGCCGGAAGCCCTGTGCAACGCGGTGACGCGCCATCGCGCCGATATCGGCATCGCGCTGGATGGCGATGCGGACCGCGTGCTGATTTCCGATGAAAAGGGACGCCTGATCGACGGGGACCAGATCCTGGCCCTGATCGCGCGGTCATGGATGAAACAGGGGCGTCTGGCGGGGCGGCATATCGTCGCGACCGTGATGTCGAACATGGGGCTGGAGCGGTTCCTGTCGAAACAGGGGCTGGAACTGATCCGCACCGCCGTGGGCGACCGTTACGTGGTGGAGAAGATGCGCGAACTTGGCGCGAATCTCGGCGGGGAGCAGTCGGGGCACATGCTGCTGTCCGATTTCGCCACCACGGGCGACGGGCTTGTCGCCGCGCTGCAGGTTTTGGCCGTGCTGGTGGAGGAAAAACGCCCCGCCAGCGAGGTCTGCCGCATGTTTACCCCGTATCCGCAGCTGTTGCGCAACGTGCGGTTCGCCGGACGCAGCCCGCTACATGATCCCGCGATCGAGAAGGCGCGGCGCGCGGCCGAGGACCTGCTGGGGGATCGCGGGCGGCTTGTCCTGCGTGAAAGCGGGACTGAGCCGCTGATCCGCGTCATGGTGGAGGCCGAGGACGAGCAGCTTGTCCGTCAGGTGGTCGATGACATGTGCAATGCCATCACCGCCGTGCAGATGATGGCCTGATCCGGTGCGGGGGCGCATTCTCGTCATCGCGGGCAGCGACAGCGGTGGTGGCGCGGGCATACAGGCGGACATCAAGACGATTACCGCGCTGGGCGGTTTTGCCATGACCGCCATCACGGCGCTGACGGCACAGGATACGCGCGGCGTGCATGACGTGCTTGCCGTTCCCCCCGCCTTTGTCACGGCGCAGATGTGCTGCGTGATGGAGGATATCGGTGTCGATTCCTTCAAGAGCGGCATGCTGGACCGGAGCGAGGTCATCGACGCGGTGGCGGACATGATCGCGACGCGGCCCGGGATTCCCTATGTGCTGGATCCGGTCATGGTGGCCAAGGGCGGGGCGTCGCTCCTGCAGCAGGCGGCGGTCCGGTCGCTGAAGGCGCGGCTGCTGCCGTTGTCGGACCTGCTGACCCCGAACCTGCCTGAGGCGGAGGTCCTGCTGGACCGCCCGGTGCGCGAGGCGGGCGATATGCGTCAGGCCGCGCTGGACCTGCGCGAAATGGGCGCGCGGGCCGTGCTGCTGAAGGGGGGACATCTGCCGGGCGACGAACTGGTGGATGTGTTTGTCGATCAGCAGGGGCAGGTGGAAACCTTTACCTCCACCCGGCTGCATACGGTGCACACGCATGGCACCGGCTGCACCCTGGCCAGCGCGATTGCCACGGGGCTGGGGCAGGGCATGGATCTGCGTGCGGCCATCGTGCGGGCGCGCGACTATCTCTATCGTGCCATCGCGGCGGCGCCCGGATACGGGCACGGGGCCGGCCCGGTCAATCATGGGGTCGATATCACGACATCGTGATGCGACCTGTGTGACTTTCGCCGTACCGCTCGATCTGGATGGATGCGGGTGGGACGGGGACGGTCAGGCAATTACGATATGAAAACAGGCAACGATGATGTCATCGCGGACCGCGATGCAGCATACGGCATTGTCCTGACATCCTATTTTTCCTGCTGACAGGATCATTCGGGCCGGATGTCCGGCACCGGCAGGGCCACTCTTCATGGAAGAGCAGGTTGCACGGTGCGCCATTCGTGCACGCACAACGTGTCATTTTCGAGGCATCTCCCTCCTGCTGCGAAATGAAGAGGCAAGGATTTCCTGCTTAAATCCCTGAAATTTCGGGTGCTATTGAATTCTTTTTCGGAATCGTTAGGATTATATTCTTCTTGTGAATGAGTGTAACGGGGTTTATTCACAACCTTAAGATTGTTTAATGAAAAAAATACACCTATAGGTAGCAACATATATTAACAAAAATTTGGTGGTCGATATGCGTGTGTTGCTTGTTGAACCGAACACGGCCCTGGCCAGCATGGAGACCAGTCAGTTGCATGCTGTCGGTTTCATGGTGGACCATGCGGCATCGGGTCATGATGCGGTCGCGATGCTGAAACTGTATGATTATGACATTGCCGTCATGGAACTGGGCCTGCCGGACATGGAGGGATACGATGTCGTGCGTCGCTGCCGCGCGGCGCGGATCACGACGCCGGTCCTGATCCTGTCATCGCGGGGCAGCGCCCAGGCCAAGGTCAGGGCATTTTCAACCGGCGCGGATGATTACGTCACCCGTCCCTATGACGCGATGGAACTGACGGCGCGCATGCAGGCCGTCATCCGCCGGTCCAAGGGATACAGCGAACCGACGCTGCAGGCAGGCGCGCTGCGGCTTTCGCTCGACAGTCGCGATGTCTCCGTCAACGGGCGGTCCGTTCACCTGAAGGGCAAGGAATACATGATCCTTGAACTGCTGCTGCTGCGTAAGGGCATGGTCCTGACCAAGGATGCGTTCCTCAACCACCTGTATGGCGGCATGGACGAACCGGAAATGAAGATCATCGACGTGTTCGTGTGCAAGCTGCGCAAGAAGCTGCAGAAAGCGGGGGGTGAAAACCTGATCACCACCGTATGGGGACAGGGCTACATGCTCAGGGACGACGGGGTCGGCGCGACGGCGCCCGAGATGAACCTGTCCGTGCCGGCGGAAGGTGAACTGCCACCCCATGTCGCCGCCCGTGCAACGTCGCGCGACGTTCGTGGTTCCGTGACCTGACGACATCCTTTCCGTATCGCCCGACAGCAATGCCCCCATGCTGTCGGGCGATATGCAACGAAAAAACCCGCCATGAGTTGCCTCGTGGCGGGTTTTTCAATGGCCGCGCCGTTCGGGCGCATGCGGCCTGAAATGTCGCAAAAGTGAAAAAAAGGCGGAGCCAACAATGTGGCCCCGCCAAAGTTTAAAGTGATGATTCGATATGCGATGCCCCCATCGCCCTTCTGGTATCGCATGGGAATTCGTCCACCGGACATGAGATAAATCAAAGTCCATGAAAAATAATGTATCACTGCGGGCCGGCACATCAGGGGGGAATATCGTAACGCGTGGGGAACGTGATATTTTCGTCGGATGAATCGTGCGTCATGTCCCGCACGGCATTCCGTTCGCCTTTGCCAGCGTCGGGGATCGGGAATATGAACGGAATGGAACAAGGGGTATCTGGATGAAAACCAAGATCAGGACGAATCGGATTCTATGGGCGTTTCCGGCATTCGTGACCATGGCCTGCCTCTCGCTTGCCGGGTGTGAAAGCGTGCGTGACCAGATCGCCGACCGCGAGAACAGCCTCGCGGCGGCAGGGTTTGTCGCGCGTCCCGCGAATACGCCGCAGCGTCAGGAGATGTTGCAGAAGCTGCCGCCGAACCGTTTCCTTCAGAAGCCGTTCGGCGATCATGTTCTCTATATCTACTCTGACCCCAAGGTCTGTAACTGCATCTATGTTGGCAACCAGGCCGCCTATGGCCGGTACCAGTCCTATGTGCAGGCGCAGAACCTTGCGGATCAGCAGCAGATGACCGCGGACATGTATGAAGATGCCTCGTGGAACTGGGGCATGTGGGGCTGGGGCGGTGGACCGGGCTGGGGTCCGGGCTGGGGCGGTGGCTGGTGGTAAGCCGCGCCTGACGATGCCCTCTTGCCGCGTGTCTTTCCTCCGGGGACGGCGGCGGCCGGGACCTATTTCAGGCGATGGTCGGCATAGACGATCATCTGCCACACTTCCTGCGTGCCAAGGCGGTGGGGATGGGCATGGATGGGCGGCAGGAGCTGCCCTTCGCTTGCGGCGATTTCGAACCCGCAGCCGACGCAGCGGTAGATACCCGAATGTGGCGCAGGAGTACGGGGATGGTGCAGCCGGTCGAATTCCGGGTCGGTCCATGCCGTTATGAACTGCGAAGACTGGTACAGCGCCATTCGGATCTCCATGCGTTACGTCCTGGCGAAAACGGGGACACCCTGCCGACAGGGGCGTGACTGGATGTGAATGTGCCAGAAGAATAACGGTTTGTCGCCATGACGATTATGCGTCCCTGCGGCCATCCGCATGACCGGCGCGGTTGTGCGGATCAGGGATCGGACGCGGGGACCGGCAGGAAAGATCTGCCGGGTAAATCAGTCGGGAAAATCAGTCGTCCGAATGAAGGGTGATGGACTGTTCGATATCGGATGTCACGATACCGTTCAGCCCCCCATGCGCCGCAATCCACTGGAACAGGTCCGGATCCGTGGCGAATGTCGGGTCGAAGTGCGTGCCCTGCACGCTGCCATAGGCCTGGAAATAGACATGGGGATCGGCCGGGATGTGATCGGCGGTCCATGTCCAGTCGGCCGAAAGGACAGCCTGCGCGGTGACGGTGGCGCAGGGACGGGCGGCGGTCAGCACGGCGGGGGCACTGGTCATAACGGCGGCTTCGGGGCGGTGATATCCCTTGTCGCCCCCGATATCTTCCATCTGCAACGCGCGCCTGCGCTGTTCCTCCCCCGGTGGCAGGCCACGCCAGCCATTGCCGTAAGGGGCGGCATGCGCCTCGTCCAGCGGATCGTCGGCGGGGCCGAAGGCATGGCCGGCGTAATTGAAGACCGTGCCGCCGGGCACCGTGATCGAATCGAAATGCGGGGCATTGGGTGCGGGATCCATCGCCATGACGCGGCGGTCCACGCAGATATGGATGTCGCCCCCCCATGCAAAAGGCGCGGAGAGGGCAGCCATGCCGGTCATGATCCCGGCCATCCCCGCCATGACGACGAATCGCATAATTCAGGTTCCTGCGGACATGCATGCGACCGGGTCGCCGGGTCCATGATGGCCTGACCGCCCGGGTCCGCATTCCACGTGACCGTGGCTGGAAACCCGGGCGTAAAGGGGCGGTTCCATGCCTTTCGACATGCGCGTCGACAGGCGCGGAACCGCCGGTAACGGGGCTGCCTTACTTGCTTTTGGCGGCCTTGCCACCCTTGGCCCCAGCAGGGGCGTCAGGGGTTTCCACCATGTCCTCGGACACGAAACGGACCGCGTTCTGGGCATCGGCCAGCGCCGCGTCCGCGCCCTTGGTGTCCTTGCCCGCCAGCAGGTTGGACGCGCGGTACACGTCGTCGGAGCTGGCCTGCAGCGGTGCCACGGCCAGGACGAAGTCAACGTCCACCGCCGCGACCTGCAGGTTCTGGCTGGCCTGCGCGGTCTGGCCCTTGTTCAGGCTGGAGTTGGCGGCTGCGACCGCCGTTCCCTTGCTGGAGGTCGGCTCCAGATCCTCGGTCACGATGTATTCGCCATCAACCGGCAGCCACGCGACAGGCTGCGTGCTGGGGGCGGCGGACGGGGCGGGCGCGCCGGCGGGGGTCTTCTTGGGCTGCGACAGCTGCGATTCGGCCTTCATGAACACGCGGTTGTCGGTCTTGGCGCGGGTAAAGGCATGGCTGGCATCGGTCAGCAGCTTCGCCGCGCCGGCGCTGTCATTGTTGGCCAGGGCGGTGCGGGCCATCGCGATGTCGTCGAACGCGCGGCTGCCGTCGATCGACAGCTTGGTGAAGTCGCGGTTGACCGCACGCGTGTTGGACGGCGTGGCCGATGCAACGCCGGTCGCGGCACCCAGCATCAGCAGCGAGGCAGACAGAAGTCCAATTTTTTTCATTTCCATGACCCTCTGAAAATATTTGGATGACATGATTACCCGCAAACCTTCGCAACAATAAGGTAGGCACGTGCATCCCCGCTCCTCTCCCATCGCATGTCAATAGGGTGACAGGCGGGTAATTTCATGTGTCCACGCATTTTTCGGGCATGAACGGGAGGCTGGCATCGTGAAATCCGGTATGCCCGATCGGGCGGCCTGCGCTAGAATGGCTGCGTTTCGTTCCGTCTGGGAACGAAGATGACAGAACTGAGGAACTCTACCTATGTCCGAATGTACGACGAAGTGCCCGTCCAAGTCCCCCTGCCTTAAGGGCATCCTGGCGCTTGGGGCGATCGCCGGGCTTGTCTTCTTCTTCGTCAAGAAAAAGAAGTGCAACGGCTGATTGAACGATCCGTGACGTGGCCGTGGCCCCCCGGGGTTGCGGCGCGTCGCGTCCACCCGGCCCATGACGGGCCTGCCTGTCGCGGGTATCCATGACGCAGGCGCCGGACATGCGCCGGATCATCCATGTGGACATGGATGCCTTCTATGCCTCGGTGGAACAGCGCGACAATCCCGCCCTGCGGGGGCGTCCCGTCGCCGTGGGCGGCGACCGGCAGCGTGGCGTGGTTGCCGCCGCCAGTTACGAGGCCCGGCGGTTCGGTGTCCGTTCGGCCATGCCGTCCGTGACCGCCCGCCGCAAATGTCCCGACCTGATTTTCGTGCCGCCGCGCTTTGACGTGTATCGGGCGGTTTCGGCACAGATTCACCGGATTTTCGCCCGCTATACCCTGCTGATACAGCCGCTTTCGCTGGATGAGGCCTATCTGGACGTGACGCGGCCGCTGCTGGTGCGCGGTTCGGCCACCCGGATCGCGCATGAAATCCGCGCCGCCATCAGGGAGGAGACCGGGCTGACCGCCTCTGCCGGGGTGTCATACAACAAGTTTCTGGCCAAGCTGGCCTCCGACTATCGCAAGCCCGATGGCCTGCATGTCATCACGCCGGGGCAGGGGGCGGATTTCGTCGCCGATCTGGGGGTGGAGCAGTTCCATGGCATCGGTCCCGCCACGGCGGCGCGCATGCACGCGCTGGGCATCCATACCGGCCGCGACCTGCGGGCGCGGGACCTGACATACCTGACCCGGCATTTCGGAAAGGTCGCCTCCTTCTATCACGGCGTCGCGCGGGGGATCGACCATCGCCCGGTGGAGCCCGATCGCCCGCGCAAGTCGCTGGGCACGGAAAGGACGTTCGAGCGCGACCTGTATGAATGGGCCGACATGGCCGGGCCGGTTTCCGAGATGTGCCAGCGCGTCTGGCATGGCTGCGAACGGCGCGACATCACCGGCCGGACGGTGACGCTCAAGGTCAAGTACAACGACTTCCGGCAGATCGTGCGCGCCTGCACGCTGATGGAGGCCGTGGCCTCGGCAGAGGAACTCCATGCCCATGCGCGCGGACTGCTGCGCGGATGTATTCCGCCCGAACGCGGCATCCGCCTGCTGGGCGTCACGCTGTCCACCCTCGTCCCGCGCGCGCAGGCCGGGGCGCGCCAGCTTGCCCTTGCGCTGGAATGACGCAGGGGGCCAGCGCGGGGCGCGGAACTCAGTCCGGGGTAAGCGTATCGACGGGCGGCAGCAGCGTCGGCCGCAGGTCGGCAGGCAGGTAGAGGGGGTGTTCGGGCCGCCGCGCGCGACTGCTCAGCCGCAGGACATATACCGCGATCCCGGCCTGCTGCAGCATGCGCACCACCTGCGTCCCGCGTTCCCGCAGGGCGGGATAGCGCGGCGATCCATAGGCCGCGATCACCATGTCGGCCCGGCGCGCCATGTCGAGGAGGTAGTGGTCATTTTCCGGCCCGACCGGGTCCGGCACCTCCATCAGGCGGGTCTGGTCGGTGCAGCGGTAGGCGAAGGTGTTGCCCACGAAAATCGACCCGTATCCCCATGCCCGCGCGTACCGCTGGCACTTGGCAACCGTGCGGTCGTCGCCTTCTTCCGTCGCGACGGAGGGGTTCATCATCAGCCACATCACGGCGGGCCGCGCCGGGTCCCATGTGCGCGTCAGGGTATAGCGGTAGCATTTGCCCGGCCCGCCATAGATGGCGTGGCTGACCACGTCATCGGACAGGCGCAGCGGACGGGAACTGCCGACATGATGGGTGATGGGGGCGGGGGTGGATGTTTTCTTCATGACCGCCGCTTCATACGCCGCTTTTACGTCCGATGCATCATCGGTCGCGGCATATGATGCGTCGTGTCCGTCAATGGCAGGGACGCCCGCTCCCGTTATTGCATCACGCGGGGGAGCGGCGCGGCCTGCGGAAGGCTCAGCTCTTGGAGGTGAGGGGGCGCGGTTCGACCATCAGTTCGCGACCCTTGAGCATCCCGTCCCAGTACAGCAGCGGCATGACATATTCCTTCAGCAGCCATGCCAGGTGCGTCGGACGACGGCCGTCGAGCAGCCATGTCGGCAGGGTCGGCTCCAGCTTGCCGCCATAGCCGAATTCCGCCAGCACGATCTTGCCGCGTTCCACCGTCAGCGGGCATGCGCCATAGCCGTCATAGTCCGCCACCATCGGGCGTCCCTCCAGCGCGGCCAGCGCATTGACGGCCACGATTGGGGCCTGCTTGCGCACGGCGGCCGCCGTCTTGGCGTTCGACGTGCCTGCGATATCGCCCAGCGCGAAGATGTCGTCATACTTGACATGGCGCAGCGTGGCGGGGTCCACCGCGACAAACCCGTCCTTGCCCGCCAGCGGGCTGTTGCGGATGACATCTGGCGCGCGCTGCGGCGGGACGGCATGCAGCATCGCGAACTCCACCTCGCTGCGGGAGGTGGCGCCATCCGCCCCGACGTTGGAGAAGGTGGCGACCTGACGCGCGCCATCAACGGCGACAAGGTTGGATTTCAGCTGCAGGTCGATGCGGTAACGCTCGATATATTCCATCAGCGCGGGGACATAGTCCTTGACCCCGAACAGGCTGGGTGTCGCGGTATGGAATGACACGGCGATGTTGTCGGAAATGCCGCGACGTCGCCACGCATCGCATGCCAGGTACATGGCCTTCTGCGGCGCGCCCGCGCACTTGATGGGCATGGGCGGCTGGGTAAAGACCGCGTTGCCGCGCCCCAGCGTCTGGACCAGCTGCCATGTATAGGGCGCAAGGTCATAGCGGTAGTTGGAGGTGACGCCATTGCGTCCCAGCGTTTCCGAAAGGCCCTCGACCGCGTCCCAGTCCAGCATGATGCCGGTGGCGACGATCAGGATGCCGTAACGCACCGACGACCCGTTCGACAGGTGGACAAGGTGGCTGTCGGGCTCGAACCCCGTGGCGGCGGCCTGGATCCAGTCCGCGCCCGCCGGGATCAGCTTCTTTTCCGACCGCCGCGTCTGCGACTGCTTGAAGACGCCGCCACCCACCAGCGTCCAGCCCGGCTGATAGAAATGCGACCCTGACGGTTCGACAATGGCGACGGTAATGCCCGGCTTGCGCTTGAGGATGCTTGCCGCCGTGGAAATGCCGGCAGCCCCGCCACCGATGATGGCGATGTCATAGGTCAGGCCCCGCGCGCTGGAGGTCAGGGAAGGAGCGGAGGGAGCGGGGGTGTCGTTCATGTCTGGCTATCTCCTTGATAACGAAAGGGTGGCGGTATCTTTAGTCTGGCGTTATGGCAGGAATGGGCCGCGCATCACACGCGGTCAATCGGGATCTTGATATAACGGGTGCCGTTTTCCTCGGCCTCCGGCAGGTGGCCGCCACGCATGTTCACCTGGACCGAGGGCATCAGCAGGCCGGGCATCGACAGCGTCGCGTCGCGGCCCGTCCGCATGGCGACGAATTCGTCCTCGCCCACGCCGTCATGGACATGGACGTTATGTTCGCGTTCCGCCCCGACGGTGGTTTCCCATGCGAACGTGTCGCGTCCCGGCGCCTTGTAATCATGGCACAGGAACAGCCGGGTCCGCGCCGGCAGCGACAGCAGCCGGCGTATGGAACGGTACAGCGCGCGCGCGTCCCCGCCGGGGAAATCGGCGCGCGCCGTGCCGTAATCGGGCATGAACAGCGTATCGCCGATGAACGCCGCATCCCCGATGACATACGCCATGTCGGCAGGCGTATGGCCCGGCACATGCAACGCGATGGCGGGGATGGAGCCGAGCATGAACGTCTCCCCGTCATGGAACAGGTGGTCGAACTGCGACCCGTCGCGCGCGAAGCGGGTCCCGGCATTGAACAGCTTGCCGAAAATGTCCTGCACCCGGACGATGTCCGCCCCGATCGCCAGCTTTCCACCCAGCTGTTCCTGGATCCACGGGGCGGCCGACAGGTGGTCGGCATGGACATGCGTTTCCAGCAGCCATTCCAGTTTCAGGTCGTGGCCGCGCACGTAATCCACGATTTCCTGCGCAAGGTGGTGACCGGTCCGTCCCGCCGCCGGATCGTATTCCATCACGCTGTCGATGACGGCCGCCGCGCGCGTGGCGGGATCATGGACGACGTGGGTCGCCGTGAAGGTCGCCCTGTCAAAAAAAGTCTTTACGACCGGCACCTTGTCGGACGTCAGGGCCGTTAGAACCTGATGTGCGGCGGCGGTGATGACTGGATCTGACATGGTCTTGTCTTCACGATAGTTTAAAAATTACATAATAAATGTATGTTGACGGACATCTTGCGTCAAGATGCAGTAGATGCAAAAGGGGCAGACAATGAACGATGGCACTCCTTCTTCCGTTTCCAACGTCACGGCACGGCATCCGTTGCGTATTGGCGACCCGGCCCCGGATTTTCAGGCCCGCACTAGCCAGGGGGAAATGCGCCTGGCCGATTTCCGCGGGAAATGGCTGCTGTTTTTCTCCCACCCCGCGGATTTCACGCCCGTCTGCACCAGCGAGTTCATGGCGCTGGCGCGTGAATATCCCCGGTTCGAGGCCATGGGATGTGCCCTGATGGGCCTGTCGGTGGACAGCCTGTATTCCCACCTTGCATGGCTGGAGGCGATTCGCGCCCGCTTCGGCGTGGAGGTCCCCTTTCCCGTGGTAGAGGACCCGTCCATGGCGGTGGGGCATGCGTACGGCATGCTGTCGGCCGACGCGCATGACAGCGCCACGGTGCGCGCCACCTATTTCATCGACCCGACCGGGATCGTGCGCGCGATCATCTGGTATCCCATGTCGGTGGGGCGTTCGGTGGACGAACTGCTGCGGCTGCTCGCCGCGCTCCAGCGTTCGGCGGATGGCGATGTCATGACGCCGGAGGGATGGCGCCCCGGCGGCGACGTGCTGGGCCCCGTTCCCATGACGCAGGCGCAGATGCGCGACAGCGATGCATCCGGCTGCTGGTTCTACCCCATCCGACCCGACAGCCGCGCCCCGCGCGGGTAAGGGACGGCATGCAGGCGACGTCCGGTCATGTCCTGACGTCGGGCTGCATGAACCATCGTCCCGGCATTGCAGCACCCGGCCATCCCGTACGGGCGGCGCGGAGGCGCCCCGTCGCGCCGGTCATTGGGATGGGACGGGTGGGGCCAGCACGCGCCGTGCGCCATGTCGCCGGATGCCGGGCCATCCCCCATGTCCGTGGGACAGCCATCTGCAATCCATACCGATATCGGTGCCCCGTCGTGCGTCGTGACGGACGGGCAGGGAATTGAGGGGCGGGGAAACTGCTGTATAAGTCATATCAATGATGTCCACGTCCGGCCGCCCGTATCCTCCCCGTTCCGATATCCAGGAGACGCATAGCATGAGGCGCAGAAAACCTGGCTGCATGCCTGATCCCCGGACCCAGTCGGCGGGATTCGAGCAGGCACGCCAGTCACGCAAGACCGCCCTGGTGGAGGATTACGTCGAACTGATCGCCGACCTGCTGCATGAGGGGCAGGAGGCGCGTCAGGTCGACATCGCGCAGCGTCTGGGCGTATCGCAGCCAACGGTGGCCAAGATGCTGTGCCGGCTGGAGGCGGACGGCCTTGTCACGCGCCGCCCCTATCGCGGCATCTTCCTGACCGAGGCGGGGGAGAAGATGGCCGCCGACAGCCAGGCGCGCCACCATATCGTGGAAACCTTCCTGCGCGCGCTGGGCATCAGCGAGAAGAACGCCAGCATCGACGCCGAGGGGATGGAACATTACGTGGGCGAGGAAACGCTCGCTGCCTTTGAACGCGCGATCCGCGCGGGCGTTGCGGACTTCATGCTGGCGCACGACCCGTGCGACAACCGCGAATGATCCACCCGCCCGGTTCCGTTTGCAAAAGCGCCTGAAAACAGCCTGCCGATAAAGGATAGCAAAAGTTTCCGGGTGTCGTCTTTTTGAAGCTTTTTGCAAAAAGCTTCATCAAAAACTTTTATGATTTCAGGGCAGGGGCATGTATTCGTCGTCGATATAGTTGGGCGGCCCGCCATCCAGCCCCTGCGCCGCAAATCCGTCATTATCCGGCCCGTAATACGCCCCCATCCCCATCTGGGTCTGGTTCCAGTCATTGTCCGCGATGGGCGGCCCGTCAGGCCCGGTCAGCCCCATGTTGTAAGGACCATCCCCGCCCGTGGCGCAGGCCGACAGCAGCCCCGTCGCAACGGCCAGCGTCGCCAGCCTGATCGGAAACGTCATTTCGCATCACTCCCTTGCCGCCCGATCATAACGCTTCCGCACGGTTCGGGGGAGGGGTGCGCGCACAGACCGCCCCTGCGTGACGGGCGCGGACGCAGGGGGCCAAGAAGAGGTATCAGTGACAGGGCTGCGTGGCCGGCGGGCCGAGCATGCGCAGCTTGCGATGCAGGGTGGAGCGGCTGATCCCCAGGATCCGCGCCGCGACCGCGACCTTTCCCCGTGCGGTGGCCAGCGCGGAACGGATCGCCATCTTCTGCGCGTGGCGCAGGCCGCCTTCGGCTTCGTCCTCGGCCGTGTCGTCAAGCAGGCAGAAATTGAGGTCCTGCGCCGGGGCGATGCCCATATGGACGCGCGCGGCATGCGTCGCGCCCACCACGACGCGTTCGCCATCCAGCGCGATCATGGGCACCGATCCGTCCGTCCCTTCGCCCAGCAGCATGATCGCATGTCCCCGGTACAGGTCCATGAAGGCCGCGCGTTCGATCCGCCGCGCCGCCTGCGTCACGGTCGCGGCGATCAGCGCGATTTCCCGCCCGTCATCGCTGGGGTGAAAGGAACTGGCGTTGACCACCCCCGCCACGCGGCCCAGCGCGTCATGCACCGGGGTTGCCACGCACGCCAGCCCGCGCAGGGCGGTGCGCCAGTGCTGCGCGCCATGGACCGCGACGCTCCGCCCTTCGGCAAGGCTGGTGCCCACGGCATTCGTGCCCTCCCGCGCTTCGTTCCAGATCGCGCCGGGCCACAGGCACCATCGGCGGCAACCCCGGCGCTGGTCTGTCTCGATCCGGTGGGTCAGGACAACGCCATCGGCATCGGCCAGCAGCGTCGCATATCCCAGCGGCGACAGCATGGCCCGCAGCTGGTCCATGGCCGTTTCCGCATGGCGCAGCACCTTCCCCGCCCGCTGGCAGCACTGGCGCAGTTCGGCGCCGCACAACACGGGCGGCATGTGGGATGCAAAGGGGTCGAGGCCGTGGTCATGGCCGCACCGGCGCCACGAGGCATCCAGTCCCGACGCGTCCGGTCCCGGCGTGGCGGACTGGTCGGGGGAATGGTGGGACAGCGGATGGGGAAATGGGGGCATGCAGCGCCTTTTTTCGGAACAGTTGGTACGCGCGATGCCGCCTTAACCCCGGTCGGAGTGTCGCGTTTCGCGACACTCCGGACACGGCGCGTCACATGGGCGTGAAAGCGTGACGGCCATCCTTGTTCCGGTGATGCCGGTGGCGCTGTGGTGGCGGCGTGCCCGGTCGCGCCGCTGCGTGCCGCCGGGCCGGATACGAAATCCCGGATATGAACATCCGTGGCTGGAACAGGGAAAATACCCATGCAAATAGCGCGGGAAACGCTGCTGCGCTCCTATCGTGCAATGCGCACCATCCGCATGTTCGAGGAACGCCTGCATGTCGAATTCGCAACCGGCGGGATCCCCGGTTTCGTCCACCTGTATTGTGGCGAGGAAGCATCCGGCGTTGGCGTATGCGCCAACCTGACCGACAGTGACACGATCGCCAGCACCCATCGCGGCCATGGCCACTGCATCGCCAAGGGCGTGGGCGTCGCGGGGATGATGGCCGAAATCTATGGCCGCAGCACCGGCGTGTGCCGTGGCAAGGGCGGGTCGATGCATATTGCCGACCTGACGCGCGGGATGCTTGGCGCCAATGGCATCGTCGGTGGCGGCCCGCCGCTGATCTGCGGCGCGGCGCTGTCGCACAGGACGCTGCGCAATGGCGCGGTGGCCGTGGCGTTCTATGGCGACGGGGCCTCGAACGAGGGATCGACGCTCGAAAGCCTCAACCTCGCTTCCGTATGGAAACTGCCCGCCGTCTTCGTGGTGGAGGACAATGGCTATGGCGAGGCGACGGGCGCGTCGTATGCCTGCGCCGGAACGCAGAAGGCGCGCGCGGCGGCATTCGGCATGCCGTATGTCGAATGCGACGGATCCGACTATTTCGCCGTGCATCAGGCGGCGGCAGAGGTCATCGCCCATGCGCGCGGCGGCAACGGACCGGCGATGCTGCATGTCCACCTTGAACGCTGGTACGGGCATTTCGAGGGCGACGCCATGACCTATCGCGCCGCGGGCGAGGTGGCGGAGGCCCGGCGCGATCGTGACTGCCTTGCGCTGTTTCGCGACCGCGTGACGCAGGCCGCCCTGCTGGAAGCATCGGCCCTGGATGAAATCGACGCGGCCGTTGCCGACGAAATCGAAAGCGCGGTCCTGCAGGCCAGGGCGGATCCGCTGCCGCAGCCGTCGGACCTGCTGGCTGATGTGTATGTGCGCTACTGATCGCGATCACGCGCGATCGGCAGGGGAGCATTATCCCGGAAGCATTGTTCGGGAACCATTGTCCGAAAGAACGAAGAATGAGCAGAAAAAGCTTTCGACAGGCCATTAACGAGGCCATGCGTCTGGAAATGCGGCGCGATCCGAACGTCATCATCATGGGCGAGGACGTGGCCGGTGGCCGTGGCGGTTCCGCCGGGATCAAAGATGCCTGGGGCGGCGTGCTGGGCGTGACCAAGGGACTGCTGGAGGAATTCGGGGAGGAGCGGGTCCTCGACACCCCGATTACCGAGGCCTCGTATATCGGTGCTGCGGCGGGGGCCGCGATGACGGGGCTGCGTCCCGTGGCCGAACTGATGTTCGTCGATTTCGTCGGCTGCTGTCTGGACCAGATCATGAACCAGACGGCCAAGTTCCGCTACATGTTCGGCGGAAAGGCGCGCACGCCGCTGGTGATCCGCGCGATGTATGGCGCGGGCTTCAACGCCGCGGCACAGCACAGCCAGGCGCTGTATCCGCTGTTTACCCACATCCCCGGCCTGAAGGTGGTCATCCCGTCCTCCCCCTATGAGGCGAAGGGCCTGCTGATCGAGGCGATCCGCGATGATGATCCCGTCATCTTCCTTGAAAACAAGGTCATGTATGACGAGGAGGAAGACGTCCCGGACGAGGCCTATACCATTCCGTTCGGCGAGGCGAACCTGACGCGCGAGGGCGCGGATGTCACCATCGTCGCCTTTGGCCGCATGGTCGGCCTTGCCAATCAGGCGGCGGACCGTCTGGAACGCCAGGGCATCGGCTGCACGGTCATCGACCCGCGCACGACCTCGCCGCTGGATCGCGACACGATCCTTGAATGCGTGGCGGACACCGGGCGTCTGGTGATCGTCGATGAATCCAGCCCGCGCTGCAACATGGCGACCGACATCGCGGCCCTGGTGGCGGAGGAGGCGTTCGATGCCCTGCGCGCGCCGATTCGTCGCGTGGTGCCGCCCCATACCCCCGTGCCCTTCGCGACGGTGCTTGAAAGCCTCTATCTTCCCAGCGTGGAGAAAATCGAGGCCGCCGTCACATCGGTCATGAACACGCGCGTTACGGAGAAAGCCTGACATGGCAAGCGAAATCACAGCCATCACCATGCCGAAATTCGGCCTTGCGATGACCGAGGGCAAGATCGCCGGATGGATGATCGCCCCCGGCGCGAAGGTTCAGGCGGGCGAGGAACTGGTTGATATCGAAACGTCGAAGATCACGAATGCGTTTGAAAGCCCGGTGTCGGGCACCCTGCGCCGGCAGGTCGCGTCCAATGGCGAAACGCTGCCGGTTGGCGCGCTGATCGCGGTGGTGGCGGATGCATCGGTGCCCGATGCGGAAATCGACGCGTTCATCACCCGGTTCCAGTCCGAGTTTTCCGAGGCCAGCGGCCCGGCCGAGGCCGCGGGCGCTTCGGCGGAGCCTGTCCTTGTAACGGTGGGTACACACACGCTGCGGGTGCATGAGCTGGGCGGTGGCGACGCAACGCCGCTGGTGCTGGTGCATGGCTTTGGCGGTGATCTGAAAAACTGGATGTTCAACCATGCGGCGCTGTCGCACGCGCGGCGGGTCATTGCCTTTGACCTGCCGGGACATGGCGGATCGTCAAAGGACGTGGGGCCGGGCACGCTGAAATTCTTTGCCGACGTGACGGCGCAGCTGCTGGATCACCTGAACCTGTCGCGGGTGCATGTGATGGGCCATTCGCTGGGGGGCGGGGTCGCGCTGACGCTGGCGCGCGATGTGCCACAGCGCGTGGCCTCGCTGTCGCTGATCGCGCCCGCCGGGCTGGGGCCGCAGATCAACATGGCGTTCATCAACGGCTTTATCGAGGCGGATCGCGCGCGCGCCATGCAGGACGTGCTGAAATACCTTGTGCATGACAAGTCGCTGATCGGGCGGCGCATGGTCGATGACGTCCTGCGCTACACGCGCCTCGATGGCGTGCAGGCCGCGTTGCGGACGGTGGCGGCCGCGTGTTTCCCCGACGGCAGGCAGGGGGACGACCTGCGCGACGTGCTGGAGACGACGCAGATTCCCGCGACCCTGATGTGGGGGGCGGCGGACGAGATCCTGCCCGCGACGCAGGGCGATGGCCTGCTGCCGGATGGCGCGCGCCACGGCTTTGGCGATATCGGGCACATGCCGCAGCTGGAATGCGCCTCCGACGTCAATGGCATTGTCGGGACGTTCCTGGAACGCCACGATGGCTGAGATACCAACGCGTAAGATATTGGCGTGCGGTAGCTCACCCATCCGGTGATGGCACGGGTGCAATCCGTGGAAGGGGATGCGGGGATTTGCCCCTGCGTCCCCTTCTTTCGCATCCCACCATCGTGGTCGTGATGCAACGCTGTGGCATTTTCCCGCTGACCCGTCCCGATAACCGGAAGGTGTGCAGCACGTGCTTGCCAAGCCGCATTGCGTGTGTTTTCAGTTGTAACAACACACAGAACGGCAAAGCAGTACATGCCGCACGGGACGGCGCCACGGGCGTGGTTCCCGCCGGTACGGGATAATAATAACAATGTTTGTCGGAATCGATCTGGGCACGTCGGCCATCAAGGCCGTGCTGGTGGATGACAGCCAGACGGTGGTGGGCAGCCAGTCCCATCCCCTGACCATCAGTTCCCCGCATGACGGATGGAATGAACAGGACCCCCATGACTGGTGGGTGGGGACGCTGGCGGTGCTGGACGCGCTGGCGGCGGCCCATCCGCAACAGATGTCCGGGGTGCGCGGCATCGGCCTGTCGGGACAGCAGCATGGCGCGGTCCTGCTGGATGCAGGCGGGGAGGTGCTGCGTCCGTGCATCCTGTGGAACGATGTGCGCGCCACGGCGGAATGCGCCGAATTCGAACATCGCTTTCCCCACAGCCGGCAGGTATGCGGCAATGTCGCCATGCCGGGCTTTACCGCGCCCAAGCTGATCTGGGTCGCGCGCCACGAACCCGAAATCTTTGCCGCCACCCGTCATGTCCTGCTGCCCAAGGCATGGCTGCGTTACCGCCTGACGGGCGAGATGATCGAGGACATGTCCGATGCCTCCGGCACGTTGTGGCTGGATGTGGGGCATCGCCGCTGGTCCGATGACGCGCTTGCGGCGTCCGGGCTGACGCGCCACGCCATGCCCGCCCTGGTGGAAGGCACGGCCCCGGCCGGTCGCCTGCATGACGTACTTGCCCGGCGATGGGACATGAAGACGCGACCCGTCCTTGCGGGCAGTGCCGGGGACAATGCCGCCGGGGCCGTGGGGCTGGGGGCCGTGCAGGCCGGTTCCGCCTTCCTCTCGCTGGGCACGTCGGGGGTCCTGTGGGTGACGACGGATCGTTTCCGTCCCCACCCGCAGGGCGGGATTCACGCATTCTGCCATGCCGTGCCGCGCATGTGGCACCAGATGGGGGTCACGCTGTCGGCGGCCTCGTCCCTTGCATGGTGGTCGCGCACCACCGGGGTGACGGAAACGGCGCTGCTGGCGGAACTGCCGCCGCAGGTGACGCGCCCGTCGCCCGTCCTCTTCCTGCCTTACCTGTCGGGGGAGCGCACGCCCCATAATGACGGGACCATCCGGGGTGTTTTCGCGGGCCTGTCATCGGGCACGACGCGGGCCGAAATGACGCAGGCCGTGCTGGAGGGGGTCGCGTTCTCGTTCCGCGACGTGGTCGATGTGCTGGCGGAGGCGGGATCGCACCTGACGCAGGCGGACGTCATTGGCGGCGGATCGCGCAGCCGCCTGTGGATTTCCATCCTGGCCTCGGTCACGGGCCTGTCGCTGCACCGTCTGGCGCATGGGGAACAGGGCGGGGCGTTCGGCGCGGCGCGGCTGGCGCGGCTGGCCGTAACGGGGGAGGCGGTGGACAGTGTCTGCCTGCCGCCGCAGCGGGTGGAGACGGTCTCCCCCGATGCGGCGCTGGCGGCGACCTATGCCACCCCGCTGGCGCGTTACCGTGCCCTGTATCCCGCCGTGCGCGACGCCATGCGCGTTTCCGCCCCCTCAATGGTGTCCCCCTGACCGGCATGTCGGCCGTTGCGGCGTGGCAGGGCCGGTCCCCGATGAACACAGGGAACGACATGGCATGTCCTGTCTTCATGGTCGCGTTTGACGAAAAAGCCGGTTTTCCCGCCGGTCCGATCGGTACAGCGGGGCCGTTCGGGAAAAGCGGTCATGGGGGCATGCGCCGCGCGCCATGGCATGTAAATATCGGCCTCCCGCTCCGGCCGTTGGTCCCGGATGGCAGAAAAAGGAAAAAGCCTGCATGAACATTTTCCCGTTTTCCCCCCGTTCGTATCGCGCCATGCGGGTGATGGGGCTGATGCTCCTGCTGGGCGCGCCGCTGCAGGCGCATGCGGGCGACAGCGTGGATCATGGCGCGATCCCCACGCGCAACATCTCTGTCGTTGCGCGGTTTTCCGACATGCAGCCCTCCGGCATCGCGGCGCTGCCTGACGGGCGCCTTGTGCTGGCCTTTCCGCGCAGCGCCGCCGATCACAGGGGGCCGCGCCTTGCCGTGCTGAAGGATGGCAGGCCGGTGCCGTTTCCCGACGCGGCGACGCAGGACCGGCTGATATCCCCGCTTGGCATGACGGTGGATGCGACCGGACGCCTGTGGGTCGTGGACGAGGGGACGGTCGCGGGGGAAAAGACGCCGCCCCGTCCGGCCCTGATCGGGATGGACGCCCGCACGGGGAAAATCCTTGCCACCATCGCGCTGGACCCTTCCACGGGGGCGACGCGCGATGACGGTCACGTCAATGACGTGCGGGTGGACATGACGCATGGCGCGGGCGGCACGGCGTATGTCAGCGACACGTCAACGGCGGACCACCCGGCGATCATCGTGGTGGATATCGCGACCGGCAGGGCGCGGCGCGTTCTGGAAAATGCGCCCTCCACCCGGGCGCAGCCGGATTTCGCCATGGAACTGGATGGCCAGATGCTCCAGTACAGCCCGACCCATCCCGTCATGGGACAGGGCGGCATCGACGGCGTGACGCTGAGCGCCGATTCATCGCGCCTGTACTGGCAGCCCCTGTCGAGCCGCAGGCTGTACAGCGCGCCGACGGCCGTGCTGTCGGATCCCGCCGCGACCCCCGCGCAGGTGGAACGCGCCGTCCGGGACGAGGGCGAGACGGTGGTCGTCGACGGGATGGCCACCGCGCCGGACAATTCGCTGTACCTGACCGATATCGAACATCATGCCATCGTGCGGCGCGCGCCTGACGGGCACCTGTCGATGGTCGCACATGACCCGCGCCTGATCGCGCCCGACAGCCTGGCGCTGGTGGGCAAGACGCTATGGCTGACGGTGGGGCAGTGGTCGCGCCTGCCCGTCTTCCATGACGGACACGACATGGAGGAACGTCCGTGGCTTCTGGTCAGGATCTCGCTTCCCTGACCCCGGCTACATCGCCGGACATCGAACTACGCTGAAGAAAGAAAAGAATAATGGCGCAGGACAAGAACGTGGCTTCCACCCCTCCCATCGTCGGGCTGATCGCGGCCGTCGCGGCGACGGGGGGACTGCTGTTCGGGTATGACACGGGCATCATCTCCGCGGCACTGCTGCAGATCACGGGCGATTTCGCGCTGGGCACGCTGGGGCAGCAGGTGGTGACGTCGGCGATCGTCGCGGGCGCGCTGGGTGGATGCCTGGTGGCCGCCCCGCTGTCGGACCGGCTGGGGCGGCGTTACATGATCATGTTCGCGGCACTGGTGTTCATTTTCGGCACGCTGATGGCCTCGTTTTCCCCCGGCGTGTCGCTTCTGGTCTTTGCGCGCTTCATCCTTGGCCTTGCGGTGGGGATGTGTTCGCAGATCGTGCCGGTCTATATCGCGGAAATCGCCCCGCCTGAAAAACGTGGGCAGATGGTGGTCCTGTTCCAGATGGCGGTGGTGGCGGGCATCCTGATTTCCTTCATCGCGGGCTATGTGCTGCGTGATCAGTCATGGCGGCTGATGTTCGGGCTGGGCGTGGTGCCGGCGGTGGTGCTGTTCGTGGGCATGTCGCTGCTGCCGCGCAGCCCGCGCTGGCTTGCGATGAAAGGCAACCTCGAAGGCGCGTTCGAGGTGCTGCAGCGCCTGCGGCGCGACCCCGCCCTTGCCCGTACGGAGCTGGAGGCCATCGTCGCCATGCATGACGAGCAGGCGCCGTGGTCCGCCCTGTTGCAGCCCTGGGTGCGGCCTGCGCTGGTCGCCTCGGTCGGGGTGGCGCTGTTCTGCCAGATCACGGGCGTCAATGCGGTGCTGTATTACGCGCCGACCATCTTCGCGGGGGTGGGGTTTGGCAAAAGCTCCGCCCTGCTGACCTCCATCGCCATCGGGGTCGCGATGCTGGCCTCCACCACGTTCGGCAGCTGGGCGGTCGATGCGTGGGGACGGCGCACGCTGCTGCTGCGGCTTATTCCCGGCGCGGTGGTGTCGCTGCTGGTGCTGGGGACGATGTTTGCCATTGGCGCGACGCAGGGGATCAATACCTGGATCACGGCGGCGGCGGTCGTGTGCTATGCCATCTTCAACGTCGGCAGCCTGTCGGTCGCGGTCTGGCTGGTGGGGGCGGAGGTCTATCCCCTGTCATGCCGCAGTAAGGGGATGAGCCTTGTCGCCGCGACGCACTGGGTGGCGGACCTGGTGGTGTCGCTGACGACGCTTTCGCTGGTGCAGACGCTGGGTGCCGCGGGCACGTTCTGGATGTTCGCGGCGCTGAATTTCGCGGCGTTCGTGTTCGTGCTGCGCTATGTCCCCGAAACGCGCGGACGCTCTCTGGAAGAAATCGAGGCGTCGCTCAAGAACGGGACCTTCGGCGTGATGGGCTGAAAGTAAAGTCTCAAGCATAACGGCGCGGGGATGGATGTGACATTCCCCGCGCCGGGCCGGTATCCCGCCTTGTGGCCGTCTTGCTCAGCTCGCGGACGGGGTGGGCGGCAGGGTCTGGGCCCCGCCATCGCGCAGGTCGTCAAACGCCTCATCCAGCGTTCCTTCGGAGACGAAGCAGACCAGCACGTCCTCGCTTTCCTCCTTGGCGCGGCGCGCAGGCGTGATCACGCTGTCCCAGTCGCGGCGCAGGGAGTGGACACGGCCGATTTCGGGGCTGAGGAATTCCCATGATCCCCCCTTGGTGGTCGATCCCATGACGGTGGTCAGCAGGAAAATCGCCGGCTGGTCCGGGAGGTCCTCCGGCGGGCGCTTGAACTGGTAGATCGTGCCCGATTTTCCGAACTCGGTGAACGAATGCCATGGTTCCATCGTGGGTGTCTCCTTTTCATCTTCCCTGTGCCATAGGCCTGTCCATTCTCCTGCATACAAAAGCGCATGCAACCAATGCGTACGGGCGCGGGGCGTGCTTACTTCGTGCCCGTCAGCGGCCCGTCGGTCATCACCCCGTGCTGCCATACCTGCGCGATATGGTGCATGTCCCCGATGTCATGGTCGGGATGTCCCTCCACCACCAGCAGGTCGGCGCGCCTGCCCGGTGCGATGATCCCGCGGTCCGGCAGCTGCAGCAGTGCCGCGGCATTGCCGGTCGCCAGCGAGATCGCCTGCAACGGCGTAAGTCCCGCCGCGACCGAGAGGTAGAGTTCCCGATGTTCGGCAAATCCGGGGATGCGCGTGGGCATCGCGCCTGAATCGGTGCCGAAGCCGACATGGATGCCCGCGCGGTACAGCGTCAGCAGGTTGTGCATGTTCATCGCCAACGCCTTGCGCGATGCCGCCGTCAGGGGCGCGGACAGGGTCTTTGCCCGCCACGCGGGATCGGCGAACTGCGCGCGCAGGGCGGGATCAAGGCCCGCGGAAAGGAACGGGTCATCCAGCCATTCGGGGTGTTCGGCAAAGATGTAGTTGGCCTCGTCCAGATCAAGCGTCGCGATGTACCATGTGCCACGCTGTTCCATATCTTCGATCAGCGCGACATCCACCGCCTGGTCGCGCACGCCATGCGCCAGGATGTCCACCCCCGCCGCGACCAGGGCGCGGGCATCGGACAGGTCGTGGATATGCGCGGCCACCCGCTTGCCACGCAGGTGGGCCTGCGCGATGGCGGCGCGATAGACTTCGGGTGACATCTTTGGCAGCGGCTTTGCCCCCGGCACGCCATTGCGGAAATCATCGACCCACAGCTTGATGAGGTCCGTGCCCTCGTCCGCCATGCGGTCCACGGCGGCGCGGGCCTCATCCGCCGTGGTGGGGCGGAAGACCTCGTCCGGGGCGAGGTTGAAGCGGTTCTGTGGCGGGACGCCATCCGGCGCGCCAATGCCCTGGTCCACGCCGAACAGGTCCGCCCCCGGATTGCGTCCCGCGTGCTGTTCACGGCGCAGTTCGTCGAACAGGGGGGACTTGTTCAGCCCCAGCGCCGTGACCGTCAGCACGCCATACCGTTCGTACTGGCGCAGGGCGGACAGGATATTGGCCCGCGTGTAATTCTGCGACCCGTTGGTGGTGCCCGACACCTGTCCGACATGACTGTGGTCGGAAATCAGGCCCGGCAGGACCGTGCGGCCCGTCAGATCCACCCGTTGCGCATCGCGGGGCGCGGACAGGTCGTGTCCCACGCCCACGATCTTTCCCCCATCCATCAGGATGGAGGTATCGGCCTGCGCCTGTGCGCCCGTCCCGTCGATGACGGAAGCATGTTCCAGCAGTACCGGACGTGCAAGGGCGCTGCCGCCATAGGCCAGCGCGAGGGTGGTCGCCAGGATGAATTTTCCCGCAGTCTGCATCTTTACGTCCTTCGTGCCGGTCAGGAGGGCAAGCATGATAGCAGTAAAACTGCATACAGGCGCCGTGTGGCGAAAGCGCCCGAAAACCCGCAAGGTCACGTAATGCTGTACACTCAGGCAACGGGCAGGCAACGGACAGGCAGCATGCAGGCGGCGGGAATGCGGATTGTCTTTACGAACGGCGGCTGCGACCTTATTCACCCCATCAGGAAGGGAGACCTTGCCCCGCCCGCCGATGGGCATGGCATGGCGCGACAGGCAGGCCCACGGGTGGCCCGGAGTGGAAAAGGCGCGGACGGGCCATGCGGGGCGCGTCGGTGGGAACACGAAAGAGGGTGTCGAATTGTCTCAAGACGCATGGCGTCTCTGGCTGTCGCGGGGCGCGCTGCCCCTGTGGTCGGGAATCGGCTTTGATACCGCGCGGCGCCTGTTCCACGAACGCCTGACGTTCGACCGGCGGCCCATTCACCTGCCTGAACTGCGCCTGATGGTGCAGGCGCGCCAGATTTCCACCTATTGCCGCGCGCAGCTTGACGGATTCTGTCCCACCGCGGGACAGGCGCTGGAATGCCTGCATGAGGTGGAACGCCGTTACTGGCGCAGCGACGACGCGCCGGGGTGGATCTTCTCCCTCGGGCCGGACGGACGGCCCGCGGACCGGCGGCGCGACCTGTATGCCCATGCCTTCATCCTGTTCGCCTATGGCTGGGCCTACCGGGCGTCGCGCGATGACGCCTACCTTGCGGTCGCGCGTGAGACGGCGCTGGAAATCGACCGGATATTCCTGACGGGGCAGGGCGGCTATCTCGACACCGTGCCGCCTGCCGACACCATCCACCGGCAGAACCCGCACATGCACCTGCTGGAAGCCTATCTTTTGCTGTTCGAGGTTTCGGGCGAGCTTTTTTATCTGGAGCATGCCCGCGATCTGGTCCTGCTGGCGCTGGAACATTTCATCCTGCCGGGGACGGGCATGCTGCTCGAAACCTTCAACAGTGCATGGGCCCCGCTGCAGGCGGCGGGACATAACCGGGTGGAACCGGGGCACCTGCTGGAATGGTCGTGGCTGTTTTCGGAATTCGCGCGGCTTGCACCACGGGCGGCGGAGGTCCCGGCGGTGCTGGCGGCCCGGGACCGGCTGGCGGATACGGCCATCACGTGTGGCGTGGATCCCGACAGGATGGTGGTGTGTGACGCGATTACCGAAGATGGCGCGCGGCTGGAGGAATCAACGCGTATCTGGCCGCAGACGGAACTGATGCGCATACTGGCCCGCCGGGCGCGTGATGGCGATGCGCGCGCGGCCACGGCGCTGACGCGGCAGAGCGGGAATTTCTTCGAACATTATGCGCCCGCCCGCCTGCATGGTGGATGGATCGACCGGCTGGACGTGCATGGCGTCTCCCTGACTGATCATATGCCCGCCAGTTCGCTGTATCACATCTATGGCGGGGCGGTGGATTTCATCCTCGGCCGGTGAAGGGGGCAGGCCCGTTCACGGATACGGGAGGGTCCTGTCCAGATCATGGCCGGGGCGTGCCCTGTCGCCTCCATCGGTGACATCATTGCTGATAGTGGTGGGTGCATGTCCACAATCATTGCGGAAAGCCCCCATGCCGATACCTGTTCTTTATTCGCCCGATGATGTCCGCAGGCTCGCCGCAGAGGGAAAGGCCCTTCTGATCGATGTGCGGGACAAAAAGGACTTTGACGCCGGGCATATCGCCGGGGCCGTCAGCATGCCCGACATCTTCACCTATCTGGCGGAAACCACGCAGGACGGTCTGACAACGCTGCAGCGGACCTTTGCCAGCCTTTTCGCGGAATACGGGCTGGATGGCAAAAAGACCGCCATTGTCTATGAAGATGCGCTGCATACCCGGTATGGGGCGTCCTGCCGTGGATACTGGATCCTGCGTTACCTGGGGTATCCCAGCGTCGGCATCCTTGATGGCGGGCTGAGCGCGTGGCGCAGGGCGGGGGGCACGTTCACCACCGAAACCACGACGCCCGTGCGCACCGAATTTCCGCTCACCATAAATGGCGGCCTTATGGCCACGTATGAGGACGTGATGGCCGCCCTGCGTTCGGGTGGCGTCAAACTGCTGGATAATCGTGACAGGGTCGAATGGCTGGGTGAAAGTTCATCGCCCTATGGCGTCGATTTCGCGCCACGCAAGGGACGGATTCCCGGCGCGGTGTGGATCGAGTGGTACGATTTCATGAAAGTCACGGACAATCACGCCTCTTTCCGCGATGCGGCGGAAATCCGTGCCCTGGCGGCGTCACGCGACCTGCATCCGGATGATGACATCATCATCTACTGCTTCAAGGGCGCGCGGGCGGCCAATACCTATGTCGCCCTGACGGCGGCGGGCTTTACCCGCCTGCGCATATATATGGGGTCGTGGAACGAATGGTCCCGCAATCCGGCCCTGCCGATCGAGGACGGCCTGCCCAAGGCAGCCGCGCCCTATTCGGGGCGTTAGGAAATCGTCAGAATATAACAGAAGTTTTTGGGTGTCGCCTTTTTTTAAAAAGGCGGCGTTCTTCGAAGATTTTTGCAAAAAGCTTTATCAGGAACGTCCCTGATGAGTGCGCCGGACGTTCGCTGGGGATGGGGGACACTTCCCTGAACGCAGTGTCCGGCGCATTTCCGATCAGGCATATGACGGAACCAGATGAAGAGATGCCAGACGAACACCTGATCTTCAGGTGATTTCGTGTTCAATGATTCATGAAGAATAGAATGATGTCCTGACAGGCATGGCATGAAAATCTGCCATGAATCAGGAAGGCAGGCATTTCCATAATAATGGAAAGCACTTACATGCCGTGGCGTCCCGTACGGGATTCGAACCCGTGTTGCCGCCGTGAAAGGGCGGAAGGAATGCTATGACTTACCTTGGAATTTTGCAGAAAATCCCTGACTTCCGCCACTTTTATATAACCGGACGTCACTGCTTGTCACGGGGTATCTCCCTCCATTTGGCTCAAAATTGGCTCAATGGCTCAGGCCGAAACATTGACATTTTGGGCTGCCTCGCCCAGAAATTTCATTGATAATTTTGTAGCAGAGTGATGGCGTCCGAACTTCCTGAAGGTATGAGGCCCGCTGTCCTGACATACGGGCAGGCGGCAGAATATCTGGGCATCAGTCCAGGGCGGTTGCGGAATCTGAAATGGATGGGCCGAGGGCCCCGTTCTGTCACATATGGAACTCGCGACGTAAGGTTCCGAATCGCTGACCTCGATGCCTGGCTGGATCAGAAAGCTGGTATTCAGCCTGCCCCACAACCTGCACGGAAGCGTGCGCCACGGCCCAGACGTCGCGGCGTCGGTACGTTGGCTACATTGGTGTTGCTTGGCGGCATGGCGATATTGGCAATCTTGATTAAATTAATTTTTGAATAAAACGCAACCGCACTCGCGACGTATTCGGGGTTAATTGAGGCGTCGCCTGTCTCGTTTAGGTCATGGCAGGTACCAGAAACCGCAGACTGGCATCCGAAGCAGAAGTCAGTATCCGCGATGATCGTCAGCAGGTGCAGGACTGCTCCCGTCTATGTCCCTCTCGACGATTAAGACCTGATCAGGCAAATTGTAACGACCTGTTCTGGATAGTGAAAGCCTGTTTCCATGCCTCGTGGCCGCCCCCGTAAGAATCCGGACGCTGCTCCGGCCCCAAAAAAAACAACACGGACGAAAGCGAAGGCGACTACCGCCAATCTCGGTTTTGAGCAGCAGATGTTCCTTGCTGCTGATAAGCTACGCAAGAATCTGGAACCCTCAGATTATAAGCATGTTACGCTTGGGCTGATCTTCCTGCGTTATATCTCCACCGCTTTCGAAGCGTATCATGAAGCCCTTCTGCATGATGATCCGGCGGCGGCGGAAGATCCGGACGAATATCTGGCCGAGAACATTTTCTGGGTGCCGGAGACGGCTCGCTGGTCGCATCTTCAGGCTAATGCCCGCGCATCCAACATCGGCAAAATGATTGATGATGCCATGCTGGCGAT
This sequence comes from Novacetimonas cocois, assembly GCF_003311635.1. Taxonomy (GTDB): domain Bacteria; phylum Pseudomonadota; class Alphaproteobacteria; order Acetobacterales; family Acetobacteraceae; genus Novacetimonas; species Novacetimonas cocois. Next base: position 101,110 of record NZ_QEXL01000004.1, on the reverse strand, counting down.
TGAACAGGCCAATCCGGACCAGCTCAAGGGCGTTCTACCCAAGGATTACGGACGCCCTGCACTTGATAGTGTGATGTTGGGTGAACTGATCGACCTGATCTCCGAAATTGGCATGGGTGGCAGCGAGGATCAGGCCCGTGACGTTCTGGGGCGTGTCTATGAATATTTTCTTGGCGGCTTTGCCGGTGCGGAAGGCAAACGCGGGGGGGAATTCTACACGCCATCTAGTGTCGTGCGCACGCTGGTCTCCATGCTCGAACCTTATAAGGGCCGCGTGTATGACCCCTGCTGTGGGTCCGGTGGCATGTTTGTTCAGTCTGAACGGTTTGTGGAAAGTCATGGCGGCAAGCTGGGCGACATAGCCATCTATGGGCAGGAGAGTAACCACACGACCTGGCGTCTGGCAAAAATGAACCTCGCTGTTCGGGGCATTGGTGCAGACATACGCTGGAACAACGAAGGCAGCTTCCTGCGTGATGAATTGAAAGATCTGCGGTTCGATACCATCCTTGCTAACCCACCATTCAACATCTCGGACTGGTGGAATGCCTCGCTGGAGGATGACCCGCGCTGGCAGTATGGCAGGCCCCCTGCAGGCAATGCCAACTATGCGTGGCTCCAGCACATCCTGTGGCACCTCGCCCCAAATGGCACGGCAGGCGTGGTGCTGGCCAACGGGTCCATGTCGTCCAACCAGAACAGCGAAGGCGAAATCCGCCGCCGCATGGTCGAGGCAGACGTGGTGGACTGCATGGTTGCGCTGCCCGGCCAGCTTTTCTATTCGACACAGATACCGGCCTGTCTGTGGTTCCTTGCCCGCAGCAAGAACCCGAAAGGCTGGCGTGACCGGCGCGGGGAAATGCTGTTCATCGATGCCCGCAAACTCGGCAGCATGGTTGACCGCACCCGTCGTGAACTGACGGATGCCAATGTCGCCCGTATTGCCGATACCTATCATGCTTGGCGCGGGGAGAAGGACGCGGCCCCCTACGAGGACGTTCCCGGCTTCTGCAAATCCGCCACACTCGATGAGGTGGAACAGCACGGCTTCGTGCTGACACCTGGCCGCTATGTCGGCGCGGAAGAGGCCGAGGAAGATAGCGTGCCGTTTGCCGAACGCTTCGCGGCGCTGGAGAAAACGTTGCAGGAGCAGTTCCGTCAGGGCGAAGAACTGAACGCGAAAATTACAGCGTCCCTGAAGCTGGTTGTTCCGCAGGAGGCTTCATGACCCTTTATCTGATCCCGCTGGAACGGGCGCTGGACCGCCTGAAGGAAGGGTGGGCGCGACATGTTGCCCATCCTTATGATGAGCAGCTACGCGACGGGTTGATCCAGCGTTTCGAGTTCACTTACGAACTGAGCCACAAGACCCTGAAGCGGTTTCTTGAAGCCAACGCGGCCTCGCCGGAAGAATATGACCGCATGGGCTTTCCGGACCTCATCCGCTCCGCCAATGAAGCCGGGCTTCTTAAAAGCGCCTGGCCGCAATGGAGCGTGTTTCGCAAGATGCGGAACATGACCAGCCACACCTATAACGAAGCCTCTGCAAAGCAGGTCGTGGCGACAATCCCGGATTTTATCGACGAGGCGGCGTTCCTGCTGGCCGTTCTGAAAGACCGGGCCGCGTGACGGATAAGATCGACATTACGCCTGAAGAGCGGGCCATCGTGCTGCGTATTCTCCACGAGATCGTGCCTGACCGGGAGGTGCGGGCATTTGGCTCGCGCGTGACGGGCGATGCCAAGCCGTTTTCTGATTTTGACTTGGCAGTGATGGGGAACGAACTGTTGCCGCTGGAGACGCGGGCACGGTTGGAAGAGGCGTTTTCCGAGTCTGATCTTCCGTGGAAAGTGGATGTGCTGGATTGGGCGCAAGTCGATGAAGGTTTCAAACGTATAATTTCTAATTCTTGGATCGTTTTACAGTGATCGCTTGGACAAAAGTTACAATCTCGGATGTAGCAAACGAGGTAACTGTCGGGCACGTAGGCCCAATGGCCAGTGAATATGTAGACAAAGGAATTCCGTTCCTACGTTCATTAAACATCGAACCATTCAACATAAAATACGATGGGGTGAAGTTTATAACCCCTTCTTTCCACAAGCGATTGCAGAAGTCGTCTTTACGGCCTGGCGATGTGGTTATCGTTCGCACCGGAAAGCCGGGAACGTGTGCTGTCATTCCGGATTGGCTTCTTGAGGCGAATTGCTCTGATGTCGTCATTGTACGTTGCAGTGAAAGAGTAAGACCTCGCTTCCTCTGTTACGTCGTCAACTCCGTTGCTGGCCACCATATCTCGTCTCACATCGTGGGAGCTGTTCAACAGCATTTTAACGTTGGTTCAGCCCGCACTCTTGAATTCCTGCTGCCCTCAATTGAGGGACAAGACGCAATTTTAGCCATCCTCGGAACCCTTGACGACAAGATCGACCTCAACCGTCGGATGAACGAGACGCTAGAAGCGATGGCGCGGGCGTTGTTTCGGGACTGGTTTGTTGATTTTGGCCCGACACGGGCGAAAATGGCCGGGCAAACGCCTTATCTCGTCACCGAAATCTGGGAGCTTTTCCCCGATAGGCTGGATGATGAGGGAAAGCCGGAGGGGTGGAGTTTCTCTAGCATTTATGACGTGGCGTCAGTGGTTTACGGCGCACCTTTTGCGTCCAGCCTATTTAATACTCAGTGTGATGGCATTCCGCTTGTAAGAATCAGGGACTTGCCGTCAGAAAAACCGGGGGTTTGGACAACGGAAAACCATCCCAAAGGTTTCAAAATTCTACCCGGTATGATTGTCGTTGGAATGGATGGTGAATTTCGCGCCCATTTATGGGGCGGTGAGGAAGCTTGGCTCAATCAACGAGTATGTGTATTTCAACCCAATGAGGGAATATCTTCTGTATTCTTAAGAGAAACCATAATTCCTCAATTAAAATTCATTGAAGATACAGAGGTTGCGACCACGGTAATTCACCTTGGAAAAGGAGATATTGATGGTTTTACTTCATTATTTCCCGGTAAAACTTTAATTTCCGCTTTTAATGATGGAGTGGAAGTATTTTATAAGAAAATTGTGCAAAATAAGAAGGAGGCTCAAAGCCTCGCCCAACTCCGCGACCTTCTCCTGCCCAAACTGATGTCCGGCGAAATCCGCGTTCGTGACGCTGAAAAGATGATGGCGAACGCGCTATGAGTTTCCTGTCCGAAAATGAGATCGAGGACTGGGCCTGCGAGATCCTGCGGGAGAGTGGCTACACCATCACCACCGGGCCGGAGATTTCCCCCGGCGGTGCCCATCCCGAACGCACCTCGTTATCGGACGTCATTCTCAACAAGCGACTTCAGGCCGCCATTGATCGCCTGAATCCGCATCTGTCGCAGGCCGCACGGGACGAAGCCCTGCTGGCGCTGAAGCGCGAAGACACGCCGGATGTTGTGGACGAAAACCACCGCCTGCATGGGTATCTGGTCGATGGCGTTCCTGTGGACGTGGTGCGCGAAGACGGTACGCAGTCCGGAGACCGGGCGCGGTTGATCGATTTTGACCATCCAGAACGCAATGACTTCCTCGCCGTGCGCCAGTTTGTGGTGGAAAAGGACGAGGCCAACCGACGGCCCGATATCGTACTGTTCGTCAACGGATTGCCTCTGGGCGTTGTTGAACTGAAAAGCCCGAGTTCCGAACAGGCTACGCTGGACTCCGCCTGGAACCAGTTCCAGACCTATCGCGCCTTCATCCCCTCCCTGTTCCGTTTTAATGAAGTACTGGTGATCTCCGACGGCACCGAGGCCCGCGTCGGCTCGCTTACGGCAGACCGTGAGCGTTTCATGCCTTGGCGCACGGTTGATGGCGAGGAACTGGTGGCAAAGAACCATCAGGAAATGGAAACCGTGCTATGCGGCGTGTTCACCCCGCGCTGGCTGCTCGCACTGATACGGGACTTCGTGCTGTTCACGGAAAAAGATGGCAGTCCCATCAAGATTCTGGCCGCCTATCATCAGTTTCATGCCTGCCGTAAGGCTGTGGCACAGACAGTCCGGGCGACGGCGCAGGGCGGTGACCGGAAAGCGGGGGTCATCTGGCATACGCAGGGATCAGGCAAAAGCCTGCTGATGACGTTCTATGCCGGGGTCATTGCACGTCACCCGGCAATGGAAAACCCGACGATTGTTGTGCTGACCGACCGCAACGATCTGGATGACCAGCTATTCGCCACTTTCTCAGGGGCGCAGGCGCTGCTGCGTCAGACACCGGAACAGGCAGGCAGTCGTGATGAGTTGCGAAAACTGCTCAGGCGGGCTTCTGGAGGCGTGATCTTTACGACGCTTCAGAAATTCCAGCCAGAAGGTGACGAAGCAACCGTGCCGCTGCTGACGGACCGCCGCAACATCGTGGTCATGGCAGATGAGGCACATCGTAGCCAGTATGGGCTGGAGGCAAAATTTAATCGTGAAACGGGCAAGGTCTCCTACGGCTTTGCCAAACACCTGCGCGATGCTCTGCCCAATGCGTCTTTCATTGGTTTTACCGGCACGCCGATTGAAACGGCGGATGTAAATACCCGTGCCATCTTTGGCGATTATATCGACATCTACGACATCGCCCAGGCGGTGGAAGATGGTGCAACGGTGCCGATCTATTACGAAAGCCGTCTGGTGCGCATCGAACTGGATGATGACGTCAAGGAAGAACTTGATGACGAACTGGCGGAGATTGTCGAGGGACTGTCTGAAAGCGAAGAGCACAAACTCAGCCAGAAATACTCGCGGGTCGAAGCGCTGGTCGGCGCAGAACCACGTTTGCGGCGGGTTGCCGAAGATCTGGTCAAGCACTTCGAAAACAGGCTTGAGGCTCTTGATGGCAAGGGCATGATTGTCGGCATGAGCCGCGCCATCTGCGTGGCACTTTATGACGAGATCATCCGTATTCGCCCGGACTGGCACAGTGATGATGACAACGCAGGTGTCATAAAGGTTGTGATGACCGGCAGTTCCTCCGATCCGGCAGGGTTCCAGCCGCATATTGGCAAGCGCCCCAAAGCCCGCCGCGAATTGCTGGCCAAGCGCATGAAGGACAATCCCGACCCGCTGAAACTGGTGATCGTGCGGGACATGTGGCTGACGGGCTTTGATGTCCCTTCCATGCACACGATGTATGTGGATAAACCCATGCGCGGGCACGGTCTGATGCAGGCGATTGCCCGCGTAAACCGCGTATTCAAGGGCAAACCCGGCGGCCTGGTCGTGGATTACATTGGCCTCGCCCAGAACCTGAAATCTGCTCTGGGTGAATATTCCGCCGGGGACCGGGAGCAGGTCGGGATTGATGAAGCTGAGGCCATCCGCGCCTTGCAGGAACGCTACGAGATTGTCCGGGCCATGTTCAATCCGGAACAGGCTAGGGGTTTTGATTATCGTCCCGCACTTGTTCCGGGGACCGCACCCAAAGTCAAACTGGCGATCATGGCCGGAGCACTGGACCATATTCTGGGCCAGCAGCAGCGGGAGACTGCGCAGGCGACGACTGACGAAGCCCGCAAAGCCGCACAGAAACGTTTTCCCGATGCGGTCAAGGCGCTGTCGGTTGCCTTTGCGCTGGCCTCCGCCAGTGATCAGGCAGCAGCCCTACGTGATGAAGTGGGGTTTTTCGAGGCTGTCCGGGCTGCGCTGGTAAAGAAGAGCGGTGAAGACACGGATGGTAGAAGTTCGCAGGAGCGAGAACTGGCGATCAAGCAGTTGGTCAGTCGGGCGGTAGTGTCCACGGACATTATCGACATCATGGAGGCGGCCGGGATCGGGCGTCCGGACATTTCCATCCTTTCGGATGCCTTCTTGCAGGAAGTGCGTGAGATGCCGCAACGCAACCTGGCAATCGAGGCCCTACGAAAGCTTCTGGAAGGTCAGATCCGTAGCCGCAGTCGCTCTAACCTGACGGAAGCAGAGGCGTTTTCGACGCGTCTTGAGCAGGCAGTCAGCCGTTATCATACCAATGCCCTGACCTCAGCCCAGATTCTTGATGAACTGATCCGCCTAGCCCATGAAATGGCAGCGGCACGGGCGCGTGGTGAGGAACTCGGTCTGACACCGGAAGAAGTGGCTTTCTATGACGCACTTACGCGTAATGACAGTGCACGGGAAGCAATGAGCGATCTTGGCCTGCGCGTGATTGCCACGGCTTTGGTCAAGACCATTCGAGAAAATGCCACGGTGGACTGGAACGTCATGGCCCCAACACGCGCACGGATGCGTACGGCGGTCAAACGTCTGCTGCGGAAATACGGCTACCCACCAGATATGCAGGACGAGGCTGTGCAAAATATCTTACGTCAGGCCGAAGAGTTTGCACCGATGTGGGCGGAGATTTCAGGGTAAAATATATGATTAAATAGTGGAAGAAGTATGCCTGCGTATGCCCACGTCTCTGACTTATATCGTCCCGATTGACTTTTCCAGCAGCTGATAGTCTGCAGTCGCAGAGTTCCAAAAAGCCGATTTTAGGTATAGTTATCAATCATGACTTTTTGAGATTTCCAAGTACAGAAAAAATAAAAATAGAATTTTAAAATCTTCCATATGACTGAATGAAATTTGTATCTAAGAAGGGAAAAGAGTGAGTCCGCCGTATTTTTTTGTCGGTGAATTAAATATAATGGAGCGATATCCGCATCTGACTATAGGAATACCTTTTTTGATAGCGGATATTTTCAGAGATGCTCCACTAAAAATAAGCTGAACAACATGCTCTCTTTTAGGTGACAAAAATACCCTATCTGCAACACTCTTTAAAAATGAATCTTGTCCATTAAGAGAAAGGAAATCCTTTTCCGATATATATTCAATGTGACACCAGATAACAGCAGGAAGTGTCCCAGAGCATTGCTTCGATGCCTCTGATATCGTGGCATAAATGCGGTTTTTAAAAGTATTTCGTATTTTTGTGGGAGTTAATCTTAAAATTAGGCGGGGATGAACAAATCGCAAAATAACATTTGTAGCCGTGGCATCTCTATCTCTCTCCGAATTGAATTTCATATGTTCTGCGGATGTAAAGGGAACCGCACCGAGATATTTCACCCGTGTGTTGTCACCAATATCAATTTCATCAGTGATTTTTTGCGCAGTTGAGCTGTTAACTTGGGCCAAGATTCTTCGATGATAATCTTGATTGGATGAGAAACGCCCATCGAAGGACACGTTAACAATTGGAACTGTGTTTTCGTCTTCCCACGCAGTAAATCCAGAACGAACCAAATTCCAAAGTTTGTCTTGATCCGCAGGATTTACCGGTAAACCGATGAAGTTAGTAACATTTTTGGCTTCGACATCAAAAGCGAGCTCGCCTCTCGAAGCAACTATATCAGGCGTACGAATACCCGCGGATAGGCTGTCTGTTTCTAAATCAGCAAAGTGTACGTCGTAGCCGACGTTTGATATTCGTTCTGCGACACGAAATTCGTGATTCAGGGCACGTAGTTTATCATCGCTTATTCCAGTCTGAATTGAGTCTGATAGTTTCTTTTTTCCATTCTCAGACAAATGTGGAATAGTCTGACCAATTCCCAAAAGTAAATTTGCCCCTTCGGGGCATGTCTGAAAGATCCGGGTCGACAACTTTTTGCGTCTGCGTTCAGTTTCAATAACTCTTAGTTCTTGAGTCAGAGAGAGAATCTTCTTCTCAAACGGAGCAATATACCCTTTGGCTTCAGCTTTCGATATTCGGGCATTCAAAATATCCCGATAAGCTTTCTGCCCTACGAGATTCGCTACCGACAATGCAGAAGCTATAATGTCATCATCTGTGTTAATGTCGCGGTATCTCATCAGTTATAGAATTTACATGAAAATAACGCTCCTGTCACGCATTTATACATGATCCAGAAGAATATATTGATCAGGTAATATCTTCGTATTTTCAGATCCGAATAGCATGCGAAGGAGAGTTCGGTGGTAATTGGAATGTTCAGATGCTGTTAGGTCGTAAGGTTGCCAATTATCAGCGGAGGTATTTCCTAAAAAAGAATTTCTGTGTTCTTTATGCTCAATTTCTCTACTCCCCTTCTCCAAAATGATTATCCAACCCATCGAAATGAGCGCGAAAATGTCTGCTATTTTAAATAGTGATATGAATGACTATCGAAGAAAGTGGGATTCATTACTAATAAAACCAAATAGAGTTCTGATGTTGGTTCGAGTGAATATTCAATTTCTAAGTTTTTCACCGGAAACGGATATTCTGTTTCCTCCGCAGAGTTGCCTGCTTATTATTGCAGCCATCGACAATAGAAAATTTATCTTTGCTAAAAATAGGACCTCATATCCTAAACGATGAAGCTTGGCACACATTTTACGAACCTGTCATTTCAGGTCAAAAATCGCATTCAACCACATCACTGAAGATAGAGATTTGGTCTTGTCTGTCGTGATGGAGCAGAATCGTAGCCTCAATAGTGTGCTCTTGATCATATTTCGTAGGTTTTCATCGGTCATATCAACAAAATAACGACCGTTTTCAACCCTTTCACCTGTTCCTACTTTGAATGAGGCATAACCCGTTCCCGAGGGTTTCAATGCATATCCTAGGGTTGTCAGAACCTTTCTCTGTTCTGTCTGGGGAAGATGCAGGAGAGACGCGCAGGCCCAGAAACCATCGAACCGGTTGGTCCAATCCAGTTCCGTAAACGTCATGTGATGCACCGAAACCGGGTATCCTGCTGTTCTTTCACGTGCCAGCCTGACCATGGCAGCGCTGCCATCAATGGCGGTAACGCGATACCCGGCGCGGGCAAAGGCCAGCGCATCGCGTCCAACTCCACAACCGACGTCCAGAATATGTCCGCCGGGGGGAATGTTAGGCAGGAAAAGTCCATAGATTTCCATCATGTCCACACCAGCAGTACGATCCTCGAAACTGCTGGCGTTTCGATCATACCATGCCAGCGTATCGGGAACCTCAGTCATGATGTTCCTCTACTGGTTCCCACGTATGGATCAGGGCATCACGGGCAATCTGCTGCCGGGTGCGTAGGAAGCTGCGCCGGGCCTCATCGCTCTGGCCTGTCTGTAGCATGATGGTTTCACGCAATGGGTGATGGCTTTCTACCAGCCATGAATTGCGAGCATGCAGTCGTGCGACAAGCCTGTCGGATGGCACGCTGGCAAACTTGCCACCTTCGCCCCGGTTACAGTCCCGACAGGCTAGGACAAGATTCCATACCCCGTCAGCATCCGGCATCAGGCCACGTTCCCGCAGCATCCAAGGGAAGAAATGGTCCACGTCCGCTGTTGCCAGTGGCATGTCGCACCCGCAATAGAAACAGTGGCCTTTCTGATATCCATTCAGGGATGGCCGGACGCGGCTGAGTGAGACCCGCCGGACTTTCTGCACGAATAGTTCCTGCGTTTCGCTGTCCAGTTGCACGGCTACATTGGCGCGCGGAAGGTCATACTGCCATGCGCCTTCCACCAATCGCCACCGGGCTTCCGTTTCATCCGCCAGATCATCGGCCCGGAACTGTTCCCGTAATTTATAGAGTTCGTCCGTCAACCGGATGGCAGGGGGGCCGCCTGCCGTTCGTTCATCCATGAAAAAGCGATGAGGAACTGGGCCTTTCCCGACCATGTGGAAAGCATCGATTACGTTGACAAAACCCAGCTTAGTCGTGGCATCGCGAAGTTGCGTTGCGGTGATTTCGTCGCGGTTGAATGCGCGGCAGGTATCGAGAAACCGACTGGATCGTGATGTGCTCTGCCGGTCCACACGAGCCAGATGCTGGCACAGATGCCGTGAAAACGGTTCTGCCAGATCAGTCAGAAGAACCTTGGTTGTGGGCCTCTCTGCCATTTCCAACAGGCTTTGCGCGAGTGCGAATTTGTAGGACGCGACATTGCGCCCGAACAGCACGACCGCACGCCATGATGTATCCAGTTTGGGAAGGTCTGAAAGAAAAGCGGTCATGTCGCAGGATCAAACAGGTGAGAAAGCTGGAAGGCGCAGGATCCATGGCGAAACATGAACACTGGCTCAATTGTGCCCCGCCGATGACTACGGTGCAAGGTGACCGCTCCGGCCCTCATGCGTGGGGCTGATCTGCTCCATGGAGGTCAAAACTACGTGCTGTCGAAACGTGGCAATAAGCCATGCTGGCTCGGTACGGGAGGGGGTCAACGGGGGAGGTCACTCCCCCTTGTCAGGCAGGGAATGAGGACAGGGAGCGCAGCGAAATGTGCTCCATTCCCGATGCCTGGCTCTATCCCAATCCCATGCCTGTTTCCTGTTTTCGGAATCATGCACCGAAAGGTGGTATGATGGGCTGTCATCATGGGGAGTGATGACAATGACCGACACCCGAAAAACATATAACGCCCATATCCGCCTGACGCGACAGGAGCATGAGCGGATTGCTGCCGCCAGCGGTGGGAACATGTCCCGCTGGTTCCGTGCTGTCGCCCTTGACGCCATGGCGAATGGTGGCCCCCATCTTCATGCCGACATGCTGGATATCCGCAACCAGTTGGCAGCGCTTGGCAATAACCTGAACCAGTTGGCCCGACGGGTGAACGCAGGGGTGGCGGTAACAGGGCTTCAGGAGGCTGCGGATGAAGTCAGGGTGATGGCACTCCGGGTGACAAAGGTGCTCCGGAAGGTCCGTTGACATGATCATCAAGTCAACGCGCATCCGGGCGACCGCACGCAGCATGACCCAAATTGTGCGCCACCTTCTGGAAAAGCCCGATGAAAATGAGGTCATCCACATGATTCGGGGATCACGGACGGATGTAAGAATGGCGTTCGATGACGCCCGTGATTTTGGCCGGAAGAACGCGGTGGCCCACTTCATCCTTGCCAGTCAGGAAAAACTGGACCCACGGCAGGTTCGGGATGCCATTGCGATGATTGGCGAGGAATTCGGCTTTTCACGTGACGACGTGAAGCTGTGTGTCCGCCACCAGAAAAGCCGCCATGATGGGGAAAGCTGGAACCAGCATTTTCATCTTCTGGTGCAGATGGTGAATCCGGAGAATGGCCGCGTCATGGACATGTCATACAGTTACGCACGACAGGAAAAAATCGAACGCATTTTTGAGGTGAAGAACGACCTGCGCCTGCTGAAAGGACGACACAACCGGGCCGTGCTGCAAGCCATTACCGACCCGACGATCCGGGACCGTCTGGCTGGTTTGGCCCAAGGCGGTCTGGATGGACATGCCTATACCGCGACGGCCAAGGAAACCGGCAAACGACTCGGTGTGGACAGGGCTGCGATCCGGCAGGAAGTCCGGACACTCTGGTCCCAGTCAGATGGCTGGAAAGCCTTTCGCACCGCCATCGAGGAGCGGGGATGGCGCATCGGGCCGGGGACACGAAAACCGGACGTTATCATACTGACGGACGGTGAAGGCCGGATGCTGGGTTCCCTGTGCAGGCTACTGGGAATGAAAAAGGCGGAACTGGCATGGCGTATGTTGCCCGATGGCATCACTCCCGAAGCGTCCGGCCCATCTTCCGGGAAACAACTGCCCGAGAAGGTGACGCAATCATCATCGGGACGCAATCAGGCTGAAACGCCCAGCAGGCAGGGAAAAACCACACCGATTACCCCATCATCAAAAGGGCACTGGCTTGACCCGGTCCGTGAGCAGATCATCTCCACCATGACGCTGAACCTGCAAGGCACGTCAGAGGAATTCCGGCGTGCGGAAATTGCGACGGCGGAACGCGCAAAGGCCCAAGCGGAGGCGATCACACAGCAACTGGCAGACCAGAAGAAATTTTATAGGAATTTCTGCCGTATGATTGATGAACTGTTGGCATCAAGGCAGGCGGTCCTGCCACCAGCGCCACAGATCAGGGCCATCAGCGAGATTGCAGCGGAATGCGAGTCTCAAATCACCAGCGCATACACGGCATACCGGAAGGCGGATGAGTGGGGCTTCCTGAACCCATGGCGGTTTCTACGCCGGCGGCAGTTGGATGCAGCGCTGAAGGCATCGGGCTTTGACGCTCATGATATGAATGCCGCCACCGTCATCCGTGAAGGCCTGCCAGCGGCGATGACGCAAGTGGCGCAGGCCATACAGAGGCAGGAACGCAAGAAGCATCGGGAATGGGAACGGCATCCCGATGTCCAGGCGTATGAGGCTTTCAGGACTGATCTTCGCCAGCTTCAAAACAGGCTTCATGACCTTGCCGACAGCCGCCTTATGGAAATGGCGCTGAAAGACCCATCCGCCGCTATACGGGAAATGAAGCGGCAAGGCGTCACTGGGGCACAAAAATCGGATTACGGAGAACGAATATCTACCAGTCCAGCCCCGCAACCGTCGCCTAAACGGTCAAGGCAACCAAAGAACGGGATTTCGGACATTGAAATATGAAAGCCATGCAAGCACAGCTTTCATATCCGTTTTCAGCGGGTCTGTTTTGCTGCTCGATCAGCCAGATCGGAAAGGTCAGGCTGGTAATACCGATCCAATGATTTCAAGTCGCGATGGCCCGTGATCCGCTTGAGGTCCATTGGGTTGGGAAACAGTTTTGCGAGGCGAGATGTCGCTTCATGGCGGAGGTCATGGAACGTCAGATCATGAACTCCGAATTTTTTTATCTGTCGTCCGAACCGAAGGGAAAATGAGTCTTCTGATCCCACATCAAATACATGCGCCTCAGGATCAGAAACGGATGACCGCATCGCCAGCTTTTCCAGCAGGATCGATTTTGCACCGGGCATGAGGGGACGGATTTCCGGCCCCTGTACCTTGGCGGTTCGCATGTTCTTTGTTTGCAGCAGGCTGAGCAGGTTGCGCTTCATGTCAACATCACGCCAGCGCAGAGCCATGGCTTCTCCCCGACGTGTGCCCTGTTCAATTGCAAAGCGCACAATCAGGGCATCATCGGGATATTCCGTCTTGGACATGGCTTCCAGGATCAGGTCGTATTCTTTCCCGACCAGGCGGCGATTGCGTTTTTTATCCGCGCCTTCCGGACGTTTGACGATCTTGGCAGAGGCATTGTTGTCCATGTGGATATCCCACTCGGACACTGCGTGGCGAATGATGCTCGCGAGCAGGTTGAGGCGCTTGACGACCGTGCCTTTCGCAAAGCCCGTCTCAATCATCCGGTCACGAAATCCACGTACGTCAGCAGGTTTCCATTTGCCTGCCATGCAGGATGCCACAGGATCATCAAGGAGGGCAGGGATGTGACCGATGCGGTCATTCTCCCTGTGGAGCATGCACTCATCCCGATAGCGTTCGATCAACTGACGGATCGGGATGCGGTCGATGGCGGAGGTATCACGGAACTGGCCCAGATCGATCTCGGCCCGTTTTTCATTGAGCCAACGTCGAGCCAAAGCGGCTGAGGCAAATGTTTTGCGGATACGTTTGCCGTCCACCATCTTCCGGGCTTGGTACTGGCTGGGGCCACGATACCAGACGCCTTTTGGCAGCGCTCTGCCCGTAGTGGGGTCGATATTCGTCTTTTGTGATTCGCTCATGAGAATCCCTGATATCACTGAGCCATCCCTGAGTGACGGAAACCCGTTTGGCTCAGGATTGGCTCAAAGTCCAACTAATTGGAAATCAGGAAAGTGCCTGTAATCAGCCAAGACCCGCAGTAAACTGCGGTAAAGTAGCTGGCGTCCCGTACGGGATTCGAACCCGTGTTGCCGCCGTGAAAGGGCGGTGTCCTAGGCCTCTAGACGAACGGGACTAAAGGCGTGAGCGGGTAGATATCCCGCCACGGGGGGGCGGTCAAGCCCCTGAAATGAAAATATGAAAATTAATTGGCAAACGCTGCGTCACGGATGAAGAAACTTGCGGTCGTGCGGCCGTTCCAGCTTTCGGCGCGCAGCCATCCGGCCAGGTGCAGCGGCGCGGCGTTGCGGTCCTCCAGCACGGGGGTCATCGGGTTGTCGCCCGCGCGGAACAGCAGCGCCTTCAGGCGCGGGCCACCACCTTCGCCTTCGATCAGCAGGCGCAGCGTATTGCCCTCCCGCCCGATGCGATCGGCGCGCACCACGCGCACGCGCGGCAGCGCCAGCAGGGGTTCGTCATTGCCCGCGCCGAATGGGGCCAGCCGTCCGATATCGCTTGCCAGTTCGACGGAGGCCGCGGCGACGCCCACGATGCCTTCGATGCTCAGGTCCACCGCATCGGGCAGGGCCGCCGCCGTGGACAGGCGTTCATTCAGGAATTCATGCAGGGCGGGGATGTCGTCGGCCCTAAGGCCAAAGCCCGCCGCCATGGCATGGCCACCGCCCGATGTCAGGTGGCCGGCCTGCCGGGCGGCGATGATGGCCGTGCCCAGGTCGATCCCCGGGACGGAGCGGGCCGATCCCTTGACCGTCCCGTCCTCCAGCATCGCGCCGACCAGGACGGGACGGTTGAATTTTTCCTTGACCCGGCCGGCCACGATACCCACCACGCCGGGATGCCAGTCGCGACCGCACAGCAGCAGCACCGCATGCCCTTCCTCGCGCTGGCGGGCGGCCATGTCCATGGCGATGTCAAGGATGTCGGTCTCCACCGTCTGGCGGCGGCGGTTGACCGCATCCAGCCGTTCCGCCAGACGCCGTGCCTCCAGCGCGTCCTCGCATAACAGCAGTTCCAGCCCCAGCCCGGATTCCGCGATCCGTCCGCCCGCATTGATGCGCGGTCCCAGCGCGAACCCGCAGGTAAAGGCCGAAAGCGGGTCGGTCACGCCCGCGACCTCCATCAGCGCGTTCAGGCCGGTACGCTGGCGGCGGGCCATGATTTTCATGCCCTGGGTGACAAAGGCCCGGTTCAGCCCCGTCAGCGGCATGACGTCGCACACGCTCGCCAGTGCCACGAGGTCCAGGTAATCCATCAGCTGAGGCGCGGGACGGTTTTCGAACCATCCCTGCCGCCGCAATATCCCGGCCGTGGCGACGACGCTCATGAAGGTCACCGCCGCCGCGCAGGATCCGTTCAGGCGGGAGGCGCAGTCCGGGCGGTTGGGATTGACCGTCGCGACGATGCGCGGCAGGTCGCCCTGCACCTTGTGATGATCCAGCACGATGATGTCGGCCCGCGCGGACAGGGGCGACAGGACATCGGACGCCGCCGTGCCGCAGTCCACACAGACGATCAGGCCCGCCCCATCGGCGATCATCGCCTCCAGCGCCGGGGTGTTCGGCCCGTATCCCTCGCTCATGCGGTCGGGAACGTGGGTGATGACGCGACAGCCCATCTGGCGCAGGAAATGCGTCAGCAGCGCCGCCGAACATGCCCCATCGACATCGTAATCGCCAAAGACGCCAACGGTCTCGCCCGCCGTGATGGCCTGCGTCAGTCGTTGTGCCGCCCGGTCCATGTCGGTCAGGCAGGCGGGGTCGGGCATCAGCGCGCGCAGGGTGGGGGTCAGGAAATCCGTCACCCCGTCGGGCGCGATGCCGCGCATCGCCAGCATGCGGCCAACGATTTCGGGCACCCCGGCCTGCTGCATGATGGCCATGCCCATGCGCGCCGTCACCCCGGCGTCACGGGTGATTTCAGGATCGCGCCACAGCCACCGCCGCCCGGTCAGGCTTGAACGCACGCCTAGCACCAGCGGCGTGTCGTCCTGCGGGGGAAGCGGACTTTCCGCCAGCATGTCATCCGCCATGTCCGTCATGCCCGTGCCCCTTTTTTCGTTCCTGTCTTGCGCGATGGGGGCTGGGGGATGCGGGGCATGGGGTATCCTTGGCGACGTGATGGGATGTCGGGCGGAGGTCAGGGGGCGGCTCAGTCCCCTTCGATGCGGATCATGGCCGGTTCGTCGAGCACCGATTTGAGCAGCGCGATGTGTCTGAGCGCATGCAGCATCGCGGCCTCGCTGGTGTGGTGCGTGATCAGCACCAGCGGCACGCTGTAGGTATCGTCAGGCAGCAGGGTGCGGGCCTGCGCGTGCTGCAGCATGGTATGTAGCGACACGCCATCATCGCGCAGCACCGCCGTGATGTCGGCCAGGACGCCGGGACGGTCCACCACGTTCAGGCGCAGGTAATACCGCCCCGTGAACTGCGTGCGCGACAGGGCGACCGCCTGCGTCAGGCCATCGGTGCTGCGGCCCCATACGGGAATGGCGTTGCCACGCGCGATGTCGATCAGGTCGGCGGTGACGGCGGTGGCGGTCGGCCCTTCGCCCGCGCCGCGTCCCTCCAGCATCAGGCGGCCGACAAACGCGCCTTCGACCACGACGGCGTTGAATACGCCATCGACCTGCGCGATGGGGGTGGACAGGGGGACAAGGCAGGGATGAACCCGTGCCTCGATCCCGTTTTCATGCTGCCGCGCGATGCCCAGCAGCTTGATGCGATAGCCCAGTTCGCGCGCGAAATGCAGGTCCAGCGCGCCGATGCGACGGATCCCCTCGATATAGACCGAGGCGAAGACGACCGGCCGCCCGAACGCCAGCCCCGCCAGGATCGCCAGCTTGTGCGCCGCGTCCACGCCGTCCACATCGGTCGAGGGATCGGCCTCGGCATAGCCGAGCTTCTGCGCCTCGGCCAGGATGTCGGCGAAATCGCGCCCCGTCTCGCGCATGGCGGTCAGGATGTAGTTGCAGGTGCCGTTGAGGATGCCGCCGACCTTGAGGATACGGTCCCCCGCCAGCGCCTCGCGCACGGTCTTGATGGCGGGAATGCCGCCCGCCACCGCCGCCTCGAACATCAGGGGGACATCGGCCTTCTGCGCCAGTGTCGCCAGTTCCGCGCCGTGGATGGCCATCAGGGCCTTGTTCGCGGTGACCACCGGCCGGCCATTTTCCAGCGCGCCCGTCACGATCCTGCGGGCGATGCCTTCCGCGCCGCCCACCAGTTCGACCACGACATCCACGTCGGGATGCGCGCACAGCCCGGCGGCGTCATCGCACCATGCGACATCCGACAGGTCCACGCCGCGATCGCGCGTGCGGTCGCGCGCGCTGACGGCGGTCACGATCAGGCGCCGTCCGGCCCGCGCGGCGATCAGCGCGGCATTTTCACGCAGCATCCTGACGACGCCGACGCCAACCGTCCCCAGCCCCGCGATACCGACACGCAGGGGAGGGGGTTCAACAGGGGAAGCAGCAGCAGTCATCTCTTTTCCGTAAGGGTGGGGGGGCATTCATGAAACGGAATCCGTTATGGCCGGATCGCGCCGGGCGGGGGTGTCGGCATGTCCCGCGTTGTGGGCGGTCATGAAATGACGGATCGCGCGGGTTGCCTGACGCAGGCGCTGGGTGTTTTCCACCAGCCCGATCCGCACGAAGCCTTCGCCATGTTCGCCAAAGCCGAGGCCCGGCGCGACCGCCACGCCCGCCTCCCTGAGCAGCAGCTTGGAAAAGTCCACGCTGCCCATCTCGCGGAACTGCGGGGGGATGGGGGCCCATGCGAACATCGACCCTTCGGGGGAGGGAACGTCCCACCCGGCCGCGTGCAGCCCGCGGATCAGCACGTCGCGGCGTTCGCGATAGATGTCGCGGATTTCGGCAACGCAGTCCTGCGGTCCGCTGAGTGCCGCGACGGCGGCGACCTGGATGGGGGTGAACGCCCCGTAATCGAGGTACGACTTGATGCGCGTCAGTGCCGCGATCAGGCGCGGATTGCCCGCCGCAAATCCCATGCGCCACCCCGCCATGGAATAGGTCTTGGAAAGGGAGGTGAACTCCACCGCGATGTCCTTCGCGCCCGGCACCTCAAGGATCGAGGGGGGAACCCGGTCGCCAAAATAGATCTCGGCATAGGCGAGGTCGGACATGATCCAGATGTCATGCCTGCGCGCGAAGGCCACCAGTTCGCGGTAGAAGTCGAGGTCCGCGACATAGGCGGTCGGGTTTGACGGAAAATTGACAATCAGCGCCGTGGGTTTTGGCACCGAATGATGCACCGCCCGGTCCAGCGCGCGCAGCATTTCCTCGTCCGGGGTGGCAGGAATGGACCGCACGGAGGCGCCGGCGATGATGAATCCGAACTGGTGGATCGGATAGGACGGGTTGGGCACCAGGATGGTGTCGCCGGGACTGGTGATGGCGGAGGCAAGGTTCGCCAGCCCTTCCTTGGACCCCAGCGTTGCGATCACCTCGGTTTCGGGGTCGAGGCCGACATTGAAGCGGCGTTCGTAATATCCCGCCAGCGCCCGGCGCAGGCCGGGGATGCCGCGGCTGACGGAATAGCGGTGCGCGCGGGGATCCGCCACGGTTTCCACCAGCTTCTGCACGATGTGCGGCGGCGTGGGGGTATCGGGATTGCCCATCCCCAGATCGATGATGTCCTCGCCCCGGGCGCGCGCCGTGGCCTTGGCCTTGTTCACCTCGGCGAAAACATAGGGCGGCAGACGGCGGATGCGATGGAATTCTTCGGTCATGGGACTGCTCTGCGGCTGGCGGGACAGGATCGCGCCGGGTTGGAAATCTGAAGTCCCGTCCGACAGGATGACGGACGGGCGCGCATATTAGCGCACGATGCCGATTCTTGCACCAGTCCCGAAGGCGCTGGCATGCAGGTGGATTGCCGATACCGGTACCCCCTGCGCCACAAGGGCGCGCGCGATCGTCCGGCCGCGCAGGATCGCAAGTGACATCGCCTGCGCCTGCCCCCCCGCGCTGGCGGAGGTGGCGTCGCCATATCCGTTGACCGCGATGTCGCTGTCGCCGCGCGTGCTCACCAGGTTGGAAATCGTGCGGTCCTGCCCCGGCTGCATCTGGTCCGATCCCGCCTCGAAACGCACGGCCTTGCCCTGGTCGTCGGCAAGCCGGTAGTCGGGCAGGGGACGGCTGATGACATCGTTGCCGCCCATGGCCCCGACCCCGTCAAGGACCACCGGCGCGGGCGGTGCCGCGGCAAGGGCGGGCAGGTTTTTGGGCAGGACCTGTTCATCGGTGGGCAGGGCGGACGTGACTTCCGGCATCGCGATCGGGGCGTCCGTCGCGCTGGCGGCAGGCGCGGCGGCCTTCTGCGGCGCGGGCGTGGCCGCGGCGAACTGCGCGCCGCCGGCATGGGTATCGGTCACGGGCGGGGGCGGCACGTCCGCGACGGAGGGAATCGGCCCCATCGTCGCGTCCTGCCGGTGGATCAGGTTGCGCTGCGCCTCCAGGTTCGTGGTGATGTCGTCGCGCAGGTCCTGCGATGGCAGGACGGGCGCATCCTTGGGGCCAAGGCCGATATGGGGATAGGGATCGTGCGCGCCCGGCGGCGGGGGGCGCTGCTGTCCGATGACGCCGCCCTGGTGGGTGTGGTACCAGTCCGTCAGGGTATCGACCGCGTCGCGGTGGCCCGAACATCCGCCCAGGACGGCCATGCCCGCCACGACCCATGCCATGCGCGCCCCGCCGCCCGATGCGTGGCCGATAATCCGCCGGATAAGGCGCCGGTGCGTAAAAAAGGACGCACCGGAACTTGGCGCGGGCGCAGGATTGCCCATATCCACTCCGTCAAAAGAAAACTGTCACACGATAGCTTCCTACTACCCTGTCGCGCCCGTCTTAGCGAGGGGAGGTTCCACCCGATGATACGGACGGGGCTTGGCACCGCGTCCAAGGCAGCGCAGGATAGGAGGATGACTATGCCAGCCCCGGAGAAGAGGGAGAGCCCCATGAACGGCATGCAGCCGAAAGATCGCGTCCGCATGGATGACGAGGATCCCCGCGATCCCGACATCCCCGAACCCCAAGGCCCGGAGACAGAGGAACCCGATCGCAACCGCACGCTCTCCTCGCCCATCAGCGAACTGGAAAGCCGCCTGTTCGATCAGCGCAAGGTGCTGGTGTTCGGCCCCATCAATGACAAGATCGCGCGTGATGTCACGGGGCGCCTGCTGGCGCTGGCCGGGGCGTCGGACCGGCCGATCGACGTCTATGTCAATTCGCCCGGCGGCCATGTCGAAAGTGGCGACACCATCCACGACATGATCCGCTTTGTCGATTCGGTGGCGCCGGTCAACATGATCGGCACCGGCTGGGTCGCGTCGGCCGGGGCGCTGATTTTCGCCGCGGGCAACAGGGAGCGGCGCTTCTGCCTGCCCAACACGCGTTTCCTGCTGCACCAGCCGATGGGCGGCGTGCGCGGTCCGGCGACGGACATCGACATCGAGGCGCGCGAGATCGTCAAGATGCGCGAACGGCTGAACCGCCTGTTCGCGCGTGAAACCGGGCAGTCCTATGAAAAGGTCTGCAAGGATACGGATCGCAATTACTGGATGTCCGCGCAGGAGGCCATCGACTATGGCCTGGTCACCCGCGTGATCGACAAGATCTCCGACATTCATTGATCCATGACAAGGGCGTCGGCACCGGCAGGTTCCATACTGCCGGTGCCGTCACGGCGCACACAACAGGGTCCGTCAGGAATCCAGCGTCCCTGCGCAATGAAGAGCAGTTCCTTGCCCCGTCCGTGCGGACATGATCACGCGCGGACCGGGCGACGGGCTGTTTTTTTGATGCCAGCCGAGCGGTGAGTTCCAGCGATACCGTTTCGATCAGCGAGCTGACACATGAATTCACTTTCAGACATCTATACCAACCTGCCAGAAGCGCGCGATCCCGGCATGGCCACGCCCGAAGCCGTGGCAAAGGCCGATTACACTGCCCGGCACTGGTCCAGTCCGGTGGCCGGTCCGCTGCGGCCCGGTTCGGCCGAACACAAGCGCGCCGTGGCCGAGATGTTCCGCGATACGTTCAATCCCTACAGGCCCTCGGTCATCGACTGGCCCAAACTGGACCCCGAGACGCTGCATCGCGTGACCTCCCTGCCGATCTGGGACATCGCGGTCCAGACCGAAGGCAAGGCCCGCCTGCGCATGGCCGCGTACGCCCGCCTGATTGACGACCCGGACATGAAGGACGCCCTGTCGCGCAACGCGTGGGAGGAGAACCGCCATAAGGAAGTCCTGTCCAAGATGGTGGAGGCGTATGGCATCCCGCTGGCGTCGGAGCCAACCTATCACGAGCCGCGCGATGTCGAATGGGCCTATCTTGTCACCGGCTTTTCCGAATGCGTGGACAGCTTCTTCGCCTTCGGCCTGTTCGAGGTGGCGAAGCGTTCCGGCTTTTTCCCGCAGCCGCTGATCGACACGTTCGAGCCGGTGATGCAGGAGGAATGCCGCCATATCCTGCTGTTCGCCAACTGGCTGGCATGGCACCGCGCGACGATGCCGCTGTGGCAGCGCCCGTGGTTCGAAATCCGCGTCCTCGCGGTGTGGGTGTTCCTGGTGTACGAACGGCTGGGCATGGCCAAGACCATGGACGCCGAGGGCAATGTCCATGAACAGGACAACAACTTCACCGTCAACGGCACCAAGGAGGTGGCCTCGATGGACATGCCGCTGCGTGATTTCCTTGATCTGTGCCTTAATGAGAACGAACGGCGCTTTGCCGGGTACGATCCGCGTCTGCTGCGGCCGAAGCTGGCGCCGAACCTTGCGCGGTTCCTGCGCTTTTTCCTGCCGCGCACCCCGCAGTCGCGCGCGCTGGAAAGCGGGCAGGCCGCCGCCTGATTGCATTTCCCGCCCATGCCGCGCGGCAGTGGGCGGGGCGGCCGACCCCCGTTGCGTTGCATGATCGTGGCGCAACGGGCGTGCCTTCCTACAGCGTCGCCTTTGCCGGGGCGGGCGCGAAGTCGAGCTGCCCGAGATAGGCATGGCGCTTGGCCGGCACGATGTCGCCGATCTGGCTGCCGCTGATGCGGGCATAGCCGAACACCTTGCTTTCCTCTTCATCCGATCCGATGGCGAGGCCGGCGAAATCCTGCCCTTTCTCATCGCTCAGGTGCCAGATGTCGCCGCGCACCACCGCGTCGAACTTGTAGCGGAAACCCGGCAGGACCTTTGTCAGGACCGGGCTCAGCACATCCGTCACATCCAGCGCGCTGCGCACGAATTCGGTGCAGAATTCGTCCGGGGCGAAATATCCCTTCATCTCCGGCGTCATCAGGATCAGGCCCGGCCGGATGCCTTCGTTCGACACAAGACGGCTGCGGATCACGAGCTTGGGTTCGTCGCGTGAGATTTCGGAGGTCAGCAGGACCGTCCCCACCGGAACGGCGAGCAGGTCGGGCACGACCTTCATCTGTGTCAGGGGAAGGGTGGACAAGGTGGTCATCGGTTGTCTCCGCTTGCGTGCGATATCCTGCCAAGAAGACGGCCGGGCGACTGTGCGCTTACTGTCCGGCCGACGCAACCGGCGGGTGGCCCAGCCGTCCGGCTGGGGTATGGCTCGGTCGCGTCTGTTGCGGGGCGCGGGGAAAGGGACGTGGGACGACCATCCGGACGACGGGACGGAGAAGCGGCGGAATATGATGAAAAACCACGGATTAGACCGCGCGGTCGCCTGATGGTCATCTGATGGTCGGCGGCGGTTGCCGTCATGGCGGGGACTGCCTGACGGTTGCGGGGGCCTTCAGCTATGGGTGAGGATATTGGATATTCCCCGGATAGGGCGTTATCCTGCCCTTCCGACCCGGGGACCTGTCGCGCATGGACAGCCTGAGGCACAGGCAAAGGGGCTGGGTAACAGGGCAAGTGCGATGAGCGGAGGATGGATGATGGTCGGATACGGAAGAAATACCCCAAGGCGGCTTCTGGTGGCGGGCCTTCTGATGGCGGGCGTGATTGGCGCGACGGACATGGCGCAGGCGCGTCCCAACCCCTCAGGTGGCAGTGTCAGTGGTGGCAGCAATGCCAGTGGCGGGGCCTATGGCGCGGGCTATAACGGCGACAGCCGACTGGACAATTATGGCCCCAGCGGCACGATGCCGCAGTACAGTGCCCCCGAAATGGGCACCGGCAGCGGGGACGGGATTCCCGGCAATGGCGATGGTTATGGCGGCTATGGTGATGGCGGCGGCATCCAGCCGCAGAGCACGATCCCCGGCGGTTCCAGCGAGGCCGTGCCCGGCATGGGGTCGCCCGATGGCGGCACGTTCAGCAACATGAACATGGGTGGCGTGGACAGTTCCGCACCCCCCGGCATGAACTGAGCGGGGATCACGTGCTGCGCCCTTCCATGTCCCTGACGCCGGAGCCGTCTCCTGTACGGTACAGTGTGGAGACACGCTGGCTGCACTGGCTGACGGCGGTGATGGTTCTGGTGCAGTTCGGCCTTGGCGAAGGCTGGGGCTTCCTGCCGCGCGGTACACCCCCGCGACTGTGGATGATCGCGGCCCATACCTCGATCGGGGTACTATTGGCGGCGACGTTCCTGACACGGATCGTATGGGCCGTGACTGGCGGGCGGGCCATACGTTTTGCGGTGATTACTCCGCTCGACCATCTTGCCCGTCTGGTTCACTGGCTGCTGTATGTCATGCTGGGGACGGAAATCGGGCTGGGCTACATGCTGCGCTGGTCGCGCGGGCGGCCGGTCATGGCGTTTGGCGTGCCGATCAATTCCCCATTCGCCGATATGGGCGTGGCGGTACAGCGGGTCGTGGGGCAATCCCATCACTGGCTGGCCTGGGGCCTGATCGTGGTCGCGGCGTTCCATGCGCTGGCCGCCCTCTATCATGCCGTCATCTGCCGCGATGGCGTGCTGCAGCGGATGCTGCCGCAGCGCGGATAATCCCCCGCATCCCAAATATTACATAATTGTAACCATACTGAATGCGCATGCGGTCGCCGCAGCCGAAGCCATGTAAGGTTTTGTGACGCGCTAGGATTGTGTTCCTAAACAGTCGGCGGATTGGTGCGGATGAATTACTTCAAGTATAGGATAGTATTCTTATTATTATCCAAAGACTCCGCAAATACTCCATAACAATGCCAGACATATACGGAATGTGTGGAAATCTTGGCGAAAATCCCACAATTCAGACGTAAAATGAAAATACCTATCGAAAAACAGGGCAGGCGACCTGCGTTCGCAGGTGGGAAAAACTTGAGTTATTGCATTGATAAATAACAATAATGTAGATTGATGCCGTCCGGGTTTTCCACCGGATGGGGCATATGTTCAATTTCCTTGCATCAGATATGTATCTTTGCCCTTGCCATCCGGTGTCAGTTTCTTTAATAAATTACCAGCCTTGAAACAGGTATCCTTCAATATATTATTTGTACATCTATTCATGCCCTAGAGGCATGCGAGATTTGTTATCACGAGATCCAAAGTATAGATGTGCATGTTGCAATCAAAAAAAATAGAAACTGTGATATTCGTCAAATGATGCTGAAGTTGCATTGAAGTTACGTTTCGGTACCAAACAGGATGTTTTCATTTCCTGCCATGATGCCGCCGGGCATGTGGCAGCGTTCAGGCCGCGATACCCGTCCGGTGCCGTTTCCTGATCTGCTTACGACTGTGGACCCATGACCCGATGAACAAGATCGATACAAAAAACGAACCTTCCCTGCCGCCAATGGATGCCATGATCGGCCTTGACCTGCTGGAACAGGCATCGGACGGCGTGGTCATCATTGATGACAGGAACAGGATCATCTTTTTCAACAGCGCAGCCGAAGCGCTGTGGGGTTATGCCAAGCATGAAGTGCTGGGCCGGAATGTCAGCTGCCTTGTCCCCGGCATCTACCGCCAGGAACATGACAGCTATATCGATGCCAACCGCAAGACGGGCATCAACAAGATTGTCGGAACCTCGCGCGAGGTCACGTTCGAAAGCAAGGCCGGGGATTACATCTCTGGCGAGATGTCGATTTCGACCGCGCTGATCGGGCCGGAGAAGAAGCGCTACTACATGGCGTTCATGAAGGGCGTGACGGAAGAGGGACATCGCAAGCGGCTGCTGGACCTTCAGAAAAGCGTCTTTGACGCCCTGTCGGGCGAAACCGTGATCCAGGACGTGGCGGACATGATCTGCCAGGAGGTCGAGGGCTTCGTGCCCAATACGGTCGCCGTCCTGATGCTTCTGGGTGAGGACGGGCACCTGCAGATCCTCTCGGGTCCCGGCCTGCCGCGCCGTTTCGCGCTGGCGCTGGAACGGATGGACCTGACGCCCGCCGACCTGCAGGCGCTGGATCAGGACCCGACCGAGGCCATGTCCATCGTGTGGGAAAGCTATCACGCGCTGGGCGTGTCGCTGGGCCTGTATTCGTGCTGGGCGCTTGCGATCAGGAACCGCAAGGGGCGCACGCTGGGCATCTTCGCCCTGTATTCGCGCAACCAGCACAAGCTGAGCAACTGGCCGCAGAAGATCGTCGAAGGGTGCGTGCCGTTCTGTGGCCTTGTCATCGAACAGCACGAGGCGCGGCAGCACATTTCCCAGCTGTCGAATTATGACCCGCTGACAGGGTTCCTGAACCGTTCGGTTGCCCACCGGATGATCAAGACGATGATCTCGCTGCCCAATGATGCGCAGTTCGCGATCTACATGATCGACATCGACCGTTTCCGCGACATCAATGACGCGCTGGGCCACGTCAACGGCGATGCGTTCCTCAAGACGGTGGCGGAACGGCTCAAGCGCCTGTCGCGCAGCAATTACATCCTCAGCCGTTCCGGCGCGAACGAGTTCATTGTCATCGTGCCCAATATCAGCGGCCCGGCGGTGATGGAACTTGCGCGCAAGATCATGAACAGCATGCGCGAGCCGATCAATATCTCGGGCAACCAGATCGTGGGGACGGTCTGCATCGGGATCAGCCAGTTTCCGGACCATGGGCCGGATGGTGAATCGCTGCTCAGCTACGCCGAACAGGCAATGCGCAATGCGAAGAAACAGGGGCCGGGCACGTTCCGGGTTGCCTCCAACGAGGATAACAAGGCGGCGCAGGACCGTCTGGTACTGGGCCTTGCGCTGCGGGAATCCATCGCTGATGGCCTGCTGACGCTCTATTACCAGCCGCAGGTGAAGACCAGCACCGGGGAGCTGTACGGGGTGGAGGCCCTGTCGCGGTGGAACCATCCGACGCTGGGCAACATCTATCCCTCGCGCTTTATCGCGGTGGCGGAAGAAACCGGCCAGATCGAGGCCATCGGCAAATGGTCGCTGGAACAGGCGATGCGCCAGATCACGCAGTGGGACAGGGCGGGCGTCCATGTGCCAACCGTTTCGGTCAATCTGTCGGCGGGCCATTTCAGGGACCGTTCGCTGCCGGGATACCTGTCCAGCCTGCTGAGTGAATATTCCGTGCCGGCGCATCGCCTGACGGTGGAAATCACCGAAAGCATCATGATGGAAAAAAATGGCGATACGCTTGGCGTGCTGGAAAAGATCCGCAAGCTGGGCATTGGCCTGTCGATGGATGATTTCGGGACGGGGTATTCCTCCCTGTCGCGCCTGATGCGCCTGCCGCTGACCGAGATCAAGATCGATCGCAGCTTCATCATGAACCTCGATCACGACGCCAACGCGCAGGCCGTGACCACGGCGGTTGTCGGCATCGGCTCGCGCCTTGGCATGGCCGTGGTGACCGAAGGCGTGGAAACCGAACAGCAGTATGAAATGCTCAAGGCCCTGAACTGCGACGTGATGCAGGGATACCTGTTCGCGCGTCCGATGCCCCCGGAAGAAGTGGAAAAATGGGTCCACGCGCGAGAGGCCAAATAAAAGACCATCTGAAACCAGCTGGCTGATAAAAATAAGAAAAGTTTCTGGGCGCCGTCTTTTTTTTAAAAAGGCGGCGTCTTTCTGACTGTAGCTTTTCGTCAGTTTGAAAATAACCTTTGATAAAATGACAGAAGTTTTTTGGGTGTCGCCTTTTTTCAGAAAGGTGACGTCTTCCGAAGCTTTTTGGAAAAAGCTTCACCAAAAACTTTTCATGATTTCAGCCTGTTACTGAGCTTACTTTTTAAACAGTCTTTTCCAGACAGTCTGTGTCCTGCAGGACGGGGCAATGCGTGACCGCCGGCTCCGCTGTCTGCTTCCACGATGGCACATATTGTCATCTGCGGGACGCCTGTTTGCGGTTGTAGGGAACGCCGCTGTTCTCCCATGATGGCTGCCGGTCGTACGGTGGCGAAGGGAAACGGGATGACGTGTTCTTACAGGCGGATGGCGTGGGCGGCCGTTCTTGTGGCGTCGCTGGCGGCGCCTGCGGCCCATGCGCAGGGTCATGTCGTCACCATGCAGAAACTGGACTGGTCCACGGCAGAGCGGCTGGCATCCGAAGCCGTGCGGTACTGTCAGGCGCAGGGCTATTCCGTGACGGCGGCGGTTGTCGATACGACAGGCCACCAGCAGGTTGTGATCAAGGGAGACAGCGTGCCGCTACAGTCGCTGTCGGTTTCCTATCGCAAGGCCTATACCGCCTATTCCTATGGCCTGGCCTTCAACATGAATACGACCAGCGAACTGATCGCGGCAAAGGTGACGGGACCGGCCAACGGGGCGCTCAACACCATTCCCGAGGTCCTGTTCGTCCCCGGTGGCGTCACCCTGCGCAAGGTGGCGGATAACAGCGTGCTGGGCGGCATCGGCGTGTCAGGCGCGCCGGGCGGCGACAAGGACGAAGCCTGCGCCCAAGCCGCCGTGGCAAAATACCGCGCTGATTTCAAATAGATCCCGACAGGATTACGGGTTGGCGACAGCCCCCGGGGCCTCATGCGATCAGGCGATGCCCCTGCAATGCCCGGTTCCCGGCGTAGGAACATCATGACCCACCATCAGGATGCGATGGCATTCATGGATGGGCATTTCATGCGTCGGATCAGATTTTCAGGAATGAATGGTGCCCAAGGGCGGGATCGAACCACCGACACTGCGATTTTCAGTCGCATGCTCTACCAACTGAGCTACTTGGGCACCGGAGCCGTTGTCCGGCAGGCCGGGGCGGGGTGAACCGCCCTGACGATGTGCAGGCTTTACCCTACCTCTTCATCGGGATCAACCCGTCTTGTATGATTTTCGTCCATATCGTTGAAATCACTTCCTGCCGGGACCCGGTACTGCCCCGTGAACCAGCGGCCAAGGTCGATATCCGCGCATCGGCGCGAACAGAACGGGCGATAGTCGCGGACCATCGGCCTGCCGCACACGGGGCAGGGGGCTGGCGCGTTTTTGGGGGTGTCAGTCATGGTCGTACCTCCATCCTGTCGGGGGCAGGTCGGGTGCGATGGCGATGCGCAGGGGACGCGCGGCAAGGCGCGTGAAATCCTCGCCCCATCCGGGGAATGTCCGCATCAGGCGCACGATATCGCATCCGCCACACAACGTGACCGGTCGCAGGGACGCCTGCATCCCGCGACAGGCCCGCACCTCCTGTCGCAGGGAGCGCAGCAGGCGTCCCGTGACGCTGTCAAGAAGTTCGTGCAGGGGCGGATGAATGCGCGGGCGCACGATTTCCGCCAGCCCCAGCGCGCTGATGCCCAGAAAGCGCGGACGCAGCGGGTCGGCCGCCAAGGCCTGTTCGATCGGTTCGGCCAGCGCGCGGCGTTTACGGACCGCAAGCCCGGCGGCATCAAGGACGATCGCCCCCGACAGGTTGCGCAGCCGCAGCTGATGCAGAAGGTCGGGCAACGCCGCGCGGTTTGCCGCGAACTGGGCCGTCTGCTTGGGGCGGCGGTCCATGCTGGCATGCCCGCCATCCATGTCGATCGCGACCAGCGCGGGCGTGGGGGTGATCGTGGCCGACATGCCCCCTGGCAGCGCGACGGTGGGATCGGAAAGGGATTCGGCCGCGACCTCGGTTTCCGCGTCGAACGCCAGGGGCTGGCGTTCAAGGCGGCCATGCAGCCCCTCTGGCAGGCGGGCACCCACGGCGGGGTCGTCAATGACGATGGGCGCATCGGGCCAGCGTGCGGCCAGACGCTCCACCGGGCCCGCACCGCGCGATAGCAGGGTGGGCGGTCCCTCGGCGGCGCGGGGATCGGGAATGCCACGCAGGCTCAGCCGCACGCCCTTGCCGCCCTGTGCGCTGCGGCTGACGCGCACCAGCAGGGCGGTACCCTGCGTCATGGAGCCGGCCCCTTCCGAATCCGGCAGGAAACCTGCCTGCCCGTCCGTCAGGTCAACGAACGTGCCACCCAGCGCGGGGACATGCGCATTGACGCGGCCACGATACAGGTCGCCCACCCCATCGGGCAGGTCGGGCCGCCACAACGCGTAATCAAGCAGGCGGTCGCCATCGGTCAGGGCAACCCGCATTTCGCCCGGACCACTTGCCACGCGGATCAGCATGCTCACGCAATCCAGTCCCCGTCCTGCCCGCGCAGCATCTGCGCGACCTCGAACAGCGGCAGGCCGACCACGCCGGAATAGCTGCCCGACAGGAACCGCACGAAGGCCGCGGCATGGCCCTGAATGGCATAGCCGCCGGCCTTCCCCTGCCAGTCACCGGCGGCGATCAGGGCCTCGGTCTGGCGGGGGGTAAGGCGGGAAAACGCGACGGTGCTGCTGACGATGCGCGTGCTGGCGCGTCCCTGCGTCCACGCGGCGGTGGGACGCAGCGTTACGGCCGTCAGGACACAGTGGCGACGCCCCGACAGCAGCGAAAGGCAACGCCGCGCGGTCGGCGCGTCCTCGGCTTTGGGCAGGATACGCCTTCCGGCTGCAACCACCGTGTCGGCCCCGATCACAAGGGCAGGAACATCAAGGGAGGAGGCGACGGCATCGGCCTTTTCTTCGGCCATGCGCAGCGCATAGGCACGGGGAAGTTCCCCCTGCATCGGACTTTCATCGATATCGGCGGCAATGACCCGGTCGGGGGTCAGGCCGATCTGCCGCAGGAGATCAAGACGCCGGGGCGAGGCAGAGGCAAGAACAAGCTGCGCGCCCGTTCCCGTGGCGGAGGAACCGGGGGTCCGGGTCATGATCGGACGGTCCGTCTTATTTGAAACGGAACGTGATGCGACCCTTGCTCAGGTCATAGGGGGTCATTTCGACGTTCACGCGATCCCCGGCCAGGACGCGGATGCGGTTCTTGCGCATCTTGCCGCTGGTGTGGGCCAGGATCATGTGTTCATTATCCAGCTTGACGCGGAACATGGCGTTGGGGAGCAGCTCGGTAACCGTGCCGCTGAATTCGATCATGTCTTCCTTGGACATCGTATCCTTCAATCGTGTTGGTTGGGTATGGTGAAAAAAGGCCGTGCGCGACGCGGAAAAAACTTCCGCGCCGCGCCGACAGGAATACAAGGGTGGATATGTGGGGATTGTTCCCCCATGGTCAAGCTTTACCCGACCCGCGCGCCAGATCCTCCAGCCGGACCGACACGCTCAGCGCATGCGCGTCCAGCCCTTCGGCCTGCGCCAGCGCCACGGCGGCGGGCCCGATTTCACGCAGCGAGTCCGCCTTGGCGTCGATAAAGGTCGTGCGCTTGAGGAAATCGAACACCGACAGGCCGGAGGCGAAGCGCGCGGTGCTGCTGGTGGGCAGCACATGGTTCGGGCCGCCGACATAATCGCCGATTGCCTCCGGGCAGTAACGGCCAAGGAAGATGGCGCCCGCGTGCCGCACCTTGTCAAAGACCGGCTTCGGATCATCCATCACCAGTTCCAGATGCTCCGGCGCGATTTCATTGACCAGCGCGACCGCCTCGTCCAGGTCGCGCACCGTGATGATCGCGCCGTGAGCGTCCCAGCTTGCCCTGGCGATTTCCGCCCGTGGCAGCGTGCGCAGCTCGGCCTCCACCGCGTCCTGCACCGCCTGCGCCAGCGCGGCATCAGGCGTGATCAGGACGGCCTGCGCCATGGGGTCATGTTCCGCCTGCGCCAGCAGGTCGAGCGCAAGGGCGCGCGGGTCGTTGGCGTCCGCCGCCACGATCACGATTTCAGACGGACCGGCGATGCTGTCGATTCCCACCCGGCCAAAGACCTGGCGCTTGGCCTCAGCCACATAGGCGTTGCCTGGCCCTACCACGCGATCGACTGCCGGGATGGTCGCGGTGCCATAGGCCAGCGCGCCCACCGCCTGCGCCCCGCCGACGCGGTAAATCTCGCTTACCCCGGCGCGGCGGGCGGCGGCCAGCACCAGCGGGTTGAGCACGCCGTCAGGCGTCGGCACGCACATGGCCAGCCGCGCGACCCCCGCGACGCGCGCGGGCAGCGCATTCATCAGCACCGAGGAGGGATAGGCCGCCGTGCCGCCCGGAACATACAGCCCCACCGCATCCAGCGGCGTCCAGCGCATGCCCAGCGTCACCCCCTGCGCATCGACATAGCGCAGGTCGGCGGGAAGCTGCGCGCGGTGGAAGGATTCGATCCGGGTCGCCGCCACGTCGAGCGCCGCATGCAGCTTCAGCGGCACCTCCGCGCAGGCGGCGTCGATTTCCGCGTCGGAAATGCGCAGGCGCGCGGGCGTGACATCCATGCGGTCGAACCGCCGGGTAAACTCGCACAGCGCGGCATCGCCATCGCGACGCACTGCCGCAAGGATTTCGGTAACGGGGCCATCGACCCGCGCGGTGTCGCTGTCGCGGTCCGCCAGCAGTCGTGCGAAATCGGCGCGGAAATCAGGGCTGCTGGTATCAAGGCGGTTCATGGCCGGGTGTTATCCCTCGGACTGTGTCGTGCCGGACGCAAGGGCCTGGCGGAAACGGTTGATGATGCCCCCGATGCGTTCGGGCTGCGTCTTGAAGGCCGTGCGGTTGACGATCAGGCGACTGGTGACATGCGCGATGGTGCGCACCTCCTCCAGCCCGTTGGCCCGCAGGGTGGATCCCGTGTCCACCAGATCAACGATCAGGTGCGACAGCCCCAGCACGGGGGCCAGTTCCATCGCGCCATGCAGGTGCACGATGTCGGCATTGATCCCCTGCGCCGCGAAATGCCGCCGCGTGACGGAGGGGTACTTGGTCGCGACGCGCACCTGCGACCACTGCTGCTGGTCATCGAACTGGTGGCTGCCACGCGGCTGCGCGATGGAAATGCGGCATCCGCCGATGCGCAGGTCCAGCGGCGCATAGATTTCGGGATAATCGAATTCCATCAGCACATCGGCCCCGCACAGCCCCACCTGCGCCCCGCCAAAGGCCACGAACGTCGCCACGTCAAAGGAACGCACCCGCACCACGTCAAGCAGCGGGTCATTGGTGGAAAAGCGCAGCAGCCGGCTGCTTTCATCCGTGAAATCCGGGGCAGGTACGATGCCTGTCGCCTTCAGCAGGGGGGCGGCAGCCCTGAGGATACGCCCCTTTGGCAGGGCGATGATGATCGGGCTATCCGTTTCCGGAACAAAGCTGGAGGCCGGGGTCAGGACGGTCACTGCATTCTCCGCACAAGTGCAAACGCGCCCGGACCGCATCACAAATGGCGTGACAGGCGCAATAATGTCGCAGGGGCGCATACCACACTCCGCCCCCATGCAGAAAGGGCGCTTTTCACCGGAATTGCCCATTCCGGCGACCTGCCGTGCGGATTACGCGGGGGCGCGGGCCACCGGATGGGTGCCCGCGCGCGCCGGATCAGCCCGCGACGCGTTCGATCTGCGCCCCGCACTGCGCCAGCTTGCGTTCCACCGCCTCGTACCCGCGGTCGAGGTGATAGACGCGGCTGAGGATCGTCTCCCCATGGGCGGCAAGCCCCGCGAGGATCAGCGAGAACGAAGCCCGCAGGTCGGTCGCCATGACCGGCGCGCCCGACAGGGAATGCACGCCACGGATGATGGCGGACGACCCGTGCACATTGATGCGCGCGCCCATGCGGTTAAGTTCGGGGACATGCATGAAACGGTTTTCGAAAATCGTTTCCGTAACCATCGACGCCCCTTCCGCGACCGACAGCAGCGCCATGAACTGCGCCTGCATGTCGGTGGGAAAGCCGGGATAGGGCTCGGTCATGATGTCCACGCCGCGCAACGCGCCGGTGCGCCGCACGCGCAGCGCCCCTTCCTCCTGAAAGACTTCCGCGCCTGCTTCCTCCAGCGCACGCACGACGGCGCCAAGATGCTCGGCCCGCCCGTCGATCAGGCGCAGGTCACCACCGGTAATCGCGGCGGCGCAGGCATAGGTGCCGCATTCGATGCGGTCGGGCATCACCCGGTATTCGGTGCCATGCAGCGCATCGACGCCCTCGATCACCAGCGTCCCGCTGCCCGCGCCGGTGATGCGCGCGCCCATGGCGTTGAGGCAGCCGACAAGGTCGCCGATTTCAGGTTCGCGCGCGGCGTTGACGATTTCGGTGCGTCCCTTTGCCAGGCATGACGCCATCAGCAGGTTTTCCGTCGCCCCCACCGATGCGAACGGCAGGATGATGCGCGCGCCCGTCAGGCCACCGGACGCATGGGCGTTGATATAGCCATTTTCCAGCGTGATCTTAGCGCCCAGCGCCTCCAGCCCCTTGAGGTGCATGTCCACCGGGCGCGTGCCGATCGCGCATCCGCCGGGCAGGGAGACCCGCGCCTCCCCGCAGCGTGCGAGCAGCGGGCCGAGGACAAGGATCGACGCCCGCATCTTGGAGACGATGTTGTAGGGGGCCTCGGTATTGGTGATCGGCCCGCCGACGGACAGCACCGATCCCGTCCCGTCGAGGTCCTCCACCACAAGGCCATGCTGCTGCAGGAGGGTGCGCATCGTGCGGATGTCCGCGATGCGCGGGACATTCGACAGGATCAGCGGTTCGGAGGTCAGAAGCCCCGCGACTAGCAGCTTGAGCGCCGAATTCTTGGCCCCGCCGATGACGATGTCGCCATGAAGGCGGTGTCCGCCGCGGATGATGAAACGGTCCATTGCCCTGCTCTCCTACATCCGTGGCGGGGCGACGCCGCGCTGTCCCATGTATTTTCCCGCCCGGTCCGCATAGCTGACCTCGCACGGTGATGCGCCCTGAAAGAACAGGAACTGGCAGATGCCCTCATTGGCATAGATGCGCGCGGGCAGGGGGGTCGTGTTGCTGATTTCGATCGTGACCTGGCCTTCCCATTCCGGTTCCAGCGGCGTCACGTTGACGATGATGCCGCACCGGGCATAGGTGGATTTGCCAAGGCACACGACAAGCGTGTCGCGCGGGATGCGGAAATATTCCACCGTGTGCGCCAGGACGAAGCTGTGGGGCGGGATGGTGCAGCAGTCGCCATGGCGGGTGACGAAGCTGTTTTCCGCAAAGTTCTTGGGGTCCACCACCGCGTTGTCCACATCGGTGAAAATCTTGAATTCCGACGCCACGCGCGCGTCATAGCCGTAGGAGGACAGGCCGTAGGAAATCACGCCCTCGCGGTTCTGTTTTTCGACAAAAGGTTCGATCATGCCGGATTCGACGGCCATGCGGCGAATCCAGGAGTCAGGCATTATTGGCATGAGGTCCCTTTCTTCATGCATCGGGGCGGGCATGTCCCACGCGGGCAGGC
Source organism: Novacetimonas cocois (assembly GCF_003311635.1). Taxonomy (GTDB): domain Bacteria; phylum Pseudomonadota; class Alphaproteobacteria; order Acetobacterales; family Acetobacteraceae; genus Novacetimonas; species Novacetimonas cocois. The sequence goes on along the minus strand of NZ_QEXL01000004.1, from coordinate 66,967 downwards.
AGCGACCACTAGCGAAGGTGGTCGAGTCGCGCAATCGTGTTATGCGCCGGGGGGCGTGCTTTATGTCCGGGGCGTGCCGTCAGATGGTGGCGTTGTGTCCGGCGTGGCGCGCGCGCGCATCTGCTGCTTGCGGCGGCGCAGGTTGTCACGCAGGGCCTGTGCCTCGCGCTGCTGGCGGGCGAGGCGGCTGGCCTCGGCACGCGCGCTGTGTGCCTTGCTTGTATCGTGGCCGGTATCGGGCGGCGGGGACGCGTCTGTCATGCGGGCGGGAACCGTCTGGCCCCGCCGCGTGGATGGCGGCGGGGCGGGGATGTCAGGGGGGCGAGGGGATCAGGCCGCGCCGGCGGGGGCGGGGTTCGCCGTTTCGGGCATGCCCTTGCCGGCCGGAACGCCGCAACGCACCAGCAGTTCGCGCAGCGCCTTGACCACGGGGAAGATTTCCACGTTGCGGTCGCCGCCCTGTTCGTTCCATGCCTGCTGTTCCAGTTCCACGATATCCTTGTCCTCAAGGAAGATGCGGTTGGTGAACCAGCCCAGCGCGGGCCAGATCAGGTCGATCAGCAGCGGCGTCTGCGGGCGCAGCACCGACAGCAGGCCAAAGGACTGCGTGACGCGCTGGTCCTTGTCCACGGGGACATAGGCGACCCACAGGTCCATGATCAGGTCGCCATCCTTGTCGTGGATCTGCAGCGTCTGGTACGGATAGGTCGTGCGGATGGTGACGACCTCCTCCACGGGCTGTTCGGCGCCCTTGAGGTCCTTGTGCTTGCCAAAGATCAGGCGTTCGGCCAGCGGCTGCTGGCCCGCGCTGCGCATGAAGCTGTAACGGGCCTCGATAAAGTTCTCGCCCTTGTCCTGCCCCAGGAAACGCGCCTTGATCTGGCCCATCTGGCGGCGGTGCAGGAACTGATGGTTCATATCCATCAGGTTTTCGTGCATGAACGTGTAGTGGCAGTCCACGCGCGGGCTGAAATGCTTGGTCTTGTAGGCGGGGTTGTCCACGCTTCCCAGCTTGGGGAAGGGAACGGTGTCCGCCTTTTCCGGATCGCCGGGGAAGATGAAGACAAGGCCGCCGGCCTCGCGGCAGGGATAGGTGCGCACGCCGTTGGGCAGCTTGCCCTTGCCCAGGTACGGAACGTCGATGCAGCGTCCCGACCGCCCGAAGGCCCACCCGTGATAACAGCAGCGCACGGTCTGTCCGTTGACGGTGCCCTTGCTCAGCGGCACCTGACGGTGCGGACAGCGGTCATAGAGCGCAAAGACGCTGCCTTCCTCCGGACGGACCAGCGCGATGGGCACGCCGGCATAGCGTACGCCAAACGCCTTTCCCTTGCGCACCTGCGACGACCATGCGACCGGGAACCAGAAATCGGGGTCCGTATCGACGGTGCGCAGGTCGGGATGTGACGTGGCGGACGTGGCTGGCGCCGTTGTGGCCTGGTCCCGCTGCGGGGCCTCCGTCTGGACAGAAAGTGTATCGCTCATGTTGAGGCCCCGAAATTCCTGTTTGTTATGATCTGCGGATCGTACGTCATCCGGTTGCATGGCGTATCCATGAAATTCTTGCACGAGAATTTCAATCGCCTTGCGGCTTGTAAATCCCCTGTGTGCATATGGCATATGCCGTGACGGGGTGGCTGCGGTGCTTCCGCCATGACCCGTGCGGCAGATCAATGCCGCATGGCACGCGACATGCCATGCTGGTGCTACGGCGTCGTATGTCTCCGACTGAGCCCCCGGTCACGAGGCCTGCTGGGTCAGGTCGTAATCATGCATCGGGGTGCTGGTGTTATGGAGGAAGGCCTCCGCCAGTCCGGCATGAAGAAGCTCGTCATAGACCGCCAGCGTCGCATACTGCATGCCGTGGCTGGTATAATGCGCCATCACGTTTTCCCGCGCCGTGGCGGCCATGGCCGCGCGCTGTTCGGGCGTCATGCCCAGGGCCGTGCGTATCGCCTCCGCCAGGGCGATGGCGTCGCCGGGCGGGAAGGTGAAGCCCGTCACCCCGTCTTCCACCGTCTCCAGCGCCGCGCCGTGGGCGGCGACCACGACGGGACGGCCCATGGCCTGTGCCTCCACCACGACGCGGCCAAAGGGTTCGGGCCGCAGGGACGGGACGACCACAAGGTCCGCCAGCATCATGGCGGCGGGCATGTCCGGACAGTGACCGGCAAAGCGCACCCGTTCACGCAGTCCCGTCTCCTTCGTGCGTTCCACCAGCGCCTGCGTGTGCCTGTCGCGTTCCTTTGCATCGCCGACGAAGACGCAGACCCATTCCCGCCCGCATCCCCCCGTCCGTTCCATCCGCGCCAGCGCGTCGAGCAGCAGCATCTGCCCCTTCCACGCCGTGATCCGTCCGGGCAGCAGGATGATGGCGGCCTGATCGGGCAGGTCCCATTTGTCCAGCAGTCCCTGCACCCTGTTGCCACGCACGCCCTGCGGGTCGAAGCGCGTCACGTCCGCCCCGCGCGGGATCAGGCGCAGCCGGTCATCTCCTACCCTGTATTCCGTGCGCAGCCTGTGGGCGATGTATTCGCTGACGGCGATGACCCGCTGCCCCGATGCCATGACGGCGTTGTACCGCCGCTTTCCGGGGATGTTGTTGCCATATACGCCATGCCACGTCGTCACCAGCGGCACGCCCGTCCGGCGGCAGGCGGAGGCCGCAGCCCATGCCGGCGCGCGTGAGCGTGCGTGCACCAGCCTTACGGAATACTGGCGTATGATCTGCGCCAGACGCAGCGAATTTCGCAGGATGGAGAACGGGTTCTTGGCCCGCAGGTCCAGATGGACCGGCGTCGCGCCGACATAGCGCAGTTTCGGGATCAGCCGTCCGCCCGCGCTGGCGACCAGGGCCGTGCCGCCGGCCTGCGTGATGGCGGCGGCCATTTCGATGGTGCCCTGTTCGATGCCGCCTGATTCAAGGGCTGGCAGGACCTGAAGGATGACAGGGCGCGTGGTCACGAATTCCATTTCGGAATATGTATCACGTAAGCGACAGTTCTGCACCGCCTGTTGCAACATGTTGGGGTATCATCGCGTGTAGGTACTTGACGTTGGCCGGGCAGGGGAGGACGAAGGAATCATTATGATAACTTTTCCATGCATGTTTCCGTCGGCCTGCATCCGGTTTTCCGCCCGGCGTTCCGCGTTTCACGGCGCGTCCGCCATGCGCTGGCCCGGGCTGTGCATGCGTGCCATGCAACTGGGAATGATCGTCGTGGCGCTGGAGTCGGCAGGCACTGCCGCGATCGCCGCGCGCGCGACCACCGTGGCGCGCGATACCCCGGATGAAAGCGGCGCCACGCATGCGCGCCAGGACGGGACGGCCCTTCATCCCGCCGCCCCGGTTGCAGCGGGGCAGGGCGGCGCGACAGGCGCGGAGGGGCGCGGATTTTCCTTTTCCACGTGCCAGTCGCACCTGTCGGACGATCCCGACGGCACCCGCGATTACGCCGAGGACTGGCAGGAACATGGCGGCGGCGCGGAGGCACAGTACTGCGGCGCGCTGGCGGAAATGGCGCTGGGCGACGTGGGCGACGCGGCGGGGACGCTGGACCGCCTGTCGCATGTCGCGCACTGGCCCCTTGGGGAGCCCGCGAATCAGGGAAAGGTTCCCTTCCCGACCGCAAGGGAAAGGCAGGCCACGCCCGCCGCCCCGGTGGATGACATCGCCCATGACACGCCCGACTCCCTGCGTCGCCGCGCCCATGTGGCGGAGGAGGCCGCGCGGGCATGGCAGGCGAACGACAGCCCGCGACAGGCCCTCGACAGCGCGGCCTATGGCCTGCGGCTTGATCCGGGCGACATGACGCTGCATGTGATCCATGCCCGCATTTCGGTGAACATGGGCATGGCGCAGCAGGCGATATCCGACCTGACGCCGCTGCCGGACGATGCCACGCTGCGGGTCGATGCGCTGGTGACGCGCGCGGCCGCCAACCGCGAACTCGGCCATATCGACCTTGCCGCCGCCGATATCGCCAGCGCCCTGCGGCAATCGCCCCACAATGTGGCCGCCGCGCTGGAATGCGGCATTCTCAATGAACGTGAGGGCAAGCTGGAGGAAGCGCGCGCCAACTGGCAGGAGGTGATCGCGCTGGCGCCCGATTCGCATGAGGCGGACCTCGCCCGGCAGGACCTTTCGCTGCTGGAGGCCGACCCGGCCGCACCCTGATGGAAGTCGGGCGGCCTTCGGGTTGTGCGGGCCGGAGAATGGGGCGATAGGTACCGGCATGCAGCGTATCCTTGTCATCCGCCTGAGCGCGCTGGGTGATTTCGTCCAGTCCTTCGCGCCTTTCGCGGCCATTCGCGAACATCACCGCCATGACAGCGTCACCCTGCTGACGACCGCGCCGTTCGTGGAACTCGCCCGGGCATCACCGTGGTTCGACCATGTGGAGGTCGATCCCCGCGCGCCGTGGCATAACCTGCGCGCGGTCATGGCGATGCGCGGGCTGCTGCGCCGGTACGATTTCATCTACGACCTTCAGACGTCGCGGCGGACGACGCGGTATTTCCATCTTTCGGGGCATGATGCGTGGTCGGGCATCGCCCGTGGCGCCCGCGCCCGCCACGACAATCCGCAGCGTCAGGCCATGCACAACCGCGCCCGCCAGCGCGACCAGCTGCGCCGTGCCGGCATCGCGGAGGTGCCGGAGCCGGACCTGTCGTGGCTTGCGGCGCATGGGCCGCACCTGCCCGGACCCTATGCGCTGCTGGTGCCCGGCACGTCGCCCCGCCATCCCGTCAAGCGCTGGCCCGTCGAACGTTTCGCGGGCCTTGCGTCGCGGCTGTGGGCACGGGGACTGCGGCCGGTCGTCGTCGGCGGCGGGGCGGACGCGCCGCTGGCGGCCGCCATTTCCGCCGCATGCGACGCGACGCTGGACCTGACGGGGCGCACCAGCCTGCTGGAACTGGGCGGGATCGCCGCGCGGGCCGCGGTTGCGGTGGGAAACGATACCGGGCCCATGCACCTTGCCGCCGCGATGGGCGCGCCCTGTGTCGTGCTGTTTTCGCATGCGGGCGACCCCGCGCTGAGCGCGCCGATGGGGCGCGGTCCGGGACAGGTGCGGGTGCTGCGGGCGCATGATCTGGCCACTTTGCACATCGACAGGGTTGCAGCCGCGCTCGGCTGACGCCATTACAGCGTGACATATTTTTTTCGGAGCACCAGAACATGCCTGCCATCACCCTGCCTGACGGATCCGTACGCCGCTTTGACGGGGCGGTGACGGGCACTACGGTGGCGCAGTCCATTGGCGCGGGCCTTGCGCGCGCGGCCCTTGCGATGGAGGTGGATGGCCGCCTGATGGATATCGGCCGCAGCATCGACCACGACGCGCGCGTCCGTTTCATCACCCGCAAGGATACCGAGTCGCTGGAGATGATCCGCCACGACGCCGCCCACGTGCTGGCCGAGGCGGTGCAGTCGCTGTGGCCGGGAACGCAGGTCACGATCGGCCCGTCGATCGAAAACGGCTTCTATTACGATTTCTATCGCAACGAGCCCTTCACGCCGGAGGATTTCCCCCGCATCGAGGCACGGATGCGCGAAATCATCGACGCGAACACCCCCTTCACGCGGGAGACATGGCCGCGCGAGGAAGCGATCTGCTTTTTCGAGGACCGGGGCGAGCGTTTCAAGGCCGAACTGATCCGCGATCTGCCCGCGGATGAGGAGATCTCCATCTACCGCCAGGGGGAATGGCTGGATCTATGCCGTGGGCCGCACCTGCGTACCACGGGCGACATCGGCAAGGCGTTCCGCCTGATGAAGGTGGCCGGGGCGTATTGGCGCGGCGACCATCGCAACCCCATGCTGACGCGCATCTATGGCACGGCATGGCGCGACCAGAAGGAACTCGACGCGCACCTCCACCAGCTTGAGGAGGCCGAGCGCCGCGACCACCGCCGCATCGGGCGCGAGATGGACCTGTTCCACATCCAGGAGGAGGCGGTGGGCCAGATCTTCTGGCACCCCAAGGGCTGGCGGCTGTATTCGGTGCTGCAGGACTACATGCGCCGCGCGCAGAACCGCAACGGATATCAGGAGGTCCGCACCCCCCAGCTGGTCGATCGCGGCCTGTGGGAGGCATCGGGCCACTGGGACAAGTATCGCGAGCACATGTTCATCGCCACGGTGGAGGACGAGGACAAGACCCTCGCGCTCAAGCCGATGAACTGCCCGTGCCATGTGCAGATTTTCCGCCACGGGCTGCGTTCGTATCGCGAACTGCCGCTGCGCATGGCGGAATTCGGGGCCTGCCACCGTTACGAGCCGTCGGGTGCGCTGCATGGGATCATGCGGGTGCGCGGCTTTACGCAGGATGACGCCCACATCTTCTGCACCGAGGACCAGATCGCGGACGAGACGGCACGTTTCGTGCGGATGCTTTCATCGGTGTACAAGGACCTCGGGTTCGAGCATTTCCGCGTCAAATTCGCCGACCGTCCCGAACAGCGTTCCGGTGACGACGCGACGTGGGACCGTGCGGAAAATGCGCTGAAGGTCGCATGCGACATGGCGGGCGTGACCTATGAGCACAATCCGGGCGAAGGCGCGTTCTATGGCCCGAAACTGGAATTCGTGCTGCGTGACGCCATCGGCCGCGACTGGCAGTGCGGGACGCTGCAGGTCGATTACGTGCTGCCTGAACGGCTCGATGCGTCCTATGTGGGCGAGGACAGTGCGCGGCACCGTCCCGTCATGCTGCATCGCGCGATCCTTGGTTCGTTCGAACGTTTCCTTGGCATCCTGATCGAACAGCATGCCGGGCGTTTCCCGATGTGGCTGGCTCCGGTGCAGGTCGTCGTCGCCTCCATCGTCACCGACGCGGAACCCTATGCCCGCGAGGTGGTGGAAAAGCTGCAGGCCGCGGGCCTTGTGGTGGAAGCCGACGTGCGCAACGAGAAGATCAACGCCAAGATTCGCGAACACAGCCTGGCGCGCGTGCCCGTCATTCTGGTGGTCGGCCGCAAGGAGGCGGAGGAACGGACCGTCGCCCTGCGTCGCCTTGGCGGCAAGGCGCAGGAAATACTGTCCCTTGACGAAGCGGTGACGGCCCTTGCGCACGAGGCCACCCCGCCGGACCTGCGATAGGGCATCCCCGACGCAACGCGTTTTCCGGCTAACTGACTGATAACAGACGGTTAAAGGTCTGCGGGCGCCGCCTTTTCCAAAAGGCGGCGTTCGTGCGGGGCCTTGTGGAAAAGCGTTTCCCACGGACCGTTTCATAATGTTTCACGGATCGGTCGCCTGAAACATTCCGCCGGTTGCATCTGGCAGGGGGCTGCGTGCAAGCCACGCATGGCTGGCCCCGTGCGGGTTATTGCACACGGGACTTGATCTGGCCCTTGTGTTTGCGCCACATATTGCCACATCAGCAGAGTCCGCAGGGCCACATGCCATCGTTTCCGTCCGGGTTCGGGCGCATTTTGGCGTGGGACGCCGGCGGTTATCACGCCGATATCTGAATGCACAGTCACAGGAGATGACCATAGCCAGACCCCCGATGCCCACTCCGCCGAACCGAGAGGGGCCCCGTGTCAATGAGGAGATACGCGTTCCGCAGGTCCGCCTGATCGATGCAGACGGCGAAATGCTGGGAATCATGCCGATGCGTGACGCCCTTGCGCGCGCGTATGCAGCGGGTCTCGACCTGCTGGAAATCAGCCCGAACGCCGAGCCGCCCGTCGCGAAGATTCTCGATTACGGGAAGTTCAAGTACGAGCAGCAGAAGAAGCGCAACGAAGCCCGCAAGAAGCAGAAAGTCATCGAAATCAAGGAAGTCAAGGTTCGTCCGAATATCGACGAAAATGACTACCAGGTGAAGATGCGGGCGATGAAGAGCTTCATTGGCGAAGGTGACAAGGTCAAGGTAACGCTGCGTTTCCGTGGTCGCGAAATGGCGCATCAGGATCTGGGCATCAAGGTTCTGGAGCGCGTTCGCAATGAAATGGACGAAATCGCGAAGGTCGAGCATATGCCCAAGCTCGAAAATCGCCAGATGATCATGGTCCTCGCCCCGCGCTGATACGCGTCTGGCGGCAGGTCCGATCATGCGAAAGCCCGGGTCATCCGACCCGGGCTTTTTTCATGCCCGCCGGTTACGGATGCAGCACGAAGGTTGCATCCGCCTGCGCCGTGACGTCCTGATCGGCGGCGGGGGCCTGCGGGGCGGCGACCGCCGATCGCGCGGCCATCATCATCATGGGCATCGGGCGCGGCATTTCCTGATCGTTCAGCGTGACCGACTCGATCCGCGCAATCTTCAGACCCAGCGCCGCCGCCGCCGCGTGGGCGCGCTGCTGGAGTTCATGCAGCGCCAGCCCTTCCGCCTGTTGCACCAGCGCCGTGCGGCGATCGCGTGACAGCGACCAGTCCAGCTGCGACAGGGCAAGGTCTTCCGACTGGATGCGGCCCAGCAGCGGAAGCAGGATGCTGCCGTCCGTCGCGCTGACACGGATGGTCTGGCGCGCGACCCACTGCGCCGGGCGACTGGCATGGGGGTCGGCGTCCTGATGGCGGACTGAATAGGATTCCGCACTGATGGTCAGGCCCGTGATGGCCCGCATTGTCGTCATGGCCTTGTCCACCTGCGCATTGACCTGTCCCTGTGCGCCTGCGGCGGTGGGGGCGGTGGATTCGGCAAAGAAGACGGCCGTCAGCCTGTCGGGGGGCGCATGCACGGTGCCGGTGGCCGACAGCATCAGCTTGGTGTTGGTATCATCGGACGTCATGGCGGAACCTGTCGTGGCGGTGGCCGCATGGGCGGACATGGCGGTACCCATCATGCCTGCCCCGATCAGAAGAACGGAAAAAAGGCCACGCGGGCCATGTCGCCATGCCCGGTTTTGCCGGGACGCGCGCACGGGGGACAGGGCATCGGTCATGAATGTGTGGTTTCCTTGAGTTCGACCAGCGCGCGGCGCAGCCTGATGATGCCCGAACGCACATGTCCCTCCCGGCACAGGTCGGCGCCCTGCGCCCGCAGGTCGTCGATGTCGTGGGGCAGTCCGGGGCCATAGGCATCGATGATGCCGATCAGGCGGTTGCAGAAGGCAGGGGTGTCGCTGGTGATGATGACGGGCTTGTCCCCGCTGGCGCGGGCGACGCCGGTGGTGGCGACATTGTCGCCCGCCATGGCGGCCCCGGGATGGCCACACAGGCAGAGGCTCATCACAAAAAAGGCGGGGACCGTGACCGGTTGCATGCTCATGCGCCTATAATACGTCACTGTTGGTGTCGTGCTGATGGGAGAAATGTGAAGTTCGTGTCATGTCTGGCATGTCGTCGTCGAACGGGTCATATCCGTATTCCGCCAGAGCGGAGGACGCGACCGGCAGGAGCAGCCGGACCACGAGACCCGGCTGCTGGCGGGAGAGCTGTATTTCCCCCCCATGCAGGTGCACGATGGCCCGCACCATCGCCAGCCCCAGCCCGGACCCTGGCGTGTTGCGGGCCTTTTCGGCGCGGAAGAACCGTTCGGTGGCGCGTTCCATGTCCTCGTCGGTCATGCCGATTCCTTGGTCACGGATTTCCACCTTCAGGATCGCGCCGCCCGCGGGCGTGACCAGGCGCCCCGTGGCGACGGGGGCGATATGGGCCGAAAGGCGGACGGTCGAATGTTCGGGGGAAAACTTGATGGCGTTGTCCAGCAGGTTGGCCACCGCCTGCTGGATCAGGGAACGGTCGCCGTAAAAGGGCAGGACGTCATCCATGTCCAGCTCCAGCCCGATGCCGTGCGTTTCGGCCACGGCATCGTACAGGTCTGCGATATCGAACAGGACGGGCCGCAGGTCGAACGTGGCAAAGGCGGAACGGCGGGCCCCCGTCTCGATCTGCGCGATGCGCAGCAGGGCCTCGAACACGGCGGTGATGTTGTCGAGGTTGCCGACCGCGCGTTCGATGGCCGCGCGCAGTTCATCGGCGTCGCGGGCATGCAGCGCCGCGTCCTCCAGCTGCGTGCGTGCGCGCGTGATGGGGGTGCGCAGGTCATGGGCGATGGAATTGGAAACCTCCCGCACGCCGTCCATCAGGCGCACGATCCGGTCGAGCATCTCGTTGATGGCCTCGGCCACCTGGTCCATCTCGTCCCCGTTGCCCACCAGCGGCATGCGGCGGTTCAGGTCGCCGTGGGCGATGGCCGACGTGGTGCGCGCCACCGTCTTGACCATGCGGCGGAAGATGCGGTGGACCAGCATCGCCCCGCTGACGGCAAGCAGCGTGACCATCACCCATGCCCATAACAGCGAATCCGTCAGCAGCCGGCGCAGGATGCTGCGTGCGCGCATGTCGCGCCCCACCAGCAGCTTGTATCCGCTATCCAGCTGTCCCGCCGTATGGGTCTGCGCCGTGCCCGGCAGGCGATAGGCATGCAGTTCCGCAAGCCCGCGCAGCCCCGCGCGCGTATCCGGCAGGGAGTACCAGCGGTCGGTATATTCCACCTTCGCCGGCCATGACGACACGTTCCCCGCAAGGTAATTCCCCTCCGGATCGATCACCATGTAGATCGCGTCATCGTCGAGGTTCTGCTCCAGCCGGTCCTCGATCGTCAGGGCCAGCGTGGGCACGCCCCCCATGACCCAGCGTTCGGCCAGCGCGCGGGCGTCGGCGTTGATCGCGGTTTCGACCTGACGTTCGAGGAAGCCGATTGTCCCCCACCATATGAAGGACATGAACAGGATGGACGACAACGCGAACAGCACCCCGTAAGCCAGCGAAAAGCGCAGGCTGGCGGAGCGGAACGCCCGCAGCCGCGGCCTGCACGGCGCGGTGTCATGCAGGGGGGCGGGATCCTTCACGGGTGGCGATGTCCCGCCCGCCGGGCCACGTCATTCCGCACGCAGCATGTATCCCGCGTTGCGGATGGTATGGATCAGCGGCGTGCCAAACGGCTTGTCCACCTTCTGCCGCAGGCGTGAGACATGGACGTCGATCACGTTGGTCTGCGGGTCGAAATGGTAATCCCACACCCCTTCAAGCAGCATGGTGCGCGTCACGACCTGCCCCGTATGGCGCGTCAGATATTCCAGAAGGCGGAATTCACGCGGCTGCAGGTCGATTTTCTGTCCCGCCCGGCGCACGGTGCGCGACAGCAGGTCGATTTCAAGGTCGGCGACCACCAGCTTGGTCTGCGGCACCTGTTCGGTGCGCCCGCGCCGGCCCAGCGCCTCCACCCGGGCGAGGAGTTCGCTGAAGGCGAAGGGCTTGGTCACGTAATCGTCGCCGCCGGCCTTCAGTCCCTGCACGCGGTCATCCACATCCGCCAGCGCCGACAGCAGCAGCACGGGCGTCGTGTTGTTCTGCGCGCGGATCGTCTCCAGCAGGCGCAGGCCGTCAATCCCGCCCGGCAGCATCCGGTCGAGGATGATGAGGTCGAATTTCTCGCTGACTGCCAGGAACAGCCCGTCCTTGCCATTGTCTGTCAGTTCGGTCAGGTGGCCTGCCTCGCGCAGGCCCTTGGCCACGAAGTTGCGAACCGTCGGGTCGTCTTCCACCACAAGAATATGCACGTTACCTCACTGATCGGCAGTCCGGTTGTCATTCTACGCCCGTCGCGCGACAAGGCCAGAGCGGATGCGGCGCGCGGACATTACCGATGTTACATATGGATTGGTGGCCCGGCCGTTAAGGGGCGGACGGACCGCGCCCGCGCGGTTCAGTCGTCCGTGTCGTCGGGGCGGTATCCGACGACCGCCGGGATGGCCAGGGTGTCATGGCGGCGACGGATATGCAGCACGACGGTCGAGGCCGGGCGTTTCGCGGCGATGGAACGGATCAGCATGCGTGAACTGTCGATGGGCTCGTCATTCACGGCGGTGATGTAATCGCCGATATGCAGGCCCGCCTTCATCGCCGGGCCACCCCGGTCGATGCCCACGATTTCCACCCCCGGCACATGGGTGTCGCCCCCGTCCGTCAGCGTGACGCCAAGCCAGCCACGGTCGATATGCCCGTTGCGGCGCAGTTCCTCCACGATCGGGGCGACGATTTCGGACGGGATGCCGAAACCGATTCCCACCGATCCCCCGGTGGGCGAGACGATGGCGGTATTGAGGGCCACCACCTGCCCGCTGAGGTTGAAGGACGGCCCGCCCGAATTGCCGGGATTGATCGGCGCGTCGAGCTGGAGGAAGTCGTCGAACGGGCTGGTCCCGATATCGCGTCCCCGGGCGGACACGATGCCCGCCGTCACGGATGACCCCAGCCCGAACGGGTTGCCCGCCGCCATGATCCAGTCGCCGATATTCACCAGCCTGCTGTCGCCCCACCTGACGAAGGGCAGGGGATGGGGGGGCTGGACCTTGATGACGGCGATATCCGTCAGGTCGTCGCTGCCGATCAGGTGCGCGGGCAGTTCCGTTCCATCCGTCAGCGAGACGGTGATGTGGTCCGCATCGCCCACGACATGGGTATTCGTGACGACAATGCCGTCGGGGTCGATGATGAATCCCGATCCCGCGCCCAGCATTTCCTCCCCGTGGGAGCGCATGCGTTCGCGGAATTTATGCTCGAACGGGGTGCCCCGCACGCTCGGCAGCACGCGCTGTCCGTTGCGCTGGCCGGTGGCGTCCTGCGTTACCGCGATGTTGACCACCGCCGGTCCAACCATCCGCACCAGCGGGGCGAATGTCAGCGGCCCCGACGCGACCACTGGCGGGGCGGGCGGCGCGAACAGCGACGCGGCATCCGGCGACACGGGTGCGGGTGCCGTGACCGGCGCCACCGCCTGCGCCCGTGCGGCGTGAGAAAACGACATGGCGCAGCAGCAGGCCAGGGCCAGGGGCGCGATTACAGGCGGGCGGGAAAGGCGGCGGGCCATATATATCCGTAACGGGTCAGGGCGCGGGGTTACCCACTGAACCGTGATGATAGGCGAAAAAAAAGGCAATGACATGGCATGTGGCAAAGGTGTGGCAAATCATTGGCGCACTGCGGCGTTCATGTCACGTTCCGCGGCGTGGTGGCCGCCGCGACGGCGTGGCCTGCGCCGGGTCCTCGGGCCAGTCGTGGCGGGGATAGCGGCCGCGCATGTCACGGCGCATGTCGGCCCATGAACCGGCCCAGAACCCCGCAAGGTCGGCGGTGATCGCCTGTGGCCGCCCCGCAGGCGAAAGCAGCGCGATCCGCAGTCCGACGCGCCCCTGCGCAATCCGTGGCGTCTCATTCAGGCCATAGAAGGCCTGCGCCCGCGCGGAGGCAAGCGGCACCGGCTGGAGATAGTCGATCCCCACGCGTCCCCCCGGCAGGTCGAGCGCGGGGGGCAGCGTCGTATCCAGCCAGCGCAGCGCGTCATGCGGGATCATGGCGCACAGCACCGCCAGCAGGTCGAGCGCGCGGATTTCGCTCATGCGTGCCATGCCCCCGATCCACGCGCCCAGCCATTCCCCCACGCTGGCGGCCAGCGCCGCGTCGGACAGGTCCGGCAGGTCGGCGCGGTCCAGCACGTCGCGCGCAAGGGCGACGCGGGCCTGAAGCTGCCGGCACTGCGGCGTCCAGTCAAAGGCGGCCGCGAGGTTCTGTCCGACCTGCCGGATCAGCAGGTCGGCCACCTCCGTCGCATCGGCGGTCACGGTGCGATCCCGCAGGACCAGCGCGCCAAGCCGCAGCCGGCGACGCGCCATCACCGCGCCGGTGGCGGGGTCGATGGTGGTTTCTACCTGCTCATGCGCACGGGCCAGCACGCTGTCCGGCAGGTTTTCGGGATCGAGTGGCGCGGCCAGGCGGATTTCGCACGCGGTGCGGACATGCATTCCCGCCACCGCCAGAAGCGGCAGGCTGGCGAGGGGATCCGTCTTTCCCATGCGGGCGCTGCCGCCGCCCGACAGGCGGAACGACCCGATATCGCCACGCCGCTGCGCGATGCGGTCGGGAAAGGCCGCCGCCAGCAGCGCCGCGCAGTCGCCGTGGGCCTCCTGCTCCCGGCCCAGTCCCATGCGGCGGCGGTACTGCCGCGCGGCCTGACGGATGCGCGACAGCGCCCTCCGGTCCGCGGCCGGATGGTCGCCGCCCGCGATCAGGTCGAGGCGCAGGCGGATGTCGGCGGGGGGAATGATGTTGCCGCCCGGCCCGCGCCCTGACGGGCGTGGGCGCAGCGGATCGCGTTCCTCCAGCAGGGCGGCAAGGTCTGCGGCCAGCGCGGCCTCGCCCGGCGTGCGGGCGGCCAGCATCATCGCGGCAAGGCGCGGATGCGCGCCAAGCTGCGCCATCCGGATGCCGGTCTCGGTAATCCGGCCGTCTTCGGACACCGCCCCAAGCGCAAGCAGCAGGCTGCGCGCGGCCTCGAACGCGCCGTTGGGGGGCGTGTCGGCAAAGGGCAGGTCCGCGGGCGGCGTGCCCATCGCCGCCTGCCATGCCGCCGTATCCAGGCGCAGGCCGGTCAGTTCGGCTTCCATGATTTCGGGCCGGTCATGCGGCGGCATGGCGCGCGATGTCGTCTCGCTCCACAGGCGTATCGCGATGCCCGGCGCCACGCGGCCCGCGCGGCCCGCGCGCTGGGCGGCGGCGGCACGTGATATGCGCGCGGTCTCCAGCTTCGTCAGGCCGGTGCCCGCATCAAGGCGCGGCGTGCGACGGAAACCGCCATCGATCACGATCCGTACCCCCGGCACCGTCAGCGACGTTTCCGCGATGGAGGTGGACAGGATCACCCGTCGCCCCTGCGTATGGGGCCGCAGGACGTAATCCTGCTCCCCGGGGGGAAGTTCGCCATACAGTGGCAGGACCTCCGCCGCCACGTCGGCCAGGGCGGCCTGCGTGCGGCGGATTTCGCCAACGCCGGGCAGGAAGGCGAGGATGTCGCCTTCTTCCTCCGCCAGGGCGGCGCGGATCGCGTGCGCCATGGCGTCGGGCAGGTCGCGCTGGTGGGGGATGTCGCGACGCGCGTGGCGGATTTCGACGGGGAACATGCGCCCCGCGCTTTCGATGACCGGCGCGTCCATCCGTTGCGACAGGGTGGCCGCGTCCGTCGTGGCCGACATCGCCACCAGCCGCAGGTCGGGCCGCAGTTCGCGCTGCAGGTCAAGGCAGAAGGCCAGCGCCGCGTCCACATCGACGGAGCGTTCGTGGATTTCGTCAAAGATGACGCAGGCGACGCCATCCAGCGTCGGATCCGCCAGCAGCCGGCGCACCAGCAGCCCCTCGGTCACCACCTCGATTCGCGTCGCGGCGGAGGACGCGCCGTCAAGCCGCGTGCGATACCCGATCAGGCCGCCCGGTTCCTCCCCGATCAGTTCCGCCATCCGTCGCGCGGCCGCACGGGCGGCCAGGCGGCGGGGTTCAAGCATCACGATGCGCCCGTCCCCCCGCCACGGCGCGGCCAGCAGCGCGAGGGGGACCAGCGTCGTCTTGCCCGCGCCGGGGGGCGCCACCAGCACCGCGCCGCCCCCCTGGTCCAGTGCGGCGCGCAGCCGCGGCAGTGCCTCCGCCACGGGCAGGTCGGTGCCGGGTGCCGCGCCGGGCGGGAACAGGTCGGGTGGGAAAAGCGGATTTTGCAGGGATGGATCGGACGCCATATCGTGCTTTATGACGTGTGCGACATGCGCGCGGCAATGCCTGAACGGCCGCATACGATTATATAATACAGGCCTTTCGCCCCCATCGACCCTGACGGAGTGTTCCTGCGTGGCAATCTTGCGCTTACTCTTCACGCTGTGCGTCGTGACATGCCTTGCCCCCGTCCTGCCGCGCACCGGGCTTGCCGCGCAGAGCACGCCGGTTTCCAGCCCGCACGGCACGGCAACGCTGCTCAGCGACAGCGACACCTTCATGCCGGGACAGGAGATGCATTTCGGCCTGCGCCTGCAGCTGGCGCCGGGATGGCATACGTACTGGCTGAACCCCGGCGACGCGGGGGAGGCGGTGACGCTGGCGCTGCATGCGTCCGGTGGGGCGGTGGGCGAAGGCGGCCCCATCGAATGGCCGGTGCCGCAGCGGCTGAGTGACGGGCCGCTGATGTCCTATGCCTATACCGGCGACGTGCTGCTGCCGGTGCGCCTGGAACCGCGCGAGGCGAAGGAGGGGGCCGACATGGTGGTGGACGCCACCGCCGACTGGCTGGTCTGCGCCACCGTCTGCGTGCCCGAACATGGCGAATTCAGCCTGACGCTGCCGCGCGGGCCGCTTTCCCCTTCCGCGCAGGCGCCGCTTTTCGCCCGCGCGGCGGCGCAGCGTCCGGTGGCCTCCCCCTTTGCCGCGCGGATCGCCGCCGACGGCACGCTGTCGCTGATGGGGGCGGGACTGTCGCCCGCCATGGTCCGGGAGGCATGGTTCATGCCTGAACAGCCGGGGCTGATCGATCACGATGCGCCGCAGCCGCTGCATGTGCGTGACGGGCTGCTGCAGCTGGGGCTGAAGGTGGCGGACGGGTTCCACAAGGATGCGCCCCTGTCTGGCATCGTGGTCATCCGCGACGTGTCGGGCCGCGAACAGGCGCTGGCGATCACCGCGCAGCCGGGGGGCGCGCCCGCGATGGCGTCCGCCCCCCCTGCGGGCGGCGGCGCGGGGCTGCTGCGTCTGGTGGCGCTGGCCTTTGCGGGGGGGATGATCCTGAACCTGATGCCGTGCGTGTTCCCGGTTCTGGCGATGAAGATCCTCTCGCTCGAACGCATGGCGCGGGGGGAACGCCGCGCCGCGCTGACGGGGGCGGCGCTGTATGCGGGGGGCATCGTCGCGACCTTCGTGCTGCTGGGCGTGGTGATCGTGGGCCTGCGCATGGCGGGCAATGTCGTGGGGTGGGGATTCCAGTTCCAGTCGGTGACGTTCGTCACGCTGATGTGCTGGCTGCTGTTCGCCATTTCGCTCAACCTGCTGGGGGTCTTTTCCTTCGGGATGCGCATTGCGGCGCTGGGTGGCGGGGGGACGCTGTCGGGGCATATGGGGGATTTCCTGACCGGCGTGCTGGCGGTCGTGGTCGCCACGCCCTGCACCGCGCCGTTCATGGGGGCGGCGGTCGCCGGCGCGCTTTCGGCGTCGCCGGTGGTGGGAATCGTGATCTTTGTCGCCATGGGGCTGGGCCTTGCCGCACCTTACCTGCTGCTGGCGATGGTGCCGGGGCTGGTTCGGCTGCTGCCGCGTCCGGGGGCGTGGATGGAAATCGTGCGTCAGGCGCTGGCCTTTCCCATGCTGGCGACATGCGTGTGGCTGGCGTGGGTCGCGACATTGCAGGGCGGTCAGGTCGCGGTGCCGGTGCTGGCGGGGGGAATGGTGCTGATTGCGCTGGCGACGTGGCTGGTGCGCATGGCGCAGGACGCGGCGATGACCGGCACGGGGAAGGAGGGCTTCATCCTTGGCTGCCGGGGCGGGGCGCTGTTTGCCATCGGCCTTGCGCTGGGTGGCGTGCTGATGGTCATGCCTGCCCTTGCCCCGCAGGGCGCGGACGCCACGCAGGCTCAGGCCACGGACGGGACGGAGGCATTTTCGCAGGCGCGGCTTGACGCCCTGCGGGCGCAGGGCAGGCCGGTCTTCATCGACATGACGGCGGCATGGTGCATTTCATGTCTGGTGAATGAACGTGTCGCCCTGTCGCCGCAGCATGTGCGCGATGCCTTTGCCCGGCAGGGTGTCGTTTACATGAAGGGCGACTGGACCGGGCGCGACGCGGCGATCACCGCCTTCCTGCGCGATCACGGGCGCGACGGGGTGCCGTTATACGTCTATTACCCCACGCATCAGGAGGGGATCGTCCTGCCCCAGATACTGACGCCGGGGCTGGTGCTGCGGACGATCGGCGCGCAATAGGGCGCGCCGGGACGGCGGGAAGGCCACGCCTTCCCGCACCGGATCAGTTGGTGCCGCTGGTGCTGTTTGTGCCGGAAGGCGGCAGGGTCAGGTATCCCGGCTGGGGCGAACGCAGGCGGGGCGTCCTGGTCGTCGTTGTCGTGGTCGTGGCGGAGGGTTCCCCGTCGGGAAAGATGGGGTCGGGTCCGTCATTCGCCGCCGGAGCCGCAGGGGCCGCCGGCGCGTTAGACGTTGCGGCGGGCGTTGACGAAACGGCGGCCGGCGTGTCCGACGACGTCGTGTTGGGCATGGGCATCGTCACGGTCTGTGCCCCGCCCGTGCCGGGTGACGCACCGTCAAGCGACTGTTCCGACACCGCCCCTGCGACCGGCGCGGTTGTCAGCCAGTTGCCGAGGTTGTTGCGGATCTGGGATTCCAGTTCCCGGTTCATGTCCTGCATCATCAGGTTGACGAGTTCATACAGGTTCGCGGTCGTATCGGTGTTGCCCTTCGTCGCCTTGGGGTCGTAGGAGCGCGTGACCTGCGCCACCGCGTATCCCTTGCGCAGCCCATCGGCGGACACGACGTCGAGATGGACATTCATCTGTCCGTCAAGGATGCCGCCCGGTTCATGCAGGATGGAGGCGCGGTCGATGGTGAACACGCCATGCCCCCCGGCACCGGATGCGATCAGCCGGTCATGCGCCATCTGTCTGAGCGCCTGGTCCGGGGGCGTGGGCGCGCGGTTGGACAGGTCGCCGGGCACCATTCCGGGCTGACCCCGGTCAACGATGGAAATGCTGGCCACGTTCAGGTTCAGCGGCGCGAGGTTGCTGTAGCTGAGCGGCGCGAACGTCATGGTCGGCTGCTGCTGGTCATTGTGGCACGCCCCCAGCATGACAAGCGGCAGGCCAAGCGCCATCAGCCGCGCCATGCGCATGGCCCGCACGGCGCGGGAGGGACGGGGAACGGTCGGACAGGGCGGATGCATGAACGGATTTCCCGAAAAAGCTCTGGCGTCCGGTCCTGGCCCGGACGCGCCACAGGTCAAGTTGAAACGTCGGCCATCATGGCACATTCCGCCCCCCGTAAAACAGATGGGGCGGGCCGGGGGAACGGGCCGGGGGCTTATTCGGCGGCGCGTCCCACCTCGTCACGGCGGAAATGGAAGGCATGGTTGCAGAATGAACAGTTCATGGTGATCGTCCCGTCCTCGGCCATGTGGTCAAGGTCGTCGGTCGGGAAGGTCTCGAGGATGCCCGCCAGACGCGCGCGGCTGCAGCGGCAGCCGAACGCCAGCGCGCGGGGATGGCCGATGCACGCGTCCTCGGCATGGAACAGGCGGTAGATCAGCGTTTCGGAGGAAAGGCTGTCATCAAGGATTTCCGCCTCCGTCAGGGTGGAGGCAAGGGTGACGGCAGTTTCCCACGCATCGTCGCCATCCTCCGGCGCGGTGTCGGAGGTATGCCCACCCTCGGTCGCGATGCGTTCGAGGATCAGCGCGCCGGCGCGCCATCCACGTTCGGTCCTGCTGCAGAACAGCCGCACCCAGCAGGCATGCTGCTCGCTGGTGGTAAAATAGTGCGCGGCCATGTCCGACAGGCTTTCGCCCGTGATTTCCACGATGCCCTGATGGATGTCGGTATCGGGCCCCTGATCCACGCTGAACGCCAGATAGCCCGATCCCAGAAGCTGCGCCGCCGTGGGTTCGGGATGCTCCTTCAGCAGGGCGGCGACCTTTTCATCGTCGGAACGGACGTGAAAGCGCAGGGCGCCCGCGTCGGTGCAGTCCGCCACCAGCAGGCTGACCGCGCCATCGCCCTTGGCCTGCAGGGAAAACGATCCCTTGAACTTCAGCGCGGAGGCCAGCCCCGCGACAAGGGCCAGCGCCTCGCCCGCCAGGCGCAGCACGACATCGGGATTGTCATGGCGCGTCAGCAGCGTGTCGGTCAGGACGCCCGGACGCACCAGGCGGCCCCGCACCGGGCGGCTGGCAAGGTAGAAGGGCATGACGCCCTGTTCCACCACAAGGTCGGGGGTATCGGGACGGTTGGTGTCGAGGAAGGCTGGCGTGTCAATCATGTGTCATCGGATCTCATGCGGGCGGAGGGAACGCGGACGGCCGGGATTTTCACAGGTTGGCGGTAATGTCCGCCTCCAGCGCCTCCAGACGCTGGGCCAGCGCCTGCGTCGTCGCGGTATCCAGCAGCTTCCGCTCCGTCACCTGGTCCAGCAGGGCCTGACGGCAGGTATCGTGCTCGGTATCGATGTCCTCCCCCCGGCCCGCGCCGGCGAGGCAGTCGAGATAGGCATCGCGCAGCGCGTCAAGCGGCGCGCCCGACCCCGCCCCCGATCCCGCCCCCGGCAGCGCGGCAAAGATGTCATTGACGCTTTTTTCCACCCATCCGGGGACACTTGCGGTGTCTTCCGTCGTGCTGGGCAGGGCGGGCTGTTCTGCGGGGCCGGTCATGTCAGGGATTTTCCTTTCCAAAGCTCTGCCAGTCATCGCCGCACAGGGCCCAGACCAGCAGCCCCTTCTGGGCATGCAGGCGGTTTTCGGCCTCGTCAAAGACCACGGAATGCGGGCCTTCGAACACGTCGGCGGTCACTTCCTCGCCTATATGGGCGGGCAGGCAGTGCAGGAAAAGGGCATCGGGGGCCGCACGCGCCATCAGGGCCGCGTCCACGCGATAGGGTTCGAACGCGCTGGCGCGCTGTTCCGACGCGTTGTCGGACATGCTGACCCATGTGTCGGTGATGACGGCATCCGCCCCTGCCACGGCCTGCGCCGCATCCGTGCACACCGTGATGTCCGCCCCGTTGGCGCGCGCCCATTCCACCGCGCGCGCGTCCGGCGCATGCGTCGGCGGCGTGGCGAGGCGCAGGCGGAAGCCGAACCGGGCCGCCGCCTCGATGAACGAGGTGGCGACGTTGTTGCCGTCGCCCACCCATGCCAGCAGCCGCCCGGTAATGGGGCCGCGATGTTCCTCGAACGTCATGATGTCCGCCAGGATCTGCACCGGATGGGAATCCGGCGTCAGGCCGTTGATGACGGGCACGCTGCTCCATTTCGCAAGCTCGCGCAGGTTTGCCGTCCTGCCGGTGCGCAGGACCAGCGCATCGACGAACCGCGACAGCACGCGCGCGGTATCGGCGATGGTTTCCCCGCGCCCCAGCTGCATGTCGCCCGGCGACAGCAGGACCACGTCACCGCCCAGCTGGCGCATCCCGACCTCGAACGATACGCGCG
Organism: Novacetimonas cocois; assembly: GCF_003311635.1. Lineage (GTDB taxonomy): Bacteria > Pseudomonadota > Alphaproteobacteria > Acetobacterales > Acetobacteraceae > Novacetimonas > Novacetimonas cocois. The sequence goes on along the minus strand of NZ_QEXL01000004.1, from coordinate 45,995 downwards.
TGCGGGTTGACGGCTTGGACAGCATCAGCCCCAGCGCGCGCCCCCGCAGCGGCAGGCGCGGATGCAGCGGACGGGCGCGCCCGTGCTGCATGCGCTTGATCCCGGCCGCGACGTCAAGAATGGCGCGCAGGGTGGCGGCGTCCAGATCCTTCAGGTCGAGGAAGTGGCGCGGCTGTGCCCGGCTGGGCATGTCGGGTCTGATCGCGTTCATGCCACGCTCTCCGCCCGTGCGGCCGAGGCAGCGATGTCGGCATGCACGCGCCGCGCCGCGCGGTCCAGCATTTCGCCCGCCATGCGGCAGTCTTCTTCCGTGACGGTCAGGGGCGGGACAAGGCGCAGGACGTTGCCGCCGGCCGTGACGCTGAGCATCCCTTCGTGCATTGCCGCGTCCTGCACCGCGGACACGGGTGCGACGCACTGCAGGCCGATCATCAGGCCGACGCCGCGATGGGCGGAAAAGACATCGGGATAACGCGCGACGAGCGTATCGAATTCGCGCCCCAGCATCGCCCCGCGCGCCTGGACCTGTTCAAGGAAACCGGGGGCGAGGATGACGTCGAGGACCGCGTTCGCCGCGGCGCATGCCAGCGGGTTGCCGCCGAACGTCGTGCCGTGGCTGCCGGGCGTCATGTGGCGGGCGACCTGTTCGGTCGCCAGGATCGCCCCCATGGGGAAGCCGCCTGCGATGCCCTTGGCCGTGGTCATGACATCGGGGGTGACGCCCGACCATTCATGGGCGAACAGCCTGCCCGTCCGTCCCATGCCGCACTGGACCTCGTCCATGCCAAGGAACAGGCCGTACTCGTCGCACGCGGCGCGCAGTTCGCGCAGGAAGCGCGGATCGGCAAGGTTGATGCCGCTTTCGCCCTGCACGGGTTCGATCATGATGCCCGCCGTCTCGTCCGTGATGGCGGCGCGCACGGCGTTCATGTTGTTCAGCGGCACATGGTCGAAACCCTCCACCACCGGGCCGAACCCGTCGAGGTATTTCGCATTTCCCGTCGCCGCCAGCGTCGCCAGCGTGCGCCCGTGGAACGCGCCGTTGAAACAGATGATGCGCACGCGCTCCGGATGGCCGCTCTTGGCCTGCGCGCGGCGGATCATCTTGATCATGCCCTCGTTCGCCTCGGCGCCCGAATTGCAGAAAAAGACGCTGTCGGCAAAGCTCGCGGCGACGAGTCGCTCGGCCAGCTTTTCCGCCTGCGGGATGCGGTAGAGGTTGGAGACATGCATCACCCGCGCCGCCTGCTGTGCGATGGCGTTGACGAGGTGGGGATTGTTATGCCCCAGCGAGGAGGTCGCGATCCCCGCCCCGAAATCGAGGAATCGTCGCCCGTCCGCCGTGTACAGCCAGGCGCCTTCTCCCCGCTCGAAAGCGAGGTCGGTGCGATTGAATGTCGGCATCAGGGCGGGAATCATGGAATTGCCTTGTGATTTCGTTGCTCGGTTGGAAAGCTTTTCGTGGAAAACAACGTGAAAAGCCCACGCCGTGAGGGTGGGCCTGCGCTGCGTTTCCGGCTTCCGTGACTGGCGTGTCATGCCTCATGCGGACACACCCTTATTTCACGGAATTGGAAAGAATATTGCCGCAGTGGCGCAAATGCAACCATCTATCGGTATTCACCCTGTCGTGGGTTCCATGCGTGGGCCGCGTTTTTTTTACGGCATTGCCCGGCGTGGCGCCTGCCGGCCTGTCGCCCTGGCGGGGCGGGATATGGCACAATGGGGCCATGACGGATGATACGGATGATCCTGGCATGCCCACGCGCCGCCCCGCATCCTGCCGCGCGGGCCGCACCACGCGGCGGGGGGACGCCCCGCGTCCGGCCGGTCCCGCGCCGGATCGCGCGGCGCTGCGGGCGGCGGCGCTGTCGCATGTCGCGCGTTTTTCCACCACCGTCGCGGGGATGGAGCGGGTCCTGACGCGGGTGATGCAGCGCTGGGGCCGCAGGGCGCAGGCCGAGGGCATGGAGCCTGCGGACATCGCGGGCCGCATTGCCGAATCCGCCCCGGACATCACCGCCGTCATTGCCGACATGCAGGCGCTTGGCGCGGTCGATGACGCGCGGTTCAGCGAATCACGCGCGCGTTCCCTGACGCGGGCGGGCCGGTCGCGCCGGGCGATCGGCGCGCACCTGGCCGCGCGGGGCGTCGATGGCGCCGTGGTCACGCAGGCGATGGAGGAAACGCTGGGCGCGCGGGGGGAGGAGGGCCGCGAAACCGAGCTTGCAGCAGCCCTCGTATTCGTGCGCAAGCGGCGGGCCGGTCCCTTCCGTCGCCCCGAAGAGGAAGGGGAGGCCGCCGCCACGCGGGACCGCCGTGCGATGGAGGCGATGGCGCGATCGGGTTTTTCGCGCGATATTGCCCTTCGCGCGCTGGAGATGGACGCGCAGGAGGCAGAGGAACGCATATGGCGCATGAAATCCGCGTGATGCCGCAAGAAGGGGGCGGGCGGCGTTTCGGACAGGGCGGACAACGGCGCGACAGGGTGCGAAGCACGGTGCGTGTGGCGATATGCCGGGCGGCGCGGATCGCGGTGGTGGCGGTGCTGCCGGTCGTGGCGGGCTGTGCCGGTGGCGGCAGCGGAAGCTGGCATGGACCGGTGCAGTGCGCCCCCTATGCCCGGCAGATCACGGGGGTGAACCTACATGGGGCAGCGGCCCAGTGGTGGGCGGAGGCATCGGGCCATTACCCGCGTTCGCACGCCCCCAGGCCCGGCGCGGTGCTGGTACTGCGCGCGACCGGCCGCCTGCCGGACGGGCACGTGGCGGTGGTGCGTTCCGTCCGTGGCCCGCGCGAACTGGTGGTGGAACAGGCGAACTGGGTGCCCGGACGCATCGGACGCGCTGATCCCGTCATTGATGTATCGAGTCGCAATGACTGGTCACGGGTGCAGGTCTGGTGGAGCCCCATTCACGGCATCGGCAAAAGTGTCTATCCTGCGTATGGTTTTATCCTGCCGCTTAAATAGGGCGGGGACAGGACCCGATACGGGATCGGGGCCGCATGCTATGCCGCATGCTATCATGTGGTGGAAAAGCGGCGGGGCGATGCTTGCATCAACGACTGCGTGGCCTCATGTGAGGGAAGACGCGTCTGGCACATGTCATGGCGGCATGGGTCGTGGAAAAACAGCTTTTGCGTCGGCGACGCGGAAATCGAGGGTGTTATGGGTAGCTTGAGCTGGGGACATTGGCTGATCGTTCTTGCGGTCGTGCTTGTGCTGTTTGGGGGCGGGGGCAAGATCAGCTCGTTGATGGGCGACATGGCGCGCGGCATCAAGACGTTCAAGAAGAACATCGCCGATGACGAACCCGTCACCCCGTCGCAGCAGAACGCGGGCGGCCACATATCCGGCCCCGCCACGCAGCAGCGCGATGCGAACTTCACCGAAAGCAGCCAGCCGTCGGGCCACAACGTAAAATAGGCAGGGCGGCAGGCGGGGCGGCATGAGGCCACCTGCGGCCAGACAGGCCGTGCGGCGGATCGCCGGGGCAGGCCTGCCAGAGCAGTCGTGAAGGTTCGATGGACAAGGTTATTTCTTCCGACCCGCGCGCGGTCGCGGTGGACGACATCATCGCGGCGGGACGCCGGATGGATCGTTTTGGGTGGGTGCCCGCGACGGCGGGCAACATCAGCTGTCGCCTGCCTGACGGGCTGATCGCGATCACGCGTTCGGGCGGGCACAAGGGCATGCTGACGCCCCATGGCGTGATCGAGGTCACGGCGGATGGCACGCCCGTGCATGCCGGCGACCGGCCCAGCGCCGAAACCCTGCTGCACTGCCAGATCTATGCCGCATTCCCGCGCACGGGGGCGGTGCTGCATGGTCATTCCGTGGCCTCCACCGTGCTGTCGATGCTGGCGGATGACGCGCTCGTCCTGTCGGGATACGAGGTGCTCAAGGTGTTCGAGGGGCAGAAAACCCACGATGTCAGCCTGCGCCTGCCGGTCTTCGACAATGACCAGGACATTGCCCGCCTTGCGCAGGCTGTCGCGCCGCACCTTGCCGAAATGCACATGGGATACGTGATCCGGGGGCATGGCGTTTATGTCTGGGGCGACGACATGGACATGGCCCTTGCCCGGCTGGAGGGGCTGGAATTCCTTCTGGCGTGCGAACTGGAAAAACGGAAAATCCGGGCATGAGCAGCCTTGCCCTCTATCGCGACGACAATCCCGCAACCCCGCTCCTGCGGACCGGGGATGGGGACGAGATGGCCGCGATCCTCGGGAAAATCGGCGTGCGTTTCGAACGCTGGGACAGCCCCGTGATCCCGCCCCGCGACGCCCCGGCGGACGAGGTGCTGGAGATCTACCGCCCCTATCTCGATCAGCTGATGGGCGAAACGGGGGCAGGGTCCGCCGATGTCGTCAGCATGCACGGCGCGGGCGAGGGCTGGGACGCCGCGCGGCGGAAGTTCCTGAGCGAGCATGTCCATGCCGAGGACGAAATCAGGTTTTTCGTGCATGGACATGGGGACTTCGTCCTGCATGTGGACAGGCAGGTATTCAATGTCCGCTGCACCGCCGGCGACCTGATTTCGGTTCCCGCCGGCGTGCCCCACTGGTTCGATGGCGGCGCGGATCCCGATTTCGTGGCGTTGCGGGTCTTTACCAATCCCGATGGATGGATCGCGCGCTATACCGGCGATGACATCGCGCTGCGCTTTGCCGCCCCTGACGATAAAAGGGTGTAAAATTGCCACCTGATCCCTCGCCATCCCGTTCCACGCCGCCCCGTGCCGTCCTGCTCGATATCGAGGGGACGACCATCCCGGTCTCCTTCGTTCATGACGTGCTGTTTCCCTATGCGCGCGCGGCGCTGCCGGCCCTGCTGCGTGAACATGCCGACGACCCGCAGGTCCGTGCCGCGATCGCGGAGGTCACGCGCCTTGCCCCCGGCGTGGATCCCCTGACGCAGCTTGAGGCGTGGATGGACCGTGACGAGAAGATAGCCCCGCTCAAGACATTGCAGGGAATCGCCTGGGCGCAGGGGTATCGCACGGGACGGCTGAGCGCGCGGATGTATCCCGACGTCCTGCCCGCGCTGCGGACATGGTCGGCGGCCGGGATCCGGCTTGCGGTCTATTCCTCCGGCTCCGTCGCGGCGCAGAAGCTGATTTACGGCCATACGGACGAAGGCGACGTGACGGCCCTGTTCGACGGGTTTTACGACCTTGCGATGGGGGGCAAGCGCGCGGCCGCGAGCTACGCCCATATCATGGCGCAGGCCGGGTGGGTGGCGGCGGACGTGCTGTTCCTGTCCGATGTCGTGGCCGAACTCGATGCGGCGGCGCAGGCGGGGCTGCGGACATGCCAGATCGCGCGGTCCGAGGATGGCACCGTCGCCGGGACGACCCATCGCGTCGCCGCCACGTTCGGGGAGGTCAGCCACATGTTCGGCCTGCCGGTGGCGGCATGAGGGCGCATCTTTACACCGACTGGCGCGACATTCCCGACAGCGCGCGCGGCGCGGTCGCGGCGCTGGGCAATTTCGACGGGGTGCATCTGGGCCATGTCCACCTGCTGCGCACGCTGCATGCCGCGCGCCCGGACCGCGAACTGGCGGTCGTGACGTTCGAGCCGCATCCCCGCGAACTGTTCCGGCCGCAGGACCCGCCCTTTCGCCTGACGCTGCCTGACGAACGGTTTTCCGCCCTCGTGGCGCTCGGGGTGAAGCACGTCTTCCAGATACCCTTCACCCCGCAGTTCAGCGCCATGAGCGCCGAGGAATTCGTGACCGATGTCCTGCATGCCGGCTTGGGGGTGCAGCATGTCGGCTGTGGCGCGGACTTCGCGTTCGGCCATCGCAGGCGCGGCAATGTCGCCTTCCTCGCGCAGGAGGCGCAGGCGCTGGATATCGGCCTTACGGTGGTGCCCGCCCTGTGCGACGCGGCTGGGCCCTATTCCTCCACCCGCATCCGCCGCCTGCTGCAGGAGGGATATCCCGAACGCGCGGCGGAGGAACTGGGCCGTCCGTGGTCGATCCGTGGCCAGGTGGAACATGGGGACAAGCGGGGGCGCCTGCTGGGCTTTCCCACCGCCAACATCGCCCTTGGCCGCCATCTGGAACCCGCGCGCGGGGTCTATGCCGTCAGCGTGCGCATGACCGATGGCCGCACCTGTCCCGGTGTCGCGAACATCGGCCGCCGTCCGACCATCAATGACGGGCAGGAAAGCCGGCTGGAGGTCCACCTGCTGGATTTCGAGGGCGATCTGTACGGCCATACCCTGTCGGTAGCGTTGCATACCCTGCTGCGCGAGGAACGGAAATTCGACGGGCTGGACGCCCTGCGCGCACAGATCGCGCGCGATACGCAGGCCGCGCGCGACTACCTCCTCGCGATGAACGGGACGTGAGTGGCCGGGACAGGCAGGAAAAGCGGCAGGCAGGGCTGTCGGCAGGACGGTCGGGGGAAAGCGAACGCCGGGCGGGCGCGTCGCGAAAGCTTGACCGCGGGGCCGCCGCCTCCCCATAAGGTTGCGTTGCGGTTGTACGGGGCATGTCCCGTCCCTCCATGTTTCTTTGGATCAAGCAGTCAGAAAACAGGGTCATGACCGAGTCAAAACCACAGGATCTCTATCGGGAGACGGTGTTCCTTCCCACCACCTCCTTTCCCATGCGCGGCAGCCTGCCGAAACGGGAGCCCGAGATGCTGGAGCGCTGGGCCGCGGAAGGGCTCGACGACAGCCTGTTCCAGCAGTCGCAGGGGCGGCAGGTCTTCATGCTGCATGATGGCCCGCCCTATGCCAACGGCCACCTGCATATCGGTCATGCCCTGAACAAGATCCTCAAGGACGTCATCAACCGCGCGCACCGCATGTCGGGTTATGGCGTGCATTACATTCCCGGCTGGGACTGTCACGGCCTGCCGATCGAATGGAAGATCGAAGAGGAATACCGCAAGCGCGGACAGGACAAGGATGGCGTTCCCGTCCTGCAGTTCCGTGCCGAATGCCGTGCCTATGCCCAGAAATGGCTGGATATCCAGGCCGCCGAATTCCGCCGCCTCGGCGTGCAGGCGGAATGGGCGCGACGTTACGCCACGATGGATTTTTCGTCCGAGGCGGCGATCGTGGGCGAAATCGGGAAATTCCTGCTCAACGGGCTGCTGTATCGCGGCCTGCGCCCCGTCATGTGGAGTCCGGTTGAAAAGACCGCCCTGGCGGAGGCGGAGATCGAATACCGCGATCACGAATCCACGGCCATCCACGTGGCCTTTCCCATCATCCACGACCCCACCCCGGCCCATGCGCTGGAGGACGTGGCGGCGGTCATCTGGACCACGACGCCGTGGACGATCCCCGCCAACCGCGCCATCGCCTATGGCCCGGACATCACCTATGCCGTGGTGCGGGTGGATGACGTGACCGACGGCGCCCTGCTGGAGCCTGAATCGAAGGTCCTGGTGGCGGAGGACCTGATCGAGCCGTTCTGCGCCGCGGCGGGCATCAGCGCGCATCACGTGCTTTACACCCTGCCGGGCCGCGCGCTGAAGGGCGCGGTCTGCGCCCATCCGCTGCGGGGGCAGGGATATGATTTCGACGTGCCGATGCTGCCGGGCGAACATGTCACGACCGAAGCGGGCACCGGGCTGGTCCATACCGCCCCGGCCCATGGCGAGGACGATTTCAGCCTTGGCCGCCAGTACGGGCTGGAAATCACCGAACTGGTGATGGATGACGGCCGCTATGCCGAATGGGTTCCGCTGTTCGCGGGTGTGCATGTCTTCAGGGCGGCGGAGCCGGTCTGCGCCGCGCTGGCCGATGTGATGCGCCATGCCGCTGCCGCGGGACAGGCCCCGGCGGGGCTGGTGGCGCGGACGGTCATGGTCCATTCCTATCCCCATTCATGGCGGTCGCGCGCGCCGATCATCTATCGCGCGACGCCGCAGTGGTTCATCCGCATGGATGGCGAAGGCTCCCTGCGCCAGCGCGCGCTCGAGGCGCTGGAGAAGGTGACGTTCGTCCCCGCGCAGTCGCGCAACCGCCTGACCTCCATGGTGGAGGGGCGTCCCGACTGGTGCATCAGCCGCCAGCGCGCATGGGGCGTGCCGATCGCGGTGTTCGTTGAAAAGCGCACGGGCGAGGTCCTGCGCGACCCGGCGGTGATGAAGCGCATCGTCGATGCCTTCGCGGCCGAGGGGGCGGATGCTTGGTATTCCTCCCCGGCGGGGCGTTTCCTGGGCGAAGGGCGCGACCCGGAAGATTACGAACAGGTATTCGACATCGTGGACGTGTGGTTCGAAAGCGGTTCGACCCATGCCTTCGTGCTGGGCCATGACGGGCTGCCGTTCCCCGCCGATGTCTACCTCGAAGGTTCGGACCAGCATCGCGGCTGGTTCCAGTCCTCGCTGCTCGAAAGCGTGGGAACGAAGGGCGTGGCACCGTTCCGCACGCTGGTGACCAATGGCTTCGTCCTTGATGAGCAGGGGCGCAAGATGTCCAAGTCGCTGGGCAATGTCATCGCCCCGCAGGATGTCAACGACTCGCTCGGCGCCGATATCCTGCGTCTGTGGGTGATGAATTCCGACACCAACGAGGACCTGCGCATCGGCAAGGACATCCTCAAGCAGCAGGGTGAGCTTTACCGCCGTCTGCGCAATACGCTGCGCTGGCTGCTCGGCGCGCTCGATGGTTTCTCCGAGGAGGAGCGGGTCGCCTATGACGACCTGCCGGAACTGGAACGCTGGGTGCTGCACCGTCTGGGCGAACTTGGCGGGCTGGTGGCGCGCGCGGTGGAAACGCATGAATGGGTGGGGGTCTATCCCGCGCTGCACGGCTTCTGCGCTGCCGACCTTTCGGCGTTCTATTTCGACGTGCGCAAGGACGCGATCTACTGCGATGGTCCCGCCAGCCCCAAGCGCCGGGCGGCGCGCACGGTTCTGGACCATCTGCACCGCTGCCTGTGCGCGTGGCTGGCCCCCGTTCTGGTCTTCACGGCGGAGGAGGCGTGGCTGGCGCGGCCGGGCAATACGCAGAGCATCCATCTGCAGCCTTTCCCCGACATCCCGGCGCAGTGGCACCAGCCCGCGCTGGAGGATCGCTGGGCCATGCTGCGTGGCGTGCGGCGCGTCATCACCACCGAAATCGAGACCGCGCGTCGCAACGGCATCGTGGGGTCGTCGCTGCAGGCGGCGGTCACGCTGCCGCTGGCGGAGCAGGAGGCCAGCGTTTTCGGCGAGGTGGACTGGTGCGAACTGGCGATCGTCTCGCAGGTGGATGTTTCGATCGAGGCGGGCAGCGCCCCGATCTATCTGGACCAGCCGGACGGGGTGCAGGACGGGGTGCAGGGCACGCCGCATGGCGGTCCCGTCGTCCGCGCCGCGTCGGGCCACAAGTGCGCGCGCTGCTGGAAGGTGCTTGAGGAAGTGGGAACCATCGCCGCGCATCCGCAGCTGTGCCTGCGATGCAATGACGTGGTGCAGGGCGGGGCGTGAGTTTATCCGTCATGTCAGGATCTGGCATGCTTGATCCCGCGCCGCGACGGCGGCGCAGGGTCAGCCGGGCGGGATGGACGGTCCTGTTCTTCGCCCTTGTCCTTGGCCTGGATCAGGCCACCAAGCACTGGATCCTGCACGGGTATGACCTGCCGGGACGCCAGAGCGTCGCCCTGATGCCGGGGCTGAATTTCACCATGGTCTGGAACCACGCCATCACCTTCGGGATGCTGGGTGGCGTGGGGACGGCGGGCCGCATCATCTTTTCGGTCGTGGCGCTGGGCATCGTCGCGTTGCTGGGCGTATGGGCGGCACGCACGCCGCACCCGTGGGTCGCGGGCGCGCTGGGCGCGATCATGGGGGGGGCGGTCGGCAATGTCATCGACCGGCTGCAGTTCGGCGCGGTGGTCGATTTCGTGCACCTGCATGCCTATGGATGGTCATGGCCGGTATTCAACCTTGCCGATGCGGCGATTGACTGCGGTGTGGCAGTGCTGATTATTGATAATCTTTTCGATCGCGACAGGGGATAGGACAGAATGTCACAGCGGCGCTTGCCGAACCGTTACGGGGGCGGTAATAGGCGAATCATGGCATCCATGGCTTTCAGAACCCTTTCCCTTGCTCTGGTCGCGACGGGCGGTCTTTCCCTGACCGGCTGCTCGGGGGGGGATGTTTCGCGTGCGTTCGGGCTGGAACGCAGCATGCCTGACGAATACACCGTCACGACGCGCACGCCGCTTTCGATGCCTCCTTCGGACGAACTGGGCGCGCCCAACAGCGCGGCCATCCAGCATGCGCAGGATTCCAACCCGCGCATGCAGGCGCTGGAAACCCTGTCGCCCAACGTCGCCCTCCAGGGGTCCTACGGGCAGGACAGCCCGGGCCAGACCGCGCTGGTGGGCGAGGCGAACGAGGCGTCCAATGCGCCCGATCGCGGGGAACTGGGCAAGGCGGGCACCAGCTTTGTCGATCACCTGATGTTCTGGCACGGTGGCGGCGCGGGCAACGTGGTCAATGCCAAGGCGGAGAATGCCCGCCTGCGTGAGGACTCGGCCCTTGGACGCAACCTGACGCAGGGCGCCACGCCGACGCTGAGCGCGCCGAGCAAGAAGAAATAATCCCGCGCGCCATGGCCGCAGGCGCCTCGCGCCCATGGCCGGGCGGGCAGCCTGTGGGCTGATTTGCAAAAGTCTGGCGATCCCGCCCTGCGCCGTGCGTCCCCGTGCTGGAGATGGGCGGCCCATTCCGCCATGATGCCGTCATGACCGAACATTCCCCTTCCCCGGAACGCCCCGTGATCCGTCGCCTGTCCGAACAGGTGGTCAACCGCATCGCGGCAGGCGAGGTGATAGAGCGTCCCGCCGCCGCACTGAAGGAACTGGTGGAAAACGCGCTGGATTCGGGCGCGCGACGGATTTCCATCCTTCTGGAGAACGGCGGCATCGACCGCATCGAGGTGACCGACGATGGCTGCGGCATGACGCCGGAGGACCTGCGTCTTGCGGTGGAGCGTCATTGCACCTCGAAACTGTCTGACGAAACGCTGGTGCGTATCTCCACGCTGGGATTCCGGGGGGAGGCCCTGCCGTCGATCGGCGCGGCCGCGCGGCTGTGCGTCACGTCGCGCACCCATGGCGCGCCGTCCGCATGGTCCATACGGGTGGAGGGCGGACGGATCGAGGAGCCACGTCCCTGCGCCGGGGTCGCAGGCACCCGCGTGGTGGTGGAGGACCTGTTTTTCGCCACCCCCGCGCGGCGCAAATTCCTCAAGAGCGCGCGGGTCGAATCGGGCCATGCCGAAAATACCGTCCGCCGCCTGGCCCTGTCCGCGCCCCATGTCGCCTTCCGCCTGCAGTTTGATCAGCGCGTGGTCCTTGACCTTCCGGCGCAGGATACGGCCGCGCGGGCGGCGGCGATTTTGGACGCAGGCCAGGCGGATGGCCTGATCCCGGTGGAAGGGGAGCGCGGGGACCTGCGCCTGTCGGGCTATATCTGCGCCCCGTCCGTGCATCGCGCCACCGCCAACGGGCAGCTTCTGCTGGTGAACGGACGCCCGGTGGTGGACCCGGTGCTGCGTACGGCGGTGCGGGTGGCCTATCGCAATGTCATGGAACATGGACGTCATGCGGTGGTGGCGCTGTCGCTGCATATCCCGCCGGAACAGGTGGATGTGAATGTCCATCCGGCGAAAACCGAACTGCGTTACGCCGACGCGGCGGCGGTGCGGGCGCTGGTGATCGGCTCACTGGGGCGGGCGTTGGGAATCGGGGCTGGCATCGCGGGCGTCAGGCCCGGACTGCTGCAGTCACGGCCCGCGGGCGGGGCGCGCATCTGGTATCCGCCCGAACCGTCGTCGCGGCCTTCGCCTGAGGCGGACGGGACGGCCTTTTCCGCCGCACTGTCGGGGGCGGCTGGTGGCGGGGACATGGGTACCGGGGACATGGGCGCCGGGGTCGCGGAACGTCGCCTGCCGCTGGCGGACCTGCCGCCCGCCGCACGCCGGATCATGGAGCCGGCGGCCCACTCCAGCGCCCACTCCGATGCGGAGGCGCCGGGGGGACGCGAATCCGCCCCCCATGCCGGGGCAGAGGCGGATTTCCCCCTTGGCGCGGCGGTGGCGCAGGTTCTGGGCACCTATATCCTTGCGCAGACATCGGCGGGCGAGCTTGTGCTGGTCGATCAGCACGCCGCCCATGAACGCCTGACGCATGAACGGCTGCGCGCGCAGTATCTGGGGGGCGAGGTCAGGGCCCAGCGACTCCTGCTGCCCGAAGTCGTGGACGTGCCGCAGGGCCGGGCGGAACTGCTGCTGTCCTTTGCCGATACGCTGTCGACGCTGGGAATCGAGATTGATGCCTTTGGCGGCAATGCCGTGCTGGTGCGCACGGTGCCCGCGCTGCTGGGGGGAGGCGACGCCGCGGCGATGCTGCGTGACCTGGCGGAGGAACTGGCGGAGGACGATCTGGTGACGCCCGCGCAGACGCAGGCAATTGACGGGCGGCTGGATGCGATCATCGCGCGCATGGCATGTCACGGGAGCGTACGCGCGGGCCGTCGCCTTACACACGAGGAAATGAACGCCCTGCTGCGGGACATGGAACGAACCCCGCGCGCCGGGACCTGTTCACATGGTCGCCCCACGTGGCTGAAGCTGGAAAAAGCTGACCTGGAGCGGATGTTCGGTCGTCGCTGACGTCGGCGCAGGCCCTGTTCCACGGGGGCGCGAGGGGGCTGAAAATACGCGAATGTGAGCCCCCGCTCGGCAGAACGTGAGCGGCGGGCGGGTGGATTTCATTTCCGTAACGCCACTAAGGTCGGTCCATCCTTTCATGGCGATGAGACTGACGTGCACCCGATCCTGCTTTCCCTCGTCACATATCTGCCCCTGGCGGGCGTTCTGGCCATCATGCTGACGCGAGGTACGACCCAGGCGGTCGAAACCGCCGCGCGGTGGGTGGCGCTGTGGACCAGTGCGATCGTGTTCGTCCTGTCCCTCGTGATGTGGGTGCAGTTCGATCCCACCCATGCCGGGCCACAGTTCGAACAGATCGCGCCGTGGGCTTCCGCCTTTGGCGTGTCGTACCATGCCGGCGTCGATGGCATCAGCCTGATGTTCGTGCTGCTGTCCACCTTCCTTACCCCGCTTGCGATCATCGGGGGGTGGAAGCTGGTGAACACGCGCGTGCGTGATTACATGGTGGCGATGCTGCTGCTGGAAACCACGCTGATCGGCCTGTTTTCCGCGCTCGACCTCGTGCTGTTCTATATCTTTTACGAAGCGACGCTCCTGCCGGGCAGCCTGATGATCGGCGTATGGGGCGGGCCGAAGCGGGTCTGGGCCTCGCTGCAGTTCTTCCTGTTCACCTTTGGCGGTTCGCTGTTCATGCTGGTGGCGCTGCTGGTGATGTGGAATGTCGCGGGCACGACCGACATCCCGACGCTGCAGCACACGACCTTTTCCCACGCGATGCAGGGCTGGCTGCTGGCGGGATTCATCGTGGCCTTCGGGGTCAAGCTGCCGCTGTTCCCGCTGCATGCGTGGCTGCCCGATGCCTATACCGAGGCCCCGACCCCGGCTTCCGTCATGCTGTCGGGCGTCCTGTCAAAGGCCGGGGCGTATGGCCTGCTGCGCTTTGGCGTGCTGATGTTCCCCGACGCGGCGCGAGTCTTTGCCCCCTATATCCTGACCGTGGGGGTCGTGGCCGTCATCTATGCCGCGATCATCGCGCTGGCGCAGACCGACATGAAGCGCGTGATCGCCTATTCCTCCTTCTCCCACATGGGGGTCATCGCCATCGGGCTGTTCACCCTGACGCCCGAGGGAATCGACGGCGCGATCTTCCAGATGCTGTCGCATGGCATCGTGATCGCCGCGCTGTTCTTCTGCGTCTCGGCCGTGTCATGGCGGGCGGAGACGCGCAATATCTCCGCCTTTGCCGGGGTGGCGCACAAGATGCCGGTCCTGGCGACGCTGACGATGCTGTTTGTCATGGCCAATATCGGCCTGCCGGGCACCGGGGCGTTCGTTGGGGAACTGCTGGTGATGGTGGGGGCGATCCACGTCTCGTTCTGGCTGGCCTTCCTTGGCGGGTCGAGCATGATCCTCGGCGCGGTCTATATGCTGGTGCTGTATCGCCGCGTGATGTTCGGGCAGACGGCGGGCGGCATGGTGGCCCTGCTGCGTGACCTGACGGGCCCGGAACTGGCGGTGCTGGTTCCGCTGGCGGTCGTGACGCTGTGGATGGGCGTTCATCCCGGCACGTTCCTGCGGGTCTTCAACCCCACCGTGGTCAGCCTGGTGCAGCCCGCGCCAGTGGTGGCGTCCGATACCATCACGCATGATGTTCTGGTGAAGGCGGGCTGACGACGTGCTTCGCACTCAGTAATGGATGCACAAAAAAAGGGGAAACCTGCCAGATGGCGGTTCCCCTTTTTCATTGCCCCGAAACGTGGCGCCAAAAACGTGGCCCCGGAAATATGGCTTCGGAAAAAACGCGAGCCTTCCGAAAAAGCCGGTCGGGTCAGATATCGAGGTTTTCGACCTGTCGCGCGTGTTCCTGAATGAACTGGAAGCGCAGTTCGGGCTTGCGTCCCATCAGGTGTTCGACACGTTCGCGCGTCAGGTTGCTGTCCTCCATCGGGGTGATGACCTTCAGCAGCGTGCGGTGTCTGGGGTCCATGGTCGTCTGCTTGAGGTCGGCGGGCGGCATTTCGCCCAGCCCCTTGAAGCGCGAGACCTCGACCTTTGCATTGGGCTTGAAATCCCGCTTCAGCCTGCGTTCACGATCCGCGTCGTTCATGGCGTAGACGGTCCTGCCCCCCTGCGTCAGGCGATATAGCGGCGGCTGCGCCAGATAGACATGGCCGCCGCGGATCAGCGCAGGCAGTTCGCGATAGAAGAACGTCATCAGCAGGGAGGCGATATGCGCCCCGTCCACGTCGGCATCCGTCATGATGATGATGCGGCCATAGCGCAGGCGGCTGGCGTCGAAGCGTTCGCCAATGCCACAGCCCAGTGCTTCTACCAGATCACGAAGTTCCTGATTGGCGCGCAGCTTTTCGGCAGAGGCGCTGGCAACGTTCAGGATCTTGCCGCGCAGGGGCAGGACGGCCTGCGTTTCGCGGTTGCGGGCCTGCTTGGCCGATCCCCCGGCCGAGTCGCCTTCGACAAGGAAAATCTCCGTCTCGGCGGCGTTTTCGCGGGTGCAGTCCGTCAGCTTCCCCGGCAGGCGCAGGCGGCGCGTGGCGCTTTTGCGCGGGGTGTCCTTCATTTCCTTGCGGCGCAGGCGCTCTTCCGCGCGTTCGATCACTACCGCCAGCAGGTTGTCCGCCTGCGGCGGGTTGCCCGCCAGCCAGTGGTCGAAACGATCCCGCAGCGCCGTTTCCACCAGGCGGCTGGCCTCGCTGCTGGTCAGCTTTTCCTTCGTCTGGCCCTGAAACTGCGGATCGCGGATGAAAACCGACAGCTTGGCCGAAATCAGGCCCATGATGTCATCGGCATTGATCGCGGCCGCACGCTTGTTCGACCGCTGCTCCCCCCAGTTGCGCAGCCCCTTGGTCAGGGCGGTGCGGAAACCGGTTTCATGCGTGCCGCCATTGGGCGTGGGGATGGTGTTGCAATAGGATGACAGCCCGGCCGAGCCCCGTTCGACGAACGCGATGGCCCATTCCATGCGTCCGGTGCTTTCCCCGTCCGCGGCCGTCGGCAGGTCCGCATCCCCGGCCCAGATATCGCTCAGCAGCGCGGTATTGCCCAGTTCGTCGCACAGGCTGTCGGCAAGCCCGCCGGGGAAGTGCAGGACCGCCTCTGCCGGGACGTCCGCGCCCTTGATGAGCGAGGGATCGCACGACCAGCGTATGGTCACGCCACGGAACAGGAACGCCTTGGACCGGCACAGGCGATACAGCCGCAGGGGGGAGAAATGCAGTTTCCCGAAGATCTGCGGATCGGGGACAAAGCGGATCTGCGTGCCGCGCCGGTTCTGTGTCGGGCCGACCTCCTGCACCGGGGCAAGCGGAACGCCGCGTTCATAGACCTGCTGCCACAGCGTGCGGTCGCGCGCGATTTCCACCTCCATCCGGGCGGACAGGGCGTTGACGACCGATGACCCGACGCCATGCAGGCCACCAGACGTGGCATAGGCCTTGCCCGAGAACTTGCCGCCCGCGTGCAGCGTCGTCAGGATGACCTCCAGCGCCGAACGCTTCGGAAACTTGGGATGGGGATCGACCGGGATGCCGCGCCCGTTGTCGCGGATCGTCAGCCAGTTCCCAGCCTCCAGCGACACGTCAATGACCGAGGCATGGCCGGCCACGGCCTCATCCATCGCGTTGTCGAGGATTTCCGAGGCGAGGTGGTGGTACGCGGTTTCGTCCGTGCCGCCGATATACATGCCCGGACGGCGGCGGACGGGCTCCAGCCCCTCCAGCACCTCGATCGCGCTGGCGTCGTAATCTTCACTCTGGGTCCGTGTGGCCTCCGCCGACGCGCGGGATTTGCGCCGGGGGGCCTTGTCCGGGGCTGCGGCCTTGGAGAAAAGATCGTCGTTCATGAACTGTTCTTTGTGCCTTCGGACCGGGTGGTGTCAAGATAAAGCCGCCTGCATGCCGCCATGCCGCTTATCGGCGCACATAATGCCCCATGCGGAAGGCGACGCACGCAAAAAAGGCCGGACATGGCTGACCGGCCTTGTTCTTGCGCGACGCTGCGGGCAGGGCTGGCAGCGTCAGCTGCGGACCGTGCGGCGCGCGGTGCGCGTGGTGGAGCGGGCGGCCGCGGGCGCCGGACGGTTCGGTGCGGTGCAGGTCAGGTAGGACGCGGGCTGGAGGATGTCCTTGGCCTGCGCATAATGCGACAGGTCGGCCGACGTTTCGAGGACCTGCACCTCGTCAAACATGGAAACGCGCTGCTGGCAGAACGCGGTGCCGGATTTCAGCCCGCGTTCGGACTGCACGTTCGCAAGCTGCGTGATGTAGTCATCATGCTGGCGCTGCGCGCTGCGGCCATAGGTGGTGTGGAAATAGGAGGTCAGGACCTTTTCCTCGCTCGCCAGGTTGGGGCGGAACTTGGTCACGAAACTGTTGTACTTGTCCTGCGCGCCGCAGGACAGGGCCGTGACCATCAGCTCGCTCTTCAGGCCCTGCACATCGAAGGCTTCATGCGCGGGGGAGGGGGAACAGGGACCGGCAGCCAGCGCATGACCGCTGTTGATAAGGCCGGCCAGAGCCAGACCGGCGGTTGCGGCGCGCCAAAACGACAAGGACATCAGGGCGGTTCTCCAGATCTTGCGGCGTGATTGTCGCCGGATCCGTGGACCTCCACATGAGCCGGCATAATAAAATCCTGTCAGGCTCTATAGCCTAATCGGATAGTCCCCAAAAGGGAGGGGAAGGACCACCGGCCAAAAAAAGTGTGTTGCCCACAGCAGTGTCATCGACTCGTGCCGGATTGAGGATAGGTCTTTCGCGCGGGGCCATGTTGCTCTAGAGCGGGGCGGTAGCATTCTGTCCACGATCTTCCCCGCGCCTGAAATGGCCGGGGTCGGACGGGCGTGCCCAATGGATACGACTATTAGAGAGCGGAGCTGATCGAGTGCGACTGCGACTGTCTGCAATGATGATGACGACGGGCGTTCTGCTCGCCGGATGTATGAACAAGCCGGCTGTGAATCTCGGCGGCCCCCCCAATCCCTACAATTATATGAAGGTATCGGGCCTGTGCCACGTGGACCCGCTGACGTCGGCAGGTGCCAATACGCAGGCCACGACGATGCAGGTGCGCAGCGATGACGGCTATTGCGCGGTCGAGGTGCGCAAGCCCGACGGTCGTGCCTATGCCTCGTTCGGGGTGTCGCCCGCGCCGGAACATGGCAAGGCCTTCATCTATAATTACAACGATCACACATATGTGACCTATACGCCCAATACGGCGTATGCCGGCAACGACACGTTCCGCGTGCAGCTGATCCGTGGGGAAAAGGAACCGCGCGATACGCTGAACATCACCGCGCATGTCGAGGCGCCGAGCGTCAGCACGGCGGCGAAGTGACATCAATCACTCACACGCGATGACTGGCATCCGTCGCCCGCTGCGGCGGATGCGCCCCACCGGCAGCTGTGCTGTCGGATGGCCTTATGATTCAGGGAATTACCCGTCCGCCTTGCACGCGTGACACGCAAAGGCCCGAAGCACCTGCCGCGATGACGGGAAAAAATATCCTCAGATCGAGAATGTGATCGGTTCAGGCAGGGGACGGCGCATGCCGCTATGCTCGGCCCGCTTCACCAGGTCATCAAGCGTCAGCTTGCGGCACCGTTTTTCAACCATGTCGTCAAGCTCCTTCCAGCAGGGCTCGATCACCTTGTCGAACAGCTGCCCTGTCGGGCCGCCATCGCCGGACTCATCCGCCGTCACGACCTCCAGCACGTCCGACAGCAGGATGTCGCGCCGTGGCCGACCCAGGCGATATCCCCCCCGTGGCCCGCGGATGCTTTCCAGCAGCCCCGAACGCGACAGCGTCTGGAGCAGGGGTTCGATCCCCCGCCGGGCCAGATTGGCGCGTTCGGCAATGTCCGCTGCGCTGACAGTTCCATTGCGACCTGCATGAAATGCCACATCAAGCATGATCAGTATCGCGATCATGGTCCTGTCACACCGGAGAAGCATATCGTACGGTCCCATTTGTGAAACAAATTCATCCGTGGCGAATTTATCAGCATTTGTCTGGATGATCCACGCTTCTGTTCAGGATGGCAGTGGATTATGTCAGGGGCACGATTGCATATTGATCCATCAGCAGGAGTTCGACGCATGAACGATTCGACCGACCAGGACATGACATTCGGCTTCGCCCAGCCACGGGGCAGGGTGTACGGATCCATTACCGAGACGGTCGGCGGAACGCCGCTGGTGGAGCTGCCACACCTGATGCGTGAGGATGAGCTGAAAAGCCGCCTGCTGATGAAGCTGGAATTCTTCAATCCCCTCGGGTCGGTCAAGGACAGGATTGGCGCGGCGATGGTGATGGACGCCGAACGGCGGGGCGAAATCACGCCGGGCAAGACGACGCTGGTGGAACCGACATCGGGCAATACCGGCATTTCCCTGGCGTTTGTCGCGGCGGCGCGCGGGTATCGCCTGATTGTCACCATGCCCGAAGGGGCCTCCACCGAACGGCGCAAGATGCTGCGCCTGCTGGACGCGCAGCTGGAGCTGACGCCCGCGCGTCTGGGCATGGCCGGGGCGATCGCGCGGGCCGAGGCCATCCTGAAGAACACGCCCGGCGCGTGGATGCCGCGCCAGTTCGACAATCCCGCCAACCCCGCGATCCATGCCGCGACCACGGCGGAGGAAATCTGGGTCGATACGCGCGGGGAGGTGGATATCATCGTAGCGGGCGTGGGAACCGGCGGCACGGCAAGCGGCATCGCCCACGGGCTGAAGCCGCGCAAGAAGGGGCTGCAGGTCTTTGGCGTGGAGCCCGTGGAAAGCGCCGTCCTGAATGGCGATGAACCGGGGCCGCATGGCATTCAGGGGATCGGGCCGGGCTTCTGCCCGCATACGCTGGACCTGCACAGCCTTGATGGCATCCTGACCGTTTCCGAGCGGGAGTCGATTGCAGCCGCGCGGCGGTGCGCGCGCCTTGACGGCGTGCCGGTCGGCATTTCGTCAGGGGCTGCGCTTCATGCCGCCATGCAGCTGGCACAGCAGCCCGAGAACGAGGGCAAGACGATCGTGACGATCGCCCCCTCCTTTGCGGAGCGTTACCTGTCCACCTCGCTGTTCAACGGCCTCGTCTGAGCTCTTCTGGCCCGCAGGCACGAAAAAAGGCGGCTCCATGAGACGGGGCCGCCTTTTTCATGTCCGTCTTCCCCACGCGGTGGCGCGTGGCGGGATTACGAAAGTCAGTGCAGGATGATTTCCACGCGCCGGTTCTGTGCCTCGCGCGTGTTGGCGGCCGTGGGCACCAGCGGGTTGGCGTCGCCAAAGCCATGAATGTCGATCGAGGGACCGGGAACCCCGTCACGCACCAGTTCCGCCTTGATGGTCTGCGCGCGGCGCAGGGACAGTTCCTGATTGTAGCGTTCGCCCTGCGGTCCGGGATGGCCGGTCGAATTGTCGGTATATCCGTTCACTTCGATCCGGGTGGTCTGCGTATTGGTGGAAGCCTGCGCCGCGACGGCCACGATGGCGCGCGCCCGGTCGGTCAGCGTGCTCTTGTCCCAGTCGAAGAAGACAAGATACGTGCGGTTCTCCACCGGGGCGGGGGCTGCAGGCGCGGTTACGGGCGGCGGGGGCGGCGGCGCGGGATTGAACTCATACCGCAGGCCCAGCATCACCGAATGGTTGAAGTCGGTGCGCGTGTCGCGGTTGCCGTTGCGGAACCCGTAATCGGAACTCAGCGCCGCCGTGGCGGGGCCGGAAATGACGGAATGATGCGACTGCGGCCCCAGCATGGTCCAGAACCGGTATTCCGCCGTGGCGGACAGGCCCACCGCCCACGGAATGGGGAAGGACAGGCCAAAAATCCCCTGATAGGCAAAGTTGCCATAGGTCCCGCCGACGTGCTGGCTGTAGGCCTGCCCGGCATAGTTGCCGGTGATCAGGGCGTTCATGTTCTGCCAGCCATAGCCGATGCCCGCCCCGAAATAGGGGAAAAGCCAGCTCTTGCCGATATCAAGGTCGAACAGGGCGTTGGCCATCAGGCCGGATTCTTCCTGCCGTCCGTTGGTATGGGCATTGTACTTGCCGCCGGTCGAGCCAAGGGATTCGAGGTTGTTGTGGCGGTAATGGCCCTCAAGCTCGACACGGAAGCCATTGCCAAGCCCATAGCCAATACTGCCGATTCCCACTGCGCCGGGGCTGTACTTGTCGCGCGCGGAGGAATTGCGCACCACCTGTCCCTGCGGCAGGCTGGCGCCGCCTTCGCCCGACATGTACAGCCCCTGCACGGGCTGGGCGAGTGCCGGAACCGATACAAGCACGGAGCCCAGGGTAACCGAGCCAGCCAACAAAGACCCTGCAAGCAGTCCGTACCGCAGATTCATACTCTTCTTCTCCCTTCGACGGGCCATTTCCAACATGTTGCCCGGTCGGGTGAACGTGCAATGTTCCTCTGGGCGGTCAGTCTGTGCATTCTTTTGCGGAAAGATGCCCATCCTGACAATCCATAAGCGGTGACCATACTGCCGCTTGTGGCGACATGGCCCACTGTCATTTTCAACTGTGTGCGAGATGTCACACATGACAGCGTACCAGATAAGCTTTCTACCTTCGCAAGATCACGCGCTTCATATCAGCCTTGCCTCAAATGGTGGCGTCAGATCAGGCGTCTCGACTTCCACGACCCACAGGTCGGGATCCCGTCTCATCTGCCGTTCGACGTACGTGTCCACGGCGGCCTGATCCACAGCCGCCTCCCCTGTAGCCCGGAACCATGCCCGCCGTCCATCGGCTGTGCGGGTCTGTGCCAGAACCGTCATCATGTCGTGACGGTCGCGCAACACCACCAGCACTCCGCCCGCGTCGGCATCGCCACGATGCAGGACAACCGCAGGATTCCCCGTCAGACTGGCCTGGCGCAGGACCGCGCTGACCCAGATTCCGGTTTTCAGGCGCCCTTCATCTTCCATCATCGCGGGTCCAGTTTTGCATAAATACAGAGGGAGGCATGCAGGAATAACACAATATATTGCTATTCCGGCCCGGCGTGAGCGGGCGGGGTCGCGGGATCGTCGGGAATGGTCGCCAGCGCGGCGCGGTATTCCTCCGGATTATCCAGCAGGGAATGGGCGGCATCAAGGTCGTTGTCCGTGCCGATCGCGGCGGGACAGGACTTGCGGATCGCCAGCGTGTGCGACACCTCCACCGGAAAGCGCGTCAGGCGGGAGGCATGGATCCATGCGGTGCTGTCGGCATTGCCGCTGGCAAGGTCCTGCAACTGCTGTTCAAGGTTCGCCTCCCCCAGGCTGGAACAGACCTGCGGCATGACCCCCAGCCCCTGCAGCGGCCAGCCCAGCGGCGCGAGAACCCGACTCCATGTCACGAACAGCTCCGCCCCGTTGGGCATCTGTCCGATGGTCTGGACCAGCCCCTTGCCCAGCGTGGCGCTGCCGACCACGACGGCGCGTTTCTGGTCCGCCAGGGCCGCGGCCAGGATTTCCGCCGCGCTGGCGGTGCGTCCATCGACCAGTATGACGATCGGCAGCCCGTTGGTCATGTCGCCGCCCTGCACCGCCCAGACATGGTTGGCCTGCGGGTCGCGTCCCTGCGTGATCGCCGCCACCCCGTGGTCGAGCATCAGCGCCGACGTCGTGACCGCCTGCTGCAGCACGCCGCCGCGATTGCCCCTCAGGTCGAGGATCAGCCCGCTCAGGTGCGCGATGTTCATGGCCTCGTCGAGGTACTGGCTCATTTCCTCGGCGGTGTTGGCGGAAAATGCCGTGATGTGCAGGACGACGTGATGTCCGCTGGTATAGGCGAAGACCGTTTCCGGCGGGACGGATTCCCGACGGAGCGAGACGGTCGTGCGACGCCGCCCCGGCGCCCCGACCAGCAGCCGCACCATGCTTCCCGGCGCCCCCTGAAGCCATGTGGTGACCGTCTCGACCGAACGGTCCTGCGTGGAGCGCCCGTTGACGGCATAGATGACCTGCCCCGCCGAAAGGGAGGTCGGCCATGCCGGGCCATTCGCGTTGACGGCCGTGATGATGATGGCGTGATGGTCCAGCCCCAGCGTCAGGCCCGCGCTGGCGGCGCCCCCGCTGCGGATGTCGCGGTCCGATGTCGCGGCCTGCGGCGCGACATAGCGCGAATAGGGGTCGAGGTGATTGAACAGTTCGTCAAAGAATCCCTGCAGCATCCCGTCCTGGCCGGTCGCGCGCATGTCCGACGAACGTTCCCACGCGGTTTCCATCATGCGCGTGATGACGTCCGTCCATCCCTGCAGGTCGTCGGCGGCGGGACTGGCGAGCGCAAGGACGGTATGCTGGGCCACCGACAGGTGCAGCATGCCATGCTGTTCCTCCACCGTCAGGGACGGGTCGATTGCGCTCAGCCCGTTGAGACCCCACAGGCTGAAATCGTGGACCGTATGGCTTTCCAGCGTGCGGGGCAGCAGGAAGGACAGGCTGGCCTGCACGACAGACGATGTCAGGGCAGGGTCGAAATGTTCGCCCGGCGCGTCCGCCGCCTGCGCCGGCAGGGGCTGCGGGGTGGCCGGGGCGGCAGGGACCAGCGGGTCATCGGCATAGGCGGCGGTCGTAAGGCGCGCGACGACAAGGATCATGATGAAGGTGTCGCGCGGCACCTGCAGCATCATGCGCAGCCCACGCGACTTTTCAGCCATGGGCGCGCGCGTGATGGTGATGGAGACCATCGCGCACAGGGGGGGCAGCAGGGAACGGGTGCGACGCTTCATCCGCGCCGCCTGCGCGCACGCGGGCGTGGCGCGTCCACCCGCGCGACATCATCGGGCAGGGCGAACAGCAGCGCGCCCGTCAGGGCCGAGGCCTCGGTCAGGCGCGGCGCGATTTCCTGGCCCAGCCGGAATGAAAGCCCGCTGTGCCGTCCCGTCAGGGACTGCGTGACCTCGTCATGCTGCCACTGGTCCGTCGGCAGCGCCGCCTGTGGCAGCAGTCCCGTCGTGCCGGTCGCGTCCAGCGTCACGAAGATGCCGAAACGCGACACGCCCGTGACCCGGCCCGTCATCACGCTGCCGATTCGCCCCGACAGCCACGATGCGGCATAGCGTTCGATCGCGTCGCGTTCCGCCGCCGCCGCGCGGCGTTCGGTGGCGGTGACGGCGCGGCCGATTTCCTCCAGCTGGCCCAGCGCCGCGCGCCCGTGATCCGGGCCGCCACGTTCCAGCCCCGTCGCGTCAATCAGCGCATGGTGCGTGACAAGGTCCGCATAACGGCGGATCGGGCTGGTGAAATGGGCGTACGATGTCAGCGTCAGGCCGAAATGCCCGATGGGATCTGGGCTGTATTCCGCCTGGTTCTGCGCCCTGAGGATCAGTTCATTGACCAGGGGCGCGCACGCACTCCCGCGCGTCTGGCGCAGCACGGCATCAAGGTCGGATGCCGTGATCATGCCGGCAGGCGGCAGCCGCACGCCAAGCGTGTCGAGCGCCGTGCGCAGGGAATCGAGCTTTTCGGGCGAAGGAGGGGCATGAATCCGATAAAGGCACGGATAATGACGGTTTTCCAGTTCCCGCGCGGCGGCGACATTGGCCGCGATCATGAATTCCTCCACCACGCGGTGACTGTCGAGGCGCACGCGCGGCCCGATCGTGCCGACATGCCCGTCGGGCGTCAGCGTTACCCTGCGTTCCGTCAGGTCGAGGTCAAGCGTCCCGCGCCGCGCCCGTGCCGCCGCCAGCACGCGCCATGCCGCGAACAGGCATCCGATCATCCCTTCCGGCAGGGCGGCGGTCGTGCTGTCGTCATGGCCGTCGGCTGCGGCCTGCGCCTGTTCATAGGTCAGGCGCGCCGCGCTGCGCATCAGGCCGCGTCCGAAGCGGTACGAGGTGATGGCGCCGCCCGCATCGACATGGAGTTCCACGAACAGGCAGCCGCGATCCTCGCCAGGGCGGAGCGAGCACCATCCGTTCGACAGGGCCTCGGGCAGCATGGGGATCACGCGGTCCGGGAAATAGACCGAATTGCCACGCCGCAGCGCCTCGCGATCCAACGCGCTGCCGGGACGGACATACCAGCCGACATCGGCGATGGCGACCAGCAGGCGAAAGCCCGTGCCGTCCGGCTCGGCATAGATGGCGTCATCAAAATCCCGCGCGTCGGCCCCGTCGATGGTGACCAGCGGCACATCGCGCAGGTCCGTGCGTCCCGCCGGCGGCACGGCGCGCGCGGCTTCGGCTTCGTCGACGGCGCGGGTGGGGAAGGCAAGGGGGATGTCGTGGGCGCAGGCGCACATCAGGCTGATGGTGCGCGCGCTGTCCGCCGGACCGATCCGTTCGACAATGCGCGCGGGATGCAGGCCCGGCCCCGACTGGGGCAGGGGCATCGCCATGACGATTTCGTTGTCGGGGGCATCTATGGCCTCCCCGGCGGGAATGCTCCATTGCGCGCGGGCGCGGCGGTCTGCCGGGATCAGGCGTCCGGCCTCGCGATAACGCGCGGGCGTGCGGGCGGCATCGGGATCGTCGGGCGGGGTGGCGCGGTACAGGCCGACGATCCGGGGTGGTGCCTCGTCAATGCGGCGCAGGGTGCGGCCTTCGTATTTGCCCGGCCCGATCTTCTTCAGGCGCGCGACCACGCGCTCCCCCGGTGCCAGGGCGGGACGGCCCCGGACCTCGGCATGCATGAAGATGACGGGGGGCGCGCCCGCCTCTTCCCATATGACGGGACGCGCGATCGGGTCGCCGTCGGGATCGGTGCCGGTAACCTGCACCACGGCGGATTCAGGCAGGCGGTCTGAGGCACGGAAACGCCGCGCACCGGCCGGAGCCACGCTTCCTTCCAGCGCCAGTTCGCGCAGCATGTCGCGCACCGCCGCCCTGTGTTCCGGCCCGAGGCCGAAGGCACGGGAAATCTCGCGCTTGCCCACGCGTCCCGTCGCATTCGCGATGAACTGCCGCACGGCCTCGCGCCCGGGCATCTGTCCCGTCCCGTCCCGCGGGGTTTCGGTTCGCATGTCCGGCACCGCGTCGGACGGGCGCGGCTGTCGCATCGTCAGTCGGCCTTGTCCGTCGGGGCGTCGGCCGCAGCGTCGGTCGGGGCATTGGCCGGGGCCTTGCGGCTTCTGGTGGCGGTCGCCTTTTTCGGGGCCGCCTTTTTCGTGGTGGCCTTTTTCGCGGCGATCCTGCGCGCGGGCTTCTTCGCCGGGGCCTCTCCCTCCGCCGTGTCAGCGCCATCAGCCGTTTTCGACGCCTTCGCCTTGCGCGTCGTGGTCTTTGCCTTCGCCTTGGTGGTCTTGCCTTTCGCCTTGGCCTTCAGCGGCTTGCCCTTTTCCGCCAGCAGGGCCAGCGCCTCGTCCATCGTAACATCGTTCATATCCTGCCCGCGCGGCAGGGTGGCGACAATCTGCCCATGCTGGACATAGGGGCCAAAGCGGCCCTTGCGCACCATCACCGGCTCCCCGTCCTTGGGGTGCGGGCCGATGGTGCGGATGGAGGCAAGCTTTTTCGCCAGCGCGTCGACCGCGCGGTTCAGCCCCACCGTCAGGACATCGTCATCCTTGTCGAGCGACCCGTAAACCGCCCCCATCTTCACATAGGGGCCAAAGCGGCCAAGTCCCGCCTCGATCGGCTCTCCCGTTTCGGGATGGATGCCCACGATGCGCGGAAGCGACAGCAGGCCGAGCGCCTGTTCCAGCGTGATCTTGTCCCCCTCGATCCCGCGCGGGATGGTCGCGCGCTTGGGCTTGGCCTTCTTGTCCTCGGGGTCGGGTTCGCCAAGCTGCACATACAGCCCCCACGGCCCGCGCCGCACGGTGACTTCCGGGCCGCCATCGGGCGCGCTGCCAAGGACGCGCATCCCTTCCTTGAGGGAATCCGCGTCCTCCGCCTCCTTGGGATCGACCACGAGGCGGCGGGTGTACTGGCACGTGGGATAGTTGGAACAGCCGATGAATGCGCCGTAACGCCCCAGCTTAAGCCCCAGCCGCCCGGTATGGCACGCGGTGCAGACGCGCGGGTCGCCGCCATCCTCCCTCGGCGGGAAGAAATAGGGGGCAAGGTCCGCGTCCAGCGCGCTGATGACGTCGGAGATCTTGAGGTCTTTTGTCTGGTCCACCGCGTGGGAGAAGTCGGTCCAGAAGGCCGACATCACGTCGCGCCAGTTCGCCCGCCCGCCCGAAATATCGTCAAGCTGCTCCTCCAGTCCCGCCGTGAACTGCGTATCGACATACCGTTCAAAGAAGGAGGTCAGGAACGCGGTGACAAGCCGCCCGCGATCCTCGGGGATGAAGCGGCGGTTTTCGAGGCGGACATAATTGCGGTCGCGCAGTACCGTCAGGATGGAGGCATAGGTGGAGGGACGGCCGATGCCGATTTCCTCCATCTTCTTGACCAGCGATGCCTCGGAATACCGTGGCGGCGGCTGGGTGAAATGCTGGTCCGCCGTGACGTCCCCGCGTCTGAGGCCGTCGCCCTCGCCCATGGCGGGCAGCATGCGGTCCTGATCCGAATCCTCGTCCGTCTTCGTCGCGCTGTCGTCGCGCCCTTCGCTGTAGAGGCGAAGGAACCCATCGAACGCGATCATCGACCCCGTCGCGCGCAGGGTGCAGCGTCCCTGCGCATCGCGGATGTCAACCGCCACCTGGTCGAGTTCGGCCGACTGCATCTGGCTGGCGACGGAGCGTTTCCAGATCAGTTCATACAGCCGCTTCTGGTCCGCGTTGAGGTAACGCGCCATGTCGGCGGGCGTGCGGCGCACGTCGGTCGGGCGGATGGCCTCGTGCGCTTCCTGCGCGTTCTTGGCCTTGGTGGAATAGACGCGGGCCTTTGCCGGCACGTAATCGTCGCCGAACGTCCGGCCGATATGCGAACGGATCGCGCCGATGGCCTCGCCCGCCATCTGCACGCCGTCGGTTCGCATATAGGTGATCAGGCCGACCGTCTCGCCGCCGATATCGATGCCTTCATACAGCTGCTGGGCCGTGCGCATCGCCACCTGCGCGCCCATGCCGAGCTTGCGCGACGCCTCCTGCTGCATGGTGGAGGTGGTGAAGGGCGGCGGCGGGTTGCGCTTGACCTTGCGCCGTTCCACCGCGCCGACGCTGAAGCTGCCGCCTTCGACCGTGGCCTTGGCGGCCATGGCGCGGGCTTCGTCATTGAGGTCGAACTGATCGAGCTTGCGCCCGTCAAGATGCGTCAGCCGCGCGGTGAAGGACGCGCCCTTCGGCGTGGCGAAGATGGCGGTGATCGACCAGTATTCGCGCGGGCGGAAGACCTCGATCTCCGCCTCGCGCTCGCAGATCAGGCGCAGGGCGACGGACTGCACGCGGCCCGCGCTGCGCGATCCCGGCAGCTTGCGCCACAGCACGGGGGAAAGCGTGAAACCGACGAGATAGTCCAGGGCACGCCGCGCCAGATACGCCTCGATCAGCGGGAAATCGAGGTCGCGCGGATGCGCCATGGCGGTCTGGATGGCGCTTTTCGTGATCTCGTTGAAGGTCACGCGCTGCACGTCTACGCCCTTGAGGAGGTTTTTCTCCTCAAGCATGGAGCGGACATGCCACGAGATCGCCTCCCCCTCGCGATCAGGGTCAGTCGCCAGATACAGGTGCCGCGCCCCGCGCAGGGCACGCGCGATCGCCGCCATCTGCTTGGCGCCGCGCTCGTCGGCTTCCCACACCATGGCGAAGCCCTCGTCCGGGCGCACGCTGCCATCCTTGGGCGGCAGGTCACGCACATGCCCGAACGAGGCGAGAACCGTGTAGTTGTCACCCAGATACTTATTGATCGTTTTCGCCTTGGCTGGCGATTCGACCACCACGACGTCAGTCATTGTGTCTCCGGATCACGCTTTATCAATCCATCGGTTGTCCGTGGCCATGCCGGGGGGCGGAAGACAGGACGACCATGTCCCCCGCAAGGACGTCGATCAGGCCCGACATTTCCATTTCCGACAGCACCGCAAGGACGGTTGCCGTCGAGAACTGGCAGCGCCGTACGATATCGTCAACACTCGATGGCGCGAAAGACAGCAGTTCACGTACCGCCTCATGCGCCCCGCGGGCGTCCATCCGGGGGGCGGAAGGGGCGTTTTCCGCCATTTCCGGCAGGGTCGGCGCGGGATTGGCGACTGGCATGAAAAGAGGCGGCGATACAGGCCCCGACGGCAGTTCGCGCAGGATGTCGCGCTCATTCTCCGTCAGGACTGCGCCCTGGCGCAAGAGGTCGTTGCTGCCATGACAGCGCGGGTCAAGCGGGGAACCCGGAACCGCGAACACGATCCTGTCATAGTCGAGCGCCATGCGCGCGGTAATCAAGCTGCCGGAGCGAAGGGCCGCCTCGATCACCACGCAGCCAAGGCTGATTCCCGCGATCAGGCGGTTGCGGCGCGGGAAATGCCGCGCCTGGGGCACGGTGCCGGGCGGGGCCTCCGTCACCAGTGCGCCATGCTGCGCGATTTCATGATGCAGGCGGGCATGTTCGGGGGGATAGGGACAGTCCAGCCCGCCTGCGATGGCGGCCACGGTGCGGCGCGCGGGCAATGCGCCACGATGGGCGGCGGCGTCGATTCCGCGCGCCAGCCCCGACATGACGCACACCCCCGCCGCCGCCAGCATGACGGACAGGCTTTCGGCGATGCGCATCCCGCCGGAGGAGGCATTGCGCGCGCCCACGACGCCCACGACCCGCCCGCGCATCAGCGCGGCATCCCCCATGACCGAAAGCACCGGCGGCGCGTCTGGCACGATGGCAAGGGCGGGGGGATAGTCAGGATCGCCATGGACAATGACGCGCCCGCCGATCTGCGCCGTGCGCTCCATCTCCCGCGCGATGTCATCGGCGCAGGGCACGCGGTCGGCGTCGCGCCCGCGCAGCAGGACGTCAAGTGCGCCCGCGGCGGAGCCATGGACGCGGATCAGGCGGTGATAGGAAACCGGGCCGATGCCCCGCGTGCGCGCCAGCCGCAGGCACGCGGCCACGGTGGCGGCGGGGACAGGGCCCGGCCCGTTCATTTGCCGCCCTGGTTGCCGCCCTGGCCGATCCGTGGTTCGGTGCCGGTAAAGATGCGGGTGATGTTGGCGTGATGCCGCGCAAGGATCAGCAGCGCGATCAGCACGCCCGACAGGTAGGTGGGCGATGAAAAGGGGATATGGCCCGGCCAGATCATCAGCAGGGGCAGGGCCGCGAACGCCACCAGCGCCCCGGCGGACGATATCTTCGTCACCTTGGCGAAAATCAGCCACACGGCGCAGCAGCACAGCCCGATGGCAGGCGACAGGGCGATCATGCTGCCCAGCCCCGTGGCGACACCCTTGCCGCCCTTGAATTTCAGCCATACCGGAAAGCAGTGCCCGGCCACCGCGCAGGCCGCCGCCAGCGCCTCTGCCGCGCCGGTATGGAAGGGACACAGCACGAAGGCGCAGAACACCGCGAACGCGCCCTTGGTCGCATCAAGGACAAGCGTCCCCGCCGCCAGTTTCCTGTTGCCGGTCCGCAGGACGTTGGTCGCACCGATATTGCCCGACCCGATCTGGCGGATGTCACCCTCCCCCGACAGGGCCGTCAGCACCAGCCCGAAGGGAATGCTGCCGATCAGGTAGGACAGGAACCCCACCCCCGCCATGAGCGGCAGGTCATAGGAGGGAATGCCGTAAATCATGGCGCGTCCAGCCCGAAGACCTGTCGCCCGCCCTTCCATGTCGCCAGCACCCGTCCCTCCAGCGCGCGTCCGTCAAAGGGGGTGTTCTGCGCCTTGCCGGGTAGTTCGCCGGCCTCCACCTTCCATGCGCGTTCCGGGTCGAACAGGCACAGGTCGGCCGCGGCCCCAGCCGCCAGCGTCCCGGCCCCGCTGCCCAGCAGGGCGGCGGGACGGTGCGTCAGCAGCCCCAGCGCGTCGGACAGGGCGAGGTTGCCTGCATGCACCTGCGCCAGCGTCACCGACAGCAGCGTGGCAAGGCCCGTTCCCCCCGCCGCCGCGACGGCGAAGGGCTGGCGCTTGTCATCGGCGTCGCACGGCGCATGGTCGGAGGCGATGGCGTCGATCGTCCCATCGGCCAGCGCCGCGCAGACCGCCCTGCGATCCGCCTCCGCCCGCAGGGGGGGCGACAGCTTGGCATAGGTGCGGAAGTCGCCGATCACCGTCTCGTTCAGGTCGAAATAGGGCGGCGCGGTGTCGCATGTGACATTCAGGCCGTCCGCCTTGGCCTGCCGGATCAGGTCCAGCCCTTCGGCGGTGGAGACATGGCCGAAATGCAGCCGCCCGCCCGTCATGCGCGCAAGGCGCAGGTCGCGCGCGATCAGGATGGCCTCCGCCGCCGGGGGAATGCCCGCAAGGCCAAGGCGCGTCGCCAGTTCCCCATCCGTGGCACAGCCGCCACGCGCCAGCGCCGGGTCCTCGGGATGCTGCACCACCATCGCGCCGAACGCGCGGGCATAGGTCAGGAGCTGGCGCATCAGGCGCGTGTCGGCAATGGCGCGGATGCCGTCGGTGAACGCCACCGCCCCGGCTTCGTTCAGAAGGCCGATTTCCGCCATCTCGCTGCCTTCGCACCCGCGCGTCAGCGCGCCATAGGGCAGGATGCCGATCATGCCGGTTTCCTCGCCCCGCGTGCGCAGCAGGCGCACCAGCGCCGGGTCGTCGATCGTCGGCAGGCAGTTCGGCAGCACGGCGATCGTCGTGATCCCGCCGGCGACCGCGGCCCGCGCGGCCGACGCCACGGTCTCGCGGTATTCGAATCCCGGCTCCCCGATGGTGACGCGCATGTCCACCAGTCCGGGGCACAGGACCATGCGCCCGTCGCCACGCACGATGGCCGCGCCTTCGGGCGTGCCTTCGGCCTGCGGCAGGTCGATGCCCGCGATCACGCCATCGCGCACCAGCAGGCGGCCGGGCCGGTCCACGCCGCTGGCGGGATCGATCAGGCGCACATTTTCAAATATGGTCGCGCTCATCGCATGTCCTCCCCGCGGGAGAGGAGGTCGAGCACGGCCATGCGCACCGCCACCCCCATCTCGACCTGTTCGCGGATGACGCTCTGCTCGGAATCGGCGACGCGGCTGTCGATTTCCACCCCCCGGTTCATCGGGCCGGGATGCATCACCAGCGCGCCGGGCCGCGCCAGCGCCAGGCGTTTTCCATCCAGCCCGAAGAAGCGGAAATATTCGCGCGGGCTGGGGACCTGCCCGCCCTTCATCCGTTCGCGCTGGATACGCAGCATCATCACGACATCCACGTCGCGCAGCCCGTCTTCCATCGTGTGGTAAACCTCCACCCCCAGCGCGGCGATGGCGCGCGGCACCAGCGTCGGCGGACCTACGACGCGCACCTTGCAGCCCATCGCGCACAGCAGGTGAATGTTCGAACGCGCCACGCGGCTGTGGCTGACATCGCCGCAGATCGCGACCGTCAGGCCGTGCAGCCCGCTGAAATGGCGGCGGATCGTCAGCGCGTCGAGCAGCGCCTGCGTCGGGTGTTCATGCGTCCCGTCACCCGCGTTGACGACGCTGGCCTCCACCTTCTGCGCCAGCAGGGCGGGCGCGCCGGACTGCGAATGGCGCACCACCAGCAGGTCGGTGCGCATGGCGTTCAGCGTCGCGGCGGTATCCAGCAGCGTCTCGCCCTTGTTGACCGAGGAATTGGCCACCGACATGTTCACCACGTCCGCGCCCAGCCGCTTGCCCGCCAGTTCAAAGGACGTGCGGGTGCGGGTGCTGTCCTCGAAAAACAGGTTGATGAGCGTCCGCCCCCGCAGCAGGTCGCGCGGCGTCTTTCGCGAACGGTTCAGCAGCGTATAGCTTTCGGCGAGGTCGAGGATCGGGGTGATTCGTGTCGGGTGCATGCCCTGCACCCCCAGCAGGTGCCGGGGGGACGCGCGAAAGAACTGCCCTCCCGTCGCGCGTGGAGGAGCGGGGGAGTGTGTCGCGCGTTCATTCATGGGCAACCGCCTTGATCCGGGCGAGGACTTCGTCGCGGCCCAGCGCGAGGAGCGTGTCATCGATGCCGGGCGACATGCTCGACCCCGTGACCGCCGCGCGCAGCGGCTGCGCCACCTTGCCAAGCTTGAGTTCGTTTTCCTCTGCGAAACGGCGCAGCGTCGCGTCGATGCCCGGCCCGTCGAAGGGGGACAGCGCCTCCAGCTGTGTCGCAAGGCGTCCCAGCATCGCGCGGTTTTCGGGCGTCAGCAGCTTCTGCGCCTTCGCCTCGAACGGCAGCGGGATGGAACGGCCGAGGAAGGCTGCGTTTTCCGCCAGTTCCACCAGCGTCTTGGCCCGTTCCTTCAGCCCCGGCATCAGCTGCAGCACGCGCGCGCGCGTCGCGTCACTGGTGTCCACGCCCTCGACCTGCGACAGGCGCTCCATCACGTCATCGGTCAGGCGCGTGTCATCGGCCCGGCGCATCCACACGCCATTGATATGCAGAAGCTTGGCATAATCCATGCGCGAGGGGGAGCGGCCCACCCCGTCAAGGTCGAACAGTCTGATCTGCTCGTCCCGCGACAGGATTTCCGCGTCGCCATGACCCCAGCCAAGGCGCAGAAGGTAGTTGTTCAGGGCCTCCGGCAGGTAGCCCATTTCCCGGAATTCCACCACCGACTGCGCGCCGTGGCGCTTCGACAGCTTGGCGCCGTCAGGGCCGTGGATCAGCGGCAGGTGGGCGAATTTCGGCAGGTCCCATCCCATCGCGCGATAGATCATCGCCTGACGGAAGGTATTGGTCAGGTGATCGTCGCCACGGATGACGTGCGTGATGTCCATGTCATGGTCATCGACCACCACCGCAAGCTGATAGACCGGGGTGCCGTCGGCGCGCAGGATGATCATGTCATCAAGTTCGGAGTTGGCGACCCGGACCTCGCCCTGCACCAGGTCGTGGATGACGGTCTCGCCCTCGTGCGGGGCCTTGATGCGCACGGTATAGGGCGCATCCTTGGGCGCGTCGGCGGGATCGCGGTCGCGCCACATGCCGTTATAGCGCGGGGGCCGGCCCTCGGCCATCGCCGTCTCGCGCATGTCCTTCAGTTCCTCGGCCGTGCAGTAGCAGCGATAGGCCAGTCCGCGTTCCAGAAGTTCATGCGCGACCTGCGCATGGCGTTCCTGCCGGGTGGACTGGAACACGGGTTCCTCGTCCGACTGGATTCCCATCCATGCAAGGCCGTCGAACAGCACATCCACCGCCTTCTGGGTGGAGCGTTCGCGATCCGTATCCTCGATGCGGAGGAGGAAACTGCCGCCGTGATGGCGGGCATAGAGGAAATTGAACAGGGCGGCCCGGGCGTTGCCGATATGCAGCAGGCCGGTGGGGCTGGGGGCGAAGCGTGTACGGACAGTCATGAAACGGCTCCTTAGCATGTGTTGGGTCCAGCCAACAGGGGGCAGGTGCGTCCGGGGCGGCCGATATCGCGTCCGGCGGCCATGATATATACGGGCGAATCGTCCCATCCTTCCGCCCAACCCTGACGGAGCAGCCTTATCCCCGATCCTGCGTCCCCCCGCGCCCCGTGGTGGCTTGTCCGGGCGCTGCCCGCGTGGCTGGCGGCGCGACTGTGGCAGCAGCGCGCGCGGCTGGCATTGTGGCTGCCGGTGGCAATGGGGGCGGGGAACGCGGCGTATTTCAGCCTGTCGCGCGAACCCGGCCCCCTGTGGGTCGTGGTCGCCATCATGATCTGTGCCATCGGGGCGGGGCTGCTGCGCTGGCGTGGCGGACTGCTGCGCACGCGCATTGGCGTGGGGCTTTCATGCGCAGCGTGTTGCGGTTTCCTTGCCGCATGGGGGGGCGCGCACCGTGCGGCGCCTTTCCCCGACCTGCCCCGCCGCGCCACCCATATCGAGGGACAGGTCATGTCGGTGGAGGACCTGCCTTCCCCCACAGGCGCAATGGTGCGCCGGGTGGATCTGGCGCATGTGCGCCTGCGCGATGGCATCGACGCGGACATGCCGCCGATGCGCCGCACGATCCGCCTGCGCCTGCGCACCGATGACGCACCGGGCGGGGACGCACAGCAGGGCGCGCAACGGATCACGCCCGGGCGCTGGCTTACGGTACGCGCGATGCTGCGCCCGCCGATGCCGCCTGACCTGCCCGGCGGGTATGATGCACAGCGACGGGCGTGGTTCACCGGCATCGGGGGTTCGGCCCGCGCGCTGGAGGCGCCACGCATTCGTGATGCTGGGCCAAATGATAATGGCCCGGGTGATGCTGGTCCGGGTGATGCTGGCCTGCGTGATGGCGGGGGCGCCGCGTGGCTGGAGGATGCGCGCACCCGAATCGCACGCCGGATCATGGGGGTGCTGCCCGATGGGCGCGGGGCCATGGCGGCGACGCTGCTGACAGGGCGCGGGGGCGATGTCTCCCCACGGATGCGCGCGGACTTCGCGGATTCGGGACTGGCGCACCTGCTGGCGGTCGCGGGGCTGCATCTGGGGATCGTCATGGGGATCGGCATGGCGGTCACGCGGGGCGCGCTGGCGCTGTCGGAACGCGCGTCGCTGTTCTGGCCCTGCCGGCAGATCGCGGCGGTGGCCGGGCTGGGGCTGGGATGTGGCTATGTCGTGCTCACGGGCGGGCACCTGCCCGCGCAGCGCAGTCTGGTGATGGCGGCGATCGCCACGCTGGCCATCCTGACGGGACGGCGCGTGGTCTCCCTGCGCTCCCTCGCGCTGGCTGCCGCCATGCTGCTGCTGATCGAGCCGGAGGAGATGCAGGAACTGCCGATGCAGATGTCGGTGGCGGCCGTCATGGCGCTGATCGCGGGGGGCGAGGCCTGCGCCGCGTCCCTGCGCGCCCTGCGTGACGCGCCGGTGGCGTGGCATCGCATGGCCGGGCGGATCGCGCGCCTGGTGCTTGCCAGCGTGCTGGCGGGGACGGCGTGCCTGCCGGTGGGCATGGCGCATTTCGGCAATGTCGGGGCGTGGTTCGTGCTCGCCAACCTGATTGCCGTGCCGCTTGCGGCGCTGTGGATCATGCCCTTCGGCCTGCTGGCGCTGATGCTGATGCCGTTCGGGCTGGACGGGCTGGCGCTGGTGCCGATGGGCTGGGGGAATGCTGTCGTCATCTGGCTGGCCCATCATGTCGCCGCGTGGCCGGGCGCGCATGTCGCGGTGCCACGGATGCCGTCATGGGGGCTGGCGCTGTTCTTTGCCGGCCTGTGCTGGCTGTGCCTGTGGACGCTGCGTTCGTGGCGGCTGTGGGGATGCGTGCTGATTGCCAGCGCCCTTGTCACGCCGTGGCTGGCGCGCCCGCCCGATCTGGTGATCCCGGCGCAGGGGCGCATGGTGGCGCTGCGCGACGGGGGCCGCCTGCTGGCGGGGCCACGGGGGCATGTTGACAGGTTCATCGTGGATGACTGGACGCGCGTGCTGGACCTGGCGGCAGGGGAACTGTCCGATGACACTGTGACGCCGGACGGGCGGGTTGCCTGCCGTGCGGGGACATGCGTGCTGGTGCGGCATCATCGCCACATCATCGTGCAGCTGCATGAAGGTGGCGGGGAGATTGCGTGCGCACAGGCGGATTTCGTGGTCAGCCTTGGCGTGGATCGCGCCCCCTGTCCCGGCGTGCCGCGCATTGATCCGCTTGTGCTGTGGCGATCGGGCGCGCAGGCGCTGTATGTCAATCGCGATGGTGGTATCGGGGTGCTTTCCGATCGCGCCACGCGGGGCACGCGCCCGTGGGTGATGGGGCCGGGCCAGCACGGGACGCCCAACCTGCCGATGGCCCGCGCCGAATAGGTTGTCCCCGCCGTTTTCAGGCTGTCGAGGCGGAGGCGTCGTTGCGGATGTCTTCCTTCAGGCGGTACTGGCATGGGTCAAAGGCGGGGCAGCGCCAGCATTCGGGCCTGCGTGCCTTGCACACGTAACGGCCATGAAGGATCAGCCAGTGATGGGCCGGGCGCAGCATATCGGCCGGGATGCGTCTGATCAGCTGCTCCTCCACCGCGCGGGGTGTTGTGCCGGGGGCAAGGCCCGTGCGGTTGCCGATGCGAAAGATGTGGGTATCCAC
This sequence comes from Novacetimonas cocois, assembly GCF_003311635.1. GTDB lineage: Bacteria > Pseudomonadota > Alphaproteobacteria > Acetobacterales > Acetobacteraceae > Novacetimonas > Novacetimonas cocois. The sequence continues at coordinate 9,411 of NZ_QEXL01000004.1, read as the reverse complement.
CGCCATCGTGCTGTCGCCAAAGGCAACGTTCATTACCACGTTCGCGGTCTTGCGCCCCACGCCCGGCAGGGATTCCAGCGCCGCGCGGTCATGCGGCACCCTGCCGTCGAACCGGTCCAGCAGCTGCTGCGACAATGCGACGACGTTGCGCGCCTTTGTCCGCCACAGGCCGATCGAACGGATATGCGCGCCCACCTTTTCCTCCCCCAGCGCGACCATCGCGGCGGGGTCGGGGGCGTCGCGGAACAGTCCGACCGTGGCCCGGTTGACCGAGGCATCGGTGGCCTGCGCCGACAGCACGACCGAGACCAGCAGCGTGAAGTCATCCACGAAATTCAGCTCGCTGCGCGCATCAGGGTTGGCGGCCGCAAGCTGTTCGATGAAGGCGCGCACTTCCTTGAGCGTCATGGCGCGCCGGGCGGGTCTGGCACGGGTGCGGGGGGTGGCGTTCATGCAGGGTCCTGCGTCGCGGGAATGGGGTGGACATGTCTTTCTCCACGCTTTGCGGGCTTCTGTAAATCCGTGCCGGTCGCCACTTTGAGGCTTGTTCGGGGCATGGCAGGTCGGATAGTCAGTGCCATTCCCTGACATTATCGCCATATCCCCCGCGCGGCCCCCATGCCGCATGTGCGGGGCATCGGGACATAGATGAGTAATTCCAGCCATACCTCCCGCCCGCTACGCGACCGTGCGCGGCGCACATTCCTCGCGGTCCTCGGCTTTGCCGTCGCGCGGTGGCGGGCGCATCCGCGCCTGCTGGCATGGACGCTGGGCGGGGTGCTGGTCGCGACCCTGACGGACGTGCTGACGCCGCTGCTGGCCGGACGCCTGGTGGATGACGTGTCCCATGGGGCGGGGGATGCCACGCGCGACGCCGCATGGATGGTCGCGGGGCTGGCGGCGCTCGGCCTTGCGGGGGTCATGGGGCGGCGCGCGTCGTACAAGGGGATTACGCACCTCAATGCCCGGGTCATGGAAAGTATCGTCACGTCGGCCTTTGCCCGCGTGCAGCGCTTTTCCAGCGAATGGCACGCCAACAATTTCGCCGGGTCGACGGTGCGCCAGATCACGCGCGGCACATGGGCGATGGATACGCTGGGCGATACCATCATGCTCCTGCTGGTGCCCGAGGCACTGGTCCTGGTCGCGACCACGCTGGTTCTGGGCCTGCACTGGCTGGTGATGGGGCTTCTGCTGGCGGTGGGGTCGGTGGGTCTGGTGGCGCTGTCGGTGACGCTGACGCTGCAGTATGTCGCCCCGGCCGCCCGCCTTGCGAATACGTGGGACACCCGTATGGGGGCGGCGCTGGCGGACGCGGTGACGTGTAATGCCGTGGTCAAGGCCAGCGGCGCGGAACAGCGCGAGGACGCCCACCTGTCATGGATTGTCGGGAGGTGGCGCAGGCGCACGGTGCGTTCGTGGCTGCGGGGCACCAACAGCGCCAACCTGCAGGCGCTGGCGGCCATGGCGATGCGGGTCGGCATGATCGCCGCCGTCGTGGCGCTGTGGGCGCGGGGGCGGGCCAATGCGGGGGACGTCGCCTATGTCCTGACGATGATGTTCGTGGTGCAGGGATACCTGCGCGACATCGGACAGCAGATTTCCATCGTCCAGCGTTCGGTCAATGAAATGGATGAACTGGTCGCCCTGTTCGCGCGTCCGCCGGGCGTGCGTGATCGCCCCGGCGCGGGGGCGATGCAGGTGACGCGGGGGCATATCCGCTTTGAACATGTCACTTTCGGCTATGCCGGACAGGGCGGCGCGCCGCTGTTCTCCGGGCTGGACCTCGACATCCCCGCAGGCAGCCGGGTCGGGCTGGTGGGGCCGTCGGGTTCGGGCAAGACGACCCTGACGAAACTGCTGCAACGCCTGTATGACGTGCAGGGCGGGCGCATCACGATCGACGGGATCGATATCGCCACCGTGACGCAGGCCAGCCTGCGGGCCAGCATCGCCATCGTCCAGCAGGAACCGCTGCTGTTCCATCGTTCCCTGCGCGACAACATCGCCTATGGCCGGCCTGACGCCACGCCTGCCGAAATCATGCACGCCGCGCGGCTGGCCAACGCGGCGGGGTTCATCGAACGCCTGCCACACGGGTACGCCACCATGGTGGGCGAACGCGGGGTCAAGCTGTCGGGCGGGGAACGCCAGCGCATCGCCATCGCCCGCGCGTTCCTGAGCAACGCGCGCATCCTTGTCATGGACGAGGCGACATCAAGCCTCGATTCCGAATCGGAACAGCTGGTGCAGCAGGCGATGGAGCGGCTGATGGCGGGGCGCACGGTGCTGGTGATCGCCCACCGCCTGTCCACCGTCGTGGGGCTGGACCGCATCATTGTCTTCCGCCACGGAAAGGTGTGCGAGGACGGAACCCATGCGGAACTGATCGCGCGTCCGGGCGGGCTGTACCAGCGCCTGTTTTCCATCCAGGCCGCGGGACAGGCGCGGGTGGACGCCTGAACGCGCGTCCCGTAACGGGAGGTGGAAGGAGGGGAGAAGCCGTTCGGGGCGTTATTCCGGCAGCATCGGCCCCAGCGCGCGGCCCGCGAAGATGTGGACATGGAAATGCGGGACTTCCTGCCCGCCTTCCTTGCCTACGTTGGACAGCAGGCGGTATCCCGGCCCGTCAACCTGAAGGATGCGCGCCACCTGTCCCACGGCGCGGGTAAAGCCGGTGATTTCCGCGTCGGAGGCATTCTGGCTGAAATCGGCGAAGGAAACGTAAGGTCCCTTGGGAATGACCAGCACATGGATCGGCGCCTTGGGCGCGATGTCATGGAAGGCAAGGACATATTCGTTTTCGTAAACCTTGTTGCACGGCAGTTCGCCGCGCAGGATACGCGCGAAGACGTTCTGCGGATCGTAAGGCACCGTTTCCTTTGTGGCCATGTCTCTTCCTGTCCTCTGTCAGATGCGCGCGGCGGGCGTGGCGCCATTATGCCGCGTGTCATGAATGTATCGCGCGAAACGATGCGCGGGCAGGGGGCGTGCCCCCGGTCGTCACGCCAGCGGGTCGCGGGGGCGGGCGGCCTTTTCCGCGATGCCGCTGGTGCCCTCGCGCCGCAGGAGCTCGGTCCAGACCTCGGCCGGTTCCACACCCGCGTCCACCCACATGACGATCAGGTGGTACAGCACGTCGGCACTTTCGCTGATGAGCTCGTCGCGGTTGCCCGCCACGGCCTCGATCAGGCATTCGACCGCCTCTTCCCCGAATTTCTGGGCGATCTTGCGCCGTCCGCGCGCCAGCAGGCGGGCCGAATGGCTGATTGACGGGTCGGTGCCCCTGCGGGAGCGCACCACATCGAACAGGCGGTCCAGCACGTCGGGCGTCGCCAGCGGCATTTCCTCCAGCACCACCGCCGGGCCGGGCCGGGCGGCGGCCTGCTTGGGCGCGGTCTTCTTCGCCTTGGCGGGCTTGTCGGCGGCGGTCTTGGATTTGGGGGGCTTGGGCATGGTGTCCTCCGTTGGGGGATGAGGATGTGGCGGCGTCGGGATCAGCAGCTCTGGCGCACGGGCAGGCCTGCCGCCGCCAGCGCCTGCTTGACCTGCGGGATCGTGAACTGTCCGAAGTGAAAGACGCTGGCGGCCAGAAGGCCTGTCGCCCCCGCCTTCGCCCCTTCGACGAAATGGTGCAGTTCCCCCACCCCGCCGGAGGCGACGATGGGCACGCGCACCGCGCCACAGGCCGCGCGCAGCAGGTCGAGGTCGAACCCCTTGCCCGTGCCGTCGCGGTCCATGCTGGTCATCAGGATTTCGCCCGCCCCGCGTTCGGCCACTTCGCGGCACCAGTCGATGACATTGCGTCCGGTGGGGGTGCGCCCGCCATGGGTATAAACCTCCCACGATCCATGCCCGTCCGAACGCGCGTCGATCGCGACGACGACGCACTGGCTGCCGAATTTCTGTGCGGCCTCACTGATGAGTTCGGGGCGCGACACGGCGGCGGAGTTCATGGCGCACTTGTCCGCCCCCGCCAGCAGAAGGCGGCGCATGTCGTCGGTCGTGCGCACGCCGCCACCCACCGTCAGCGGCAGGAATATGCGTTCGGCCGTGCGGTTGACGACATCAAGGATGGTGTCGCGGTTTTCATTGCTGGCGGTGATGTCGAGGAACGTCAGTTCGTCCGCCCCGGCCGCGTCATAGACCGCGGCCTGTTCCACCGGATCGCCCGCGTCGCGCAGGGACACGAAATTGACGCCCTTGACCACGCGCCCGTTCTTGACGTCGAGGCAGGGGATGACCCGCAGCTTCAGCATCAGGACAGCACCCGCAGCGCGTCGGCGGGATTGATCCGCCCGTCATACAGCGCGCGCCCGACGATCACCCCCTCGATCCCCGGCGCACGGGTCGTGGCGGCGCGCAGGGCCTCCAGATGTTCAAGGCTGCCGACGCCGCCGCTGGCGATGACGGGGATGTCCAGCGCGTTCGCCAGTTCCGCCGTCTGGGCGATGTCGATGCCCGTCAGCATGCCGTCGCGGCTGATTTCGGTGAAGATCACGCTGGCGACACCCACGTCGCGCATCCGCAGGCCCAGCTCGACCGCCTTCATTTCCGATGTCTCGGCCCATCCTTCGGTCGCGACCTGCCCGCCGCGCGCGTCGATGCCCGCGACGATGCGGCCGGGATACAGGCGGCATGCCTCGCGCACCAGCTCGGGGTTCTTGACCGCGACACTGCCCAGGATGACGCGCGTGATGCCCGCCGCCAGCCAGTGCCCGATGCTGTCGAGGTCACGCAGCCCCCCGCCAAGCTGCACCGGAACGGTGGCGTTGGCGATGATCGCCTCGATCGCCTCGGTATTGGCGGAGCGTCCGGCGAATGCGCCATTGAGGTCCACCACATGCAGCCATCTGCAGCCCGCGTGGATCCATGCCCGCGCCTGCGCGCCGGGATCGTCGGAATAGACGGTGGCATGGTCCATTTCGCCACGGCGCAGGCGCACGCACGATCCGTCCTTGAGGTCGATTGCGGGATAGAGTGTCAGGCTGTGTCCGGTCACGGCGGCATGTCCTGCGGCAGGGATGGGGGTGGAGGTATCCTGTGGATGGGCGGGCACGATCCGTTCGTCATCCTGCAGGCGCTTGGTAAAGAAAAATCCGCTGACGGTCTGTCCGTGCGTGCGGGCATAGCTGGGATGGGTGCCCCAGTGGTGGAATCCATGGGCGCGGAACAGCGCGATGGCGTCTTTCTGCGTCGCGCGGACATCGAGGTTGAGGATCTGGTATCCCATGGCGCGCGCGCACTGCTCCACCTCGGTCAGGAGCAGCCGTCCAAGCCCCAGCCCGCGGGCATAGGGCGCGATATAGAAATGCATCAGCGCCGCGCTCATGGCCTGCGCCTCGTTATTGCGGGGTGGGCGGACAAGCTGGGCCGCGCCCACGATCACGCTGTTGTGGCGCGCCACGAACAGCTGGCGTTCAGGCACCAGCAGCAGCCCGCGGAAATAGCGTTCCAGCACGTCATGCGGTGGCGGGCTGAGCCATCCGAACCCCCCGCCATCAAGGATGGCGGCGTGTGTGGCCTCGCACAGCGACTGCAGGTCGTCTTCCGACAGGACCTGCAGCCGTTCCGTGGTCATTCGCGCGGTGGATGAGGAATTCATGGCGGCCTATGTCGCATCCATGGCGGGCGTGGGCGTCCAGCGCAGGAAGTTGGCAAGGATGCGCAGGCCCACCTGCTGGCTTTTTTCCACATGGAACTGCGTGCCCGCCCGGTTGCCGCGCGCGACGATGGCCGGCACCGTGCCGCCGTAATCGGTGGTGGCCACCAGCGTTGCCGGGTCATATCCGCCCAGCGCGAAGGAATGCACGAAATAGCCATGGGCGTCGCGCGCCAGCCCGTCCGTCAGGGGATGCGCTCCCGGAATGAAGTCGAGCTGGTTCCACCCCATCTGCGGCAGGCGCAGGCCGGGCGCGGACATCAGGCCGATATCCCCCCTGATCCATCCGAAACCCGGCGTGACGCCATGTTCAAGCCCGCGCTGCGCCATCAGCTGCATGCCGACGCAGATGCCCAGAAACGGCGTGCCCGCGTCGGTGGCGGCGACGATGGCGTCCCGCAGCCCGGGCCGGGCCGACAGCCCGGCGGCACAGTCGGCGAACGCCCCCTGTCCAGGCAGGACGATGCGGTCCGCCGACAGCACGTCGCGCGGATCGGCGGTGATGGTGACATTGGCCGCGATGCCGCAATCCTGCGCCGCGCGTGTCAGCGCCCGCGCGGCGGAGGCAAGGTTGCCGCCGTTATAGTCGATGACGACGATGGACTGGGGCAGGGGGGACATCGGGAATCTCACGCGCGGGAGGGGAAAGGGATGGCGTCACGGGCCGGCCATGCGGCATCCCGCCCCATGGCGGCGACGATGGCGGCACGTCGCGTGTCCCGCCACGCCGCCGGGGGCCGGATTCCAAGGACGCTCACAGCACGCCCTTGGTGGAGGGCACGATTCCCTGCGCCCTGGGATCATGTTCGGCCGCCATGCGCAGCGCGCGGGCCAGCGCCTTGAAGGATGCCTCGGCAATATGGTGGCAGTTGCGGCCCGAACGCTGGATGACATGCAGCGTCACCAGTGCGCTCATGGCGAAGGCGCGGAAGAATTCCTCGAACAGTTCGGTATCCATCTCCCCGATCTTGTCGCGGGTGAACTCGACCGACCATGCAAGATAGGGCCGGCCGGAAATGTCGATCACTGCCTCGCTCAGCGCCTCGTCCAGCGGCACCACGGCGCTGCCGTACCGGCGGATGCCGCGCTTGTCGCCAATCGCCTGGGCAAAGGCCTTGCCCAGCGCGATGCCGGTATCTTCGACCGTGTGGTGATAGTCGATATGCAGGTCGCCCTTCGCCCGCACCGTCAGGTCGCACATGCTGTGGCGGCCGAGTGCCGTGAGCATGTGGTCGAAGAAGCCGATGCCGGTATCGATTTCGGTCTTTCCGCTGCCATCCAGGTCAATGGTGACGGTGATGTCGGTTTCGCTGGTGGCGCGATGAATCGTGGCGGTGCGGGATGTATTCATGGTTCTTTCTTCTACAGAAGGCAGGTAACGGAATCCATAGCGTTCCTGCCTGCTGTTCCGGGGTGTTTCGGGGGACGTGGGGCGTTCGCGTGCGCATGTGGCGGGGCGTCTTGTGCCGCTCCCTTGGCTTCGGGTGGCTTCTGCGGCATGGTGCGGTGCGTATCGCACGGGCACGGCCGGATGCGTGGGGCAGGGCGCTGCCGCCCTCAATGGATCACGCGTGCGGGACAGCCGTCGCGCCAGGGAAATGTCGCTGCGGCATGCCGGCGCGGGTCGCCATCGCGCGCGGGCTGCCCCTGTGTGGGCTGTTGCTGTGCCTGCCGGGTCCTGCCTGTCACGTCCCGTGCCACGCGGCCCGTTGCCAGAGGAACGTATGTTATGACGTCACTTGATCTATTGCTGTCACGCTTTTCCACGGACGCGCTGACCCAGCCCGCGCCGGACCCCGCGCAGCTGGAGCGTATCCTGTCCGCCGCGATGTGCGCGCCCGATCACGGACGCCTGCGCCCATGGCGTTATGTCGTGATCCGCGATGACGCGCGGGCGAAGGCCGCCGAACTGATTGTCGCCAGCATGAAACGTCTGGATCCCGATGTGGCCGAAGCCAAGATCGAGAAGCGGCGCGGCCGGTTTTCGACCATGCCGCTGACCATCGCGCTGGGCATGCACCTGCGTCCCGATCACAAGATCCCCCTGATCGAGCAGGAAATGGCCGTGGCTGCCGCCGCGATGAATGTCCTCAATGCACTGCATTTCACGGGATTCGGCGGCGTGTGGGTCAGTGGCGATGTCACATATGACCCGCAACTTGCGGCACAGCTGGGCTTTCCCTCTCCGCACCGGCTGGCGGGGTTCCTGTTCGTTGGAACGCCGTCGCCCGATGCGAAATCCCCCCGCAGGCGGCCGGTCGATGGCTATGTCGCGCAATGGGATGGCGTACCCGTTCATTTCGCGGCGGATGAAAAATCCGCGGACTAGGTCCGCGTAAAACATTATCTGATCCTGCCCTGGGCGAACCCCGGGACCGGATTTTCAGTAAAGCAGCATCCAGGGCCATGCGTGTCATTGCAGGACCATGCAGGTGCAGGAGTATCAGGACGTGCAAAGCGACGTGACGATTATCGGTGGCGGCCCGGTCGGTCTTGCCACCGCCCTTTCACTGGAGGCGCTGGGCCTGTCGGTCACGGTCATGGAACGCGCGCCTGCCTCCACCCTGGCCGAGGCCCCGTTCGATGGCCGTGAAATCGCGCTGACCCATCATTCCGTGGGCGTGCTCAGGAAAATCGGGGCGTGGGCGCACATTCCGGATGTCGCGATTTCCCCCCTGCGTGAGGCACGGGTGGAAACCGGCCGACATAACCATCCCCTGACGTTTGATACACGCGGGCGCGGGGTGGATGCCCTTGGCTATCTGGTATCCAACCACCTGATCCGCCGCGCCCTGTATGCGCAGGCATCCGAACGGCCGGGCATTACGATCCGTGCCGGAACCGCCACGCGATATGTGCGCAACGGGCGGGAGGAAATGACCGTCGTTCATGACGGGGGGGAGGAAAACTCCCGCCTGGTTGTCGCGGCGGACGGCCGGTTTTCGCAGGTCCGCCGGCTGCAGCGTATCGGCGCGGTCGTGCATGATTTCCGCCGTTCCATGCTCGTCTGCCGCATGGCGCACGAATCCCCCCACCACCACGTCGCCACGCAGTGGTTCGACGAAGGGCAGACCATCGCCCTTCTGCCGGTCAACGGGGGGGCATCGTCCGTTGTCCTGACGCTGCCATCCGACCGGATCGAGGCGCTGCGGCATATGGAGCGTGACGCGTTCAACGCCCAGATCATGCAGCGGGTGGGAAATCGCCTCGGGCGCATGCGCCTGGTCAGCACGCGGCATGTCTATCCCCTGCGGGGGGTCTATGCCCATCGTTTCGCAACGCCCGGCTTTGCGCTGGTGGGGGACGCGGCCGTGGGCATGCACCCGATTACCGCTCATGGGTTCAACCTTGGCCTGAAGGGGCAGGAAACGCTGGCGCAGGAAGTTGCCGTCGCCATGGAAAAGGGAACACCGATCGGCAGCCTGTCGGTCCTGCGGCGGTTTGAACGGCGCCATCGCCTCGCCACGGCGCCCCTTTTCGCCGCGACCAATGGAATCGCGACGCTTTACACGCGCGATGAAATGCCTTTCCGCGAACTGCGTCGCGCCGGATTGCGGGTGGCCGACATGCTTTCGCCGTTCAAGAACGCCGTGACCGACATGCTGATGGATCGCCAGAAAACGGCGTAGAACCGCCAGAATACTGTTTTGAAACGGCATTTTGTTCTGGAATGGCAATAACAAACCCGTCGATTTTTTTCATTTTTTGATTGACGGTGGTGATTGGTGACCGTATATCCCCGTTCACCG